>CP068450.1:0-1340442 GCA_023518375.1 Candidatus Hepatincola sp. Av
AGAATGCTTTCATAGCTTTTATATCAAACATTATAGGAAAAATATGCCATTAGATTTAGATATTAACGTTTTATTTTGCTATAGCCCTGAAGTTTTACAAAATACCTATAATAATATTGCTGAGTTAGAAGCAGATAATAAAAAATTATGTACAATGACTGAAGATGTATTGAAGCATAATGTGATGTCATTTAGAATTACAATCACTAAATTAGTAGATTTTCAGTTTGCAACTTTACAAAAACAGTGGGGTATAAATTATTCCGAACTATCTACTGACCAAACCCAAGAACTTGTGGAATCTCCTGCAGCTACAGGAATAATTAATAGTTTGAAGTTTGGCGATACTCCAAAAATTTTATTAGATACTAAAAAAGCATTAGGGGCAAGCATTGTTGTCTTGCAAACAGTATTGCGGCAAGATGAGGTTGGTTGTCCCCGTGGAGTACTGGGAGCGGCTTCTGAAATAGATATTACTAAACCAGAAGAGGCTTTTGTTATTATTGGTAGAAAAGTGAACGTTAAAGGGCAAACTACTTGTTCTATTTCACCCTTAGTACTAGCCCATGAGTTTGGGCATTTAATGGGCTGCCGGCACCCTTATGGAACAGGACGAGGTTTTGACCCAGAACCTAGTGATTCTCATGGGCATTATTTATTGGATCAAAATGGACAAATAGTAGCTGGCACCATCATGTCTTATGCCAAGAACCGTGTTCCTTATTATTCTGATCCCAATCTTTTTGCTTACCCACCTCCCTATCAAAATGAACCTTGTGGTAAAGCTGGTGTAAGTCAAGCCTTTAATACTGTAAATAACAATATTCAAAAGCTAGCAGGAATCTTTACACCTTAAAGAATCTGTAATTGTAATAGTACACAACCTATGTAACATCAAGCAAGAATGCTTGCATAGTTTTATATATAAAATAGTATAGGAAAAATATGCCACAAAATTTAGAAATAAGAGTTTTATTTTGCTATAGCCCAGAAGTATTATTATATACCTACCCACATTTAGCAAAACTAATAGAAGATAACAAAGAAACATGCCAACTGATAGAAAATACTTTAAATAATAATATAGATAGAACTAAGTATAATGTTAAAACTACTTACACAGATAGTGTGAATATTTATAAATTACAAAACCAGTGGTATAGAAACAATACTTGTTTGACCGCTCGGCAATTAGATAATTTAACCATCTGTACCTCATCAAACGCTTGGTATATTAAGATAATGTTTGGTGGTTTACCCAGAAAAATTTTAGAGTTGAAAAAACAATACACAGCTAGCGTTGTTATTTTACAAGTTCACACATGCAATGATGGTACTTTATTTAGAGGTTGTTCTGCCGGTATTGGTATTACTAAGCCCTCAGAAACGGTTATTTCTATTGGTAGAAGTGATGCTGTATTGAATATGCCAACTTATAGATATGCTGCTTGGATGGTATTACATGAACTAGGTCATTTAATGGGCTGTCGGCACCCTAAAGGTACAGGAGACGTTTGTGATAATAGTGGGGGTAATGCACACGGGCATTGGTTTAAAGATCCTCTTGGTACTGCTACATTTCCATATGGTACTATCATGTCTTATGCTGAAAAGCATATTCTATACTATTCTAACCCGAACCTATTAAAGTATCCTGCTCCTTATCAGAATACGCCCTGTGGCGTTATAGGGGTAAGTGAAGCCTATAAAACTGTAAATAATAATGTGCAAAAACTTGCAGGAATTTTTCCTCCTTAGGAAGTGTTAGTGCTAGTTGCAATTACGCCATTTTAAGCTGTTTGATTAGCTTTATTAATTATTATAGTAATTCATATCTTCAGATATAAATATACAAGGAAAGCCATGCTCCCAGATTTAGAAATAAAAGTTTTATTTTGTTATAGCCCAGAAGTGTTAGCAAATACTTATAGAGATTTATCGCAATTAAAAAGCGATAACCAAGAATTATGCCAGATATTAGAAGACATTTTTCAGAATAATATAATAACTTATAATGTGTCGGTATTAATGGTAGATAATATTGAAGTTAAGGAACTACAGACTCAATGGTGTTTGCATTTTCCCTCACTAACTCCAACTCAATTAAATTATTTGGTAAAATCTCCATCTTCTCAATCTTGGTATAAAAGGCTAAAATTTGGGAGTTTACCCCAAGATCTTTTAGAACTTCAAAACAACGCATTCGCAACAGTAGTTGTTTTAGAAACTGTAATCCAAGATTCTTCAATTGTTGGTGTATCTGCTAAAATTGGAATTACAAACTCACAAGAAGCCTTTATAGGTATTGGTAGATCTTTAAACATTAAGGGGCAACTAACTTGTGTTTTAGATAAAATTCTCCTAGCTCATGAGTGCGGGCATTTAATGGGCTGTCGGCACCCCCGTGGAGTAGGGGGTCGTGGTTTTGATAATACACCAGGTAATAATCATGGGCATTGTCTTTTAGATACTTCTGGTAATATTGTAGCAGGAACAATAATGTCTTATGCTAGAGATGCTATTCTTTATTATTCAAATCCCAATATTTTTAAATATCCTGCTCCTTATCAGAATATGCCCTGTGGCGTAGTTGGAGAGAGTGAGGCCTATAAAACTGTAAATAACAATGTGCAAAAACTTGTAGGGATTTTTACGCCTTAGGAAGTTTTTCTTTTTAGTTGCAATTAAACCATTATAAAACGTTTGATTGGTTTTATAGTAATTAATTTATAAGTATACAAACAAGGCAATATGCTACCCAATTTAGAAATAAGAGTTTTATTTTGTTATAGCCCCGAAGTATTAACAAATACATATTACAACCTTACCAAGTTACAAGAAGATAATTTAGGTTTATGTAATATAACTCAAGGTATTTTTAGAAACAATGTAACAACCTATAATGTATCAGTTCGTGTTGCTAATATGGTACAGGTAGATATTTTACAAATGCAAGATAATACCCATTATAGTTGTTTGGATATTGATCAAATGACAAAATTATCAGAATGTACAACTCAGTATTCACTACAAAATAACCCCCTTAAGTTTGGTCCTTTACCTGAGTATCTCTTAAGACTAAAGAGGGATAATCAAGCTACTATAATAGTTTTACAAACATTGGTTTGTGAACAAATAGGAATAACTTTAATGGTTTCAGGAGCCTCGGCAACCATAGATGTAAAGAATAGTAAAGAAAATGTAGTGTGTGTGGGAAGAACCTCTCTTACATATAACCTTAACACCAATGTGTTAGAACCTCTTATTTTAGCCCATGAATTAGGGCACTTAATGGGCTGCCTGCACCCTTATAACCCAAATAGTCATATTGTAGTAAGTGGTTTTACTAAGACAAAGTCTAATAACAGTAGCCATGGGCATTGTATATTAAACGCTGCAAATGAAGCCGTAGTGGGAACAATCATGTCTTATGCACAAAACCAAGTTTTTTATTATTCTAACCCTAATATTTTTGAATATCCTCCCCCTTACCAAAATATTCCTTGTGGAATTGTAGGGGAAAGTGAAGCCTATAAAATTGTAAATAACAATATTCAAAAACTTGCAGGAATCTTTACACCTTAAGAATCTTTTAATTTTAATAGTACCTCTATGTAGCATCAGGAAAGAATACTTCATAGTTTTAGGTACACTATAGGAGAAACATGCTACCAGATTTAGAAATAAGAGTTTTATTTTGTTATAGCCCCGAGGTGCTATCCTACACTTATTATAACTTCCAGCACTTACAAGAGGATAACCAAGAAATATGCTTTTTCACTCAAGATATTTTAAGGAGAAATATAACAACCTATAATGTAACAGTTAATATGATTAATACTGTAAAAGTAGATAACCTACAACAGCAATATTCAATAACATATCCATGTTTAACCCATAAACAAGCTGATGATTTAGCATTATGTACCTTGCAACAATCTATGCAGAATAACGACCCTGCTAAATTGGGTATTCTACCTACCCATCTTTTAAGATTAAAAAATGCTAATAATGCCACAGTATTAGTTCTGCAAGTAGTACTATGTGATATAACAGGAATTAAAGTTACAGGTGTCTCTTCAACTATAGGGATTAAATCAGCAAGAGAAAGTATCATTTGTTTAGGAAGAACTCTTTTTGCCACAGGAGTTAAAAACTCTTATATAGATCCTACAATTCTAGCCCATGAATTAGGGCATTTAATGGGCTGCCGACACCCTTATGGAGCAGGAACAGGTTTTGACAACACAAATAGTAACAGTCATGGTCATTGCTTAGTGGATAATAATTCAGGTAAGGTTGTTTTAGGGACTATAATGTCCTATGCTAAAACTATTACTCCGTATTATTCCAACCCTTATGTTTTTGCCTATCCTCCTCCTTACCAAAATATACCTTGTGGAGTGGCAGGGCTAAGTGAGGCTTGTATCACTGTAAATAATAATATTCAAAAACTTGCTGGCATATTTTAGTATCCATAAAACTTCATATATTAAACTATAAGCTTATATACTTAAAAAACTAATTAAAGCAAATTCAACAAAACTAATAACAATTATACCTGAAAAGTATTTTTATTAAACTAAGCAGTTAGTTAGCATAGGCTTTAGTTTGGTATATTCTGGTCTTTAATTACCAGCAATTTATAAGTAACCATATCGTGCATGGCATAGCCTATGCCACCAATACCATAACCTGCCGCTTTTCTAGCACCAAATGGCATCCAATCTACACGAAAAGCACTGCTATCATTTACAATGATCCCTGCGGATTCAATATTATAAAATAACTTCATAATATTACCTAAATTATTACTAAATATTGCTGCTTGGAATGGTAAGTTGGTAGAATTAGCAATTTTAATTGCTTGATTTATATCTTCATAAGTGTAAATACATACTAAAGGACCAAAAACTTCTTCGGTAGATACTTGAGATTCTAAACTAGGATTTAACAACACCGTAGGCTGGTAACAAGTATCAGTAATTTTTTTACCTCCACATAATAAAGTAGCACCTTCTTTTTTAGCATTTTCAATCCATGTATGAACCCGATCTACCTCTTTAGTAGCAATTAGTGGGCCAACCTCAGTGTCAGCTAAAGTAGGATCACCAACTTTTAGCTTTTTAACCGCAGCTACCAATTTTTTAGAAAATTCTTTTTCTAATTCTTTAGGAACAAATATTCTTTGGGTAGAGATACACACTTGCCCCCCATGGTAAAAACCACCTTTAACAATAGGAGTGATAATAGATTCTAGGTTATCTAGGTGTTTATCTATAATTACTGGAGCAACTCCACCATGTTCTAAAGCATACCTAGTACCATTAGCAAGTTTATTGCGTAAGCTCCAACCAACTTTAGCAGATCCAATAAAAGTAAAGAATGCTATTTTTTCGCTGCTAACCATAAATTCAGCTGTTTTATTATCACAAATAACGTATTGGCACCATTCCTTAGGTAACCCCGCCTTATGTAATAACTCTACTAATTTCATAGTACAAGAAGGAGTTTTAGATGCCGGCTTAATAATTACAGGGCAACCCACCGCTACTGCAGGTATTACTTGGTGAATAGCTAAGTTTAAAGGATGGTTAAAAGCACTAATAGCTAATACTACTCCAATAGGTTCATATATTTTAAAAGACAAACGGTTTTCAGATGCCTTAGTAAAACCCATAGGAATTTCTTGCCCTTTAAAAGTATTCATTAATTCTTCGCAAGCTACTTTAATGCCATCAATAGCTCGAGCTACTTCTACTTTAGCATCTGTTAAAGGTTTACCACCTTCCTTAGCTATTAGCATAGCAAATTCATTGGCTTCACTTTGCATTAAAGTATATAGTTTATTTAGAATAGCTACTCTTTCATGGTGCTTTAACCATTTATCTTTTGCATAAAAAGTATTGTAAGCATCTTCTAACATTTTTTCAGCATCTGTTAGGCTATGTTGTTCAATAGATTTTAAATGTTTGCCATTAAAAGCATTAGTAATTTCTATTTTCATTAGATTAATCCTTTATGTTTTTTTAATTCATCAGTTAATACTTTTTTATTCTCTAAATAATTAATAGGGGTTTCAATTAAATGTACGCCACCTTCTTTGAAACATTTAGTTAATAAATTAGAAAATTCTTCAGTTTTAGTTAGCATATACCCTTTAATACCATAACTTTCAGCATATTTAACGAAATTAGGGTTATGAAATTGCAAACCGTAATCTTCAAGCCCCATAGCATTTTGCTTCCATCGGATCATACCATAAGAGTTATCATTAATAATTAATACTACCAAATTTAATTTTAAGCGAACAGCTGTTTCTAACTCTTGGGAGTTCATCATAAAACCACCATCACCTACTACTGCAAGAACCTTATTTTTAGGGTTTAACCTAGCAACTTCCATTGCCGAAGGTAACCCTGCCCCCATAGTTGCTAGAGCATTATCTAATAATAAAGTGTTGGGTAATTGAGTAGTATAATTACGGGCAAACCATAATTTATATACGCCATTATCTAGGCATACTGTACCATCTTTTGCCATAATTTTATTAATATCACTCACTAACCTTTGGGGTTTGATAGGAAAAGAGTTATCAGTATTATGTTCATTAAGATGTTTTTGTAAAAATTCTTTTACTTTATAAACAGCACTAAAATCCTTAGAACATTTACCAACTTTAGTTCCTAAAGCCTTTAAGATACTAGTAATATCTCCAATACATTCTAAATGGGGATAATATATATTATCTACCATTGCTGATGTGTAATTTATATGAATGGTTTTTAGATTCTCATGAGGGAAATAAGCAGGTTTCTCTATAACATCATGCCCAATATTAATAATTAAGTCAGCTTTTTTTATGGCATCGTGTAAATAATCACCAGCTGAAAGTGCTGCTGTTCCAATAAAATGAGGGCTATTTTCTGCAACAATCCCTTTTCCCATTTGTGTATTAAAGAATGGAATCCCCGTTGTATTAATAAATTGGGTAATTTCTTTATAAGCATTATGCCTGTTACCTGCTGCTCCAATTAATACTAAAGGTAATTTTGCAGCTTTAATCATAGTGGAAGCTTCATCAATGCCTTGTAAATTATCACACGGGTAACTAACGCTACTAATATTTAAAATTCCTTTAGTATTAGATGTAATAAGTTCAGCCGATACATCTTCAGGAAATTCAATATGCACACAACCTGGTTTTTCTTCTTGAGATATTCTCACCGCCTCTCTAACAGTGGTGCAAACCATATTTACATCTACGATTTGTTTAGTATATTTAGTAAGTGGACGCATCATACTAACAACATCTATAATTTGAAATTGCCCTTGTTTACTTTGCTTAATAGGTTTTTGTCCTGTGATTAACAATAAAGGAAAGCCCCCTAGTTTTGCATAAGCCGCCGCTGTGGTAAAATTAGTAGCTCCTGGCCCTAAGGTTGCAATAGCTACACCAGTTTTCCCAGTGATTCTTCCATATGTGGCGGCCATAAAAGCTGCAGCTTGTTCATGGCGGTTTAGAATTAACTTAATTTTAGATTTACGTAAAGCTTCTAAAAAAGCTAAATTTTCTTCTCCAGGTACGCCATAAACTACTTCTACTCCTTCATTTTCTAATGCTTTAATGAATAAATCCGAGGCATTCTGTAACTTTGCTGTTGACATTATTGTTTCCTTATTTTAAGTTGAATTTTGTAATGTTACATTTGTAACAATTTCCACATTTTTTTTAATGAAATAGCAATAAATTATTCTAATTTTACATATATTGTTAACATAAATAAATAAATTATGATACTTTTTTCTTAATTTTTATTATAATATTTTAATCAATTAAATAAGGTAATAATTAGCTTTGTAAAGTTGCTAATTATATTCTTATATATAAATTTTGCAAGAATTGTGAAATATGATATGTTATGTTATATTAGTTTATATTACAGTAACATTAAGTAATAAGTTAGGAAAAATGGATACTATAAGAAATGAATAAATTAAAATCCCAAGTTGCAGAAATTGCAATTCCTTATACAAAACAAATAAAAGAATTAGTAAAACAAAACAAAAATAACATTGTAGACCAAGTTACTCTAGGGCAATTATATGGTGGTATGAGAGATGTTATTAGTTTAGTAACGGAAACATCATTATTAGATGATAATGTCGGTATTAAATTTAGAGGTTTTTCTATTGATGATATCTATAAAAATATTGAAAAATCTTCGTATATATCAAAAGAGCCAACTCCGGAAATACTATTTATTTTATTATTACTAGGGCGAATGCCAACAGTAGAAGAAATGAATAATTTATCAAAAGATTGGCATATGCGTTCTTATGTGCCTCAGCATGTATTTAATATTATAGATCATTTCCCTCCAGCTAAAACCCATCCCATGACCCAACTAGCTACGGCTATATCTGCTATGGAAACGGAGTCTTTGTTCTCTAAGGCTTATGCCGATGGTATTCCTAAAGATAAATACTGGGAATATATATATGAAGATGCTATGAATATCATTGGAGCCTTACCTCATATTGTATCTTATATTTACCATCATAATTATCAAAAAAATAAATCTGTACGCCCTAATACCGATTTAGATTGGGCTGGAAATTTTGCTCACATGATAGGTGATAAAGACTCTTCAGCTACTTCACAATTTAAAGAGTTTATGAGGTTATATACAGCTTTACATAGCGATCATGAAGGTGGCAACGCTTCGGCTCATACTTGCCATGTGGTAGGTTCCACTTTAGCCAATCCTTATGCTGCTTTTGCTTCAGCAATGCACAGTTTATCTGGTCCATTACATGGCTTAGCTACACAAACAACTCTAAATTGGATTCAAAGCCTGCTAAAACATTATAATAATCCTAAATCATTAACCAAAGCTCAAATCACTGAATATATTAATGAAAGTTTAGAAAGTGGTAGAGTAGTTCCTGGCTATGGTCATGCGGTTTTGCGGCATACTGACCCTCGTTTTTTAGCCCAAATGAATTTTGCTAAAAAATATAATATTAGTAATTCTTTACTACAAACAGTATGGGACGTTTACGAGGTAGCACCTAGTATTTTGAGTAAGGTTGGTAAAATTAAAAATCCTTATCCGAATGTAGATGCTCATTCTGGGGCTATGCTACATTCATTTGGTTTTGAGAACTCTAATTTTTACACAGTATTATTTGGCATGTCTAGATCCATTGGTGTTATGGCACAACAAATATGGGATAGAGTCTTAAAACAACCGCTATTTCGCCCTCGTTCGGTTACCTCAGAATGGGTTAGTGCTAATGTTATTAATAAAAAGAATACATAAAATTATATAAGGAGAAAAAATGTTAAAATCTATTGCAGTAGCTAAGGGAGATGGTATAGGTTCAGAAATTATGGACGTAGTTATTGATGTATTCCAACAATTAGAGGTTCCCCTTGAATATAAATACATTGATATGGGAAAAGATATTTTCTTGCAAGGTCATAAATTAGGTATGACTCCTCAAGCCCAAAAAACTGTAGAAGAGCTAGGAATCTTATTTAAGGGGCCTATGGAAACTCCAAAAGGAGGGGGTAACAGAAGTATAAATGTAACAGCTAGAAAAATGTGGAGTACTTTTGCTAATTGTCGTACTTTTAAAACTTTACCAGGAGTGGAAACCATTTATTCTAAAATGGGGATTCCAATTAATTTAACAATTATTCGGGAAAATCTTGAAGACACCTACGGTGGCGTAGAACATTTAATTACTGCTGATTTAGCTATTGCTAGAAGGTTTATTTCTGCACCGGGTTCTTATAAAGTCCATAAGTATGCCTTTGAATATGCTAAGCAACAGGGGCTAAAGTCGGTTGTATGTGCCCATAAAGCTAATATTATGAAAATTACAGATGGCATGTTTTTAGAAGTTTTTTATGAATTAGCAAAAGAATACCCTGAAATAAAAGCCTCAGATGTTATTATAGATGACCTTTGTATGAAATTGGTAACCATTCCTAACCAATATGAGCTAATTGTTTTACCAAATTTACAAGGGGATATTGTTTCAGATTTATGTGCTGGTTTAGTTGGTGGTTTAGGTTTTGCTCCTTCTGCCAATATTGGTAATAATATTAAAATTTTTGAAGCCGTACATGGTACCGCACCCGATAAAGTTGGGCAAAATATAGCCAATCCTACCGCACTCTTAATGAGTGGTTTAATGATGCTAAACTTTTTAGGATTTACAACTCATGCTAAAAAAATAGAAATGGCTTTAATTCAAACTTTACAAGCTAAAATTCATACTGCCGACCTGAAAGTAAGTAATAGCCCTGTATCTACTACAGAATATGGTAAAGCTATAGTAGCTAAAGCTAAAGCTATTTCTAAAATGGAGGTAGAAAAACAAATAGGTAATGCTAAGGCTATTAATTTATCTACTACGGCTAATTCTAAAGATTCTACAATGCTTACAATGAACAAAACAAAAGATAAATGCATAGGAATAGATGTTTTTATTGAAAGCATAGAAAACGCAAACACTATTGTTAGTAAGCTAGAAAAGTTAGATTTACAGGGTTTTAAATTAGATGTAATTTCAAATAGAGGAACCAATGTCTACCCGAATTTTTCTAAATATAGCGAATGTATAAATAGTTATACCTTAAGGTTTTTAGCAACAGAAATTAAAGAAACAAAAGGCTTAGAATTTGCCTCTATGCTTGCTAATCATTATAAAATTTTAAGTGTAGAGTTTTTAAGAGAATATGAAGGAAAATTAGGGTTTTCTGTCATTTAATTATATATAATATATATTATAACAAAGAGGAAAAAATGTTTAATTTAGATTTAATAAAAAGTGTGTATGCCAATTTTGGTACTAAAGTTCAACACGCTAAAAAACAACTAGGACGTCCATTAACTTTAACTGAAAAAATTCTGTATTCACATTTAGCCAAACCTAACAAGGAAATAGCTACCTATGAAAGAGGGGAAGACTATGTAGATTTTGCTCCTGATAGAGTAGCCATGCAAGATGCTACCGCCCAAATGGCCTTATTACAGTTTATACAATCTGGTAGACAGCAAGTAGCAGTTCCATCTTCTATTCATTGTGATCATTTAATTTTAGCTGAAGATGGAGCCGATACAGATCTTGCTACAGCTAAAAATAGAAACTCTGAAGTATATGATTTTTTAAGTTCTGTAGCTAATAAATATGGGATTGATTTTTGGAAACCAGGTTCAGGAATTATTCACCAAGTAGTATTAGAAAACTATGCGTTACCAGGTGGTTTAATGATAGGAACAGATTCTCATACTCCTAATGCTGGTGGTTTAGGTATGTTAGCCATTGGAGTAGGTGGAGCCGATGCTTGCGATGTAATGGCAGGTATGCCGTGGGAATTAAAATTACCAAAATTAATAGGAGTTAAACTAACAGGCACATTAAATGGTTGGGCTTCGGCTAAAGATGTAATTTTAAAAGTTGCAGGTTTATTAACCGTAGAAGGCGGCACAGGTGCAGTGATAGAATATTTTGGTAATGGTGCAAAAAGTATTTCTTGTACAGGTAAAGGTACTATTTGTAATATGGGAGCTGAAGTTGGGGCAACCGCTTCTATTTTTGGTTATGATGAGCATATGTCTAAATATTTACAAGCTACAGGCAGAAAAGAATTAGCTAAACTAGCCGATAATATGGCAGAAAACTTAACAGGTGATTCTGAGGTTTACAATGACCCACATAAGTATTTTGATGAGCTAATAGAAATAGATTTATCAAAATTAGAGCCTCATATTAATGGTCCTTTTACTCCAGATTTAGCTTTTCCTATTTCTAAGTTTGCTAAAGCAGTAAAAGAAAATAAATGGCCTAATAAAATTACTTTTGGTTTAATAGGTTCTTGTACAAATTCTTCCTATGAAGATATCACTAGAGCCGCCTCCGTAGCCAAGCAAGCAGTCAGCAAACACTTAAAGGCTAAAAGTAATTTTACGGTAACGCCAGGTTCGGAACAAATTCGCTATACCACAGAACGAGATGGTTTATTAGAGGTTTTTCAAAGTATAGGTGGGGTAGTATTAGCCAATGCTTGTGGACCTTGTATTGGGCAATGGCAAAGGCACGATACCACAGCAGCTAATTCCATTGTAACCTCATTTAACAGAAATTTTGCTAAAAGGAACGATGGTAACGCCAAAACTCATGCTTTTGTAACTTCGCCAGAAATTGTTACTGCTTTAGCTATAGCCGGTGAACTAACTTTTAATCCACTAACCGATACTCTTATAAACGATAAAGGCGAGGAAGTTAAATTAGATCCACCTATGGGTAAAGATTTTCCACCAAAAGGTTTTGCGGTAAAAGATATGGGTTATCAAGCTCCAGCTACTAAAAATGCCGATAAGATTACAGTTAAAGTAGATCCAAAATCAGATAGGCTACAACTATTAGAACCTTTTCCAGCATGGGAAGGTAAAGATCTTCTAGGTTTAAAACTTTTAATTAAAGTTAAAGGTAAATGCACTACCGACCATATCTCTATGGCAGGCAGATGGTTAAGATATAGGGGGCATTTAGATAATATCTCTAACAATATGTTAATTGGTGCTACTAATGCTTTTAATGATTCTGTTAATCTTGTAAAAAATGCCATTACTAATAAATATGGTGAAGTTCCTGAAGTGCAAAGGTTTTATAAAGCTAGTAAGATTGGCTCAATAGTAGTAGGTGATGAAAACTATGGCGAGGGTTCCTCACGGGAGCATGCAGCTATGGAGCCACGGCATTTAGGAGTTAGAGCTATCATTGCTAAATCTTTTGCTAGAATTCATGAAACTAACTTAAAAAAACAAGGTATGTTAGCTTTAGTATTTGCTGGCGATAAAGATTACGATAGAATCTTAGAAGATGATACTATAGACATTATTGGTTTAGAAAACTTTAACCCAGAATCTCCTTTATTTTTAGTGATGCACCATGCTGATGGTACAT
The DNA here is from genome assembly GCA_023518375.1 of Candidatus Hepatincola sp. Av. Lineage (NCBI taxonomy): Bacteria > Pseudomonadati > Pseudomonadota > Alphaproteobacteria > Rhodospirillales > Candidatus Hepatincolaceae > Candidatus Hepatincola > Candidatus Hepatincola sp. Av. Next base: position 12,985 of record CP068450.1, read on the forward strand.
CACACAAAATTCAGGTTAACCATACTTATAATGAACAACAAATTGCTTGGTTTAAGGCAGGTTCGGCTTTAAATTTACTTAAAAAGAAGGAGAATTAAGATATGCAAAAAAGAAAAAAAATCTCGTTAATAGGGGCTGGGAATATTGGTGGTACTTTAGCTCATTTAGCACTTTTAAAAGAGTTAGGTGATATTGTGTTATGCGATATTAATGGTAAAGTAGCTGAAGGTAAAGCCTTAGATATTTGCCAAAGCACTTATATTAACAAAAAAGATATTAATATTAAAGGCACAAGTGATTATTCTGAAATTGCGGACTCTGATGTAATTATTATAACTGCAGGTTTACCAAGAAAACCAGGTATGAGTAGGGACGATCTAGTTGAAATAAACACTAAAATCATGGTAGATGTTGGTAAGAATATTGCTAAATATAGCCCTAATGCCTTTGTAATTTGTATTACTAACCCCTTAGATGTTATGGTATGGGTATTACAACAAAGTAGTGGTTTGCCAACTAATAAAGTTGTAGGTATGGCTGGTGTTTTAGATTCTTCTAGGTTTGCTTACTTTTTAGCACAAGAATTAAAAGTATCCATTGCTGATATTCAAGCCTTTGTATTAGGGGGGCATGGCGATGCCATGGTGCCTTTGTTAAATTATGCTTCAGTTTCAGGCATACCTTTACCGAATTTAATTAAAATGGGTAGAATTAATCAGGGTAAAGTAGATGAAATTGTAGAACGTACTCGTAATGGAGGTGCCGAAATTGTAAGTTTATTAGGTAATGGTTCCGCTTATTATGCTCCAGCAAACTCGGGAATAATTATGGCAGAAAGTTATTTAAAAAACCAAAAAAGAGTCCTTCCATGTGCCACATGGGTAGAAAATGCTTATGGTTTAAAAAATATTTATGTTGGTGTTCCTATAGTTATAGGTTGCAAAGGTGTGGAAGAGGTTATAGAAATAACCTTAGATGAAAAATCTAAGCAGGCTCTACATGGTTCGGCTAAAGCGGTAGAGAACTTAATAAGTGTTGCTAAAAAATATATGTAGTTTAATAAAGTAGTTAACTTAATAAAAACTTTATTAAATCAGGCAAAACTAAAAAGTAATAAGTACAGTACAAGTATAAAATTAATACTTGTGCTGTACTAAAGTTGCAGGCATTAGTAGTGGCTTAGGTTAGTAGCAATATAAAGAGAATAATAATATAAAAATTATATAAAGTTTTATTTATTATATAGAATAAAAGCTCACAGCTAAACTCTGTACTTAATAGAGTATCTAACATAATAATACTTGGTAAGAGTTAAGTTACACAGTAGAATATAAATACTTATTGATTTTTAATTAATTTTGTGGTATAATGCAATGACATTCCAAAAAGATTTTAGAACAAATGAGACAGCCCATATTAAGGGGTTGGTAGAGTATTTACAAAGTTATAAGTATACTTTAAAAAATATTCAACATACAGCTCAACAAGAGGCTACTGTTTTAAGAAAAAATAAACTAAATTCTAGTGGAATAGATATTCTAATGAAAACTTACCCTTTGCACCAAGATGAATGCAGAGGTTTAATGGAATTAGCCGAATCTTTAATTCGGGTACCTGATAGATTCACAAGCTACCACTTAATTGCCGATAAAGTAACCAACCAACATTGGTTGAGGTTTAGTAAAAATCTAACAGTTTTATTTTATAGTGTTGGTCTTAGTATTACCAACTATATTCTGAAAGACTATACGCCTAAGCGTAGTAATTTGTTACAAAAGTTAGCATTACCTTTTATTCATTTTTTTTCAAAACTAATGATGAAAAGAATGGCTTCGCAATTTATTCTAGCGGAAAATATGAAAAAGGCTATGGTAAGAATTAAACCTATGTTAGGGCGTGGTAATACTTTTTCTTTTGATATGCTAGGAGAAACAGCAAGAACAACTGCTGATGCTGAAAAATATTTTACAGATTATAAAGATTGCCTTAATACTATAAAAAAGAATCTACATTTAGTAGAAAATAAAAGTGTTTTTAGTGTTTCAGTGAAGTTAACTTCACTTTGCCCTCGTTATGAACCTACCCAAATTACTGAATATTTTAATGATATTTACTTTAAATTATTTACTTTATGTAAAATGGCGGCAAGCCTAGATATTCCATTATTTGTAGATGCTGAAGAAGCAGACAAACTAGAGTTTTCCTTTAAAATATTTGAAAAAATTCTACAAGAAGAGAGTTTAAAAAATTGGCAAGGGTTTGGGGTAGTGATTCAATCCTACCAAAAAAGAGCCTTTGCAGCCGTAGATTCCCTATATAATTTAGCCAAGTCTAATCAACGTAAAATATATGTTAGGTTAGTAAAGGGAGCCTACTGGGATAGTGAGATAAAATTAGATCAAGTAAACGGGGTAGAAGATTTTGCCTTGTTTACTAGGAAAGAACACACAGATATTTCGTATATGGCATGTGTAAAAAAACTTGCCAAATATACTGATTGCATCTTCCCATGCTTTGCTACGCATAATATTCATACTATTAATTTTGTAAAAGAAGTTATGCAACAGCAACCATATGAATACCAATGTTTATTTGGCATGGGAGAAGATGTATATGAGAATAATAAAAATAATGTTAGGTTTTATTGCCCTGTGGGTAATTTTAAAACTGTGTTACCTTATTTAATTCGTAGGCTTTTAGAAAATGGTTCTAAAAATAATTTTGTAAATGCTATTTTGCATGAAGAAATAAAGATTGATGAGGTTGTAGAAAATCCTATTGAAAAAGCCTCTAAACATGGTTTTTCTTCCCATTGTTTAATTAAACTACCAAAGAATATCTATCTTAATGAAAATCGTTTAAATTCTAAAGGAGTTGATATGTCGGATTTATCTATTAATGAAAATTTACAAGCAAATATTAAGAAGGTTATGCTTCCTAAAAATGTATATCCTATTATTAATGGTGAGGATTGTAAAACAGCTAAAGTTACCAACATTAATAACCCTACCAACAAAGAAACCATAGGTATGTCTTATTTAGCGACCTCAATAGAAGTTACTAAGGCTTTTAATGTAGCAAAAACAGGGCAAAAAAGTTGGAATGCTTTAGGCGGAGCCAAACGAGCCACCATTTTAGAAAAAATGGCTGATATTTTAGAAGATTCAACCGTAGAGTTTTTAGCAGCTTTAGCTAAAGAAGCTGGTAAAACTATTAAAGATGGTATTTTAGAAGTTAGGGAAGCTGTAGATTTTTTAAGGTATTATGCTGGTAAAGCCCGTGAAGATTTTGAAAAGGAATTTACTTTACCCTCTGTAGATGGAGAAGTAAATTATATAAAACTAGAAGGGCGAGGCGTATTCTTATGTATTTCCCCTTGGAATTTTCCCTTAGCAATTTTTTTAGGGCAAATTGCCGGTAGCCTTGCCGCTGGTAATACAGTAGTTGCTAAACCCGCAGAAAGTACAAATATGATTGCCTATATGGCTATTAAAAAGTTTTTACAAGCTGGTTTACCTAGTAATGTTTTACAACTTATTTTAGGTGAAGGTAGAGCTATTGGTAATACTTTAGTGGAAAATTCTTTAGTAGCAGGAGTAGCCTTTACTGGTTCAGATTTTACGGCTAGAAATATTAATAAACTTCTTGCTAAGCGGGAAGACTATATTATTCCCCTTATTGCTGAAACTGGTGGGCAAAACTGTATGATTGTAGACTCCACCGCTTTGTTAGACCAAGTTGCTAAAGATGTAGTTGCTTCGGCTTTTCAAAGTGCAGGGCAACGTTGTTCAGCATTACGTGTATTATACTTACAAGAAGAAATTGCCGAAGAGCAAATTAAGTTAATTCACGGAGTCGCTAAGCTATTAAATATTTCTTTACCTTGGAATATAGCTACCGATGTAGGACCTATAATCAACCAAAAATCATTAGATTCCCTAATTCATCATAAAGAAACCATGAAAGAAAAAGCTAAGTTACTTTTTGAAGTACCTTATGCCGAAAATTTATACGGTTATTTTTTTACCCCTTGTGCCTTTGAAATTGAAAATATTAAGATGTTGGAAAAAGAAGTTTTTGGACCAGTTCTTCATATTATTAGGTATAAAGCTAAAGACTTAGAAAAAGTTATTCAAGAGATTAACTCTACTGGCTATGGCTTAACCTTTGGCTTACATACAAGAATAGATGATAAAGTAAAGAATATTATTAATAATATTAACTGTGGTAATTTGTATATTAATAGAAACCAAATTGGTGCAGTGGTTGGCTCGCAACCCTTTGGGGGGAGAGGCAAATCTGGCACTGGACCTAAGGCTGGTGGACCTTTTTATTTACATAGGTTTGCTACCGAAAAAACCGTAACCATAGATATTACAGCTCAAGGAGGTAATAGAAACTTACTCAACATATAGAACTAAAATCTGGAGGAGGTATTCATGTTATATATAATTGTATTATTTGTATATTTTATAGTATTATTGGGAATATCTTTATATGCTAATAAAATTAATGAAAATAAATCAGACTATATTCTAGGCGGCAGACGTTTAGGATTAGTAACTACCGGTATTAGTGCTGGAGCCGCCGATATGAGTGGTTGGCTCTTTTTAGGGTTACCAGGTGCTGTTTATGCTTTAGGGATAAATCAGGCTTGGATTGCTATTGGCTTAACTTTAGGAGCTTGGGTAAATTGGCTTCTTGTATCTTATAATTTACGAGTATTCTCTTTTAAAACTAACTCTTTAACCGTACCTTCTTTTATGGCTGCTCATTTAGAAGGTGATGGCAAGTTCATTCAAATTATTGCCTCTATTGCCATTATGATATTTTTTACTATTTATGTAACTTCTGGTATTACCGCTGGCGGTGTATTACTTAGCACATTATTTGATATATCCTATAGTACAGGTATAATGATTGCTTTAATTTTTGTGGTAATTTATGTGTTAATAGGTGGTTATTTAGCGGTAGCTTGGACGGACTTGGTACAAGGTATTTTTATGATATTTATTATTATTGCTATTCCTGTTGCTGCCCTTAATGCTATGAATTGGGATTTTCCACAAATAGCAAGTAGAGCCTTAGCTTATAATCCGCATGCTTTTAATATGGGTTATCATATGTCTTTTTTAGAAATAATCTCGTTATTAGCTTGGGGCTTAGGTTATGTAGGACAACCTCATGTTTTAACTAGATTCATGGGGATTAAAGATGCAAACCAATTAAAAAAATCTTGCTATATTAATATAGTCTGGATGGCAGTGGGTATGACCTTTGCCGTAATAATTGGCTTAATTGCATCGGCATATTTTTATAAAACTCCTTTAGCAGACCCTGAAAAAGCTATTATAGCCTTAGGTAAGGCAACTTCGCTTCCAATTATAGTAGCTTTTATTTCTGTAGCCATTTTAGCAGCTATTGTTAGTACAGCGAATGCTCAACTGCTTGTGATTTCATCATCTATTACGGAAGATTTATCTTTATTTACTAAGTTAAATAAAAAATACGATATGTTGTTATCTAGAGTTATTATTTTAGTGGTTGCTATTATTGCTTTTATGTTATCTATGAATAAAAATTCTACAATTTTATCTATTGTTGCTTATGCTTGGGCTGGCTTTGGTGCCTCTTTTGGTCCATTAATTATTTTAATTACTAGGGGCAAAAAACTATCTACCTTTGCAGGAGCAGGAGGTATTATTTTTGGGGCAATTACTGTAATAGCTTGGAAAAACCTACATGGTGGCTTGTTTGATGTTTATGAAATACTACCAGGTTTTATTATTTCTTTTATTGCTATTTTAGTTTTAGAAAAAATTTATAGAATGAGAAATCCTAATAATTAGTTATTGGTAACTACAGTGATTTATTAAGTAAAAACAAGGTTAGTGATAGAGTCTAATTACTATCCGTATATAATACATTGAATGCATAGTGTTAGTATCTAATTGTTAGGTACAAGAATAAATATAATAAATTATTATACATTGAATGATATAATACTAGATAATTTATGATTTTTTATCTATAGGGGCTTTATAATGAAAAGCGTTAAACAACAACCGTATGTAGAAAAAGTTGATATTGGTTTTTTTGAAAAATACCTTACTTTATGGGTAATAGCTTGCATCTTAGTAGGAATTACCTTAGGGAACCTTTTACCAAACTTGTTTCAAACTCTTGCTAGTTGGCAATATGCAAATGTTAATTTTGTAATTGCTGTACTCATTTGGTTGATGATATACCCTATGATGATTCAAATTGACTTTGATTGTATCAAGAATGCTAAGATGCACTCTTCCTTAGGTTTATTTCTAACTTTAATTATAAATTGGTTAATAAAACCTTTTACAATGGCTTTATTAGGCTGGATATTTTTTCATTATATTTTTAAAGGTATTGTAGCCCCAAAAAATGCTAATGAGTATATTGCTGGTATGATTTTATTAGGTGTAGCCCCTTGCACGGCAATGGTTTTTGTATGGAGCCAATTAACTAAAGGAAACTCAGGGTATACTTTAGTTCAAGTAGCCATTAATGATATTATCATGATATTTTTATTTGCTCCTATTGCTACTTTATTATTAAAAATATCTAATATTACTATTCCTTGGACTACATTATTAGCATCTGTTACTTTATATGTTATTATTCCTTTGTTTTTTGGCTATATAACTAGAAAATACTACCAAGCATCAAAAAAGAATTTAGATGTACTACTAAAAAAATTAAAACCTGTATCTATTGCTGGATTATTAATTACCTTAGTTCTATTATTTGCTTTCCAAGCAACAGTTATTATTAACCAACCAATAGTAATTGTATTAATAGCCATACCGTTATTAATACAAAGTTATGGAATTTTTGCCATAGGCTATTCTTTAGCTAAACTTTTAAGATTACCTTATAATATAGCTGCCCCTTCGGCATTAATAGGTACATCTAACTTTTTTGAATTAGCTGTAGCTATTAGTATAAGTTTGTTTGGATTGCATTCTGGGGCAGTTATTGCTACAGTAGTAGGAGTATTAGTAGAAGTTCCTGTAATGTTGTCTTTAGTAGCTTTTGCTAATAAAACTCAACATTGGTTTAAATAGCTTTTAAGTAGCTTTAATTATTTTTAGTTTATATTGGTAACCTATAAACTAACTAAAAGCGTTTAAAATCTTTTTTAAGCCAAGTTCTAGTTTAGCTCTAGGGCAACCTACATTAAGCCTTAAATAAGGGGTAGGTTCTTGATAACTTTCTCCACTAGGAATACCTAAACCATTTGCCATTAGTTTGTTTTGAATTTCTTGGTTAGTAAGGTTTAGGTTCTTACAGTTGATCCAAGCAAAGTAACCTGAATGGGGAATTTCAAAGTGGAGCAATGGTAAATTTTTGTGGAAAAATTGTTTAGTAAAATTAAGGTTTTCCATAATATACTCATTAACAGCATCTACCCAAGTAGCACAGTTATTATAGCCTGTAATAAGGCAAGGAATACTTAAAGCCATAGCAAAAATGAAGTTATCTTGGTTTTTTAATAGTTCAAAAAAAGTATTGCGAATATTAGAATTATTAATAATGGTATAAGCCCCCCCCAGTCCGGGAGTATTAAAGGTTTTAGAAGCAGAAGTAATAACCGCCGTGTTATTAATATAATCTAAAGATTCTGCAACTTGTAATAATGAGGTAAAACTAAAAGGTGGATGGATAAAATCCATATACATTTCATCAGATACTATAAATACATTATACCTTTTACAAATTTCCACAATTTTAGTTAATTCTTCTTTTTGCCAAACTTTACCATTGGGGTTATTCGGATTGCATAACAGTAATACTTTAGATTTTCTACAATTTTCTTCTAAAGCGGAATAGTCAATTACATATTGTTTATTGCAATAAACAATAGAAATACTATACCAAGCTATTTTATTTAAACTTAGCATATTAAAAAAACCATTGTACGATGGTGAAAACAAAGTAACAGGCTCATGCTTAGGATTAAAAATTTTAATTAAGTTAGAAAGGGCATAACTAACATTAGGTGAATAGGTAATTAAACTACAGTCTAGGTTATAGTTAAAACGTTGTTTATACCAAGTAGTAATACTACTTTTATACTCAGGGCAATCCCAACCAGAATAGCCAAAAACTCCATGTTCAACCCGTTGTTTTAGGGTTGCTAAAATTTCAGGAGGAGCTTGAAAATCCATATCAGAGATACCAAAAGATAAAAGCCCAGCTTGCCCGTATCTTAGCTTGGTGAAGTCATTTTGAATAGAAAAAGTATTATTTCTGTTAATTACTTTGTTAAAGTCGTACATGGTTTTCATAGTTCGTACATTAATTATATAGTTTAATAGTTTACCTCAAAAAGTGCGGTCTTGCATAGTGTATATACATAACTTGTACAGTAATTATATAATTATTATTTTAAATTAGCCGGACCAAAAGATAAAGGTAATAATTCTGCTAAAGATATAGACTGCTTATAACCTTCATCAGTATAAAGGTGAATTATACAATTATCTGTAGCAAACTCCCTTATTCTTTGCCTGCAACCACCGCATGGAGTACATAACATATTACCGCTACCTAGCACAGATATTTCTTTAATTTTTTTAGCACTATCTAACACCATACTAGATATTGCAGAGGCTTCGGCACAACAACCTAAAGGGTAAGCCGCATTCTCCACGTTACAGCCTGTGTAATATTTATTATTATCAGCTAAAATACACGCTGCTACTCCAAAATTAGAATAAGGAACATAAGCAAGACTTCTTGTTGTTTTTAATATGGTAAAAATTTCTTCATTTTTTTTATTATTTTGTATGTTTGACATATTAACCTCTATTATATTGTTTCATAAATTGTAGGTTGGATTTGAAAACTTGGTTCGGCTGATACTGTAATAGCATTATTTAAAACTTTAGCCATTTCTTCTACTTGTAAAGGCGTATTAGCATGAATAAAAGCAATAGGTTTTTCTTTATTTACTATCTCACCTACTTTTATTACATTAGCAATACCTACAGCATAGTCTAGCTTATCGGTAGCTTGTCGCCTACCACCTCCTAATTGCACTAAAGCAAAACCAAGTGCTCGGCTATTAATATGGTGGATATAACCAGCATTATTGGCATAAATTGGTTTTATAATTGGTGCTTTCGGAAGAATCTGGTTATATTTACTTAAAATGTTACTAGAACCCCCCATAGCATGAACCATTTTTTCAAAGATTTCTGCGGCTTTACCAGAAGATAAAGCCTTTGATATTTTTACTAGGGCGTCGGTTTTAGAATTAGCAATTTTTGTAATAAGTAGCATTTCAGTAGCTAGTGCCTTCATTACTGTATCTACTTTAGCATCTACATTTTTACCAGTTAAATACTGAATGCTTTCAATAACCTCTAAACTATTACCAATATTTCTACCTAAGGCTTCGTTCATATCGGTAATAATAGCTTTACAAGGGACTCCAGCTTGGTTACTAATAGTACTAATGGTATGAGCTAAGGCTTTTGAACCTTCCAAAGTATTCATAAATGCCCCATTGCCTGTTTTTATATCCATAACTAAATAGCTAATACCAGAGGCTAACTTTTTAGATAAAATAGAAGTAGCAATTAAAGGCAAAGATTCCACTGTAGCACTAACATCACGTACTCCATAAATTGCTCTATCGGCTGGGGCAAGGTCATCAGTTTGCCCAATAATACAACAACCAACTTTTTTTACTACATGTTGAAAGTCTTCGGTATTAGGAAAAGTATTATAGTTAGGAATTGCTTGCATTTTATCGGTTGTACCTCCGGTATGCCCTAAGCCTTTGCCTGTAATCATGGGAACATAAGCTCCGCAAGCGGCAATAATAGGAGCCAAAGGAATAGATATAAAATCGGCAACTCCACCTGTTGAGTGTTTATCTACAATAGGTTTATCAGTTAAGTTGGTAAATTTTATTACTTTGCCAGAATCTCGCATAGCTAAAGTAAAAGCCACTTGTTCTGTAGAAGATAAACCATTAAAATATATTGCCATGGTCATGGCTCCAATTTGTTCAGGGCTTACGGTTTTATTGCTTATACCTTTAATAAATGTTTGAATTTCATTATCTGTAAGGTTATGATTATCCCTTTTTTTTTGAATTATTTCTTTAATTAACATGAGTCGTTTCTCTTAGTAATTTGAATTATTAGTAGTAGTGCCAAGTAGCTCGTTTAATAAAGAAGATGCACCTATTCTAAAAGTTTTAGGATTAACAAATTTTTCATTTATTATATTACTAGCTAGGTTTAAGTAAGCTAATGCCTCTGTTTTAGTTTTTATGCCACCAGCACCTTTAAAACCACAATGTTTATTGGTGTTCTGAATTTCTTCTAACATATATTTAGCTGCTGTTAGCGTTGCATTCACCGTTACTTTGCCAGTAGAGGTTTTTATAAAATTAGCTCCCGCATTCATGGCAACCTTACTAGCTAAACGAATAAGTTCTTCTGTTTTTAATTCACCACTTTCAATGATAATTTTTAAAGTATTATGCTTGCAGTTATGTTTAATTGTTTTAATAAAATTTTCTATAGCAGTAGCATTATTTACACTGTTAATAAGTTGTTGATAGGGCATAACCATATCAATTTCATCAGCTCCTTCTTTTAAAGCATGTTCTAACTCTTTTAATACATCACTTTCATTACTGTTGCCTGTAGGAAAATTTATTACGGTAGTAATGTTCATATTTTGTTTAGCTTCTTTAAAGTGCTTTTTTGCAAAAGCAATAAACGTAGGGTAAATACATACGCTAGCCACAGCGTATGTATTGGTTGATGCACTATTACATAGTTTTTCTATTGCCTGATTATTATCATCATCGTTTAAAGAGGTTAAATCAAGCAAAGAAAGAATAGTGTGGTTTTCATAGTTTTTATTAAGCATGATGATTCCTTAATTTAATATGGTTAAATAGTAGTAAGTAACCCAGCAATGGTAGCACTAAATAAATTAGCCAGAGTACCAGCTATTACAGCTTTAACAGCTAATTGGGCAATATTGCGTTTTTGTTTAGGTGCCATTACTCCTAAACCACCTAATAAAATTCCAATGGAACTAATGTTAGCAAAACCACAAAGGGCAAAAATAGTAATTACTTTAGTGTGTTCACTAAGAGCAACACCACTTTTGGCAAAGTCTACATAAGCTACAAATTCGTTAAATAAAACTTTTTCACCTAAATAAGTACCAACTTGGCTAGCCTCGCTCCATGGAACTCCCATAATAAAAGCAACAGGAGCAAATAAGTAACCTAGTAACATTTGGAAAGATAAATGCTCTAAACCAAACAATCCACCAATGCCATTTAGAATCATGTTCATTAAAGTAACTAAGCCAATAAAGGCAATTAGCATGGCACCAACATTTAAAGCTAATTTTAAACCCATAGATGCACCATCGGCAGCAGCTTCAATTACATTGCTAGGTTCTATGCTATCTAGCTCATCACCTTCTAATTTTAAATCATCTAAAGTTTGTTTAGGAGTTTCAGTTTCAGGTATCATAATTTTTGCCATTAATAAGCCAGCCGGAGCCGCCATAAAAGCTGCAGCAATTAAGTATTTAACCTCAATCCCTAAACTGGCATAGCCCGCTAACACCGCACCGGCAACAGAGGCTAAACCTCCAACCATTACGGCAAAAAGTTCTGAACGAGTCATAAAATTAATAAAAGGCTTTACAACAAGAGGAGCTTCCGTTTGTCCTAAAAATATATTAGTAGTAGCCGATAAAGATTCTGCCCTAGAGGTTTTTAATAATTTATGAATCCCTAAACCTAAAGTATTAATAATTAATGGCATAATTCTTATATAATATAAAACGGCAATTAAAGAAGAAGAAAAAACAATAATAGCTAATACAGAAACTGCAAAAATAAAACCCATGCTACCATCTGCTAAAGGACCAAACACAAAATTAAGCCCTTCTTTACCTGCATCAATTGCTTTTAAAACACCTTTAGACATACCATCTAAGATAGTTCTTCCAATTGGTATATAAAGAACAATAAAAGCAAATGTTATTTGTATAGCCAGTGCACCAATAACAGTTCTATAATTAATTTTTTTCTTATTATTAGATAATAAGTAAGCAGCAAATAGGATTAAAAATAAACCCAAAATACCTATTATCTTTGTCATTGACATTACTCCTTTGAAATAAATAGTTAATAATAAAATTAAGCAATGGCTTAATATTTAGGGAATTTGTACTTAAGTAACTATTCCCTAAATTGGTAAAATTTCTTGGATTCTGTTTTTGGAAATAATTATATAATTGGTTACATACTAGCCTTACTTTAGATATAGAATCTTTAGATATAAAAAAAGCACCAAATAAGGTGCTAATGTAAAAATCAAAATAAATTAAAGCCGAGTTCTTACCCATAATTAGTGGTGGAGTTATATAAAAGGTGAGTAACATTAAAAAACCATGTAAAACTTATCTTGTAGTTTATCTTTAATTTATATTCCTAACAAATATAATATCCAATAATATCCAATAAGTTAAGCACAATAACAAAGACTTTTCAAGGGAAAAGGTTAAATGTGTATTAAAATATTTTTCAAGTATACTATGTGGTGAATTTTTTATAATGCAACAATAGTTAGGATGAATCTTTTGAGAGTAAGGAAGTTGTAACCTTCAACTAAGTAAACAAGCTAATTTGAGTTTTAGATATCTGTATTCTAAAAAAAACATATATTGTATGCCACTTAAGTTATTTTAAATTGCTATTAATATATCCTATTACAGAAATAAAAAAAATATGTAGACTAGTAATATTTTTTTAATTATAATTCATCTGTTGTAAAACATGGGTCTGTAGCTCAGTTGGTTAGAGCGCACCCCTGATAAGGGTGAGGTCGGTAGTTCGAGCCTACCCAGACCCACCATTGTTTTGTGATGACAGGTTGCCAATACTAGTTATAAATACTATAGATAAATTGAAAACCTTAAGTTAAACAAAATAATGGTTATATATCTTTATGGGGGTATAGCTCAGTTGGTAGAGCATCTGCTTTGCAAGCAGAGGGTCATCGGTTCGAATCCGTTTACCTCCACCATTTAAAGTCTGTAAACCAAGTAAATAATTGTTTTTTAGTAAATTAGTGTTATTAAGAAAACTAGTTTTGCCATTAAATTTGTCCCGCTACACTTTAAATTAAAGTTTTTAAAACTGTTTGAAACAATGCTTAAAAAGTAGTTTGATGTTGTAACTCCCAAGTATTATTTTCACATATAATAAGTTCTTATTGGCATAGCTACTTTATATTTATCTAAAAAATAGAGTCTTAAAAAATTTTATTATAATTGCGAAAACCTTATGAATAAATTATTAAGTTTTTTAGCCTATATCTGTGATTTAGCATTAAACTTCTTTTTTTAATTATGATATAATTTCATTATTAAAATCACACAAGGAAAGAAAAATGAAATTAAGAATATTATATATAATGTTGTTGTTATTTATTAGTACATTAAAATTTGTAAAAGCTGAAGAAATAGAAGTTTCTAGTATCAAAGCATCAGTTAACCAATTTATTGTGATAGACTTTGAGAATGCAATTGTAGGAATGACAGTAGCATATAATAGATATGGTCGTATGCAGGTAGATAGCCTTTCCAATAAATCCTTAGTTTTATTATTAAGTAGAAACACCGATGACACCGATGCCATATACAAAGCCTTCAAAGGTAAAATAATATTATCAGATAATAAATGTAATAAATATTTACTAAATATTAGTGTATCACAAGAAAAAAATAATACTGAGGCAAAACATATAAGTATTAAACCTAAAAACAAAAGTAGTGATACTTGTGAATCTGCTAATAAAGAAAAGTCTGTTCTCTATAAAAGCACAATGATGTTGAATTAGAGCTAAGTTAGCAAAATTTAATAGCTTACCAAAAGCATATAAGAACAAAAGAAGTATTTTGATAAAATACTTACTAAAGATTCTTAATTTAGTGTAAACATCTTTAACTTTTTGTGTGAATTAAAGATTTGTTAAAATTATATAATTTTAATAATAAACGGTTTACAAAAAAACATTTTTATAGTATAATATAAAAATGTTTAATTTAGATATTTTTTAAACTTAATTTCCCAATTTTTATAAAAATTTTATTCAACTTTACTTAAGATTAACTATATTTGCCACATATTAATTTTGCCTTAGTAATTTAATATTTAGATTACTTCAGCTAATTTTGTGCTAAATGATAATTACTTCTTAATACAACCGATATCACTTATAGAAAAGCAATCAAAATATATAAAATATACTCTTCATTTTGAAGCAGTAATAAAACACTAATTTTATTACAAAAATAATTTAATAAGGAGATAACATAATGACTCATGTTAAAAATAATATTGCAATACCACGATTAAGTTATAATGCAATAGATAATGGTTCAACATCTACTGATGTTACTATTCGTTTATTAATAGAAAATGATACCATACTTACAATTAATGAGGGGTTTATATTAAATTTTCAAGCCCCTTTTACCGCTACAGCACAAGAAATAAAAACCAACCTTTCTTATGAAATAATAGAGCTATCTTTACAAAATGGTGCTACCTTTACTAACCATGTTAAAAGAGCACCATATACCTCAGTAAATGAAGATGGTATTTATGAAGATAATATTAAAGATAACCGTCCTACTTTTGTACAAGGTAGAAACTATTTTTTATTTTTTCACAAAGGTGAGTGGATTAATAATGATAACAACTTACCAGGTACTGTGTTATTTTTTGCCAGCGATGATCATACCCCAGCAGGTTATAAGGATCTTGCTTATAATTACAATACTATTGATTATAATAAGTATCCATTTTTACGAGTATATGACCCTCGCCTAAGTAATATAAATTTTGCAATGTCTAAAACCAACTTAGCTATGATGCCAGAACATACCCATACTTGGCAAGCTAACTATCATGAACAAACAGGTTCTGGTGGAGATTGTGCTGACAATAAAACATATTCTGCAGAAACAGTAGGGGTAAATGGTTTAAATACCGAGAAAGGACAAGTAGGTGATGATTTATTCCCAAGTAATTTATGCCTTCGCTTAATAGAAAAAATGCTATAGCTATATCATCTAATAAAAATACACAATTAACTTTAATAATATTAATAATTTTATATAAGGAAACAAAAACATGACTAAAAATAAAAAGCTAACTACAACAGCAATTAATAATGCAATAGATAACAGCTCAACCTCTACTGATGCCACAATTCGTTTACTAATAGAAGATACTAATATTACTGATCTTTATACAGGTTTTACTTTATTATTTCGGGCTCCTTTTACTCTAAGTGCTCAAGAAATTATAAATAATTTATCTTATGAGAAAATAGAATTAACTTTAAGCAATGGTACTATGTATAGCCATCTAGTAAAAAGAGCACCATATACACCAGCTAGTGCAGGGCTTTATGAGGATGATATTAAAGATAATCGCCCAAGTTTTATTCAAGGGAGTGATTATTATATTATGTTTAACGGTTACGAGTGGGTAACTGCTGATGGAAATGTTTCAGGTGCTATAATTGCTTTTTCAAATAACGACTATACACCTGCTGGTTACCAAGATATTGCTTATAATTATGGCACAATAGATTTTAATTCATATCCATTTTTACGAGTATACGACCCTTGTTTAAATAATACAGATTTTGCAATGTCTAAAACCAACTTAGCGATGATGCCAGAACATACTCATACTTGGCAAGCTAACTATCATGAAAAAGCCGGTTCTAGTGGAGATTGTGCCGATAATGTAACATATTCAACTGAAACCTCAGGGGTAAATAGTTTGAATGCAGAAAAAGTACAACTAGGTGATGAGCTATACCCAAGCCATGTATGTATACGCTTTTTAGAAAGAATATTATAACTTATTTAAGTAGTAATTAAGAATTACCTATATATTATTAACTAAAAAATATTAGACTAGCAAAAGAAAACCACTTATAATTATTTATAATTATAAGTGGTTTTCTTTAATAGGGGAATTCTAACAATGAAAAAGCTCATTATAATATTTTCTAATATTTTTATACTTTTAATATCATTTAACAGCCTTTTGGCAGAAAACTCCAACTATAATATTCAGCAAAATAAACTAGAATATAAAAGCCATTATTGGTATTTAGGAGGTGGTATTGGTTGGTTGCCTAATACTGTGCAATATCAGGAATCTGGAGAAGATAGTACTAACTGGGGAAAGCAAGATTGGGCAATAGATACTTTCGTTGGCTATAGTTTTTCTAACTGGTTTGCCTTAGAAGGAGAATTTAATTATGGGATTAGAGAAACAATAGAGCATGATGGAGGTGAAAGAGAATACAATTTTTATAATACCTTTTTAAATACAGTTTTTAAATATACCTTTGCAGATAAACATACTCCTTTTATTAAATTAGGTATTGGTTATTCCAACTATCTTGCTAAAGGTTTTTATGATGATATAAGTAAAGAAAAATATAATGATTGGGCATACCACCTAGGGGTTGGTTATGAATATGCTATTACAAATAATCATTCCTTAATATTATCGTATGATTATTATCGCACTATTAATAATAATGATGGAGATATCTACCTAGAAGGGGACCGTATGTACCATTCAGAACTTATATTACAGTATAAATATAGTTTTAGATAAAAAAGTGGAAAAAAGATAATACACAAATTATTCTATATATATAATGTATAAGCTCCTTTAATTTTTTACTCCTTGCTTCCACCTATATATAGTTAGGTCAAGATTTTTACCGTTACAGTTGTTTATTGCTCTTCTAAAGAACATATTGATTCTAAAAACACACTTACAATAATTAAAACTTGTTTTTTTCATGGATTTACCTTATAACTTATAAGTTATAAGTACTAATACATAATTTTAACAAATATTATATATATAATAATTTAATACCCATTAGGCGTTAAAAATTATATAAGTATTAAAAGTAGGAATAAAATTAACAAAATGAAAATTAGAAACATTGCAATCATTGCCCACGTGGATCATGGCAAAACTACTTTAGTAGATGAACTTCTAAAGCAAAGTGGTACTTTCCGTGATAACCAAGCCGTAGCAGAAAGAGTTATGGACTCCAACGATTTAGAAAAAGAAAGGGGCATAACTATTTTATCTAAATGTACTTCTGTATATTATAAAGATTATAAAATTAACATTATAGATACTCCTGGTCATGCGGATTTTGGTGGCGAAGTTGAACGGATTTTAGGCATGGTTGAAGGGGTTATTCTGTTAGTTGATGCTAAAGAAGGTCCTATGCCCCAAACTCGTTTTGTAACAAGCAAGGCGTTATCTTTAGGTTTAAAACCAATTGTAGTGGTGAATAAGATGGATCGCCCTGATAAACGTCCCGATGATGTTCATAATGAAGTTTTTGATCTATTCGTAAACCTTAATGCTAATGAAGAGCAACTAGATTTTCAAATTCTTTATGCTGCTGCCCGTGATGGTTGGGTTTCAGAAACTGAAGAAAAAGAAAAAGATGATGTATCTGTTTTATTTGAAAACATTATAGAAAGAATTAGCCCACCTGTAGCTAAGCCTGATGAACCATTTTCTATGGTTACCACTATGATTCAAAATGATGATTACGTAGGAAGAATGTTAATAGGTAAAATATATTCTGGTAAAATTAAAGTAGGTGATACCATTAAGGCCTTAGATATTAATGGAGAGCTCGTAGAAAAAGCTAAGGTAACTAAATTAATGGTTTTTGAAGGGCTAGGACAAAAGGTAGTAGAAGAAGTAGAAGCAGGTGAAATTATTGCTTTAGCTGGTTTTTCTAAAGCTACTGTTTCTAACACTTTATGTAATTTAGAGGTAAATACTCCCCTTGATGCAAAACCTATAGATCCACCCGTACTATCTATGACTTTTGCTGTGAATAATTCTCCTCTTGCAGGGCAGGATGGTAAAAAGTTAACATCAAGAGTGATTAGAGACCGTTTACTAAAAGAACAAGAAGTAAATGTATCTATTAAAGTAGCAGATACCGATACCCCAGATACCTTAGAAGTTTCAGGTAGAGGAGAGTTACAGTTAGCAATTTTAATAGAAACCATGCGGCGTGAAGGTTTTGAACTATCCATTGGTCGTCCTAAGGTTTTAATTAAAGAAATTGATGGAAAAAAGCATGAACCTATGGAACTAGTACAAATAGATGTAGATGAAGAATTTGCTGGAACTATAATTGAAACTTTACAAAAACGCAAAGCACGCATTGAAGAAATGTATATCACCCCTGATAATAAACAAAGAGTAGTCTTTGTAGCACCAACTAGAGGTTTAATTGGTTATTACTCTAAATTCTTAACTGATACCAAAGGTACAGGAACTATGGCAAGGCTTTTTCATTCTTATGAACCATGGAAAGGAGCCATAGAAAGCCGGTATCAGGGGGTATTAATCTCTATGGCACAGGGTAAAACAGTAGCTTTTGGCTTATTTGGTTTAGAAAGTAGGGGTACTTTATTTATAGGTGCTGGTGTTGATGTCTACGTGGGTATGATTATCGGTGAGCATTCAAAAGATAATGATTTAGAAGTAAACCCTATTAAAGCTAAACAACTAACAAACATGCGTGCTTCAGGAAAAGATGATAATATAGTTCTTACACCAGCTAAAAATATGAGTTTAGAAGAAGCTATTTCTTATATAGAAGAAGATGAACTAATAGAGGTAACTCCACATTTTTTAAGGCTTAGAAAAAAATACTTAGATTCCAACGAAAGAAAAAGACACGCTAAAAAGCAAAATAGCTAATCCAAAATAATAACAAGCTAGGCAAGGTATTCTTGCCTAGTGTAGTTTGTGCTGGTATATTCATTACCCTTTATTAAATACTAACTTAGTTTTAAATTTAATAATTAAAAGTGCTTCCTAACTTCCTAATTGTTTTTATACATAACCGTAGATAGCAACTAATTACTAGAAAAAAGTATAAGATTCTTGCTTTATTCCTAATTCTTCCCAAGAATACCATAATATATTCCTGTATTCTTGGTTAGCATATCTCTTGATGGTAAAGCACAGAATTGCAATCTTTATTTTATTCTTTCGCAAAAGTATTAGTAATAAAATTTATTCTTAATAAAATAATAAGCATAAATAATCAATAGCTAGCAAGGATACTAACTAATTCATAAAAATAATTTTGCTAATAGGAAGACTAAGCAAGTTTATAAGATTGTGCCGAATAGTAATATTGATTTATTACTTTACTAAGGCTTTTGTTCAGTTTTAAGATTTAAAGTATTAACAACAATAATTATCACTGCTCCAATTACAGAATAAAGGCTTGGTATTTCATGGAAAATTAAATAACCAAAAAAAGTTCCCCAAATTATTTGGGTATATTGTAATTGGGAAATAGTTTGTACTTCGCCAGTTTGGTAAGATTTCATAAAAAATACAATACCAGCAGCACAGGCCGTTCCTGCCCCTAAAATCATAGTAGCAACATGTAAGTTTGGAATAAAAATGTGCTTGGTGCTAATTATAAAATAGCCACAAGCGACTAAAATACTTAATAAAATATTGTAAATGGCAATGGTAATAGCATTATCTGTTACCATATATTTCTTTACAACAATACCGCTTAAAGCACCAGTTAAAGCAATTCCTAACCCTGCAGCTATAGCAAATATAGCAATATGATTACTATTAAAATCCCATATTTTAATTGAAACTAATACACCTAAAAACCCTAAAATAATTAATAATATTTTTCCCATTTTTAAACGTTCCATATTGAAAATAATACTCAAACAACTTGCAATAATTGGTTGCATAAAAGCTAAAATATAAAATAAATGAAAAGGTAAATGGGAAATAGCTACTAATGAACATAACGTATTACCAACAGAAATTACCGAACGTAAAAGAATTGGCTTATAATTATTGGTTTTAAAAAACTGCAAACTAAAATTATGGTTAGCAATACCAAACATAATTAAAGCAAAAATTATTGCTAAGTCTAGCCATAGCATGTAACTAAAAAAATCTATACTAACTGTAGCAAATATAAATTTATTAATTACGTCCATAAACGAAAAAGATAAGTAAGCTATAAAAGAAAGAATAAATCCATTAGAATACATTGTTAGCACCTTTATTTTTAAAATAATAATTTTTCATGATTGCATTGTTGTTTAGGATTGTTCCTAAAATTATAATAATAATTCCTGCAAGTGTATTATTTGATATTTTATCACCAAATAACCAATAGCCAAAAAAAGATCCATAAATAATTTGAATATATTGAATAGGAGCAACGTACATAGACCTACCATACTGGTAGGCTTTCATATATAAACTAGAAGCATTTAATGTAACTATAGCTCCAATTAATATTATAATACTTAAGTGTACACTGGGCAGGCTTAAAGAAACATTACCAGATTTTATATTTGTAAGCAAACCAAATATAGCAATTAACTCTGCCATTAGAAAAGCATAAAAAGTAGTACTGAAAGGATTTTCATTTACAAGGTACTTTCTAGCAATAATCCCAGCTAAGGATCCGGTTAGAATCACAACAAAGCATAGAATAATACCAATAATACTATAATGTTGGTAAGCAGGGTTTAAGGCAATAATAATGCCAGTAAATCCTATTAAGACTCCTATAATATTAATAAATTTTAATTTTTCCTTTAATAAAGGAACCGATAAAATAGTTGCTAAAAGAGGCATAAGAAAAACTAAAGCATAAAAAATATCTAAAGGTAAATATTTTAAAGCTAAAGTAACACAAAAAGCATTAATGGAAATTAAAATAGCTCTTATAAAAACTACTTTTTTATTTTTTATTATAAAAAAATCTCTTTTAGCAATAAGAAAACCAAACACAATAAATAAAACAATAGTAAGAGTTTTTATGTAAAAGAAATACAAACTAAAATCCATTAAATTATTATAAAGTATATATCTGCTAATAATATCCATAATAGAAAAACAGGTAAAACTTAGAAAACTAAAGAAAACAGCTTTGATATTTTGATTCATATATTTTTTCCTTTAATATTTTTACTTTATTTATGAGTCATATAAGTATTAATAAAATTAGCTAAAATTACAATTAATACTCCAACTATTATAGGTATAGTGGTAGTCTGATGAAATACCAAATAACCAAAAATAATGCCCCAAATAATTAACGCATATTCAGTAGGAGCTACAATATTAATAGGAGTTAATCTGTAGGCCTGAATAAATAATAAATTACCTAATACACAAAAAACAGCACTACCAAAAAGTGCTGGAAAAATATGAGGATCAAAAATAATAGTAGTGTGTAAACCATTATTATAACAAGATATTAAAAGCCCGAAAATGCTACAAATAAAGAAGATATAAAAAGAAACACTTAAAGTATTAGCCTGACTAAGATATTTTCTAGTTATAATTCCTGTAGCTGCAATAGAAAAAGCCAAAAGAATAGTTAACATTATAGGTAATAATAAAGTGCTATCAAAAGATTCTGAAAAAGGATTCGTAATAATTGCTACCCCAAGCATTCCTAAACTAATAGATACAACAGTTACTATTTTCAGTTTCTCTTTTAAAAAGATAGTAGCCAAAACAGTAGCAATTAAAGGAGAAGTAAAAATTATAGAGTAATAAATATCTAATTTAAGTAATTTTAATACATAAAAAGCAAAAAAGAAATTCACAAATGAAACACTTCCTCTTATTAGAACAATGAAAGGATGGGCGTTTATTACAAATAAAGTTTTTTTGATATAAGCAAAACCAAAAATTGCTAGATTTACAAAAATTAATAAATTAACTTGAAAATAAAATACAGAGTAATTGATATTAGTATACATTAAAGTATATTTAACAATTACATCCATTAATGAATAACAAAAAGTTGAAATCAAGGCCAATACAATGCCAAGAAGTTGTGTATCATTTCTTAACTTATTAATCATGTTTTATAAATATTAATTAGATTGCAAGTAGGTTAATAATTTTAATAAATACAATATTGATATACTTTTGAGGGAAGAGCAAGGGGAAAAGGAGTTAGTTAGGGATTAGTATGAGGGGAAGGTAGGTTGGAGTTAGTGTTTGAGAGGGAGAAAGGTTGAGGGGAAGGTGAATGGTATCACTGTTGTGTGTGTGGAGTCAGTGTTGTAAGTAATTAGGTTGAGTAAGAAATAGAGTGATAGGATTGAAGGAGTTAGTATAAGTTAGGTTGAGGGGAAGGAGATTGGTATCAAAGTGGTGTGTGTAGAGAGGTTAATTTAGTTTGAGGTAGGAGGAGGGTTATTGGGTGGTAGGAATGAGGTTGGTAGTAGGGATTTAAAGGTTTAGAGGGGGGTAGGAGAGGTAGTGGGAAAGAAAAGAGAAAATAAGTGTTAGTAGGGGGTTGACAAGAGGTAGGAAAGGATATAGACTAGTGAGAGTTGTTAGGGTGGCGAATAGTTATTACATAAGGTTTTGAGAAGGACATTTAGGTGATAGTTAGTAGTTATTTTAGAGTTAAGAGAGAAGTAGTGAGAGTAAGTGAGAGCTAGCGGTGGCATAGAGTTATTGTTAGTAGGAATAAAGTAAGAGAGAGAAGAATTCATTGAAGAGCGTTAGGTGATAGTTAAGGGATTAATTATCACTGGACATGAGTAACTCAAGGAAGGAAGGGCAATAGGCGGATGCCTAGGCACAAAGAGGCGAAGAAGGACGTGAAAATCTGCGAAAAGCTTAGGGGAGTTGATAATAAGCGTTGATCCTAAGGTATCCGAATGGGGGAACCCAATCCGTATAGGATTAGCTGTTAGCTGTAAGGTTAATGGTGGCGAAACGCAGTGAACTGAAACATCTAAGTAACTGTAGGAAAGGAAATCAAAAGAGACTCTGGAAGTAGTGGCGAGCGAAACCGGAAGAGCCGAGTCTTTAATACATAGGGAACTAGAATATGTTGGGAAGCATAACCGAAGAGGGTGAAAGTCTCGTATAGGTAGGAAGTGTATTAGAGCTAGAGTAGGGCGGAACACGAGAAATTCTGTTTGAAGAAGGGTGGACCATCATCCAAGGCTAAGTACTCCTTTGTGACCGATAGTGAACAAGTACCGTGAGGGAAAGGTGAAAAGAACCCCGAGAGGGGAGTGAAATAGACCTGAAACCTGTTGCCTACAAGCAGTTAGAGCTGGTAATTTTTTATTACTGGTGATAGCGTACCTTTGCATAATGAGTCAGCGAGTTAATGTTGCAAGCGAGCTTAAGCCGATAGGTGAAGGCGAAGCGAAAGCGAGTTTTAAAAGGGCGAGAGTTTGCAGTATTAGACCCGAAACCCGAGCGATCTAGCCATGGTCAGGTTGAAGGTAAGGTAACACTTACTGGAGGACCGAACCCACTACTGTTGCAAAAGTAGGGGATGAACTGTGGATAGGGGTGAAAGGCCAATCAAGCCGGGAGATAGCTGGTTCTCCGCGAAAACTATTGAGGTAGTGCGTCGCAGTTAATACCTTAGGGGGTAGAGCACTGAATAGGCTAGGGGGTTTACCGACTTACCAAACCTAATCAAACTCCGAATACCTAAGAGTAATATGCGGCAGACAGTCCATGGGTGCTAAGGTCCATGGACGAGAGGGAAAGAGCCCTGACCTTCAGCTAAGGTCCCGAAGTTGTGGCTAAGTGTGAAAGAAAGTGAGGAGACCAAGACAGCCAGGAGGTTGGCTTAGAAGCAGCCATCCTTTAAAGAAAGCGTAATAGCTCACTGGTCTAGTTAAGTCTTTTTGCGTCAAAGATGTAAGGGGGCTAAAGCCACACACCGAAGCTAAGGATTGAATGTAGTGAGAGCTATATTTAGTGGTAGCGGAGCGTTCCGTGAAGAAGCATTATTGTAAGGTAATGTGGAGGTATCGGAAGTGAGGATGCTGACATGAGTAACGATAAATAGAGTGAGAAACTCTATCGCCGAAAACCTAAGGTTTCCTACGCAAGGTTAATCCGCGTAGGGTAAGTCGGCCCCTAAGGCGAGGCTGAAGAGCGTAGCTGATGGGAACAAGGTAAAGATTCCTTGACCATCTGGAGGTGACGGATGTAAGAGCTAGTGATGTCTGAGAGGATTGATATTGCGTGTAATTATGTTCCAGGAAATAGCCCCAGAGATAGACCGTACCGCAAACCGACACAGGTAGGAGGGTTGAGTATACTAAGGCGCTTGAGAGAATGATGTTGAAGGAACTCGGCAAATTGACTTCGTAACTTCGGGATAAGAAGTCCCAATTTAGAGGAAACTTTAGAGAGGGGTCACAGAAGAGGTGGAAGCGACTGTTTATTAAAAACACAGGACTCTGCGAACTCGTGAGAGGAAGTATAGGGTCTGACGCCTGCCCGGTGCTGGAAGGTTAAAGAGAGAGGTGAGAGCTTTGAACTGAAGCCCCAGTAAACGGCGGCCGTAACTATAACGGTCCTAAGGTAGCGAAATTCCTTGTCGGGTAAGTTCCGACCTGCACGAATGGCGTAACGATTTCCACACTGTCTCCAACATCAACTCAGTGAAATTGAACTCTCCGTGAAGATGCGGAGTACCCGCGGTTAGACGGAAAGACCCCGTGCACCTTTACTATAGCTTTACATTGGTATTATGAGACAGATGTGTAGGATAGGTGGGAGACAACGAAGCTTAGACGCAAGTATAAGTGGAGTCACCCTTGAAATACCACCCTTTTGTATTGTGATATCTAACCAAGGTAGGAGAACCCTATCTGGGACAGTGTATGGTGGGTAGTTTGACTGGGGCGGTCGCCTCCCAAAGAGTAACGGAGGTGTGCAAAGGTAGGCTCAGACTGGACGGAAATCAGTCGTTGAGTGCAATGGCAAAAGCCTGCCTGACTGCGATAGCGACAGCTAGAGCAGAGACGAAAGTCGGTCATAGTGATCCGGTGGTTCTGAATGGAAGGCCATCGCACAACGGATAAAAGGTACGCCGGGGATAACAGGCTGATACCGCCCAAGAGTTCAAATCGACGGCGGTGTTTGGCACCTCGATGTCGACTCATCACATCCTGGGGCTGGAGCAGGTCCCAAGGGTTTGGCTGTTCGCCAATTAAAGTGGTACGTGAGTTGGGTTTAGAACGTCGTGAGACAGTTCGGTCCCTATCTGCCGTGGGCGAAGGATATTTGAGAGGAGCTATCCCTAGTACGAGAGGACCGGGATGGACGCACCTCTGGTGTACCTGTTGTCACGCCAGTGGCACAGCAGGGTAGCTAAGTGCGGAAGAGATAACTGCTGAAAGCATCTAAGCAGGAAACTCGCCTCAAGATAAGATATCCCCATTAGAGGCGTTGAAGACTACAACGTTGATAGGCTGGGTGTGGAAGCATAGCAATATGTGAAGCTAACCAGTACTAATAACTCGAGAGACTTGAGTAACAAAACATGTCCAGTGATAATTAATAGGAAGACTATAATTAACACTAAGGAAAATGAAGGAATATAATATAAAAAACTTTTATAAGAAACTGTTAAAAGTTGTTTAATATAATATGCTCTCAAAAACTTTTTAAGAAGAAGATACTTACTTTATTCCAATCAGTCTAGTAGGTTTGGTGATTATAGCGAAGAGGAAACACTTGAACCCATACCGAACTCAACAGTGAAGAGCTTTAGCGCCAATGGTACTATGTCTTAAGGCATGGAAGAGAAGGTCATTGCCAAACCTACTAGACTGATTACACCTCACTCTCTTACTTACTTGTCCCACTCCTAAATATACGCTAATCACTACCCATCTTCTCCCTTTAAATCATACTTTCATCTACATTATTAACAAAATAATCCCTAGAATTCCCTATAACTATAAACCTCACACCTTAATATTATCTACTTTCATATTACCTTATTAACTCTATACCTAGTTTTCTATTAGCAATTTCGTATACTTTTACCTAATTTTGATCTTAATATCTCTACACCTCCATTAATTCTAAACCTTTACAAAAAAAAAATAATCCTCTACCAAAAAATTCTTAGTATATCCTTAATCCTTACTTAATCTACCTACCTTTATCCCCTATATTACTCTCAGTACTTTCCACCTTTAACTATTAATATCCATCACAATACCAACCTTATAGCCCTTATAACTCTTAATACTTCAACTTAATATCTTTTACATAATCACTTGTAAATACTAATTTAGTAATTTATCCTCTTATCCCATAGTTTGTTTTTAAAATCCTCTTTTTTCCTTTAACTACTACCCTAATAACTTATCCTCTCCCAATAAAATGAAAAACCTCACTATAACTTATCCTGTAATTAATCACCTCCTCTACCTAGCACTAATGTATCTATACCTTTCCTTCCTTTAACTACTACCTTAATAACTTATCCTCTTACCTTACTCCTCTTTTTATCCTATAATGTTATTTATAAGATATATATAAATTAACAAAGGATATTTATGAAAGGTTTAATTAGTATTATTATCCCAGTATATAATGTGGAAAAATATTTAGAAGATTGTTTATTTTCAGTAGTTAACCAAACCTATAAAAATTTGGAAATTATTATTGTTAATGATAACTCTCCTGATAATTCAATCAAAATTATTGAGAGATTTGCTAAAACTGACAAAAGAATAATAGTTATTAGCCAAAAAGCAAATGGTGGTTACGGTAAAGCTATTAATACTGGCTTTAAAAAAGCTACAGGAGAATTCATTGGAATTGTAGAAAGTGATGATTTTATTGCTAAAAATATGTATGAAACTTTATATAAGGCAGCTTTAAAAACAGATGCTGAAATTATTAAATGCAACCATTATCATTATAAAACAACAAAAGGAACTCCTCAAAGTTTACTAAATATTCCCTCAGAGAAGCTTAGCAAAAGCCTAGTTAATAATCGTAAGTTTGCAAAATTATTTATTGAAGAAACAGGTTTTATAGAATTAGATGAATCTAGTAAGGTTATTTTGTTCGAATCTTCACCACCAATTTGGGCAGCATTATATCGAACAGATTTTATAAAAAGTAACTCTTTACAAATTATTGAAACTGAAGGAGCATCATACCAAGATTTTCAGTTTCTCTGTGAAACTATTTTTGAGGCTAATAAAATATATTTAATTCCTGATAATTTATATTTTTATAGGATAGATAATCCTAACTCTTCTATTAATTCTAAGGAGAAAGTTTTAGTGATTTTTAACTTATTCTATAACACATATCAGTCTTTAGAGCAAAGGGATATTGAGAGACTACTAACCGTACGCCATAGAATTTTTTATGGTTTTTTTAAGACTTTTTATTGGAATTTTTATAGATTGTCTAATCATAATAGAAGAATCTTTTTGTTAGAATGGCAAAAAGCTATGGAATTTATGATAGAAAAAAGTTTTGATACCACATGGTTGCCACAGAGTGAACAAAGAGATATTTATTACATTACCCATAATTTAGATATTGCTTACTTAAGACTAGCCATTCGTTATATATTTATTCCAATACGTAATAAAATCAAATTAAAGTATTTACCAAAGATAATATACTTTATTCTTTTTAGAATGGTAAAAAGAATTTATAGATTCGCAAAGCAATAATCTAGCCACTCGGTTAAAAGTATTAAATCTTCTTTATCTATGGTAGGACCCGCCCAAATTCTAAAACCAAGAGGACCAGTACGATAAGATTTAATATCGTAGGCAATATGATTATCAGCTAAGTATTTATGGATTTTATTAATAAATTCTTTTTGCTGATCTGGACTTTTGCTTACAAATTCTTGGTTAGTAACTTTTAAACAAACTGCTACTTTAGAAGTAAAGTTAATATCTTCAGCTAAAAATTTAACCCAATTTGATTTTTCTACCCATTGTTGTAAAACTTGGAAGTTTTCATTTATTTTTTTTATACCATAAGGTAAACCACCTTTTTTTTCAAAATGATCTAAAGCGTCAACAAAATCTAATAGGCATAAGGTAGAAAGAGTGTTAATAGCCTCTCCTTCTAAAACAGCTTGAGGGCGAATATTAAAAAGTCTAGGTATAGGCCAACTAGGAGTATATTGTTTTAGCCTTTCTACAGCTTTAGGAGAAAGTACTATAGTACCATGTTGGGCTTCACCACCAAGTGCTTTTTGCCAAGAGAATGTAAACACATCAATTTTATCCCAAGGAACATGGTTGGTAAATACGTGGGAAGTAGCATCTGTAATTATTAAACCCTTACGTTCTTTAGGAATAAGTGATTCTTGATTAAAAAATACTCCAGAGGCAGTACCTAAGTAGGCAAAAACTACATCATTATTAGCAAAGTCTACTTTGTCTAAATTGGGAAAAGCTCCATAGTCAGTACGAAAAACATTAACATTTTTTAATTTTAATTCATTTTCAATATCATTTTGCCACATATAACCGAAATTATCCCAAGCTAAAATATCTATAGTGTTAGATCCTAACAGATTCCACAAAGCTATTTCCATAGCAGCAGTTCCTGAACCAGCGGTAAGAATCACTTTATAGTCTTTAGGAATTTCTAAAATATCATAGATCTTTTTTTGGGTATGAAACACTAAATTTGTTACCTCAACACTTCTATTGCTACGAGATAGAAGCTCAGTAGGTAAATTACTTAATTTATAATCTTGATGTTTAGCACTAGGACCAGTAGAGAATTTAGGATTCTTTGGTTTTTTTTTAGGTTTTGTCATGATGATTATCTTCTTATGAATTACACATATTGTATCAAATAAGTAAAAGCATATAACAATGTATATTGTAAGTAAACAATTTATTTCACAAAATATCAAAAAAGATAACAATTATTAACTAAAAATTGTAAATTTAAGAATAATATCAGGTAAAAAAGATAAAAACACAAATAGTATTAATTGCATTAATATATAAAATGGTGCGAATGGCCGGAATCGAACCGGCACGGTTTAAAAAACCGCAGGATTTTAAGTCCTGTGCGTCTACCAGTTCCGCCACACTCGCTCTTAAAACAAAAAAAATTATATATGAAAATCCTGTAACATGCAACTAAATTAATTTAGTATTAAACATAAATTTTAGTGTTGTAATAATTTTTACAGAGAATCTTAAACATGCTACTATATCTCGTAAGTTTGTTAAACTATATATGTAAAATTAAAATGCCCTATGAAAGTATCGGTTATTGTTCCTGTATATAATACAGCTAATTATTTATACAAAAACCTAACAAGTATTATTAATAATTCTTTTACTAATATAGAGATCCTTTGCATTAACGATGCCTCAACTGATAACTCTTTAAAAATTTTACAAGAATTTCAATGTAAAGATTCTCGTATAAAAATTGTGAATAATAATAAAAATATGGGGTTAGCTTATACTAAACAAGTTGGGCTAGATAAAGCAATTGGTGAATACATTATGGTTGTAGATTCCGATGATTTTGTATCACCTAATTTTATTCAAATTGCATTTGAAGCTATAGAAGAATCTCAAGCAGATATTGTTTTTTTTCAGCATGCTATTTACCCAACAGGAGCTAGAGCAGATTTTCAGTATAATATGTTAATTAACCCAGAATATAAAACAAGCCATCAAGAAAAAGCCTTACTTCACTTATATGCTTTTGATTGGGCTAAAATTTATAAAAAACAATTAGTTACTGATAATAATATTAAATATTTAATTGTTCGATCTTTTGAAGATATTTATTTTAATACTTGTTTGTTAGCTTGTGCAAAACTTGTGCAATTTATACCAAAGACCCTTTATTACTATTATATTCATGAACGTTCCATTACCAATACAAAAAGTATTCAAACAGTTTTAGATTTAATTACAGTATTTACAGCTTTAAAAAATTATTTAACTAAGAAGAATTTATGGAATGATTACAAAGAAGTTATTTTATTAAATAAATATAAAAAGGTTTATAGTTATTATATATGTGTGTTAATACAAGGCTTAGCAACAGATAATCTCCAACAAGTATTACAAGAAAATAGTAGTTTTGAAGAGTTGTTAAGTATAAGGCCCAAATTAAAGGGTAAAATTTTCTTTTTCATGAAACGGATTTTAAAGCCAGAAATAACTGATTTTTTTACAATTAATTATTTAAAATATATGTTTCATATATCTAATTTGTTTATAAAGCAAAGATTCAAAAATAAAAATCTACAAAAATAAAAGATTTTCATTTGAATTGGGGCTAGAATATCTAGAAAAACCAGAAAATATGTTTGTTTTCTTAAAAAATAGGGATTATGATATGATGTTAGTAAGAATTATAAGAATAAAGGTTAAATAGTGCTTAGTTTATTTGGAAATTTTTTTGGTAATTCAAATAGTAAAATTATAAAGAAATATTTACCTCTTGTTAAAGAAATCAATAGTTATGCTGATAAATTTGCTAAGTTAACTGACGATGCTTTGAAGTTAAAAACCACAGAATTTAAACAACGCTTAGCTAATAAAGAAACTTTAGATGAATTACTACCTGAAGCCTTTGCTGTTACTCGTGAAGCGGCCACCAGAGTATTAGGCCAACGCCATTATGATGTGCAATTGATGGGTGGTATCACATTACATAATGCTATGATTGCCGAGATGTTTACAGGGGAGGGTAAAACCTTAGTAGCTACATTGCCAGCATACTTAAATGCTTTAACTGAAAAAGGCGTTCATTTAATTACAGTGAATGATTATTTAGCCCGCCGTGATAGTGAATGGATGGGAGCAATTTTTAAGTTTTTAGATTTAAGTGTAGGTTGTATTACTGGTTCTTCAAGTGAAGAAGAAAGAAGAACGGCATACTTAGCAGATATTACTTATGGTACTAATAATGAGTTTGGTTTTGATTATTTAAGGGATAATATGAAGCTTACAACAAGCCAACTTTGTCAACGCCCTTTTAACTATGCTATTATAGATGAAATAGATTCCATTTTAATTGATGAAGCCAGAACTCCTTTAATTATTTCAGGTCCAGCTGAAGATAAAACCACAGTTTATAAAATAGTTAATGGTTTTGTAAAACTTTTTACTCCAAAGGAAGACTTTGAAGTAGATGAAAAACATAAAAGTATTAACATTACAGAAAAGGGGTTAGCTAAATTAGAGAAAATACTAGCCAATGCTGGTATGGTAACTAAATCTAGTTTATTTGAAGCCCAAAATATCCAGTTGTATCATTTCGTTACCCAAGCTATTAGAGCCCATTACTTATTTAAAAAAGAGGTTGACTACCTAGTTCAAGAAGGTCAGGTTGTTTTAATAGATGAATTTACTGGTAGAATAATGGATGGTAGAAGGTTTTCAGATGGTTTACACCAAGCGTTAGAAGCTAAAGAGGGTATTAAAATTCGCCAAGAAAACCAAACCTTAGCTTCTATTACCTTTCAAAATTATTTTAAAATGTACCCTAAATTATCTGGTATGACTGGTACAGCTAGTACAGAAAGTTTAGAGTTTGCAGATATTTACTCTTTAAAAGTAGTAAGTATACCTGCTCATAAGCCAGTTACAAGGAAAGATCTGAACGATGAAATTTATTTAACTTACAAAGAAAAAGTAGCAGCAATTGTAGCTAAGGTTAAAGAATGCCATGCTAAAAGGCAACCTGTATTAATTGGTACTGTAAGTATTGAGAAATCAGAGAAACTTTCTCTAGCACTCAAAGCAGTTAAACTACCACATAATATTTTAAATGCAAAACATCATGATAAAGAGGCTCAAATTATTTCTCAAGCAGGTAAGAGTGGTTCCATAACTATTGCCACCAATATGGCGGGAAGAGGAACAGATATTCAATTAGGTGGTAATGCAGATATGATTATTGCAGATACTAATATGGAAAGTTTAGATGAAGAGGAAAGAAAGTCACAAATTACTAAAATTCAACAAGAGGTGAAGGCAGATAAGAAAAAAGTTTTACAAGCTGGTGGCTTATGTGTTATTGGAACAGAACGTCATGAAAGTAGAAGAATTGATAACCAACTTCGTGGTAGGTCTGGTCGGCAAGGTGAAATAGGAATGTCTGTTTTTTACATCTCTTTAGAAGATGATCTCATGCGAATTTTTGGATCTTCTAAACTAGAAGGTTTATTAAAAAAATTAGGTTTTAAAGAAGGGGAATCTGTATCTCACCCTTTAATTTCTAAGGCTATTGAAAAAGCCCAAAAAAAAGTAGAAGAATATAATTACGAAGTAAGAAAAAATGTAGTTAAGTTTGATAATGTTATCAATGAACAAAGGCAAGTTATATATAGCCAGAGAAAGGAAATAATCAGTCATAAAATTAATATTATGCACTTAATTGAAGATAACCGTGAAGATATGATTAATAAAATCTTTACAATTCAATTACCAGAAGATAAATACCGTGACCAATGGTCTTTTCCAGCTTTAAAGGCAGATCTAGCAAGGTTATTTAATATTCATAAACTAGATGTAGAAGATTTATTTATCAATCAAAGTGCTAGTAAAGATGATGTTAAAAATGTTATTATAGAATTATCAGCAAAACGTATTGCTACACAAATAGAAATGGTTCAACAAGCAAACTTTGAAAATACCCTAAGGGAAATATGTTTGCAAATTTTAGACCATGCTTGGAAAAGACATTTATTAGAATTAGACTACGTTAGAAGTTCTATTAATTTAAGAGCCTATGCTAATAAAGATCCTTTTAATGAGTATCAGAAAGAATCGTTTTATTTATTTTCTTCTATGTTAGAAGATTTTAAAGAACAGTTAATTTCTGTGGTACATCATATAGAGTTTAAACTCTCAGAAAACAATGTAGATTCAAACGAGGGATCAGAGATTAATAAAATAGAAAAAATAGGAAGAAACAGCCCTTGCCCTTGTGGTTCAGGAAAAAAGTATAAAGCGTGCCATGGAAAATAGTTTTGATGCTAATGTTTTAGATATATTTTTTCTTATAATTATTGCTTACTTTGCCATAATGACGGCACTTAGTGGTTTCTTTGATGAGTTAATCTCGATTATTTCTGTAATTATAGCTGCTTTAGTCTCTTATTTTTTTGGATACTGGTTTGAAGATATCCTATTAGAGTACTTAGGTATACCATTTATTAGTAAAACTTTAGCTTATTCATTTGTTTTTTTAGTAGCTTTACTTATTGTAAACCGTTTATTAAAATTTGTTTTTGTCCAAATGAAAGTAAATAAAAGTTTAGATATGTTTTTAGGTTTTTTTGTTGGAGCTTTAAAAGGGCTAATTATTGTAGGTGGGCTAATATTTGTGGTTAATTTTATTTTTCCTATATCTTCACAACCAGAATTCTTTTTAGATTCTAAAGTTAACCAAGCTCTAACAGAAATTGGTGCAGAAATAACAGGTAATTAGGGAAAGAGCCTTTTTAGATTGCTTTCTAAAAAGAATCCTATTAAAATTACCAAATAAATGCGTGGACAACGCTTAACTTAGAGAGAGTGCTATTATGAGTCCAGAAAAAAATTTAGTAAAAGAATTAAATAATGAATTAAGAAAAGATAGAGTAATTTTATTTTTTAAAACTCATTTAGTAAAAATTGTTTTATTAGTAGTTGCTATTGTAATTATTGCTATTGCTTTAACTACTTATAATTTTCTTATGGAAAATAAAGCAAAAAAGAATAGTATTGTATTTGCTAAGGTTCAAGATGAATTTTCTACTGGTAAGGTTGAAAACGCTATTAAATTATTAGATGCTTTAACCCACGATGGTACCAATGGTTACCAATTTATTGCTTATATGTCTAAGGCTAATATTGCCGTACAAAAAGGACAACTAAAAAAAGCCGTAGAAATTATTAAAACTGCTGAAGAAAAAGTTTCTTTACCTAAGTATTATAAAAATATGCTTACAACTATGGTGTATATTTTAAGAATTAATTCTGATGAAGATACAAAAAATATTCTTACTGATTTATCTAAAGATTTAAATGAAAAAGATGATTTCTATTATTTTAAACTAGAAATATATGCTTCGGCTTTATTTATGAATAAACAGTATAAAGAATCTTTAGCTTCTTATGAGAAAATTATTAATGGTAAAAATGTTCCTCAAGATCTTCAAGAACGTGCCCTTAGAGCTAAAGGGCTACTTGTAGGCTATGTTAAATAATTAGGCAATGCTTTTAAAAAACGTAAAATTTTTTGTTTTAATTTATGCTTTGTTAACTTTTTTTCAGCCAATACAGGCAGAACAAGTTCATGATTTAGATGTAATAAACTATAATGTAGCAGGTATTATACCTGCTATTAACTTTAAAGAAGATGTTAATTTAAAGAAACTTAGAAAATATAATGTTTCTGATTCTTACCGTGATGGAAAAAGAGTACCTAATTTAGTAATACATAATAATATCTTATATGTATTAAATGATGAGCTGAAATTAATTTTAATAGACTTAGATAGAAATAAAAAAATTAAAAGTTATAGTTTTATTAAAAATAAAAACCTAAGCTGTGCTGGTATATCTTATAATGATGGTTATCTTTATATAGCCCTTAGTAACGGGCAATTAGTGGTTTTTTCTTTAATTAGTAATAGTGTTTTTTGGGAGCAAACAGTTCCAACCCCAATAAATTCTGTACCACTGGTTTATGATGACAAGGTTTTTGTAGTTTCCCATAATACTATTTATGCTTTAAATAAAAATACTGGTGATATTCTATGGAAGTATATTGCTTCAAAATCTGGTATTTCTTTTCGTATAGATTACGCACCAACAATCTTTGCCGATCAACTCATTATAGGTTTATCTTCTTCCGATGTGATTGGGCTACGTTTGGCTCAGGGCAATGTTACTTATAAAATTAATATGGAAAGTATTTCTAAAATTATCAAAATAAAAGTGAATCCTTTAATAGGTGATATTAAGGCTTCAGTTATCCCTGTAAACCATAATTTTTTAGTTTTTACTAATGACAAAATGGCATTAGTAGATTTTAATACCCAAAAGAAACTTTGGGTTATTAATAATTATGGTTCTTATAATACGCCAATTCTTTATCATAATACTTTTTTTACCATAGATATTTATGGTAACTTAATGAATGCCAATATAAAAGATGGTAATATTAATTGGAAAAAAAGGTTAGTTAGTAGTTTAGAAAATAAAAAAAGAGTTTTTTGGTTTGGTCCTCGTTTAGTAAATGGTGATTTAATAGTAAATAATACTATTGGTGATGTACTAATTGTTTCAGCAAAAGACGGTACTACTAAAACAAAACGCCGTTTGTTTACCTATAAAAAAGAAAAGCTATATACTCCAATTAATATTACTTCTAATACTATGGCGGTATTAAGTAATATGGGTAATTTATATATTTATGGAAAATAATTTGTTTAAAGTTGCAATTATTGGTAGACCTAATGTTGGTAAATCTACCTTATTTAATTTTTTAAGTGGTAAGCAGATTGCTTTAACTAGTGCTATTGCTGGCTTGACTAGAGATAGAAAAGAAAACATTGCTGAACTCTACGATATTAAATTCACTTTAATAGATACTGGTGGCTATGATGTATTAGAGGAAGGGATTAATACACTAATTTGGCAACAATCTAAGGAAGCTATTAAACAAGCTGATGTTATTTTATTTGTATTAGACGGTAATGTAGGCGTTAGTCCCATTGATTCCTATTTAGCTAATTTGTTAAGAATCGAGGCAAAACCAACAATTTTAGTAGTGAATAAAGTAGATACCCGTGAGTCAAAAAAACATTTAAGTGCTTTTCATGAATTAGGTTTTAATGATATTTGTTATGTTTCGGCAGTGCATGGCATGGGTATGCGAGATTTATATGATATTCTAAAAAAATACTACAAAGATTATAAGAAAGCTCATGGTAAATTAGCTAACAATATTACTAAGCCAGATCTTATGCTTTCTTTTGTAGGTAAGCCTAATGTTGGTAAGTCTACTTTAATTAATACTTTATTACAAGAAGATAGGGTAGTAGCTAGTAATATTGCTGGTACCACCAGAGATTCTATTTATTTAGATCTACACTACAATAACCAATATATTAAACTAGTAGATACAGCAGGTTTAAGGCGTAGAAGTAAAGTAAATGAGGGAGTAGAAAAACTTGCCAATAGTGATAGTATTAAGGCTATTAATTTTTCTACAGTGGTTGCTTTAATTATTTCTGCCGAAGATGGGTTAACCAAGCAAGACCTAACTCTAGCCCAGCATATTGTAAAAGAAGGTAGAGGCTTAATAATTGTGATTAATAAAATTGACCTAATAAAGCATAAAAAAGCTTTTATTAATGAGGTTACTAAAACTATTGAAGATAATTTCTTTCAAATTAAAACACCTTATATTATAGGAGTATCTGCCCTAAAAGATAAAGATATTAACATTATTTTAAATACTGCTTTAGAGCTTTATACAAAATGGCAATTTACTATTAGTACAGCTAAATTAAATGTATGGTTAAGGGATACAATATTTGCTAAACAACCACCCTCTATAAAGGGAAAACGTTTAAAAGTTAAATATGCTACCCAAACAAAAGAACGTCCACCTACTATTAGCCTATGGAGTAATTTTGTAAAAGAGTTTCCCCAAAGTTACCTACGTTATTTACAAAATGAATTCTACAAAACTTTTAATTTATGGGGCTGTACCTTACGTTTTATTGTGAAAAAGTCTGATAATCCATACGCTCAAACTAATAAGAAAAAGCCAAAATAATAAATTATTACCCTAATAATTAATGGTTATTTTTTGTATTCATTGTTAATTTTACTAGGCAATAATTATTATCACTTAATAAATAATTTAATTCTTTTTTCCAATTCTTTATATTACTTATTTTGTGTTTTTTTTATTAACTGAATTATTTGGCTAATATTAGAAATTTCTATAATATTAATGCTATCTTTTAAGGCAGTTAGCAAAAGTTTTTTTTGTTTATCTTGTAGCTTAGGAATTATAGCGGTACTAAAACCCAACCGAGCTGATTCTGCTAACCTTTTGTCTATATGAGAAACATTTCTAATTTGCCCCGATAAACTTAATTCCCCAAAAAATACAGTATGGGCAGGAACAGCCAGATCAAAGAAAGCAGAAATCACCGAAGCACAAATTGCTAAATCTAGGGCGGGATCATAAATTTTTAGTCCTCCAGCAATATTTAAGTAAATATCTTTGTTGGAAAATAATAAGCCAGCTCTTGATTCTAGCACCGCCGTAATCATAGATAACCTATTATTGTCGGCTCCAACCACAGCTCTTTTAGGAGAGGCAAAAACAGTATTAACTAATAAAGATTGCACCTCTACTAAAAGAGGTCGTAAACCCTCAATACCTGAAAATACTGCCGTACCACTGGTATTTATAAGGTAGTCGTGTAAAAATAAAGCTGAAGGGTTACTAACTTCATGTAAGCCTTTTTCTAGCATTTCAAAAATTCCAATTTCATCAGTTGCCCCAAAACGATTTTTAACCGCACGAAGAATCCTAAAATTATGATTCTTTTCCCCTTCAAAATATAAAACACAATCTACAGTGTGTTCTAAAACCTTTGGTCCGGCAATTTGTCCCTCACGAGTTACATGCCCAATAATAATTAAGGCAATATTATTTTTTTTACAAAAATTAACTAATTCACTAGTACAAGCTTTAACCTGATTAATACTACCAGGAATAGAGTTGATAGTATCTAAATACATAGTTTGGATAGAGTCAATAATTAATACTTGTGGAGTATTTTTCTCAAGAGAGGCAATAATATCGTTAACTCCTAAAGCTGTTGCTACTTTGAGGTTTTCAGTGGAAATATTTAACCTAATAGCTCTACGTTTGAGTTGGTCTAATGATTCTTCACCAGAAATATAAATACAAGAATAGTGTAAGGATAAATTAGCCACTACTTGCATTAATAAGGTAGACTTACCAATACCAGGATCACCTCCTACTAAAATAGCTGAACCTGCAACAATACCTCCACCGCATACTCTATCAAATTCTTTAATTTGACTAAGTAGGCGTGGAATAGAGGATGTAGTTGTAGAGAAGTCTGCAAATTCTAACTTATTAAAAGAAGAATTAAGGTTATTTTTACTATAAAAAGAATTTGGTGAAACTGTAGTTTCATCAATAGTATTCCATTCATTACAATTTTTACAATAACCTGTCCATTTAGGGTAAGCAGTATTACAATTACTACATATATAAAGATGAGTTTTCTTTACCATTAAGAACTAATATCTTGCCCCAAAACCTGATGATCTTCTGTTATTTAAATTATTATTGGGATTAAGGTTATTGGTATTACCCACTCTATTATAAGTATTATCTATAGAGGAATTTCTAGGTGGAATTGAACGACCCAAAGAGGAACTACTTAAAGGAGTAGGTTGGTTGGTATATCTTCTTGGATACATAGGATCTTGGTTTAAAGTATTACTATTTGCAGCATAAGGACTAAGATTTGCCATATTATTACTAGCATAATTACGGTTTAGTCTGTTTGATGAAGCTGAAGTATAAGAATTACTAGGTTGTCTGTAATAGTTATTGGAAGAGTTTTCCGCATTATCTCTACCATAGTAAGCTGATGTAGTAGGTCTGTTACTAGCTAAGGAGGTATATTTGGTATTATTCACAGGGGAATTATTAGCATAATTACCTTGTTGTAAATTAGCATTATAACTAGTTTCACTTCTGTAGTTATTACCATAAGATGCTCTAGCTGGAGCTAAAGATGTTGCAGAGTAACGATTGTTACTTAAACG
This sequence comes from Candidatus Hepatincola sp. Av, assembly GCA_023518375.1. Lineage (NCBI taxonomy): Bacteria > Pseudomonadati > Pseudomonadota > Alphaproteobacteria > Rhodospirillales > Candidatus Hepatincolaceae > Candidatus Hepatincola > Candidatus Hepatincola sp. Av. The sequence goes on from CP068450.1 coordinate 51,805, forward strand.
TTGTTCCTGCCGAGAATTCCCTTGTGTATTTTCATAACCTGCCTGCCTATCATATGGTCTTGACGTATCTATCCTATGAGCACGAGTTGGGCGAGGTGAATTATTTCCAAGATTTTCTCTTGTATATGAAGAAGATTCTTCTCTGTTATCACGGGCATAATTACTATTTCTTGTAGTTCTAGCTCCTCTGTTAGAATACTCACTAACTCTCAAATGAGAGTGAATATTTCTTCTTTCATTAGAATCTCTATCTTCTCTATTCTGCCTACGTTCACGGTGTTCTCTTCCAGCTCTTTCTTGAGTTGTGGCTAGGGGAAGATCATCAATATAATCATCATCAAAATCATCAAAATTATTATTTTCATAATTTTTTTGCGTATTATTAGCAAGTTCTTTTTTTGAAGATTCTTTATCTAAAACATTAAGAGTTACTTCATCAAACTTCTTATCATAAGCATTGGGATTATAGATGGTGTTATCATTAGGTATGGTAGATTTAGTATTAGCTAAAGTACTATCAACATTACTTAAATATTGTTGTTTTAGTAATCTTTCTCGGTCTAGAGTTTGTAATTTTCTAGTTTCTTCTTGTTGTTGTAAAATTTTTTGCTCTAACCTAGCAAGTTCATCAAATAATTTTTTATTATTAAAGTTATCATCTACAATAGGAGTATTCTGTTTAACTACATCTTTTTCTTGCAATTGCGGTAAAGGATTATTGGCTAACATAGTTTTAGGAGTAGCCTTTTGTAAACTAGCGATATCCTGTTCTGTTGCTGGTATTGGCAAAGAAGGTGATAGGTTGGTAGCAGGATTGCTAGGTAATACGTTACTAGTTGTAGTTACAATAGGAGTATTATTCTGATTCTCAGAGTTAGCAATATCACCAATCTGTTCTTCTAATTGTTTTTTTGCATTGACTGTAAAATTAGGTTTTTCATTAAGGGTGCTCATAACTGCCGTTTCAGATTTTTTAGATAAATTATGAGATATATTATCTAAATAATTAAGGATAGTTTTATCTAATTCAATATTTTCATCAATTCTAGAGGAAACATCTTGGTCTAATTGTCTTACTTTGGCCGCAACTAAAATAATAGAAAAAACTATTGTTAAAATAAGTGCTAGCACAAATAAAACTAATACTAGAATATCGTAAACGCTTAAACTAGTAATAGATGATGAAAAGAAAACTCTTAATGTGTCTAACATTAATCAATACTCCAAAAGAAACTAAGAATAAGAAAATTATATAAAAATAATTACTTAGTTGCAATGCTTTAATTATTATTAATTGTGGAGCTTGTAGAATTTATAGTTGCTTTCTTTTTAAAGAATAACAATATACTAATGGGAATACTTAATAAATATAAAGTTCCAACTGCCGATAAAAAATACCACTTATAAATAATAAATAATAAAATTAAAAATCCTAGTACTGCTAAATATAAAGGCATAAACATTTTGGGTATTTTTATGCCCTTAGTAGATACAGTAGGAATAATGCTTACAACTAAAAAAGATACAAAAATTAAATAAATAGCATAAACATTAGCCGAGAATATTATATGAAAAGATTTTTCTATACTAATTGGTAAAATAGCTAATATAAAAGCGGCAGGAGTTGGTACACCTACAAAAAAGTTTTCATAATAGTTTTTAGTTTCTTCAGGCAAATCATGGGCACTATCAGCTGCTACATTAAATCTTGCTAGCCGTAAAAGAGTACTAACCGAAAAGAAAGTAATAGCTAATGATAATAATTTACTAGATTCTTCCCTAGAAAATAAAACAATTAAAGAAGTAGCAATTCCAAAGCATACAAGATCACTTAAAGAATCTAATTCTTCACCAAATTTAGAAGGAACATCTAAAGCCCTAGCAACTCTGCCGTCTAATAAATCAAAAATAGCCGCAATAATAATAAAAATAATAGCTGTGCTTATTTGCCCTGCTATAGCTGCTAAAATAGCTTTAAAGCCAAAAATGAAAGCAAATACAGTTAAAATACTAGGAATAATTCTAGTTAAAGATAAGTTACTCATAAGTTTCCTATATTATAAAGATTTAGATTATATTGAAGTAGCTCTATCTAAAATTTTATAAGATAAAGGCTCTTCTTTATATTTAAAGTCGGCCAAAATAGTTTCACCGGCAATAGTAGTTTGTCCCTCTGCTACAAATGGAGTAACATTACTTGGTAAGTAAACATCTACTCTAGAACCAAATTTAATTAAACCTACTTTTTCTCCGCCTAAAACCTCTGTATCTTCTTCTATAAATTTTACAATCCGTCTAGCTACTAAACCTGCAATTTGAGTAAATACAACTTCTTCACCATGATCGGTAGTTAGAAAAAAAGATTGCCTTTCATTATCTTCACTTGCTTTATCTAAAGACGCGTTAATAAATTTTCCAGGAGTATAAATAATTTTATGAATTTTACCGGCACAAGGAGAACGGTTCACATGTACATTAAAAACATTCATAAATATGGAAATTTTTAACATTTGTTTAGTAATATTTAATTCTTCAGGTGGTACTACTTTTTCTATTTTTATAATTTTTCCATCGGCTGGAGCCACAATTAAAGAAGGGGATTGAGGAGTTACTCTTTCTGGATCTCTAAAAAAGGCAATACACCAAACAGTTAGTACTAAACCAACTAAACCTAGTAAACTAGATAATAAAAAAAATAAAACAGTAATCACTGCAAAAATAATAATAAAAATATGTCCCTCAGGGGCAATATCTGGTAATTTAACTTTCATACTCTTTAATTTCCTAACTGTTAAATTAATAAAAATAATTAGACTATTTTCATGTCCTACCTTATACTAAGGGATAGAACTTAGTTAATAATTATAACATTTAAAAAATAATTTTTGAAGATTTTATTATTTAGGACTGAATATGAAAGATTTTGGTAGCATTATATTTGCATTACAAACATATTGGGCAGACCATGGCTGTTCTGTATTAACACCATATGATTCAGAAATGGGGGCAGGGACTTTCCACCCTGCTACAGTATTGCGTTCTGTTACCCCTAATGATTGGAAAGTTTGTTATATCCAACCATCTCGTCGTCCCACTGATGGCCGTTATGGTGAAAGCCCTAATCGTTTACAACATTATTTTCAGTTTCAAGTATTAATGCAGCCATCTCCTAAAGATATTCAAGAACTGTATTTAAACAGTTTAAAGTTGATAGGAATTGATCCTACTCACCATGATATTCGTTTTGTAGAAGATGATTGGGAAAGCCCAACTCTAGGTGCCGCCGGTTTAGGTTGGGAAGTATGGTGTGATGGTATGGAAATTAGCCAATTTACTTATTTTCAACAAATGGGTGGTATAGAGTGTGTGAATAACCCTGTAGAAATTACTTATGGTTTAGAAAGAATTGCTATGTATATTTTAGGTATAGATAATGTATTTGATTTACCTTGGAATCTGAAAAATAATTTAACATATAAAGATATCTTTTTAGAAAGTGAAAAAGAGTTTTCTGCTTATAATTTTAAATATGCTAATGTAGAAAATTTAGTATCACAATTTGAAATGGCATTACAAGAAAGTAATAGTTTAATCACTAAGGGGTTAGTTTATCCTGCTTACCACCAAAGTATTAAAGCCTCTAATATTTTTAACTTACTAGATGCCAGAGGAGCATTAAGTGCTAATGAAAGAGTTCATTATATTAACCAAATTCGTTCACTGGTAAAAAACTGTTGCCAGACTTATGCAAAAAGGCATACTATTAGTAGTTAAAATATCAACCTAAAAAGTTTAGTTATAATACCACATGGTGCTTGTTCTATTTACAAATAATAAATAAAAAATTCTAATTATATTATGGCAAAATTATTAATTGAAATTTTTACTGAAGAAATTCCTTATTCTTTACAAAAACAAATACTTGAAGATTTAAAAAACATTTTTCCTAAGGTATTTGCTAAGTACAATATTAGTAGTATTAAATTAGAGGTACAAGCCACTCCTAATCGGGTAGCGGTTTGCATTGATGAATTACCAAATACTATTCCAGATAAAATTACTGAAATTAAGGGTCCTCATATTAATGCTCCTTCTCAAGCTCTAGAGGGTTTCTTAAAAACACATAAAACAAGTAAAGCAGAATGTATTATTAAAGAAACACCTAAAGGTTCTTTTTATTTCTATAACATAGTTAATAAGGGAGGAGACATTATAAAATTCTTACCACAAATTATTACAGAAGCGTTATCAAAGGTTACTTTTAAAAAATCTATGGCTTGGAATCATAGTAAAGTACAATGGGCAAGACCTATTCGTTCATTATTAGGGTTGGTAGAAAAAAATAATACTTGTTATCAGTTATCTTTTACTTTTGCAGGAGTTGAAGCTACTAATAAAATTTCTACTCATAGAGTATTAGGAAAACAAAATATAATAATAAAAAGTATTGCTGATTATTATAAAACTTTAGCCAATAATTTTGTAGTTTTAGAAGCCGATAAAAGGATAGAAATTATTACAGAAGAACTAAACAAAATTATTAGAAAAAATAATTTTAAACAGGAAATAGATTCTGCCTTACTAAATGAAATTGCTTACTTAGTTGAGTATCCTGTGGTTTTACAAGGAGTAATTCCCGAACTGTATATAAGTTTACCTCAAGAGTTATTGGTAAATATTATAGTAAAGCACCAACGTTATATTCCTTTTTATAAGCAAGATGATAGCCTAGCTAATATTATTGTAATTGTAGCTAATCTTAAAGCCAAAGATAATGGTAAGGAAATCCTAAAAGGGAATTTAAAAGTTTTAAACTCTAGGCTTACTGATGGTTTATTCTTTTATAATAATGACCTTAAAACATCATTAAGCCAAAAAGCGGAAAAGTTAAAAAATATTACTTTTTTTGAAGGGGCAGGCACCCTATACCAAAAAAGCCAACGAGTAGCAAGATTATTTCAAACCGTTTTTCAAGAAGAACAAAACTATTTGTGTAGTATATATAAGGCAGACCTTGTAAGTGAGGTAGTTATTGAAATACCTGAATTACAAGGAATCATGGGGTATTACTATGCTTTACACAGTAATCCTAAAGGGAAAGAAATAGCTACAGCTATTTTAGAGCATTATAAGCCTATTAGCGTTAATGATTCTTTACCCAATACTTTACTTGGTGGCAAACTTGCTTTGTTAGATAAGTTAGATACTTTAATAGAATTATTTGCTTTAGGAAAAATCCCAACAGGTTCTAAAGATCCCTACGCTTTAAGAAGATCAGCACTAGGTGTAATAAAAATAATTAATCACTTTAAATTAGATCTTAATTTACAAAATATTTTAAAGCCTAACCTACAAGAATTCATTCTAGATAGGTTAGGAATCTACTTAAAACTTGCAAACTATAATGTTGAGGCTATTCAATCTGTTATTAATCAGCAACAAATATTAGGTGCTAACAATAAGGTTGCAACAAGTAAAGCCGATGCCAATATTAAAACTTTTAATATTTATAAAATATTCCAACATGTTGTAGCACTAGATGCTTTATTAAAAACTAAAGAAGGAGAAGATGTTCTGCAAATGCGTGTAAGGCTACAGAACATTGTTGCTTCCCAAAATAATTATCAAATTGTAAAAATACAAGAAAAATTATTGCAAGAACCAGTAGAACAAAAATTATACCAAGAAATATTAAAGTTAAATAAATTAGAATTATTCAAACTAAAGGGAATTAAACAAAATAATAATTCTAACTTACAACAAGCAATAAAAGTTATAGCTAAAATTCAACCTTTATTAAATGAATTTTTAAACACCATTGTTATTAATAAAAGTCCAACAGCAGATATTAAAAACAATAGAATTTCTTTATTAAATAATTTATTACATTATATAGAAATAATTATATAACAATGGTATTTTGTTCTTTAATTTTTATTTTTTACCATTTTATTTTACTAAGTTATTATTAAAAGAAACAATATAATTATTAATAATAATATGCCATCAATATATATATTTATAATTCTAGAAATTATGAGTTCTCTAATAAAAATAAACCTTACACAATTTATGTAAGAAGGGATTCCTTTTTCTACAATATTTATTCCTTTTATAAAATATGATATAGTTTTTTTTAAGTTTAGCATCATTCGCATGTTAAAAAAATAATGCAATGAAGTATTACCAAGCATTAAAAAAACAAGGTATTTATTTATTGATGAATATATAGTAGAGAATATTTTAAATAAAAATATGTGTTCTTGGCTAAAAGAAACCCCAAATGTTAATTGCAACAAAATAGTTACAAAAGATAACATTGGTAATGATTTAGAATTTATTAAATAAACTCATAAAACTCTACTAAAATTCCTGATTTTATTAGTTTTTTTTAGATTTTAACACCTTTATAGTGTTTTATATAAAATATTCAATACAAAATTTATTGTTATATTATGAGATTTATGTTGAATTTATACAATAAGTTGTATTATAATAATTTAATTTTGAATACAAAGATAATTTATGGGAGACAAAATTATGGGATTTTTGCTAGTTGCTTTACAAAGAGTAGGGCAAGCCTTTATGTTGCCCGTAGCGGTATTACCAGTAGCTGGTTTATTACTTGGCGTAGGGTCTGCTAACCTACCTTTTATTCCTAAAGATATTCTAATTATTATGCAGGCAGCTGGTGGTTCAATTTTTACTATTTTACCATTATTATTTGCTGTAGCTACAACTATTGCTTTTACAAAAATGGACGGAGCTTCAGCTTTAGCAACATTAGTTGGTTATTATGTATTCTTAGCAACTATGGGAGTTACTGCTAATTTAATTGGTATGGAAACTACCACTATTTTAGGGATTAAATCTATAGATGTTGGAGTACTGGGTGGTATTATTGTTGGTTTTCTTGGTGCTTTTGTCCATAACCGTTATAGTGGAACCCAATTACCAGAGTATTTAGGATTCTTTTCAGGAAGACGTTTTGTACCTATTGTGATGGCATGCTTTTGTGTATTCTTAGGCTTAGCTTTTCCATTTATTTGGAAACCAATTGGAGCAGTAATTAAAGCTTTTACCGATTGGGCAGCTTACCAAAGCCCTATTGTAGCGTTTACTGCTTATGCTTTTTTTGAAAGGTTATTAATTCCGACAGGCTTGCAGCATATTTTAAATGCCGTATTTTTCTTTGAAGTAGGTTCTTTTACTACAGCCACCGGTGAGGTAGTACACGGTGATACTGCTAGGTTTTTAGCAGGCGACACAACTGCAGGTTATTTAGGTGGTAGTTATTTATTTAAAATGTGGGGGCTACCAGGGGCAGCAATGGCAATGATATATACCGCTCGTCCTGAAAATAGAAAAAAAGTTGCTAGTTTAATGATACCTGCTGCTTTTACTTCTTTTTTAACTGGTATTACCGAACCAATTGAATTCTCATTTTTATTTGTGGCTCCAATGCTATACTTAGTTCATGCTTTTTTAGTAGCATCGGCTTATATTGTTACAATTTCTTTGGGAATTCACCATAGTGTAACTTTCTCGCAAGGTCTTTTTGATTATATCTTTTTATATTCTCATTCACAAAGAGGTTGGTTATTAGTCCCTTTAGGTATTCTTTATGCGGGTATTTATTTTAGTGTGTTTACTGTTTTAATCAAAGCCTTTAACTTTAAAACACCAGGGCGTGAAGTAGAAGAATTTTTAACTACCAAAAGTAGTTCAGAAGTTATACCAACTTCCGATGAAGAGTTAGCTAAAAAAATTATTATTGCCTATGGTGGAAAAGGTAATATTACTAATTTAGAATCTTGCATTTCACGTCTAAGAGTAACAGTAAACGATGCTTCTATTGTCAATAAAGAGGAACTTAAACGTTTAGGAGCCAAAGGGGTAGTTACTGTAGGTTCCCACGATGTTCAGTCTATTTTTGGAACTAAAAGTGATGTTCTAAGAAAGCTTTGTAATGATGCTTTAAATAACATGAGTTCTGAAAATAACCTACAAAATGAAAGCAAGGAAGCCACTAAAGTAGAGCCAGAAGAAGTAGCTAGTGTGGTAGCTAAAATTACTAAGCCTAGTTTTTCTATTCCTGAAATTGCACAAAAGGTAGTTGATTCCTTAGGCTCTAAACATAATATAGTAAAATATGAGAATTGTTTAACTAGAATTAGAGTAGAAGTTGCCGATAAGTCTAAAGTTAATTTAGAACCTTTAATTCAAATTGGGGCAAAAGCTTCTATTTTATCTGGGCATTCTATACATATTGTTTTTGGTAAACAAAGTGATGCCATTGCAAAGCATATTGCTAAATTGTAAATATAAATCCTTATTAGTTATATTTAGCATAAAAACTTGCATATCTTACCCCTATCTTAAACAGGTAGGGGTATTTTATTATTAACTAGCAAAGTACTAAAACTTATTAATTAAAATTAAGTATTTGGTCAAAAGAAGTTCATATATTATTTATAATAATTAAGCCAATAAAATTAGATTAATAATATACAGATACTATCTCTTTGTACTTTTTTGCCTCTAACAACAAACCAATGTTATTTTTTTATTATTTTATAAATTCTTTGTTAAAGAATTGTAAGTTATAACTATTAACTTCTAGCAATATATAAAATTAACAACAGGTATTTTTTACAGGATTGTAAGGTTTAATTAATAGTAGATTATAACATATTGGTAGCGGAGGAGGGATTCGAACCCCCGACACAAGGATTATGATTCCTCTGCTCTAACCAACTGAGCTACTCCGCCACAATAACCAATATGTTAATAAATTCTTAGTTAAATATCAAGTAAATAATGTTTATTTAATAAGCTATACTAATAAAACAATAATCTTATTTTGTTGATTGTTTACAAAGAAAAAATTTATTAAACCTAACTACATGCTAGGTTTAATAGTAACATATTTACCTTGCTTTTTGTTAGTAAATATGGTATAATCCGTTTTAATTTCCCACATTAGTTTTATATATAAATTTGAAAAATATCTACAACAAAGTTTTCTATCCTTTTGTTAAGATTTGCTATTGCTATATAGCTACAAGTAGCAAATTAGAATTTTCATTGTAATTTCATATATATATTTATTTATATACCAACCCACATATCTAACCAAAATATTTCTACCTAATAATAAGGAGTTTTTTCATGAAACACATAAGCATTGGTGTTTATTCTATTTTATTATTTTTATCATTAACCATATTTAGTTATAGTGAAAGCTATAAATTAAATTTTAATTATGTACAATATGCTAATAGTTTGAATAAAATTATTAATAAATTATCCCACAAAGTTCACGGAGCCAATCTACGAGAAACCTTATACAAACCCAATAGTATTTATGCAAGTATTGATGTTGTAGAAGAACATAATATTAGTGCTACTATAATAATTAGGATAGCTGATCTGGCAATGCAAGGTTTTGTAACTAAGAATATTTATTATTATTTTTCTAATGCTACAGTAAAAATGGTTACAGGAGCTAGCAAAACAAAAAGATTACCTTTTTCTTCTAATTACCAAGATTTACATGCAACTGAGGCAGAAATGGAGATTGAAACTATAGATGAATCTATTATTTATTTAGCTTCATACCAAGGTAAGGCAGATCTTACAACTCAACTTAGTTTAGTAAGGGTAATGTATATTACCACAGAAGCTATGCGTTTTAAAACTATTTATTCTTTAATTGCAGAGGATATATTGCAAGAATTTGCTACAATTTCATGGCAAGATACTAGTAAAATTGTTACTGATTGGCAGAAACTATCATCACAGGCTTATTTTCTAAAAGAGTCAGAGGTAATCAATATTGCAAAAAGTTCAATTAATTAGAAATTAAAATAAATAGTTATATGTTTTCTATTCATGGAAAAATATGATATATAAATAGTTGTAAAATAATTAAAGCTTTATAAGCATTGAGCGTTTATCATTGAATTGTTTACAAGACTAATATAACAAATTAATACTATTTATTAGTAATAGGGATACTATATAACTTAAGAAAAGTTCCTTTAACTTTATACAAATTATTTTTTTATAAAGTCAAAAGCCATAGTTTTAGAATAGGCTATCATTTCATCTAATAGATCTTGATTACTATGTTGCACAGATGTTTGGTAAAGGTTAACTAATTTCACACAAGTATTTAAGGCTTGTTTTGTGGTAATATCTTGGGCAATTTTTGTAGAGTTAGTTTTAGCATAATAAGGGTACTTATTTAAAAAATCAAAGTAAAAGCATTGCTGTAAAGTATAGGCAATATCATTCTTATTATTAGAATGACAATTTTGTAATAAAGAGTTAAAGAAATCTTTTGTGGTTATTGTACTATTAGTATTTTCAAACATTTTATAGTAACATATATGAAAATTTGCTGTAGGTTTATAAAAATCTGTATAGAAATTGGCAAAAGCTACATTACCTAATGTATTAAAAATTATAAAATATAGTAGTATAATTTTTTTCATTATAAATTAAAGTTTACTAAATTTAAAAATAGTGCAATTATATTATTCTATTTGTAAGTAATAAGCAAATATAAAGTAATCGCTTTATATTCTTATACTAACTTATTATAAAAATATAGGTATTGCTATAATAATAAGGTGCTTTTATAATAAAATACATATATTAATACCTATAAATACTAAGGTGTCAAATGTTACCAAGAAAAATTATTGCTGTATATGGTAATGATAGTAAAAATTTCTTACAGGGCTTAATAACCCAAGATATTAATAAAACAGATATCTTAACAAAAGAAACACAATATAATGCTATATACTCTGCTTTATTAACAACTAAAGGTAGGTACAACTTTGATTTCTTCTTAGTTAAAATTACCAATGAACTATATATAATAGATGTTCATGAATCCTTAGCTGAAGAACTGCTACAACAACTAAATTTTTATAAATTATTAGCTAAAGTAACATGTAGTATCATACCCCATTTAAAAGTATTTGCTCTTACAAATAATAGCAATTATTTAAACAGTAGCTTGCAGGATTGTACTAATTATTTAACCAATTCACTTGCAATAACTAAAAACCAAAACATAAAAACAACAACCTGCCAAATAGTATTTCAAGATGTTAGGTTAAAAAAGTTAGGTTACAGAGTAATTACTACAAATACATTACCAGAAAGTTTAACCATAGAAGATTACACAGTATTACGTTATGAAAATGGGGTATTAGAATATCCAGAATTAATAAGAGGAAAGTCTATTCCTATTCAATGTGGTTTTGATGAACTCAATGCCCTTTGCTATAACAAAGGTTGCTATTTAGGGCAAGAGTTTACCCACTCTGCCAAACATAAAATGCTTATAAGAAAAAGAGTGGTGCCTTGTAAACTAGTAAACATAAGTTCCCAGAATTTAAGTTCTACATTACAACCAGATAGTAAAATTACAACAATAATAGAAGGAAAGCCAGCCGAGGTTGGTTATGTTCTTAGCTCTTTTAGGAACTATGCTTTTGTTATGTTAAATACAGAATATATTAAAGCAAAACTTTATTGTAAGAACCTTGAAATAAAAATATTTATTCCTAGTTGGTTGCAGTCTAAAAAACTATAATAAGAAATAGTAATGTACTTATCCTGTTTATTTATCTACCTATACTGCTCGCTCTCCTGATGAACTTTCTATTTTTTATTAATGTATAGATTTTTAGCTTCATTAATACTAATTTCATCTATAAATTTGTTAATATTATTACCATAGCTAGCTAATAGGTTAAGCTTTTCTTCGGCTAAGGTTTTTCCACTTTTAATTAACTCTATTAAAGGATGTAAATAAACTTCTTCTTGTAAACCTCTGGCTTTTAAGCCCATTTCAGCAATATTTAGAATTTGCAAAGCAATATTTTGCACCGTACTACCTTTAAACTTAACCATTAAACCATGTTTAATCACTTCATTTTGTAAATTAACAACTTCTTGAAAGTTCCAACTTTTTACTAAATTATAGGCATTCTCTAAACTATCATCATGGTATAATAGCCCTACAAATAAAGCTGGTAGACTTTCTAAATAAGGGGTATCAACACAATCAGGATAGCGAATTTCCATATAAGTTTTTAACCTAACATGAGGGAATAAGGTAGATAAATGGGTAATGAAGTCATCTTGATTAGGTGTAAAATTAGCAATTTTTTTATTACCACTTAAGTATTCTCCAAAGGTTACATGGGGAATCTTTATGTATTCTTTATTACGGTATAAAAAATACATTGGTACATTTAAAGCATAATCTACATATTTTTCTAAGGTAAAACCATCTGTAAAGGCAGATTGTAAAAATCCTGCTCGGCTAGGATCCGTATTTTGCCATATTTTATTACGGTAACTAAGGTAGTTAGTATTTTTTCCATTATGCAAAGGTGAGTTCGCATACATCGCACTAATAATAGGAGCCAAAGCCATACCCACACGGAACTTTTTAGCTAAATCTGAATTACTAGAATAATCTAAATTAGTTTGTACTGTACAAGTTTGTCGCATCATATTTTTACCCATGCTGCCAACTTGACTCATATATTTATCCATAAAATTATAACGAGCTTTTGGCATTAAAGGAAGCTCATCAAGTTGATGTTTTGGGTTTAATCCTAAAGGGTACATGCCAATATTTTGCTTTTTTAAAATACTTAAAGTTTCTTTGAAGAATTTTGTGTTAGCTACGGCAATATCTTTCACATTAGTAAAAGGGACACTAGAGAACTCTAATTGCCCTGCTGGTTCTAAAGTAATATTACCAATTTTACTATGTAAGCCTACTAAGTAGTTATTATCATACTCAGGTTGCCAAAATTCTGGATTATAACTTTTTAATAAATCTTGAATATTTGGTATATTACCTTGGTATTCAACAGGTTGATAATTACTTTTATTGTATAAGAATACTTCAAATTCAATTCCCACCTTATAATTATTTTTAGTTCTAAAGCCACTTTCCATATATGTTATAAGGTCTTCTTTTGTAGGAATATCTTGTTTCATTAAATGTGCCTATATAATGTTTATTCAATATTAATGATTATATAGTAAGACAGATTATAAATTACCAGCCATACTTTGATACAGAATTAAAGCGGTTAAACAAGCAGTTTCAGCTTTTAAAATGTTACCTTTAAAATGTACTGGGTATACATTTTTATTACTACCTAGTAATTGATATTCAGCACTTGTAAAGCCACCTTCTGGACCAATTAAAAATATAGGATTATCAACCCAAGTTTTTTGTAATTGTTGATGTAAGGTTTGGGATATTCTTTTTTCATTTAACCAAAAGATAGGTGTATTATATTTGGTTAAAAAACTAGATAAAGTAACGCTAGGGTTGATTTTAGGAATATCTAAACGTTCACATTGTTGGGTAGCATTAATAACTTTTAACGTTCCTTTTTGCGGATCTATAGGTTTATTCGTAGTACGTTCAGTTATTATAAAACTAATTTCTTGGGCTCCTAGTTCTGTAGCTTTTTCTAAAACTATATCAGTAGCATCTTTTTTTAAAGGTGCGAAAGCTAAGTGTAAATGCTGTGTAGGTAGTACATATTTTTTATATTGTTCTAAAATTTGAATTGTAACTTGTTGCCTGTGGATACCTATAATTTGGGCAGTAAATTCCCCATGTTTTTCATTAAAAACCCTAATGTAATCTTGGTTTTTACCCCGTAATACCGTAGTAAGATGGTAAGCAGGTATTTCATGTAGCAATAATTCTTGATTAACTTTAAGAATATCATTTATATAATAACGGGCTTTTATTTTTAAAGGAAGGGTGTTTACAGTATGGGGCATTTTTTTCTTATTATACTTATTATTTTTCTTGTTAGGGTTAGCATCAATTGTATAATAAAAGGATATAACAAAAATATAGATAATGTAAAAACAAAAATTACTATGCAATATATTAATAAAAGGCAAGATTCATGCCATTAAAAACTGAATTAAAAAACTATTTTATATTAGGAAGATTTCATTCTTTATCTGGAGCATGGCTTTTACTAATTCCTGCTATGTGGTCGTTGGCTTTAAACTACCATTACCAAATTCCTTTAGGAAAACTAATTTTTTATTATGGTGTTTTTATAGTTGGAGCCATTTTTATGCGAGCTTTTGGTTGTGTAATTAATGATATGGCAGATATAAAGTTTGATTCCCTAGTACAAAGAACTAAAAATCGTCCTCTAGCCAATCAAAAACTAACTAAAAAACAAGCAATGGGATTTTTAGTTTTCTTAGGATTGATTCCTTTAGGTCTTTTATTCTTTTTAAATCCTTTTGCCCAGTTAATAGCTATTTTAGCTTTGTTTTTCGTAATAGCTTACCCTTTTACAAAACGCTTTTTTCATGCTCCTCAATTAATTTTAGGTTTAACTTTTAACTGGGGGATTATCCTAGCTGATGCTACTTTAAACCAGCATATTAGTTTAGCTACTTGGATTTTATATGGTGCATCTATTTGTTGGACTTTAGCCTATGATAGTGTATATGCCTACCAAGATTATAAAGACGATAAAAAAATCAAGGTAAAATCTTTAGCTGTATTAATAGGAGAAAAACCACATAATATTATTTTAGCTTTTTACCTTACTATGTTAGCTTTAATTATGGTAGTAGGCTATTTGCACTCCGTACCTTATACATGGTATTTTTTAATGCTTATAGTATTTTTACCAATATTTTATAAAAGTAAAACTCTAGACTATTTTAATGCTAAGGCTTGCTTTATATTTTTTAAGCATAATGTGGTATTAGGATTATTAATATGGTTAATTTTTTTATTTGTTCATAATATTTAAGTAAATACCTAGAAAAACTACCATAATGGTTAAAATAGGATTATAATAGGAATAATTTTTTAAAGTCAGCCAGCAAGAAAAGAAACAATGAAGAATCTAAAAGATTTTATAACTAAGTTAGAAAAAGCAGGCGAGTTAGTTCGTACTGAAGAACCAATTTCTACCTATCTTGAATTAACAGAAATCCAAAGCCGTCTGCTCGCTAAAGGCGGACCTGCCTTATTGTGTGAGAATATCTTTCATAAAGATGGCACTCCCAGTAAATATCCTGTGTTAATTAATTTATTTGGAGCAAAAACTAGGTTTTTTGCAGGGCTTAATAAAACATCTGAAGAAATTAAGGAGTTAGGAGAACTTTTAGCCTTTTTACGGCAACCGAAACCTCCTAAAAATCTAAAAGATGCTTTTTCTTATTTACCACTATTAAAGCAAGTTATGGCAATGAGTCCGAATATTATTAAAAAAGGAGTAAGCCAAACTATTATATATAAAGGCTTTGATGTTAATTTAGATTCCTTACCCATTCAAGAGTGTTGGCCTAATGAGCCAGCCCCATTAGTAACTTGGGGTATTGTAATTACTCATGGTCCAACTTATAAAGAAAATAAGCAAGAAGATATAGATGACTTTAACTTAGGCATTTACAGAATGCAAAAAATTGCTAAAAATAAATTAATTATGCGTTGGCTAGCCCATAGGGGTGGAGCCCAGCAATTTGCAAGGTGGAAACAAAAATTTCCTGCAACAGATATGCCTTGTTGTGTAGCCTTAGGAGTTAGCCCAGCACTAACCATTGCTGCTGTTATGCCAGTACCAGAGAATTTATCAGAATATAAGTTTGCCGGTTTATTAGCTAAGCAAAAAGTAGATCTAACAAAAGCCATAACTAATGATATTTTAGTACCAGCTCATGGAGAGTTTATTTTAGAAGGAGTCATTAAGCATAATGAAACAGCTCCTGAAGGACCATATGGCGATCATACTGGTTATTATAACGAAGTAGAAGAATTCCCTGTGTTTGAAGTGCAAACTATTACAACTTGTAAAAATCCTGTTTATTTATCTACCTATACTGCTCGCCCTCCTGATGAACCTTCTATTTTAGCCGAATGCCTAAATGAAATGTTTATTCCTTTAATTAAACAACAATTCCCAGAAATCCACGACTTTTACTTATTACCAGATGCTTGTTCTTACAGAATGATTTTTGTTTCAATCAAAAAAATGTATGCAGGACAATCCAAAAGAATTATGATGGGAGTTTGGTCTTTCTTAAGGCAATTTATGTATACTAAATTTATTGTGGTAGTAGATGATGATATTGATGTACGTAATATGAGTGATGTAATGTGGGCTATTTCTACAAATGTAGATCCTCATAGAGATAGCATGATTATAGAAAATACACCTATTGATTACCTAGATTTTGCCTCACCCATTGCCGGCTTAGGTTCTAAAATGGGAATAGATGCTACCACAAAAATTTACCCTGAAACTAACCGAACTTGGGGTAGAAAAATTTATATGGCAGAAGATGTTATAAAAAAAGTAGATGCTCTATGGAGTAGCCTAAATATTAAGGGTGAGTATCCTAGTATATGGTCTAAGAAATAAATTTAATTTATTTTAATAAACTATTCTTATGAAAATTCCTCAAATTATTATTAAAAATTTTAATATAATATGCTAGTTTTATAGGGATCTTTATAAAAAAACTAACTAATTTACCCAATAAGGCTTTTACTTTAAACATAAATTGTTTATAATCATAACACAACGTAAGCAATTGTAGGTAAAACCTAGATTATAGTATAATTTATGGTTGTCAAGGCAGGCGTTTAACACTATATAATAAATAGGGAAAAATACAGTAAATGGATAGTAATTTGGGTTTAAATGCAAAATCTTGGCCTTTTCTTGAGGCTAAAAAAATCTTAAAACATATTAATAATCAAGTTCCTAAGAAAGGTTATGTGTTATTTGAAACTGGCTACGGACCTTCAGGTTTACCACATATAGGTACCTTTGGCGAGGTTGCACGTACTTCTATGGTGCGTTTTGCTTTTCAGCAAATTTCAGATATTCCTACTAAATTAATAGCTTTTTCTGATGATTTAGATGGTTTAAGGAAAGTACCTACTAATATCCCTAACCAAGATAAACTTCAAGCTTATTTAGGTAAACCATTAACCAAAGTGTTAGATCCTTTTGGTGAATACCCAAGTTTTGGTGAATATAATAATGCTAAATTACAAGAGTTTTTAAACCGTTTTGGTTTTGAATACGAATTTTATAGTTCAACAAAATGTTATCACGATGGGCTATTTAATGATGCTTTATTAAAAGTTTTAGAACACTATAATGATATTACTAAAATTATTTTGCCAACTCTAGGGCAAGATAGGCAAGCAACTTATAGCCCATTTTTACCAATTTCTAAAAAAACTGGTAATGTTTTACAAGTTCCTGTTGTTGCTAAAGATGTTAAAAAAGGTACAATTATTTATATAGATGAAGATAACCATGAGGTAGAAACCAAAGTAACAGATGGTGCCTGTAAACTTCAATGGAAAGTAGATTGGGCTATGCGTTGGTATGCCTTAGACGTAGACTATGAAATGTCGGGCAAAGATTTAATACCTTCTGTAGAACTAGCTGCTAAAATTTGTAGAGTATTGGGTAAAAAACCACCACAGTCTTTAACTTATGAACTGTTTTTAGATAAAAATGGTGAGAAGATTTCAAAATCTAAAGGGAATGGATTATCTATAGAAGATTGGCTCCGTTATGGCAATCAGGATAGTTTAACATATTATATGTACCAAAAACCTCAAACGGCTAAAAGACTATTCTTTGATGTAATTCCTAGAAGTGTAGATGAATGGCTACAACATTTAGCTAATTACTATAATTTAAGTAAGGAAGAGCAATATAATAACCCTTTGTATTTTGTACATCAGGGGAATCCTCCACAAGGCGTTGAAGAAATTACTTTTACATTACTTTTACAATTAATAGCAGTAGTCAGTACTGAAGATAAAGAAGTGCTAATGGGATTTGTAAGCAAATATAAGGAAGTTAATGAGGAGACGAGAAAGATAGTAGAGGAGTTATTAGATTATGCGAAGAACTACTACCAAGATTTTATAAAGCCACAGATAAAGTATCGTGAATTAAACAAGGAAGAGGCTAGATATTTAGAAAGATTAGAGGAAGAGTTAAAGAAGCTATCTAAGGGAGCAACAGGAAAAGATATTCAAAAAGAGGTGTATGCAGTAGGATTAACAACAGGGTTAGAATTAAAGGAATGGTTTAAATTATTATATGAGAGTTTACTAGGTCAAAGTGAAGGTCCAAGGATAGGAACATTTTTTGCATTATACGGATTAGATAACTCATTAAAATTAATTCAAAAAGCAATACATTATAAAGTAACAGAAGAAAATGTTAGAATTAAAGAATAATTTAAGATTAGGTATAAAAGATGAAAGATACAAAATGGAATGAAGAGAAGATCCAACAATTAATAGAGATGTATAAGAGTAAAATTTTATCAACAACAGAAATGTCAAAGAAGTTAGGTTTTACCAAGAATGCAATAGTAGGGAAGATACATAGGTTAAGGGCAAAGAATTTAATTCCAGCTCTTAATGAAGAAATTCAATCTGAAAAAATTGAAAAACGTACCAATATTCAATTTGGTGATTATAAACTAGCGGAACTTTCTAAGTATGGTATGTGCGTATGGCCTGAAGGAGATGAAGACTTTGTTTTTTGTGGTAAACCAGTTGTTCATAATGAATCCTATTGTGCCGAGCATTTTAGTTTAGTATATTTAGAAAATAAAAAAGCTGTTAAAAAGAAAACAAATTTATATACTAGAGCAGATATGGAAGAAGACGAAGATATTTTAGATACCGAAGAAACTTCTTAAAATTATTACTTTTTGTTATGTTTATAAGCAATGTATGCTTAATCTATAAACTAAATATGATTTCTTCTTAAAAAAAAATACCTAAGTTCAAAATTTCTTGTACTAAGTTACTAAACCTTCATCTAGCCAGTTAAAAATACTAATGTTTAGTAACTTAACAAGAGTATTTTTTAGTATATTGTAT
Organism: Candidatus Hepatincola sp. Av; assembly: GCA_023518375.1. Taxonomy (NCBI): domain Bacteria; kingdom Pseudomonadati; phylum Pseudomonadota; class Alphaproteobacteria; order Rhodospirillales; family Candidatus Hepatincolaceae; genus Candidatus Hepatincola; species Candidatus Hepatincola sp. Av. Next base: position 70,769 of record CP068450.1, read on the forward strand.
TTTATTATAATAATGTTTATACTTATATTAAGTACAATAAGCATTAATCCTATGGTGTTCAATGCGATTAAAAATTATTTTTTCTACTATATTTTTTTTATTATTTTCTAATATTGTTTTTGCTGAAATTAGCCAAGGTTTTGAAATTGTTAAAAAATCTTTTGATATGTGGCGTGGTGAAAATTCATCAATAGCTACTTTTACTATGGCAGTTATTCGCCCTGATAGAACAACTACCATGACTTTAAAATTCTGGTCTAAGGGAGATGACTACTCCATTGGAAAATTCCAAGCACCTCCTAGGTATAAAGGGCAAGCTATTTTGGTAGATCATGATTCCATGTGGACTTATTCTGCTAAATCTAACCGTAGTATTAAAATTGCTAATTCCTTAAAATCCCAAGCATGGATGGGTTCAGATATGTCTTATGATGATATATCTGTTACCATAGATATGCTAAACAATTACACCTATAAAATGTTACCTAGCGAACATAAAAATGGTGAAGAAATTTATGTTATTGAGGCTACTCCTTTTAAAAATGCTCCCATAGTTTGGGGAAAAGAAGTTTATAAAATTAAAAAATCCGATAACTCTTTAGTAAGTAAAGATTTTTACGACCAAAGCGGCAAAGCTGTAAAACGTTTTCTAGCTTTAAAAGTTGGTTATTATAAAGGTAATAAAGCTAAACCAATTATGGAACATATGCGGGTATTCAACCTAGAAAAAGAAGGTTATTATACTGATTTTATCATGAAAGATGTTACCTTAGATGTGGCAATTGATAGCAAAATATTTAGTTTAAGTAATTTATCTAAACCATAAAGAAAACATAAATATTATGGTTTCAGTTATTACATTCTCTTAATTGCTTAACCATTATGGTAACAGGTAAATGGAACTAGGGTTTATTTTGTATATAGTTATCCTTTATTGTTGAGAATTCTACTATGTTAACACAAATCTTTAAAATTGCCCTTAGAAATGTTATTCGTCGAAAACTCCAAACTATTGCCTTAGGTTCTATGATGGCTTTAACTACTTTTGCCATTTTTGCTATGGTAGGAGTCCAAACAGGAGCCTTTCGTTTACTTGAAGATAGCTACACCCAAGTATTTAATGGTGATATCCAAGTTAGGAATACTGCCTATGAAGATGTAAAAGATTTTGAAAAAATGCTATCTGATAATGATATAGCTAACATTGTTACCGTATTAAATGATTTTCACAACACAAAAGTTTATTTTACTAAAAGGTACATTAACTTTGGTCTAGCTGATGTGAACGATAAAAACTATTCTTTTCAATTAGTAGGCATTGAACCACAATCAGAAAAAAATATCTCTATTGTTTCTAAAAAAATAGTAACTGGAGCTTTTTTAGATGATACAAACCTTAATGATATTATCATAGGGCAAGACTTAGCCGATTTTTTAAAAGTAAAAGTAGGCGATGAAATGACAATCATGACAACAGATATTTATGATAGTTTTGTAATAGATGCTTTTAAAATTAAAGGTATTTATAAAATTGGTGATGATTTAATGGATAAGTCATCTGCTTTTATTTCTAAAAAATACTTTGATGATAATATAGTTTACGGCAATAATAAAATGACAAACATTACCATAAGGCTACAAGATCCTACTTATAGAGATCAATTAAAAGCACTCTTAAAAGCTAAGGCAAATAAAATCACCAATGTACTTTCTTGGAATGAAATTATGCCAGAGATTCAACAAGTTATTGAATTTGATTTTTCAACTAGCATGGTTTTTTATTTTACTCTTGCTATTATTGTTGCCTTTACTTTGCTAAATTCCATGATGTTAGCTACCATAAAAAGAGCTCCAGAGTTTGGTATTTTAAGTGCTATGGGCTTAGATAGTTCATATTTTAAATGGGTATTAATTTTTGAGAATTTAATTTTAGCAACTTTCTTTGTACTAATAGGAACCATTGTAGGTATGATCTTTGTTATTTATTTTTCTAAAGCAGGTATTCCTTTGCCTGATTTAGCTGAAAGTACCGATAAACCTCTTACTTTTATTGATAATACCTTGTATCCTAACCCTAGAAACCCATTATTACTCTTTGGACCTTTTATTATTTTTGTCTCGTGTATGCTTTCAGTAATTCCTCCAGTCCTTCGGTTAAGAAAATTAAACCCTGTGCAATCATTAACATATATGTAAGTTAGGCTGTAATGTTTAGTAATAGTTTTATTATAATAAAATTAGCATATAGAAATGTTTTTAGTAATTGGAACCGTAATAAAGTTATTGTTATGATTATAGCGGTAGCTTTTACTTTGATTCAAATGTTATTAGCATTATCTGAAGGTTTTGGTTTGCAAATGCAAAACTTTGCTCTAGATAACCTCTTAGGGCATATGAAAATTTTGCAAAAGGACTACAAATTAGATCCCAGCGTGCAACATAGTTTTGTAATTAGCTCGGCAACTTTAGCTAAGATTGCCAATATTGAAGGTGTAAAAGGAGTTACCAAGAGGATTCAAGCCCCTATAGTTATTAAAAGTGAACGAGATGTTCGCAATGCTGTTTTAGTTGGAGTAGATATTAATACTGAAAAGAATTTATCTTTCATAGGTAAAGACTATGGCTATACTAAATTAAAAGAAGTTTTGCAAAATAATCAAGTTTTAATTGGTAGAAAACTGTTAGAAAACTTAGAAACTAAAATAGATTATAAAATAGTTGCATCTGGGCAAAACTCCAACAATAAACTAGTAGAAAATGCTTTATTTATTAAAGATATTTATACCAGTGGTTTACCAAAGGTAGAAGAAATATATATTATTGCTGAAATTAATAGTGTAGCTAAAATGTATAATTTACCAAATAAAGTTACCGAAGTTTCTATTCTATTAACTAATGATAATAAATACTTTGAAGTTTTTACTAAAGTACAGCAGTTATTACCTAAAGATACTTTACTATATGGTTGGGGAGATTTAATGCCATTCTTAAAAAATTGGCTAAGTTTAATGAAGGTTAATCTATCAATTTTCTTTGGAATAGTTTTCTTTGCGGCAGCTATTCCTTTAACTAATACTTTATTAATTTCAATTTTAGAACGTATGTATGAATTTGGTATTATGCAAGCCTTAGGAGTAAAAAAATTTTATATAGCATTTTCTATTATGGTGGAAGCTTTTATTATTGTAGTACTTGGTTTAATTGGTGGTTTAATTATAGGTTTATTATTTTCTTTTATTTTACAAAAAACAGGTATTAATATTTCAGGAGTTGCTGCAGGGGCTTCTAAATTAGGTTTAGGAGACCACATTTATGCTAAGGTTAACCTAGTTAGCACTCTAAGAATTACCTTAATTATGTTAATTATTGGTATTATAGCGGGTATTTACCCTGCATTTAAAGCTATGCTTTATAATTCAGTGCAAGCATTATCACATAGAGGTTAAAATGTCTTTTATTCAAGTTAAAAATGTATGCAAAATATATAAGCAAGGTAAAATTGAAAACTATGCTTTAAACAATATCTCTTTTGATGTTCCTAAAGAAAAAGTGATTGTTTTATATGGTCCATCTGGTTCTGGTAAAACTACCATGTTAAATATTATAGGCTCTTTAGATAGTGCTACCAGTGGTAGTGTTTTAGTAAACGGGGAAGATATTACGAAAAAAAGTTCTTCAGAATTAGCAAGATTCCGCCTTGAAAATTTAGGATTTATCTTTCAATCTTATAATTTATTTCCGGTACTTAGTGCTTTAGAAAATGTAGGTCTATCTTTAGAATTACGGGGCATAAAAAAAGATGAAATCCATGTAAGAGCTTTACAAGCCTTAGCTGATATGGGTATTGCAGAATTTGCCAATAGAAAGCCTAAAGATATGTCAGGCGGGCAGCAACAAAGGGTAGCTGTAGCCCGAGCCTTAGTAGCAAAACCCAATTTAATTTTAGGGGATGAGCCAACAGCAAACTTAGATAGTAAAAACTCTGAAAGTTTAATTGCTTTATTGAAAGAAATGCAGGTAAAGTATAAAACCACTGTGGTAATTGCTTCCCACGATGAAATGGTAATTAACCAAGCCGATATGAAAATTAAACTCAAAGATGGTCAAATTTCTTCAATTAACTAATACTAGTATTAGTAGAGTTATACTGAGTATAACTCTACTAATTGTATCTAATTTTCCTATAAAATTATTAGCTGAATTTACAGTAAATGATAACATCAATTTTTATGGTAATAACCATATAGATACTTACCAAAGCATAGATGAAAATGCTAATCAAGCCGTAGATCTACGCTTAGATAACCGCTTTATGACAGCATATACTACTAACCATTTTAAGTCGGAATTTCATTTATTAACTAGTGTTAGCAACTATGTACAAAATAATTTTACTATTCCTGTTAATTTACCTATAGAAGGAGATAAAACTAACCTTTTTCGTTTAACCAGAACAGATAATTTTAATAACTCTTCCATGGTAAATAGAATAGATAGAATAAACTTTACCTATTACGATAATAACCTAGAGGCAACTATAGGTAGAACAGCCTTAACTTGGAGTCGGGGGCGAACTTTCCATGTTACTGATTTTTTTAATCCACAAAACCCTGGTTTTTACGATGGAGACTATAAAATAGGTACAGATATGGCTTATGTAAATTGGGCGGTATCCGATAACAGTTATTTTTCAGTAGTGGCTAACCCTAAGCGAAATAGTTGTTTACTTAACCCAAACCACAGTAATTCTTGCGATGGCGATGTAACAATGAAAGACTCAACCTTTGCCAGCCGTTATATCTATAGCAATGCTTGGGGCGATGTTAGTATAATTATTGGGCAATATTTAGAAGACTATGCTCTTGGTGGTGGTTTTTCTTATGGTTTATGGGGAGGAACAGTATTAAGAACAGATGTATCTTTTTGGAGCCCTGAATATGATAGGCAAGATTACCAAAGTATGGCAATGGTGGGCTTAGAAAAAGGCTTAAGTGTTTTTAGTAGGAATGTTACTTTATTTGGTGAATATTACCATAATGATTTTGGTACAAAAAGTCCTAAGAATGAAAATTTAACCTTGAATCCCACCATGCAAAGAAGAGTTTTAGAAATGGATACTTACCTCATTGGTAAGAATTATATCTCTCTTGGAGCCTTAGTAGAAATATCTAGTTACTGGGATTTTAACTATTCTAATATTATTAATACTGATGATGGCAGCATGTTTAATTTTGTTAGTTTAAGTTACGAGGCAACCGATGCTATTAGTTTATCTGTTACCATTGGGCAATCTTTAGGTGATACCGGTGATGATTTTGGTGATATTTGTATTGCAGATCCTACTAATACAGGAGAAAATACTTGCTACCAAATGGAAACCATCTTCATGCTAGGTTTATCAATCACACTATAATAGATAATGTAACTATATGTAGAATGATCACTTAGTGATCATATTTTATGATTAGTAAAAATAAAGAAATGTATAAAAGAAAACAAGGTTATAAGGAGTTTTTTATTTAATGTGTTTTATTACTTTTAGCACTAACTAGTAAACGGTTTTATAGTAGATTTGCTATCAATGTTAGTTATATTAACTATAATATTAGCCATAATAAGATACTATAAATACTCTAATGATATAGATACGAAAATAATTTACTAACTATAAAATAATTATGAAAATTAAAGTAATATCTATAACATTAGTGTAAATATAATTATATTAAGATTAAGGATTCATCACACCAATTAAGGTTCTAGTTACTGGATAATCCGTAGATTGAATTGTGTTATCACCTTGGGATACACCATCTCTATCTATTGCATATGAAAAAATGCCACCTTTAGTACCTTCCTTTGGTTGCCAAGTAGCGTAAGCATAAGCACGACTATCTTCTAAAGGCTCAGTTACATCTCCCCAATGTGTACCATTTTCTTCATAAAAAGAGAAGCCAATAAAGTACTGTTGTGGTGAAATATAATTCTTAAATGTATCAAAGGTATTTTGTAAACCGCTAACACTTCTACCATAAGATTGAACGAATACATAGTCAACTTTAGAATATACAGCTTGAAAAAGCTCAGTATTACCAGTTTGATTTGTATCATAAATAATAAATAAATTAGAGTTATGCATTATATCAGCAAGATGTGAAAACACCCCAATAACTCTTTCTAAGTTCTCCCCTGTATAAGAAGTTTCAATGTCAACATCAATTCCATCTGCCCCATATTGAAATACTCGCTCATCGGCAATGGTTTGAGCTAATTCTTGGTAGCCTTCTGTGGTATTGGGGTAGGAGGAGTCAATAAATTGGCTAATATTAATTGATCTAATACACTTAGTACCTCTAGCGTGTAAAAAAGGTATGTATTCATTTTTAAAACTGTCCCAAAAAGAGTCACTTGTATTGCCAAAAGCAATAGCTATATCTAAGCAGTCTGGTAAATCACCATAAGACACTTTGTTAACTGTTGGATTTACTGTGGTATCTGCCCAGTCTCTAAAATATCCTGCCATCATTTGATGGTTACTATTTTTATAGTTTAAAATTGGAATCAAATCATCACCGCTTAAATGATCATTATTTTGTGGGCAAACAGCTGCAGAAGCCTTGTTATTATTCATTTTATTTTCCGTTTTAGGTTAAATCTCATATACTTTCAGTACTCATTATACTTTAAGTTGTATAGTTTGTCAAGATAAAAATAATTATATTTAAACTTTCAGGAATTATTTAGTTCTTCATAAGGGTTATATAGGAGTATGATTTTCTTATCCTATATCTTATCTTTTCTGAATAGAATACTAATAGGTTATACCTTGATACACTAAACCATTAAATGTTTATGTAAATCTTACCTAGTAAAAAATACCTTGAACTTGAAAAAAAGCATTAGAAAAAGACCCTAACAAAAGAGACTTTTTTTATTGTTTATATATCTATAAGATGCAAAATTAGAAATTTTATTAATAGCGTTGTTAGTTATAGTATGAGAATCTGCTCTTAATACCACTACTTGTAACATAAGCCACAAAATAGCTACTATAAACCACAAGCCCATTGAAAACACTTTGGAATTTTTATAATTTTCATTGCTTTCTACCATTTGTTAATACCTCTTAAAGTTGTATAAAAAGTTTTACTAATGATTATCCCAAATTGTATGAGGTTTTTATGCACTAAAGATTTTTTATCTACTAAACTGTTACTAAACTATACTTTGTGTACTAAAACCATACTGATTATTTATGTTATGTACTCGTTATCTTATAAGATTTGCTAAGTTGTACTAATTATTATTTTACCTCTTTTTTCTTAATACTTGGTTAAAAATTTTCATATTTTGTTATAATGTTTTAATTTTAGTAAATCGTTATATAATTACCCCTATGATTATACATTTAGTTGTGCTAAAATCATCACAATAAGCAATATTAAGTGTTATAGAATGTTGTGATATGATATGATATAATTTATATTGAGGATATTATAAATTTAACTAATATGAGTAGAGGTTGGTATGAAATATAGAGTAGGTATAGATGTTGGTACATCTTCATTAGGTTTAGTAGCATATGAGTTAGCAACTGACTCTCAGGGAAATCTTATTTATGAAAAAGATGATCAGGGTAAAGATAGTGTTGACCCTAAAGTACTAAGTATCTGCCACATGGATACAGTAATCTTTCGTGAACCTTTAAATCCTAAGACTAATACTTTATTAAATACTACTCGCCGTTCAAAACGTTCGCAACGTAAATTACTTAAACGTTCGGTTCATCGTAGACGTAAATTATTCCATTTGTTTGAAATAGTTTTAGCTTCCGAATTACCCAATTTAAACCAAGAAGATTTACATAAAGAAGCAGAGAATCAGTGGCAGAAAATCAGTAGTGATGAAATCTTTGCATTAAGAGCTAAAGCTTTAACGCAAAAAATAACTTTACCGGAATTATTTAGAGTTTTATCTCATTTAAATAAGAATCGTGGTTATCGGGGAGATTTGCGGGCTAATGGTAATGTAGGAAAAGCTATTCAAGAAAGTAACAAGGCTTTACGTAAAAAAGATAACAATGGGGAATATATTAAAAAGCTAGATGAAAATAATGAACCTATTATTAATAAAAATAATAAAGGAGAGCCTAAAAAAATTCTTCAACAAGATAAAGAAGGAAATTTTATTTATAAAAAAGATGTAAATGGCAATAAAATTCCTAAATTAGATTCTAAAGGTAAACAAAAAACTAGTAAAAAAGGTGAACCTCTTTATGAAATAGAAGAAGATTACGACTACCAATATGAACTTATGACTCTTGGTGAATACTATTATCAACAACAACAAGAAAATAAAAACACCTCTAAAGAATGGAGGGTTTTAACTAATAATAAAGATTCTCATGGTACTTACGTGCTACGCCAAATCATAGAAGATGAATTTAATAAGATTATGAAAGAGCAGTGTAAACACTATACTATTTTAAAAGAATCTTTTATAAAGCTTGCTGGGGAAGATAGCTTACAATACTTCCAAGAAAATCGGCAAAAAAATGTGGTTACCTTTAAAGATGCCCTTTATGAATCTATTTTTTACCAAAGACCTATTCGTTGGGATCCCGATAATATAAAAAATTGCAACTTAACCGGTGAAAAGGTAGCTGCCAAGGTATCTTTAGCTTTTCAAAAATGGCGTATTGAAGCTAAGTTAAATAACTTAATACTAAAACCTATACTCACTAAAGAAGAGAGTGATAAATTAAGAGAACAAGTAAAAGATTTACCAGAAAAAGAACGAAAAAGAATCTATACAGAGGCAAAGAAAGAAAGGGAATCTGCTAGACCTGTAAGACCTCTCAATGATGATGAAAAAGATAAATTACGTAAATTTCTTAACAAAAATGCTTTTGTATCATTTAAAGATATTTACACAGAATTAAATATAGATTCTAATATGTACCGTTTTACCCATGACCGTACTAAAATTGGTGAAGAAAATACCAAGAATGGTTTAATAGGTAATAAAACCCTAGCTTTTTTTAATTCTACTAAACTCCAAGAAGATCCTACTTTTAAAGAAGCTGTAGAATTATGGGAAACATTAACAACTACTGAAAAAGAAGTTAGCTTACAATTTTTATCTTTAATGGCTAACACCGATGAGTTATATGAAACTAAAGAAGAAATAGAAGAAAAAATTAAAAAGATTTTTGAAGAACAACTAAAACTAACTAAAGAGGAACATAGTATTAATAATGTATTCAATTTTCTTGATAGCTTAAAAGACTATGAAAAGTTTACGTTATTACCTAAAATGGTTATTGAAAATGGTATTACTTTAGATTCTGGTAGAGCCCAATATTCAATTCAGGCAATACGTAAGCTCTTGCCACATATTATTGCTGGGGAAAAAGAAGAAGATGCCAGAAAAAAAGAATTTCCCAATGTAAACAATAATAAATCTTTTGAGGAACTACTTAAAGATGTTACCAACCCTGTAGTTAAACGTAGCTTAAAAGAACTAAAAAGAGTCCTTAATTACACCTACCATAAATTAGGTGGAAAACCAGAGTTCATTAATATTGAATTATCAAGGGAAATGAAAAATCCAGTAAGTAAAAGAAAAGAAATAGAAAATGATAATAAAAACAGACGAGAAGAACGAGCTAAATATGCTGAAAAACTAGCTGATAAAGGTATACCAATTAGTAAAAATAAGATTACGAAATATCGTTTATGGGAAGAACAAGGTTATAAAGATGCTTATACTGGTAAACCTATAAATGTAGAAGATTTCTTTAAAACAGAAATAGACCATATTATTCCTAAAACACAAGGTGGTGGTAATGCCTTATATAACTTAGTGCTTACTAGTAAAGAAATTAATAATAACAAAACTAATTATACCCCTTTTCAGGCTAAAGAAATTCCAGCAATGAAAGATTTAGGTTTTAACTGGGAGTGGATTGAAACATTAGCTAAAAAATATAAAGAACAGGGAGGTAATGAAGAAGGCAGAGAAAAAAAACCAAGTAGTGAAGATAAAACATACTTCCAAAAAAAAGCTAAACTACTGCTTACCAAAGAACATGGAGAAGGAGTGGGTGAAGACTTTATGGAAAGAGCCAATACCGAAACAGCTTTTATTGGTAGAGTTTTAACTAACTGGTTACAAAATGAAATTAAGAAAGAAAATGTGCAGGTAAGCCGTGGTTACTTAACAGCCTATTTACGGCAACATTGGGAATTAGAAAATATACTTGCTGAGATTCGCATTGAAGAAAATAAACCACTGATTACTCAGAAAATTAATAAACCAGAATTCTTACCTACTGAAAAATGGCGTAAATATCAGGAATTGCAAAAAGCATACCTTGATTCTAATAAGGCAGAAGATAAGAAAAAAGAAAAGCAGGAATTTTTAGGAAAAACTGATCCTATTGAATTACAATGGTATAAAAGAGCCGACCACCGCCACCATTTAGTAGATGCGGCTATTATTGGTCTAACTACTCGTTCTTTGTTACAAAAAGCTAGTACAATCTACGCTAAAGGTAATAAATCGTTAAAAGCTATTGCTAAAAAAGATGATGGAAAGGTAGTTCGTGAAGGTTTTTATCCTACGGTTCCTTTACCAGCATTAAAGAGTCTTTTAAGAGAAAGGCTAAAGGATTATGTAGTATGGCATAAGCCAGATCGTTACCCTGATATGTCTTTATTTCAAGATACTCCTTACTCTTTAGAAGAATCTAATAAACCAGATAATCAAAAGTATTTAATTAATAGAAAACCTTTAAGTAATCTATTAATTAAAGCTAAAAATGAAAAGGCTAAAAATAAAGAAGATGTTATTAAAAAGATTAATGATTTAGTTGTAGGTGAAGAACTGAAACACTCTATAATTAAACAGTTTGAGATTCGTTATGAAAAGTTAGAAAATGAAAATGATACAAAAGATAAGATAGATAAAAATAAAACTGAAGATTTATTAAAACTTGCTCTTTGTGGAGAAAATGATGAAGATGGTATCTTCTTTCCAGAAAATATAAAAAGGAACAAAGTAAAAAAAGTGCGAATGTACTTTAAAAAGAATGGCAGAGTTAAGTATAATCCAGAAGGTGATTCTTGTAAGCAACAACATACAGAATCTAAAAGTAAAACAATTTATATAGGAGATGGTTACTCTTGTGCTTGTGTTTATAAAAGTGATGGTAATAAATGGCAAGGTAAACCTATCACTAAACTACAAGCAATCAAATTACATAAAGATAATAAGCTAATAGATACTGATAATTCTTATTATTTATACCCTAATGATTTAGTATATAGTGAAGAAAAAAAAGAATTTTATGTAATCCAATCTTTTTCAACAAAGGGTGGTATCAACCTGTTATTAACAACAGAACCTTTTTCTTTTGGTGATAATCAAGGTATAAATTCGCAAGTTCTTAAACATTTAAAAGAAACAAGCGAATCAGAAAAAGATTATCTTAATAAAATAAAAGAAAAAGATTTTTATAAAATTATTGGTTGGAAGAATGTTGCAGATTTAAAACCAGTAAGAACTCGTGTTGATATTGCAAAAATAAAAAAAGATAACACTAATGTCTGAAAAAATTATTTCCATTGAAAATTCTGCTTATTTATCGGTAGATACTAGTAGAATCGTTATAGAACAAGCTGATAATAAAAACTACGTAGCTGCTAAAGATATTGCGGTGTTAATAGTTAGTAGTTTCCAAGTTAAATTAACAGCTGCTGTAATTTCTGCTATTACAACAAATGGTGGCTTAATATTATTCACAAATAGTAATTATATGCCAACTAGTTATTGCTATGCTAATAATATGAATAATGCTGGAGCTATCCGCCCATATTTGCAAGCACAACTAATTGGTTCTAGAACAAGTGCAGTAGCTTGGCAACAAATCATTCAAAGCAAAATTAAAGGGCAAGCAACAATATTAAATAATCATCAAACCCAAAGTTATAATTATATAAATTCAGCTCATAAATTAGTTGAATTAGGTGATGCTACTAATATAGAAGCCCAAGTGGCTAAAGTTTACTGGCAAGATTATTTTAATTTATTTAACTTAACTATGAATAGAGAAAAAAGAGGAGCCAGCAATATTATAAATATCTGCTTAAATTATGGTTATAGTGTTATTAGAGCTATGGTAGCACGGTCTTTAGCAAGTTTAGGCTTATGCCTTAATTTTGGGATAGGGCATTATCGCAAAGATAATCCTTTTAATTTAGTGGAAGATTTTGTAGAACCCTTTCGTTATATCGTAGATGAATCTGTATATAAAATTTTACAAAATTTTGATTTTCAAAACGAAAATTTAGAGCTAACCCCTCAAATTAAACAATTATTACTTAAACATATTTATAACTATACGATTATATTAAGAAATAAAAATTACCGTTTAATGCAAGGAATTCATGAGGTTAATACAAGCTATTGCCAATATTTACAGTATAGTGCTGTTAATAGCTTAGTATTACCTCATATCCTTGTACCAGGAGTGCCTAAAAAGGCAATTTCAAACACCTTACAGGAGTATTAACAAAATGGAAAAAGGAGTAAATGGGTGGCGTATTATGTGGTTACTAACAGCGTTTGACTTACCAACTAAAGAAAAAATAGATATAAGAAGATATACAAGGTTTAGAAAATTGTTACTGGCTAATGGTTTCATTCAAGTGCAATATTCATTATATGCAAAATTTTATGATACCTTTGCAGGTGCTAAAGCTGAAGCTAAGGATTTAAAACAATATATTCCCCCTCAAGGTAGTGTAATGTTTTTTTATTTAACCGATAAACAATTCGGTATGACTGAAAACATGATTGGTAGAAAAAAGATTAAAGATCCTCGTTTAGAATCTAGGCAATTACAATTTTTTTAACATAAGTGTTATGAGTTAATTTATTATTTTTTAATATAATAAGTTGAGTAATAAACTATACTCTTTTTATTGAAAGATTAGTATATTAAAGTTTAATAATTTTATTAAACAACACAATTATAACGAATCGAAAAAAATTCTTAACATTATTAAACTGTAATTAAAAATAAGATTTTATTTTTAATAAAATAAAGAAAGATGCATATTCATATAGAATATACACCTTTCTATTCTTTTCGTTATTTAATTAACTAGTTACCTAAGACGCCCCTCGCCTAGTTAAGTGCTATAGTTAATATATATAATACAGCTTAGTTTTTAAATTATCAACTATTTTATTTAAAACGGTATTAATTTTTTACCAACCCTTATTTATACTACTCTCACACTTCCTCCTATTATAACACTTAACTAGACGGGGGGCAATAGGAACTGCTAAATCAATTTTATAGTTACCATTGCCATTATAACACTTAACTAGACGGGGGGCAATAGGAACCAGGCTTGCTACACCTGTAAAGCCAATATTATTATAACACTTAACTAGACGGGGGGCAATAGGAACTCTCGCCTGCTAGCTCACGCCAACGAGTAAATTATAACACTTAACTAGACGGGGGGCAATAGGAACTTTTCCTCGCAGTAGGTTTGTGCGTGTATAATTATAACACTTAACTAGACGGGGGGCAATAGGAACATTCATCTTCAATTGAGTTGTCAAATTCCAATTATAACACTTAACTAGACGGGGGGCAATAGGAACGGGCCTCCTCAACTAACCGCTTATTTGTCAATTATAACACTTAACTAGACGGGGGGCAATAGGAACTAAATTATTGTTGACAATATTCAATATGTAATTATAACACTTAACTAGACGGGGGGCAATAGGAACTTTACAAGAACAGTTAAAAATACAAAAACAATTATAACACTTAACTAGACGGGGGGCAATAGGAACGAAGACTCTGTGGGGAAGATTGATTTTTTGATTATAACACTTAACTAGACGGGGGGCAATAGGAACATGCGTAAGATATATAGAATGTTAATAATAATTATAACACTTAACTAGACGGGGGGCAATAGGAACATGTAAGAAATAGAGTTTTATTTACTCGCTATTATAACACTTAACTAGACGGGGGGCAATAGGAACACAGAAAACGAAGCAACGCTCGTAAGAAAATTATAACACTTAACTAGACGGGGGGCAATAGGAACTGCCCACTTTTGCCATTCTTTCTAGCCTTTATTATAACACTTAACTAGACGGGGGGCAATAGGAACTATAATTGTCCATACGTTTCCTAGTTTCATATTATAACACTTAACTAGACGGGGGGCAATAGGAACTCCATGTATTAGTTCCATAATCTTAAGTTTATTATAACACTTAACTAGACGGGGGGCAATAGGAACTATCTTATCTTCTAATTCTTTATACTTCTTATTATAACACTTAACTAGACGGGGGGCAATAGGAACAATATCCTAATGCTTTATTATAAAGTAAAGATTATAACACTTAGCTAGACGGTGAGCAATAGGAACTATGCGAATAGAAGGCATATAACCTTTATTATTATAACACTTAGCTAGACGGTGAGCAATAGCCACGGCGGAACCATAAATATACCGATACTGTAACTATAAGTTAAAGCTGATAGTTAACTTCTATGCGTTGATCCCCATCAAGAAAACTAGTTTGGTTGCTCCAGTTTGCATAATAACGAACATTAAAGCGAGGAGTAAATTGGTAACTAATAGCAAATTCATGAGTAAATATAACACCATGACCGCCATAATAATTATCTTCATAATTAACATCTCCAGCAATGGTAGTTAACCACATAGGATTGTAATTAATCCATAATTTTTTAGTAATTTCAAGTTTACTATACATACCAATTACCCCAAATACTCCCATAGTGGAGAAGCCACCATCAATACAAGTGGTGGAGCTAGATTCATTACAGGTTTCTTTAGCATCTTCACCAATAGAAACACCTGCACCTGCTAATGGATAAAAGGTAATAGGACCTAATTTAGGTAATGCCTGAATAAAACTATAAGAAATATCTGCTGTTTGTTTTGCTATTGTATTACCATCTAAATTGTAGTTAATATCTAATTGATGAGCATGCCCATTTGTTAAATTAATTCCAAAATTCCTTAAACGAAAGGAATCAATAGAATTATCACGTTGATTATTACCAGTCCAACCTAAATTTTCCCCCATAATACCTTTTAGTTCAATGATATTCATTGCTGCAGT
Source organism: Candidatus Hepatincola sp. Av (assembly GCA_023518375.1). Taxonomy (NCBI): domain Bacteria; kingdom Pseudomonadati; phylum Pseudomonadota; class Alphaproteobacteria; order Rhodospirillales; family Candidatus Hepatincolaceae; genus Candidatus Hepatincola; species Candidatus Hepatincola sp. Av. Next base: position 85,964 of record CP068450.1, read on the forward strand.
TTCAGGATTATGAGTATCGTAGGTTTTACCCACTTTAAAATTTAAACCTTTATTAGTAATACCTGTACCAACTTGCGTATAAACAGCTAAAGGATCAGACATATCTTGTAATTCATTTTTAGATTTTATTGAAGTTTTAGTATTTACAGATACTACCGAATCAGTAGTATCATCAACTACAGCAAAACACTTAAAAGATAAAAGCAAAAATATTAATAAGATTAAATATAGTAATGAAAACTTCATGGTAAATTATTTCTCCAAAAGACTTTAGTACAACCTAACTAAGTTTAATGTTCTATCTATTATAGAATACAACCTAGTTAGGGGTGATGCAATACCTATTTATAATAATTACTCATATTAAAGATGATTAAGTGAACCACTAATTTACGAGGATGATATTATTTTTACCTAAATAAGATTTTATTAAAAAATTACCATTAACAACTTTCCCTTTATCATAAAACATAAAAATGAAGGAAGTTGCATATATATAGATAAACTACCTAGAATAAAATTCTACCACGATGTTTGGTTCCATTTTTACAGGATACGGAACTTCTTCTAAAGTTGGGTGGGAGATAAACTTACCTTTAAAGTTAGATAAATCTGCTTCCATGTAACTAGGAACATCTCTTTCTACTGAGGCAGCGGCTTCTAAAACAATGGCTAATTTTTTAGATGAAGACTTAACTTCAATTTCATCACCTGCTTTTACTAAGTAAGAAGGAATATTTACTTTTTTACCATTGACAAGAATATGACCATGATTTACAAACTGCCTAGATGCAAACATAGTTTGGGCAAATTTCATACGGTAAATAACAGTATCTAGGCGGGATTCTAAAATAGATATTAAATTTTGTGAAGTATCACCTGTGCGTCTAGCTGCTTCATCAAAGTATCTGCGGAATTTTCTTTCCCCAATATTAGCATAGTAGCCTTTTAATTTTTGTTTTGCTAGTAATTGAATACCATAGTCGCTATTTTTTTTAGGATTAGCCCCATGTTGCCCTGGACGAGAGGTTCTTTTATTAAAGGGAGACTTAGCTCTACCCCATAAATTTACACCTAAACGACGATCAATCTTATATTTTGCATTATGTCTTTTTGTCATTATTATTTTAACCTTTTAGCTATTTATTGTCCTGATAGTCTTTAAAAAAGCATGGCAATACCCTAAGTATTGTCAGTATTTTCAGGAATTCTCAAAAGAATAACAAGTTTTTTATGATTATTCAACATTTTTTTATAAAAATTTTACAAAAGTTTAGCAGCTACTGTTTTAATAAAAAGAGATATTCCTAGTTATATAGAGGTGGATTTATCTAACTTTAAAGGTAAGTATTATTATAATATTATAAATTACTATTAAAGTTTAAAGGTTAAGCATAAAACTTATAGCCTATTATATAGGATAACATTAATATATAGTGGAGCAGGTATAAATTTTTTTAGGAAAATAGGAATTTATGGTTACTTTTATGTTATGCTAAATAATAAATGTGTATTAAAGTTTTTTCATTATTTATGAATTACCACTATCACAATTAACATGAATTCTAGTACTTGCATGCGAGTTTCCTATTTTATAGTTTTATTGTTTATTTTTTGTTTTTCTAGCTATCAACTATTAGCTGCTATTAGCTTATTACCAGCCTTAAATCAAATAGATGAATTAGCCCAAGCAAAAATTAAAGAGAAAAAAACCGCAGGTATGCAGGTAGCGGTATTATATCATGGAGCAGTCATTTATAATAAGTCGTTTGGCTATATGGCTTATTATAACAAAGGAAAATTAATTAAAAAAAAGGAGGTACTAGGAGAAAATAATATTTTTGACCTAGCCTCACTCACTAAAGTAGTAGCTACAACTCAAGCAATTATGATGCTTAATTACGAAGAACGTTTAAGTCTTGAAGATAGAGTAGCTAAATATATTCCAGAATTTGCAGTAAATGGCAAGGAAAATATAACCATTTACAATTTATTAACTCATACATCAGGCTTACCAGCATGGGAGCCTTTATATTTACATAATAAAAACTCTAAAGATGTAATTCTTTATATTTCTAGTTTACCTCTTGAATATGAAACTGGTAGTAAAAGTATATATTCAGATTTAGGATTTATTATTTTAGGGGAAGTAGTAGCTAGAATTACTAACATGCCCCTTGATGTTTACACCGAAAAGTATATATTTTCTCCACTAAATATGGTAGATACCATGTATAACCTACCGCATAATTTAACAAGTAGAGCCGTTCCAACTGACTGGCAGAATTTATATGAACAGCACTTAATTAACGACCATATTTTGTATAAAGGCAAGGCTAAAGCTACAGACTTTAAAGACTGGCGTAACGTTACACTACAAGGTGAGGTTGAAGATGGTAATGCTTATTATGCGATGCAGGGGGTATCGGGGCATGCTGGGATTTTTTCTACTATGAACGACCTACTAATCTGGGGTAAGATGATTTTAGGTGGTGGTAGTTACAATGGTAATTTACTGTATTCTAAAGAGGTTAGAGATATTTACTTAACTCCCCAAGCAAGTGGTAGAGCTATAGGTTTTGATAGTAATAAATCATACATGGGGAATAATCGCCCTGCTAAAACTTTAGGACATACTGGTTTTACAGGTAATTGCGTTGCTTTAAATATCCCAAAAGATATTATGATTATTATCCTATCTAATAAGGTAAATATCCCGATGGTGAATTTTAAATATACTTCACCTAAAGAATTATGTACTGATATTATGGATACAGTATGGACTACCTTAATCCCATAATTAAAAATTAATTTTAAAATAAACTTGTATTTATTCTAACTTTGTGGTATAATGCAATTTATAAAAATTCTTTTATTTTATAAATTATTCAACCTCAGCTTTATATAATTTTATTCTGTGTAATTATTTATATTTTAATATTACTATTATATTAAAATATTTTCACAATATTATTATAAGTCTAGATAGGTTATTCATAATTTATACTAAGTTTGATAGTATTTACTATCAAACTTAGTAAATAAACAATAGTAAGTCTGGCTGTATCCGGTTCAACCCATTACAAATAAAAAACATAAAACCCTTGATTTAATTAAGGTTAATTAAAGTGCTTAATTTATTTAATAAATAAAATTTTTATTAATAGTTAATAATAATTATATAAATAGGTTAACAATGAAAAATACAAATTTCCCCCAAAATAATAAAGCTAGTACGATTTCGGTAAATAGAATTATCAGTACGCCAGAACAATCCCCTATAATTATTCCAGCGAATGTTGAAACTCCTATGATTTTAAGGGGTAGTGTAGAAGTTGTAGAAGGGGAACAAATCTTTGAATATACTAATGTAGATGCCGGTGAATTTACAGTAAAACCAGTAGATTTAAAGGGTTCTATTGTTTATATATTAGATCCCGAGAGTGCCGAAGGGAATATTAATGTATTATTATATAGTAATGATAGAGTATATCAACAGTATCCTCATTATGTTGAACATACTGGTTCAACTCCTGAGGTTGGTACAATATTATTTTTTATTCCCAGTGGCATTACAGGTAATGTACTTAAAATTGTTGTCTTTACCGAGATTGAAAATATAATTTTTGCAGATGCTATTAATAGCGATGGAGTTGTTACAAGACCTGCCCTCACAATGGAGATAGTAGACGATTAGTTTAGGTTTTTATGTTAAATTGCTAAATTTTTAAAGTAATAATAAATTAAACAAATAGGTTAACAATGAAAAATACAAATTTCCCCCAAAATAATAATGTTAAGGCATATTCCATTAATAGAATTATGAGTGCACCAGAACAATCCCCTATGTTAATTCCAGCCAATGTGGAAACTCCTATAGTTTTACAAGGAGATGTATCTGTTATATCTGGTTCCAACTTATTTGAATATACCAATATAACAACAGGTGAATTTACAATAGATGGATATAGCTATTTAATAATGACTATTGATTATGTTTTAACTCCAGCAAGTAATACAGGGAATCTTGAACTAACTGTGTATAAAAATAATGAAGTATATTTAACTTTAAACCATGAGATTGTACATACAGATAATAATCCAGATGTAGGCATGATAGACTTTGAAATTGCCGAACGCACCCCAACTGATGTATGGAAAATTACTGGTTATACAGGAGCTGAAAATATAGTTTTTGCAGATGTTACAAATAGCAATGGTATAGTAGAGAGATCTGCCTTAACAATGTTTATCCAAGAGGCTGGGGTTTAATTTCCCACCTTAAAGATTTAATACATTAAAAAAATAAAATAAAGAATTCAAATTATTTAATAAATAAAATTTTTATTGATAATTAACAATTACCAAAAGGTTACAAATGACAAATCAAAATTTTTCACATAATAATAATTTTTCATATCAATATAGAGTTGAAAATACTAATCAAGTTACAAGTGCACCAGAACAATCCCCTATAATTATTCCAGCCAATGTTGAAACTCCTATGATTTTAAGGGGACCAGTAGAGGCTACTGTAACAGGGTCAGCAATCTTTTTTGAATATACTAATATAGAAGCTGGTGAATTTACAATAGAACCAGATCGCACTATAATAACCTCTCTTTATTATAATTTATCCCCCAAGAGTGCCGAAGGAAAGATGACTATAACAATATATATGAATGATAAAGTATATGAACGCTTTACTGATTATGATATTTTGCATCCTAGTTTAGACTCTAATAAGAACGTAATAAAATTTCCTCTGTTGGTACATGAGTCAACTGATAAATTAAAAATTACTGCCTTTACTACTACTGAAAATATAATTTTTGCAGATAGTATATTAGGTACATCAACAGCATTAGCAATTTTGTTACAAGAAATTAGGGCTTAAATAATATTATCAAAGATTTAATACATTAAAAAAATAAAAATTTAAATTATTTAATAAATCAAATTTTATTGATAATTAATAATAATTATACAAATAGGTTAACAATGAAACATACAAAATTTTCCCAAAATACTAATACATCTTTTATTAATCAAGTTACAAGTGCACCAGAACAATCCCCTATAATTGTTCCAGCGAATGTTGAAACTCCTGTAATTTTAAGAGGACCAGTAGAGGCTACATCAGGGTCAGTAATCTTTTTTGAATATACTAATATAGAAGCTGGTGAATTTAGAATAGCACCATTAATAACTGCCCTTGGGTCTATTAATTATGTATTAGCTCCCGAAAGTGCTGAAGGATTTATTACTTTATTAATATATTTGAATGGTGAACTATCTCAAAGCTATATTCATCAGATTAAGCATGCTGATGCAAGTCCTGATGTTGGTACAATAGATTTTTATCTTCATACCCATGATTCTGATACATTAAAAATTGTTGTCTCTACGACTACTGAAAATATAGTTTTTGCAGATGTTGTAGATGTTAATAGAACTGTAAAAATCCCTGCTTTAACAATGGTTCTTGAGGTAGCTTCTTAGTTTGATTTCTTATAGTCATTACTACTTTATTAAGGTAATAAATAAAATTTTTATTAATAGTTAATAATAATTATATAAATAGGTTAAAAGATGAAAAATATAAATTTTCCCAAAAATAAAAATGTTGGTATATATTCCAATAATATAGTTACAAGTGCACCAGAACAATCCCCTATAATTATTCCAGCCAATGTGGAAACCCCTGTAATTTTAAGAGGTGGAGTAGAGATTGAATCGGGGGAACAATTCTTTGAATATACTAGCATAGAGACTGGTGAATTTAATTTAAACGACTATGGAACTTTTATAGGACATATTAATTATGTGTTAGCTCCCGAGAGTGCCGAAGGAAGCATGACTTTAGCAGTATATCTTAATGGTAATGTACGTGTAAGGTTTACTTATGATATTGTTCATACTGCTACAATTCATGATGTTGGTACAATAGAGTTTAATCTTCACAATCATGAAGCAACTGATATATTGAAAATGACTGTATTGTCAAGTGCTGAAAATCTAATTTTTGCAGATGTTATAGGTATTAATGGAACTGTGAAAACCCCTGCTTTAACAATGACTCTTGAGAAATAGATTAGTTTGTTTTTTTATCGCAATTACTACCTTATTCAAGTAATAAAAATTAATAGATTACTTGATTATTTATTTGCCTCTATAAAAACAGCTATATTGAGTATAGATATTACTATTTATTGTAATTCTTTATAGAAATTAATAAACTAGTATTTATAATAAAAAGCATGAAAGGTTTATAGCTAAAAGTATTTTAAGAAGAATTTTTCTGCAATTTGTAAACTTTCATTATCTACATTATGCCCCATGGCTGGTTTGGTAAATTCCTGAAAGCTAACATGCTTAGTATTTAAGAAGTTTTTGGTTTTTTCAAACATATTAAAGGGCAGTACTTCATCTTGCTTACCATGGATAAGCAAAATGTTTTGGTGTTTATTAAAAATAGTTAAGGGATCATCAAAAAATGCAGTACTATGGGCAATAATGCTAGCGAACTGTTGCCTACTATGTAACCCTTGAAATAAAGCCATAATACCTCCTTGGGAAAAACCAAATAAAGCAATTTGGTCAACATCTGTGTGGTAGGTAGAACTAACATATTGAATAAACTCTTTAAGGATTTTATTAGCTTTAGCTACACTTTTTAAATCTGTAACTTCTAGCCTGCCAGTAGTTGGATTTTCACTAATGGGAAACCAAGCCTGCCCAAAGCCTAAACTACAAGGTAAAGGAGCAAAAGGAGCTATAAAAGTAGTGCTAGGGGCTAGTTTAGTAAATAAAGGGGTAATGCCAATAATATCGTAAGCTGAAGAGCCATAACCATGTAATAAGATTACGATGTTCTTTTGGTTTTCCGCTTTAACAATTTGGTATTCTAACATATCTTTTTAAGGGTTTTTGTTGTTAATACTATTGTTTTTAGAAGTAGGATTTTTAGAAGAAGTTGGTTTATTTTTTTTAGCTTGCATAGATTTAGTATGAAGGTCATTTAGTTCTTGGGTTAATTCAAGGCATAAGTCTTGGCTTTGAACTGTGGTAGTTGCCATACAAGATACTTGAATATAAGCAATAAAACGTACTTGTATATTTTCTGGTAATTCTAGGAAAATTTTTCTTAAGTCTTCATGGTCTTTAGGAGTTAGATTTCCTAATTTTTCTAAAATAATTTCTTGGGAGTTATCGTCTAGGTACTTTTTTACATCAGCATAAGCATCTTGAATGTTTTCATCGGAATTACTAAGAGTATTATTTAATACCTCTGTAGCAGCATTTATATATTGTTGGGTATTATTGGAACTACTATCAGCATACATATTGCTAACACTGCAACAGGTAACAAACAAGCAACTAACAAAAAAGGTTATTTTATTAAACATTGGGCTTAAAAGTAATATTATTAGCTGTTAATAATTGTTGTAATTCTTGGTTTAAATACATTTCTTTTATTATATCACAACCACCAATAAAGTTACCTTTTATATATAATTGTGGAATAGTAGGCCAATTGGAATAAACTTTAATGTTTTCACGGATTTCATAGTTTGCCATAACATCTACATCTAAGAAATCTACATTTAAATTTTGTAAAATACCTACAGTCGTAGCAGAAAAACCACACATTGGCATATCTTTAGTTCCTTTCATAAAAAGAACTACATTGTATTTATGAACAGCCATATCTATTTTTTTTAGAATATCATTGGTTAATTCTACAGTTTTAGGAGTAGTAGTATTGGGCTGATAGGTAGGAGTGTCTTCACTTAAGGTTTTAGTTTCTAAAGCTAAAGCATGGATTTCATTACCAACAATAGAACCAAGAGCATCATAAACTAATTTATGGCGTTCTAACTTAGATTTCCCTATGAAGATATCATCTATCATAGCAACCTCAATATGGTTACCATCACCTACCGTATCAGTTACCTCTATTTTAGCTTGTGGGAATTTTTCTTGTAAAACTTGTTGAATGTAATTAATACTAACACTCATATGTACCTCATATATCTTTAAATAATAAGGGATTTTAACATAATTTCAGCTTTCTACCAAATCATTCCTTATATTAGGAATTCGTTATGTTAAAATAAAGTCACTATTTTATAAAAGCCCAGATTCCCTAAAAGAAGTAATACCCTCTTGCCCAATAATAATGTGGTCATAAAGAGTAATATTCAAATTTTTGCAAGTATAAGCTAAAGACTTTGTAAGTTCAATATCTGCCTTAGATGGTGTATCGTCACCACTTGGATGATTGTGTACTAAAATAAAAGCTACCGCTCCAAAATTCAAAGCAGTTTTTACAATTTCACGAGCATCTACAACCACCTGATTAATAGAACCTTCTTGAATTATATCATCTTTAATTAAAACATACTTATTATTTAAGTATAAAATTTTTAAGTATTCTTTCTTTTTATAGGCTAATTGCACGTAACAATAATCTAATACTGTACTCCATGTGTTTAAAATAGGTCTATTAGTAATTTTCTTTCTTAAGAGATGGGCTGCTGTATGTTTAATTAAATATAATAATGTAATGGTATTTTCACTTAATCCTTCAACATTTTTTAGAATATCGGATTCAGTATTTAGAATACGAGCAATAGAACCAAACTGCCTTATTAGTTTTTTAGCTAAATCTTTAACATCTCTTCTTGGTAGAGAGTAGAATAAGATTAGCTCTAAAAGCTCATCTTCAGATAGATCTAGATTATTATGATAATTTTTTAAAAACTTAGTTTTTACTCTTTTGCGATGACCTTGGTTTAATAGATTCTTATTTTGCTCTTTGTTATTCTTCATAATTTCTATGTATTACCATAATTTCCTGTGAATATTATACAACCCGTATCGGTCACACCAATTGTATGCTCGTATTGAGCAGATAAAGAAAAATCTTTCGTAACCGCTGTCCAGCCATTCTTTAGCAGTTTAACTTCTTTTTTACCAGCATTAATCATGGGTTCTATAGTAAAAACCATACCTTTTTCTAAGGTTAGATCCTGTTTAGGATAATAAAAATGTAATACATTTGGATCTAAATGAAAATCATGGCCAATTCCATGCCCACAAAATTCTTCTACTACACTAAAATGGTTTTTATGGGCAATATTGGTAATACATTTACCAATTTCACTAATTTTCAGATTAGGTTTTACAATTTTAATAGCTTCATCTAAACATTGTTTAGTAATTGCCATTAAATTTTTAGCTTTAGTGGAAACTTTACCAACAGAAAACATAGAGCTCATATCACCATACCAACCATTAAGAATAACGGTAACATCAATATTTAGAATATCACCTGTAAGCAATTTCTTATCAGAAGGTAAGCCGTGGCAAACTTCATTGTTTAAGGATATACAAGTAGAATACTGATACCCTTTGTAACCTAATGTTGCTGGAATAGCATTATTTTTAATAATAAAGTTATGGCAAATATTATTTAATTCTAAAGTAGTAATTCCTTCCTGAATAAAAGGAGCCACATGTTCTAAAGTTTGCTTGGCTAAGGTTCCAGCTGCTTTTAACCCATCAAAGGCAACATCATCGTAAATATAAATATCTAATAAACCAATTTCTTTTTTAAAGTAATGTTTTGTTGGTATCACCATAGCTAATTTGCACCTTATGTTTGATTGTAATTTTTGTTGTTGATACATCACAAGTATAGCATAGTAACTCTACTCCACACTCTTTAGCTTGCATAAAGGTGTTAAAATAGTTTTTATCTATATCTTTAGCAATTCTAAAAAATTTGTGTTCATCATTTCTTTGAATAATATATAAATTAACAGCATGTATACCAGATTGCTTAATAGTTATTAAATCTTGTAAATGTTTGATTCCTCTGGTGGTTATGGCATCTGGGAATTCTGCAACTAGAGGGTTTCTTTGTAAGGTTACACTTTTTACTTCAACTACGCAAGAGCGTTTAGTATTGCTTAATTGAAAGTCTAAACGAGAATTTAAAAACTTAGTTTCAGGTTTAATAGTATTATATTGAGCCAATTCTGGAATTTGTTTTAACGTCAGGGCTTCTTTTACTAAATGATTAGTTCTACTGGTATTAATATCTACAAGAGCCTGCTTACTAGTTTCTATTAACTCTAATTTATAAGCCAGTTTGTTTTTAGGATTCATATTTTTACTAACATAAACTTTTACTCCCTCATCTGCTAAACCTTTTAATGAACCTGAATTAGGGCAATGTGCCGTAATAATTTCTTGGGTATCTAACTTAATATCTGCTAAAAACCTTTTATAACGTTTAATTAAAGTACCAGCTAATAATGGAGGTAATTGCATATGCTTATATATCCTTGAATCTTAATGAGGCTAATAGCCTTTTGTTAATTGTATAGGAAATTTTAACCTTTCCAACCAATAATGTTGCAATACTCAACACTAACAGGGTAATGATTGTTTTCCTTATTTTGAAAAATTTGGTATTTTTTTTCTACTAATTTAAAGAAGGCTTTACCTAAGTAATAAGAAGACCTTTTATATAAAACATTAGTTTCACCATAACCTTTAAGATCTTTAAAGATATTATTAAAATTTTTATACATTATTTCAATTTTATCTTTATCGGCAGTAATGCTTTGAAAACCAATACTTTGTAGTAAGTCAGCTAAGGATTGCATACTAGCAAAAGGGTGAATATGAGGGGAAAAGCTATTAAAAAGTTCGGTTTCAGCATTAGTCATAGCTGTTTTTAGTTCTTCTAAAGTACCAAGAATAGGCATTACTAAAAAGAAAAAACCTTGGGGTTTCAAAACTTTATGAATTTGGCTAAAGATATTAGGAAGGTTATTCATACTATGCAAGGCAAAAATACTAATTATACCATCAAAACTATTAGCCTTAAAAGGTAGTTTATTAAAAGTAAGATTAATTTTATTAGTGCTATCATTAGCATTTAAAAAGTTTAGAAAGTAATCTGCTTGTAGGACATAAGGGAATTTTTCTAACATTTCTTGTTGTGCCAAGGTGTGAAATAGTTCTCCTAAACCACAACCAAGTTCTAGCGTATTAGGAAAATTCCCTTTTAATTCGCTAAGGCGATCGGCAGTACGTACAGCTAACTCTTTTTTTAAGAAATTAAAATTAATAGCAGTAGCTTCAATACGGTTTTTTCTAATTTTAAGTAGTTCTTGGTTAAATACAGTCATTGTTAATTTGTAGTTTTTCTGTAGGTGTATTAATCTTAAGAATAACAGACATATTATAATGTAATTTTAGTATTTATAATAAAAAATTAATAAAATAATTACAAAACTTATGAAAATTTTTAAAAATATCCTAAATTTTATTTTTCCCACTAAGTGTTATGTTTGCCAAAATACGTACACAAGTGGGATTTTATGTGCATCTTGCTTTACAGAACTTCAAGTCAAGCAACATACCTGCCATGTTTGTGGAGTAGACCTTCCCCAACATAGTACTACTTGTGCCTTGTGCTTACATAAGTATAGACCTTTTAATAGTTTAAATTTTTATTATATTTATAATAAAACAACATTTAGCTTAATTAGCCAGTTTAAATATTTTCATAAATTAGCAATACAAGATTTTTTAGTTCAAACCTTAGTAAAAAGTATTCCCAAAGAAATTTTACAAAACATTGATGTAGTTATCCCTGTCCCTATGTACTATTTTAAACTTTTAAGAAGAAGGTACAACCATAGTGCAGTGTTAGCTAAAGCCTTTGCTAACAGCAATAATTTATATTTTAATCCTTTAATCTTAAAGAAACACCAAGCAACTAAAGCACAAATGACTCTTAGTGGTAGTAATAGATTAAGTAATGTTAAGAATAGTTTTAACATTAACCCAAAATACATAGAATATTTACAAGGGAAAAGAGTATTATTAATAGATGATGTAATTACAACTGGTGCTACTATTCATGCTTGTGCTAAGGTTTTAAAGAAGGCTAAAGTTAGGGAAGTTCATATTTTAGCTATTGCCAGAGTTCAAGGAATTTTAAAAATTTAAAAATAAGTTTATAATTAATAATATTTATAAAACTAATATAATGATAATTAACTGAAATTATATATAATAATATATCAATTACATAAACAAAGGAAATATTTCATGAAAATAGAAATGTATACAAGTAATAATTGCCCTTTTTGTGAAAAAGCAAAAACTTTATTAAAAATGAAAGGGGTAGAGTGGATTGAATATAATATTCAAGAGGATCCTAATAAAGTAGCAGAAGTATTGCAACGTTCTGGCGGTAAAAAAACTGTACCCCAAATTTTTATTAATAATAAACATATTGGAGGTTACTCTGAATTACAAGCCTTAGATACTAAAGGTGAACTAGATTCTCTACTAAAATAAGCAAAATAAGTTATGTGGTTAGTTATTTGCTTTTTTTGCCACACAAATATAGTTAATAGTTGGTTTATTAGCAATTACCCAGTCTTGGCTCATAACTTTAAAATTAATACCTTTAATATGGGTGATAGAGCTATTATATACTTCTAACATATCAGATAATTCTTTAGGAGTAATAAATTTAGCAAAGTCGTGAATATTTTTAGGTAACCAACCTAAGATGTATTCAGCTGTATATTTAGCTAGAATTAAAGATTGGATATTCCTATTAATGGTAGAAATAACTATTAAACCATTAGGTTGTAATAATTTTATAACAATTTTTAGGAACTCTTTAGGATCTGGCACATGTTCAATAATTTCTGTAGCAAAAATTATTGGAAATTGTTTATTAGGATTAGCTTGTAAATATTCTTCAGGAGTATTGTTAAGGTAGTTAATATTTAAGTTATTAGCTGTGGCATGTTTTTTTGCTTCTAAGATTGTAGATAAAGAGGCATCTATACCTGTAACTTGAAAACCTTGTTTGGCAAAAGGTTCGGCTAAAATTCCTCCACCGCAACCAACATCAAGAATTTCTAAGGGTGGTTGAAGCTTATTTTGTTGTAATACTTGGCTAATGAACTCTATTCTAGCGTTATTGAAATTATGAAGTACTTTGAATTTACCATTTTGTTTCCACCATTCTTTAGAAATAGCAGAGAATTTTTTAATTTCAGATTCAAGTGAGGATCTAAACATATCATTCCTTAAAAATTTTTATATTAATAACATCTTACATTAATATTAGGATCTTATTAAGATTAATCTGTTAATATATTATTTAAAGTTGTAAAATTAAATTTACCTAAATTAAAATGATTATAATATAATTATGTTTAAAAATACATTTTAAATGAATGTGTAGTTCAACAAAATAAATTATTTTGTTGAAATTTGTATGCACTATTGTTAATCTTATATCTATGTTTGTATTAGAAAACAGATAAGTATTTTGTAGAAAGTGAAAAAAAATGGAAGTAAATAAATTAAACAAGTTATGGCACACAGGGCAAGAATTTCTAGGTGTAGAATATGCCATTATGGGTGGTGCAATGTCTTGGATTTCGGAACATAATTTAGTTTCGGCTATTTCAAATAGCGGAGCCTTTGGCGTTATTGCTAGTGGTTCAATGGATGCTCCCTTGCTAAAAAAAGAAATTACCCTTACTAAGGCTAAAACAAAAAAGCCGTTTGGGGTTAATATTATTGTAATGAATCCTAAATTAGAAGAACTAATAGATGTATGTGGTGAAGAGAAAATTAAGCATATAATTTTAGCTGGTGGCTTGCCTAATGCTGTGATTATAAAAAAACTCCACGACTATGGCATCAAAGTTATAGCTTTTGCCCCTAATGTATCTATTGCTAAAAGGTTAATCAAAAATGGTGTTGATGCCTTAATTATAGAAGGTTCAGAAGCTGGTGGGCATATTGGTCCGGTATCAACTTCAGTATTAGTTCAAGAAATTCTACCAGAGATAAAGGAAGTACCTGTTTTTGTGGCAGGTGGTATTATTCATGGTGAAATTGTAGCTAAGTATTTAGAATTAGGAGCCGCAGGAGTTCAAATAGGTACAGCTTTAGTATGTACTAATGAATGTATAGCCCACGATAACTTCAAGCAGTCTTTTGTTAGGGCTTCCTCCCGTGATGCCCAATCTACAGTCCAAATAGATCCAGAATTCCCAGTGATTCCGGTAAGAGCCTTAGTAAATAAAGGTTCTAAGGGTTTTGTAGAGTTGCAAAGAGAAGTTGTTGAAGAGTTTAAAGCTGGTAAAATTTCTAAGTATGATGGTCAAATGAAAATAGAACATTATTGGGTAGGGGCTTTAAGGCGAGCTGTTATTGCAGGTGATGTTGAAAATGGTTCATTAATGGCAGGTCAGTGCGTAGGAATGGTAACAGAAATAACTTCAGTTAATGAGGTTATTAAGCAATTAATAGCAAAAGCATTAACTTGTATAAAATAAGGTAATTAATATGGTAGCAGAAAAAGAACAATCCGATAAAGGTAAAACCGTTGAAACAGAAGCTATTGCTCCAAGTACAGCAGAAGCTAAAGTTGTAGCAGAGCCTACAGTGGAACATGTTAAAATTGGTAGTTTACTACGTGGTTTAAGGCAGCAAAAGGGTTTATCTTTAGATGATGTAGTAGCCGATATTCGTATTAGAAAAGTGTTTTTAGAGGCCTTAGAAAATGAAAATTTTGCTGAACTTCCAGAAAGAACCTATGCTTTAGGCTATTTAAGGGTGTATCTTACTTATTTAGAAGTAAAAGATGTAGAAAATTATTTAGTTCAAATGGATAAAGCCTACAATTTTTCCGACCCAGATTACCACAATACAGAATATACTTCACCACTAGAAGAAAAATATAGTTTTGCGAATATCTTAAAAGATAATGTAAAAAAACGTATGCAAAATAGTGCTGAAAGCAAGACAACAGATAAAAAGAAAAAACTATTACCTATTTTATTATTAATCATAGTATTAATAGGGGCTATATATATGTTCTTTTTCTTACCAAAAGGTCAAGATGAAAAAGTTGCTAACCTTGATGTTGAACAGCCAAACCCTAATAAAGTTTTTTCAGACTCTAGTGAATATGTAACGAAAGAAAAACCAACTAACAATAATGGTACTAATGAAGTTACCATAGAAGATAATAACCAAACTGAAAATACTAAGGTAGCCAATACCAATCCTGTAGTGAATAACAGTCCTACAGTAAACAAGGCAGATTCTACCGTAGTTACTAATGAAAAAGCTGACGAATTCCGTTTTGCAGATTTTCCTAAAGAAACAAAAGATAGAACTATTAAAATTACTTTTTCAGATGATGTTTGGGTACGTATTTATAATATAAAAGATAAGCACCTAATTTACTTAGAAAAAATCTTTAAAGCTGGTGATGTTTATGAAATTCCAGGAGTAGATGGTTTAGCTATGAATATTGCTGATTATGACAAAGTAAATATTACTGCCTCTGGAAACCATATTTTCTTATATAATAATAAAAAATATAGTCATGTGGTAAACAATATAGCTTTAACAGATGAGTATTTATTAAGTAAATATAGTCGTGCCAGATAATTACTGGTATTATATTATGCTTTATGATTATATAATTCCTAGAAAAAAAACCAAAGTTGTTAATGTTGGCAAAGTAAAAGTTGGTGGTGAAAACCCTATTATTGTTCAGTCTATGACTAATACTAATACTACAGATTATCTTGCTACTATTAAACAGATTCATGCACTTGAAACAGCTGGCGTAGATATTGTTAGAGTCTCTTGCCCAGATCAAGAATCAACAATAGCCTTAAAAAAAATAATTACCGAAGTTCAAGTTCCTATTGTTGCCGATATTCATTTTCACTACCGTAGAGCTATTGAAGCAGCCGAAGCCGGAGCCGCTTGTTTACGAATTAATCCGGGTAATATTGGCTCTTCACAAAAAGTAATGGAAGTAGTAAAAGCTGCAAAAAGTAATAATTGTTCTATAAGAATAGGAGTTAATTCAGGTTCTTTAGAACCTCACTTAATAGACAAATACAAAAGCCCCACCCCAGAGGCTATGCTTGAAAGTGCATTGACTCATATGAAAATTTTAGAAGATGCTGATTTTTTCAATTTTAAAATTAGTGTTAAATCATCAAATGTATTTTTAGCTGTAAAATCTTACCAAATGCTTTCACAAGCCTGTGATTACCCACTGCATTTAGGTATAACTGAAGCTGGTAGTAAGCGTTCAGGTACGGTGCTTTCTAGTTTAGGCATAGGTTCATTGTTATGGCAGGGCATTGGTGATACCATTCGGGTATCATTATCAGCCGACCCTGTTGAAGAGGTAAAGGTAGGCTTTGATATTTTAAAATCTTTAAATTTAAGTAATAAAGGTGTTAAGATTATTTCTTGCCCTTCTTGTGCTAGGCAAGGCTTTGATGTAGTGAAAGTAGTAACTGAAGTAGAAGAAAGGTTAGCCCATATTAAAGAACCTATTAAAATTTCCATGCTAGGTTGCGTAGTGAATGGTATTGGCGAGGCAAACTATACCGATATTGGTTTAGTAGGCATTAGCAATAAAGAAAATGTTATTTACATCAACGGGCAAAAAAGCCATAAGATTCCTAATGAAGAAGTAGTAGAACACTTAGTAAAACTAGTAGAAAAAATGGTAACAACCAAAGAAAAAACTAAAGCACTTAATAATACTAATCTACAGGACTAAAGAGTTACAATGAAATACCAAAATGTACGAGGGACTCATGATCTATTAGGTGAGGAACTCCAAAAATTTCAATATATAGAAAAGTTAATTTACGAAATAGCTAAATTATATGGTTTTCAAGAAATTAGAACTCCTATTTTAGAATTTGCTGAAATTTTTGAAAAGAATGTAGGTGAAAGCACAGATATTGTTAATAAAGAAATGTATATCTTTCAAGGTAAAAACGAAGAAAGAATAGCCCTTCGCCCAGAAGGTACCGCACCGGTAGTTAGGGCATTAATTAGCAATAGTTTAACCCATAGTTTACCCTTAAAATTTTTTTATATTGGTTCTATGTTTCGTTATGAGCGTCCACAAAAAGGAAGGCAAAGGCAGTTTAACCAAGTTGGTTTTGAATATTTAGGAACAAACCACTATACTTCCGATGTAGAAATGATCCTCCTTGCTATAGACTTCATTAAAAAATTAGGAATTACAGATTATCAACTACAAATTAACACTTTAGGTTCTAATACTTCTTTAAATGCTTATAAAAAAGAACTAGTTACTTATTTACATTCTGTAGAAAATAAATTGTCAGCAGATAGCCAAACTCGTTTACAAAAGAATCCTTTAAGGATTTTAGATTCCAAAAACGAACAAGATCAACAACTATTACAACAAGCCCCTAAAATTTCAGGTTCTTTAACCTTAGAAGATAAAGAACTATTTACTAAAGTGTTAGAATCTTTAAAAATCCTGAATATTCCTTATGTAATTAATGAAAAATTAGTAAGGGGGCTAGACTATTACAGCCATAGTGTTTTTGAAGTGGTCACCAATACATTAGGAGCTCAAGGAACCCTAATAGCTGGCGGACGTTATAATGATATGATAAAAGAAATGTCGGGACCTAACCTTGGTGCTTTTGGTTTTGCAGCTGGTCTTGAAAGACTAGCTTTAATGCTACAACCAATTAATTTAGCACCTGAATCTGTAGCTATTATTACAAAAGAAGATGAATTCAATAATTACGCACTACAATTAGCTAATACATTACGGCATAATAATATTGCTAGCCAATACATTTTAGGCAAAGATATTAAAGTAAAACTTAAAAGAACTTCTCCTAAAATTTTTAAAATCGCTATTATTATTGGTGAAAATGAATATAATACAAAAATATTAACTGTAAAGAACTTACAAAACGGTCAAAGTACCAAAGTAGAAGAAACCAAGTTACAAAGTTTTTTACAAAATAGTTAGGTAACAAAAAATAATGAGCTTTCACAATAATTTAACATCATTAGTAGCAAAGTTTGATGAACTAGGCAATAAATTAGCAAAAGGACCAGCCGAATTAGGCAACGACTTTAAAACTATTTCTAAAGAATATGCCAATTTAAGCCCTATTGTAGAGCTAATTAATAAGCTATTTAAACTAGAGAAAGAATATGAAGGTTTAGCAAATGTGCTAGATTCTGAAACAGACTTAGAACTAAAAGAAATGTTTAAAGAAGAATACTATAGCCTAAAAGAACAAATTGATAAAGTTACAGAAGAACTACAAATTGCTTTACTGCCAAAAGATAAAG
The DNA here is from genome assembly GCA_023518375.1 of Candidatus Hepatincola sp. Av. Classification (NCBI taxonomy): domain Bacteria; kingdom Pseudomonadati; phylum Pseudomonadota; class Alphaproteobacteria; order Rhodospirillales; family Candidatus Hepatincolaceae; genus Candidatus Hepatincola; species Candidatus Hepatincola sp. Av. The sequence continues at coordinate 104,195 of CP068450.1, forward strand.
ACGACGATAAAAACATTATTTTAGAAATTAGAGCCGGCACTGGAGGCGATGAAGCCGGCTTATTTGCTGGCGATTTATTCCGTATGTACCAAAAATATGCTGAATTACACCGTTGGAAAGTAGAATTAATTAGTGTTTCTGAAACTGGTGTAGGAGGTTTTAAGGAGGTAATTGCTGAAATTACAGGATTAGGAGTATTTGCCAAATTAAAGTTTGAATCAGGAGTGCATCGGGTACAAAGAATCCCCGATACCGAAACCAATGGTAGAGTGCACACTTCGGCTGCCACCGTTGCGGTACTACCAGAAGCAGTTGATGTAGATGTAAAAATAGATGAAAAAGACTTAAAAATAGATATTTACAGGGCATCAGGAGCTGGTGGGCAGCATGTAAACACAACAGATAGTGCCGTTCGCTTAACCCATTTGCCTACAGGGATTGTGGTAATCCAGCAAGATGAAAGATCCCAGCATAAGAATAGAGCTAAAGCTATGAAAATTCTAATGTCTAGGATTTATGAGCAACAAAAAAAAGAACAAGATGCAGAACGTTCTTTAAACCGTAAAACTCAAGTAGGTAGCGGGGATAGAAGTGAAAGAATAAGAACTTATAATTTTCCACAAGGGAGAGTTTCCGACCATCGGATTAATTTAACACTGTATAAGTTAGATAAAGTTATGGAAGGGGAATTAGATGAAATCATAGATGCCCTCATAGCACACGACCAAGCCCTGAAATTAGCTGAATCTCCTTATTAATGCGTTTGCAAAACCTATATCAACAAGCTATTACTACCTTAACCACAGCTAATTTTATTGAGAACCATAGCCTAGAGGCTAGAATTCTCTTAAAGCATGTTTTAAACCTTACAGATGATGCTATCTTTATCCAGCTTAGTAATACCTTAATTGTAACGCCAACTCAGCAACAAAAAGTACAACAATTAATTAAACGAAGGTTACAAGGGGAACCCATTGCCTATATTGTAGGTTATAAGGACTTTTGGCAAAGTAGATTCCAAGTAAATAAAAATGTATTAATTCCAAGAGCTGATAGTGAAACTTTAATAGAAGCTATGTTACAAGAAGTAGCTCAAGAAAGTTATATAGATATTTTAGATTTAGGTATAGGTAGTGGTTGCCTTTTATTTTCCTTGTTACAAGAGTATCCTAATGCAAGGGGAATAGGAACAGATGTTTCCTCTGATGCCTTAGCCGTTGCTCAAACTAATGGATTAATGTTAAAAATTAAAAATTATACTTTATTACAAACTAATTTATTTATAGGTTTAACACAAAAGTTTCATGTAATTATAAGTAACCCACCTTATATTGCTTTTAATGATAATAATATAGCCCTAGAAACTAAAAACTTTGAACCAGTTGGTGCTTTATATGCTAAAGACGATGGTTTGTTTTTTTATAAGGAAATTCTAAGGCAAGCTAAAAGTTATTTATACCCTAAGGGTAAAATTTTCTTAGAAATTGGTTTTAACCAAACAGATGCCCTTATAGAACTATTGCAGGCATACAATTATAGTAATTACAAGTTTTTTAAAGATTTAGCAGGAATTAATAGGGTAGTGGCTATTTTTTTGCTATAAAATTTTCTAAATGAAATAAAGTTTATAAATAAGTTTATAAATTCATTACACAATACGAAAAAAATTAATTTAATAGTAAATTAACCTACAAATTATAAAATAATAACTTTCACATACTATTTAGTTGACAATTTGTTCAAATATGATTAACTAATATACTTAGTTATGTTGTAAGTTACTTAAAAGTAGCTTGCAAGTAATTTTCACATAATTAAATTGTGTAAACTACTTAAATATTATATATAGTTATGGAAAATTTTTAAAAACTATATACTGTTAGAATGAATTAGCTTATAAAAGGTAAAAGGAAAATGAAAACTTATTCACCGAAATTATCGGAAATAAAAAATGATTGGTTTGTGATAGATGCTACAGATGTAGTGCTAGGCAGGTTAGCTGTGATTGTTGCCAATAGACTACGGGGAAAACATAAGCCTACATACGCACCGCATATGAGTGATGGCGACTATATTATTATTATCAATGCCAATAAAGTAAAAACCACAGGTGGTAAATTAAATAAAAATGTTTTTTATTGGCATACAGGTTTTCCAGGGGGTATTAAAGAAAAATCTTGGAAAGATATTCTTAATGGTAGTTTTCCTGAAAGGTTAATTATAAAAGCAATAGAAAGAATGATGCCAAAAGGTCCACTAAGACGTGCTAATATGAGAAGGCTATATGTATACGCATCAGATACTCACCCTCATGAGGCTCAATCACCAAGTGTAATAGATGTTGGTGCTTTAAATCCTAAAAATAAGAGGTAATAATTTATGGTAAATACTACAAATGTACTACAAGAAACCGCAAACACCCAACCCAACGAAGAAAGAATTGTTTATGTAAAAAAGGTAGATTCTCAAGGTAGAGCCTATGCTACTGGCAAAAGAAAAAACTCTATTGCTAAAGTTTGGATAAAAGCAGGTAATGGTAAAATTACTATTAATAAAAAAGATATAACTGCTTACTTGGCTCGACCAGTATTAAGAATGATTGTGGAACAACCTTTTCAAGTTTCAAATAATGTTGCTAAGTACGATGTAATAGCTACAGTTTTTGGTGGTGGATTATCAGGGCAAGCTGGTGCTTTAAAACATGGTATCTCTAAAGCCTTAGTATGTTTTGAACCAGAAAATAGACCATCTTTAAAAAAGGAAGGTTTTTTAACCAGAGACCCAAGAGTAGTAGAAAGAAAGAAATACGGGCGTGCTAAAGCCAGAAAAAGTTTTCAATTTTCAAAAAGATAAGCAATATTTTATATATTTTTATATGGTTAATAGAAAAGAAGTAGCTGAATTTTTAGTTACTTCTTTTTTTATGGCTTACATAATTTTTATTGTATAATTAATATTATGAAGTATCTATTAGCTATTTTTTGTCCGTTTTTAGTGTTCTTTAGCATTAGAAAGCCATTTGCTGGTTACTTTTCTATTTTAGCTTGCTTGTTAGTTATCATTTTTAGTATTTCTATTTTTTATTCTTATTTTTTATTTTTTGCTTTTTGGATCCTACTAGTTCTATGGGCTTTTTTTGAAATTAATGAATACAATAATGCCCAAAATATTAATAATATTGTCCATAAAGTAGTTAGGAATCAATGGAATATAAATAGAAAACTCCAAAAGTATAATAATATGCAAAATATAGTAACTACCGCTGAATTTGCCAATAGTACTCCCTCTAACTCTAGCCAAAAAAATACTAACCCACCGTTACAAATTACTAAAAGTAAAGATGATTCCCATTTACCAGTTAAAGTGCAAGCGAATATAAAGAATTTAGAATCACAAGGGGTAAAACGTAAAGTATTATTTAATAAACCTTCTCGTATGTTTTACGAAGAGCCTTACAGGGAAACTTATGAGGATTTTCATGAGGGATACTCCAGAAAACCTAGCAAGATACTTCATGAAGAATCTTTTAGTAAGGCTAATAGATTTAATAACTTTCCACCCGAGCGAATAGGTAAGCAAGTACACCAACAAGTACCTTACCCTGTAATACAGAGAACTTCTGCAAAAAAATTAGCTAATTATTCTAATACTACAGAAGCAAGGTTAAGAAAAAGAATGGCAGTAGGCGAAGATATTTTAAATAATTATTCGCCAAAACCTAAAAGAAATAATCCTTTTCGCCGTTATTAACTGGTTTATTAATTATAATAAATAACTAAGAATAAAAATAATATACTATCAAATTATTATATGTAAGTTTGTATAATTGATAGTTAGCTAGTAATGGTATAAATATTAGCCTCTAATACTGTTATTACTTTGCACTATTTTTTATAATATAGTAAAGATACTAAAATTACCCCAACTAAATAAAGGGTAATTAAAGGAGCCACCGCCACATCTACAAAAACAGAGGTTAAGATTCCTAAAGTAATACAAACTCCACTAACAATAAAAGCAATTACTAAACTAGTTAAAGGGTTTTTAGCAAAGCCAGATGCCACCATATTAGGTAAAATCATAAGAGAGGGAATAAGTAAAACTCCTGCAATTTTAATAGCAAAAGAAACAATAGATGAAAGCACAAAAATTAAAATAACTTCTTGCAAGAAAGTATTAATATTTTCACTTTGAGCAACATCAGTATTAATTGTAGCTAAAATAATTTTTTCCCAATTAGTATATAAATAAATTAAAGCAAACACAGCAATAACATACATTATAATAATATCTTTTAAACTAACCGATAAAATAGAACCAAAAAAGAAACTAGTAAGAGGTACTTGAATAAATAAGCTAATAATAATAAAAGATAATGCCAAAGAGAGTTGGGTATTAAATAATAAAATAGAATCTTTTGCTACATTAAATTTTTTGTTAAGGTACACTAAGGTAAAAGAGAAAATAAAACAAATAGGAATAATTATAATATTGGCAGAAATATTATATAAGTAACTTAAAGTTACACCAAGTAAAGAGCTATGTGCTATGGCATCACTTAAATAGCTACTTCGTTTCCAAGCAATAATACTACCGAAAGTGGTTAAAGATAATGCTAAAGCTAAACCAGCTAAAACTGCATATAAGATAATTTCCATAATATTAATTAACTTGTTTCATTATTAGTTGTAAGATGATTACCATGATGATACACATTCCAATTATTGCCAAAAATTTTATCAAGATCAACTTTAGATATGCTATGAGGCTTACCTTCACAACAAATATGCCCAGATTCCAAATAAATTACCCAATCTGTTTTATTAAAAACTAAGTTCATATCATGGGAAATTAGCAGAACTGCAAATTTTTTAACTTGTCGTACTTTATGAATAATATTATAAATACTACTTTTAGATCCAAAATCTATAAAAGCAGTAGGCTCATCTAAAATTAACAAATCTGGGTTACTAATTAAGGCTCTAGCTAATAGTACTCTTTGTTTCTCCCCACCAGATAAATCTTTTAACTGATTATTTAACAGGGCATCAATTTTTAGATCCTCAATAATTTCGTTTTCAAAGCTAGTAAAAGTTTTTTTATTGTTTAGTTTTAAAAAACTTAAAGTAGTAATAGGTACTAAAATATTATAATTATGTACTTGGGGAATGTAGCTAAGCTGGCAATTTTTCGCTTTAATAATTTTTCCACTGTTTGGTTTTAAAACATTAGCAATAATTTTGCATAAAGTGCTTTTACCGGCTCCATTATTACCAGCAATAGTAACAAAGGAATTTTTTTGTAAAGAAAAAGAAATATTATTTAAAATTTGCTTATTACCAACTTTATAAAAGATATTTTTTAGTTCTAGTAAATTCGCCATGAATTTAATTCCATTATAAAATGACTAAGTATTAAAAATGATATATAATATAATATACAATATCTTAAGTTGTGTCATTATTTTTAGCGATATTTATAAGGATAAAATGGTAAGAATTTTAATTGTTTTTTTTACACTTGGTATTTTGGTATCTTGTAGTTCTAAAGTAGAAAAACAACAAGCACAAAAATTAAGAGAGATAGTAATTATAGATACTAACTCTTTGTTACTATCCCACGAGTATGTACAAAACTACTATGCTGGTGCTTATAAAGCGGTGGCTGAAATTAACGCCAGTGGTGGAGTATTAGGACTACCTTTGAAATACATTACCGAAGAATCTTTTGGTAACCAATTAGAGGCATATAGTGCTATGAAAATTGCTTTACAGAAATACCAACCTTTAGCTATAATGGGTACTTATAATAATGCTGCAGCTAAAGGTGTTGCCCGCCTTGCTAAAGAAAATGAAATTCCTTTTTTAATTACAGGAGCTGCTACCGAGGAAACCATTAAAGGTTATTATGCTAGCCCATGGACTTTTAGGTTAAGATCGGGTGTTGATCTTAACATTATTGCTTTAACTGATGTTATTACTAAAGCTAGCAATGTAAAAAATGCCGTAGTAATTACTTATTCAGGTGAAGAGGGGGATTATATCTCTACTAATATTAAAGAAGTAATAACCAAGAAAAAACCTAATTTTATTTTTGCTAAAGATATTCGCTTGTCTTTAAGGCGAGGTATTACCGACTCCCTTATTAAAAAGATTGAAGAATCTTATGCAAGTACTTTAATTATAGTAATAGATCCCCAAGAACTAAGAAACCTAGATGCTTTGCTAGCTGGTACACATCTTTCTTTAGAGAAACATATCTTTGTGATGTTTGCGGGGGAACCAGAATGGTTAGATTCTTTAGGTACTAATGATACTGATGCTTGGCGAGTTACAGGCTTTCCTTGGTATAATATTAACACCGGTAACAACCACAAGTTTGTGAAGGAATATAAAGCCCAGTATAAAGTTACCCCACGTTATGCTTCTTATTTAGGATATATTGGGGTAAAAATACTAGCTCAGGCTATTACCAATGCTAAGGTTACTAATGCCGACTTAGAAAATAGAACAAAAATAGTTAATGCTTTAACTACTGTGCAAGTCAATACTCCATTAGGGCTTGTGAAAATGCGAAAAGATCACATTAGTAATTTAGGAGTTTATGCCGGTTGGCTCCAAGCCGATAACAAAAGAACACAAAAAGGTAATAAAACCTACTTTATGCTTAACTCTAAAATGGCAGATATTAGCTATTTTAGTGCGGAAAAATATTTACTAAATGAAGATGAATCCGCCGCTAACCGAGATAAATCCATAAGTGTTCTAGCCCAACATTACAAAGAAAGTGAAAGAAATAAACGCACCGTTAATGTTGTTGATGATTCTAATTTGCCAAATATGTATAAATCTTATGTATTCCCAAATAGCCCCACAAAAACCGCTAATTCAAACAACCCTACCAACTAAACTAACTAAATGTTTTATAAATGAATTCAATAAACTACAATCCAATTAACTAAATAAATCTTAACCTAATTGTTCACCATTAAAGCAAATAGATTAACTAATTAAAACAATTCAATAATGCAAATCAGCCTCAAGGTCAACTTTATCTGCCAATAAATCAGTTAATAGATTCCAATCCTCAATTGTAACCAAAGCTAAAAATTAAGGGAATCAAACTCTGCAACAATTAACATGAGAAAGCGAATAATTCTACCCAGCCTCCACAATAAGTATAAGCTATCCAACCAGTAACTACCTCAAACCTTACAAAGTTAGCTATCTTAAATAGTTCTATTAACTTAAAAGTTAACTTAGCCCTTCCTGCATTTAATGAAACAGTTAGTTATCATAACATATAGATAACCTAGTACTATAGCATACAAAGTTTCTACTCTTAATTATAATTCCACTACTTTAGCGTATAAATTTTAATCATTAACCACAAACACTTACTATTTCGCAACAACTTAAAAAGGAAACAGCAATAGAAAATAAAAATAGCAAAATAATTCAAAGAACGTAGCTTCTTTATTTATTCAAATTCTTTTAGATGTTTCAAAAATATTAAATTACTTTTTAGTTACCACAACCTTTTGGTAAGCACCCATAAAATAAGTGGTTTTTTCCCAATTAAATTCGTCTGCATTATTTGCAAAGTCTTTAATTTCTTTGTTCCACATTACATGGGCAAAAGGTTCTAAAAAAGTATTTACTAATTTTAGAATTGGTCTAACTGGGTTATAAGCTGCGGGATTATGGTAGTCTATAAATATTAGTTTACCATTGGTTTCTTTTATTGCCTTTAGAGCATTATCTATAATTTTTATTTTAGTAATATTAGGCACTTCATGTAATAAAAAATAGATTCCGATGGTATTGTATTCTCGGTGAAAAATTGTGCTAGCATCTTGCACCCACATTTCCACATTACTGTGTGGAATTCCCTGTAATTTCGTTTTTAACCTTTCTAATTGGTAAGGCACAGCATCTATTACATCTAAATGCCCTTTAGTGCCAATTTTTTTTACCATTTCAGGAATTATATTGCCATAAACATGGGCAATTTGTAGCATCTTGGTGCCTTCATTAATTTCTTTCAGGTATTCTTCCATTAATTTCCAACCTTGCCCAAATAAAATAATGTGGTAACTTAAAGGACGGTCAAGAAAGTCAATATTTTTGGGTTTAACATAAGCCCAGTTGTATACATCAGTTAAATAAGAAGGAATTTCAAAGGTTTTTAGCTCTTCCTTGTTGGAATTAGGGCATGGTGGTAGCATAGATAATAGTTCCTCAGATTCGTTAGTTTCTAAATTTACAGAATTAGATTCACTATTTTCATTAGCCATTGTTTTGGTTCCCCTTATTTAATTTAATAATAGATGTAAATATTGTTATTACATAATATGTTTATTATATATTTATTATAAAACAAATATACTTTTATTATTTCATTATTATGATAAATATAATAATATTTTTTTTATATTAAAATGAAAGGAAATACTTGTATTTATTCTAAAATGTAGTATAAATTTGTTTCACAAAAAATATATGATAAAGCATGTTAATAAGTAAATATATATAAAGGAAAATAAAATTTGATAGATTTTGTAAATGTAGCAAAAAATGCAAAAATCTTAGTGGCACTATCTGGCGGAGTAGATAGTAGCACCACTTTAGCTTTATTACAAGAACAAGGTTATAAGAACATAGCTGCTATTACTTTATTATTACATGAAAATAATGAAGAGAAAGGAGTAATCTCTAAAGACCAAAACGTGGTAGCCGATACTACTAAAATAGCCAATACTTTGGGTATAAAAGTTCACTATTTAGATATAAAAAATACCTTTAATGAAGAAATCATTAACCCATTTTTACAAAGTTATGCTAAGGGAATAACCATGAATCCTTGCATAAAATGTAATAGAGTTATTAAATTTGGTTTAATGTTAGATGAGTGTAAAAAAATGGGCTTTGATATTTTAGTTACAGGGCATTATATTAAATGGCAACTAAGCCCATTAGGGCAGGGAGCCATTTATATGGGAAAGTCTGATATTCGGGATCAAAGCTATTTTTTATCTCAAGTAAAACAAGAGGCTTTAAACCATATTCGTTTTCCTTTAGCTAACATGACAAAAAATGAAGTAAGAGAACACGCTGCAAGGCTTGGTTTACACGTAGCTCAAAAAAAATCATCTGCTGATATTTGTTTTGCTGGTATTGGTTCTTATACCAAAATTATTAATAAGCAAAACCCTAATATTTGTGCTGGTGATATTCTTAATATGCAAGGTAAAGTTGTAGGAAAACACTTAGGTATTCATAATTTTACTGTAGGGCAACGCAAAGGTATAGGTATAGGTGGTTTTTCAGAACCTTTATTTGTAGTGGGTATAGATGAAAAAAACAATACGGTAACAGTAGGTACAAAAGCAGACCTAGCTAAAAGGGAAATTCTGTTAAAAGATGTTAACTGGCTAGGTGATGAAGAATTTACCTTTGCTAAAAAAGAACTTCAGGGTAAAATTAGGGCTTCTCAACCTTTAGTTATGGCGGACTTATATCCACTACCAAATAATCAGGCCAAAATTATTTTCAAAGAAGATGTATTTGGTGTTGCCAAAGGGCAAAGTTGTAGCTTTTATGCTAATAATAGGTTATTAGGAGGGGGGTATATAGTAGCATAATGCCAAAAGATGCCATTAATTTTGTAACGAATTACATAAAACCATTAGCTTTAAAAACTAAATCTAGTGCAGTATCATTTTTTAGTATTATGATTCCCATAATAATTATTGTAAAGATTCTCCAAGAGTTTAACAGCCTTAATTATTTAGTGTATCCTTTTATTCCTATTATGAAGTTATTAGATATTCCTTCAATTTATGCTTTAGCATGGTTAGTAGGAATTTTGAATAATAATTACACAGCAGTTTCTTTAGTTATTACTTTTTTTAAGCAATATCCACTAAGTTACGAGCAATTATCATTACTAGGTTTATTGTGTTTATTAGCTCATAGTTTATTAATAGAGGCAATGCTAACTTATAAACTAAAAATAAGAATAGGCTGGGCAATAGGTATTCGTTTGTTTGCGGCTTTAACTTTAGCTTATATTATTCATATAATTTGCCATAGCTTTAATTTATTACAAGAAGTTGTTAATAATCCTATTTTATCTACCAGAACTATAGATACACCCCCACCAACTCTGTTAGATTTAATACATAACCATAGTTTAGGAACCTATTTTTTTATATGGCTTAAGTCTATTGGAATTTGGGCTCTCCAAAGCCTTAAAATGATATTCTCTATTTTATGTATTATGTTTAGTGTTTTGTTAATTGTAGAAATTCTAAAAGATATAAAAATTATTTATTATATTGAAAAATTAGCTAAACCTATTTTTCGGCTTTTACATATTAGTAAAAGTAATACTTCAGTTACCTTAATTTGTTTCTTTATAGGTTTATCTTATGGTTGGGGGATTTTAAAAACTGAAAGTGAAAGTAATATCTTTTTTAAGCACGATCAATCTTTTAAAGTAATAACTTTTTTATTATTAATACATTCAGTTATAGAAGATTCTTTACTCTTTATTGTTATTGGCTGTAGTATTATAATTACTGTATTAGCCAGATTTATATGGGCATTATTATTAATATATGTACTAGGTAAGTTTATTTTACCTAAGCTGTCTCGTAGAAACAAAAGGAAGTATTTATATTATTAAATTACAAAAAAAGAGTTATAACACATGATAGATATTAAATTATTAAGAAATAATCCAGAGTATATAAAAACAGCCCTAATTAATAGGAATTATAAACATACTGACGGAGAATCTTTACCAGCATCACATATATTAAATAAGCAAACAGAATTACAGGCTACCACAGAAAACCCAATAGCTAACAAAGAAAGTGCTATCTATATAGTAGATGAAATTTTTGCCTTAGATGCTGAAGTCCGCAAAAAACAACTATTAAGCCAAAATAAAGTGGCAGAAAGGAATAAAATAGCTAAAGAAATTGGTATTTTAAAAAGCCAACAAAAAAATGTAGATAAACTACTTAACAAGGTTTCGGAGTCTAAAACAGAGGAAGAAAAACTGGTGCATGAAACTAAAGCCTTAGAAGAAGAATTATCTAGAAAATTACTATATTTACCAAATATTCCTCAAGCTGATATTCCACTTGGTTTAAATGAATCAAATAACTCCGAAATTCGCACATGGGGGGCAAAGCCTAATTTTACTTTTCAACCAAAAGAGCACTACGAATTAGGTACTAACTTAGGAATGATGGACTTTCAAAAAGCTGCTCAAGTAGCTGGTAGTAGGTTTGTTTATTTAAAATCTCAGTTAGCTAAACTAGAAAGAGCTTTAGGCAGTTTTATGTTAGATGTTCATACTAAAAAATTTGGCTATCAGGAATATTCGGTGCCTGTATTAATGAATCCTCAAGCCTTTGTTAATACCGCCCAATTACCAAAATTCCAAGAAGATTTATTTAGCACTAGCTTAAACAAATATTTAATTTCTACAGGAGAGATACCTCTAACTAACTTAGCAATGAATGAAATTTTTACCCCAGAGGAACTACCCATGCGGTTAACTTCCTTAAGTTTATGCTTTCGGGCAGAAGCTGGAGCTGCTGGTAAAGATACTAAGGGCATGTTAAGGCAACATCAATTTTCTAAAGTAGAGCTGGTAAGTATTTGTGAACCAAGCAGATCTAATGAAGAATTAGAATATATGGTAAATGCCGCTGAAGAGATTCTAAAACTATTAGAGATTCCCTATAGAGTAATGCTATTATGCACAGGGGATATGGGCTTTAGTAGTACCAAAACCTACGATATTGAAGCATGGTTACCAGCCCAAAATAAATACCGTGAAATCTCTAGTTGTTCTAATTGTGAAGATTTTCAAGCAAGACGTATGAATGCTAAAATAAAAGGTTTACCTAAGGGTAGTAATTTTGTGCATACTTTAAATGGTTCAGGTTTAGCTGTAGGTAGAACTTTAATTGCTGTGTTAGAAAACTACCAACAAGCAGATGGTAGTATCCTAATACCTAAAGTATTACAACCATACATGGACAATAAAGAAGTTATTAAGTAAATAAAATTATCTATTAATGTCCGAGCTGGAATAGAACTAAACAAAAGCAAATAGACTTTGTACATTACTTAAACCTAATAAATATTAAACTTAATAAATTAGAATAAACAAAAAAATATATAATATGAAATCAAGTAGTTAAGAAGTTATAGGACTTTACTTATTTACTTTTTATTCATTTTTATAAAGTAAAATTATAATGTTCATATAAACAAAACGGGTTTTTCATGTTAAAAATATTCTTTGTATATTTGGTGTTAATTGTATCTTTAAGTGCAGCTGATCCTACCATTAACCCAACTTTACAGGTAGCAGATACTAACGTAACGAATCAAGAAACCCCCGATAACGCCCATTTAACCAAGTGGCTAATTTCTAATAAAAGTGAATTAGATAAAACTATTCAAGATACCGCTCGTGAATCTAAAACCAAATGGTTTTCCGATGCCGAGCTAAATAAAAGAACTACTCCAAATAGTGTAACTTCTCCACCTGCTAGCAAACAAACTTTAAGTGATGATAACTATATAGAATATACTGTAAAAAAAGGTGATACCGTATATTCAATATCCCAAAAATATAATGTTGCACCAGATGATATTCTAACTTGGAATAGTATGGATTCAGCTTCGTCTTTAAAAGAAAATCAAAAAGTAAAAATTTATTTATATCAACCTATGGATTCAACAAATACTAATCCTAACCAAACTACTACTTCTACAGAAACTTTTAATGATGTAAGAGATAGTTACCCACAATATACTTATTATAAAGTAAAAGCAGGTGATACTCTAAACCTTATTGCTAAATCTCATAACATGACTCCAGAGGAGCTAACCGTGTTAAACCATTTAGAAGAAAATCAAGTGTTATCAATTGGTATGATCTTAAAAGTAAATAGTAATTATGGTAATAAAAACCCTCCTTCTAATATTTTAAAAGATGGTTTTGCTTGGCCAGCTGTAGGGCGTTTAGTTATGCCTTATGGTTTACAAGAAAAAGGGGTATTTAACGAGGGTATTAACCTTTCTTTAAAGAAAGGTACTCCAGTTAAAGCCACCCAAGATGGTATTATTACCTACACTGGTAATGCTGTCAAAAATTTTGGTAATATTGTAATAGTTCAACACGATCATAATTGGTTAAGTGTGTATGCTAACCTAAGTAAAACTCTAGTGAAAAAAGGTGATACTGTGAAAAAAGGTGCTATTATTGCAAGATCAGGCGATAGTGGCAATGCAAAATCACCACAACTACATTTTGAGCTTCGTTACAACATAAAACCTATGGATCCACTCAACTATTTGAACTCTTATAATTAAAATAATGTATACAAGTTAAAAAAATACATTATACTATGTTATAAATATTCATTAACAACAGATTAATATGGAGAAATAAAGAAAAATGTTTTCAATTTTACAAGCCGCTGAAACTACTACCAAAGCTACTACTAAAGCTGCTGGTTGGCAAACAACCTTAATGAATTTATTACCATTAATTTTAATTTTTGTAATTTTTTACTTTTTATTAATCAGACCCCAAAGAAAAAGGCAGCAAAATCAAGCTAACATGATAGCGAATATTAAAAATGGCGATGCAGTAATTCTAAATTCAGGGATCAAAGGAAAAGTTACTAACATAAAAGAAACAGTATTTGTAATTGAAATTGCTAATAATACTGAAATCGAAGTTGTTAAGTCGCACATAGCTCAAGTAGAACAGTAGGAATATACCTAATATGCTAGATTTTCCTCCTTGGAAGAGTTTATTAAGTATTGTAATTATTGTGGCCTCATTATTTGTTGTAGGTTACGATTTTTATAATAAACAGGTTTCTAGTACTTATAAAGGTGGCTTGAAACTAGGTCTAGATTTACAAGGTGGTTCTTACTTAGTGCTTGAGGCCGATGAAGAAGTTTTTAAAACAGACTACCTAAATTCTGTAGTTCAATATACTAAAGCTACATTAACAGAAGATAACATTACTTTTAATGATTTTGTAAACTATACAGATTCAGTTTCTTTTAAGCTAATAAATCCAGCCCAGTATAATGGTTTACATACTAAGCTAATGAATTTTAACCGCAATTTAGTGGTTAATATAAGTAATTCTTTAGTTACCATAAAAGTAACAAAAGATACCTATAAAGCCCAGCTTAGCTCGGCTATTGAAAATTCTATGGAAGTTGTAAGAAAAAGGATAGACCAAACCGGTACTAACGAACCTTCCATACGTCAGGAAGGCTATAAAAGAATTATTGTAGAATTACCAGGAGTAGATGATCCTGCCGAAATGAAAAGAATTCTAGGGACTACCGCCCGTTTAACCTTTCATTTAGTAGATGCTAATGCTACCTTTAACGGAACTGCTTTACAAAATGGTTACAAATATGTAAGGGCTACAGATTCTAACACTGCCTATGCTATTAAAATTGAACCAGAAATTTATGGGCAAAACCTAGTTTCAGCAAGCCTTGCTTTTCAACAAAATACTCCTGTGGTAAGTTTTACCTTTGATAGAGTAGGTGGAGTAAAATTTGCTAATATTACCAAAAATAATGTTGGTAATTTTTTAGCTGTAGTAATGGATAATAAAGTAATCAGTGCTCCTAGAATTAATTCTGAAATTACAGGTGGCAGTGGAATTATTACTGGTTCTTTTACTGTAGCTGAAGCCCAAGAATTAGCTATTTTATTACAAGCAGGTAGTTTACCAGTACCTTTGGCTGTAGTAGAAGAACGTACAGTAGGACCAACCTTAGGGCAAGCTTCTATTAATGCAGGGTTAATATCGGCCTTAATAGGTTATATTTTAGTTTTTGTTTATATGGTAGTTTTCTATAGAAAATTGGGGCTTGTTGCCAATATAGCTTTAATAGTTAATACTGGTTTTATTTTAGCAGCCTTAGATCTAATAGGTGCTACCTTAACTCTACCAGGTATTGCTGGTATTATTTTAACTATAGGTATGGCGGTTGACGCCAATATTTTAGTATATGAACGTTTTGGGCAAGAGTTAAAAAGTTCTAAAGGTTCTTTTGCTTTGTTAATATCTAATTCTTTTAACAGAGTATTTATTACAATTTTAGATTCTAACTTAACCACACTGTTTACGGCATTATTTTTATTTGGTTTTGGTTCAGGTGCAATTAGAGGTTTTGCTGTAACTTTAATTATTGGCTTATTGGCATCTATGTTTTCTTTAATGTTTGTTAGCCGTTTACTAATTAATATATTTTTACTAAATAAAAAAAGTCGCTATAAACAAATAGGTAGGGCATAAAAGGTTATGAGAATAGGGTTATTTAGTAATACTTTAAATATTAACTTTATGAGTTATACCAAATATTTTTTTGGTTTTTCGGCATTATTAATAATAATGTTTTTTGTTGTAGTTTTTGTTAAAGGTTTTAATTTAGGCGTAGATTTTAAAGGTGGTATTGCTATTGAACTTCAATCTGAAACAGCCTATAAATTAGATGATATCTCTAAAAAATTACATAGTTTAAGCATTAATAATTTTTCTTTTCAAGAATTTGGTAATAATACTTTTCAAATTATTGTAAGTTCAAACAATATAAGTACGGCAGGTGCTAACAGTATAATTAATACTATTCGTAGTAACTTAACAGGCTATAAATATTTACAAACCCAGTTTGTAGGGCCTAGTGTATCTAAAACTTTAATTCAAGGTGGCATTTTTGCAGTATTGGCGTCTTTTCTAGGAATTTTTGCTTATTTGTGGTTGCGTTTTGATTGGCAATATGGAATTATAGGAGTAATTACTTTATGCCATGATGTTCTTGTTAGTTTAGCTTTTTTATCTTTATTTCATTTTGAACTTAACTTAAGTACTATTGCCGCAATTTTAACAATTATAGGTTATTCTATTAACGATACCGTAGTAATTTTTGACCAAGTTCGGGAAAATACTCGTAAGTATATTAAAGAAACTATTCCTAGTATTTTAAACCGTAGTTTGAATCAAGTATTTTCTAGAAGTATTTCTGCCTCAGTTACAGTATTTTTAGTTCTATGTAGTATTTTTTTATTAGGAGGCGAAACTTTACAATCTTTTAGTTTTACCTTATTAATAGGAGTATTCTTTGGAACTTATTCATCTATTTGTATAGCTACGCCAATGCTAATGTATATTGGTGATATTAAAGCTAAGTTTATAAAAAAATCATAAATTAATATATAATATTAACAATAGCAATAATTAATATTAGCTTTTGTTAATAATTTAAGGCTACAAATAAAAATAAATTTTAAAAGTTAAGAAAAAATTTATATTTGTTATGGTATTTATAAAAGAGTATACAGGTAAAAAAATTATTTTATCTAATGGAGTTAGTTTACAAGGGAGCTTTATTTTAAGCCATGATGGTACTTATTACCCCCTTCAAATAAAAACTGATGTAATAACTTTTTTAAATAATAAGGATAATTTTACAATATTAAAGGAATTTAGTAATAATTGTGAACTAGCATTAATAGGTTGTGGTAAAGAGTTTATTATCCCCAGCTTAAATGTAAAACAATATGTGAAATCTTTAGGTTTGAACTTGGAATGGGCTATTACTTCATCTAGTTTTCATATATTTAATATGCTAGTAGAAGATGAACGCCCTTGTATAGGGTTATTTATAAACAACTAGTTATCATAACTAGCTATAATAATAAAATTACAAATATTAAAAAGTTGTAATTAATAAGGGGAACGAAAAAATGTTAAAAGTGCATCGTTGGTTTATACTAGTTGGTTTAGTATTTATAGTATTTATTGCCTTGTCTACAGATTTTAAATCTATTTTTATGGGTAATGAATTCCAAAAATGGGTTAAACATACTGTTAAGGAGATGGCAGAAGGAGGAATCTCTAAAGCCACCTTGCAACAATTCCAAAAAGAGCTGAAAGAACCTTTAACAGAACTTAGCCAAAATAAGATTACTGATAAAAAATTATATACTTTGAAAGTAGATGATAATTTAATATTAAAATCTAGGAAATTTTTTCAGGATAATCTTGAAGAATTACAGTTATTAAGCAAACAATACAATGTTAACCCTAATACGGTAACAGCTGTGGTTGGTTATGGGAGTTTATTTGGCGAGAATGTGCCAAAGAATCAATTAGTACAAGTATTAGCAACCCTAGCTTTTAATAACCAAGATTCAGCAAAATATAAGCATGAATTATTTGAATTTCTTAAATTAGTAGATAGTAAAGCTATACCTTTTAATGTACTAGGTTATAATGATGGTGGCTTTACTCAATTACATATTTTACCATCTTTTTATGCAGATACAGCAAAAGATGGTAATGGTGATAATACAATAGACTTACTATCTTCAAAGGAAGATGTATTAGCATCAGGCTCTAATTTATTAAAAAATAATGGTTGGGAGTTTAATAAACCTTGGGGTAGTTTAGTATCTTTACCAGTTGGGCAAGATTTTTCCCAAAAACAAGGTTCTGCCCATATGCAAGACTTTGCTGCATGGGAATCCTTAGGAATTAAATTGCACAATAAAAAAGATACCCCCCCAAGTGATGCCGCTTCAATGCTGTTACTATTAGATAGTCCTAATAATGGTGTTTTATTGCATACTAACTTTAGCGTAATTTATAAAATTAAAGGGGATTTACAAGAAAGTTTAACTGTACTATCACTTTCTAGCCAATTACAAGAATTTAATACTCAAATAAACTACAAACAACAGAATGTAAAAGCTCTTAAGAAGCATCAAAAAGTATACCGTTCTAAAGGTCCTAAAAAAGATGATATGCCAGTACCTGCTAAGTATCGTTATTTAGAATCTATTAAATAGGATATATAATAGTTACATTACAATTTAAAGATAGGTAATGGGAGTTTTAGAATGATAGAACAAGATACAAGATATATAATTGACAGCAATTTATCTAATAAGGGTTGGGTGTTAGATATAAATAGCCCTAAGAAAAATGTATTTTTTGAAACAGATATTAATAGAATTTTAGATAATTCTAAACTAAAAAAATCCAAATTAAAGCCTGATTATGTATTGGTAGATAGTAATAGAAAACCTATTGGAGTTATAGAAGCTAAAGCTGGTGGTAAAAATCTTGATTATGCATTAGAACAAGCTACTGAGTATGCATCTCTTTTACAAGCACCTTTAATTTTTGCTATGAATAATAGCTATTGTCAAACTAAGCATTTATACACCAATAAACCTCTTTTTATTAATGATAATGAGGTTAATGAATTAATAAAGCAAACTGAAGCGGTTAAGTTTTTACATGAAAATTCCAATAGTATTTATACAGTACCACAAGATATTATATTATCAAGACAAGACCTTATATCTAATTTTAAGCAAATTAATGCTAAATTAAGGCAATTAGGCTTTCAGGCAGGATATGAAAGGTTATCAGAATTTGCTAATTTATTATTTCTTAAACTTTATTCAGAAAATACTAATGACGAAATGTGGTCAGATATAAAAAATGCTGGTAATACTGCAATTGTTGGAGCAGTTAATAACTCTTTAAAGGTAATAGAAAAGCAATATAATATTGATGGTGCGATTTTTAAAGATACTTCTATTACTAATCCACAGTCTTTAAAAGACATTATATCCAAATTAGATAAATTACATTTCTCAACAATAGATACAGATATAAAAGGTGATGCTTTTGAATATTTTATTCAGAAAACTCCAAGTGCAGATAAAGATTTAGGGGAATATTTTACACCAAGACATATAATCAAAACAGTTGTTAATCTAGTTAAACCTAAGTTTAAAGAAACAGTTTATGACCCTTTTTGCGGTTCAGGAGGATTCTTAACGGAGTCTTTTACCTACATAAAAGAGAATGCTATTATTAACAATCCAAATGATAAAAAAATTTTAAGTGAAAAAAGTTTTTTTGGTGGAGAAATAAGCAATACTGCTAGGCTTGCTAAAATGAATATGATTTTACATGGAGACGGTCATAGTGGGATCAAACAAATAGATTCTATAAGTAACCCTGTACGCAATAAATATGATATTGTTCTTACAAACATACCTTTTGGTTTAAAAGATTTAGGGGAATTTTCTACTTTATATAATAATGGGCTAGCTAAAAATAATGGTGAAGGAATTTGTTTGTTGCATTGCTTTAATGCTGTTAAAAAAGGTGGTAGAATGGCAATTATAGTTCCTGAAGGTGCTTTATTTATTAGATCCTTAGCAGAAACAAGAAAACACTTTTTATATAATGCAAAATTAGTAGCTGTTATATCCTTACCTAGCGGTACTTTTCTGCCATACACAAGTGCAAAAACAAATATTCTCTATTTTACTGATTGCCATACCAAAAAAACTAATAAAGTATGGTTTTTTAATGTGAATAATGACGGGTTTTCTTTAGATCAAGCCAGAAATCCTATTAAAAAAAATGATTTAAAAAAAGTAGATTATGCTAATTTTAATATTGCTGATAAAGAAATAGAAGAACTAGGTTTTTACAGTGTTGATATAGAAAAGATTAAAAATAATAAATATTTTTTAATAGGATCACAATATACAAAGATAAGTTATGCAAGTAATTCTTATAAAATGGTTAAAATAAAAGATATTTGTAAGGTGGAATTAGGGAATAGTGCTCCACAAGACCCCAAATTATTTGAACAAGGAAGTTATCCATTCTTTAGAGTTTCTGATTTAGCTAAATATCACTTAAGTAATAATCTGGTAGAAACAGCAAGTAAATTAAATATTAATGGGATAAAAAAATTAAAAAAATTCCCTAAAAATACCTTACTAATTCCTAAGAGCGGTGCTACTACTAAATTAAATCATAGAGCTTTAATGGGAACAGATGGATACGTTACAAGTCATTTAGCCTGTATAATCGCTAATGAAACTTTTATAATGCCTGAATATCTTTATTACATTTTTCTAACTATTGATGCGAATACATTATTATTAAATGATAGTTACCCATCAATTAGGAAAGAAGCATTTGAAAAAGTAATGATACCCCTACCTCCTTTAGAAAAACAGGGGGAAATAGTAAAACAATTAGAAGAAATAGATAATTCTATTAAGCATGCTGAAAATCTTGTAAAATCCATGAAGTCTAGGGGGGGGGGATACTGCAATCTCTTTGGACAGACAGCGAGTAGCATGATAAAATTAGGGGACATTGCTTTAATTAATCCGTCTAAATCAGAAATTTCTGAGAAAGAAGGGCTTAAAGTCTCTTTTTTGCCTATGGAAGATATTAAAGAGTATGAAAAAAATGTGATACCCAATAAAATTAAGCTAATACAAGATGTCTACAAAGGTTATACTTACTTTAAAAAAGATGATTTATTAGTAGCCAAAATCACCCCTTGTTTTGAAAATGGTAAAATGTCTATTGCGAAAAATCTTATAAATGGAATAGGATGTGGTTCCACAGAATATATTGTTGTAAGAGCTAATAAAAAAATAACAAGTGTAGAGTGGATATATTTTTGTTTGAGAAATAGCAATTTTTTACAAGATGGAAAAAATAAAATGACAGGCACATCTGGTCATCAAAGAATATCTAAGGATTTTATTAATAATTACCTAATTCCTATACCTTCATTGGAAGTACAAGAAGAAATAATCCAACAATGTGAAGAAGAAGAAAATTATATCAAAATAACAGAAAAAATGATTGAAAAACAAAAAGAAAAAATAGATTTAAAATTAAAAGAAATATGGGTAGGGAATAAAGATAAATTAAATAAAAAAGAATAAAAATTTTTATATCCAACGGTTAATGATAATTTTCTTTTCTTCTTCTGTTAGATGTTGATTTTGCCGTAGATAGTCTATGAAGTCAAATCCGTCACGATTAGTGGTTTTTAAATTATGAGTTTTATCTATTAAATATTTAATTAAACTTGGCGACTGATTCAAATACGCTGCTGCCATTAAAGGGGTGTTACCTTCGTTATCTCTAGCTTGTTCTAAAGATGCTCCAGCAGAAATAAGAGTTTTTATTACATCAATATCTGTATTATTAGCCGAGGCTGAAAATAAAACACTTATACCAAAGGTATCTTTAAAAGAAATATCATCACCAAGTTCAATAAGTTTTTGCACAACTGTAGCATTATTAAAACTAGCAGCTAACATTAAAGGTGTTACTGTATTGTTTTGTAGAATATCACTTTTAATATTGTAGGGCTTTAAACTTGCTCCGGCATTTACTAAAGTAGCAACTACAGCAGGGTAAGGATTGTAATGAGCCGCAAACAAGATAGCATTATAACCATCTTTATTAACCTGATGAATATTACAACCTATTTCAATTAATAGTTTTATAATTACAGGATCATTGACATATTTTGCCGCTAGCATTAATGAATTCATAGATAATTCTTTAATAACATATTCGGCATCAGCTCCAGCTTCTAAGGCTAAAGAAATTAAAGATTTATCATTACGTAAAATTAAAGTATTAAAAACCGATAAACCATCAAAACCTGCAGTATTATCTACAAAGTTAATATCTGCTCCTTGTTCTAATAGATAGTTTATCATAGAGGCATTAATGTAGTTATAATAAGAACATAGGTAAAATAAAGTAAAACTATTATTATGAATTTGGTTTTCGGTATAAACAACTTTACAGTTTCTTGTAAGTAACAAAGAAACTAATTGGGCACTGGCTTGCTCATCTATAGCATATTTTAATAATGTGGACTCATTATGAAGGTAGTTACTATGCCCTGTGTAAGAAAGTAGGCTAGCTAGCTTAGCAATATTTTCTTCTAAAATATATTTAAAGAGTAATCTAGAATAACGAATATCCCGAAATTCTTTAAACCAAATTGCTACTAAAACTAAAGCACAAAAGAAAGAGAAAAAGATTAAACCTTTAAAAACCTCGGGTGATATTTTATAGTCTAGGTCAAAGTATATATCTAAGAACATATATAAAAAAGGTAATAACCAAAAAAAAGATAAAAAACTTTTTAGTATATGGCTATTTCTTATATTGTTAAGAGTGTCCATGTGAACCTATTTTCTTAAAATTAATTACTACAATATGTAAAAAGTTCAGCATTTCTTTTTAACATATATAAATAATTAGAAATTGCTGACCGATTAGTTATATTATACCCTGATGCGGATAAAGTTGCTGTTCTTAATTTTTTTTCTTTAATGTATTTTTGTAATAGTAAATCATCAAATTGTTTTTCAGTAAAAATACAAGTTATCTTATTTTTATCAACATAATCATCAAGATAGTTGATTTCAGCTGTAGTTAGTTTATGGTACTCTCTAGCACCAGCTGTTTCTGTTAAAATAATTGAATAGCTATGGATTCCATAGGCATCTTGGAAATATTGCCAACTATTAGAATAAAACATAGGCCGTCCTTTATGATTCTTAGAAATATCTTTTTTAATGCTATCATTAAGTTTTCTAAGAACTTTACGATAATGCCTATAATTTTCAGAATAAGTTTCAGCATTGCTAGTACCATCTTGCATGAAAGTATTCCGTAAATTAACTAAAAAAGCAATAGCTCGTTTAGGGTCTTGATAGAAGTTATAGTCTTGTAGTTGGTTATCATTCTTAGCCACTACTGTGTTTTCTGTTGGTAAATTAAATGGAGCTCCTGTAGTTTGGTTACCATTAGAGTTGAGAAAATTAACACTGTTTTGATCTAATAGTTTTTCTCCATTAGCTAAATTTTGTTCTTCAGGTTGTTTTTCGGCTTGCTGTTCTTTAGTTTGCTCGGTTGTCTTGCTTTCTGCACTAGCAGGAGAATTAGGTGTTTTAGCTTTTTCAGGAGGGGTATCACTCTGTAAAAAAGAAGATTTAGGATTAAGGAGCCGTAATTTTTTCATATCACTAGCTACAATTAATTTTGCTTGAGTATTATTCTTTGCTAAGTATTCAGTAATATTTTTATTATAATCACGATCTAAAATTACTACATATTTAGCAGTGTTTAGTTTGTTTTTAACATCTTGGGTAAAGAATTCAAAATAATGGGTAGTTGAAGCATCAAACAATACTTCAGTGGTATAAACCCCTTTAGTAATCATGTCTACTAAGCCCTGTAAGGGAGCATTGTAAACTACTACAAGAGAATCATCTATAGTGCTTTTAGCCCTCTGGTTGCTTTCAGCCGAGTAAGAGTTACTAAAGTAAAAAAAGTAACAAAGAAAACTAAAAAGTAAGAGATATTTTTTTTTCATGCTGTTATTTCAAAAAATTTATCTAACATAATATTCTACAGTTAAATGAAGAATCTGTAAATTAGTTTTTCATTTATGGCTACAACTTTCAATAGCTATAACATTATTACGAATAATACTAAAATATACCTGTTGAATCTTTGATTCGGTCTTGCCAAGAGCGTCTAAGGTTCTTGTTTTTAAGTTATTATCTTTAATGAATTTTTGAATGTTAGGATCTACTATATTTTTTTCTGTTAAAATACAAGTGATATTGTTTTTACTTATAAATGTTTTTAAATTTAGTAAAGATTTAATACTATTGGCATTGCTTTCATGGGAATGTTTAGCAATGTATCCCTTATAATTTTGTTGCAAATGAAAGCTGTTAATTAAATAACTATAACCATTATGATACACTAAAAAGTTATTTAGATCCTCAACATTAGGCTGAATCTTTGCCTTCATATTTTGTAATAGCTTGCTATACTTATTAGCATTAGCGTAGTATAGTTTAGCGTTTTTTGGGTCATGCTTAGCTAATTCTTGGGCTAAATATTGTAAAAAAGCAATAGCATTGTTTGTGTCTAACCATATGTGTGGATCTATCATTTGGCTATGAATATTAGGATTCTTGGAATTTAAAACAGAATTATTAGTGTAATAACTTAATTTAATTTTAGGAGTATTCGCCATAATAATAATATTATTTTTATTAGAAGAGGCTTTATAAATAACTGTTTCTAACTTTGGGCTTACTATAATTAGCACATCACTTTTATTAATTGAATCTTGTTGCTTATAGGTTAATTCTAAATCATGAGGTAAAATATTAGGATTCAAAATTAAGTTAACAGGAATAATACCTTCAGTAACCATAGATGCTAAAGACTGAAGTGGTAGAATACTAGCTGAAATAGTATAAGCATAAATTCTGGTAGAACATAAACAAAATATTATAAAAAATATAATATTTTTCATGGTTATAGCCTCCTTATAATTAAGCAATTAACTGTAAAATATAATAACATGCAAGGCTTAGTAATACAAATACCTAGCCAAAATAGGGCTAATAACAATTATAAAAAACAAGCATAAATTAAATAATTAAGTTAAACTAATAGTAGTTACTTATAGTAGTACTAAAACATCTTATTTGTAGAAGTTCTTTAGGTTATACCAAGAAATTTAATTGACAAACATATTAAAATATGTTAATATTAACACGTGTTAATAAATAAGAAGAACTGCTGTAGCAAGGGTTCTTAATCTTGCTTAATAAGGAGATAAAAATAATGAATTTAACACTTTATCAAAATGCAAATAATAATGTTAGTTATTATTTAAAATCCATTTCAAAAATTAAATTGCTAGCACCAGAAGAAGAATATAATCTAGCATTAGAGTATTGCAATAACCAAAATAAAGAGGCTGCTCAACAATTAGTTGTAAGCCACTTACCTTTAGTAGTTAAGGTTGCTTATTCTTTTAAAGGTTATGGTATTCCTTTAATGGAATTAATTGCCGAGGGTAACATTGGTTTAATAAAAGCCGTAACAAAGTTTGACCCCTACAAAGGTTACCGTTTATCTACTTATGCTATCTGGTGGATCAAGGCCTATATTAGCGACTTTATTCTTAATTCTTGGTCTTTAGTAAAATATGGAACAATTAAATCTAGGAAAAAACTTTTCTTTTCTTTAAAAAGAATTAAAAAACAACTTTTTTTAGAAAATAAAATATTATCTGATGATGATATTAAACAAATTGCCCGTGAAACTAATTTAACATCAAGAGATGTTATAGACATTAATGCTATGGTTTCTAATAAAGACTATTACCTAGATGCCCCAATATATGAAGGTGATTCTGGCAAAAATATTAATTTTTCTAATATGTTACAAGATGAATCTTCTACCCCAGAAGAAGCTTATGCTTTAAAAGAACAAGATGCTAAAATTAAAACTTTAATTAAAGAAGTCTTTACTTTGTTAAATGATAGAGAAAAAGAGATTCTTAAATATCGTTATTTAATGGAAAAGCCATTATCTTTAGCAGAAATTGGTGCTAAACTAAATATTAGCCGAGAAAGAGTAAGGCAAATAGAAGCTAAAGCCTTAGCTAGAGCTAAAGATTTTCTAAAAGATAAAGCTATATCTATAGCTTAATAAATAATTTTAAGCATTGCTATTTTAGGTAATTTGTAATAGTATACTTATGCTATTTGGCACGGTGGCGGAGTGGTTACGCAGCGGTCTGCAAAACCGTTTACATCGGTTCAATTCCGATTCGTGCCTCCAAACTTAAGATAATAAGTCTTCAAAGTTAAAAAAATAAAGGCAACTAAGCTTAGTAAAAAATCAATAAAACATGTAACCACTATGGTATAAACTACATTATGTGGCTTATAACGTTTTTAATCTATCTTGAGTAATATATTACTCACTAATTATTCCCTAATATTTCTTCCAATTTTTAAGATAGAATTATTAAAAAAGCAAGTATTAAGAAAGTAAGTTAGTTGAAAAATAATAGATTTAACCTCAGGGTAATTAGTTAGCAATAGGAGTTATATCTTATATTTACAAAGTAATATATTAGATTAATCATATTAAATTTATTATTTTAAATAGATTGACACTCACCAGAAAAAAATATAATATAAGTACTGTTATTAACAAAGTAGCAATCATATTCCGGCATAGTTCAGTTGGTAGAACGGAGGACTGTTAATCCTTATGTCGTAGGTTCGAGTCCTACTGCCGGAGCCATTATCTTATAACTTGTAATGAAAAAAATAATATATAAAATAACATATCCCAATGGAAAAATATACATTGGTTCTGATGTTTCTTATAGTATTAGGTATTTTTGCTCTCCTACTGCCTCTTATATAGAGAAGGATTTACAGAAGAAGAACAAATGGATTTTACTATTAATAAAAAAATACTTTGGTATACAAATGATGAATTAATACCTAATTCAGATGTTCTAAAAAAAGAAATGGAATTTATTAGGGAGTATCAATCAAATAATCCTCAAATAGGCTACAACAAAAACCCTAAATATAAACCATAATATAACTTAAAGGAGCAAAAATGAACAAAAACATTTTAATTATTAACGGTAAAAAAGCTTTTCATCACTCTCATGGAGAGTTGAATCAAACTATGGCAGATCTTGCCTATAGATTCCTTATAGATAGTAATTGTCAAGTTCAAGTAACTAATGTTGATGCTGGTTATAATATTGAAGAAGAAATTAGTAAATATTTACAAGCTGATATAATTATTTACCAAATGCCAGCTTGGTGGATGGGAACCCCGTGGATTGTAAAAAAATATATAGATGAAGTTTTTACCTCAGGGCATGGAAAATTATATGCTAATGATGGGCGTAGCCGCACAGACGCCTCTAAAAAATATGGTTCAGGTGGTTTATTACAAGGCAAAAAATATATGATTTCTATTACATGGAATGCCCCTAAAGAAGCATTTGAAGAAAAAGGGCAATTCTTTGAAGGCTTAGGTATAGATATAGCCCTTATAGCTTTACATAAAGCTAATCAATTCTTAGGAATAAAACCTCTTAAAACTTTCATTTGTAATGATGTAATTAAACAACCAAAAGTTGAAGAAGATATGGAAAGATATCTACAGCACTTAAAAACTTATGTTTTATAAAGTATCTAAATTATTAGTTTTATTAAGCTATAACCTATATCAATGGCATAATTAGTTTATAAGGTACTAAATTAAATAAAATAAATATTTAAGTATATTATGAGTATTCAGTTTAATATATTTTCTTTTTTCATTAGGTCTTTGTATTTTAAACCTTTTAGTTAAAACAACTAAAACTGTATCCATTTTTGTTATCCCTTATTATTAATCATGTTATTTATTAATGCTGACAGATTTAGTATTAATCAATTTATTCAAAATTTTTTTACTTTTTTATACACCTTATAATTGTTTTTTTTTAGAATTATACGCTTTTATGTTGAAAAAGAATGGTTAAAGTTGTATAATGTTATCATAAGTTGTAATTTGTGAACTAAGGTTGAATCTTATTACAACTTTAATATGTATATTTATGAGGTTGTTATGAAGAACCAAAAATCAAATATAGATCCTAATCAGTACACGTTGAATTATTTAAAAAAGTTTTTAGGAATAGATTCTTTATGTGATTCCGACTTACCTAATATCATTAATTGGAAACGTGAAGATATTAAGAAATTAGAATCAGGCACTAAAGAATTACGTCTCAAAGAAATTAATTTAATAACACAACATTACAGATTAAATGTTGATGACTTATTTCCAAATACTTTAATAAAAAGTGCTGTTGAAAACTATAAAGGGTATTTTAAAAGTAAAGCATCAAGAAAAAAAGTTAAAAGAACAAAGGCAGCCAAGCCTAGTAAAAAATAAATAAAACATGTAACCATTATGGTGTAAATTACAGTATATACATTATATGGCTTATAACGTTTTTAATCTATTTTGAGTAATAAATTATTATTACCCACCTAGTTATTTCCTAATATTACTTCCAATTTTTAAGATAGAATTAATAGTTATTTATAGAGATATTTATAATATTTGTGAACCATAGTATGGTACTATTAAATATCAACTTTATATTAATAAACTAATTTTAATTATTCTTTTGAATTTTTTTGCCTATCTAATTCTTTAAAATTATGAGCAAAATTATTGTTTATCTTCTTCAATGAAGGTACTAATTGATTTATTAGTATTCATTTATATTTTTAACTCATAAACTTATACATTAAAAGTTGGTGCAGTCAAGTTAGATTAAAATTACTTGATGATTTAAAAAGTATAATTCATGTTATAAGAAGATGATTAGTATAATATTCTTTATCAGATTTCTTAATATATATAATTTTTATTACTTTATATTAAGGTTGATCTGAATATAAATAAATACTAAACTGTAATTAATAATTCTTTATCAAGTTGTAAAAGCGTAAAATATTTTATCTATAAATATCAATAATGCACCAAACCTTAGATTCCTTTTTTAGTAAAAATAACAAATGGCATAAAGAACTTAGTGAGCTACGAGCTATCATTCTTAGTTGTGATTTAACTGAAGAAAGAAAATGGATGCACCCTTGTTATACTTTAGAAGGTAAGAGTATAGTTCTAATTCATGGTTTTAAAGAGTATTGTGCAATTCTATTTTTTAAAGGTGCTTTATTAACAGATCCAAAGAATATTTTAGTGCAACAAACCGAAAATGTACAAGCTGGGCGCCAGATTCGCTTTACTAATCTTCAGCAAGTTATAGCTATAGAATCTACTATCAAAAAATATATTAAAGAAGCTATTTCCATTGAAAAATCAGGCTTAAAAGTAGAATTTAACAAAGAACCTAAACCTATACCAGAAGAATTACAAGCTGCCTTCAAGAAAAACCCTGCTTTAAAAACTGCCTTTGAATCTTTAACTAGAGGCAGGCAAAGAGCATATATTTTTTATTTTTCCTCTGCCAAACAATCTAAAACTAGAACAGATAGAATTGAAAAATATATCCAAAAAATTCTAAATGGTAAAGGCTTAGATGATGATTAAAAAGCTAAGCTTCTTAACAGCAACTATTTTCTGTAAATCCTAAAATTAACTCTTTTTCTTCTATTCATTTATTAACTACAACGATTATAAAATCTTTCTAAATTTATAGTTTTTAGGTAAGGTTTTTTATTATAAATAAGGGTAGGGGATTAATAAAAGGATTTAAAAATTTCACACCTGATACTGTAACCATATTTAACATTTATTAAAAATACAAATATTCATAGTTATTAAGCCTTACTATCTAAAAGATAAG
The DNA here is from genome assembly GCA_023518375.1 of Candidatus Hepatincola sp. Av. Classification (NCBI taxonomy): domain Bacteria; kingdom Pseudomonadati; phylum Pseudomonadota; class Alphaproteobacteria; order Rhodospirillales; family Candidatus Hepatincolaceae; genus Candidatus Hepatincola; species Candidatus Hepatincola sp. Av. The sequence continues at coordinate 133,345 of CP068450.1, forward strand.
AGATTGTATAATTGGTAAGTAAAGCATTTAAGTATTATGTTGAGTTATCATCTACTTAACTTTTTAAAAATCTTAAAGAATTTAAAATAACCGATACTGAACTCAAAGCCATAGTTAAACTAGCAATTTCAGGGCTTAAGAGCATATTAAATAATGAAAAAAACAAGCCAGCTGCAAATGGAATAGCTACTATATTATAAACAAATGCTAAAAATAGATTTTGTTTAATATTATTAATAGTGGCTTTACTTAAATTAATAGCATTTACAATACCTTCTAAATTACCTGATGCTAAAATAATATTACTTCCTTCAATGGCAATATCACTACCTAAACCCATAGCTATGGATACATCAGCTTTAGCTAAAGCAGGGGCATCGTTGATGCCATCACCTGCAAAAGCTATTATTGCACCAGTTGTTTGTAATTTTTCTACATAATTAATTTTATCTAGGGGAGATATTCCTGCCTTAAAATTATCTATGGCAACTTCTTTTGTTATATTAGTGGCTATTTCAACTCTATCTCCGGTTAGCATCACAACATTAATATTTTGCTTTTTAATTTTTTCTATAGTTGCTTTTGCTTCAGGCTTAATTTCATCTTTCAAAATAAAAATAGCAACTAAGGTATTGTCTATTGCCATGAAGACTAGGTTTAGGTTAAGTACATTGTTTAATTTAGGTAAGTTACTAGTTGCTACTTTTAATTGTTGCATTAACTTTAAATTACCAATAATAACCTGTTTATTGTTGATAGTAGCTTCTAGTCCTAACCCAACTTTATAAACAAAATTCTTAGGTTCTACTAATGTTAAGTTTTTACTTTTAGCAGCTGTTACAATAGCTTTAGATAGTGGATGTTCACTATTATTTTCAATACTAGCAGCTAACATTAATAATTGGCTGTTAGAGTAATTATCGTTTAAGATAATAATTTCACTTAAAGTTATTTTTCCTTTAGTTAAGGTACCAGTTTTATCTAGTATTAAGGTATTAATCTTTAGCAATTTTTCTAATGATTCTGCGTCTTTTACCAAAATTCCTTTACGGGCAGCTTTAGCTACAGCTGCCATAATAGACATAGGTGTAGCAAGCCCTAAAGCACAAGGGCAGGCAATAATAAGAACAGATATTGCCGAAATAAATCCAAAGTTAAAATTATTACCAATAAACCACCAACTAAGAAAAGTAAAAATTGCTATAATTATAACTATAGGTACAAAATATCCCGATACTGTATCGGCAAGTTTTTGCCATGACGCCTTAGACCTTTGGGCATTCAATACAATATTTGCAATTTGTGATAGCATTGTATCTTGCCCAACTTTAGTAGCTTTCATAATGAAACTACCAGTACTGTTTATAGTACCTCCAATCACTGTATCTTTTACTTTTTTTGTAACCAAAGTAGATTCACCACTAATCATAGATTCATCTACATAACTAAGTCCTTTTATAATTATTCCATCTACAGGAATTTTTGCTCCTGGTGTAATTTTTATAAGATCGTTAATTGCTAGTTTATCTATAGGGGTTTCTATTTCTTGATTATTCTTTAATACTGTTGCAACTTTGGGAGTTAATTTAAGCAAGTATTTAATATTATTTGAAGTGTGTTGACGTGCTTTAAGTTCTAAATATTGTCCTAATAATGTAAATGTAACTATAATAGATGCAGGTTCAAAATACACGTTTAGATTTAAAAAGTGTTTAGTAAAAAGTTCAATAATAGTGATAATTAAACTATAAATATAAGCTGTGCCTACTCCTAAAGCAATTAAAGTAAACATATTAAGTTTTTTATTAATTAATGAATAATAACCACGTTGGAAGAATATAGAGCCAGAGTATATTACAACTATTGAAGCAAGAAATAATTGTAAAATATTAAAGTAGGGACTCTTATAGATATGGTTTAAATATTCAATTTTTAAGTGAGTACTCATATTAAAAAGTAATAAGGGAATAGACAAACAAAGAGCAATAATAAATTTTATAGTAATATTATGATATTCTTTATTTTCTTCCTCCTGATTACTAAGCCCCATTGGCTCTAAGGTCATACCACAAATAGGGCAAAAACCAGCAGCATTTTGTTTTACTTCAGGGTGCATAGGGCAAGTGTAAATAACTTCATCATCAGTATTGCTGGAATTAGGAGCTATACTTTCATAAGGTTTTAGCTTAAAGCTAGTGTGCTGGTTGGTAGTTTTAAAGTGTTGTTTTTTCATAAGAACCTTTTGAAAAGTACTTTAAGTAGACAAAAGCATATGGTATTTTTAACGTTATATTTATTATATATTATATAATAATTCTTAAATTAATTAAAAATAATTAACATAGTAATTACTTGCTTGTGTATTTAATATTATTAGAAATTGTAGGCAAATTAAGTTGGTAACGATAACATCTTATTAATGTTTTAACCTTTTAAAAGGTATTTATTTAAAAAATTACTAATAAATATAATGTCTTTTGTTAATGAAACTTTTTTATCAAAAATACTAAAAAAGTGGCTTAGAATGGTGGCGGGGGTGGGATTTGAACCGCACGACCTTCAGGTTATGAGCCTGACGAGCTACCAGACTGCTCTACCCCGCATTAATGAAAATAAATAGTACCCTGAGTTGCTAGAAATGTCAAGCGTTAATAACAACGTTACATAAATCTTTGTTTGGTTAACTTCATCTAGCTTATTTGAGGGGGATTAATAAATACTAATTAATATTACAAGCATACTAAAAAAGCACAACTATAGATATTACTTGTATAACCTGTAGTTGTATTGTGTGATAATATGTGTTAGTTTGTTGTAATGTTTTATATTGTGTGATATATTTATACTGAATAAATAGTATAGCCTATTAAGTAGATCTTAGGCTAAATATTATTTAATAATTGCTTATACAAGGGGGATGAGATGAAAGATATTAAAGAACTTAAAAATATTGCTGTTCTTGGGTCTGGTGTACTTGGAGGGCAAATTGCATACCAAAGTGCTTTTAAAGGAAAACAAGTTATTGTTTATGATATTAGTCAAGAAGCATTAGCACGTTGTAAAATTGTTCATGATTCTTATGGCAAAATATATAAAAAGGATTTGAATGCTACAGATGAAGATGTTAAAGCAACAACGAATCATTTAACTTATACTACGGATATAAATCTGTTAGATAAAGTAGATTTTGTAATAGAAGCTGTATCTGAACTACCTGAAGCTAAACAAGAAGCATATAAAAAACTATCTTTAGTTTTGCCTAAAGATGCAATATTAGCAACCAACACATCTATGTTGCTTCCTAAAGATTTTGTGGATTTTGTTCCGAATCCTAAACAGTATTGTGCTTTACACTTTGCTAATTTTATTTGGAAGTTTAACTTTGCTGAAGTAATGGCTCATAAAGAAACATCTAAAGATACTTTAGAAAAAGTATATAAATATGCCATAGATATTGGTATGGTACCTATCCCTGTGGAAAAAGAAAATAATGGTTATATACTTAATAGCTGGTTTTTTCCTTTATGCCATTCAGGTTTAACTTTAGTTACAAATGGGGTAGGATCCCCTGAAAATGTTGACCGTTCTTTTATGCTATTTAATAAGCCTGTTACTATGGGTCCTCTAGGTATGGTTGATATGGTAGGCATGAATACAGCTTATAATATTCTAACATATTGGGGTAATGTTTTTAAAGATCAGCAAATGTTAAAAAATGCTGCATATATAAAAGAGCATTATATAGATAAAGGAAAATTAGGAGTTTTATCTGGTGAGGGATTCTACAAGTACCCTAAACCAGCATTTGAAGCAAAAGATTTTATTAATATTCCTAACTATAATAGTATAGATGAATTAGTAAAAAGAACACTGCTAAACTAATTAATCACTGAAATAGCCTACTTTATTTAACTAAGGTAGGCTATTTTTAACAAGCTAGAATATAATTTTTACTCTACTTTAAATAGTTGGTTTAGTTATTTATTACCAGAAAGGTTCTATTAATGATTCTAATTAATAGTATATATGGCTAAGTTAAAGCTTTAGATCACATACCTTAGAAAATATAAAATTCTCATTAAAACAACAGATTCTATATATTAGATTAGTATTCAATAAGTATTTGATTATTAAATGAGTAATTCTTTAAATAAGTATAATAATAAAAATATTATTTTATAGTTGTTTTTTGTGGTAATAGTGTGTTGTTGTGTTGTGTTTGTTGATTAAGATTGACATGTTCTTGTTTAATATAATACTATTTATTAATAATGAAGATATTTTTGATATATCGGTATTAATAGTTATTGAAAAAAGAAACTAATTTATAAGAGAGGAAAAAATGAGAACGTTTGTTGCAGAATTAATTGGAACCGCTTTTATTATTTTATTTGGTGCAGGTTCAGGAGCAATGACAGTTTTATTTGCCCCTGCTGGCCTTGTATCTGGTGGAGTAGTAATGGGGGGGTATACTAATGTTGTATTGGGTTGGGGTTTAGGCGTAGCCTTTGCTGTCATTGTATCAGTTCGTATTAGTGGTGCACATTTAAATCCTGCTGTAACTTTAGCACTAGCATTTACAAAAAGGTTTGAGTGGAATAAAGTATTAGGTTATATAGTAGCCCAAGTAATAGGAGGTTTTATTGGAGCCGCAGTAGTCTTTGCTGTATTTTATGCTAAGTGGATACAATTTGATCCACAGCTTGCTCATACTACAGGGATTTTTGCAACATTTCCAGCTGTACCAAAGTTCTTTCCTGGTTTTTTTGATCAAATCGTTGGTACCTTTATTTTAGTTTATTTAATTTTAGCAATAGGTAATTTTATTAAAAATCCTGCTGAAAATATTGCATTTCCTATTTTAATTGGTGTGATTGTTCTAGGTATTGGTATTAGTTTTGGAGGGATGAATGGTTATGCTATTAATCCAGCTCGTGATTTTGGACCAAGACTCTTTGCTTTATTTATGGGATTTAAAAACAATGGTTTTGAAACTTGGTACATATGGCTTGTACCAATAATAGGTCCTATTATTGGTGGTATTCTAGGAGCTAAAGTCTTTGATTTCACAATTAAAGAATAAAATATAAAAAATTAAGAAATAATTAAATAGTTAAGTATCATAATTACTACATAGTAAAAGTTAGAAGACTATGTAGTAATTGTTTTTTTCTAAAAATATAGTGAGGGTATTATGAAAAAATATATTTTGTCTATAGATCAAGGAACTACTAGCTCTCGTGCTATATTGTTTGATAAAAGTGCTAATATAGTTGCTATATCACAAAAAGAATTTACCCAATTCTTTCCAAAAGATGGTTGGGTAGAGCATAATCCAAAAGAAATTTGGGGAACTCAATCTGGTGTTATTCAAGAGGTAGTTTCTAGTGCTTCTATATTGCCTAAAGAAATTGCAGCAATTGGTATTACTAACCAACGGGAAACAACAGTTTTATGGAATAAAAATACTGGTGAACCTATTTATAATGCAATAGTGTGGCAAGATAGAAGAACGGCAAAATATTGTGAAAAATTAGTAGCCGATGGTAAAGCTAAGTTAATTCAGAAAAAAACAGGTTTAGTAATAGATGCTTACTTCAGTGCTACCAAGATAAAATGGATTTTAGATAATGTACCAAATGCTAGAAAGTTAGCTGAAAAAGGAGATATTCTCTTTGGAACAATAGATACATGGCTTATTTGGCAGCTTACTCGTGGTAAAACTCATGCTACAGATTATTCTAACGCTAGTAGAACTATGATCTTTAATATTATAGAGCAAAAATGGGATGATGAACTATTAAAACTGTTTGATATTCCTAAGAGTATTCTACCAGAAGTATGCCCTAGCTCAGCTGATTATGGCTATATTGATGAAGACTTAATACCTGGTCGTATTCATATTGCCGGAGTAGCGGGTGATCAACAAGCTGCAACTTTTGGGCAAGCCTGCTTAAAACCAGGTATGGCAAAAAATACTTATGGTACAGGTTGCTTTACTTTATTAAATATAGGTCGGGAAATTAAAAAAGTTCCTAGTGGTAAAACTTTAACTACCATTGCATGGGGTAGAAAAAACCATGTAACTTATGCTATTGAAGGCAGTGTATTTATTGGTGGTGCCGTAGTACAATGGTTAAGAGACGGTTTGGAAATAATTAAAAAAAGTTCAGAAATAGAACATTTAGCTACTAAAGTAGAAGATAATGGTGGTGTATACTTAGTTCCAGCATTTGTTGGTTTAGGAGCACCTCATTGGGATCCATATGCTAGAGGAACTATTATTGGAATTACCAGAGGAGTGAATAAATCTCATATTGCTAGAGCTGCATTAGAAGCGATTGCTTTTCAATCTTACGATGTATTAATGGCAATGAAAGATACAGCTGGATTATCGCTAAAAGAGTTACGAGTTGATGGTGGAGCCAGTAAGAATGATCTACTCATGCAATTCCAATCTGATATTCTAGGTAAACCTGTAGTTCGTCCTGTAGTAACAGAAACTACAGCTTTAGGAGTGGCTTATTTAGCTGGTTTATTTGTAGATTTTTGGGATAGTGCCGAAGAAATTGTTTCTAAATGGAAAATAGATAAAGTGTTTGAACCAAAAATATCAGCTGATCGTAAAGAGGAATTATTGTATAATTGGCATAATGCAGTTGAACGTTCCAAACAATGGATTCATGAAAAATAAAGGAGAAAGAATGCCTATAGAAAGAGGTTCAAAAATAAAATCTTTAACTGAAGTTGATGTTTTAGTTATTGGTGGTGGTGCAACAGGGCTAGGTATAGCTGTTGATTCTGTTACTCGTGGTTATAAAACTTTGTTATTAGAAAAAAATGATTACGCTAAAGCTACATCTTCAAGATCTACCAAAATACTGCATGGTGGTGTACGGTATTTAGCTCAAGGCAATATTAGTTTAGTAAAGGAAGCGTTAGCTGAAAAAATGCGTTTATATGAGAATGCTCCTCATGTAGCAAGATCTATGAATTTTATTGTACCATCTACTAATACTCTTTCTAAAATGTATTATAGGATTGGTATGCTAGCATACGATGCTTTGGCTGGTTTTCGTAAAAAATATTTAAGTAAAGGGCAAAATCATAAAGAAATGATAGCTAACTTAAAAAATATTAAATATATGTATTTAAGGGGAGGAGTCCTTTATAATGATGGGCAATTTGATGATGCTAGAACTGCTATAGCTTTATTAAGAACTTTAGAGGATCATGGCGGTACAGCTTTAAATTATGCTGAAGTTATTTCTTTTATTAAAGAAAAGGAAAAAATTGTTGGAGCAATGTTTCTAGATAAGGTTTCAGGCGAGAAAATTTCAGTTAGAGCCAAATGTGTATTTAATGCTACAGGTATTTATGCTGATAATCTAATGGATCTAGATGCTACTAATCATCAACCTATGGTTAATTTAGCTCAAGGAATTCATTTAGTTGTTAATCGGCATTTATATCCTAATAAGTCAGCTATGCTAGTACCTAAAACTACAGATGGTAGAGTTTTATTTTTTATTCCTTGGTATAATAAAGTTATTATTGGTACTACGGACGTTCATGTAGAAAAAGTACAGGACGATCCAGCTCCTTTAAAAGAAGAAATAAATTTAATTATAAAAAATGCTAACTTATATTTAGATGAACCTTTAACTAAAGAAGATGTTAGTTCTGTGTATGCAGGAATTCGTCCTTTAATGCAGATGCCTCAAAACAAAACCTCTACAGCTAAAATTTCTAGGGAAGATCATATAGATATTTCTAGTTCAGGCTTAATTACTATTGTAGGAGGAAAGTGGACAACGTATCGGCATATGGGGGAAAAAGTAATTAATTTTGCTATTGCCCATAATAAGTTAGAAAATAGATTATGTAAAACACGCAATCTAAAGTTACATGGTTATGTTAATGCAATTGATGCCAAAGAAATTCCTTTTAATTACCGTTTTTATGGTAGCGAATATGAAATAATAAAAAAAATTCCTGGCTTTCATAAGGTTTTGCATGATGATTTACCAATATGTGAGGCACAAATTCTTTATGCTATCCAGCACGAACAAGCCCTAACTTTAGATGATGTTCTAGCCAGAAGAACAAGATGTTTGTTTTTAAACGCTAAAGCAACTCTAAGTATTGCAGAAAAGGTAGCTAGTATTATGCAAATAGCTTTAAAGCAAACCGAGCAATGGAAAGCACAACAAATTAAAGATTTTAATACTATTGCAAAAAAGTATTTAATTTCATCATATATATAAAAGAGGTATTACATGTTAGCAGTTGGCGATAAATTACCAGAGTTCATATTGTTGGGTATTGATGAAAAAGGAGTAGAAAAACAATTTAGTAATAAGAATTTCTTAGGTAAGAATTTAATTATTTATTTTTACCCAAAAGATAATACTCCTGGTTGTACTACTGAATCTTGTAATTTTAATGCTCTTTTACCTAAAATTAAAAGTAAAGCTAACATTGTGGGGGTTAGTGCTGATAGCCTTGCTTCCCATTTAAAGTTCCAAAAAAAGTATGGTTTACAGTTTCCTTTATTAAGTGATGCTAATACTAAGTTTGCTAGCAAAATGGGAGCTTTCAAAAATAAATTATTTGCTAAATTACTATCTAAAGGAATTGTAAGAACAACTTTTTTAGTAGATTCTCAAGGAATAGTGAAATTTATTTGGAAAAATGTAACTGTTTCAGGGCATGATGAAGAAGTATTACAACAATTAGAAAAACTAGTTTAAACCCTAATATATTGTAGGAACTATTTTATTACTTTTTTATACATGTTCATGATAATTATTAAAATAACCTTACATTTATTAGGGTTAATAGTGTGTAAAACAACATAAGGAGTATATAAAATGTTGAAAATAGGTGATAAACTACCAGAGTTTAATTTAAAAGGTGTAGATTCTCATGGAGTAGAACAAGCATTTACGAATCAAAGTTTTTTAGGTAAACATTTAATAATGTATTTTTACCCAAAAGATGATACCCCAGAGTGTACTACTGAATCTTGCAATTTTAATACTATGTTATCTAAAATTAAAGAAAAAGCAAATGTTATAGGAATAAGTGATGATACTGCTAATTCTCATGTGGCTTTTCAACAAAAATTTAATTTAAAGTTTCCTTTATTAAGTGATACAAATGCCGATTTTGCAAAAAAATTAGGTTTAGGTTTTGCTAAATTTAAGTTAACGCCTGAAGAGTTTTCTGAAGCTACAGAACGCACTACTTTACTTGTAGATAAAAATGGTGTAGTACAACAGATTTGGAATCAGGTGAAAGTAATAGGGCATGATGAAGAAGTATTAAAAAACTTAGAAAAACTAGGTTAGATTAATAATTAGTATAATTTTTATTTTACTAAAATAGTTAGTAAACTCTTTTAAAATAAATATAAAAATTATGTTAATGATTGTTTTTTAGAAAGTACAAAGGTGAAAAAAGCACCTTTGTACTTTTGGTATTAACAAGGAGGCATATTAAATGAGGCTTGGTAAATTACAACAATATTTAGAACAATCATTAGTAAACAATATTTTTGAACTAAAAGGTTCTAGAACCTCTATCTCCAATCTAATAACAATAGAGCAAAATGTTTGGAATAACTTAATAGCAACAATTAACTTTTAAAAAAAAGCTGTCAATTACCATTAACAAAGCTAGAAGGTTTTGTTACATATCAAGAACTATACAATGAATTTGGGACTATAAAAAGTAACTTAACTATTTCTGAACCTAAATACAATCTTTTGCGTAGGTTTGTCTCTCAATTACATTTACATATAAAAATTTTAGTTGATACTATTGGAGCTATAGTAAAAAAGGAAGATGAATATACTATAAATATTATGCTTCCAATATTAGAAAAGGGTAATGATGATTTTAGTATTTTTATAAACAATGTTGATGATATAAAGAATTTATTAGCAGATTTCACAAAATTTACAGGAATTACAGATGTTAAATTTATTTTTAGTAAGTTTGATGTAGGTACAGATTGGGTAAGTATCATACTTATTGGTGTAGGTACTAATTTAGCTAGTAATATGGTTAAAGTATCTGTTCTAAAAATAATTTTTTTCTTATGGAATATAGCAAAAGATATTGGATATAAGAAAAAAGAAAAGGAAGAACATATTAAGGAATTAGAAATTCCTAAAGGTGAAGAATATATAAAAAAGTACATAGATAAAGAAATTAACATATCTATGGATAAATATATACAACACAATTATGAAGAAGAAAAAAAGATTTACAATGGGAAAACACAAAGTGAAGTAGAAAAAGCCTTAATTACAGTTTGTGAAAAAATGGTAGATATGCATATGAAAGGTTTTGAAATAGAGCCTTCTTTAAATCCACCAGTTTTTTTAATAGCTAAAGAAGGTATATATACAATTGATGAGGAAAAGTATAAAGAATATATAAAAGATAAAAAGCCCTTAAACAAAACAGTTAAACAAATAACCAATAAAAGTAAGCCTGAAAAATAACACAAAAGAGAATTTTTCATTTATAATTTTTTAACATGTAGTGTAAATATCTAGTAGTTATCTATCAATTCATCAAATAAAAAAACTCATCTTATAATTGACTTTTATTTTTAGGTTTTAAGAGTTATTATTCATATAATCATGAGGGAAAGTAGATAGATTCAAAATGGCTTTTAATTCGTTTATATCAGGGTTATTTTTAGGTTTATCTTTAATTATAGCTATTGGAGCCCAAAATGCTTTTATTTTAAAGCAAGGGCTAAAAAAAGAATATATATTTAGTATATGTCTAATTTGTGCTATATCTGATGCCTTGTTAATTACCATTGGAGTTTTAGGTTTTGGGGTAATTGTTAAAGAAATACCTTTATTAGAGCTGATAGCTAAATATGCAGGTGCTATTTTTTTACTAGGTTATGGAGGGCGTAGCTTTTATTCAGCATGGAAGTATAGCCATGCTTTAACTCCGGATGGTACTAAAGTATCTTCCTATAAGGTAGTAATTTTAACTTGCCTAGCTTTTACTTGGTTAAACCCTCATGTGTACTTAGATACAATTGTATTAATGGGTACAGTATCTACCCATTTTATAGGGCATATTAAAGAATTTACTATAGGAGCTATTTTAGCCTCTTTTATATTTTTCTTTAGTGTAGGTTATGGCTCTAGGCTATTATTACCTTTGTTTAAAAAACCAATTTCTTGGAAAATTTTAGAGTTTCTAACAGGGGTAATTATGGTATCTCTTGCTATTAAATTGATATTTTAGTTATTTGATTAGAGTGAGTAAATTATGGTAACGAAATTTAAAAGTAAAAACCTTAGTACAATAATTAACTATAATTAACTATATTAATATGTTTTTATCATATTTATGAAAAAACTCATCTCTTAGTTCTATTAGATGATTAATAGCTTTTTCTATTGTGGTAGTTTCATATTCTCCTGGAATTTTATATATCGTATAATCTATATATATCCTATAAAACAACTCTTCTACTGTTAATTTTCTAGACCTTCTTTTTTTTATTTCTTTAGTTTTAAAAATAGGATTCCTATCATCGGTTAATCCCCAACCCGCATAAGATGGACTACCAAACACAACAACTATTTTATTTCTTATTATTGCTTCTAAGCCTACCCCTGAACTTACAGTGTACACTTTATCTACTCTATCTAGTACAGATATTATTGATATATCATTTTTAATATAAAACACATTACTTAAATTTATCTTCTTAAAGCAAGATACTTTTGCATGTAAGTTCTCCATATGTTCTACAATTAAAATATCTGCATTAGGGTTTTCTCTTATAGCACATTCTAACATTTTATTAAATATTGTTTCAGGGTTCACATTACTATTAGTTATGGATGCATCATTTGTTTTTTGGGCTACCACTAAGATTTTTATTTTATTCTTACCTGGTAAAGATAGATTAGATACAGGTAACTTACAATTATATTTAGTTAGGTTATTTTCTTTAATAGTTTTTATATTCTGTTTAGCCCTATGTATTTGTTCTTGAGTAAGTGGAGAGTTATTATTAAGCATAAGCTCTATTCTTGTAGGATAATATATAGAAAAGTGATAGCCTAAATCATCAACAAGAAAAGAAATAGGTTTAATAAATTTGTCGTCAACTTTTGTTTTATGGTAATGTAACCCTACGCTTCTTAAAAAGCCATCTTCAGCTAATACAACATATTTATCTCTTAAAAAATTTGTGCTAAATAAACTTTTATAATTATATACCATATAAGAGCCAAATAATATTATTATACTATAATCAATTTTTTGTAAAAAATTACTATTACCAACATTTAGATAGTATATGAAATATTTATGATTTACTAATTTATCTATTTCATATAAAGGAGAGGTACCTATTACAACAGATCCAGAATCAAAGATTGACTTTATAGAATAATGTTTTTTTAAATTAGACTTAAATAGTAAACCATGATATTTTTCTATATTATAAATAGGTAAAAATTCTTTATTATTTGATATTGGTGCTAAAACTTTTTTAATTAAATTTTTAAGTTTTTTCTTTTTTTTTGGAGTTGCCTTTTTTGGGATATATAATGTAGATATTTTACCTAGTAGCATACGTTCAATATAAGGGTTTTTAGGATATAATAAACTTAATTTTATTAAGTTGAATAATTGAAAGCGGCTTTCGTTTGTAGTTATAGAGTTTGATGAGTATTTATTATAAAAATAAAAAGTATTTTTTGCTAAAAAAACAATCTTATTACTTTTTTGAAAAGCTTTATATACAAAATTGATTTCATCATAAATATTATTATCACAATAAATATTATTATTTATTAAAAATTTTTTTCTATATAAAGAGTTGAAACTTCCAAACCATAGTAGTGAATTTTTTTCTTCTAGAGATGTGTATATATTAGGTTTGTGAGTATCATATAGAATGTTAGGTTTATTTATTATAGTTTTTATTATATTACATTTACTAATATCAGCATCATGTTCTTTTGCATCATTATAAAGTTTTTCTACAAAATTATGTACTATAAAATCATCATCATCTAAAAAGGCTAAATACTCTCCTTTAGCAACATTAATACCTTTGTTTCTTAGAATACCTTGCCCAACATGTATATCACTTTTTATATACTGAATTCTATTATCTTGTTCTTTAAATTGTTTAACTACTTTAGTAGTATTATCTGTAGAATTATCATCTAAAATAATAATTTCAATTTCTTTACAACTTTGATTCAATGCTGAATAAAGAGATCTTTTAAGTTCATTAGACCTATTATATGTAGTAATTATAATAGAGCATTTAACACTAGAATTTATTATAGGTAATGGCTTATCTTTTAATAAAGAAAGCAAAATATTCTCATACTCTTGTGCTACTTTAGTAGGCTCTAAATTATCATTTTGTAGATAATTAAATAATAAAAATGTATCTAGCTCTTTTTTATAAAATTTTTTCAGGTCATCAGTAACATTATTTATTTTATAATTGGAGGGTAATGTAAAGTTATTATCTTTGATATTAGAGTAGTTAGAATGACTCCAAAATGCTAATGTTTTCTCATTAATATGTGATAATAACACAGGATATCCTAAAGATGCAGCCTCTATTGCTACTGTGCCTATTCCACATATAAACATATAGGAGGAATGATTATTCTTTAAATGATCTATTGTACATATGTTTCCTATAAAAGATTGTTCTAGTATTTTATATTTCTCTATTAGAGTATTTTTTATATCTTTTTCTCTGTCCATGTCAATACTTCCAGCTATATCAAATAGAAAGTTGTGGTTTTGTAAGAATTGAATATAATTTTCAATATGGTAAAGTTTATCCTTCCAAAGACGAGTTATAATTACTGTTTTTTTATTTTGATTCTGTTGATAAATAGTGTTTATCTTGTTAGAAGAAGTATTGGGAATATATTTATAATTATTATGCTCTAAATATTGGTTATCAAATGGTCTGTTAGTAATTATTAAATCAAAATACTTTTTTAACCTATTTTTAAAAATATCAAAACCATCTTGGTCACACTTTAAACTTATATTAAAATGTATGGTACCAATAAGTTTGATGTTTAATGTTCTTAATAAATCGTAATTTAATTTCTCATAATTTACTAATGAACATATTTGTAGTTCAAGTATATTAATATTATTAGAGTTAACAATATCTATTAAAGATTCATTTAACTCATTAATATTATTAAAGTAATAAAAAATAAAATTTTTATTACTAATGATTGGTTGATATAAATTTGAAAAATTACCTATTATGGCAATAGTTACTTTAAAGTTTTTTAGTGTACTTAATAATCTATATAGTCTTGTTTCTAAGCCACCATTTTGGTATAATTGAGTAATGATGAGTAAGTTACGTATTACCATTTAATATAATCCATAATTATAATCCATAATTATCTGTTATCTGAATTGTAACATTTATATTTTAATTTTATTAAATTATCTATATGTTCTTCTAAGGTACACTCACATTTTTTTTTATAATTTACGTACCTAGAATACCAAATATAAGAATAATAAAATAATTCTTCTAAAGACCTTTTTTTATTTCTTCGTACCTTTCCCTCTTTACTTGTAAAAAATACATGACGGTCATCAGTTAACCCCCAACCAGCATAAAAAGGAACACCAAAAGTTATAACTTCTTTGCCACACATTAAAGCTTCCATGCCCATTAAAGAAGAGCAAACATAAACTTTATCTACTTCTTTTAATAAAGCAATAGGATTCACATCGTTGCGTTTAATTGGGATAATGTTATCTTTATAAGGTAGATGAGAAATATAACCAATTTTAGGATTGCAAGAGTTTTTCTGACCTCTGTATTTATTAAACAGCATATCTGGGTGGGTTTTTACAATAATATCAGCATTAAGATTTTCAGCAATTGCACAATTTAGCATATCATTAAAGTTATCTTTATTGATTCTACCATATAAAACGGCATTATCTCCAATGGATTGATCTATAACCAGAACCTTTTTCTTATTATTACCTAAGTTAATATCCTTAGGTAGACCATCTTGGTCATTATATTTACTAAGATTATTATCAATAATTTTAGTTATATTATTTTTAGCACGATTTAAGTCAGTTTTAGTTAGTTTATTATTACTATTTATCTTTTGTTCTAAAGAAGATATTTTATTAGCATCGTAATATACACTTAAACTATCTAAGGTAAAAGCTAAGCATTTTTTATATATTTGTTTTGAATAATAGTTATGTACATTAGCAACAGATCTTAAGAATCCATCCTCTAGAAAATGAGGGGTAATCTTTTTTTTAGAAGATATTTGAATTATTTTCAGAGTTTTCCTTATTTTGAAATAGCCCAAAAGAATAAAAGAATCTGCTTGGGCAATTTTCTTTTTGTTATCTGTAAGCAATATTGATTGTTTGGGGAAAAGATACTTTAAAAATTCTTGGTTAGAATCCTCAAATGTATTACCAAATGTACTTATTGCTATGTACGAGTGTTTTTTTAATTCCTGCCATGGATCTATTGGATTTTTTAAATTATGCTGATAGCATTTATTAAGATATGTATTGTATTTATAATTTACAATTTTAGTTTTAATGTTTCTTTCAAACTTTTTAAAGATTTTAATAAAAATATTATTTTTTAATTTATGACTAGTATTTTTTTGTAACTGTAATTCTTGAGAAGCATTATTGTTTAGTAATCCATGTATTACATACTTATTAAAGTTTGGTAAAATATTATCAGTTAGGTTATTAATAGTAATATATTTATAATATTTTCTTATATGTTTTGCATAATCATTTAATAATTGATTTTTTATTAGTTGTTGGTAATATAATAGGTATTTGGGTAGAAGGTTATTACCTTCTAAATATTTTAGTATAATATTAGATATAGTAAGTTGAGAGTTAATAATAAGTGCAAGTTGAGCTTTGTCTTTTTTATCTCTACTAGAGGTTAAAGACAGATTATGTTTTCTGTAAAAATATATATAATGATTTATCTGTATATATTTGATGTTACTGTTTAAAGCTAAAATAGCATGGAAGAGAAAATCTTCACTAAGATTAATATGTATATTGTTAGTATACATAGATAAACTTTTATAAACATTCTTTACTATGCTACTTTTAAATAATCTTGGAAACATATGCCATGCGAATGGTACTCTTTGAAATATAGACCGTGATATTTTATTTTTTAATTTAATTGGTTGTAATGATTGATTGTTATCTATTATAATAGAGCCATAAACAAAGTCTAATTTGGTATTATTAATTTTATTAAAAAGTAATTCAATAGCATTATTAACTAAATAGTCATCAGAATCTAGGAAGAAGATATACGGGGAAGTAGCAACAAATACAGCCGTTTCCCGTGCATGATAAAGCCCAAGATTAGTTTCATGTTTAATATATTTAATACGATTATCTTTCTGTTGATAATCTAAAATAATATTTTCTTCTAAATTAGAAGAAGAAGCATCATTAACAATAATTATTTCTATGTCAGTAAAAGTTTGTTGAATAACACTATCTAAGCATTGTTTTAAATACTTATGAGTATTATACACAGGAATACATATTGTTACTTTTGCCATATTGCTCTCATTCTGCTTGTTAGCGTTTAGGTTTTCTTGTGATTTATGGGATGCTTTAATCACGAATACTATATTCTATTTTAACTTGTTAAGCAATTCTTGTTTACTTAATAATTCATTAAATATTGTAATATTATCATTTTTAATGAGTATATCAAAAGGAATACCTGCCCTTCCATGGCTTTTAATAAAGTCCATAATTTTAGGGTTATAGTTGGTTAAATCTCCTTTAATTAAATACATATTAGGTTTTTGTAATGCTTTTATCACTTCAGCATCATTTAAAACATTTATTTCATTGAAGTTACAAGTTAAACACCAAGTTGCACTTATATGAATAAAAATAATATGATTTTTAGCTAAAGTATTAATTTCCTTTTGATTAAAGGAATGCCATTGTAATTTTTTGCTACTTAAAGTATTAAAAGGTAAGGGTACTTTTGTTAAAGTATCTTTAGGGATAATAATAGGTATAATAATAAGTAGAAATAAGGCTAACAGTGTGGTTAATTTATATTTAGTTTTAAGAAAAATATAAATTACAACATGGATAATGATAAAAATGCCTAAAGCTACTAATATATTTAACATGGAAGTTAAAATAAATAGTATCCATAAGGCAGAGCCATATAACAAGAATAAAGCAAGGTATTTAACATATTTTAGCCAGTTACCTGCTTTAGGGAATATATTTTTGGCGGAGAAAGGAAATAATAATAAAATAATATAAGGCACCGCTAACCCTAAGGCAATAACAAGGAAAATTAGCAATACGATATAATAGGGTTGTCCTAAAGAAAATGCTACAGCACTTCCTAAAAAAGGAGCCGTACAAGGAGTAGCAAGTAAAGTAATTATTATGCCATAAAGAAAGTGAAAAAGTCTTTTAGAAGGTGAAAAACTTTCTAAAAAAGCATTCATTTTATTAGCCCCTAAGATAGATAAAGGAGCAAAACCTACTTGAGTAGCCGAGAAAAAAATTAAAACAATCAACATAAAAATTAAAAAAGAGGGTTGTTGAAAATGAAAACCCCAACCAACACTATAAGCTGTTTGTTGTAAAATCATAATTACACAAGCTAAAAATAAAAAAGATGCAAATAATCCTAAAATAGTTAAAAAATATTGTTCTCTATAAGAAATTTTATTTTTAGTATAACTACTCTGGGTTAGTTTTAAAGCAATTACAGGTAATACACAAGGCATAAGATTTAATATAAAACCACCTAAAAACGCTAAACCTAAAATTGTTAATAGAGTGTTGATATGTATGGAGTTATTATATTTTAGCGTTGTACTAAAAGATTCTTTAGAGGTTACAATTGTAAATTGTAAATCTTGGTTACTTAATTTTTTATTATCATTGGCTAAAGTTGGTACATAAGGAGCTTTGATAGTTACAGTATTATTATCTGTAATAATTTCTGGTTTATGGAAAATAAAATCATCAGTTTCTATAAAGATATCTTTAGGAATAAGGTTATTAATTCTATTAAAATTAAAATTAAAAATTAAAATATTGTTTTTACTACTTACAATATTTATAGGAATGTTGAAAGGTTTAGGTAATTGTTGTAAAATTTTATGTAAAAAATTGTTGGCTTTTACATCTTGTTTAATTGAAAGTTTGCCTGCAATAATAAGGTTATAAGGAATACATTCTTTAGAGCATACTGCTAAATTAAAGTTTAATTTAATATTGGAATCTTGTTTTCTTTTTACTTGAATTATAAAAGGTAAGATAGCTACATTTTTATAGCCGAAAGATTCCATAATGTTACCATTAACTTTACCATCGTAGAATCTGTTAGGAGCTAACCATAATATATGAATATTTTGAATATTAGGATTATTTACATAATTAATATTTAAAGGAAAACCACTATCACCGGTAGTTCGCCAATAAGTTTTCCAAGATGGTTTTAGTTTTAATTCTAAAGCCCCATAAGCTAGGTTCCCTTCTAAAGAAGAAATATATAATTTATATGAAAAATGTTTTAAAGTTACAGGTTTAGAAATAAATGCTAATAAATTATTAGAGTTAATAATTAAAGTAATCAAAATGCTAAGGTAAATAAAAAGTTTTTTCATAAGTACTTCATTAACTATTATGAATTCTAGTTGATTTTAATATACTCACTAGGAGTCAGAGTAATAAAATCTGTAGTAGGAATACCAAGTTTATTTTTAGCTATTTCTAAATCTTCCTTAGGTTGGTAGTAAGTTTCTCCTGATAATTGGAAAGTACCCCAATGGATACCAATAGATTTTTTTGCATTAGTTAATTTATGAATAGTAGCAGCATCTTCTGGGCTAGTGTGGACATATTGCATAAATTCATAAGGTAAATATGCACCAATTGGTAATAAAGCTAAATCAAAACCTTGGTGTTTATTACCAATTTCTTGGAAAATTTTTCCATCAACTAAAGCTGTATCACCTGAGTAATAGATTTTATAATTGTTAGTAGCAATAACAAAACCTCCCCACAAAGCCTTGTTTTGATCGTACACAGATCGCCTAGACCAATGGTAAGCTTTCTCTAAATAAATAGTAGTATTAGTATTATAGTGAAAATGTTCGCCCCAATCTAAGGTAACAATTTTAGATTTTTTATATTTTCTTTTTAAAATATAATCATTACCTAAGGGGGTTACAATTAAGCTATTATCTCTTTTTTGAAGTTTTATTAAAGCCTTAATATCCATATGGTCGTAATGATTATGGCTTAATAAAATAATATCAATAGGAGGAAGATTATCAAAAGCAATGCCAGGAGGATGAACTCTTTTAGGGCCAATATAAAATAAACCTGCAATTTTAGCATACACAGGATCGGTAATAATATTTAAACCATCAACTTGTAATAGAACTGTAGAATGGTTAATAAAATAGCATTTAATACCCTCATCATTTTTAGTTTCAGGTATTACCACAGGAATTTTAAAGTTAGGATTCTGCCATTTTTGATATTTAAAAATAGGATTCTTTTTAAATATTAAATATTTAACTAAAGTTAAAAAGTTAATCTTAGGGATAGTATGCCTTTTATTTAAGCGGTTAAAGGTTAAACCATTGAAGAAAGGGCTTTCCCCTTTGTAATAGGGAGTTCTTTTTAGTATGTTAATATATAATTTCCCTATAATAATCCATAAAACAATAAAGGCAAATATAAGTATTAATATTAACATTTTTTAAAATCTCACAATATGTTATAATACATTATTCAATAATACTATTGTTTGTAATAAAATGATACTATGATTAATATTCTTATGAGAAAAATTCTACTTATTATTGTGTTATTATTAATGGCAACTAATGTATTTGCCATAGGATTTTCTTATAAGTCACTTATCAAGCAAGAATCAAGTACAACTACAGATAATAACTCTACTTTATCTTCACAGCAAGATCTATCAGTTTTAATTAAAGTTCTAAAGGATCCTAAGCAAAGGGATAGTTTAATTAAGGCGTTAGAAACAGCAACCAAAGATAAGTCTAAAAATATATTACCAGAGCCTCAAGAATCTAACGATAAAACTATCAATAAAATTGAAAAAATAGATACTTATACTCGCAGCTTTTTCCAAAAAACTAAGGATAGTATAGTTGATCTACGTTTATATGAATATGCTTTTAGTAACTACTACTTATTGAAAGATGAAGTTACTGAAGTTTATAATAACTATATCATTGAATGGTTATACTGGGTTATAGCCTTATTTTTATCCATTTTTGCTTTACTTGTAATAGAAAAAATGTTCTTTTGGCTAGAACGGAAATCGTATGACTTTTATGGATATTCTTTAAGAAATGAATCTAATAAAAAAATTAATTATTTTTACAAAAGATTTTTTAGCTTTATTTTAGTTGTTTTACCTACTTTTCTAGCTGCTAGTATTGTTATTAGTACTTTAATTTTAATCTATGTAATACCTTTTCGCTTTGAGTTCATTAAATTATTCATACTATTTGCTTTATTAAGAATAATTAGTATTTTTATATTAAATATTTTTTATAAAATCCAAAATAAATCTTTATTATTACTTAAACGTAATATTAATTTTACAATTTATACCTTTTATACCTTTTTGGTAGTACATAGTTTGTTAACAAGGGCAAATAGCATTATTTTGCTAAAAATTAATTTTATTATTTTTATTATATTTTTTGGAATTGTGTTTTTTAAATTACGAAAACATATTGTTAATGTTATTTATCATATGTTTTCAGCCCAAGATAAGCAATATGTACTATTATGGCGTAATTTAAAGCATTATTATATAATTTTATTAGTATTAATTATTCTTAGTATAAACTACATAAGGTTTATTTTAAATTATGGTGGCTCGGTTGATTTCTTCGTAAAGTTTATGGTAGCCGCTTTTCAAATCTTAATTTTATATTTAATACAAAGAATATTATTTTATTTATTTCGGCGTTTTATTATAAGAAAAATAGAAAACGATTTATACCTACTATCTACCATGCAAGTAGAGTTGAAGGATTCATATAAGATTCTAAATATGCGGCCACTGTGGTTTTATTTTGAAATTATTATGAAAGCAATTTTTATAATTATCTATATTTATGTTATAGACCGTATTTGGAACTTACAAATTATAGCTGGTTTTAAATATATATTAAATTTTGAAACTGTAGATATCCTTATAAACATTTTTATTGGTTTATCAGTTCTTTTATTAGTTACTTTAATAATTTTAATTTTAATTCAATATTTTTTAATTAGGAGATCTAAGTTAGAAGGTGATTTAGCTGTAAAGAAGTATTTAACCCTTTTCACTTTATGCCGTACGCCTTATAAAATTGTTTGTGGCGTTATCATGATTATTGTTGTTTTATCGGCAATTGGATTATCTATTACAACTTTATTAGCTAGTACAGGGGTTATTACTTTAGTAATTGCTTTTGGAGCTAAAGATGTATTGCAGAATTTAGTAAATGGTATGATTTTTTTAATGGAAGATAGTTTCACTTTAAACGACTTTATCTCTATAGATGGTAATCAGGGTAGTGTAGAAGATATTAGTATGATTTATATTAAACTACGAGATATAGATGGTAAACTGCATATGATTCCTTTTAAAAATATTAATGTAATTACTAATTATACTAAAATATTTAGTTATGCGTTTATAGAAATTGGTATTTCCTATGATTCTGATGTTAATAAAGCTACAACAGTATTGCAAAATATATATAATGAAATTGCTAGTATTCCTGAATATAAAGAAGTGATATTATCTCCACTAATTGTTAATGGGGTAGTAGCGTTAGAGGATTTTGCAGTAAAATTACGTTGTAAGGTTCAAACGATTGCTGGTCAACATACTAAAATTAAAACGTTATTTTTACAAAAAATTAAAGAAGAGTTTAAAAAGAACGATATAGAAATTCCATTCCCATACAGAACACTTATTCATAAAGATGGTTCTATTCCGCAACATATCATCAAAGATTCTTCACAAACTAATATACCTGTAGAAAAGGAAAGTACTAAGAATAATACATAGCCTAATAACAAATAATATATACTTTCTAAAAGTAAAATAGAATTTATTCAAATTAACAATTTAAGAAAATTATTTTTATTTTTAATATACCAATAAAGATTTTACTGGGATAGATAATTTCTGTTTACCTTGTAACTCAGATATTTCAATTAATACCGTAGCAGCAACAGGGGTAATTTTTAGTTGCTTTAATAACTCATAAGCAGCATTAATACTTCCACTAGTAGCAAGAACATCATCTACAATTACTACTTTTGATTCGGCAGGAAGAATATCAGTTTGAATTTCAAAAGAATCTTTACCATATTCTAAGTTGTAACTATAAGATACCACGCTACCAGGTAATTTATTAGGTTTACGAACCATAACAAGCCCTTTGTTTAATACCACAGAAAGAGCTGAAGCTAAAATAAAGCCACGAGACTCTAAAGATACTAAAAAATCTATATTCATTGGTTTAATAATATCGGCTAACTGTTTAATGGCATAATTCCAAGCTGTAGGATTTGCTATTAAAGTAGCAATATCATAGAATAGAATTCCCTGATTAGGAAAATTAGGAACTGTACGAATATATTTTTTTAAATCTAAAGTTGTCATGATAAGGAAGTTGTAAAACTTTTATATTGTAATTATATAATATAGTGTAAATGAAATAACAGTTACAATATAGCATTATTATATGACGAATCAAATATTAATTTAAAAAAACAAACTTTCTAAGAAAAGTTGTATTTGAAATATTATAACTATTAAATAGGTTTCCTTTTCTATCAGAACTAGAGAATACTAATTGATATTATAGTCTTTATAAATTATAATTAATCTATTATTTTTTGTATTTATGATATTATTAGATTATGCGTTTAAAAATAAAATATCTTCTTTTATTTGCTACTATTTGTATGTTTACATATCCTACAAACAACATGGTTGTAGATAATGCCTTATTGGCAGCTGAGGTTAATACTCAAGATATGGAAAAAATAGAAGATGACCGCATAAAGCAAAATGATGTAAGTGAAACTAAAGTATCTAACAATAACGATTCTAAACCAAAAGCAAATACTAATAAAACTCAAAAATCTAAAACTGTTGCTGAATACCGTGAAGATATTCTCTTTACCAATAAAATTCAAGGTGCTAAGAAAGTTGAAAATCAAGGTACAAACATAAAAAAAAATGTATCTTCTAATAAACATCCTTCAGTATTTGAATCAGACTTTGGATATACTACCTCAAACCAAGAAGAGCAAGGTAAAACTAAAAATAAAGAACCATTGTTTTTTATATCTCAAGGAAAAGATAGTTTACCAACAGAATACTCTTATAAGGTTTGTTCTTTAATTAATAACCAAAATTTTAATTATAACTGTTTAGTTTATCCTTTAAAGAACGGAGAGAATTTTGCTCCTTATATGAAAAAAGGTTTACATTCAGAAAAGTTTGCAACTACAGGTGTAAATGGTGATTTTATCCTATTACGTGAAGATGAATATTTACAGTATGAGGAACGATCTAAAAAAGATAACACATTACCTAAGCTAGATGTTCTTATGTTTTTAAATGGTGAATATATTTTTATGTTTGCTAATAAAATGAATAATACCTTTAGTTTAGAACAAATAATAGCTAATAAAATTCTAGACTCTAATGGTGAAGTTAAGGTAGGAGTTATTAATTCTCGGGCTTCAAATACCTTTTCTAAAGTTGTTGCACCATTATTTTCATCAGCTAAATTTATTTACCAGCCAATTAATGCTGAAGATTATGAAGCAAGTTTTTGCCAACCAAATGATATTGATCTTTACATATATATTGGTGATGATTTACCAAAAAATGTAAAAAAAGCTTTAGAGCCTTGTATAGCACAATTAAACCCATTAGCCTTTTCTAATAAAACTCTGGCTAAAATTACTAAAAAATACCCATTTTTTTCGGTGGCTAATATTGTAGATTATTACCCAGCAAGTGCGGTATTAAATTATGTGGAAATTTATGTAGCTCTTGAATCTGCTTATCAGGCTAAAGTAAAAGCTGAAAAAGAAAAAAAACAAAAAGAAAAATTAAAAACTAAAAACTTAGATTTTGCTTTAAATGGTGAAGATAACAAAATAGTTCCGGTAGCTAACTCTAAACAAGAAGTAGCTAAAGAAATAGATTCCGATCCAAATTCGGGTAACACAATTAACCCTAATTTAGCTAACCAAAATATGAAAAATAATAGCAGGGTAGTAACAGGTTTACCTCCAGCTCCAACTCAAGAACAATTATTGGCTGAAAAAAATTCTAAAGAAAAGGCTGATAAAATAAAAAAAGAACAACAAGCTAAAAAAGAACAAGAAAAAATTGCAAAAGAGAAAAAAGCAAAAGAGCAAGCTAACAAAGAGGTTGCTGCAAAATCTAAAGCCACTAAAAAAGAAGAAAGTAAAAAATCCTCTTCTAGAACAGGTACTTCTTCTACAACAGCTAACAAGAAAAACCAAAATTATTATGTAAATAATACATTAGTGGTTAGAGAAACAGCTTTACCTTTTGTTGTTGGTAAAAAGAATGATAATACCATTGATGGTAAAATTAAAGACTTTACACAAATTACTAAAAATGAACCTGCCAATAAAATGTATAATATTACAAACGTAGCTATTAAAACTTTTGGAGTACGTTATGTTTTGCTAGCCTCACGTTATACTAAAAAAGATTCCGTGCTGATTACTTTTGATTCTATTATAAAAAATTACTTTCTAGTCAAATCTGATATTCTTACTCCAGATATGAATAAATTTAGTATTTCAGATTTAATTCTAGGTACTAGTTCTGCTACTAATTTAAGATACCATCCTTTTCTACTTGGCTATCCTGTATATCTTTTAGAAAGTAGTATGCAAAAAAGCCCAGAACAAGTTATAGCTCTTAAATTATTAAATAATGAATCTGTTAGCTCTAATGTACCTCCTTTCTATGGTCCACAGTTTCCTAATAAAAAACAGTTAGATACTATTTTCTTAAAAATGCGTTATTTGAATAAGCAAAGAAATGATCTAATAACATTACGTGTATTCCAAAGAGATATGCAAAATATTCAAAGTGCTTTATTAAGTATTCGTACTGGTAAAGTAATTGATAGTAGTGTACTAAAATCTACAGGGTTAGATCATGTATCAGTAATTTATGATGATAAAAGTGTAATTTATCAAAACACTGAAGAATCTTTCAATGCCCAAGTTGGTAATGTTTCTGGTAAACCTAAAGCTAGTGAAAAAAGCACTTTAGATGTTATCAGTGAAACCTTAGGGTTAAAAGAAAAAACTAAACCTACAACAAATAGGGCTTCTGCTACTACCGCTGAGTCTAGTAATACTATTAAACCTAGTAACTCTGATACTAACCAGAGCTCTAAGGTATCTAATTCTAGTACAGAACAAAATAATTCTACTAATCAGAATACTAACTCTAATAACAATACAATTCCTAGCCAAAATGCTACTTCTCCTAACCAAAGTACCACTACTAATAATGGGTCTACAAATCAAACTGTAAACTCACAGCAAACAACAGCTTCTACTAGTACTAATACCACAAGTAGTAATAATTCTAATACGAATACAACTAGTAGTTCAACAGGAACAGCTATTAATTCAACTAATAAAGTTAGTTCAAATAACTCACAGCAAGCTACAAGCTCCACTGTTCAAAATACAAACAATTCTTAATATATTTAGTTCTAAAGAGTTTGATCTTTAATAAATAATATATTAAAAATTTCTTTGAGTTGAACTTTCTATAAGATCTAAACAAATATTTTTGTATATATTATTTACCTTAATACTTTTCATTAAAGTTAGGGTTTGATCCATATAATCTTTTTTAATATTTTGAATTTCTGCAAAAACATCATATTTATTTAAATAAGTTAGAAGTTCTTGGAAATCTTCAGGTTTTTGTTTAACTTCCTGAAAAGTGCGAACTAAAAAGCTTTTTTCATTTTCATTAGCTTTTTGTAATAGTAGAATAATTGGTAAAGTAATTTTACCTTCTTTGAAGTCTGTACCAATAGATTTACCAAGTATGTTATCTTGGCTTTGGTAATCTAGAACATCATCTGTAATTTGAAAAACCATACCTAAGTTTTCACCAAATTTTAAGATTGTTTGTACATCTTGCATATCAGCCCCAGCAATTAAAGCACCAACTTGAGTTGCGGCTCCAAACAATGATGCTGTTTTAGAATAGATGATTTTATTATAAGTAGCTAAACTAAGATGAATATTATTAATTTCCATAAGTTGTAGTACTTCGCCTTGAGCAATAACAGATGATGCCCTAGACAAAATTTGTAATACTTCTAAAGATTCTGTGGCAACCATTAACTCAAATGCTTTGGAAAATAAAAAATCTCCTACTAACACACTAGATTTATTCCCCCAAATATGATTAGATGTAGGAATAGATCTACGAGATTCATTCTCATCAACCACATCATCGTGTAATAAAGTCGCACTGTGAATAAATTCTACACAAGCAGCAATTAGTAAATATTTATTATTATTGTTATTGCTAAACATTTTATAAGCAAGGATAGTTAGTAGAGGGCGTATTCTTTTACCTCCAGCTTTAATAAGATGTTGGGCGATTTGTGAAATTAAAGGAACATCACTATCCATTTTAGTTAAAATGAGTTCATTTACTGCTTGTAAATCTTTAGCTAATACTTGGCTAAGATTTTTTAGAGTTTGATTAAAGTCTTGATTCATTTGTAATTTTGTTTTCTTTCAATATACTACTATATAATAATATAGATAATATGAGTACTTAGCAAGCATGGATAAAGGAACACTAGATTTATTTTTAAGTGGTAAGGTACGGGCATATCAACATCCTAAGGGTTACAAGTCAGGTACAGATGCCGTACTTTTAGCTTCTATTATTAATAATACTAAACAAGGTACTTGTTTAGAGATTGGTTGTGGGGTAGGAGTAGCTAGTTTATGTTTAGCCGCTAGGCTTCCCAATATACATATTATTGGCTTAGAAAAACAAGAAGATTTTTTTTATTTAGCTTGTAAAAATGCGGAACTTAATAATTTTTCAACATCTTCTTTTCAACCATTGTTAGGTAATATTTTAACTTACAAGTTTACAGAACAATTTCAAGTGGTATTTGCTAATCCACCTTATTATGTTAATAAGGAACATAAAAAAGAATTTACCTTAAAAGAAATGGGGAATATGGAAACAGATGCTACTCTTGGTCATTTTATAGATTTTGCTTTTAAAAGCCTTAAAAATCATGGGTATTTATATATTATTCAATCTTCGGAACGTTTTCAAGAAATGATGCAATATTTTACCTTAAAGCATTGGGGAAATATAGAGATTTTCCCTATTTATTCTTATAATAATAAACCTGCTACAAGGTTTATAGTAAAAGCTAAAAAAATAGGGAACAATGTTTCTAAAATTCATAATGGGATTATTATGCATAATGATGATAAAACCTATAGTAACCACGCTGTTAATATTTTAAAGCATGGTAAATCTTTTTTTTATAATTTATAATATAATATAACATTAAGGAGTTTATAAGATGTTTTGCAGAAAAAATAAAAGTGTAAATGTGCTAAAATTAGCAGGCGTTATTCATACAACAGGGCGTAAGAATTTATGTTTTTCTAATATTAAGGCTAATATAGATAAAGCCTTTAAAAGTAAACCTAAGGCTGTAGCCTTATTAATTAATTCACCGGGTGGTTCCCCAGTACAATCTGAAATGATAGCTAATTATATTGTTGAGAAATCTACCGCAACTAAAGTCCCAGTAATTACTTTTGTTGAAGATGTAGCAGCATCAGGCGGTTATTGGCTAGCCCTAGCCGGAGAACAAATATATTCACTTTCAAAATCTTCCATTGTTGGTTCACTAGGTGTTGTTTACGCTAGTTTTGGTTTTAATAAACTTATTGCTCAATATGGTATAGATAGAAGAGTACATACTGCAGGAAACAAAAAAGTTTCATTAGATGTATTTCAAGAAGAAAAACCAGAAGATATAGCTAGGTTAAAAAATATGCTAGCTGATGTTCACGAGCATTTTAAAGAGTGGGTTATAGGTCGTAGGGAAAATAAAATTACTTTAGCTAAAGAAGATTTATTCTCTGGTGAATTTTGGACAGCTAACCAAGGTTTAAAACATGGTTTAATAGATGGTATTGCAGATCTTGAACCAAAGTTGCAAGAATTGTATGGTAAAAAAATAAAAATTAATTATATAAATTTAGTACCAAAAAAATCTTTATTTAGTTTATTTAGTTCTCAAAGCAATTTAGATATAGTAGATGATGTGGTTTCTAAGTTAAAGTCTGAACTTTTATGGAATAAATACGGGCTGTAATTTATATTCATTTTTTAATTGAAAGTTTTACAACTAAGTAACACCCATTTATTAGAAAAATAATTTTTGATATAAGTAAGGTTAATTATTATTAATCTTACTTTATTTTTATATAAATTCAATCATTTATAACATCTTTCTGTTATTAAGTGTTATTATTTTTTATAAACACAAATAAAGAATTATTAGGTTATATACTCTAATAAAGCTCCCCTATAGTATAATTTCTCTAGTTTTTTTGTGTTTTGTATAATATTTCTCATGGCTTAATTTTTAGAGGCATAAAATATTGACAGTTTTGCAACTCAAATGCTACAATAAAAAACATACTGATAACATTGTTGTAATTAGTTATCAGTACAAAATAATATTTTAATATACAAAAAAAACAATTTTATTTTTTATTTAGTTAAGTATTTAGTAAATACGTCATTTAATATCACAAACCAATTGACGTTAGTTATAATATTTTATATACTTAGCAACTGTAAAAGAAATAAGGAGAAGGTTGTGAGTAGAGTATGTTCTGTTTTAAAGAAACGTCCTATGAGTGGCAATAATGTTAGCCATGCTAACAATAAAACAAAAAGGCGTTTTTTACCTAATTTACAAGTAGCATCATTTTTTAGTGAAGTATTAGGTAAAAATTTTAAATTTCGTTTATCAGCTAAAGCTATTAAAACTATAGATCATAAAGGTGGTTTAGACGCATGGTTACAAAAAAGTAAAAATGCTAAATTACCAGTGGAAATGCAAAAGATTAAAAAGCTAATTGTTTCTAAATAGTTAAAAGGTAACCAATAGCACATTAGTTACAATTAGTTTTTTATGTTGTTAGTATTAACAAATTAATTTAATAAGGAGATTTGACACATGAAGTTAAATAAATATATATGGCCTTTATTAGCTGCTTCAATGTTTTCGTATGGTGCTCAAGCTGCTGACGTTTATACAAACGACAATGGAGATTCTTTATCTATAGGTGGTTACGTAGATATTAGAGCTGGTAACAAATCTAGTGGTACAGATGTTGACTACGGTAAAATTGGTATAGAAGATAACTCTTCCCGTATTACTATTGACGGTAAAAAAACAGTTAACCAAGATATTAAAGTAGTTTCCCAATTTGAATGGGGTTTTAATACTCAAGACGAAGAAAGTGACCACGGTGGTATGTTTAATAATCGTTTAGGTTATGCAGGTATGGAATCCGATAAATATGGTACAGCGTTAGTTGGTAAACAGTGGTCTGTTTTTTATGATGTAGCCGGTTGGACAGATATGTACGCATCAACTGGTGGTGAAGCTTTGGGCGTGTACGAGTTTGATTCTGGAGGATTTTCAGGTCGTGGTCGTGCCGATCAGGCTGCTACCTATCGTAAAACTTTTGGTGGTTTAACTGTAGGTCTTCAAGCACAAGGTTATGATGATGCTGGCTGGGGGGCTGCAGATGGTCAACCAACTCCAGATGGTAATGCCTTAACCAGAAACTATGGTGTTGGTGGTTCATTAGTTTATAAATTAACTAACAGTTTACAAATTGGTGCTTCCTACTACTATACAGATGTAGAACAAACTGATGGTGCTGCTATTGTACAAGATTCTAATGATCTAAATCAACATGCGGCAGTTATTGGTATTAAATACGATGGTGGGATTTTTGGTATAGCTGTTGATGCTTCAGAACTGAAAAATGCTTTTAGATATGGTGAAAACTCATTTGCTGTAGAAAGTTATTTAACTGCAAAATATAGTTCTAATGGTTCTTACATCTATGCTGGTAATAACACTTTAATTGGTGATACCGAAGAAGGTAGCCATAATAATGATATTAACTACTTAGCAATTGGCTTTGTACAAAATATTATGGATGATGGTTCTTTCTATGTATATGGTGAATATAGATACGATCTAAGATCTGATGCTGATATGGCTGCTGCTTCCAACAATACATCACTTGATGCTGATTATGTAGGTGCAGATATGAGCGAATACAGATTAGGTGTTAGATACATATTCTAATTACTAACAGTATTTTAGATACTCAACTTAAAGGGCTTGCTAGTTATAAGGCAAGCCCTTTTTTGTTTCAAACAACAACAGGTTATTTAAAAACTAGAATTATATTTTGTTGAAAGAACATAAATAAAATTCATAGGTATTAACAGTGTATTTATAGCTCTTTTAGCTGTTACCTTGTATAGGTTAGGATAATTTTTATTTTTACCTAAACTAAATACTAATGTGCTTATAGAATTTTTAGCAATAGCTAAAATAAAATTCTTACTATTACGCTAATCAATAGCGTTAATTATTTAAAAAAGAATTTATCAGTAACTTTTACACCTAAGGACAAATTAATTCTATCATTTGTATAAATAAATTTATCTTGTTTATATGTTATATGCAATATATTTATCTTTCATAGGCTTACACATTAATTCTTAGAATATAAGCACATAAATTAATTGCTAAAAAATAGAAGAATAGTAAATAAATATGGATTCATAATTTTATTGAAACAAAACTTAAATAACTAACAAATTAAAATTAATATGGTATAAAAAAACTTGAAATTTTTTAACTAGATTAATTATAATTCTTATTAAAAAATTATTCATACAGTTATGAATAACTTATAGAATGTAAATAAGATTAACTATTAATTCTTAGAAACCTTAATTTTAATTAACTGATGACGTTTTTTTTCTAAAATTTGAAATTTAAAATTATGAAAAATAAAAATATTACCTACATTAGGAATTCTACCAGTTTCATATAAAATTAAACCTGCTACTGTTGTAAACTCTTCATCTGGTAAATTCCAACCCATTTTACGGTTTAGGTCTCTAATTTTTAGGTCTCCACTTACAATATAGCCATCATCATGGGCTTGAATTTCTATTTGGTTAGTTTGTTCTTGGTTTTTTAAATCTCCTGTGATTTCTTCTAGAATATCACCTAAGGTTAAAATTCCCATAAAACTACCATATTCATCTACAATTAAAGCCATTCTTTCCCTTTTTTCTTTAAAAGTAGTAAGTAGGTCTATAACATATGTGGAAGTTGGGATAAAGTATGGTGGTAATATTAATTCTTCAATGTTAATATTATCACCATGCTGTAAATAAGATTTATAAAAAGTTTGAGTGCGAATAATACCAACAATATTATCGGAACTTTCTTTATACACAGGAATTCTGGAATAAGCACAACTCATAAAGGCCTTGATGATATCTTCTTTTTCGTCGTTTAAATTAATGCAAAAAACATTTTTTCTATGGTTCATAATTTCAGCAACGCTTAAATCGTTTAGGTCTAAAATACTATGAAGCATTTCTTTTTCTTGAGAAATAGCTAAAGTATCATCTTCTTCCCTTTCTAGCATTTCAATGGCTCCTCGTAAATTATCTAAACTTACCATTGAATGAGTATTGTGGTTAGAAAGAAATAAAAATAATTTATTTATGGTAATAAAAATCCAAGATAATGGTTTAATAATGTTAATTACCCCATATATTAAAGGAGTAAGAATTAGGACAATTTTATTAGGGTTACCTAAGGTATAAGTTTTTGGTAATATTTCAGCAAAAACTAAAATTATAAAGGTGATACTTATCCCTAATAGGAGTGTGTACTGAATTCCAATTTTAGGAATTAATAAAGCAGTTACTATGGTAGTAAAAAGAATATTTGCAAAATTATTACCAACTAATAAAGAGATAATGATGTTATCGGGTTTTCTTAGTAATTTATTTAAAATTTTAGCTGTTTTAACTCCTTGTTTATCTTTATGTAATAAATACGACTTTGATGAAGCTGTAATAGCAGTTTCAGCAGCCGAGAAAAAACAAGATAGTAATAGCAAAATTCCAATTACAAAATATTCATAATATTCAAACATTAGTTACCCTTAAGAGTTAAGTTCTTTAGTTAAAAATTTTTTTAAATCTGTTAAGGCTACATCTTTAGCTACAAAACAGTTACCTATATTATACGATAAAATGAAAGTAATTTGTTTAGCAATATTTTTCTTATCTTTCATCATTAAAGAAATTAGATAATCACAATCTTCAGCTTTAACCACGCTAGCTAATTTATAAGGTAATTTGGCTTGCTGTAAATGCTCTTCTAAAATTTGTATATGTGGATTATTATATCCTAAAAAATTTGAAAATTTAAAAGCTAAAAGTATACCTATGGCTACAGCTTCTCCATGTTGTAAAGATGCTTTATAATTATTATAAAGTTCTAAAGCATGGGCAAAGGTATGGCCTAAGTTTAGTAAATAGCGAATGCCTTTTTTTTCATCTTCGTCCTTAGCAATAATTTGGGACTTATAAACACATGATTCATAAATAATATTTTGTAAATAATTGCTATCTTTAGTGTGGAGTAAGTGAATATTTTCATGTAAATAATTAAAGTAGTCTTGGCTAAACAATAAAGCATATTTTAAACATTCAGCATAACCGGCTAGTAATATTCTACTAGGTAAAGTACTTAGGGCATTTGTATCTATAAATACAGCCTTAGGCTGATAAATTACACCTAAAGTATTTTTACCATATTCAGTATTAACACCATTTTTACCTCCTATAGCACTATCTACTTGGGCTAATAAAGTAGTTGGTATTTGAAAGAAAGGTAAACCTCGTAATGTTATTGCGGCACAAAAACCAACAATATCTCCAATTAAACCACCACCAAGAGCAAGAATAGCTCTATTAATATCTGGTTTTTCTTGAAGAATTTTAGTACATAGTTTTAAAGCTGTATTGTAATTTTTATTTTTTTCTAAGGCTTCTATGTAAAAAATAGAGTAACTACATGGTAAATTATTTAATATCTTTAAAAAAGTAGGAACATAAGTATTTTTAAGTTTATTATCGGCAATAATAATAACTTTTTTATTTTTCAGGTATTGTACTAGAACATCAGGTAAATTTCTAGTATTACTAATATATATATTATAAGGCTTACTGCAAGGTACGTTTATGGAATTCATAGGTAATTAATTTTACTATTTCACTATTGGTAAATTTATTGCTAATTATATGAATATGAGCTTTTTCATAGAAAGGTTCTCTTTGTTGTAATAGGTTTTTTAAATTATTGTATAAATTGCCTGTTTGTAACAAAGGGCGTTTATTATTTTTTTTTATACGGTTATACATAATATTTAAAGGTTGTTTTAACCAAACTACAAATCCTTGTTGTAAACATAAAGTAGAATTTTTTTCTGCAATGAAAGTACCACCTCCTAAAGAGAGTACTAAATTTTTTTTGTAAAGTCTTAGAATTAACTTTAAGGCTAATGATTCTAAGCGTCTAAAAAAAGATTCTCCTTTAATTTGAAAAATTTCATTAATACTACAACAACAACGTTTAGCTATATATTTATCTAAATCTATATAGTCGTATTGTAATTTGCTTGCAACTTTTTTTCCAATAGTACTTTTACCTACGGCAGGCATTCCTGTAAGAATTATTATCATAACTTTATATTATATTAATTACTTCCAATGAAAAATAAATATTTTTTAATAATTAACTTATAAAACATTATATATTAAAATAACTAATATATATAAAAATTATGGAGTTGTAATAATGGGTTATCAATCAAGAAACTTATCAACTAAAAAGAAGGGGAGTATTGCCATAAAGGTTGTGTTGGTTCTATTCTTAATATTTATTTATGTTGCCTCATATAACTATGTGCAAAAGAATGATAATAAAATCTTGCTAGAACCTATTAAAATAGAGAATGGAAAAACACAATAAACGCCAACTTAATTTAATAGAAACTTTTTTAGATAGTTTAAAAGTAGAGAAAGGTCTATCCTTTAATACGGTTGTTGCTTATAGAACAGATTTACAAGATTTACTAAGTTTTTTACAAGCTAGAAAACCTGCTAAAAACTTAGAAAGTGCTACTAATGAAGATATTCTACACTATATTTATATTTTAAGTAAAAAGAGTTTTGCCAAAGCAACGCAATCTCGTAGGATTTCTGCTCTTAAGCAATTTTATGAGTTTTATGTGAATGAAAAGGTTATTAATGTGAATCCTACAATTGGATTAAAGAGCCCTAAAAAGACAGATTCATTACCAAAATTTTTAACTGAAAATGAAATCTTGCACATGCTAAACATAGCAAGTAGCTTTGAAAATAAAATGCTTTATATTATGCTAGAAGTTTTATATGCTACAGGTCTACGAGTTTCAGAATTAGTAAGTTTAAAAATATCCGCTTTTTTAGTAGATGATGAGGTTCTACTAGTAAAAGGTAAAGGCTCTAAAGAAAGAATTATACCTTTAACAAGTATTGCTTACCAAAAACTAAAAGAGTGGTTAGGTTTGCGTTGGCAACACTATAATAAAAGTATTAAGAATGAATATTATATTTTCCCTTCTAATAGATCTACTCAAGGACATATTTCTAGGGAAAGGTTTGCACAATTATTAAAAGAATTAGCCGGTAAGTGTAATATAGATTATAAAAGAGTTTCCCCTCATGTTATTAGGCATTCCTTTGCTTCCCATTTATTAAACAATGGAGCCAATTTAACTACTATTCAAAATATGTTAGGTCATGCTGATATTGCAACAACAGAGATCTATACCCATGTTTTAGAAAGTAAACTTCAAGATGCCATCTTTAAAAACCACCCTTTATCTTATAAGTTGCATAAAGGTAAGTAAGTTTATAATTGTAAGATAGTAATTTTCTTGTTAAAATATACTTACTTTTAATAACAGCTTAAAGGAATATATGGAACACTATTTAGACTTTGAAGATAAAATTGCTACCTTAGAGGCTCAAATTAAAGATTTAGTAGAAAGTAATGAAAAAGGTTTAGATGTAGAAAAAGAAATTGCTAGTTTAAACGAAAAATACTATAAACTTTTACAAAAAACCTATGAAAATCTTACTCCGTGGCAAAAACTTCAAGTAGCTAGGCACCAAGATAGACCTCATACTGTAGATTACATAGATGCCTTATTTACTGATTTTATTTTATTAGCAGGCGATAGACTTTTTGCTGAAGATGAAGCTATAATAGCTGGTATAGCTCGTTTTCAAGGTAGATCCGTTATGATAATTGGCATAGAGAAAGGTTGTGATTTAGAAAGTAGAATAAAACATAATTTTGGTATGCCTAAACCAGAAGGTTATAGAAAAGCCCAAAGACTGATGAAATTGGCAGATCATCTAAATTTACCTATTATTACTTTTGTAGATACTTCCGGAGCTTACCCAGGGCAAGAAGCCGAAGAAAGAGGGCAAGGAGAAGCTATTGCTAGAAGCATTTCCGTTAGCTTAGAAGTTAGTACTCCAATTATTAGTATTATTATTGGTGAAGGTGGTTCAGGTGGTGCTATTGCAATAGCTTTAGGTGATACCATTATGATGTTAGAGCATGCTATTTATTCGGTAATTTCTCCTGAAGGTTGTGCTTCTATTTTATGGCGAAATATACAAATGGCAGAGGAAGCCGCAAAGCAATTGGGTATTACTGCCGATATTTTATTACAGTTTGGTATTATAGATAAAATTATTAAAGAACCATTTGGAGGAGCTCACCGTGATAAAAAAGCTACCTTTAAAAGTGTAATTAAGGAAATCAATATTGCTTTAACCAGATTAGAATCATTAAAGCCTGAGGATAGAAAAAAAATGAAGTTAGATAAACTTCTAAAAATAGGTAAGTTACAGTAAATCTTATAAAAATTCTAAAAAAATTTATCAGCTAATATTAAGGTGATTGCATTACTATCAAATAATTGTATAATAAAAAATGTTATACATAACATATATTTTTGCGGATATGGTGGAATTGGTAGACACGCTGGATTTAGGTTCCAGTGACGATAAGTCGTGGGGGTTCAAGTCCCTTTATCCGCACCATTTATACTTTTTCTAAAACACTCTCTAGCCCTTGTGAAATAAGGCATACAGCTAGTTTTTATCATGTTTATTCAAGTAGGTTTTTACCTTGTTTTTCCGCTATTGTCTTGATTAATATTTTTTTACCTGTCTAACTTTTGGCTAACTTTTTTTAATGAATTTAATTAAGCTAAAAATATGGATAAAATCATCACAATGACTATTAATTACCTGTGGATAAAATTATATTTTTCTAAAAAAGGTAAAATATACTTTTAAAAGGTAATTATTGATATGAAAAAAGTAAAAAGTTCTAGCTTAAAGAACTGACTGTCCCTAACATTTTCTGCTTCTTAATCTAATAATCTATTTAATCGTTTATTATTTAGTGCTGTGGAATTGTGGAAAACTCAAGAGTTTACGCACAATACACACAACACCAACAGCAATTTTTATAATTAATTATTTTATAAAAATTGTATTCTGCCACAGCTTAACAAACTTAATTTATTCCAATATTGATAATGAAAAATGTAATACATAATAATTTTGTGTAATTAAAAGGAGTAAATACATGAAAAATCAGTACGTGAAAATAGTTATTAATATAGCTATATATTTTTTAATTGGAGTTGCCTGTGCCTATGCTAGTAGTAATCCATTAGACAGTATAAAAACTAACCTAGATACTACGACAGATACTCTTATTTCAATTGTACAGATAATGGCAGTAGTAGCAATAGTGCTTTATGGTGCATATTGTATGTTTAGTGGTCATTTAGATAAAACTAAATTCATAATGCTCATAATAGCAATATTGATTATTTCTGGAGCTAAATCCTTCGTGGAGTTATTACAAGATTGGGTTGAATAAAATAATGAGTAATAAAAATAAAATCAGTCTTCATATATTTCTTGCAGTTGGGGTTATTATTGTATTTATAATATATACAATAGAAGTAGGAATAGAGGCAATAGACCTCATCAAACTGATAATTACCGATAATCCTTTATCAACTATGGAGACGCTACTCTTCATAATTTATTATATATCAACATTAGGGGCGGGGATTTATTGTATATATTTTTTACATTATATATACTTAAAAGGTAATTTGGATAAGAGAATAATAGCTATTATTGCTGTTGCTATAATAATTATTGAGATATTTGGAGAGGTCTTAAAAAGTGGAGTATTATAGTGATAATTCTTAATTATTCACAATTCTCTAAAAAGACCTTAATTTTAGGGATAGACAGAGTTTATTTTGTTTTATTATTAGTATTGTTTGCATTAGTATCTATTGTTTCAACAATAGGAGCTATTTTAATTGTAGCTGTGGTGTATTCTTATTCAGTGTACTTGTTTCATCAGGACAACTATTGGTTTGATAAATTAATAATTAGACTAGCTTTAAAAAAGTATAAAACTATTCACAAAATCATTCTTGGTAGATAAATGTTATTAGCTTTATTTTATGTATTATTTTGCATAATATGTTTGTTTTTAGCTAGGTTTATTTATAATTTTTTAATAAATTTCTATAAAAAACCATTTCTAATCAATTCTTATGCTGAATTTATTCCGAGTGAATCTATTGATGGACAGTTTATAAAGAATAAAAATGGTAATTATAGTGCAGTTATCAAACTTAAAGGCTATAGCTACTATAGAGAAAATGATTTAGAACAAGCTATGCTAAATAACTATAAGTTAAAGTGCCGAGCCTTAAATTTTAATAATTTATCTGAAAATCTTCACCTGAAATTTGTTTTTAAAAGATACAAAGTAGACAAAGATAGTTTTGAGAATAACTATTATATTGAAATTACAGGTGATAAAAAGCAAGTCAAAGAAACTATGAGTTCTTTAGTTAGTACTTTAAACCCATTTTCTCCTGAAGTATTAAACAATGATGAGTTATTACAATATACGTTTTTAAGTTGTAATTTAGTAAAAAAAGCTGTGCATATATCTGATGTAGTTGTAAATGATTTATGTTCTTATTCCACAATAAACTTTAATGAAGACTATGGGATTTTACAAAATGTAGATACTAAAAAGTATTTTAAAGTATTTAGTTTTAATTTTGGTTCAGAAATTAATAGTGAGTTTTTTAAGAAATTAATAACTGCAAACTTGGAATTTGATTTTATTATTAATACAAAATTTTTCACAAAAAGTGCAATGGCTTCTACTTTATCAAAAGATAGAAAGAATATTAGTAGCTCAAAGAGAGAAGATGGTAGTTTAAACATATCCACAAAAAAGGCAAATGAAATAGCTCTTGCTACAGAAATATTGATGAATGAGGAGGCTAATTTAGCAATGTATGATGTATTTATAGTTGTGTATACAAACAATGAAGTAGAGATACAAGATATAGCACAAAACTTAAAAGAAGTAGTAAATAACTATGATATTTTTTTAGTAGAAGAAACCTATTTGTTAAACTTTTTCTTTTTACAAAAGCTTTGTGGTTTTTCTCTTCACCACAACTTTAAGTTTTTAGCCGAACATTCAGATTTCTTAGTTTATGCTAAAAAGGTACTTTCATCTACATTAGTAGGAATGTTTGACTATATTGATACACCTAAAGGTTTAACTAAATGTGATTGGGGAGAAGGTGCTATTGCGAAGTTTAATACACACTATAACAATCTTTATAATTTTAATTTACATGTTACAGATGTATCTACAGCTGTTGCTCATGGAGTTATTATAGCTCCAACTGGTGGTGGTAAAACTACTTTTATGCAATACATCATAAATGGTGTTTTAGAGAATTTTACAGATGTAGATATTTATGCTTTTGATAGGTTTTCTGGCATTGAAGTCTTTAGTGAATATAAAAATGGTAATAATATAGATTTTGCCAATATATCATTGAATCCTTTACTTTTAGATTTAGAAGTTGCGGAGAATAAAACCTTTCTCAATACCTTTTTAACTATGTTAGCAGGTGCGAAAAGTAATCAAGATATGGAAATAATAAGTAACTTTGTTAATATGGTAGCTTTATTAGGGTATGAAGATAGGATACTAAAGAACTTAGTAGAAGATTATTTACCACATAGTGAGTTAAAGGAAAACATTAAGAAATGGATTGACGGGAAGTATAGCCAGTACATCACAGGAGCAATAGATAGTATTAATTTAGATGATGGTAAATTTTTTACTTTTCAAATGGATAATATACTAGATGATGAGGAGTTATCCGCCCCTATAATCTACTTAATGATGTTTAAAATCAGGCAAAAAGCAAGGAATACTGGACGAGGGCATTTTATCTTTATAGATGAAAGTGCCAAGATGGTTAAAAATACATATTTTAAAGCACAAATTGAAGTATTACTACAAGAACATAGAAAACTAAGAGGGGCAGTATGGTTAGCTTTTCAAAATCCTAATGCTTTTTTAAATGAAGATTTACTAAGGGAATTAATTCTTAATCAGTGTCAAAACCAAATAGTGTTTAGTTCAGAGGCTATTAATGAAGATATCTTACAAAAACTTAACATTCATAATTCATTGTACCAAGAGTTACAAAAAGCTAAAAAGTCTAATAGAAATGAGTATTATGTTCTTTTAAAAAGACCAACAGAGGGAGTAATCTTAGATGTGAATTTAAAGCCTATTTTAGGTGATAATTTAAAATTCTATTCTTCCAAAACTTCTGATGTTAACAGAATGAGAAAATTAAAAGCAGAGTATGGTGCAACTTGGAGAGAACAATTTTGACAGATAAAATTATAAGTATAAGGCTTAATGCAAAAGAGTTGCAAAATATAAAAACTATTACCAGAAAATATAAAGTAAACAACTTATCAACCTTTATAAAGGAAGTATTATTTGCAGAAATTAAACCTTTTTTAAGCCCTCAAGAAAGGTTTTTATTAGAAACAGCCATAATAGAATTAAATGCGGTAGGGAGAAACTTAAACCAATTATTAAAATATAAGGCACACAATGATGCTGTAGAGCTGGTGCAAGTAATCAAACAAAAGGTTAGTAACCTTGAAAAAACTTTATAGTCTACAAGGAGACAAAAAGAGTCTACTAGAAGAGATTCTCAATAGGAACAGAAGGAGACTGTCCAAACAACTATTACAAAGAACTACTAAAGCTAGCAATAGCCTAAGTAAAACTTATCAGTCTACTAAGTCTACTTTTGCAAAGAATACTACTAAGGTAAAAGTAAATACAATTTTAAAAGCAATTGGCTTTCGGAAAGCTAAAAAGTCTTTACCTATCTTGATAAATTATGTGCTTAGGAAAACAGGTGAAATGTATAATGAATTAGGAGAAGTTATAACAAACAATAAAATAGATGAAGAGGCTAAACGCTTTAATTTAATGAATGATGCAGATAATAAGAAAAGGTTTGCTAAAAGTATTAAAGAAGGTAGTTTAAAGCATAGGCAAATATTACATTTATCTTATTCACTGCCTAATAATAATCCTAGCAACAAAGAAAAATTATTAAAGGTAGCCGAAAGTCTAGGAGATGTTTTCCCA
This sequence comes from Candidatus Hepatincola sp. Av, assembly GCA_023518375.1. Taxonomy (NCBI): domain Bacteria; kingdom Pseudomonadati; phylum Pseudomonadota; class Alphaproteobacteria; order Rhodospirillales; family Candidatus Hepatincolaceae; genus Candidatus Hepatincola; species Candidatus Hepatincola sp. Av. Next base: position 174,330 of record CP068450.1, read on the forward strand.
GAACATAAGTATGTTTATGGACTTCATAATAATACTAAAAATATGCACTTACATATTGTAGTTAAATGTAAGAATGATGTAACAAAGAAAAGGCTTAGAATAGGAGGAAAAGAGTTAGTAAATATAAATAAATATTTATATAACAAATGCCAAGAGCAAGGGATTGACTTAGTTGCTACAAATACCAAGAAAAAGCAAGAAGCTAATAAGAAGTTGCATAAACTTCCTGATTTTATGAAAAAAACTGCACCTAAGTTTTGTGAAATGTATGAGAAGAATAGTTTCTCTTATATATCCGCTAATAAGTCTACCCTTGAATCTTTAAAGAAGCTAGACATGAAAGAAGAAGATATAAAGAAGTTTTTGTGGTTGTATCATGAAAATAAACAGCAAGCCATATATTCAATTAATAACTCCCCTAAAATATTTGGCTTAAACAAACACAGGCTAAGTCAGTATAAAAAACAGAATAACGGCAAAGGTTTTACACTACGGAAGGTAGATATTTCTTTCGTTAAAAAAACACAACAATTAAAGGAAAGAGAAAGGTAGTAAGTAGTATTTTAATGTATACTTTAGATGTAAAATATAATTTATAACATATAAATCAAGATAAAAAATGAAGAAAGTTGTATTTAGATTATCAGGTATTTCCTGTAAAAAAGAAGATATAAATAGCGGATATTCTTTCAATCACTATAAAAAATGTGGTATTAAACTTGATAACACAATTATTGAGGGAGTAGCTTATCCTTTATTTGAATATCAATATGACCCGCAGAATTCTGAAGATATATTTACCTTATACTTAAGGCTTAATGTACATACATTCAATAGCTCAAACCAAGAAGTACGTATGAACAATATTGGTAGAAATGATGATTATTGTATTGAAAATTATTTTAATATGTTGAATGAGGAAGAAAAAAATAAGGAATTTCATAAGGCTTTGCAAAGTGCTATGAAAGATATTGTCGCAACTCTTAATGAACAATACCCTAATGAAGTAGATACATTATATTTTTATACAAACCCTCAAACACTAAAGGGTTTTGATATAGAGTTACCAGAATATTTATTAAATGCGGAGGATTGTAAATTTATTAATAAAAATAGTAATTTGAATATTAGTTTTAATTACTATGGTGGTGAGAATTACCAAGATAAAATACCTGCTATTCATAATCTTTATTATCCTGTTAAGTCAAAATCGCAAAAAATTGAATTTGCTATTATATCAGATTCTTTTTACATTAATATTAGTAAAATTAAAATCCCAAATAATTATTCTAGTATTCAACTTGTTAATTTAAAATATGATAAAAAATATTTTGAAATTAGTAAGCAAGAGAATACGGAGTTTAATATAAAATCCGATTGTAAGGAATTAATTTTTGAACAATGCGTATTTCAACAAGATGTAAAATTAGAATTAAACGATAAAGTTGAAATAAAATCTGCTTGTAAAGAATTAGTTTTTGAAAGTTGTACCTTTGCAAACCACTTAACTTTATCATCAAATAATGAAGTTGATATAAGCATTAAGAATACTGATGTAACCAATATCAACATGGAATTACCCAAAAGCAATTTGTCTATTAGCAATAATCAAACAACCCAAGAAAACTCACATAACTGTACTATTAGAGGAGAATGTAACGAACTTAGTGTAAAAGTAATAAAGATAACTCTTAAAGATGTAAAAATTAACGATATTAATATTGGAAATAAAGTAAAGCATATTTCCATTACAAATGGTAAAGAAATTCAAAACTTAAATATTTATAATCCAAATATTGATACAATATCTATTAATGAAACTAAACTTACAAAACTTAACATTCAATATAGCAAAATTAATTTCTTAAGAGTAGATAATAGCAAGATTGGTGAATGCAGAATTATAGGAGTAAGCCACAATACTGAAGAATCAAATAATAATAGCAAACAGATTTTTAGTTTTAATCAAACTCAAATAGAAGATTTAATAATTCTATCCTCGCATTTAGAAGAGCTAGAAATTTATGATAGTACAATTACTAGATATTGTATTTTAAGTAGAAATCACATATATAAACAATGTAGTTTTGTTATGGTTGGTTTTGGTAATATTTTTAATTTTACTGTTAATAATTTAGATAAATTTTTTATCAATAAAATTTATTTTATAAACCCACAAAATATTAGTCAAGAAAGGCAGTATCCTAATGATACAAATTATCTTCATAAGGTTTATTGTAATTATTATCAACAAGATATTATTAATATCAACACATATTTTAAACATGTTACTAATGATAACATTGAAGATTTAGTGAAACTGTATAATAAAATTGACCACTCAGACCATATACCCCCTTATTATACATGGGAAGAAAATAATATACTTGGCAACTGGCGAGATAGCAGTGCTTTTATTAAAGCCAAGTTAGATGCTAATAAAAATCATATAGAAGCTAATAAGTTTTATCAGTTAGAAATGTTAATTCAAGGTAGAGTATTAGATAGTAAGTTATCTAGTATTTATAATACTAATGACAAATGGTATGTTAAACTTAGAAAAATTCTTACTACCCGTAAGACTGATGGCAAATATATTTTATTATATAACGAAAGAGCAGATGCCATACTACATTGGTTAGATAAATGGTTTTCTAATCATTCACAAAGTACCTTAAGAGCAATTATTGCTTACGTCCTTGTAGTTCTTGCAGGTGGATTATTATCGTGTGGTAATTTCATGGCAATCGCCTTTCCGCCTTATTTACCTAATGGCGTTCCTAATAATGTTTGGATTGGCTTCATATTTTTATTATTTAAACCACTATCCACATATGCAATATGGCAAATAATTAAATCCTCTAGGCAAAATGTAAGAAGGTCGTAGTGCAAAGCATATAGAGAATAATGAAAGATAGAGAACTAATTTACCACAATTCCCAAAAGAATGTATTAGAGAAGATTTTAATACATTTTATACCATATTTTAAGAATGCTGACATAGAAGACTTTCAAATAAATGAGTTTAGTAAAGTTACTTTAATTAAACGTGGTGGTGTTAAAGAGTTTATAGCAGATAGCAATTTTACCAAAGAGTACTTACGTTCTGTCATGTTTGCAATATGTGGCATGAATAACCAAGTATTTTCAGCAAGCAATCAACAAATAACCGCTATGCTACCTATCAACTACTTTAGGTTTTCAGGTTGTATGGGAAGATCTATTAAAAGTGGCATAGAAATATCTATTCGCCTCAATGATGATAACTCATCTGCTTATTCTTATAAGGACTTTAACATTAGTGAATTAGCCTTTAACTATTTAGTTAAGAATATAGCTGAACAACAAGCGTCAGTATTTTTAATTGGTGGAACAGGTAGTGGAAAAACTACTTTTACTAATTTTTTAATACAATATATTGCTGATAATGAAGTAATTAAGGTAGTTGGTGATATTCATGATTATATTTTTAAGTCTTCTCAAAAGTATTCAGAATTATTTGCTAAAACTCAAAATGAGTATCAAGATAAGTTTGATTTATTAATGCGAATTAATCCCGATAGAATAATTATCCCAGAGCTAACAACAAGTAATGTAGATTTAATCCTTAGAGCTATGAATTCAGGGCATAAGGGCTTTATGCTAACCCTTCATAGTGGTGATAGTGAAGTAGCAGTAGCCGAAGCCTTTAAGCAAAACTTAGCCCTTAGTGGAAAAGAAGGTATAGATGTACAAGAAATACAAAAATCAATTACTAGTAATATAGATTTCCTTATTTTTTTACATAAAAATCAAGGAAAAAGAGAGATTAGTAAAATAATTATAAATAATCAAATAGCTAAAGAAGAAGCCTGTGAGCTAAATATCTTTGGTTACGATAATAGTTTTAAAAAAACGATATTAAAGAAGAAGAAAATGGAGAATAAAGTTAACTCCAATAAAAGTATTTCTAAAGCCTTGCAAGAACTTCAGGGCTTATCCCAAAGAGAAGTAGCTTTAAAGTATAACATTTCAAGAACAACTATAAGAAAGATCATTAAGTCAGTTAAAAAAATTTAACTAAGTGGGACTCCCTTTTTTATAAAAAACATAATATTTTCAATAGATATAGAGCTGAAAAGTGGGACTCTTTTATAAGAGTGGGACTCATTCATTGCTATAAATGGGACTCATTTTTGCAGATTATTCTTAGGGTTTTCAAGTCCTAGCGAGATATAAAGTGGGACTCATAATTGGTATTTTATTACAAATTTTATAATATGAACTTAAGTAAGGGAAATACTAGAGTTTAGAGTAGTAGAAATTACATGCAGGAATCGCATTTTGTAATACAAAATGCTGGAACTCCTGATTTTATAAGCTATACAAAGCCCTTCGGCTTTTTAATATCTTCTAAAATGATTACTCCAAAGCCTTGCTTTGAGCCAAAAAGCTAAATAAATTTAGCTTTGTTTATTTACTGTATGTGGGTTATAATTTTAGCAATAATTAGGATTAGATTATTATGAAATATATAGATGCCACAAAATTAAACCAATGGTCTGATACCAAAGAAGCACAAAATTACTTACCAGAGCTAGTAAGAAGATTAATAATTAATAGTTCAAAGAATGTACATGATTTAAAAATGCCCTCAGGTGATAGTACTTCTAAAACAGGCGTAGATGGTAAATTTATAACAAATGATGCTAAAGTATTATACGGAACTATTTTGCAAGAAAATTGTGAAAATCTGCAAACAATATACTTAGAAATAGGTACAAACAAAGATGTAAAGAAAAAATTTAATGATGATATAAAGACAAGAGCTAAAGAATTAAAAGATCAAGAGTTTGGCACAATAATATTTATTTTTATTACTTCTAGGAGGTTTTACAATACAAAAACAAAAAATAGTAATGATGCGTCAATTGAAAAACAAACAATAATTGATACCGCTAAGTCAACATACTCTAAGCAATGGAAAGATATTAAAATTTTTGATGCTGATGATTTAGAAAGTTGGTTAGACCAAGACTTTGCTACAATGGCTTGGCTTTGTTATAAAATGAATATTCCCTGTTCTATGCAAAGCCCTGAAAGATATTTTGAAGAATGGCTTGCCTCTACAAAAATACCTTTAGACAAAAGCATTGTACTTGCTCGTTTAGATAAAGGAAACCAAGTTGATAGTTTGTTTAATGAATTTGTAAATAGTAATGAAAAATATACTCTAACTATTATAAGTGATAGTAGAAAAGAGTCTGTTTTGTATGCAATAAATAAAATAGAAGATGCTAGTACCATCAACCAAGAGACTCCAAACAAAGAATTCTATAAAAAAATTATTATAATTGAAGATAAACCTACTTGGAATTATATAATTGAAGATAAAAAAGAGAATCATTACATTCTAATTCCTACTTTTGGTATTCCTGATAATTTAGGCTTTGTTAATAAGAACATTAAAGTTATCTTACCACTTAATAATTCAGAAAAGAGAGATGTGCAGAATCACTCAAAAGTAATTCAGCTAGAAGAATTAAATAGGGAGTTATTAATTGAAAATTTAAAAAATATTCTTAATACTGATGAAGCTAAAGCATATAAAGATAAAATAGATATATACTCCATTGTGGATAAATCTAAAAATACCTTACTATCTTTACAACGGTTATTAGTAAAACCAGATTCTCCACTTCCTAGTGCTAACTGGATGCAGGAAGAGAATAGTAACATTATATTAAAATTAGCTATGCTTGGTAGCTTTAATACTAACAATAATAAAGATAAAGAAATTTTAGTAAAATTTTTAAGTTTACCTTTTGAAGAAATAGAGTTGCAATTAAAATACTATCAAGCCCAAGAAGAAACGGTTATTAAACAATTTGATAACGTACAATTCTCATTTATTAATCCAGAACTCATATTAAGACATTATAGTAATTATATAAGCAAAACTATCTTAGATAGTTTTGAAGCAATTGTTATAGAGGCTATTTCTAATCAACTCAATAAAAAAGTAAAAGGATTCCCTACAAAAGAAGAGTATATATCTAGTAGTCTGATAAATGGTGTTTTTAACACTTTAGCAATCATGGGGAGTTTATCCGAACAAAACCTTTTTCCTACAAGTATAGCTATGGAATATAACTTAAAAAGTTTTGTGAATTCCATGCTTAAAGAGAAATTATCTATCAATTTATGGTGGAATTTATCTAAGCAAAAGAACAGTTTATTAATAGAAGCCTCACCAGAAGCAATGATAGATATTTTTAAAAATATCTTTTTAGAACACAAAGATGAAAAAATTATTGAAATATTTTATACTAATATTCCTACTAACTTGCAATTTATTCCTAATAATTTTTTAATTATAAATATTTTATGGTTACTAGAACAAATTGCACTTATTTCAAACTACACACAAGATGTATTAAAGATATTAGTAAAACTAATACACATAGAACACGATATAAAATATAAGAGTGGAAATAGTGCTCTTAATTCATTGTTTAATATTTTGAATCCATATAATAATAAATCAAACCTATCTTTTACCCAAAAAGAAAAGTTTATAAAAAAATGTATTAAAGAAGTAAGTAGCAAAGAGGTTAAAGTTGCTATTATACACCAATTTATTTCTCTACGTTCTTGGATAGTACCCAATAGTTTACCTTTTATATATAAAGTAAAGTGGAATCCTCGCAAGCAAGATGAAAATAATAATCATGCACCATTGTTATTGTTTCTTTACCAGCAATTAATTGATTTAAAAGAAGAAGAAGCATTACTAGATATTTTAAATAATCTTAATGAAGTACAAGACTTGTTGAAAGATATATTAGCTTATATGAAAGAAAAAGAAATTTTTAAAAGTATAAATTCAAATAATCAATTGCAGGTTAAGATTAAAATTAGAATAGATAACCTGCAAATATATGCTAAAGATAAACCAAATATACTAGAATTTATAAATGAAATTGATAATGAAATAAAAATAGAAGATATAGAAGAAGAATTAATAATATATTTTAATACACTTCCACCAATGATTAAGATAGAAAATAGCCCTGAAGTTTGTAAACTTACTACAAGGTATTATAAAGAAAAGAAAACCAATGGTATTTTAAACATTATTGAAAATTTGCTTATTCCTCAAGGATATAAATTCAATAACTTTATATATTCTATAATAAAATGCTTAGAATTAAAGAAAAATGATAAAAAGAAAATCGTTAACTTATTAGTTTCACAAAAGTTATCATTTGCACTGTACCCTATTATAGAAGAGCATTCAGGTGATATTGTTGCTTATTATAATGCTTATTATGATGATAAGTGGGATAAAGATAAAAAAATGTTTTTTATTCTAGCTGTTAAGTTAGTTACTCAAAAACAGTTAAAATGGTTAGAAGATAAAAAACTTATAGAAGATTATTGGAAACAATTAAAGGAAATATATTGCTATGATGATACCAGTGTAATTAATGAAGCTATTAGTAACTTATACAAATATAAACAATATGGAGTTTTGTTAAATTTCTTTGCTCATATTATCAATCAAAATTATAAATACCAAATTAATATTAAACAATTACTAGACGTAATTCAAAAGGGGTTAAGCCAAATTAACAACTACAATGACCTACATATGTACATAGATAATTTTGAAAAATATATAAAAAAACATGCAGAAGCTAACAAAGATATATTGCTTCATTGTGAGTTTTTATTTTTTATAATGAGAGGGACTTATAATAAACCTGACTTTGATAAAAATTATCCTAATTTAAAAAAAGCCATAGAAGATTACCAATCTAATAATCCATTTTTTATACAATTATTGCAGTTACCTAAAGATAAAAAACAAAGCACACAAAATATATCCAACCTGCTCAAACACATTAATTTTATACCTCTTGGATATAATAATGTAGGGCAATGGGTAAAAATTATTAGAGAAAAAAGTAAAAATGTTAGTGAAGAGATATTAAATTCAGCAGATTATTACATAGCCAATATTTTAAGTAAATCAACAGTTGACCCAGAGGATAATATTTTTCCTCATAAAAAAATTAGAGAGATTTTTGAAAAGGAGCAATCTAAAATATTATGTTATGAATTTTATGTAAGTTTTATTAAAAATGGTAAGGCTCACATAGTAAACAATAGTACTACACAAGAGTTCCATAACTTATATTTACAGTATCAGGGGTGGGCTGAATCTGATGAGTTAATAGAATACCCTTTAACAATTAAAATATTAAAGGATATAGCTTCTTATTATAAAGGTATGTCTGAATCAAATAATAAATGGGTTAATTTTGGTTTAGATTAAAGATGTCTGTTAAAAATTAATTTACTTACATATACTCCTATGTGCTTTAACTAAACCCCTTACTTTACACAACCCAAAATTCTAATTGAAAAAGAATCATTATTATTTTACAATTTTATTAAAACTTATAAAGGAAAGTTGTTGGTAATGAAAAAGTTAAGTATGTTATTTATGCTAGGTTTATTCTTTATGCTATCTTCTTGTGGGGCATTTTTTAATAAACATAAACCTACAGAAATTCAAAAAGATGACCATGCTCTTGAAATGGCAGAAAAAGACGGAGTAATTGATGCAAAATTTAGATATATTGTAGGGGATATTATTTTCATTCCAGTTTTATTTACAGGTGTTGTTGGTTTATTTTATGATTTATCTAAAAACACAACATATAAGATTGAAGACCAAGATTTATATGATGCTTGGATAATAAAGTATAAAAAAGATAAAGAAAAACAAAGACAAGATTTACTAAACCAAGCTAATAAATAGTAATTATTTATTTTCTTTTGTAGTTAATATACTAATTTATTCATCAATTAACACAATATCTTAAGAAGCACTTAGTTAATTAATTAAGTGCTTTTTTTATATCTAAAATTCACTTAACAAACTTAATTCATTTTCATGTATTCTCATTGTTTTTTGTAGCAATATACTTTTGTAGTTAAGTTAACAAAGTATATTATTATGCACAAATCATCTTATATAACAACAGTATTATGGTTGATTTTTCTTATTAAAAGTTCTTATGCTGTGGGACCAGGTAGTATTGTGTACGACCCCACCAATGCTGCAAATATGGCAACACAAGCTGAACAATTAGAAAAAAGTATTGAGCATCAAACAGATATGTTAGAAGCAATAGGTAAAGGAGACTTTAATCCATCGGTAATTAATTATATAGATAATATGTATCAGAGTTGTGGGGGCAAGAAGTATGGCTTGCCAGAATGGTTTCCTAAATATGATATTCCAGCAATTTGTGCTGACGAAGAAGTAATTTTAGAGTCAGCTGTAAATGATTATAAGAATAAAATGTTGCCATTAAGTACAGATACCCATGAGGAGATGGTTAAGAAAAAACAATACCAATTAGATAACGGAGCCAAAGTAAGAGGATATGCACTTGGAAAATCTGAAATGGTCTTGGAAAAATCTCCCAAAACTTCAGAAACTATTGAACAACTATCTAAAGCGGCCAAAGAAGCAAAATCACAAATAGAATTACAAAAAATACAATTACAAGTAGATATAGTAATATTACAAGAATTGCAAAAAATGAATGAGAGTCAGGCTTTAATTTTACAAATAATGGGTTGGAAGAATTAATGAAGAAAAGTTTTCTCATTATTTTTTTACTTATGTGTGTGAGTTGCCATAATGTTTATGCCAGTGATGTGGGAGGTACTACAGACTTAAATTGGGCAACCTCTTTAGGTAATATGTATCAGGATATTATTGATGTAATCAAAGGACAAATAAAGGAAAACTTTGAAGTAGTATCTAAAGATGCTGTCAGTTTATTAGGCTCACTTGCAGTTTTATGGATAGTAGTTCTGTCAGGACGCAATTTTATACAAGGAAGAACCATTATAAACGATTTTTCAATCAAAATGTCTTGTTTTGTAGGTCTTACCGCTTTATTACAGTTTAATATTTATGAAAAATATATTGTGGAAAATTTAGAAATTCTTTTTAATGATTTACCCACCATGTTTTCATCTATTGATGGTAATAATGTTATAGAAAAAGTACTAACTCAAGCAGGAGATATAGTAGATAAAATACTTGCTTACCTGAATAGCTCTTCTTGGTTAAATATCTTAGGAGATTTAATAATTTGTGCTATTACAATTATCAGTGTAATAGCTTTTACTCTTGTTGTTGTTCTAAACGTTTTATCTAATACAGTTAAGTTTTATTTAATCCTATCTTTAGGGAGTGTGTTTATACTGTTATCTTTTTTTGATTTCACAAGAAAGTTTACGGTAGGAGCTTTTTCTTTGGTTGCATCAAGTATATTTAATATGTTACTTCTTACTGTTTTTCTTAAGATTTATTCAGAAGTAATTTTAAACCAAATGAACTTAGTTACAAAAGAAGATGTTATTACTAAAGCATTTATTTTAATAGCTTTTAATGTTGCAAGCATTTTCTTTATAAATACTTTATCAGAAATTTCAACAATGGTAGTGGGAACAGCTATTAGTAGTGGTAAGGGAGTACTTGCTAAAAGTAGTGTGGCTAATATGGCAACAAGTTTAGTGAGAGTACTACCAAAAATACCCAAAATAAAATAGAGAGGTAAAAATTGAAGAAAGTAATAGTTTTATTTGTTTTAGCAACATATTTTGTATTGGCTAGTTGTTCTATGCCAACACGGTATGAACGAGAGCCTAATGATATAGGTTTTGGTAATGATGATTATAAAAAATCTAAATGTGCTTGTGCCGTATTTTATAGAAACGGGAAGTGGTTATAAAACTACTTAATTATTTGTATGAGATTTAATTTACACAAAATATTCAAGAAAGTATCTAAAGGCACAGAGCTAAAAGAAAAAGTAGTAAATGTGTTTAATCCTCATAAGTGGTTTTACACCAATGATGATAGTAGAATTAATATAAAAGTTACCCAAAGCCTTTTATTTGCTTTTATTTTATCGTTATGTGGAAATATGTTCCTGATGATTTTAATAATCATTATGCTTCCTTTAAAAGAAAAAATACCAACATTCGTACATTTTTTACCAAAAGAGGAGCAAATTGTATATGTAGAAGAATTTAAAACTAATAAAAAAGCATTAAAACGGGTCAAGGAGTTTTTAGCAAGAGACTACATTAAAAAGCGAGAAACTATAGATTTAGTAACAGAAGAAAAACGATACCCATATGTTTATTATTTATCTTCCCCTGAAATTGCAAAAGAGTTTGACGAACAGTATAACACAGAAAAAAATGCGTTATCCCCGTTTAAAATAGCGGTAGATAATAATCAAATAACTTCCATAAGAATAATTAGCTCTGCCATGCTTAATGCTAACCAAGTGCAAGTAGAGTTTGAAGCAACAACTTCAGTTAAAAGTACAGGAAAAATCACTTTAACAGAAGTTGTTATTGCTATTGTTACTTTTTCTGAAGATACAAAAAATTACAAGGGCAATGATTACCTAAATAATCCTTTTGGTTTCGTTGTCAGTGATTATTCTTTGTCTGTGAAAGAAAGAAGGGAAAGTTCTCCACATAAGGAAGAAAATATAATTACTAATTATAAAAAAACAGAGGTAAAAACTCATGTTAAAAAGACTAAGGCTAAGACTAAGTTTTCTGCTTTTGATTAGCATTTTTCAATTACCAATTATCATTACTCAATTATCAGCAAATGAAGTTATGAATACTTCTTTAAGATTACAGGATATAACTGTAAAAAAAGGAATGGTTACAACTATAAAATTTTCTTCTCTAGTAAAATATTTTGTTATTGGTGATGAATTAATAGTAGATGTTAATAATATTAATCCTAATGTGATTATGCTGTCTCCAAAGTTAGCTAATGAAACAACTAATATGAATGTTTATACCAGTAATGGTACTTATGTTTTTGTGATAAAAACTTTAGACTACAATAATCCTCAAAATCCTACACTGCATATTAATATTGGAGACTTAGCTTATACTCCTTATCAAAAAAGATTAGATAAAAAAATTAAAAAAGAAATGCCAGAGGATAATCCAAACTTTGATTACAACTTTGATATGGAAGCAAGAACGTTTTGTCATTGGTGGTTTTGCCATGATAAAACCATAGCTCCAAGAAAGGTATGGACAGACGGAAAGTATACTTATCTAGACTACAACACTAAAGATGGAATTGTAGATAGAAATATATCATTGGTTGCAGAAGTTGTTGATGATTATGATGCACCTGTGGACTCTTTTATTAAAGATGGGGTTATTGTAGTTCATACTCTAGCAAAAACTCTAACTATCAAAGCATCTAAAAAGTTTGTTTGTATTAAATACAAAGGTGGTAAGTATGAAATTGATTAATTTTAAATATATTGTTGTTTTAATTACAATGCCTAGTTTGTTATTTGCTTTAGAAAGTGATGAGGCTAAATTCATAGCCAAAGATAGGGAAAGTACATTAAGGATAGTAAATTACAAAGCAGAAATGGATAAAAAAAGACAAGAAGAAAAAGAAGCTAAAGAAAGGCGTAAACAAGAAGAAAAGGAAAAAAAGTTAAAACAAGAAGAGGCAAAAGCTAAAGAAGATAGAGAGAAAAAAGAAGAACTAGAAATTAAGGCTAGAAAGTTAAGGGAAGAACAAAGAAGAAAACTAGAGGAAGAAAAAAGAGTTGAGGCAGAAATTGAAACCAGAAGAAAAAGACTTTCTTCGGTAAAACTAGTAAAAGTAGAAGATAAAGATAGAATAGATTTTGATAAAAAACCCTCTTTTTATATGGAATCTTTTTCAGACTTAAATACCCCAGAGGATACTGTAAGTTCAGTCGTTTCTAAAGACAATATTGTTACAACCGACCAGTATATAAGATTACTACTAGAAACTAATATTAACTCACGACGTGGGGGAGAATTTGTAGCAATTGTAGAAAAGAATGTTTATTCTCAAGATTCAAAAAAAGTTCTTATAGGTAAAGGAAGTAAATTTATTTGTAGTTTTGAACCATTAGAAAAATATGGAGAGACAGCCCTAAATGCTGAATGTAATAGAGTCTATTTAGCAGATGGAAGGTCAATTGTTTTAAGTGCTGGTAAATTATCTGATGGAATGGGAAGAGCTGGGTTAAGTGGAGAATTAGATAACAGAACATGGGAAAAATACGGGCAAACCTTCATGATGTCGGTTTTAGGTGGGGTAGCTATGATGGGAGCAGATAAAATTCCAGATGATGATATAGGTTCTCTTGCCCAATATACAGCACTTAATGTAATAGATACAGCGACACAAATCTTAGATGAAACAATGGATTTAGCTCCTGTTGTAATTATTCCAAGTGCAACAAGAATAATACTAAAACCCACCATTGATATAAATTTTAAAGATATAAAAGAAGGAGAGTAGAAATGAAAGGAGTAGCCTATTTATTAATAGTATTATTGTTTAATTTTCATCTTAACATGTTATATGCAGATTACATGGTAGTAACGAACAAGTCAGTGAATTTAGTAAAAGATAATAAAGTATCTGCAAGAATGGATATAGACAAAAAAATAATTGAAGGCTTTGGCCAAATAACTCCAAGTGAAAAAGGAATGTATATTGTTGATATTACTTGGACAAACATTTTAGATAAAAATGGTAAAACAGCATTACCTTCAAATGCTTTAAGTACAAAAACAGAAATAAAAGGTACAGTTTTAACTAGTGGAACAGGCTTACTTGTAAAAGGTAGTGTATCAGGAAATATTTTAGGAAATCCAAAAGAAGATGATAAAGATAAAGAAGATGATAAAAGAGATTACTTAGGTAGTTCTGATGGTAGTACTACCGATATTTCAGCAGGATTTGATAATCCTGTTGATACTTCAAATACAGGAGATATTGTTAAGCCAGACTTAATTACAACCTATGATGGTTGTAATAATATTTATAATAAAGAAAAAGAAACTATTAGTGTATTTCAGCAAACATATTACATAGATGAAAATAACAATAAAAAAGTTCAAGAAGAATGCCACGTGGTTAATGAAGTTCCAGCAGAAAAAAAATCATGTTCAACAGTAGATGATTTTATAGCTCACGTTACTTATACTCGTTTCCAACCTATTTTTACAGAAGAAGGAAAAACATATTCCGCAGGTGGTTGTGTTATAGATAAAACTTACATGCACCAGATTGATTATAATGTTTGTGAAGCTGTAGCTTATGGTAATGAGTATATCAAGCAAGGTAAGTGGTACTACCAAGTTGAAAGTGGCGAACATGTTTATATATCTGATTGTATATTAGATCCTTATGCCGAAAAGAATGATTTACTTATTAAGTTTGAAGGTTGCCCTGTTTATCATGATAAAGAAGCAGGGCAAAGTAAGTATTATGGTAGGTATTATTGGATAAAACCTGATAATACAACAGAGTATTTAGGAAATTGTGTTGATGTTGGTGATGAAGGTGTATTTATTCATAAACTTAGATGGGACGGAGAATGGAATTACGGAGATGAATACGCACAAAAAATAATGACAAGATATATAGAGATTGAAAGTGAAAGTAGAGAAGTAATTATAGACGAAGAACTAGATGTTGTTAAGTATAACTATTTATATAAATTAGTTGAATGGGAACACCATGATGATAAAACCCCAATTCATGATGCAGAAGATACTCATGGGGGATATTCTAACAAAATTCAAGAGAAATATTTTGTTTATGAAGGTGAGAACCTTTCTGTACCAGATTCAGAATTTACAGAAAAGGTAAAACATACTTTTGACTATGCCTTTGAATCTAGGTACAAAGATTGTTCAGGTTTTCATAAAGGAGTAGAGAATTGGTATAAGGATAAGATAAAACGTCCTGATAATACTGAGTATGATAGTGAGGAATATCATGGTCCAAAACACTGTTAATGCTTAATGATGGAGAATTCCAATGGCATTGCCTAGTACAAAACAAGATTATTTATACTATGTAGTTAATATCTTGGCCATTATTTTCAGTGTAATAACTGGAGTAATGTTGTTATATTTGTGGAGTGTTATTTATTTTCACGAATATCACCTATCCGTAGGGTATATTCATTATTTGTATAATGTGTTAATTAATCAACAATATACTAGCTTAACTTACTATGTAATTATATTGGCCAGTATGGTTAGTTTTACAATTTTTGGGATTATTATTAGTAGAAATCCTTACTCTAAAACTTTAAAATTTTCTCGTTGGGCCAAATGGTATGATGTTAAGAAAATGAAACCATCAGTGATTCAAAGCAATGGCTATGCTTTAGGTGTTTTCAAGAATAAATTACTTAGAACCAATGAACCTTTAGGCTTATTGTGTGTAGCACCAGCAGGAGCAGGAAAGACTACAGGTACAGTTATTCCAACAGTACTTTCTTGTGATAAAGATTGTTTAGTAATTAACGACCCTAAGGGTGAATTATATGAGGCAACTTATAAGTATAGAAATTCAATCGGGAAAGTATTTAGAATAGAATGGGGGCAAGCTGAAGAAGAATGGAGTGAAACAACAACATTCTGGAATCCACTAGACCTAGAAAACTTAGCAAAAACAACCGTAGATAGAGCAAAATATATAGATGCTATTACCAATATTTTAATTAAGCAAACAGGAGGTGATGCTTTCTGGGTAAATAGTGGTAGAAAAACACTTTCAGCTATGATGTTATTTTTAATTTATAAGGAAGAGTTAGCAGGTCTATCAACTAGTATTTCTCAAGTAAAAGATAAACTTGCAACCATAGGGGTTACGCCTGATGACGAAGAGGAAGAAAAGAAAGGAAATGCAGATGCTTCTCAAGAAGGATTTAAAAGATTAGCTAAACAGTGTAAGCATTACGAGGAAGAAAAATTAATACCACTAGAGATAATTACTAGGTGTTATAATGTATTTTCAGAACTAGGAGCAACTTCACCTAATACTTTAGGTAGTATTTTAGCAACAATAAGTAGTGATTTATCCATATTTAATAATGAAAGTGTTAGAAAAATCACAAGTAAAAATAGTTTCTCTATGAACAATATACGTGGTTTAAACAATAAACCAGTTAGTATTTATTTAATAAGTCCAGCTAGTGAACAAGAACTATTTGGAGTTCTTTCAGGTATTTTTGTAGAGACTGCTTATAAATTCATTACTTCCCAAGATTTAAAAATTGTAAAGGATTCAAATATTGTCAGGTTTATTTTAGATGAAGTTGCTTTTTTCCCTAAAATTAGTGCTGTAATTGATGGTCCAGCTATAGCTAGAGGTTACAGAGGCTCTTTTTTATTTGTTTGCCAAGATTTAGGGCAAATAAAAGAAAAATATGGTGAAAATGGATTAAATACTATGATGACTAATACGGCCTTTAAAATAATCCTGCCACAAAACAATAATGAAACAGCTCATAGGTTAGCATCTTTAAGTGGTAAAACTCAAAAGATAGAGTGGGTAGGTAAGGATAAGCATAGAGCAAAGCAAAAGCAAGAAATAAACCTTATAGAAGCAACAGATGTAATGAGTTTGCCAGAAGGATTACAAATAATTATTGTACAAAATAATGCTCGTACTCCTATTTTATGTAAAATACCTTTCTTTTTTAAGGATAAAGGAATGTTGAAGAAATTAAAGTAATAAGGTAAATTTATATTAAAGAAACAAAGAGACAAGTAATGACAAATATAGAAATATTTAAACAAAATTATGAATATTTAGAAAGTATATGGAAGAAAGATGAAAATGGTATTGAATTCATTTATGCTAGAGATTTACAAAAGTTGCTTGGTTATGTAGAGTGGCGAAAGTTTGAAGAAGTAATAAGAAAAGCTATGATAACTTGCGAAACTAATGGAATTCCTGTTGTAGACCATTTTGGCGGCGTAGACAAAATGGTTGAAGTTGGCTCTGGAGCTAAGAGAGAAATAAAAGATTATAAATTAACAAGATATGCTTGTTATCTAACAGCTCAAAATGGAGATTCTAGAAAAGATGAGATAGCTTTTGCTCAAAATTACTTTGCCACTCAAACCAGAAACTTTGAATTAGTAATGCAAAGAAAGAATGATTATGAAAGAATCTTAGAAAGAGTGGAATTAAAAGAGGCAGAAAGGATATTTTCAGAGGAGTTATACCAAAGAGGAGTAGATGATAAAGGTTTTGCCAGAGTGAGAAGTAAAGGAGATCAGGCATTATTCGGAGGGTATACTACTAAGCAAATGAAAGAAAAGTTAGGAGTACCAGCAAAACATAAAGACAGACCTCTTGCAGATTTTTTAGATCCAGCATTAATTACGGCTAAGAAGTTAGCAATGCAATTATCTAATATTAATATTAAGCAAAATAATTTGCAAGGTGAACCAAATATTACAAAAGAGCATATAGATAATAATGTAAGTATTAGAGAGTTATTTCAACAAAGAACAAACTTTAACCCAGAAGACTTACCACCAGCCGAAGATATTAAAAAAGTAGAAAAAAGAGTAAATAAAGATATTAAATCTATTGCTAAAACTAAAATTAAACCTTCTGATAATGATTTAGGAAAATAATTAATAAATATATATTATAAGAATACAAAAATAGAGTTATTTTTTTAACTAACCTTTAAATAAATCTTTTAACAAATAAGTAATATTTCTTTTTTCTAGTTCGTTATTATCATCAAAATAAGCTTCATATATTTGAATATCTAATAGATTATTCTTAGATTGAGCTTGTTTTATTTCATTAATAATTCTTTGTTTAGCTTCATATGACATTTTATAGCCAAAAATTACTCCTTTAATATGTTTATTGGGATTTATATATATTTTTTGTAGTTCTGCTGTATTATCTGAAGAATAGCGGATACGAGAATCGTAGGTAAAAGACAATCTATATTCCTCTTCCCATGCCCAGTCTTTTATTTTTTCATGTCTATATCTATGTTCGTTGTTCCAATATTTTTTATGTTTTTCTTCTGGCCACTGTTCACGTTTTATGTCTGAGTCTTTATAAAAAAAACATTCATAATAAGGAGTAGCAGAACCAAGATTTTCAAAAAAGTTTACACATACTAAATCTTTAGGCTCCTTATATTCAACCTTAGTAATAGGCCAAGCATACTTTTGATTATTACTAAAAGGAGTGTTATAATAATCAATTTTTTTATTCTCATCTGTATTATAAATAATACATAAGCCTTTATGACTGTCTGCATAATGTCCCCAAAGTGAAGAATTATTATATTGTGTACTAAAACAAGCACAATAAGGTTTGCTAAAACATAAACATAAAAGGTGATTCAAAGTGGAATTTATAAATCCTGATGATTTTTCTTGATTATGGTATGCTCGCTGTAGTTTTATTCCTCTTATAAATTCATACATAAGTTTTTTAGGACTTGTACTATGTATAAATTGTGTATCAATATCAGTAAGTTTTAATGTTGAAGAGCTAGCTATATCATCTAACTGCTTATAATAATTAGTAGGGTTACCTATAATAATTAGATAGTTATCATATATTAATTTATTTTGTTCTTCCCATAAGTGTTTGCTTTCCGTTAAAAATAAAAATATTGTATAAAGAAGGTAATAACTTAATAGATTTTTTAATTCACTATGATTTAATCTTTTTTGTTTATATAAATTACAAATAAGTGTTTGAATTATTTGATTATTAATAAAAATATTTTTTTGTTTCTCATATTCTTTTTGTTGATTATTTGATAAAAAATAGGGTAAATGGTTAATATTATTTTCTGCCCAAGTAATGTTATAGTGTGTCTGATAGTATAACCAAAATATATATTCAATAAAATTAGCCCATACTTGCCTATTATTACTTTCAAAATATAGGTTAGGCATGCCATCTATAGGGTCATTTAATTCTTCTTTAGAAGCAAGATACAAACCACCATTTACTATTTCATCTATTCTCAGTTCTAATAATGTTTTTTTAGTTTTATTAGGACAATCTTCTAGATTGCATACATTATCATCAGTACAAGAACGAAAGCGGTAAAGTTCCATAGAAATCCTTTTTTATATTTATAATAATAGTAATAAAAGTGGAATATTTCAATACATATAACAACCACTATATCTAGAGTCCTTATTAATTCCCACTTAACAAACTTAACTCATTCTAATAGTAAATATTCCTTATTTTTAGGAAACTAATAGTATAGGTAGTGTTACAGTTGCCTAGTATTATTAGTTTATTTTTTTTATATATAGGAGAATAGTTATGGGTGGACAGATCAAAGACAAAGAACAGCCTTATGCAACCAATAGAATTAATGTAATAGGTAATATCGTACCAAATCAGATTGTTATTAATGAAGAGAAAGGTTATGCCAAGTACTTAATTATGATAAGTAGTAAAAGTAAAGAAGGTGAAAAAGAAAAAAAACCAGAATTCTATAATTTTATTCATACAATTAAAGATAAAGATGATGCAACTTTAAATACTTTAAAGCAAATACAAGAACAAGGAGTAGGTAAGCAGGTCAAAGTAAAAGGTAGTATATCATACAGTAAGAACGTTAATGAGCAAACAGGAGAAGTTAAATATTACAACAACTTTAACGCATATAGTATACAACCAACAGTAGATTTTCTCATACCAAAAGCCAATATTGAATTAACAGGTTTAATCTCTAAACCTCTAAGCATAAAAGAGATTGCTATAAATAATCCTGACAATAAAGATAATAAGAAGTTTGCTTCTTTATCTATTATCACACTAGAAGGTAGCGAAGGAAAAATTACTAAATTTCACAATATTAGTACTTCTCAATACACTCTTGCTAATAATTCCGAGTTTTTATCTTCAATAAAGAAAGGAGAACAAATATCTTTGCAAGGAAGATTATCAGGTAATGGTAATATCCAGCTAGCAAAGGATTCTCAAGTTTTTAAAGGTATTAACTTTGAGTCTGCAATGTTAAAAGACAGTAAATCCTCTAAAGAAATGAATCAGGAGAGATAAATATTATTCTTGAGCCGTAAATAGCTCAAAAGAAGAATATTTATCTATCTATTGTGGGAAACCTTGTGTGTAAACTCTTTAGAGTTTTCCATTCAGGTTTTCCATCAATCTTAGAACAAAGGTGCAGATATTATGAAATTATTCATAGCCGAAAAACCAGAATTAGCACGAGCCATTGCCGATGCTATTGATGGTAAACAAGTTAAGCAAAATGGTTATATAGAAGTTGGTAATAATACAATTACTTGGTGTTTTGGACATTTACTGTGTTTAAAAAATCCTGATGAGTATGATGAAAAATATAAGAAATGGCAACTAGAAGATTTACCTTTTAATATTAAGAAATTGCAATTAAAACCAATTAAAGGTAAAGAAAAACAAATTAGTATTATTAAGGGATTATTAAAACAAGCAGAAGTTGTAATTAATGCAGGCGACCCTGATGAAGAAGGGCAACTTTTAGTAGATGAACTCTTAGAATATTTAGGTAATACTAAACCTGTAAAAAGAATACTTATAAATGATAATACAAAGCCTTCAGTAAAAAAAGCCCTTGAAAAACTAAAAGATAATAAAGATTTTATAGGACTAAAGAATTCTGCCTATGTTCGTTCTGTTGCAGATTGGAAATATGGTTTAAATTTAACTCGTGCGTATACCCTTAAAGCTAACACAGGCAAAGTGCTTTCAGTTGGCAGAGTGCAAACACCAATTTTAAACTTAGTATATAATAGAGAATGTGCTGTAAAGAATCATATAAAGGAAAAGTTTTATAACCTAAAAGCTGACAGTAAAGGACAAGATTTTACCTATGTAATTCCCTCAGATCAATTAGAAGAAGGTTTATGTAAAAATAAAACTTATCTTGAAAGTATACAAAGTAAATGTGAAACTAAGAATAATTTCATTATTAGTAGCGTTGAAGTTAAGATTGAAGAAACTTCACCACCATTGCCTTTTAATTTATTAAAATTGCAAGCTGAAGCATTTAAAAGATATAAATATAAGCCAGATAAAACCCAAGATATTACTCAAAAACTTCGGGAAGTTTTTAAGGCCATAACTTATAATAGGTCAGATTGTCAGTATTTATCAGATGAACACTATTCACAAAGGGAAGACTTAGTCAAAGGAATAAATAATAATTTAACAGATTTTAAGAATTTAAAACTAGATTTAAACTTAAAAAGTAAAGCCTTTAATAATTCTAATATTACGGCTCATCATGGCATAATTCCTACAATTAATTATCTTGATGTATCTAAATTTTCAAGTGATGAATTAAATATTTATAAAATGATAGCTCAAAGGTATATGTTGCAATTCTTACCTAATAAAATAGTAGAAAAAACCACATATCTTGCTAAAAACACTGAAGATATAGAATTTAAAGCAGTAGTTAATAAACTAATACAACTTGGTTGGCAAGAATTTTATAAAGAGGAAGTGGAGGATTCAAAAAAAGATGCTGAAGAAAATGATAACAATCTTTCATATAATAAAGGTGAAGCCTTAAATTTTAAAGAATTCCAACTATTAGAAAGTGAAACCAAGCCGAAACCTTTATATACCCAAGCCTCTTTATTAACAGATTTAACCGCAGTAGCAAAGTATATTAAAAATCCTGAAATTAAAAAGTTATTAATAGCCAAAGATAAAGAGAAAAAAGGTGAAAATGGTGGTATAGGTACGCCAGCCACACGAGCAACTATTTTAAAGAACTTATTTGATAGAGGTTTTATTATAGAAGCTAAAGGCAAGATTGTTACAACACAATTAGGTAAGGACTTCTTAGCTTGTTTACCAGGTAATGCTAAAGAACCAGATATGACAGCCCTATGGAGTAATAAGCAAGAAGAAATAAAAAATAATCAACTATTAGTTGCAGATTTTCTTAATGAGATTGATAGCTTTATATCAGAAGAAATTAATACTATTGCAAAGAGTAATATCAGTATAGGTAGTAACCAAAATGCAACTAATAGTGGTAAGTCTAGTAAGTCTAGCAACTTTTCAAAAGATAAAAATGCTAAACAATTAAATAAGAATTCTAAAACATTAGATAAAACTCACAAATGCCCTAAATGTAATACTAATTATTTGCAAAAAAGAGTAGGACAGTATGGTAATTTTTGGTCATGTTCAGGCTATCCTAATTGTAAAACTTCCTTTAAAGACTACAAAGGCAAACCACAGTTGGTTAAGGGAATAAAGTGAAAGTAACAAACATCGGAGAAAAATAATGAAACTATTAGTATTATTTTTTAGTTTAATTACAACTATATATCTACCTACAATCTTAAAAGCAGAAGATATTAAAACGTATAATATTGAGGCTTCAGTTAATCAGTTTGTAATAGTTAATTTTGAGAAAGCTATAGTAGGAACAGTGATTGCCCAAAATAGATATGGCCATATGCAAGTAAACAAATTATCAAATAAAGCAATTGTTATTTTATTAAATAAAAACAATGATGATAATGATGCGATACTAAAGGCTTTTAATGGAAAAATATTATTGTCTGATAATCAATGTAATAAGTATTTATTTAATATTACTATTTCAGAAAAAACAAAAGAGACTAAACCACAAAATATGTTTATTAACTCTTTAGCAAATTCTAAAGCAGTGTGTGAGCCTGTAAATAAAAATGAAGAGCCACTCTATCAAAGAACTATGATGTTGAAATAGATACTAAGTTTTATATTATATTTTAAAGTAGACTAGTAGACAAACTATGAGACTGTAGAGTTCTAATTGTCTATTATTATGAGACTATGGGTAGACATTCATTTAAATAAAGAAAATTTATAGATTATATAAAGTCTAACTATCTACTTTTCAGTAGTTCAAAGATAGTTTTCAATTCATGAGGTTTGATAGATATTTTGCCATCAAGTTTTTGGGATAAGGCAGACGTAGATATTCCTAATTCATAGGCTATGAATTTATACTGAATACCTGCTTGGGCTATTTGTGTCTTTAATAATTGAATATCTTGACTTTTTATGCTATTATAAGCTAGGTTTTGCATGATAAAATCACTAGGAGTTACTGCTCCATTGGTAGCTAAATATATTCTAGTTTGAATTTCAGGTATTGGAGTACGTCTACCATTTGCATATTTTGAAACTACACCACTATCATAAACAGCAATTAGTTTAGAGAACTTGGCGTAGCTGATTTTATAGCTTTGCAAATAATGTTTGAGTTTCATGATAAATAGTAGTTAAAATTAAACATTTATATATAAAACAAATATGCTTTCATTATAAACGCATAATCAGTTTTAGTCAATATAAGGAGTGGAGAGGTAGATAGTTGGAAGATGCAAACAATAAATCACCATTAAGAAAAATTCGTGAAAAGAAAAAATTAAGCTTAAGAAAACTTGCTGAATTAACAGGCTTAACTAATAGTTATTTATCACAACTTGAAAGAGGAGCTAAAAGATTACATTCAGAAAATTTGCCTATTTTAAGTAAAGCATTAGATGTTTCAATGGGTTACTTGCTTGGTGAGAATGAACTGAAAGATGAATATATTTATTTATTATGGTATGAAAATATCCATTTCTTTGCTAATGATAATCAAAAAGAAGAGCTACGCCCTTGGGGGATTTTTAAAGAATTTTTAAGAAATACTTTTCCCGGTAAAGACTTAGAGAATATAGTATTGATTCGTATGAAAGATAATAGTATGTTTCCAGATATTCGGGCTGAAGATATAGCTATTTGCTATAAGTTTGATGATAATACTACTTATGATTCTTTACAGGGTATTTACATCTTTAAATATGATGGCGAAGTTTTTGTCAGAAGATTAGTTTTTCATAAAGAAAAAAGTATTATATCTGCTTTAGCAACAAATAAGAATTATTCTAGCTTTGATATTCATGTATCAAATAAAAAGAAACAATTACAAGTTGTAGGAGAAGTTTTGTCTGTTGTGAATCAAATTTCCACATTAAAATAATTCGTTGCGTTCATTTTGAACTCATGATACTATTACTATATTCAAATTTCAAATGTAGTAATGGTATAAATCATGAAAAAAGTTAAAATAGAGAAAATTGATAATAATAAGCAATCTATTGATTTTGACCCTAGTAAACCCTTATACCTAAAACCTAAAACCGTAGCAGAAGAGCTAAATATATCAGTTGATAAAGTTTATAATCTTATTAATACTGGTAGGTTAGAGTTCTATAATTTTGGAGAAGGTGAGAAAAAATCTTACCGAATCTCTCGTTCTCAATTAGACAAATTTATTGATGATTCTCTTGGGAATCATGAACAAGTTTCACACTCTCAATTCCACATAAAAACTAAGAAAAAGAGTTCTAACTCCATAGCTAAGATTATTAGTAAAGAATCACTTTTAAAAAAATTAGAAGAGTAGTTTATCTAGAATGAGAATCTATAAAACTAAGAAAAGTCCATATTGGTATATTAGTTTTTCTATTAGTGGTAATAGATTTAGATTCTCATCACAAACCACAAAAAAATCATTAGCAGAAGCCTTAGGCAAAAAAGTCTATGATGAAAAATGGAATGAGATTCATTTAGGAATAAAGGTTTTTAATTTATTTGACGTAATTAATTATTATTTATCAACTGGGGCTATGAATTCACTATCAAAAGCTAGGGTTTACCAAAATAAATTAACTATTAAATTGCTCCTAGAGTATTTTGAATATACTCCCTTTGATACTAAGAATTTTTATATCTTTTTAAACAAGATAAAGGCAGACAGAAAATTAGCCGATAATACTTTAAATAAATATATCCAAAGTACTAATTCTATTATTAATTATGCAATTACCAAAGGTTTTATTAATGAGAATCCTTTGAAAAACTTAAGTAAATCACATTTAGCAAAAGATATTCAAAGAGTTAGATTCTTATCATTAGATGAATTTAAGGTTTTATCTAAGGTGATTCGGGGAACAGATATAGAAGACTATATATTGTTTGCCATGAATAGTGGTTTACGACTAGGTGAACAGCTTAATTTAACTTGGGATAGAGTAGATTATACTCATAAAGAAATTTATATCATAGAAACAAAAACTAAAAGGAATAGAACTTTTCCTTTGAATCCTGTTTTGGAAGAAATTTTAAAGAAAAGAGAACATTTAAAACAGCCTTTCATACTATCTAAATCAACCTTAGATAGTAGATGGCATGTAGTACTAAACAAAGCCAATATAAACAACTTTAGATGGCATGACCTTAGGCATACTTTTGCCTCTTGGTGTTTAAAAGGTTGGTTTAATTGGCAGAAAAATAAAATAGATTTATATCGTTTATCAAAACTATTAGGGCATAGCAAGATTAATATGACCGAACGCTATGCTCATTTGCAGATTGATGATTTAAAAAAAGATATTAAAGATTATTAGCTAGGAGATGAGTTTATGAATCAGCTTGATATTGAATCAATAATAAATGAAGTAGATGAAGTTAAGTTAAAAGTATCTAATAAAATTATTATAGATAACTTCTTTGAACAAAGTTTAATAAATGGTAATAAAAAATCTTTTATCCTTAAAGCTAATCTATACAAAGATGGCGATGTTTTAAATATATATTGTAATAACCATTATATTGCTGAAGTTAAAATTATCTTAGTTTTACCAATTAAAATTTTTGAAAATAATGTTTCTATTAATAAAGATAACTTAGAGCTACCACTTGATTATATTGCTATTAATTATGAAGGTTTTAGAAATAAAAAAGCTGAATTTTATAAGTATTATAAAAATAATTATGAAGGTTATATTTATATATTCCAATATTTGCAACATAACTATATTAAACAATGGGGTGATGCGTGAAAACAACATATTTATATTATTTTATATATTTTTTAATAGCTTTAGTACACATATATATTATAAGGAATAACTTGTTAATAGTATTCTTGGTTGTAATATTTGAAATTACCAGATTATTAGCCTTGCTGAATAAAGCTAAAATTATTATTTTCGTTTTAGCCATATTTTCTTGCATATTTATAGTTTCAAACTACAAATCTACTAGTGACAATTCACAACAAATCTTGCAACAGAAATTACAAGTGGCTTCTAATATTAATGCTTACACTTCAAAATATTGGGTCAATGGAGATAAGTTTAAGCAATTAATAGATATACAAAATACTAATATTAATGGTTTAAATAATTATTTACCACCTTGGGTAGTAATTGCGGTTTTAATTATACTTATAGAATTGTCTATGGCATACATGATAATTTGTAATTGTTCTAATTCCACACCACCCATTAAACCACACCTTAAGATAGTAGAGAGAAAAACTGAATCAAACAATGAAAGTAACAATAGTAAACAATTAAAAGTAATTAATGGTAAGTACTTTACTGGTAATCATGAAATTTCAAGAAGTTATTATTATAAATTAAAAACTAAAGCATAAAAGCATATAAAATGAATTCTACATATCAATTAAAGAGCAAAAAAGTATTTTTTAATTACTTATTTCTCCAAAAAGTAAAACTTTTAGCACATGACAATATTGCTTTCAAGCAACAGGATTATTTAATTCATGGCTTATGGATTATATTTTATGAATTATTAAATCATCGTGATATTGAATTAAGGGAGTATGTAAATTCTTTAGAAGAGAAAAATGGCTTTGTTAGAATAGATATAGATTTTGTTAGTATTTTTTCTTGCATAGGAACAAAATTTAAGACTTCAGTTTCAAGACTTTTTAATAACTATAAACTAAAAGATTATATTAATTTAGCTCACAGTGATGTGATGTACATAGAAGAAGATGGTTTCTACATAAATATCAAGGTGTTCTTACTTCGTTTTAAAAATAAGAATAATCAGTATCTACCGATACATAATAATGAGTTCATTAATAATATGTTTAAATATATTAATAAATTCAATGGCAAGAAAACTCAAGATATTCTATATTGCTTATCTTTAGGTTTACTAGTTAATTTAAGTAAAGCAAAAGAATTTTCTATTGTGCAAATTACGAAACAAAAAGATTATAATATTACACGGTTAAAAAGGTTACAGAACCAGTATTTAGAATTATTAGTTATAGTAAAGGCAATAGATAGTTATTATTATAATGTTCGTAAAAATAGTTACATAATAAACATAAATGCAGATGGTATATCTGTGTTTAATAAAAAGACTTTTATAAAACAATATGTGAAAGATATTTTTAAACAAATTAGGTTTTATAAGCTAGATTATTTAAAATTGTTTAATCTGTTTAAAATTCCCCTAAATCAAAAACACATTCTCAATCCTCAATAAATAATCCTACTCAATAAATAATTATTCATAGGTAAGTTGTAACTAACTTGTCTAACTTTTGGCTAGCTTAATAATTAAAAACATTATAGTATTAGGTAGTATAAGGAAAAATAATAGATTATTGTAGTGTTATCCGCACCATTTATACTTTACAAGCCAAGTGTTTTACTTGGCTTTTTGCTTATTTGTAGCTTTTTTAGATATTGTTGTTTTCTTCCATATTTTCCATTGTTTTTATATTTTCTTTCTAATAATGGTACAAAAAATGGCACATCATTTTGAAAAGTTTAAACTAATATTTGTAAAAAATTTAAAAGTTGTAATTCACGATACTAACTTTAGCTGGAAAGAATATAAATGGGTGTGATCTATAATAAAAAAAATTATATAAATTTTATATAAAATTATGATGAATATGAACCGACTATAGGTTAACATAAGATTAAGTTTGAATAATAAAGCAAAATCTAATAAATTAAGTTTTACTTATTATCAAAATCTTATTATTCTAAATATAAATTAAAGGTTTGTAATGTTATACAAACTTAATGTACTAAATAAACTAACTAAAGTTAACATATGAGTGTAATGAAAAAATATATTTTTGTAGCTAAGCCTGGTATTGTAGTTTCTAATCTTTTAACTTTTTTCTGTGGCTTTATTGCTGCGGCTGATGGATACATTTTAGCTGATTGGAAAACTCTTATAGCCTCTTTAATAGGTACTACTATGGCATTAGCATCTTCTACCACTTTAAACAATTTTTTAGATCAAGACATAGATTACCTAATGTCAAGAACTCATAATAGAGTTTCTGTAAATGGGAGTTTATCTAATAAACAAATCATACTGTATTTATTATGTCTTGGTTTAGTAGGTTTTATTACATTGTTAGTTTTTGTAAACGTATTAACAACTTTGGTGATTCTAGCTGGTTATTTAGTATATATAGTTTTATATTCTATGAAATTTAAACGAACAACTAAGTATTCAACTTTAATTGGAAGTTTTTCAGGTGCAACGCTACCCTTAGCAGGTTATACTGCTTATGCTAATACTATAGATCTATATGGTTTATCTTTATTTTTAATTTTATTAGCTTGGCAAATGCCTCATTTTTATGCAATAGGTATATTTAGAATCAATGATTATAAATTAGCTAATATTCCTGTTATGCCAGTAGCTACTTCAGTAAAAAACACTGTTAATCATATTTTTGTTTGGTCTATAATTTTTATGATTTGTGCTATATTACCTTTTGTATTACACGAGGCAGGCTATCTATATATTATTTTAGTAGTTCTAATATGCCTATACTGGATATTTATTTGTTACCAAGGTTTTACTACCAATAACTATACTTTATGGGCAAAACAAGTATTTTTTACTTCATTAATTGTACTTATGATATTGTTGTTAGTATTAATTTGTGATAAACTAGTAAATATGATAATCTAAAAGTTATGAATGAGTAAATTCATAGTATTAGGCTTATTTTTTTATGAAAATGATAAACTTATTTTTACTTCTTAGATTCTTTATAATATTATCTTCTTGTGTATTGTTACCTAGATGAATGACTGATACAATATTACATAGAGTAAGAAAATAAATATGATTAATAACGTATTCGGGGCTATTTTTTAAATGAAAGCAATAAAATTATTTTTACTTCTTGGCTTTTCTGTATTGCTATCTTCTTGTGGCGGAATTTTATCACCCTTTGGTTTTATTGCTAGTGAACAGAAAACGCTAATTATTACCGCTTTTTCAGTTATGCTGATAGTTGTGATTCCTGTGCTAGTATTAACAGTAGTTTTAGCTTTTAAGTACAGAGCAGGTAATAATAAAAACACCTATACTCCAGAGTGGGCTCATAATGTAAAATTAGAACTTTTTTGGTGGCTTATTCCAATTATTATTATAGTATTTTTATCTATTTTAACTTGGGTAACTTCACACTCTCTTGATCCCTACAAAAAACTAGATTCCGATAAAGAATCTATTAGAATACAAGTAATATCTTTAAATTGGAAATGGTTATTTATTTACCCAGATTATGGTATAGCTACAATTAATTATATTGAAGTTCCTGTGGGTACTCCAATTGATTTTTCTTTAGCATCAGATGCACCTATGAACTCTTTTTGGATTCCGCAAATAGCAGGGCAAATTTATACAATGAAAGGTATGACTACCCAATTACACATTTTAGTTGATAAAGAGGGTAAATATAAAGGTGTATCTTCTAATTATAGTGGAGTAGGTTTTGAAGGTATGAAATTTACTCTTGTTGGTACTTCTCAAGATGAGTTTGATAACTGGGTTGATAGTGTGAAAGGATCTAGCAAGATTCTAGACCAAGATACCTACGATAGTTTAGTTTTAGATAGTATTAATAATCCTGTAGAGTTATATGTATTAGGTGATAATCAAATATTTAAAAAAGCTATAAAGAAATATATGAATATGCCTAATGATAATCATGGAAAAATAATCCATAACTCAACTTTTGGTGTGAAGAATTCATCTAATTAAGATGGTAATAATATTTGTTAAGGAGTATTAAATGTTTGGAAAATTAAGTTTAGACTATTTACCGCACGATCCTATAATTATCGGAGCTGGTATACTTATGGGAATAGTTGCTTTAACTGTACTAATTTTATTAACGGTTTTAGGAAGGTGGGGTTGGCTTTGGCGTGAATGGATAACTACGGTAGACCATAAAAAAATTGGTACAATGTATATTCTAGTAGCTTTACTCATGTTACTTAGAGGATTCTCTGATGTTGTGATGATGCGTTCTCAACTTGTTCTTACTGGTAGTGGTATAAATCTGGTAGATCCTGACCACTTTGCCCAGCTGTTTACAGGGCATGGAGTAATTATGATATTCTTTGTGGCTATGCCTTTAATGTTTGGTTTGTTTAATTGGGTTGTTCCGTTACAAATTGGTGCCAGAGATGTTGCTTTCCCTTATTTGAATGCTTTAAGTTTTTGGGTATTTGTAGTAGGTGCTATGCTGGTTAATGTGTCTTTAGTAATTGGTAAATTTGCAACTGCTGGTTGGTTAGCTTATCCACCTTTGTCTAATAGTTTTTATAGCCCGGGTGTAGGTATGGATTATTATATCTGGTCTATTCAAATATCTGGTATAGGGAGCTTAATTTCAGGAATAAACTTTTTTACTACTATTACAAAAATGCGAGCAAAAGGCATGACTTGGCTTAAAATGCCTGTGTTTTCTTGGTCTGTTTATTTTGCTAGTATTTTAATTATGATGGCTTTCCCTGTACTTTCTGTGGTATTAGGAACTTTAGCTTTAGATAGATTTTTTGGTACGCATTTTTATTCAACCGTATTAGGTGGAAATGCTATGCTTTATATTAATTTAATATGGATTTGGGGGCACCCAGAAGTATATATTTTAGTGTTACCTGCCTTTGGGGTTTTATCGGAAGTAGTTGCTACTTTTGCCCAAAAAAAGTTATTTGGTTATTTCACTATGGTTATTGCTCTTGGGATTATTACTATTTTATCTGGCTTGGTTTGGGTGCATCACTTCTTTACAATGGGTAATGGTGGCACCGTTAACGCTGTTTTTGGAATAGCTACAATGATTATAGCTATTCCTACAGGAGTTAAAGTGTTTAACTGGTTAGCTACTATGTATAGGGGAAAAATTATTTTTTCTACTTCCATGTTGTTTTTAATAGCCTTTTTGTTAGCTTTTACTTTAGGTGGAATGTCTGGGGTGATGATGTCTATTCCTGCAGCTGATTTCCAGTTTCATAATAGTTTATTTTTAGTGGCTCACTTTCATAATACTATTATTGGTGGAGTTGTATTTGGTTATTTTGCTGGTTTATATTATTGGTTCCCTAAAATTTTTGGTTTTAAATTATACGAACCATTAGGTAGAATAGCAGTATTCTGTTGGTTGATTGGATTCTTTGTTGCTTTTATTCCTGTATATATTTTAGGAATTATGGGGGTAACACGTAGGTTATATACTTACGATAACTCTCAATGGCAATTTTATTTTATTATTGCTGCCATAGGAACTGCTATTATTGGTTTAGGAGTTGTAATCCAACTTATACAAGTATTATGGAGTATCATTAATAGAAAGAAACTAGCTTGTGATGGTGACCCATGGAATGGTCGTACCTTAGAATGGTCTATCCCATCACCAGCACCTTTTTATAATTTTGCTCATGAACCACATGTAACCCAACTAGATGATTTTTGGTATAAGAAGCAAAAGCATGTGAAAGAATCAAAGCAATCTTATGAAGATATTCATATGCCTTTAAATACTAATGTACCTGTGATTATTGGTATATTTAGTTTTATCTGTGGATTCTCAATAGTTTTTCATATTAATTGGTTAATTATACTTTCTTTTGCTATTATAGTTATTGCATTATTAGTAAGATCTTTTGATAAAAATAAAGACTATTATGTAAAAGCAAAAGATGTAAAATCAATAGAAGATAAGTTTAAAAAAGGTGTTTTATAATGGATAAAAATATAGATAAATTACACGAGCATCATGAGATGCATGCAAGAGATATATCCCTATATGGTTTTTGGATATACATAATGACAGACTGTATTTTATTTGGAACTTTGTTTCTTATTTTCATTGTTCTAACATCAGGTATGCACCCTTATAATTTCAGTTTACCTTATGTAATGACTGAAACTTTAGCATTATTAACTAGCAGTTTTACCTTTGGTATGGCTGTATTGAATATGCATAAAAAGATGCTTAATCAAGTATTTATTTGGATAGGTATTACTTTTATTTTAGGAGCAACTTTTATATTCTTAGAAGTAAGGGAGTTTATCCATTTAGTATCAGAAGGTTATACTTGGACTACTCATGCGTATTTCTCGGCATTTTTTACTTTGGTAGGAACTCATGGTATCCATGTAACTATTGGTTTAATATGGATGTTAGCATTAATTATTCAAATTGCTATGCGAGGAATTACTGCCCATAATACTACAAAATTAATGGTGTTAAGTTTGTTTTGGCATTTTTTAGATATTGTTTGGATTTTTGTTTTTAGTATAGTTTATTTAGTAGGAGCGTTATAATGTCCCATAAAATTCATAATGAGCATAATAGCTCTAGTAAAAATTATATTATTGGTTTTATTCTTTCTATAGTTTTTACAATAATTGCTTTTTATTCTGTAGGTAGTGATATGACTAAAGGTTGGATACTATTTACAATTTTCTTTGCTGCTATTGTACAATTATTTATTCAATTATGGTTTTTCTTACATCTTGATCAAGAAAGTAAACCATTTTATATGACTCAAGCATTTGCTTTTGCTGTTCTAACCTTATTTATATTTGTAGGTGGTAGTTTATGGGTAATGTACGAATTGAATTATAATATGATGTAATTTAACCAAAAATAGTTGCATTGTAATTACAAAATATAGTAATTAAATTAAAATCAATGGCAATAGTGAATAAAAACTATTGCCATTTTTATACACAGAGAATTCTTATTATAATCATATAAAAATAATCAAAAACTTATTTTGCTATTTAATCTTTCCAAAATTGCCATTATATTTTTCCCGCTACATCTATAAAAAAGTTATCAAAACTTAAGCTAGAAAACTTGTTATTAAAAGTGTAATTTATTGAATGCTGATAGTGATAAGAAGAAAACAAGAATGTTAATTTCTTTATTAAAGAAAGGATAAGCTGAATAATCTTATAATGATTAATCTATTTTAAATCTAACGCATTGAAGGCCATTTTTAACTTTTGGATTATTATTTTTTCTACTTAGTGTTCTACTGTTTACCAATATACTTTTTTATACATCTTTTCACGTATACATTGGGTATTATAAATATTACTATACCAACTAATACATTTTTAGAGGTGCAGCTTTGTTTTTAATATTTTAACTATTGACTGCTTAGATTATTTACTCACTTTATCAATTTTGCTACTTGTGGAGTTATTAAAGTAAGCATAATTGCTATTACTCTGTATTTGTTTTATAGGATAGTGAAATATATTAAGAGGTAAAAGGTATTACAACATATTTTTATAGCAAAATATTTTACATTATTTTGTTAGGTAATATCTGCACCTATTAAAGTAAATATAAACTTCCTTTGTAATTGTTAGTATAACCATTTCCATTATAACTAACTAAATATACAGCTTCATCTATTACTCTTTCTGAAAAACCACCGTTTAAATTATGTTGCTAAGAAGTAGCACCGCTAATTAGAAAGAGTAATAATCCAAAAATTAAATAAATATATATATTTTTTATGTACCTATAATACCTATAAAACAATGTAATAAAATAAAAGAGGCTAACCCTTATATTACTAATTAAGTACTTAAACCATTAACCTAACAATGAATCTTAGGCAAATAAGCTTTTATTAGTAAGAAAAATGGCTATGTTATATTCACATAGCCATTTTAGTTAAAGGTTATTACTTTAAGGTTATTTCTTATTCTACGTAAGCACCATGCCCAATAATTTTATTTAATGAACCACTAAATACCCATAATAAAATACCAACAATTAAAGTACCTAAACCTATTAATCCAAAAGTATTGGCGTATAGATATAAACGTTCTTGGTTACTTATTATAGACTCTGAAGTTGTAAAGTTTCCAACCCATGCTGAAACTGGCCCAGCTACCATAGCAGATACAAACCATAAACCAGTAACAAAACCACTCATAGCTCTTGGGCATAATTCGGCAACCATAGCGATTCCTAAACCACTAATTAATAACTCTGAGGTAGACTGAAACAGATAATTCAAGAATAGGAACCAGTTACTAACATGCCCTTGCCCATCATTTAAAAAGTTCATTAAATACATCAAACCAAAGGCAATGCCACTTAGCCAAAAGCCAATAGCAAATTTTTGTGAATGGCTTAATTTCCAATATGGATAGAAAAATTTAGTAAATACAAAACTCATAACAATAATAACCACAGGGTTTAATACCTGATAAATTGGTGCTGGTAATTCATAACCAAAAAATACTCTATCAACACCTGATTCTGCTAAAAAAGTTAAAGTTGTAGGTTGTTGATTATATAAAACAAAAAACAAAATACCACAAGCTATTAAAAATAAAGCAACCAACATACGGTCTCTTTGTTGTTTCTTATATTTAAAAGATAAATAAATAAAATAAATAAAGCCAATTACAGCAATAGTCCACACAATAGCAGAAACTAATGAAGGGTGTGTAAGAAGTTTTGCTACAACAAACACAGAAATCAACGATACAACAATAATAGCTAATAATTTTACAGCATTTAAAGGTTTATTATCTGCAGGAGTTCCAATAGCACCTAATTTAGAATACATACCTAAATAGCCTAATAAACCAATGGATAAACCAATTGCCGCTACCGAAAAAGCAGCATTATAACTAATTTCTTGGGCAACAATAGGAGTGATAATCATAGAAATCATAGAGCCAACATTAATAGCCATATAATAAAGAGTCACAGCACTATCTAATAAATGTTGTTCTTTACCTTTTTCAAACATCTTTGAAATTAAAGAGCTAGGATTTGCTTTAAATAATGAATTTCCTACTACGATAGCACCTAAGGCGTAAAAAACAGTATCAGCATGAGAAATTGTTAATAAAGCATAAGCACAAAATAGTATGAAAGCACCAATCATTATCATTCTTTTGGCACCAATTACATGATCACCTAACCAACCACCAATATAATTAAAACCATAAACAAAAGCAGAAAAAGAACCAAAAGTAACAATAGAAACAGATTCACTATAACCTAAGTGTTTTACAAAATAATATGGAATGATTCCTTGAACAGCATAGTATCCGAATCTTTCCCATAATTCAATGATCCATATTATCCAAAATTGAAAGGGGAGTTTTTGCTTAGTAGTCATGAGGTATCCTCCTCTCTGTTAGATTGATAAATAATAAAATTAAATTTTCTTTTAAAATAAAATAAGTATGAGAGTTTTTGAAGGATCTGTCAATCACAAGATGATAAGATTTAGCAAAATGAACAAACTTACTTGTTATAATTTGTTTTTAAATCACAAGGGTAATGTTACAAGTTGTAATGATTCTACAATGCCGAAAAGTTAGTCTGTGCTTAGGTATTTATTTAGGGTTATTAG
Source organism: Candidatus Hepatincola sp. Av (assembly GCA_023518375.1). Classification (NCBI taxonomy): domain Bacteria; kingdom Pseudomonadati; phylum Pseudomonadota; class Alphaproteobacteria; order Rhodospirillales; family Candidatus Hepatincolaceae; genus Candidatus Hepatincola; species Candidatus Hepatincola sp. Av. The sequence goes on from CP068450.1 coordinate 209,799, forward strand.
TAAGTTTTCTAAAGTATCTTTAGTTTCATTTTGTGGAATAAGACTTTCTAAATCTGTATGATTCCCAAAATCTTGGAATTCTAAATAGTGAATATTGGGTTTATTAAGAGCAAATTCTTGTTGAGCTAGTTTTGCTAATTTATAACTATCTACTCCTAAAAGCCTTTTAGGTTCTGTACCAATAATAATTTGTTTTACAGAAGGTTGGTAATTGTAGAAAAATATCATGGGAAAAAGAGCTGTAGTATAATGGTTTAAATAACTTTCTAATTGTTGAGAACTATTAATTTTAGGGCTGGCACAGTGAATTACTGTATTAATATTATGAGTATCTATAATATGTTTTAATAAGCAAGCATCAGCAACAGAGCCTTCATAAAGGTAAAGAAAATTTGGGTTCTTTTGTTTTACAATATCTAAACCATAATAGTTATTAGGTATTTTAGATAATTTTAAAAACTGTTGAGCTAAATAACTATGGGCTCCTAAAATTAAAATATTTTTTAACATGTTGATTCTAAACCTAAAAAGATGAGTTAACTATTTACGCTATTGGTTTTCCCTTCTTTATTAGAGTTATTTGCATTATTAGTAACTCTTTTAGTAATACGACGTGTGTTAAGGTACCGAGATTTCCAATAGGAATTATGAGAAAAATTAATTAATTCTACCTCTTTACCAGTACGTGGAGCATGAATCATAAAGCCATTACCTACATATACCCCCACATGATCTGGGTGGTTAAAAATATGCCACCATTTTTTATTAGTATCAAAAAATACTAAGTCTCCAGCTTTCTTCCTTAAAAATACATGCCGAGAATTCTTATACAAATTAGTAGTATCTCTTGGAACTGTTTCATCTAATTTTTTATAAGTAAAGTAAACTAAACCAGAACAATCAAAACCAGTGGTAGGGTTAGTACCACCATAAGCATAGGGAGCACCAATTTGCTTTGAGGCAGTTTCTACAATTTTAATATCGTGCTTACTAACAGAAGCACAGCTTGCAAGTAGTAGTAATAAGCCTAAGGCAATAAATACTTTATACCAAATTATTCTAAAATATCCCTTATTTAAAGTACTTGGAAAGAAGTTATAGTTATCAATAGAATGGTCTTTATATAAATACATTTAAAATATTTCAATAGATAATTTTCAATAGATAATAATTATACCTAATTTTGTTGCCAATAATACCACAGAAGAGGATAATAAAAAGTTAATTAGTTAATTAATACATGGTAGGAAGTTAATTCTAAGAATAAGATTAATTATAAGGCAAGCCAATTTTTTCTAAAGGAATAGTATTAAAATAATAGTAGCAACCAACTTCTTGAATATAATGTAAAACATCTTTATATTTGTTTTGTAGGAACCAGTTATTTAATAAGTACACATATTCAATATTAATATTACTTTGGGATAATAATTTTTTATATTGTTGTTTTTTAAAATGGCAAGTTTGTAGTTTTTCATCTACAGTTCCTTTTACTTGCTGAAATTTACATTCTACAATGTAAATAGTATTAGGTTCTATTACATAAATGCTATTATCTGGTAAAATTTTTTTTGAAATGCAATCTTGCCAATTAATATTAAGAGAATCTAAGAATTTATAAAAAGCTCTTTGTTTGAATAATTTAGCTACAAGCTTCCCTTGATAGTAAACATGGTTTTTATCATTAACTTTATAAGAGGGTTGAGATTGTAAAAAAGTTTTTACATCTGCTATTCCTTCAAAGCCCAAGCCTGTTTTAGTACTAGCTCCGCCCTTACTTCCTATTCTCATAGTGTAGACTCATATGGCTGATTCACATTTTAATGGTAAATCCGTAGCAAAAGGATTATCTTGCAAAGATTGTAGCCTTTTTATAGTTAATTGTAAATATTCTTCATTAGTATCTATACCAATGTATTTTCGCTTACCAATTAAAGTAGCTGCAATACCTGTAGTTCCTGAACCGTTAAAGGGATCTAAGATAGTATCAAATTCTTTAGTAGAAGACATAATAATTCTTTGTAGTAGATTTAAAGGTTTTTGAGTAGGGTGCTTACCATGAATTTTTTCTCTAGCTTTAGAAGTTGGAATACTCCATACTGAACGCATTTGGCTATTTTTAACTTTTAGCTTATCTTCTGGAAAACTACCATGTTTCATTGCTTGGTAATTAAAATAATGTTTTGCCTGTTTACTTTTTCTAACCCATAGTAAAGTTTCATGGGAAGCTGTAAAGAATCTACAGCTTAAATTAGGAGCAGCATTAGGTTTTAACCAAGCAATATCATTTAAGATATGAAAACCAAGTTTTTGTAACAAGTAACCACATTGATAAATACTATGGTAAGTACCACTAACCCATAGAGTACCATCATCTTTTAAAAGTCTTTTACACTGTAATAACCAAGCTTCATGAAAAAGGACATCATTATCAAAACCATTAGATTTATCCCAATGGCCTTTATTAACAGTAACTAGTTTGCCATTTTTACAAGTTAATCCATCATTAGATAGCATATAGGGAGGATCGGCAAAAATCATATCAATTGAGTTGGTAGTTAGTTTTTTCATTAATTCTAAACAGTTATGGCAATACAAAGTAAAGTTATTATTAGAAAAGTAAGGTTTCATGGTCATAGGAGGCTAGTTGTTAAAAATGTTTTAATTAATAATACAGTAGTTTATACAACCATAAGCTGTGTTGTGTGTGTATTACTTATTTTACTTCATTATGTTATCTTGATGCAATAAAAACAAAAAAATACTTTGTAATTAAATTGTTTTATTAGAACAATAACTTAATAAACATAAGGAGTTAGTTACCATAAATTGCTTATAAGTAAGTCAAGAATAAAAAAAAGGAAAGAACAATTATTTTAATATTATTCTTTCCTTTAATTAACAACCAAATAAAGTGTTTTAATTATTAAAATAAATAAAACTAAATTATTCTAATTAAATAATTTATACTCAATAGGATCATCAGGACAAGTACTAAGACCGCACTCTAAGAAAACTGAAACAAGGTTTGCTAAAATTAAAAAACCAAAAATCATAATAAATGTAAGAGCAATTTTTTTAGTTATTTTACCAACTTTAGATTCTTTAGTATTAAAAGCATACCCAAAATGTAAAGCTACAGCTGTTACCGCCACAATAATAAAGAATATTACAATGTTCCAAGTATATACATGAATATTCATAATGGTGCTACCAAAACCAGGATCATTAGGTAAAATGTGTAATAAAGTTTGTCTTGTAGCAATTAAGATTCCAGCTAAAGCTGCTAAAATTGCCATACCATAATGAGAGCTACGGATTCCTAAAGTTAGGTTCATGGAAAAAGCTACACCTACTGCAACATATGCCATTCTCTGCAATAAACAAAGAGGGCAAGCTAATTCACCAAGAAGTAATTGTTCAGAGAAAGCTGCTAATAATATAAATATAACAAAGCCAACCCCAATAATATTCCCAATATAATGAATTAAATAATGATATTCTTTCAAATTTTTCATAATATTTCCTTTAGAATAAAAAAGATTATTAAAAGCTACTATTCTATATACTAATATTTAGAGCATTAGTAGAATGGTGGTTAAGCCAAAATAAAATCGCAACTAAACCAATAAAAAATACAACTTTACTTTGTAAACTATGTTGCTTAAATGCTAATACTAAAGCAACAAAATTTAAAAAAAAGATAAATATAGCCATAAGAAACCCCTGATTGTTAATAGAAGTAAAAATGTTTTCATATACAACCTATATTATATTATTTTAAGTTTTCTTTGTAAATAAAAATAATTCTTTTTATATTTATAAGATATGTTTTGTAATTTAATTCTTATAAAATCTATTGCAATTTTATTAAATTTATAGTATAATTAATCCATACTAAAAGTAGAGTTAATAAGTACTATATTTGATTAGTTTCTTATTACTTGTAGCTTAAATTCCCTGTTTCACTATATAGTTTTATTAAATATTATTTAATTATTATTTATATTAATGTTCTAGATAACATTATATTTTAATAAATACTGTTTTTATAAAAATAATTAACCTTTGAGATTCAACAACAGCTTTAAACTCTACAAACTATTAATCTTATATTTATATATAAAAAGGAATTATATTCATGAAAGATACAAATAACGCTTTATTACAAAGTTTGGATTACATAAAAACAGAAATTCAAGAGTTTCGTAAAATGGCACATAAAGATTTAGAAAAGGTAAAATCTGCTAATGCTAAACAAAATATTCTATTGTGTATTTTATTTATGCTTATGGCATTTGTTTATTATAATTTAGGTTTTTTTAATAGCAATAATAAACATGTAGTAATTAACCAGACCATTCAGGCCGAGTCTGTAACAAAAAACCATAATGCATTACATAACCGTAATAAAGTTCATAATAAAAGCAAAAGTGTAACTAATGCTAAAAGTAATCAAGAAAATACTAATAAGAAGTTTGGCTTAATAAATAAATAACATTATTTCTTATAAAAGAATTTTTTAAAATATAAGCTAGATTAAGGAAAAATATAGCTTTTTCATACTTATTATGATTTACAAACATTGACTTTTAAAAAAAAGATAACTATATTTTATAAAATAAAGCATAATCAGAAACAATATGTTATCTATTAGCTAGAATTAAAAAATTTTCAAGGCTTATTTATGGAATTAAAAGAAGTAAAAAAAGAAGGTTTATCTTTAGTATATGAAGCATTTATTACTGCCGATGAACTAATTAAACTTAAAACGGCAAAATTACAAAAAATTGCAGAAACTGCAAAGATTCAAGGTTTTAGGCCAGGTAAAGCACCGCTAAATGTTATTGAATCCCAATACAAAAATAGTGTGATGTCAGAGTTACTAAATGAAGCCACAAATAATGCCGTAGATAAAATATATAAAGATCATAAAATTGTTACCATAGCTTCTCCAAGCGTTGATGTTACAGAATTTAGTATGGAACAAGGTTTAAAACTTAGTATTAGTATGGAGCTTTTCCCTGAAATTGAACATTTAGATTTTACGAATATTACCATTGAAAAACCTGTGTTAGAGGTATCAGAAAAAGATATTAATCTAGCTATGGAACAAATGGCTAATTACCATAAAAATTTTGAAGATATAACAGAAGATAAATCTATTGCCAAAGGTGATGTTGCTGTTATTGATTTTGTAGGTAAATTAAATAATATAGAATTTGAAGGTGGCAAGGGGACTGACTTCCCTTTAGAAATTGGTTCTAATATGTTTATTCCAGGTTTTGAAGACCAACTCATTGGTAAAAAAGTTAATGATAGTGTTGCAGTTAAAGTTACTTTCCCAAATAACTATCATGCTAAAAATCTAGCTGGTCAGGACGTTGTTTTTGATGTGAAAATTAAAAAACTACAGCAAGCTATAGTACCAACTATAAACGATGAGTTAGCCAAAAGAGTTGGTTTTGATAATTTAGAGGCTTTAAAAGAAGATATTATTAAAAAGTATCAAAGTCATTTTGCTCCTATGCAAAAGGTAGAAATGAAAAAACAAGTGATTGAAAAACTTAAAGCTACTAAGGAATTTGATATTTCTCCAAAACTATTACAATCAGAACTAGACTATTTATGGAAAGAGTTTACTAAATTAAAAGAATCTGTAAATAAAGCTAAAGATTCAAACAAACTAGATTCTTTTTCTAAAGAAGAACAAGATTTAGTAAATAGCACAGATGATGAAATTAAAGCTAAGCATTTAAAAGAAGCTAAAGAAAGAATAAAAGTTGCTTTAGTTTTGAACGATCTAGCGGCTAAAAATAATATTATTGCTGAAGAAAAAGATGTTAGTGAATTATTGGCAGAAGAGGCCATAAAAAGTGGTAGCAATGTTGATGCTATTATGAATTATTATAAAAGTAATACGCAAGCCTTGCAACAACTGCAAAATAGGGCTTTAGAAGAAAAGATTATGTATTTTATTTTTTCTAAAGTACAAATTGCAGAAAACATTTCAACTTTTGAAGAATTTAATAAAAAACTACAAGGTTAATTGATTAATATGGATAGTAAATTATCAACATTAGTACCTATGGTAGTTGAAAGTACCGCCAGAGGTGAAAGAGCATTTGATATTTACTCTCGTCTTTTAAAAGAGAGAGTAATCTTCCTAACTTCGCCAATAGATGATAACATTGCATCATTGGTTTGTGCTCAGTTATTATTTTTAGAATCAGAAGATTCTAACAAAGATATTAACTTATATATAAATTCCCCAGGAGGTGTAGTAACTGCAGGGTTATCAATTTACGATACCATGAATTACATTACTTGTGATGTTTCAACCTTATGTATAGGTCAGGCTGCATCTATGGGTTCTTTTTTATTAATGGCAGGAGCTAAAGGTAAAAGGTTTGCTTTACCATCAGCTAGAATTATGGTGCATCAACCCTCAGGTGGAGCTCAAGGGCAAGCTACAGATATTGCAATTCAAGCTAAAGAAATTTTATACTTAAAATCTTTAGTTAATAAGTTATACGCTAAGCATACGGGGCAAGATGTTAAAGCAATAGAAAAAGCTTTAGAACGAGATAATTTTATGAATGCCTCCGAGGCTAAGAATTTTGGTTTAATAGATAATATAATAGAAAAAAGATAGCAATAAAGTAAAAGAATGAAAAAAACAACTGACGATACAACAAAAGATAAATTAAATAAAATAAAAAAAACTAGTAAAGATAAACTAGCTACAAAAAAAGATGATATTAATTGTTCTTTTTGCGGTAAAAGTCATAAAGAAGTAGATAAAATCATTCATGGTATGAGTGGTAATATTTGTGATGAATGTATAGATATTTGTTCTAATTTATTAGAGAATCGTGTTTTAGAAGATATGTTGAATTCTGCCTTTGTAAGTGAGGCAGAGCAACCATTAAACTCTAAGGCTACTAAACAAAAAAAATTAGATACCCCTGAACAAATTTATAAAAAATTAAACGATCATGTAATTTTTCAAGATGAAGCTAAAAAAAGGCTAGCAGTTGCTGTTTATAACCATTATAAAAGAATTTCTTATAATGCCAAAAAACCTGCTAAAAAACTAAAAGAATATAAAGATATTTCTATTTTAAAGTCTAATATCTTAATGATAGGACCAACAGGGGTAGGCAAAACCTTGTTGGCTCAAACTTTAGCTAATGCCTTAGATGTTCCCTTTGCTATTGCCGATGCTACTTCATTAACTGAGGCTGGTTATGTAGGTGATGATGTTGAAACCATTTTATTACGTTTATTACAAGCTGCTAACTACGATCTAGAAAAAGCCCAAAAGGGAATTATCTATATTGATGAGATTGATAAAATTGCTAGAAAATCTGAAAATGTTTCTATAACAAGAGATGTAAGTGGCGAGGGTGTACAACAGGCTTTATTGAAAATAATTGAAGGTACTGTGGCTCACGTTTCACCACAACTTGGTAGAAAGCACCCCCAACAAGAACTCATAGCTATTGATACATCAAATATTTTATTTATTTGTGCTGGAGCTTTTGATGGAATTGATAAAATAATTGCAAATAGGTTGTCTAAGGGGTCTATAGGCTTTAATGTTCCTATTAAGAATGAAAAAACTAGTAGAGATTACTATAAGCATGTAGTAGCTGAAGATCTATTCCGTTATGGCTTGATTCGTGAATTTGTAGGAAGGTTACCTGTAGTTGTAACTTTAGATGAATTAAATGAAAATGGAATTCTAAAAATTCTTACTGAACCAAAAAATGCTGTAATTAACCAATATAAAACTTTATTAAAATTAGATTCATTAGAATTAACATTTACAAAAGAAGCTTTACAAAAAATTGCTAGTAAAGTTAATGAAAGAAAAATAGGGGCTAGAGGGATTAGAAATTATTTAGAAGATTTACTAAAAGATATAATGTTTGAGGCTCCTTCCTTAAAAACTAAAATTAAAGAAATTGTTATAGATAAAGACGTTGCCCAAGGTCTTAAAAAACCAATTTATGTTAATAAATAATAAATAATTTTGTTTTATAATAAATTGCAAGATAATGAAAGCGAGGCAGAATGTCTTTAAAAGCTACAAGTGCAGAGCTACAACTTATTTACCTTAAAGACTTAGTTATATTTCCTAGTATGGTTATTTCTTTATCTATTAGTAACCCTTTAACAATAAAGGCAGTAAAAGTAGCTTTAAAGAATGGTAATAAAGTTTTATTCACCACTTTAAAAGATCCTACAACCGAAAATCCTAAAAAAGAAGATTTATTTAAAGTAGGTTGTATTGCAGAAGTTCTACAGACTATTACTCCATCTACTGAAATAGATTCCTTACAAATTCTAGTAAAAGTATTAGAAAGAGTAAATTTACAAATTAAAAAAGATAAACAAGGTTATTTTGTTGCTAAATATATTCCTTTTACAGATGTTAAGGATTACAGTATTGAAGAAATTACCGATTTAAAAAATGAAATCATCAACAATTTAGTTTTGTATTTGAATAATCGTAAAACTATTCCCCCACAATTATTAACCAGCGTAAAAAAATTAGAAGATATTAATGCTATTATTGGAGGTATTACCTCACATTTACCAATCCAACATTCTGAAAAGCAAAGTATTTTAGAAAACCCTGATTTAATCTCAAGAGTAGCTACTTTAAATTCTTTATTAGAAGTTGAAGCCAAACTTGTGAATGTTGAGAAAAAGATTCGAGAATCTGTTAAAAAACAAATGGAAAAGAATCAGAAAGATTATTATCTAAATGAACAAGTAAAAGCTATTCAACAAGAATTAAATAATGGTAATGATGTTAAAGATGAAATTAAAGAGTTTAAGAAGAAATTAGAGAAAATAAAAATTTCAGTGGAAGGTAAAGAAAAACTAGAGAATGAAATAAAAAAATTATCTATGATGAATCCTATTTCAGCTGAGGCAACCGTAGTAAGAAATTACATTGAATGGATTTTTGCTTTACCATGGAATGTATTTATAAATCATAAGATTGATCTAAAAAAAGCCGAAGAATACCTAGAAGCCGACCATTACGCTTTAACTAAAGTAAAAGAAAGAATTCTAGAGTATTTAGCGGTATTAAAAAAATCTTCATCGTTAAAGGCACCAATTTTATGTTTAGTAGGACCTCCAGGTGTTGGTAAAACATCGCTGGCTAAATCTATAGCTAAAGCTAGTGGTAGAGAATTTATAAGAATTTCCTTAGGCGGAGTTAGAGACGAGGCTGAAATTAGAGGGCATAGAAGAACATATATTGGAGCCATGCCTGGTAAAATTATTCAATCTATGAGAAAAGTTAAAGCTAGTAATCCTTTAATTTTATTAGATGAAATAGATAAAATGGGTTCTGATTTTAGAGGGGATCCTGCCTCAGCATTATTAGAAGTTCTAGATAAAGAACAAAACCATAGCTTTGTAGACCATTATATAGAACTAGAGTATAACCTTTCCAATGTTATGTTTATTGCTACAGCAAACTCTTTAGATATTCAAGATGCTTTGCTAGATAGAATGGAAGTTATCCATTTAACAGGATATTCAGAAGAAGAAAAATTAGCTATAGCCGAAAAACATTTATTGCCTAAAAAAATGGTTGAAGCTGCTTTAAATTCTAAAGAATTCAGTATAGATTCTAAGGCAATTTTAGAAATTATTAGAAATTATACTAAAGAATCAGGAGTAAGAGAGCTAGATAGAGTTTTAGCTAGAGTTACCCGTAGAGTAGCCAAAGATATTGTTAGTAATAAAGTAAAGAAAGTTGATGTCGCTCCTAAGAATTTAGTTATATATGCAGATTCTGCACCATTTTTATTTAATGCTATGGAGCAAGAAGATTTAGTAGGAGTAACAGCTGGCCTAGCATGGACAAGAATAGGAGGGGATACCCTATACATAGAGGCAGTAAAATTTCCAGGTAAAGGAGAAATTAAAATTACAGGGAAATTAGGTGAGGTTATGCAAGAGTCTGTAAAAGCTGCATATTCTTTATTAAGAGCCAATCATGCTACTTTAGGATTAAAGGAAGAAGACTTTACTAACTATGATATTCATATTCACGTTCCAGAGGGAGCCACACCTAAAGATGGTCCATCAGCTGGGGTTACTATTCTAACTTCTATTTATTCAATTCTAAGTAATAAAAAAGTTAAAAAAGATATTGCCATGACAGGAGAAATTACCCTAAGAGGAAAAGTACTAATTATAGGGGGGCTAAGAGAAAAACTTTTAGCTGCATTACGAGCTGGTATAAATACTGTTTTAATTCCAAAAGATAATGAAAAAGATTTAATAGATCTACCTAAGTCTGCCTTAAATAAACTAAAAATTGTTACGGTAAATACTTATTTAGATGTCCTCCAACAGGCTATTTTAAATTATAAGTAATAGCTTAAAAAAAAAATTATAAAATGCTTGACTATTAAGGGGATTATCCTTATTATAATGAGGTAGACATTGTGTCTTTAACTTATGAAAATGAGGATTTAACTATGAATAAAACCGATTTAGTGACTGAGATTTCAAAACATTCAGGCCTTACAAAAACTGATGCTGAAAAATCGTTAAATGCTTTTATTAAATCTATTGAAAATGCATTAGCTGCTAAAGAAGAAATTCGTCTAGTTGGCTTTGGTACTTTTAGTACTTCTAACAGAAAAGCAGGCGAAGGTCGTAACCCTAGAACTGGCGAGGTAATTAAAATCGCTGCTTCTACGTTACCAAAATTTAAAGCAGGTAAAAATTTAAAAGATTTAGTAAATGGTAAAAAATAAGGACTAATTCCCCTTAAATTTATTAGGGCGGTTAGCTCAGTTGGTAGAGCGTCTCGTTTACACCGAGAGGGTCAGGAGTTCGAGTCTCTTACCGCCCACCATTATTATAATTTTAAAATATTTTTGGGGGCGTAGTTCAGTTGGTTAGAACGCCTGCCTGTCACGCAGGAGGTCGCGAGTTCGAGTCTCGTCGCTCCCGCCATTAAGTGGAAAAGAACATAGATTATAACTAACTTATAATGTAGTCTCTGTTTTTAATTATTTACTTAATAAGTACTATGCCTTCTTCTTTAGAAGAATTAATCCTATTACATTTTTTAGTAAATCTTGTAGAGAATTTTTATTTCCTTTAGAACCTGTTTTTCTTTCTTTCATTTTACATTTTGTTTTAAATTGTGTTAAAATGTAGTGATACTATTATTTAATTATATAGTTTATGTAGTAAGATAGGTAAAACTATGGCTAACCAGCAAAGTATTTTAAATATTTTTAAAATTGGAATAGGACCATCAAGTTCCCATACTATAGGTCCAATTCTTATTGGTAATCGTTTTATAGAATTATTGCAAAAGCAAAATATTTTACAACAGATAATAAGGCTAAAGGTAGATCTATACGGTTCACTATCTTTAACTGGTAAAGGGCATTTAACAGATGTTGCAATTATATTAGGTTTAATGGGTTACAAAATTGATACTATAAACTCTGCAGAAATTCCTAATATTATAGCAATTTGTAAAAAACAAGAAATCCTTAATATCAATCAACAGCATAAAATTACCTTCACAGAAAAAGATATTGTGTTTAATCCTAATTTTTTAGATCTGCATGAAAATGCTATTATTCTTAGTGCTTATTCTAAGAAAGGTTTATTAGTGCAAGAAACCTATTTTTCTATAGGTGGTGGTTCTATTGCTACAAAAGCAGAATTACTCAGTAAAGAAAATAATTCTAAGGATCTAAAAATTAAATATGACTTTAAAAATGCTGAAGAATTACTAACTTTATGTGAAAAATATAAATTAAAGATTTCAGATATTGCTTTAAAAAGGGAAATATCTTTTTTTTCTAAAGAAGAAATTGAAAATTACTATTTAAAAATATGGCAAACTATGCAAAATACGGTAAAAGCTGGGCTTAGTAAAACTGGTAAATTATCTACTGTTTTGCCTATAGTTCGCCGTGCTAAGAACCTGCACGATATTTTAATTGCTAACGAAAGAAAAAAAATATATAACGATACCGCTTCAATGGATTGGATTACCGCTTTTGCTTTAGCAACATCAGAAGAAAACGCATCTGGCAATAAAGTAGTAACCTCACCAACTAATGGTGCCTGTGGGATTATCCCTGCGGTACTTCATTATTACCAAAAATTTTTTCAACAACTTACCAATACAGAAATAGTGCAGTTCTTTCTAACCGCATCAGCCATTGGTTATATTTTTAGAACTAATGCTTCCATTTCTGGTGCCGAAGCTGGATGCCAAGCTGAAGTAGGAGTAGCTAGTTCTATGGCTGCGGCGGCCTTAACCGAGATTATGGGAGGGAACTACAAGAAAGTAGCTAATGCTGCGGAAATTGCAATGGAACATCATTTAGGTTTAACTTGCGATCCTGTTGCCGGCTTAGTTATGGTACCATGTATTGAGCGTAATGCTTTTGGAGCTGTAAAAGCTGTAATGGCAGCTAAGATGGCATTAAGCAATGATGGGCATATTGTTTCTTTAGATGATATTGTAAAAATTATGTATGAAACAGGAAAAGATATTAAAGTAGATTATAGGGAAACCTCAAAAGGTGGTTTAGCAAAACATCTAAGAAAAATGTTAACTCGTTACAACACATAATAACCAATAAAACCACAGGTAATAATTACCAAAATAGGATGAATCTTTGTTTTTAGTAAAATTATTGTAGAAACTAATAAAGTTATTCCAGAATACCAATAATAAAAATTGCTATTACTTTTATGAAAGAATAAATCAAAAACAACATATAATAATAAAGCAATAATAGCAGGAGATAAATACAAACTAATTCTTTTAATAACTTTGTTATCCATATGTTTATTTAGAATATAAAAAGTAATTAAATATATTATTAGTGGTGGTAAACAAAGAGCAAGTAAACCAAAAACTACTGCCCACATATTATATTCTAAGAAACCTACATAAGTAGTTATCATAGTAGCTACAGGACCAGGTAAAGCCGTAGCATAAGTTATAGCTTGAGTTAAAGTTGCTTGAGAAGTAATATGAAATTCTCTTAAAAAAACTTCCTGATACATCGGAATAAAGGCTTTACCTCCACCAAAAGAGGTGATTCCAAGTAAAAAATTAGCATAAATAAATTTTATAGTAGAGGTCATCATATTTTTATAAAAACCTCATAAAGCACAAACAAAAAATTAAAATTGCTAAAATAATAATTATTTTTATATGTAATAATAATGCAGCTAAAGTAGCAAAAAAAATTAATCCATAAACAACCCAATTGTAATTTTCTTTCGTATTAGTTAAAAAGAGTTGAATAGTAAAAGCTAGTAACATACCAATAATAGCTGGTAAAATAGCTTTACTAATTTGTTGAAGTTTGTCAATTGGTAATAGTTTATTAGCTAGTACAACTACCCCAATTAAAAGACCTGGTCCTATGGTTAAATTAATAATTAAAGCTAGTAGTAACCCTAATTTTTTGCCAGCTTCATAAGAAATATGTAAGGAAATTTGAAAAATTGTAGGTCCAGGTAACGCATTAGCTAGAATTACCATATTATTGAAAGTTTGGTTGTTAGTAAGTTTATATTTTTCTATAAATTCTTTGTGAACTAAAGAAATAACAGCAACTCCCCCACCAAAGCTAAATAATGCAATTTTTAAATTAGCTAACATGATATTCTTTAAAATAATTATTTTATTAGGCATAATCTGTGTTCTTTACGTATAGGTTAATAAGATAATGTAATAATGCTAGTTGAATGTGCATCTACTTGCAAGCAACTAATATAGATATTGTATTAATATAATTTTTCTTTTTTTAATTTCATAATTCTAAGATAAGATTCATTTATTCTATCCATAGAAATTTTTCCATTTTTAATGTTCTTTTTAATAATAACAACAATTTTAGCAGCAACATTTTTATTATATTCACCTAAATTATTGGAATAAGCTATAATATCACCACCAGCATTAATAAAACTAGTTACAGCTTCATCTAAGCCATAATATTTTTCAATGGCTCCCATTTTTAAATCATCACTAATTACAACACCATTAAATTTTAATTGTTCTCTTAAAATTTCGGTAATGAATTTTCTAGATAAACTAGCAGGATATTTTGAATCTATTTTACTATTTATTAAATGAGCCACCATAACTGTATCTTGGTAATTATTTTGGATAATTTCTTTGAATGGTTTCATTTCTTGGGGCTTATATGTATTGGTAATATCAACTAAACCTAAGTGAGAGTCTTTTGTAGAACTTCCATGACCTGGAAAGTGCTTTAATGATGTAATAATTCCATATTTATGCTGACCTTGAATATAAGCATTACCATAAACTATAACTTTATTAGGATCATTAGAAAAAGACCTATCAACTGCTCCAATAATAGGGTTGTTGGGATTAATGTTAACATCAATTGCCGGAGCGAAGTTCATATTAAAACCGCTATTTTTTAAATCTTTTGCTATTTGAGTAGATTCATTATAAACAGCATCTGCATTATTCATAGCTCCTAAACTAGCTGGAGATTTATACGTTCTAAAGCCATTACTTTTATTAAGGCGAGCTACAAAACCACCTTCTTGATCTACACTAATAAATAGTTTAATATCTGCCAATGCCTGCATACTAGCATTCAGTTTTTCTACTTGTTGTTTACTAGTAATATTACTAGTTTTTCCGTTAGCTAAAGGTTTATTAAAAAGGGTAACACCTCCAATGTGATATTTTTGAATATAGTCAGCTAATTCTTTATTAATAGTAGTTCCACTAAATCCTAACATAAGCATCTGCCCAATTTTTATGTCTAAGGGAACATTTTTATAATTAGTAATTAAACTTTCATCAAACTCTTTGCCATAAAAATTAACTAGGGTTACTAATAAGAATATTATTAATAATAATAGTAAAAATAAATAACTATAGAGTTTTTTTATTATTTGATACAAATAATAATGAAAATTAAAAATTATCATATATAAACTCCAAAATGTTTAAGAATTTAGCTGTTACTAAATGTAGATTAATTGTTAGCAAAAAATAATATATATAAACTATTATCTAAATTCTTAAACTTACTAGTTACAACAAATTACAAAAGTAATTAAGCTAGTTTTTATATTTTTTTAGTAATATTTCTACAATAAGCCAATCTAATTCTTCATCAATTTCTAAATTGGTATACTCTGGCATTTCATAAATGGCAATCTTACCACTTAATCTATTTTTGTATTTTAGAATATTTTGTATTTTGTTAATGTAAAAAGCACCATTTTCCATAAAATATCCAGAAAAATCTTGCCTTCTAGGGCGTTTTTTATAGTTATAGTTTATAGGGTTACCAGTTTTATCCCACAAGAATCTTTTAGAAACAACTCCACTTAGTAAAGAATCTGCTTTTGAATCGTACAGTAGTTGTAATCCTTCATTAATATGTTTAGAGTCTAACAAGGGTGAGGTAGCTTGAACTAATATAAAAAGATCATTATCTTGGTAAGAATTTTTTTCTAAGAATTCTAATATTACAGATTCAGTGGATGAACTATCCTGTGCATTTTTAGAGCTTCTTTGGAAAATTTTTACCTTATTAAAGCCCATAGCATTAACTGTATCTGTAATATCTTTAGAATCAGTAGCTACATAGATTTCATCAACCTTAGAGACTTCTAAGGCTTCTAACACCCAATAACATAAAGGTTTGCCATTAATTACTTTAATGTTTTTTAAGGGGATAGACTTAGACCCACCTCGTAAAGGTAAAAAACCAATAGTTTTATGCACTATTTTGCTCTGTATTTTAGTTTTTCTCGTTGTTCTTTTTCAATTTCTAAAATTTCAGATTTTTTAAAAGTTAAGGCTTTATAAGTATTATTTAAGTCTCTGCAGAGTTTAGTCATACCCGTAGGTTCAAGGGAAGCGGCATGATCTGTTCCTTTCCAAGATCTATCTTTTGTGAAATGTCTTTCAATATATACAGCACCTAATGTATAGGCAGCCACATCTATAGCAATGCCTAAATGATGCCCTGAAAAACCAATAGATTTAACTCTAGTATCGTATTTGTTGTATAAATTATTAATTTCTAATAATGAAATATCTTCAAAAGGTACAGGATAACCAGAAGTACAAGCATAAATAACTAAGCGATTTTTTGCTACGCCAGTTTCTTCAAAAAATTTTACAAGATCTTCGCTTTCTAGCTTTGAGGTCATACCAAAGGATACATGAATATCACCTTTGTAGTCATCTCTTAAAATTTTAAGCATTTCATAATGGTTATTACAAGCTGAAGGTACTTTTAAAAACTTAGGGTTTAAAGCAACCATTTCTTTAGCAGAAGTTACGTCCCATACTGAAGTTGAATATTCAATATTAATACTTTCTGCATATTTTTTTAATTCTGCATGCTGTTCTTGAGTAAATTCTAAGAATTCACGATGTTCACCATAAGTTGCACCATAGGCATGATATGGGTTAGGATGAGGAGCTTTATATTGTTCTTTTGTAAGTAGCTCTTTAGGAGTTCTTTTTTGGAATTTAGCAATATTGCAACCTGCTTGCTTAGATAGTAAAATAAGTTCTTTTGCAATATCCATACTACCTTTATGGTTGGCTCCAATTTCAGAAATTACAATAGGTTTTTGGTAAGAATAGTTAAATGCCATGTTGAATAACCTTAATTGTTAAAATATTTTATATATAAATGTTAGCATTTTTCTATAAAGATACAATAACTTATTATATTTTAGGCTCTTACTTTCTAGGTCTGGTATATATTGTTGGGTAAATTCAGCAATCAATGCAGGGTATAAAGAAAAGGTATTTATTCTTTGGCTTAACATAGTATAAGAGGTTAACGCAGGAATATTAAATAAGTAAGGTAAAGTAAATAAAGAAGTGGAATAAACCGAAAATACTAAAGAAATTTTTATTAAATTACCAATTATTTCTACAGGAAGGTTATCTATTTCCTTTAACAAGGTAAAGTTTTCTTTACCACAAATCTTTTGTAATACAGGGTAATAAGATTGAGTAGACTTAGGATGATCTTTAAATAAAATATGATACCCATTTTTTATTAATAATTTAATATTATAAATATATAAATCTTCAAGTTGTTTATGTTTCTTCTTATGTTTTTGAAAATAGTATTGGGGTAAAACTAAAGCATACTTATAAGAGGTTGGGTAGTTATTTTTTAAAACAGGATGATGTGCTTGGTATTGTTGAATATTATTTAATAAGGACTGTTTGTTAATAGGTTTAAATTCCTTAGGGAATAAGTGTTTTATAGTAGCATTATAAAATAAATAATAAGTAGAGTGTTTTTTTAATAATTTTTGTAGAGAGTGATCGTATAACCCCTTAATATAAGACATTAAACCTTCTTCATAGAAAATAAAACTTGCTTTAGGATATATTTTATATAAAAGTTTATACCACTTTTTAGTGGTAGAATTAATAGGCAGGTAAATTTCTTGAATATCAGAAAGCTCATTTTTAAGAAGAGTAAGGTTAAAACTAAATTTTCTTTGATATTCTAATAAATTAAAATGTTTTTTATAATTAAAGAAAAAATTAGCAAAATTAAGTTGAAAAGAAATTCTTTCAGGGTTTAGAGTTTTTAAATAATATAATAAATAATTATTACTATTAGTAGGATCCTTCTTTTGTTCTGCTAGCACGGCAGATAACAACAAAGTAGTAAAAGCTCCATTAGTAACTAATAAACGATTCATAATTAATAAATATTACACTTATACCGCAAAGAATAAGAAGATAATAATTACTCCTATAGTAATACCTGGGTAAATTAAATAACCACTAGGTTTTTGAGTATGTTGTATATACTTTTTGAAAGCATAGATATTATCTTGATCCACATGGTTTTCTTTAGCATTTTTAGCCAAATCATAATATAAATATTGTTGTAATTCTGGAAGTATATTAGGAATATAAGGTGCTAAATATTTATATTCTCCATTAGGTAATTTAACAATAATAAGCCCTCTAGCAGACTGTAGATTAAATTTAGCTGAATTTACCATTTTAGAATCATCTATATAATAGCCATCTCCTCCTTTTTTTAAATTAAAAGAGAATTTTAGATCGTTATTAATCCAATTCAAGTTAGGGTTATTTTTTAATTGCTGAATAGGTCGGTCTAAGATAGCGTAACCATTATAAGTAATTTCTTCAACTGT
The DNA here is from genome assembly GCA_023518375.1 of Candidatus Hepatincola sp. Av. Lineage (NCBI taxonomy): Bacteria > Pseudomonadati > Pseudomonadota > Alphaproteobacteria > Rhodospirillales > Candidatus Hepatincolaceae > Candidatus Hepatincola > Candidatus Hepatincola sp. Av. The sequence continues at coordinate 228,030 of CP068450.1, forward strand.
TGTAGTTTCTGAATTTTTTTCAGAGGTTTTACTACCTGTAGCTAATGGGTTATTTTCATCACCTAATTGCAATTTTTGTTTTTGCATACGGATATTAAATATTTGCCCTGTCTCTATATCAAACCAAGTTCCAATAACTTTATTTACTCTTTCACTAATTAAATCTTTTTGTAAGGCATAAATAGCAAAAACTTCATTTTCAGATAATTTTGTACTAATTTCTTTAGCAATTTCTGTATACATATCAGGGGTATAGGAATATTTAGGTAAGTAAGTTGTTTTATAAAATTCCATTTTTTTAGTTTTTTTAGCGTACTTGTTATCTAGTTTTGATTGCCACTTATTAAGAATAGGAGTAATAGTATTAAGATTTTTTATAGTTTCATCTATTACTTGTTTAACATTATAAGAAGTTAAGTTTACAACTACTGCATCTAAGTTAACATATTTAGCTTTTCCATTTTCATCTCGCCCTGCTAATAGAGTGTAATTATTTAGAGCAAGAAGATCTTTATTATCTATCACTTCAGCTTCTTTAATAGACCGGTACCAGTAGTTATCTTCTATATCACGAATGTTGCCATTTAAGAATAAAACTTCGTGTACGAATTCATGAATATCTGGTTCTTCAAACTTTTTCATAATAATTAAATTAGCATTTAAGTAAGCACCATAGGCTTTTAATTGATTCACATTTAACTTCTTAACAATTGTTAATTTTCCTACTTTATTAAAAGAAGGAAAAAATTTATTAGCATAGGCATCAATAGATTCTTTCAGATCTAAGTGCGACATTAAAATTGGTTCATCTCTATCAAAAAACTTGCCATTATAAACTTGTTTTTGTGTTTTTGTTTTAGGCATAAACAAGATAGTATCTCGTTTCGTATAAGAAGTTGGTTGTAGTTTTTTGTCTAATAGTAGAATAAATTTTTTGTTAATGCCGTATTTATCTTTTATTAAGCCATAGTTAATTGGAGTAGGTTTAGTATTATTCTTAGTTACATTAGAATTAGTGTTAATTGAATTTTGGGAAGAATTAGGTTCAGGTGGTGGTAATTGTTGTAGATTATTCCCGTTGACTGCTTGATTTTGCTGGTTATTATTTACAGGTGTTTTAGTAGAATTTTGTACCTTAGGAGTGCTAGAACAAGAAGTAATAACAAAAAGTGTTAAAGCAAGAAAAATACTTGTAACTAAACGCAAATATACCATTTTCAACTGAATTAATTGTTAATATGAACTATAGAAATAATTATATAATACATATATTTTTAAAACAAGAATAAGTTATGTTTATAAATTATAACTTATGTTAAAATATATGTATATAAGTACGAAGCTATGGAGATAGACCTATGGTAAAAGTATACTTTTTTGGAACAAAGAACTATGTTCGAGACAGTTTTAATAATTTGAATCAACAGAATTTCAATTTTACACTTACATATGATAATTCCAATATTAATGTTAATACTGCTAAACTAGCAAATGGCTATGATGCTATTTGTGTTTTTGTAAATGATGTTATAGATACAGAAGTTATAAAAGTTTTAAAGCAGAATGGTGTAAAAATGATTGCCCTACGTTGTGCTGGTTTTAACAATGTAGATTTTTCAATGGCAAATAAAGAAGGCATAATGGTAGTAAGAGTTCCAGTTTATTCTCCTTATGCGGTAGCAGAACATGCTTTTGCATTAATCTTAAGTTTAAATCGTAAAATACACAAAGCCTATAATAGGGTGAGAGAAGGTAATTTTGATATATCTGGCTTATTAGGTTTTGACTTACACGGTAAGAATATAGGAGTAATAGGTACAGGTAATATAGGTGAAAAATTCTTAAGAATTGCTAAAGGTTTTGGCTTAAATTCCTTAGCTTACGATATATACCCTAATAAGGAACTTGCTAAAGAAATTGGCTTTACTTATACCGACCTAAACACTATTTATAAAGAAGCTGATATCATAGCTTTGCATTGCCCTTTAAGTAAAGATAACTATCATTTAATTAATAAAGATACTATAAAACAAATGAAAGATGGGGTAATGCTAATTAATACTAGTAGGGGTGGCTTAATTGCCACTAATGATTTAGTAGATGCTATGAAAACTGGTAAAATTGGCTCTGTAGCTTTAGATGTATATGAAAAAGAAGCTGACTACTTCTTCCAAGATCTTTCTCATGAAAATATTGATGATGATACTCTAGCTAGGTTACTTACTTTTAATAATGTATTAGTTACATCTCATCAGGCTTTCTTTACACAAGAAGCCTTAGCTAATATTGCTAGTGTAACCTTAGGTAATATTCATTCTTATTTCATAAAAAATAAATTAATTAACGATGTAAAATAAGGAGAGTAACATGTGGAATAGTTTGCAGAAGTTAATCCAAGAAAATGAAATTTTTAGTATAGATCTTCGTTTTACAGACATTATTGGTAATTGGCATAATATAACATTACCTGTAGCTGCTATAAAAGATTTAGCTGATCTTAACAAAGTGTGTAAAAAATTAAAGCTGAAACTTTTACAAGATAAAGAAATTAGGCATTTTATAGATCCTTTTTTAGCACATCCTACTTTAGTATGCTTAACAGATTTAGAAGATTTTACTGTTGCTAAAAAAATTGACTCTAATACTACCTATAATATAGAGTTTTATTTAGAATCTCTAATTGATGATAACGCTATGGAAATTTATACTGGGTTACTTCAAGAAGATGGTATGAAAACTCAACAGCCAAAACAGTCTCAAGTTATATCTTTATTAGCACCTCCTGAAGATATATGGCGAGATATTCGTACGGAGATTGTTCTAGCTACAGGGCAAATGGGGGTAAATATTGTAAAACACTATGCTAATTTTTTAGTTGTGCCACAATCTAACCAAAGTAATTACCAAAACATTATAAAGATTATCACCAATAACTCTATTAACCTTATTGATGATATACAAAAAGTAAAATATGCGATAGCTATGGTTGCTAAAGCTTATAATATCAAGGTAGAAAACCGTATGGGAATTTTTGCAAATTTTAAAGATTTTATAAAATAAGCAACATTCTAAACTAATATTTATTTAGCTTAGGCTGTTTCATCACCTAAAAGTTTTTCAAGCCATTTAATAGTATATTCACCACTTAGGAAGTCTTTTTGGGCTATAAGTTTTAAATGTAGTAGTTGGTTAGTCATTACTCCTTCTATAATTAATTCATGCAAAGAGCGTTTTAACCGTAAAATACAATGTTCCCTAGTAGTACCATACACAATAAGTTTAGCAATCATACTATCATAATAAGGTGTAATAGTATAACCATTATAAATGGCTGTATCTACCCTTACACCTAAACCTGCTGAGGGGTGAAAGGTAGTAATTTTACCAGGGTTAGGAGTGAAAGTTTGTGGATCTTCGGCATTAATACGGCATTCAATAGCATGACCAATTCTACGAATATCTGATTGTTTGTAAGTTAGGGGTTTACCATCTGCTATTCTTAACATTTCATATACTAAATCTACTCTAGTAATAAATTCAGTAACAGGGTGTTCTACTTGTAAACGAGTATTCATTTCTATAAAGTAAAACTTACCTTTTTCATATAAGTATTCTATAGTACCAGCACTACGATACTTCATTTTTTTCATAGCTCTAGCAGAAACTTCACAAATGTAATTACGGTCATCTTTGGTTAAATTAGTTTGCCCAGCTTCTTCAATTACTTTCTGATTCCGCCTTTGTACTGAACAGTCCCTCTCAAACAAGTGAATAACATTACCGTAAGTATCACCTAAAATTTGTACTTCAATATGTTTAGGATTACTCAAGAATTTTTCCATATAAACAGAACCATTACCAAAAGCACTAAGAGCCTCACTTTTTGCGGTGTGATATGCCTCTTTCAGTTCAGAGGCTTTATGAACAATTTTCATACCTCTGCCACCACCACCAGCTGTGGCTTTAATAATTACAGGATAAGTTATTTTTTTAGCGATTTTTTCAGCCTCTTCAATAGTAGCTACTTCTCCATTAGAACCAGGAACAGTAGGAAGACCAAACCTTTTAGCTGTTTTAATAGCTTCAATTTTATCACCCATTGTGCGAATATGGTTAGCCGTAGGACCTATAAATATAAAACCATGAGCTTCAAGCATGTCTACAAATTCAGCATTTTCAGATAAAAAGCCATAACCAGGGTGAATAGCATCAGCATTCGTAATAATAGCTGCCGATAAAATAGCTTGTTTATTTAAGTAACTATCTGCAGGACGTGGAGAACCAATACATACAGCTTCATCTGCTATTTTAACATGCATAGCATTTTTATCTGCTGTAGAATAAACTGCTACAGTTTCTAGATCCATTTCCTGACAAGCACGAATAATCCTTACAGCAATTTCACCTCTATTGGCAATTAAAACTTTTTTCATAGGTTTCATAGGTTTTTTTAATCTCTTATTATTGCATATTAAAATTTGTTAGGTATTTGTAGGTTGAGTGATTATTCAATAATTAACAATAATTCATTAAATTCAACAGGGGAGTTATTCTTTACAAAAATTTTAGTTACTTTACCAGTTTTAGGTGCTTTAATAGGATTAAAAACTTTCATAGCTTCAATTAATAATAAAGTATCACCTTCATTTACTGTTGAACCAACCTCTACAAATGGTGCAGATTCTGGGTTAGCAGAAGTATAAACAATGCCAACCATTGGTGAAAGAATGCTACCTTCATGGTTAGTATAGTCTACATCATTGCTATTAGTTTCTGTAGTAACACTACTTGGAGTTGCTACAGGAGTTGGGCTAGCATAGCTCATCATCTGTGGGGCAGAGGTAATATTAGTAATACCATGTGGTTGATTTTCAAGCTCAATGGTAATTTTAAAGATACTGTCCTTATCTTTTGCATTTTTATGTTTAAATTTTAATCTAGTTAGCTTAGATTCATTCATAATATCAGATAGATCTTTAACTAAATTAGTATAAATTTTAACATCTTCTTTTTTCATTTTGGTAAACTCTTAGATTATATTAACTCTTTGATAGTAACTTAATAAAGTCAATCATTAAAATAAATTATATGCTATTTTTCATAAAATTACAAAAAATAGGTAAGTAACACATGAAATAATAATACTTTACTCTGTTCAACTATAACTTGCATAATATAGTATAAAAAGCTTAAAAGAATTATAGATTATAATTAGAAATTAATTAGATTGGGCTATTAAATCAATTAACATCAAATAACCAAAATGCTTAGCACCAGTAATTACTACCTTAGCAATATTAGATACGTAAGATTTATGGCGAAATTCTTCTCGGGCAAAGATATTACTAAGATGCACTTCAAAAATGTTGCAATTAGTGGCTCTTAGAGCATCTAAAATAGCAATAGATGTATGAGAATAAGCCCCTAAATTAACAATTATATCGGTAATTTGTAATTCTTCTATTTGATGTATTTTATCAATAATAGCACTCTCAGAATTGCTTTGAAAACATAACAAAGGAATTTGGTATGATGTAGCTTTTTTTACACACTCTTTTTCAATCTGGGCAAGGGTTAAGTTACCATAAATTTTGTTTTCACGGTTACCTAATAAATTTAAGTTAGGACCATTAATAATAAGAATTTTTTTCATAATATTTTTCATAATGTATTTAGGTTAATTTCATATAGAAAATAATTTAAAATTAACTATATTTTTTTTATTGCATACTAGTAAAAAAAGTATATTATATGTATGAATTTTTTTATATGTTTTTTTAATAGTAGTAGAATCAATTTACCATCTAATTAGGGGTTACAATGAAAGGCACTAATATAATACCTAGTAAAATAAAAAATTATTTAACCTCAACTCCTAAATTAGAAACTCCAACCCTAATTTTTGATCTAGATATTCTAAAGAAAAAATATAAAGATTATAAAAAGAATTTTTCTAATATAGAAGTTTACTATGCTGTGAAGGCAAATCCTGCTCCTCAAATTTTAAAAACACTTTATAAATTAGGTAGTTGTTTTGATGTTGCATCAATGGAAGAAGCCGAGATATGTTTAAATTTAGGAATTCCTCCAGAGAAAATCTCTTGGGGAAGTACCATTAAAAAGGCTAATTTAATTAAAGAAGCCTATAATAAAGGTATTCGTTTGTATGCTTTTGATTCTGAAGAGGAATTACATAAAATAGCCGAAAATGCTCCAAACTCTAAAGTTTTTTGTAGAATCTTAGTAAATAATTCTAATGCTTTGTGGCCTTTAGCTGCTAAATTTGGTTGTTCTACAGAAATGGCTGAAGAATTATTAATTAAAGCTAAAGAATTAGGTTTAACTAGTTATGGTATTTCCTTTCATGTAGGTTCCCAGCAAATAGATCTAGATGCTTGGGATGCTGCTATTTCTTTATCAGCCAAAGTATATTTTAACTTAAAAGATAATCACAACATTAAGTTAAACATGTTAAATATAGGTGGTGGTTACCCTGCTTATGGATATTTAACTAGCCATAGAAGTATTCGCCACTACAAACAACATATCTACGATTCCTTAAAACAACACTTTTTTGATGAAGAAATAGAACTTATTGCTGAACCAGGAAGGTTTTTAGTTGCTGATGCTGGGGTTATTGTATCGGAAGTAGTTTTAGTTTCTAAAAAATACCAAGAAGATGAAGAAAGATGGGTATATTTAGATGTTGGTTTATTTGGTGGTTTAGCAGAAACTATGGGAGAATCTATTAAATATAAAATTCTTACTACTAAAGATACCGATAAAAACTTAGGTAAGGTAAATTTAGCTGGACCAACTTGTGATGGTACCGATATTCTTTACAAAGAGTTTAAACAAAAAATGCCTATGTCTTTAAAATCAGGTGATTATGTTTATATTTTATCTACAGGTGCTTATACTACTACTTATTCTTCTATAGGTTTTAATGGTTTTCAACCTTTAAAAGAATTGTACTTAGATTAAGTTCTCCTTACACTATTCCTTTCATTGAATTTGAAGTCATTTAGGAATTCTTATTTCATTTCAGCAATGCTTGCTAAATATTAAAATAGTATATTTATTAATTTAAGTGGACACTGAAGTGATTTTCACGTGCTATACAATATTGAAAATGTTTTGTATAATGAGAAGTAATACAAAAAGTAATAAAAGAGTGTATATTTATAATGTTTAAATACTTATTTTCTGATATTGATGGTACCTTGTTACAAAATGGTATGTTTCACGATGAAACAATTAAAAAAATTCATAAGTTTATTAATGAAGGTAACCAATTTATTTTGGCTACAGGTAGAATAGATAGTGATATCAAAGCAATTCAAAAAAAATTAGCAATTAATCCTCCTTACCGTATTTCTCAGAATGGAGCAGTTATAACTAAAGGTGATGAGGTTATTCATGAGGTAGGTATTCCTACTTCTAATTTACAAAAATTAACAGATTACTTATTTAGTACTATGGAGAAATATAATTTTATATTAGAAGTATCTTTCCAACAGCTTCGTTATTCTAATAAGAAAAGACCCACAGGCATTAACCATGCTTTTACAACTCCTATTATGCATGATGATAAACTAAAGGATAGGGCATTAGATGATCCTATCCTTTTTTTAGTACTATCTGAAGATGAAAGTTGTTTTACTGAAATAGCCGAACATATTCAAAAAAATTTTTCAAGGTTACAAGCTGTAAAAACATCAGAAGGCTGTTTAGAAATTTTACACAGGCAAGCAACAAAAGGTAATGGAATTGAAATTGTATTAAGAGATTTAGGTATTTTATCTAAAGAGCATATCTACGTAGTAGGGGATAGTTATAACGATATTTCAATGTTTAAGAAATTTAAAAATAGCTTTGTAATGTCTACTTCCCCTAATGATGTGGAAAAATATGCTAACTATAGGGTGAATGTAGTAGGTGAGGTTGTAGATTTTATAAACAATCTTAAAGATTAAACACTTATATAATAATTATATTAAATTACTTTATATTATACCTTCCTTAATAAGAAGAAGAGCTAAGTAGCCTTACTTCTTATTAAGAAATTAATTTTCATAAGAATTTTATGTTTATATTATAATCATAATAATCATTATAGTTACAATAATAGGGACAATATACTTTACAGTAAATAACCAAGTTTTAAAAAAAGGAAAAGCAATACTTTCATTATTAGTTAATTCTTTTCTAACATCTTTTTTACTCATACCCCAACCAATCATAAAAGCAATTAGGGTGGCTCCAAAAATAAATAAGATACTAGTTAATAAATTAGAAAAATCAAAAATATTATTATTAAATATTTTTATACCAGAAAAAATATTAAAGGATAAACATTGTATAAACAATAAAACAGTTACAATGATACCATTTAAAATAATAGCTTGATTTCTACTAATATTAAATAATTTAATTAAATAAGGAATAGTTACTTCAACTAAAGAAATTGTAGAAGTAACCGCTGCAAATACCATTACTAAAAAGAAAAGAATTGCTAAAATTATACCAAAATTCATATGGGCAAATACCATAGGTAAGGTAATAAAAGCTAAACCTGGTCCACCAGTGTTTAAGGAATAGCCAAAAGAGAAAACAGCTGGAATAATTAATAATGCTGCAAAAATTCCTACTAAAGTTCCAATAATAGTAATAGAAAGAGCCGATGTTTTTAAATTATAGTTTTTAGGTACAAAACTAGCAAATACTATCATGTTACCTAAACCGACTGATAAAGAGAAAAAGGCTTGTCCTAAAGCGTTCACCAACATTTTTAGGTTAAAACTTTCCTTATGAAACTCAAATAAGTATTTTACTCCATCAAAAGCATTATTTAGGCTTAAAATTTTAAGCACCATAACTACTAATAATACAAATAATAATGGTAATAAAAATAGATTTAACTTTTCTACACCCTCAATAATGCCTTTATAATTAATAAATGATGTAATTAATAAAAATACAAAAGAATAAATAAATAACTGTATTGGATTAGCCAATAAATTATTAAAAATGCTTTCATAATATATATGGCTACTACTTGTTTTGTAATGAATAAAGGTAGTAGCTGAGTTTACTAAATAAAATAGAGTCCAGCCAGCAACTACAAAATAAAAACTCATAATTAAGAACGCTAAAACTGGATTCAAATAAATTACTTTAGAAATTACTTTATGATGTTTTAGGTTTGTTAATTTTTCTAAAAAAGGGTGCCCTAAGTATTTGCCAATTACAAATTCAGCAATTAATAGAGAAAGCCCTATAAATATAGAACATACAATATAAACTAAAATAAAGGTTCCACCCCCATTATTAGCTGTTAAGTATGGAAACCTCCATATATTACCTAAACCAACAGCTGAACCCGCTGCCGTTAGAATAAATCCTAATTTAGAAAAAGTCTGGTTATTACTTAATGACATTCTTAAAACCTTATAAAAACATTGAAATAATTAAAATTATAGGTACTCCCACTGGTATAATATATTTTATGGTAAACAGCCACACATTAAAAAGTGGAAAAGCATGGCTATGGTTAGTAGTTACTAACTTCAAAATATCTGCTTTTTTCATACCCCAACCAATAATAAAAGGTACTAATATTACAGCAAATACAAATAAAATATTAGATAACTGGTTAGCAAAATCAAATAAACCTAAATTAAATATCTTAAAGCCCATAAATACACTAAATGATAACGCTTGGATTGAGGTTAACACAATTAACCCCAATGTGGTAATGAGAATTGCTATTTTTCGGCTACACTTAAATATGTGCGATGTATAAGTAATTACTACTTCAGTTAAAGAAATAGTAGAAGTAATAGCTGCTATAACCATTAATAAAAAGAATAATGATGCAAAAGCTATTCCATATTCAAATCCTGCAAAAATTAACGGTAAAGCATGAAAGGTTAAACCAACACCACTTTCTTGGTTAAACCCTGCAAAGAATATAGGGGGAATAATTAAAAATACCGTTAAAAGAGAAACTACTAAGGTAATCAAAGTAATAGAAATTGATGCACCTGTAATATTGTAATCTTTCCTTACAAACGAGGAAAAAGTAACCATAATGCCTTGTCCTACTGAAAGTGAAAACAAAGCTTGCCCTAATGCACTAATAAATAGTTTTAAGTTTATATCTTTTAAATGAAAGGAAGTAAGGTAATGAATCCCCATGGTTACATTTTCGCTAAGTAGCATTTTTACTAAAATTATAATTACTAAAATTAATAATAAAGGAATAAATAATAAACTAACTCTTTCTACACCTTCTATTAAGCCAGCATAATTAATAGCAACTGTTAACAATAAAAAAGCAATTGTATAGCTAACAGTTTGGATTGGATTAGTTGAAAAATTTATAAAAATACTATGATATTGGTTATAAGTTACTAATTTATTGTAAGGAATATTACCTAAAATAGTATTTATCAAATAAAATAAACTCCAACCACAAACCACGAAGTAAAAACTACATAAAATAATAGCAATAATATAGTAAAGATATAAAAATTTCTGAATTAACTTACTATAATTTAATTTAGATATTTTACTTAAAAACGGATTACCTAAATATTTACCAATTACTAATTCAGCAAGTAGCATACATAAGCCTACAAAAATAGTAGCAATAATATAGGTAAATAAAAAAGTACCACCTCCATTTTCAGCTGTTAAGTAAGGAAGCCTCCAAATAGCACCCAAACCAATAGCCGAACCTGCTGCAGTAAGAATAAAACCTAGTTTTGAAAATTGTTTAATTTGTAAATCTGCCATGAATACTCCCTTAATAAAACTGCATATAAACATAAATTACTTTGTATAAAACAAAGAGTTACTATGGTTTTGATTAAAGTAATTAAACATAATATCTTTTCTTTATAAGTATGTCAATTTTTTAACTTTTAATTGATACTAACTAGTTCTAGTTGTCTAATTTTTTGCAGATACAAAGAAATAAAAACACATAAATACATTTTAAAGTAATTTAATTAATAAAAGGTTGTTTTTTTATATAGATTAATTAATATTGGTTTTTTATTTTTAATTGATAATAAAGATATTTTTTACAACGATTCTATAAGTGTTTTTTGCTTTTAAGTAATTCTTTTAAAAAAACAGGTTAAAAAGTAAGTTCTTCCTAAGTAATTTTTATTAAGTTTTTATGAGTTTGTTTATTCATTATTTGTTGTGTTAAACTAATTTAATAACATTAAATTTTAGAGGTAACATGTTAAAGAATTTAGTTCTTCTTCCTGCTTTAATGGCAGATACTAGGCTTTATACAACCCAAGTAGAGGAGCTTAGTAACTTATCTCTAAATATACAATCTTTTGTTAATAAAAATTATGATAATATCCAAGATTTTGCTAAGTATGTTATAACTAACACCCCACCAGAAATTGCTTTAATAGGTACCTCTATGGGTGGATATGTAGCTATGGAGATTATGCGGCAAAATCCTAAAAAAGTTAAAAAGTTGTGTTTAATTGGCACCAACTATCGGACTGACTATGAAAATAAAAGAATAGAGCGGTTAAATATAATTAAAGAATTGCAAAACACTAATGACGCCAATTTTATAGGTATTAATGATAAAGTTATAGCTAGTTATATTTTTGAGGTTACCCCGAAAAAAGATGCACTTATAAGAGCTATGATAAAAGATTTAGGGCGTAAAGTATTTATAACCCAACAGCAAATGATACTATCTCGCCCTAATTATGAAGAAGATTTTAAGAATTATCCCCATACTTTATTCATAGTTGGTGAGCATGATCCTATAACTCCGCCAGATTTAATGGAAGAAATGTGTAGGGTAGCTAATGGTAAAATGGTAATCCTTAAAGATTGTGGGCATTTAGCCCCTATAGATAAACCAGAGAGAGTTAGTGCTTTAATTAAAGAGTGGTTAGTATCTTAGTGTTGAAAAAAATTATTGTTTTTTTAGTAATGTTAGTTTTACTTAGTTCTTGTTACGGACCTACTGCAGACTATAAAGCTAAGCAAGCTGTTATTAAAGAAACATCAGATATTATGCGGGAATTTTGTAAAACTAATGCCGATTCTACCAAAGATTGGTTAGTAGCGAATATATATTTTAAAGATAAAGATTCAAACTTAACAGATCAAGATAAAAAAGTACTAGATGAAGTTATTAATTTGCATCGTCGTTGTACTAGTACCATGTTGATTATAGGGCATACTTCTAATTTTGAAGCTACACAAGGAATTCCTTTTGCTACTAATTTATCTTACAGGAGAGCAGAAGCTGTAGCCCAATATTTCTTACAAAACCAAATTTCTGAAAAATATCCTAAAGTATATTTTTGTGGTAACAACCGTAATGCCGCTTATGAAAATATAGCCACCGCTAAAGATGTAAACCAAAGGGTAGAAATAGTATTTGTTCGTAACTATAGTTTACAGGAATACACTCAACAATTATGTTTAGTATCTTAAAATGATTTTAAAAAATAAGTCTGCCACTTTCAAGCAATGGATTAAATATGACTCTGATGACCTAGCCGAACAGTTTACTCGTATTAGTAATATTCCAAAAGTGAGTGCAACTATTTTAGCTAATCGGGTAGATAGTATAAATATGGTAGATAGTTTTTTGAATCCAAAAATAAAAACTCAAATGCAATCACCACTTTTACTAAAAGATATGCAAACAGCTTGTGATATTCTATTGCAAGCTATAAAAACAAATCAGCAAGTTTTAATTTTATCGGATTATGATGTAGATGGTATTACTTCAGCTACAATTCTTTCTAAATATTTAAAGCATATGCAGGCTAGTATTCAGGTTTATATCCCCGATAGGTATACTGAAGGGTATGGATTATCGGCATTATCTTTAAGTAATATTTTAAAATTAAAGTTTGATGTTTTAATTTTATTAGACAATGGTAGTTCCTCTATAACAGAAGTAGCAACTTTACTACAACATAATAAACAAGTTATTATTATAGACCATCATGCCGTAGATGTAACAATGCCACCAGCACATGCTTTTATTAATCCTAAAAGAGTAGATGACCTCTCTAAAAATGAAAATCTCTGTACAGTTGGTTTAGTATTTTTATATATTGTTGCCTTTAATAGAATTATTCAAAATGAAAATTATTTGATAAAGAATTCAATTAACCCTGTTAATATTTTAGACTATTTAGATCTAGTAGCCCTAGGAACAGTTGCCGATATGGTACCACTTATAGGTTTAAACCGTGCTTATGTATTACAAGGAATAAAAATTTTGCAGCAACGCAATAACTTACCTTTAAAAACCTTAGCTGATACTTTAAAAATTAATAAACCTCTAGAAACTCAAGACCTTGCCTTTAGTATTAGCCCTTGTATTAATGCAGGTTCCAGAATGGGTTTCAATACATTAAGTTTTGACTTACTAAATGCTAATACCGAAGAAGATGCTTTAAAATTAGCCGAGAAAGTAGTAAGTGTTAATAATAATAGAAAAATTGAAGAAGATAAAATTATTCAAGCAGCAGTGCAAGAAATCAGAGAACAAAACTTAGAAAATAATAGTGTAATTTTTGTAGGTTCTAAGCATTGGATAGCAGGAGTTATTGGCATTATTGCGGGAAGAGTAAAAGAAATTTACCATTTACCTACCTGCATTTTTAGTATAGATACTAAAACTAATACGGCTACCGCATCAGGAAGATCTATAACAGGGATAGATTTAGGTAACGTTATTATTGCAGCTAAACAAAAAGGTTTATTAATTAAAGGAGGAGGGCATTCTCAAGCGGTAGGTTTTACTTTTCACTTGAGCAAACAAGAAGAATTATTTCAATTCCTTAACCAAAAAATTAGTTCTTTACTAAATAGTAAGGAATCTAATATAGGTACTTTTATGGTAGATAATATCTTAAATATCCATGAAATTAACCAAAATTTTACAAGAGAAATTCAAAAATTACAGCCCTTTGGCAATTTTTTTGCTGAACCATATTTTATGTTACCAAAAGTGGTTTTAAAAAATGTTAAACAGATTGGTAGTATGAAGAATCATATTTCTTGTGAGGTATATGGTAATTATAATTTTAAGCTTAAGGCTTTTTGTTATAAATGCCTTCCTAGTTTATTAGGAGAATTTTTATTAAAAAGTAATGAATCTCCTGTAGATTTATTAGTATCTATTCAACTAAACTTTTTTAAAGGTAAATATTATAATAATTTAATAATTAAAGATGCTGCTTCGTGTGATAGTTAAATTTAATATATTATACTTTTATAACTATTAACAAATTATAATTATAAACTAATGCAACTGTTGGTGGTGACTCCAACGGGGTTCGAACCCGTGTTTCCGGCGTGAAAGGCCAGCGTCCTAGGCCACTAGACGATGGAGTCAAATTTAACATAGCCCTTAAAGACAAGAGTTATAATTACATATTCTTTTCCTAAAAGCAAGTGCTATTTTTTATAAAATAAACATTAGTTTATGTGAAAACAGTGTATTTCATAGTGTATATCATACCTTAAGGATTCCATAATATGTTAAGAAATTAACTAATAAAGACTAAAGTTTTCTTATAAAAATAAATACCTATTGTTAGCTATAAAATAGTAACATTTAGCATTTTAATTGAAATTAAAGTAAAGATAAATTATAATACAATCTAAATGTTCTGTTTATATCTTTTTAATTCATAATAGTATTATTGTATTGGTTAGTTTTTTACTAATCCCATTCTTTGAATTACAGTCTTATATTTTTATTATACTAAGTAATTAGTTAATTATAAAATCAAGGATACACTTTTTTTGATTTTATAATGTCTATTTTAGAGTTAGTCGCATTAATTAAAAGATATTACAGAAATATTGTTTTAAAGATAAATAATATGGAGAATCAAATGCCTAATAAAATTAAAAATACTCGTAATCTTAATAACAACCTAGAGACCCAAGTAATCAGTATGGGTAATGTAGATGGTTTAATTGCTGTAATGAATGGCATACCATGTGGTGATAATAATGATTCTATGGACAATGGTATTATTAATTTAAAAAGCACATTAGAGGGATTAACAGAATTAAAAATTGGATTTAAAATTAGTTTCAAAGCTAATTTTACCATGAGTGCTACGGCTATGAAGAATAATCAACGTTATGAGTTAATTAACCTAGCTTTCAATGATACAGAATCCGTTACACATCCAGTATTACGGGCTCCATTTACTCTTGATTCTAATTATCCTGATGGTATGAAAGATAATAGACCAACCTTTATAAGTGATAATGTTTATATTCTAGTATTTAATGGTGAAGCGTGGATTAGTGATGATGGATTACCTAGTGGTAGCATTATTCATAGTATGGAAAATTCTTATACTCCTGCTGGTTTTAAGGATTTATCTTATAATTATGATGGTATAGATTTTAATCAATACAAATTCTTAGGTAATTACGATCCAAAATTAACTAGTACTACAGGTTTAGGAACTACTAAAATTGCTAGTTTGCCCAAGCATACTCATACTACTTCCCAAGTTGGTAGTACCGAGAATATCAATATTGGTACAGGTGCTCCCGTGGCTGTAGTAGCAGGAACTAGTGGAACTCAAGAAACTACAACTACTAGTAGCCAAAATATAAGTTTAGTTACTATTGGTACAGAATTATATCCTAGCTTTTATGCTGTAAGAACCTTACAAAAACTTTAGTTTAATAATTAAAGGAGTATTATGCCCCTTTTAAATTCAATTTAATAAATACAATATATATGATGGTGAATATAAGTATAACGCTTTTAGTTACTAATTTAGAATTAAACAAGGCTAAACTAAGTGTAATTGTTATAAAAGGGTAATTAGCATAAGCTATCTAAAAGAAAATTTATACTGTAATAAAAATGTAGACCAATTAGCATTATGGTTAATACAGGCATTATCAGTAGTAGTACAACTAATAGGGAAATCTATTCGGTAATTAGGTAACAAATAATAATTATAACTTATTACAATTGCATGTTTTTTAGTAAAATCATACTCATATCCTAAAGTGAAGTGGTATGAGAAATCATTGGTTTCCCAAGTTACATAAGAGCTATGTAATTTATAATCAGCATAGCCAAAGCCAATTTTTACAAAAGGTATATGTTTTTCTTTAATAGGATATTGAAAAACTGCATTTAAGTAAGTAGAAAAGAAATCATCATTATATGTTATGCCTTTAAATTCATATTTAGGATTCCCATAATTAAATTCAGCTTCTAAAGCAAAAAATTTAGTAAAAGAATACCCTGTAATTATATTATAGCTATAAAAAGATTCATTACTATCAAACCCATCTTGATAGTTCCAATTAATTTTATTACTAAAACCGAAACCACCACCTATATACCAAGCAGGTAAATGGTTATTGTTATATTTTTCATTATAAGAAATTAGATTAGGCTTTAAAGTTTGGTTAGTAGAAACATTATTGGTAAAAGCTGATACAGGTAAAAAAGATAATATAACTCCTAACATAATAAATATGTTTTTCATAATTTTCCTTTATTTAATGTTTTGGTGATTTAATTGATTATTTGAAATAAATAACAACTTTAAGTAGTATACCATATTTTTTTTATTTTGTATATCTTAAAAATTATCCTATGAAAGAATTACAGTTTTACTTTCTACAAGAGGTGTTACAAGTTAAGATAGTTTTTCATTAAGAATAATAAAATTAATGAAATTATATGCAATTTTGTTGTTAAAGAGCGTGGTAATTATGTTATAATAAAACATATAAAAACGTGTAATTTTTCATATTATACACACATAAATTACTAGATTGTATTATTAATAAAAGGGGGAAAGGTTATGGTAAAGCAGTATTCAAAAGAAGAGATAGCACAAATCCTATATATAGTAATTAAATCTATCAATGATTGTATAGGAGAGGAAACCAAACCTTTTAGTTACGAAGATTTAGCCCAAAATATTTTTGATATCACTTCAGATACTAAACCTATAGATAATCATAATCGTTGGATTAAGAGTAGGCTACAAGATGGTTGGACTTACGGTCATGTAAAAGATATAGAGAAAAAAATAAGTCCTTATTTAGTATCTTATAAACAATTACCGCAAGTTACTAGAATTAAAGACTACATCACTATAGAGTTAGTAAAGGAATTATGGTTAAAACAAAAGTAGAACTTTAAGTTGTTATTTGCATTATTATTGTAAAAATAAAAATATTTTCTATTGTTACCTAACAAATTATAAAACTTAGTAGTACTTTCCTTAAGATGAATATATTTTTGGTAATTTTACTCCACCGTTACAGATTTAGCTAAATTTCTTGGTTTATCTATATCATTACCTCGCATTAAAGCTACATGATAGGCTAATAACTGTAAAGGGATAACTGAATTAATACCTAAATTACTGTTAGATTCAGGCACATAAATAACCTCATCAGAAATACTTTCTAAGTTTTTAATACTTTTTAAAGTAACTACTATAGTATAAGCACCTCTAGATTTTACTTCTTTTAAATTAGAGGTTACTTTAGCTAACATGTTTTTATCGGTTATAATTACTACTACAGGAAACCCTTCATTAAGCAGGGCAATTGAGCCATGCTTTAGCTCTCCTGAGGGAATAGCTTCTGAATGCATATAGGAAATCTCTTTCATTTTTAAAGAACCTTCTAAGCATGTTGCATAATCTAAACCTCTGCCAATATAAAACATACTATGCCGTTTATGAATGTTTTTAGCAATTTTCTCTATATTATTTTCAGAATTCAATACTTCTGTAATATTATAAGATAATTTTCTTAATTCTATAATTTGCTCCTGATAAAAAGTTGGAGTAATTGTTTTTTGTAATTTAGCTATTTCCAAAGCTAATAAAGTAGCTACTAAAATTTGTGAAGAAAAAGCCTTAGTGG
Organism: Candidatus Hepatincola sp. Av; assembly: GCA_023518375.1. Lineage (NCBI taxonomy): Bacteria > Pseudomonadati > Pseudomonadota > Alphaproteobacteria > Rhodospirillales > Candidatus Hepatincolaceae > Candidatus Hepatincola > Candidatus Hepatincola sp. Av. The sequence goes on from CP068450.1 coordinate 245,976, forward strand.
AAGCCACAGCAATTTCACTACCAGCATTAGTATAGAATACATAATCAGATTCTCTAGCAATAGTGGATTCTTGAACATTTACAATAGCTAGAATTCTAGCCCCCTTACTTTTAGCTATTCGCATGGCATTTAAGGTATCAGCAGTTTCACCAGATTGTGATAATACTAGCATTAAACAGTGCTTATTAATGTGTTTATCAACGCCTGTAAATTCCGATGCAATATCTTCATACATATTAAACTTTGTTATTCTACTAATAATTCTACCAGCTGCTAAACCTGCAAAGTAGGCAGTTCCACAAGATACCATATGAATATTTTCAATCTCGTTGATAAGTTCAGCTACTAAAGGCATCTTAATAGTATTATCATCGTTTACATATTTTAAAAAAATATTATTCATAACATTAGGTTGCTCATGAATCTCTTTTAACATAAAAAAGTCGTAATCCCCTTTTTCAGCGGTATCAATAACCCAATCTACAATTTTTGCTGGGCGGGTTACAGGCTTTAGTTTAAAGTCGTAAAAATTTAGTTTACCTGCCTGAATATGTGCAATATCATTATTTTCTAAATAATAGGCCTCTTTAGTATGTGGGTAAATAGCTTGAATATCAGAGGCTAAAAAATATTCATTTTGCAATTTACCAATAATTAATGGGCTTTTAGCACGAACAGCAACTAATTCATTAGCATGGTTAGCACTAATTACTACAATAGCATAAGCTCCAATTAATTTAGTTACAGTTGCTTGTACTGCTTGAAGGAAATTACCTTTGTAGTTATCTTGAATTAAATTAACAATAACTTCGGTATCTGTATCAGATTTAAACTTGTAGCCTTTCTGAATAAGCACATCTTTAATTTCTTGGTAATTTTCAATAATACCATTATGAACAATAGAGAATTTATTATCGTTGCTCATATGAGGGTGGGAGTTAATATCCGATGGAATACCGTGGGTAGCCCAACGAGTATGCCCAATTCCTATATTTCCAACTACGGGAGATTTTTTTACATAATCAGTTAAAGTTTGTAATTTTCCTTTAAATTTAACAGTAGTAATAGCATTGTTATTATAAATAGAAATTCCAGCGGAGTCATAACCTCTATATTCTAACTTAGCAAGCCCTGCAAGAATAATATCCTGCGCATTTTTTTTACCTACATATCCGAATATTCCGCACATTATATTTCCTTTGTTAATTTAGTATTTTAATTTATTTTTTTACTGAAGTAATTCTTGTGTAATTAATAATTATAAGTTCTAAGAAGCTATAAAATATAGTAAAAATATATTACAGTTTATAAACATATACAACTTATAATAGTAATCCTTGTAAAAGTTATAACAGTTTTTATAAAAACTAATTTAATTAAATATATTTATTTATTAGAAATAATTACAAGAAAAAGCTAAAATAAAAATAGATAAAAAGTTTTATTATATATAAATACAAGAGGTTATACTATGGCAAATAAAATTTTAGTAATTTCAGGGCATCCTAATTTAGCAATATCCCATGCAAATAAAACTATTCTTCAAGAACTAGAAAAATCTAAGTTAAATTTAGAAATTAGAGATTTAGGAGCCTTATATCCTTATAAACCAATTGATGTACAAGCAGAACAAGCAGCTTTAATTAAAGCCAATACTGTTGTTTTGCAGTTTCCATTTCATTGGTATAGTGTACCTAGTCCCTTAACTAAATGGATTGAAGATGTTATTGTTTATAACTTTGCTTACGGGCCAGAAGGAGATAAACTAAAAGGTAAAAACTTTTTATTATCTTTTACTACAGGTGGTCCAGCCGAAGCTTATACACCTTTAGGTTATAATCATTTTACTGTAGCTGAATTTGTTAAACCTATGCAACAAACTTGTTATTTAATAGGAATGAATTATTTAGAGCCAATTTATAGCCAAGGTATGAATACCGCAAAAGGAGAAGAAGTTGTTATAAAAAAAGCTAAAGAACATGCTTCACGTTTAATAAAAACTTTGGAAAAATTATCTTAACTTATTCTATTTATAACTTATAAATAGAATAAATATTTATTATTCTTAGTTTAATGTTTATTAGTTAAATATTATAGTAGGCTATGTTAGTGTAGTCTTTATTGAATAGGCTAAGTTAAATTAATATTATATTAAATTATAATATTAATATGCTTTATGAATTTTTATAATAATTATATTATTAATATTTTCTAAGAAATAATTTAATTCAATTATTTTAATAAAATTATTTATTATCTTATTGATAGGGATTAATTATTTTTATTTAATTGTAGAATTAAATTGGATAATTACGGTAATGTTTCACATGAAATATTTGAATTTCCTCAAAGCAAATAAATAATTATATGAGGTTTACTAAAATTATTTACTTTTCTTGAGAAAAATTTTTATTATTTTTGATAAATCTTAGCTATTTTGTTACGGGTTATTATATACAGTACTACTGTAAGTAGTATTATAGGGATATAGTGTATTTGTTGTAGTTGTTATAAACATCATTATATCACACGAAATGATACTGTAGATAAAGAAAAAACCATACTTTTTTAATTTTCTTTAAAGAATACAAAATATTCATCTAAAATTATTACAAAAAAATTATTTATCAAGGGGTAATATTATGAAGTTTATATACATTGTAAGTAGCAGATTAACTAGCTTTTTCTGTTTCTTATATCCTTTTATTTATTTAATATTTTAAAATCAATGTTTTAAAATGAAAAATATTGTAATATTTGTGGTAATATGTTAGTATAATATACATATATAATTTATGTAATATATATTTTTACAACACTTTTATGTAAAGGTAGGAGGAAATTATGAAAAAAATATTATTTATTCTTCTAGCTTTAATATTTTCTATTTCATCTTATGCCGCCTATGATTTAACAGTAATTGATACTAAAAATGAAGCAGATGTTATTGACTTTGTTAAAGCTTGGACAAAAAATATTGATACTAGAACAAGTATTAAAGGGCTAATAGATAAACTACCGCAAGCATCTTTTCATTTAGCATTATTAGGAACCGATGGGCACCCCAACAATATGTATTCTAAACGACAATTTTTACAATGGTATAATGGCTCTAATAAAGAAATTGATTCAAACATTCATGAGCTTAGTTCTATTAAAGTAAATAAACTTAGTATGGGTACTTGGCAAGTAAACACTCATTATACTTGGACAGTTATTACAAAAGATCGTCATTTAGAAACCTATGAAATAGACCAAGAATGGCAAATAAAAGAAGATAAAGGTAGGGGTTTGCAAGTAGTAGGATTGCAAGAAAAAGTAGAGTAACTCAAACTTATACGTTATTACTTGAGTTACTTTCTATAGCTTAAATATATTAATTATTAAACTTAGTTTTACTAATTAGTTTTTGTAGCTAATAATTATAAAGTTACCTAATAGCCACTATGTTATAGTTTATTTAATGGAATACTCTAAAAAGAATTATCTATAAAGCAATGGTATTCTAACGGAAAATAACTAAACCTGCTAGGAATGCTAATAGGCTTAAAGTTACTGATAAAAAAGCATAAGTAAATGCTAAAAGATAATTTTTTTGCATAACTAAATTAAAGAAATCTAAAGAAAATGTGGAAAAAGTAGTAAAACCTCCTAAGAAACCAGTAATAAACATTAGCCTAATCATATGGTAATTATCAAACAAGGGTTTATTTTTATAAACTAATATCGCAATTAAGAAGGAACCTAAAATGTTTACCACTAAGGTGGAGTATGGAAATAATAAAGAATACTTATTTAATAGTAAAGATACACTATAACGAACAACAGAACCTGCACCACCACCTAAAAATATTAAGAAAAATGCCAATTTTAAACCTAGTTTTAACTATTGTTATAAATTAAATTTTAGAAAGTTTTTTAATTTGTGTAAAAAGATAGGATATAATAGCAATAATTTTAAGGAATTGTTACCATTATATTATTTCTAAATTACCATTAATTTTTTCTGCTACAATTTGTTTGAATTAAAAGCTTATATAAAGTATATAAAGAAAAAAGCTAAAATTCAATTTATATGTTGCATGGGTAGTTAGCATTAAATTTAATAATGCTATACCGTAAATATAAAACAATATTACTAGTATTCTGGCTATAATATTGTTATTATATATAATAACAATTATTAATTTCTTTGATAAATAAAATACATAACCATATTTAATAGTTTTTTTATGTTAGATTTATTTTTAAGTTTTATCTTTTTACTATTTTTAGAAATTATTCTAGGAGTAGATAATATTATTTTTATTGCATTACTTTCCAATCAGGTGCCAAAACATTTGCAGAAACGGGTAAGGTTTTTTGGTTTAATATTATCTTTAGTATTACGTTTAGTTGCTTTATTTTCTATAATTTTACTATTAAAAATGGCAACACCTTTATTTTATATAATGGGCGTTCCCATTTCTTATAAAAGTCTTATTACTTTATTTGGTGGATTATTTCTTATTGCTAAAGCAACCTCGGCTATTCATGCAGAGGTTGTTAATAATAAAAGTAATAAAAAAGATGAAGCTAAAATTAATGTAAAAAAACATACAGTTTTTTTTATTATTCTACAAATTATAGCTATAGATTTTGTATTTTCTTTAGATTCACTCTTAACGGCCATTGGTTTAAGTAACCATTTTTATGTAATAGCAGCGGCTATTATTGGTTCTATAATTTTTATGTTTCTTTTTTCCAATATGGTAGCCAACTTTATTGCCAAATATACAACATTAAAAATATTAGCTTTAGCTTTTATTTTAATGATTGGAGTTTTCTTATTCTTAGAAGGGGTAGAGATTCATGTAAACAAAGGTTACCTATACTTTGCTATGGGCTTTGCTTTAATAGTAGAGCTTATTAATAACCTAGTTCGGGATCGTAAAAAGGGTTAAATCTCACTACTAAAATTATAAGTTTTCTTAATACTTAACCTTAATAAGTTATTTATTAAGAAATTTTTCCTACATAGTACTTATAATTAATAGTAAAATCTTCGTGGGCTAAATAAGATGAATAATCATTATAAGGGCGAGTGTAATAATAATTATAACTAACAGTTACGGCATGATGAAAATTAAATTTATATTCATAACCTAAGCTAGCTTGTAAAGAAACTCCAGCACTATTCACAAAATCATACGGATACCAAAACTCGCTACTATACTTAGAATAACCTATACCTAGTTTTAAGAATGGAGCATTATGGGAATTAAACTTATAACGAAAAACTCCATTAACAAATAAATCGTATAAATAATAAGAATCATAACCATAAATATCATACTGGTTATGGGAGGCATCTGTAACCGTAAAACCGTAAGATGAATATTGTTCTATACCACCACTATTAAGTTCACCTTCTTAAGCAAACCAACTTGTAAAATTATAACCCATAACAAAATCTGTAGAATAACTAGAGGTATAATAAGGTTTACGAGGAATACTGCTATTGGTATTAAAATTACCGTTATGTATTTTATGTAAACCAATCCCTACATAAAATCTTTCAGGAGGATTCTTATTAATTTTAGAAGGAGCCGTAGTTTGTGAAACTGCTGTATTTACTTCATGCTTAGGAATAGGGTTGACATTGCGAGGGGCTTCAAGTGCAATTAATTCTAAGTTAGGATACATATTATTTGTAACAAGTCTTCCAGATTCTACAAAGATAGTACTACCATTAGCATATACATAATTAGTTATTACTAACATCATAAAAGAAAAAATATATTTTTTCATAAATAATACTTTACCCTAGGTAACGGTTAAACAATAGTATTCTTTCTTAGAATAAAAGTTAATATACAATATATTATAAATGTTATAATTAATTATAATATTAAGTAATATAAACAATCCTAATAAAATTATGAAAGAAAAAGAATCTAAGAGTGGTTTTGTGTTACTACTAGGGGAAACTAATGCTGGTAAATCTACTTTACTTAATAGTATTTTAGGGGAAAAGGTATCTATTGTTTCCCATAAAGTACAAACTACTCGTTTAAGAATTTTAGGTATTTATACTAATAATGAGGCACAAATTGTTTTTATAGATACTCCAGGTATTTTTAACCCTAAACGTTCTTTTGATAAAGAGATGGTTAACCTTAGTTATTCTCAAATTGTCAACGCCGATATTATTTTATTTTTAGTAGATGCTAACAAAGGCTTAACCGAACAAACTAAGAATATCATTGCTAAAATACCAAAAAACAAAACAAATATTTTTGTTTTTAATAAGGTAGATCTAATTCCCAAAGAAAAATTATTAGCATTAGTGAAAGGGATAGAAGATTTAGATAAGTTTGCTAAAGTTTTTATGATTTCAGCTTTAAAGAAGCAAGGGTTAAAAGAACTGCTATTATACTTACAAAATAATATTCCTACTGATAATTGGTACTTTGATTCTGAACAAACTACTAACTTACCAGAGTATCAACAAGCTACAGAAATTACCCAAGAACAAATATATGCACAGCTTCATCAAGAGCTACCTTACAATATTTGTGTAGAGCATTTATCTTGGCAAGAACTAGATGAAAAAATTATAATATACCAAAATATTTATGTTAGTAAAGATAGCTACAAAGGTATGATTTTAGGAAAACAAGGTACCAAAATTAAACAAATTAGAATTAAAGCCACTAAAGCTATGGTAAAACAATTTCATAAAAATGTTGAATTACATTTACATATTAAAGTAAATGATAAATGGCTATATATAAAGAAGACATAAATTCATGATATTTGAAGATGTTGGTATTTTAGTTCATAAGCAGAAATATTCAGAAACTAGTTTAATTTTAACTGTTTTTACTGAAAATTATGGGCTACAAAAGGGTATACTTAAAGGTGGAATGAATCCTAAGGTTAAGTCTTATTTAGAAATTGGCAATATTTTAAATGTGGTAAAAAAAGCCCGTAACGAAAGTAGCCTTGGTTATTTTAAATTGGAATTACAAAAATCTTATTTAGCTGATGTATTGTATAATTCTGTTAAAACTGCAGCACTTGTTTCAATTTGCACTTTAATTAATAATTTTTTAGCAGAAAAAGAACCATATGCTGATTTATTTTACAGTACTAAAACCCTAATTAGTTTATTATCACAGCCAGATTTCATTAAGTATTATTTAAAATGGGAAGTGTTACTTTTAAATTATATTGGTTTAGGTTTAGATCTAAGCCAATGCGTAGTTACAAATAATAAAGATAACTTATACTATATTTCTCCTAGAACAGGAAAAGCTGTAGTGCAAGGTGTAGGTGAACCATACAAAGATAAACTTTTTGTGATTCCTGAATTATTAAAAAGTAATAATTTACAAAACTATGAAATAAATAATAATGATTCCAAACAAGTTTTTACAATTACTTCCCATTTTTTCAACCATTTTAGCCAAGAGTACCATACTAATTTACCATTTTCACGGCAAATTCTTATAAAGAATTTTTGTTATAATGTTAAGTAGATAAATTAAGCAATCTATTAGTAATTTTATTCAATTTTTATACTTTTTAAGCATTTTTAATAAATATAAGTAGATTTTTACATAAAATTTTTGTTAAATAAAAAGTATGTTATACTTGTTAAATAAAATAGTAGGTATTTTTCTTTATTATGATTTTTTTAATTAAGGATACAAATGGATTTTACTTCAAATAGATACACTAAAACTAGAAAAGCAGATATTATTTTAAACCAGATTTTAGTGCATAAAATTTCCGATGAAAACCTTATTAGTAAAGTAATGTCTTTTAATATGGCAAATTTTTTACCTGAAGATAAGGCTTATTTAGTTAACTCAGATTCTTTCATAGAATACACTAAAGGGCGTTATATGATGGATATTGCTACCGTAACCCAATTACTATCTTTAGTTACATGGCAACCAACCGATAAGGTTTTAATACTTGGTTTAGGTTTAGGGCATTTAGGAGCCATTCTTTCTACTTATGTGAATGAGTTACAAGCTTTTGAGGAAGATTCTGAAATTTTACAAATGGCTCATGACAATCTTCATAAGTATAATATTTCTAATGTTGAATTTTTAACCAAACAGCAGTTACAAAATTATGGTAAAAAAATGTTTAATTACATTGTAATTAATGGTGCTTTTGCTGAATTACCAAAAAAAATTACCAACCTATTGGTTAATGGGGGTAGTATTATTGGCGTTGAAAGGGAAAACCAGCTTTCTAAAATTGTAAAAATCCAATTAGTAGATAATACCTTACTAAAAACCTATTATAAAAGTGTACCTATGCCTTTTTTAAAAGGCTTTGAACCAAAAGAAAAGTTTATTTTTTAAATTTAGAGGTTGAAAATGAGTGTATTAGATGGTCTAAAACCGAAAAATCCAGCTAGAATGAAAGCTATTGAAGATTATTTAGAAAAAGAAATAATTGATATTCTAAGTAAAAAACAATTCAATACCAACTACCAAAGTCATATTAACGCCAAAACTGGTTCTTTAAGTGATAAACTTTTAAATGAGTTTAACAAAAGTGCTGAAGATCCATTAAGGTCTCTCCGTAGTCGTAATAATGATTTATACTCTACTAAGTTTTCAGAAATGCCTCCTTCTTATGGTTCTCCTAAGGATTTACGGGAAGAGTATCTCCCCTTCACACAGGAAGAAATTAAACCTATGCCTCCAGTAGAAAGAGAAAACAATTCTTACTCTACAAAAGGAGTAATTGAAGAAGTATTGCTAGATGCCCTAATGCCTGTAATAGAAGTTTGGTTAGAAGATAACTTAGAACGAGTAGTATACAAAGTTGTTAAAAAAGCAGCATTACAAAAGCAAGAAGCCATTAGTAGTGTTAAACGTGATATTGAAGAAATTCAAGAAAGTTACCAAAGAGTCAATAAACCTCGACGCCATGAAGCTGAAGCGTACTCTTCACCACGCCCAAGAAGACGTTCACACTAATTTTTCATCATTAACCTTAACTAAGAAGATTCATAATATCTAATATGATAAACAATAAAGAATACCCATTTAAAGATTTAGAAAAATATATTTTAGCTAAACAATCAGATACCTCTTTTGCTAGTAATATAGAATCTAAAAAACCATCATTTACCTTAATGATGCCCCCTCCCAATGTTACAGGGTATTTACATATGGGGCATGCACTAGTAACTACTTTACAAGATACATTAGCTAGGTACAAAAGAATGCAAGGTTTTGACGTTCTGTGGCAAGCAGGGGTAGACCATGCTGGTATAGCTACCCAAATGGTAGTAGAAAGGCAATTGGAACAAAAAAATATTAAAAGGACAGATTTAGGTAGAGAAAAATTCATAGCTGAAGTTTTAAAATGGAAGGATACATCTACAGCAAGAATTAAAGAGCAATTAAAAAGAATAGGTAGTTCTTGTGATTTTTCATATTTTGCCTTTACTATGGATGAACACTCAATAAAAGCAGTAACACATGCTTTTATAAGGTTGTATCAAGCTGATTTAATTTACCAAGATTACCGTTTAACTAATTGGGATTGTAAATTCCAAACCGCAATTTCCGACCTAGAAGTAGAAAATAAAGAAGTAAAAGGGAAGTTTTATTATTTACGTTATTATTTAGAAAGTTCAAAAGATTATCTAGTAGTTGGTACAACCAGACCCGAAACATTATTTGGTGATACTGCTTTAGCTGTTAACGAGTCTGATACAAGATACAAACATTTAATTGGTAAAAATGCCTTAGTCCCTATTATTAATCGTAAAATAAAAATTATTGCAGATTCTCATGCCGATCCTGAAAAAGGTAGTGGAGTAGTAAAAATTACCCCAGCCCACGACTTTAACGACTTTGAAGTAGGTAAACGCCATAATTTAGAATTTTTAAATATTTTAAATCAAGATGGCACCTTAAACAATGCTACTCCTTCAGAATATATTGGTTTAACAGTTCAAAAAGCTAGAGTTAAAATTCTTAAACACTTAAAGGAACTAGATCTAATTGAAAAAATAGATGATGCCATAGTTAATATTCCATACGGCGATAGAAGTGGCACTATCATAGAACCTTTACTAACTAAACAATGGTTTTTAAATGCTAAAGAGCTAGCTAAGGAAGCCATTAAAGTAGTAAAAACAGGAAAAACACAATTTATTCCTGAAAATTGGGAAAATTTATATTTTGAATGGATGAATAATATCCAACCTTGGTGTATTTCTAGGCAATTATGGTGGGGGCATAGGTTACCCGTATATTATGGGGAAGATAATACTATATTTGTAGCCGAAAGTTTAGCCGAGGCTCAGGCACAAGCGTCTAATTATTATAAGAAAAAAAATGTTCAATTAAAGCAAGATGAAGATGTGCTAGATACATGGTTTTCTTCGGCTTTATGGCCATTTTTAACTTTAGGTTGGCCAGCAAATACTGCTAAACTAGCAAAATATTACCCTACAGATGTTTTAGTTACTGCCTTTGATATTATTTTCTTCTGGGTAGCAAGAATGCTTATGTTTGGTACTTTTTTTATGAAACAAATACCTTTTAAAACAGTCTATATTCATGCTTTAGTGCGTGATTCCAAAGGGCAGAAGATGTCAAAATCTAAAGGTAATGTTATAGATCCTTTAGATATTATGGAAAAGTATGGTACAGATGCTTTAAGATTCACACTACTTTATTATTCAGGGCAAGGGCGAGATATTGCTCTATCAGAACAAACAATTGAAGGGTATAGGAATTTTGTAACTAAAATTTGGAATTCTTTTAAATTCTCTTTAAATAAAGGCTGTTATTTTAATAATTCTTTTAATCCTGAATTGGTTACCTTAGACGCTAATAAGTGGATTTTAAACAAAATCAAGCAATTATCTAATGAAATACCACAAGCCTACGATAATTATAAATTTAATGAAATTGCTATTTTAAATTATAATTTTATTTGGAAAAATTATTGTGATTGGTATTTAGAGTTGGTAAAGCCTATTTTAAATGATTCTAATAAACAACAATACCATACTGAAATTCAAGAAACTATGGGCTTTGTGTTAGATGGTATGCTAAAAATTTTGCATCCACTAATGCCTTTTATTACTGAATACTTATTTAATGTACTGCACAAACAAGAAGGTTTAGCTTACCAAAACTTTCCTACATATAATTTTCCATTTTTTAAAGAAGATACAAACTTAGTAATTAATTTTATTAGTAAAATTAGAAGTTTACGAGCAGACCTTAATATTCCTTATTCTACTAAGTTAGAGGTATTTATTGAAAAAGATAAGCCAAGTTATTTAATAAACAATACAGATACTATTCTTAATTTAGCTAAATTAAGTAAAATAAAATATCAAAACCTTTTAGATTCGCAAATTAAAGATGTAGTAAATGGTACTACAATTGGTATCTCCTTAGAAGGTATATTAGATGTTGCTAAAGAAGTAGCAAGACTTTCTAAAAAAAGGGAATCACTGTTATTAGAACATAAGGTAATTTTAGAAAAATTAGAAAATGAAACTTTCACTATTAAAGCTCCACAAGAGGTTGTCTTGAAGTTTAAAAATAGAAAACTAGAAATTCAAAAAAATCTTCAAAAAATTACAAATATTTTAGAAAAATTACAATAATAAATTTATAAATGGTTAATTTTTTTATAAAAATAGGTAAAATTTTCACATTGTGAATTTAAAAAATATGTTATAATTAACTATTAAAATAATTTAATTTTAGGTCTTAAAAAATGGAATTTGCAGATATACATAATACCTCTTATTTATTTGAATATGTATCTGTATTACTTTTTATAGCAGTTGCTTTTGGTATTATTATTTTAGCTGTTGTATCATCTTTTTTAATTGTGCCCCAAAAGCCTTATAGTAATAAACTTTCTCCTTATGAATGTGGTATGGAAGCTTTTGAAGATGCTAGAAAACAATTTGATATTCGTTTTTACTTAATAGCTGTGTTATTTATAATTTTTGATCTAGAAATAATTTTCATGTATCCGTGGGCTTTATCTTTTTTACAGTTATCTACTTATGGTTTTCTTTCTATGATTATTTTTACAGGATTCTTAGGAATTAGCTTTGTTTATGAGTGGAAAAAAGGAGCATTACAGTGAAATTAGCTAATAAAGATATGCAAGATGATTTGCTAAAACAAATTCCCGAGGTAAAAAATCCTAATTTTTTAGTTGGTCAGATAGACTATATTGTTAATCTTATTCGTTCAAACTCAATATGGCCAATGACCTTTGGTTTAGCTTGTTGTGCTATTGAAATGATGCACGCCTACACCGCTAGGTACGATCTAGATAGGTTTGGTTCCATGCCACGTCCTAGTCCTAGGCAGTCTGATGTTATTATTGTAGCAGGAACATTAACTAATAAAATGGCAGCTGCATATCGGCGAGTTTACGACCAAATGGCAGAGCCAAGGTATGTTATTTCTATGGGCTCATGTGCTAATAGTGGAGGTTATTACCATTATTCTTATTCTGTAGTAAGAGGTTGCGATAGAGTTACTCCTGTAGATATTTATGTTCCTGGTTGCCCCCCAACCCCCGAGGCCTTGTTATACGGTTTGTTGCAATTACAAAAAAAAATTAGAAGAACTGGTAAACTATGGCGGTAAATATGGCATCATACTACATTCCTAGTGAATCGCAATTAGAAAAATTAACTAAGTTGGCTCAACATTTTAATACGACATATAATGATGTGCTGATTGGGGAATCTTTTATTAATACCGATCAACTAATTATTCAAATCCATAAAGATAATCTTTTAAAATTTTTAGAAAAATTAAAAATCACATATGGTTTTCAACAATTAATAGATATTATAGGAGTAGATTACCCCGCTAAAGTAGAACGCTTTGAGGTGATCTATAATTTATTAAATTTAAGTAGTAATTTAAGAGTTATGGTAAAAACCTTTGTAGGAGAACAAGATTATTTAGAATCTTGTTCAAAGCTTTATACAAATTCCGACTGGCTTGAACGGGAAATATGGGATATGTTTGGTATATATTTTAAAAATCATAAAGATCTACGAAGAATTTTAACAGACTTTGGTTTTGAAGGGCACCCTTTAAGAAAAGATTTTCCTCTTGTAGGTTTTAGTGAAATATATTTTGATGAAATAAATAAAAACGTAGCATACAAGCCTGTAGAATTAGATGCAGAATATCGGGATTATGATTACCAAAACCCTTGGTTAAAAGATATTGAAGTAGATACATTTAAGCATTTACAGGAAAAAGATAAAGTAATGAAAAAATTGGATGATTAACTATTTCATTATAGGTAAATTAAATAAACTGGTTATTTTATGGATAGTATAAAAATAAAAAATACAACATTAAATTTTGGTCCACAGCACCCATCTTCCCATGGTGTTTTAAGAATGGTTTTAGAGTTAGATGGGGAACTAGTAAAAAGGGTAGAGCCTCATATTGGGCAGTTGCATCGTGGTACTGAAAAATTAATGGAAAATAAAACTTATACTCAAAACATTCCATTTATGGATCGTTTAGATTATGTTGCGGCTTTTAATTACGAACATGGCTTAGTATTAACGGTAGAAAAATTATTACAATTATCTATTCCTAAGAGGGCTAAATATTTAAGAGTTCTTTTTTTAGAATTAAATAGAATTGCAAGGCATATATTTGCAATTGGTGCTCATGCTATGGATACAGGAGCTATGACTCCTATGGTATGGGGCTTTGAAAGTCGGGATCAAATCATGGAATTTTTTGAGGCAACCACCGGAGCTAGAATGCATGTTAATTATATGCGAGTTGGTGGTGTAGCGGTTGATGTTCCAGCAGGGCTATTAGAGGCTATAGAAAAGTGGACATACAAGTTTGAAAAAGATTTTGCCGATGCAATTAATTTAGTTCGTGATAATAGAATATTTAAGCAAAGAACAGTTGATATTGGTGTAATCACTAAAGAACAAGCCCTAGATTTTGGTTTGTCTGGTCCTAATTTAAGAGCCAGTGGAGTTGCTTGGGATTTAAGAAAAGCACAACCTTATGAAATTTATAATACTTTAGATTTTGATATTCCTGTAGGTAACAAAGGAGACTCCTACGATAGATTCTTAGTAAGAGTTTTAGAAGTTGGGGAAAGTATAAAAATTATTCGTCAGTGTTTACAAAACATTGAAGCTGGTGCTATATTATCGGAAAATAATAAGATCACTCCACCATTAAGAGCAGATATGAAACTTTCTATGGAGTCTTTAATTCATCATTTTAAATTTTATTCACAAGGTTTTAGTGTACCTAAAGGGGAAACTTATTGTGCGGTAGAAACTCCTACAGGAGAGTTTGGAGTATACCTTGTTTCAAACGGAGGTAATAAACCTTATAGAGCTAAACTCCGTTCTAATGGCTTAGCACACTTACAAACTATAAAACATATTGGGGTGGGCTATCAATTAGGTGATTTACCATCAATTTTAGGTAGTTTAGATGTTATTTTTGGTGAAATTGATAGATAGAGAAAAATAATGAATATAAATAAGGCAGAATTTACATTTTCCCATGAAAATTTAACAAAAGCTGAAAAGATACTAGGTAAATACCCTGTAGAAAAAAGATTCAGTGCCATTATGCCTTTGCTAACATTAGCACAAAAACAAAATGGTGGTTTCTTAAATAAAGCATGTATAGATTACTTAGCAGATTACCTAAATGTAACTCCTATGGCATTTTACGAGGTAGCAAGCTTTTATTCTATGTATACTTTTCAACCTGTTGGTAAATACCATTTTCAATTTTGTAAATCAGTGGTATGCATGGTACAACACTCTGAAGATTTATACAATTATTGTAAAAAAATTACTAAAACAGAACACAATAACGTTTCAGCTGACGGATTATTTTCAGTTGCATATGTAGAGTGTTTAGGTGCTTGTGTAAACGCTGTAGCCATTAAAATAAACGATGAATTTTATGAAAATATTAATCAAAAAATTTTATTACAGTTGGTAGAATCTTTAAAAAAAGGTGAGCCACTTAATAAGATAAATGTTGTACAAAAAAGTGCTATCTTTAATAAAGGTTAAATATATTAAATGCTAAAAGATACAGATAGAATTTTTAATAATCTTTACGGTCAGCATACTATTAATTTTAAAACTGCTATTACTTTAGGAGATTTTAAGCAATTAAAAGAAGTCCTTACAAAAGGTTCTAGCTTTATTATTAATGAAGTAAAAAACTCTAATATTAAAGGTAGAGGTGGTGCAGGTTTCCCTACAGGTATGAAATGGTCTTTCATTAACCAAAAAGATCCACGCCCTAAATATTTAGTAATTAATGGTGATGAAGGTGAACCAGGAACTTGTAAAGATAGAGAACTTATCCGCCATGAACCTTTTAAAATAATTGAAGGTTGTATTTTAGCAAGTTATGCCATAGGTGCTAAAACTTGTTATATTTATATTCGTGGTGAATTTTGTGAAGAGGCTGAAGTTTTACAAAAAGCCATTGATGAAACCTATAAAAATGGTTACTTAGGCAAAGGTTGCTTAGGTTTGTACGATTTAGATATACATATCCATTTAGGAGCAGGAGCATATATTTGTGGTGAAGAATCTGCTTTATTAGAAAGTTTAGAAGGTAGGAAAGGTTTTCCAAGGTTAAAACCACCTTTTCCAGCTGTATGTGGTTTATACGGTTGCCCTACAGTTATTAACAATGTAGAAACTATTGCGGCTATTCCAGCAATTGTAAAGAAAGGAGCTGCTTGGTTCTCTAGTTTAGGTGTGAAAGATTCCGCAGGTACTAAACTATTTTGCATTTCAGGTCATGTTAATAACCCTTGTGTAGTAGAGGAAGAATTAGGAGTATCCTTTAAAACTTTAGTAAATGAACATGCTGGTGGTATTATTGGTGGTTGGGATAACTTCTTATGTATGATCCCAGGTGGAGCATCAACCCCTGTTATTTTAAAAAATAGTTGCGATAACTTAACTATGGATTTTGAATCTTTAAAGAGCGTAGGTAGTGCTTTAGGTACAGGTGCTATGATTATACTTAATAAATCAGTTGATATTCTAAAAGTTATGGAAAATATTGTGAATTTTTACCATCATGAAAGTTGTGGGCAATGTACTCCTTGTAGGGAAGGTTCTGGAACAGCATTAAAAATTGTAAAAAATATTATTAATAAAGAAGCTAAATCTTCCGATATAGATTATTTAGAAGAATTAATGGATAACACTTTCGGCACTTCAATTTGTGGTTTACACGATGCTACAGTATTTGCAGTTAAGGGTTTTTTAAAACATTATAAAGACGATATTAAAAATAGGTTAAGTTAAAGGAATTAATATTTATGTTAAATATTAAAGTTAATGGTAAAGATTACAAAGTAGAAGAAGGTTTAACCCTAATTCAAGTTTGCGATCAGTTAGGAATCCAAATACCTAGGTTTTGTTACCATGAAAGGTTACCAGCTGTAGGTAGTTGTAGAATGTGCCTTGTGGAAATTGCAGGGGCTAGGAAATTAAGCCCAGCTTGCACTACAAGTATTAGTGAAGGTTTAGAAATTATTACAGAAAGCCCAGCTATTGCTAAGGCTAGAAAAACTATGTTAGAAATGTTACTGGTGAATCATCCTTTAGATTGCCCTATTTGCGATCAAGGTGGAGAATGTGATTTGCAAGATCAAAGCTATGCTTATGGTTTAAGTTGTAGTTCCGTTAATGTAGAAAAAAGAGCGGTATCAGTAAAATCATTTAGCCCATTGATTGACGACCACATGACACGTTGTATTCATTGTACCCGTTGTGTTCGTTTTGCTACAGAAATAGCAGGGGTAGAAAATTTAGGGGCCATTGGGCGTGGTGATATTACTGAAATTAACACTTATATAGAACATGGCGTTTATTCGGAATTATCGGGTAATTTAGCAGATGTTTGCCCTGTTGGTGCTTTAAACCATTCAGTTTCTGCTTATAAAATGCGTCCTTGGGAATTAAAAAATACTGAAAGTATTGATGTTTTAGATTCCATATGTGCAAATACAGTAGTGCAATCTACCTCATTAGCTGTTATTAGAATCCAGCCTCGTTTAAATGAATCTGTTAATGGCGAATGGTTAGGAGATAAATCACGCTATGCTGTAGATGCACTACGAGTGCAACGTTTAGATACTCCACTACTTAAAGAAAATGGCGTTTTTAAAGGAATTACTTGGGATAAAGCCTTTGGTATTTTACAAGAACAGTTGCAAGCAGCAAACCCTTCCGAAGTTAGTGTTATTGCTGGGGAATTTAATAGTATAGAAAGCCTGTTTGCTATGAAAAAATTTATGCAAAGTATAGGAGTAACTAGCCTAGACTGCCGTAACAATGGAATTAATTTCCAAGCTAAAGATAGAACTAGTTATTTATTTAATTCTAAAATAGAGGGAATAGACCAAGCCGACGCTTGCTTAATTGTTGGTTCTTCAATACGGGTTGAATCTCCTGTATTAAATGCTAGAATTCGTCAACGTTATTTGCAAGGCAATTTTCCTATTGGCGTAATTAATGAACATAAACTAGATTTAACTTATAATTATAATTACTTAGGAGCAAATACTGGAATTTTAGAAGATATACTAAATGGTAAGCATGAATTTTCTAAAGTTCTTAATAAAGCTAAAAAACCAATGCTTATTTTAGGTATGGGTGCATTATTAGCTGAAAATCAGGTAGACTTAATAGATATATGTAAACAAATTTCTTTAAAATATAATTTAATTCAAAGTGATTGGAATGGTTATAATGTATTACAAACATCAGTAGGTATATTAAACGGTTTATACTTATCTTTTGTGCCTGAACGTAAAAAAACTTTTAATGATGTTTGGCAAAAAGTTGAAGCTAATAAAACTAAGTTATTATGGCTAATGAATGCTAATAATTTGAATTTTGCTAACCTAACTAAAGAAGTATTTGTGGTTTTTCAAGGGCATCATGGAGATTTAGGAGCCTTAAATGCTAATTTAATTTTACCAGAGCCATTATGGTTAGAACAAGATGGTATGTACTTAAACTTAGAAGGTAGAATTCAAGAAGCCAAGAAAGCTATTCCTACGGTAGGACATGCTAAAGATTCGTGGAAAATTATTAGAAAATTTTCAGAACTTTACGGTAATAGTTTACCTTTTAATACTCTTGAAGAGCTAAGGATTGCAATTAAAGCAGAATTTAGAGATTTTAAAACAGGTTTTATAGATACAACCTTTGAGGAAGAAACAAAAGATCAAATAGAACTTAAAAAAGTAAATGTGAGTACGCATATAGAAAATTACTATATGACAGATATTATAACTAAGAATTCGCCTAAAATGGCAGAATGTATACAGTTTATAAATAATAAAAATATAACAAAAGAGATATAAAAGAAATGACCTTTCTTTCTAGGTTAATTGATAGTGTAGTATTTAATTTATTACAATACTTAGCAGCTCCTTTAGGGTTAATAATTTTTGTTGCCTTACTAGTAAAAGTGATTTTAGTCATTTTATTAATTATGATGTGTGTAGCATATACCACATGGTTAGAAAGAAAAATTCATGGCTTAATTTCTTTAAGGAAAGGTCCAAATGTAGTAGGACCTTTAGGTCTATTACAACCTATAGCTGATGGCTTAAAATTATTCTTAAAAGAAGTTATTATTCCAACCAACGCTAATAAGTTTATTTTTATTTTTGCTCCTATGTTTACTTTTGCAGTTGCTTTATTATCTTGGGTAGTTATACCTATAGATGCAGGAGTTGTGTTTGCTAATATTAATGTAGGTATTTTATATATTCTAGCCACATCTTCTTTAGGGATTTACGGAATAATCATGGCAGGTTGGGCTAGTAATTCACAGTATGCTTTTTTAGGAGCTATTCGTTCTACTGCACAAATGATATCCTATGAATTATCTATGGGAGTTATTGTAATTGCTGTTGTATTATTATCACAATCTTTAAATTTATCGGATATTGTAATGTCGCAACAGGGATTATGGTTTTTTATAAAATTATTTCCTTTAGCTATTATGTTTTTTATTATTATTGTAGCAGAAACTAATAGGCACCCTTTTGATTTACCAGAAGCTGAAGCAGATGTTGTTAGTGGTTATCATACGGAATATTCTGGCTTTGTGTTTGCTTTATTCTTTTTAGCTGAATATGCTAACATGATTCTAATGTCTTCTTTATATACTGTACTTTTTCTAGGTGGTTGGTTACCATTATTTAATTTTTGGCTCTTTAAAAGTATTCCTGGTTTTATTTGGTTTGTTTTGAAAGTAGTAGTAGTTTTATCTTTGTTAATTCAATTACGTAGTGTTTTACCACGTTACAGGTACGATCAACTCATGCGTTTAGGTTGGAAGGTATTTTTACCATTAAGTTTATTTGCTGTTTTTGTATTATCAATATTTTTAAGATTGTATAATTAGTTATAGGAAGATGAAATACCATGAAATATAATTTTATACATAGAATTAAACATTTTTTAGAAGCTTTATTATTAATAGATATATTAAAAGGTTTAGGCTTAACTTTTAAGTATATGTTTACCAAAAAATCTGTAACTATTAATTACCCTTATGAAAAGTCTAAAGTAAGTTTTCGTTTTAAAGGAGAACATGCTTTAAGAACATACGAAACTGGTGAGGAACGCTGTATATCATGTAAATTATGTGAGGCTATTTGCCCTGCACAAGTAATTACTATAGAAGGTTCAAAAAGAGCCGATGGTAGCCGCCGTGCCATTCGTTATGATTTAGATGAAAGTAAATGTATTTATTGTGGTTTGTGTGTTGAAGCCTGCCCTGTTGATGCCATTGTAGAAACACCAAATACTGAATTTGCTACAGAAACAAAACAAGAATTATATTATAATAAGCAAAAATTATTAGATAACGGTATGAAATGGGAAAACTATTTTAAAGAAAAATTTAAAATAGAAGCGCCATATAGGTAAAGGAAAAAAAAATGATTGAACCCTTAATGTTTTATATGTTTTCAGCATTATTAATTTTAGCTTGTATAGCAGTTATTTTTGCTAAAAAACCAATGTATTCAGTATTATTTTTAATATTTGCTTTCTTTAATACTGCAGGTATATTTTTATTACAAAAAGCTGAATTCTTAGCAATGACCTTAGTTATTGTTTATGTTGGAGCCGTAGCAGTTCTTTTTCTATTTGTAGTAATGTTAATTAATAATAGAAAAGATTATCAATTTAAAATTTTTACTAAATATAATTTAGTGTTATTCACTTTAGTGCTAGTTATGGTAGTGGAAATATATATATATGCAATGAAAGGGTTAGGAGGGTTTGCCACACCTGTAGCTAATCCTGTTTTTTTAGATACAAAAAACTTTGTCCATAATTTAGGGCTAATCTTATACGATGATTATTATTATGTATTTATTGTAGCAGGTTTAATTTTAACAGTAGCCATGATAGGAGCAGTAGTGTTATCTTTAACAGATACTGTTACCCCTAGTAAGCAACAAGATGTATTTTTACAAAATATGAGAAGTAAAGAAGAATCTGTAGTATTAAAAAAAGTAGAAGATGAACAAGGAATAAATTAATGGATATAGGCTTACTTCATTATATGGTACTTAGTAGTATTGTTTTATTTATTGGAATTTTTGGTTTGTTTCTTAATAGAAAAAGTATTATTTCGTTAATTCTATCTGTAGAAATAATAATATTAGCTATTAATATAAATTTTGTAGCTTTTGCCAATTATTGGGGTGATTTTAAAGGGCAAATTTTTGTTCTTTTTACTTTAACTGTATCTGCATCCGAGATTGCTATAGTTTTAGTTGCCTTAGTGCAGTATTTTAATAAAAAATCTAGCGTTTGGGTAGATGATTTAAGTAATTTAAAAGGATAAATCTGATGATTATAATAATGATTATTTTACCATTTATTACCTTTCTAGCTTCAGGGCTTATATCCTTTTATGTACCAAGTAGTGCTAAAAAGAATGTGTTAGAGTTTTTATCGTGGATAATTTCTATTTTAAGTTTAGGTATAACTTCAAGTATAGCTTTATTTGTGTTATTAAATAGGGTTCATTTAGGAGATGTTTTAACAGTAAAAGGTTTTAATTGGTTTGTTTCAGGAAGTGTATCAGTAAACTTTGATTTTTACTTTGATGCACTAACAGCCTTAATGTTTTTCTTGGTTAGTTTTATTTCTTTTTTAGTACATTTTTATTCTTATTTTTATATGGATAAGGAAGATAACCTATCAAGATTTTTAGCTTTTTTAAGTTTATTTACTTTTTCTATGTTGTTACTAGTAAGTTCTAGTAATTTGATCCAAGCTTTTGTAGGTTGGGAAGGAATAAGTTTATGTTCTTATTTATTAATAGCCTATTGGTACGAGGAAAATATTCCAAACTTAGCAGCTGCAAAGGCATTTTTAATTAATAGATTTGCCGACATAGGCTTTGTTTTAGGTATTTTTACAACCTTTGCCTTGTTTTCTAGTACAGACTTTACCGTAATTGCTGCAAATGCTACCGCCATGAGCCAAGCAACTTTTACAGTGTTAAACTTTGAATTTTCTACTGTTAGTTTAATTTGTATATTATTCTTAGTGGCAGCTTTTGCTAAATCTGCCCAAATAGGTTTTCATATTTGGCTACCAGATGCTATGGAAGCTCCAACTCCTGTTTCAGCTCTTTTGCATGCTGCAACTATGGTAACCGCAGGGATATTTCTATTAGTAAAATTAGCACCAATATATATGTTATCGGAAATTAGTAACAATATTATTATTATAGTATCTTCATTTACTATACTTTATGCTGCCGTTGTAGCTTGTGTACAAACAGATATAAAGAAAATAATAGCTTATTCTACAGTTTCACAATTAGGATACATGTTTTTAGCCGTAGCTATTCAGGCATATAATGTAGCTATTTTCCACTTATTTACCCATGCTTTTTTTAAAGCCTTACTATTTTTAGCAGCTGGTAGTGTGATTCATTCAATGAAAGGGGAACAAAACATTAAAAATATGGGTAATTTATGGAAGAAAATACCTGTTACCTATTTTTGTATGTTAATAGGCTCGTTATCTTTAATTGGTATACCAGGTTTTTCTGGATTTTATTCTAAAGAGATGATTCTAAATTTACTTTATTTACAAAACTCTTGGAAAAGTATAGCTTATTATTCTGCTTTAGTTAGTATTTTATTCACAGCTTTTTATTCATTTCGGTTACTTTATTATGTATTTCACTCTAAAGAAAATTACGATGTAAAAACTGTTAAAGTTCATGAAAGCCCTGTGGGTATGCTGTTTGTATTGGTGGTGTTAGCTATATTTGCCATAGCTATTGGTAAGTTTGTATTTAATGACTTTGTAGGGCAAGATTCAATAGCATTTTGGAAATCTTTATATTTTCAATTACAAGATAATACCTTAGAAGAAATGAAAGAAAAAATTAAGTATTTTTCTTTAGGATTAATTGTGATAGCTTTTAGCTTATGTTATTTATTATATATCCGTGATGCAAAATCTTTACAAATAAAGAATAATATACCAGCCTTACATAAGGCTATGTTTTCAAATTTTTACTTTGATGCTTTTTACGATGTTGTAATTGTAAAATTTAGTAAATATATTGCAATGTTTCTTGCAATATTTGATAGTAATATAATAGATAAATATCTACCTAATTTTGTAGCTAGTACAGTGTATAGAACATCAAGATTTTTTAATAAAACACAAAATGGTTTAGTGAGTTCTTATGCCATAGTAATGGTTTTTGGACTATTTATAATTTTAACTTTATGCTTTATATTTTTGGGGATAACATAAATGTTTTCTATACCTATCATCTCTTGTTTAATTTTACTACCTATAATTTCTATATTTATTATTTTAACTATTAGGGGAGACGACGAAACTCTATATAAAAATGTAAAATATATTAGTATTTTAACTTCAATTATTCATATGGTGGCAACAACTTATGTGTGGTTGAATTTTTCTAAAGTTGAATATACTTACCAGTTTATAGAAAAAGTTGCAATAATTCCTAACATTGACTTTAACTATTATATGGGAATTGATGGTATATCATTACTAATGATTTCATTATCTAGTATTTTAATACTATTTATTTTTCTATTTATAGATCTTCCCAAAGAAAATACTAAAGTATATGCTATATCTTTTTTATTTTTACTATCTACTTCCGTTGGTACTTTTAGTGCTTTAGATTTAGTAATGTTCTATGTATTTTATGAAATGTCTGTTATTCCTGTTTTTTTCTTAATAGGCGTTTTAGGAGAAGGAGATAAAATATACGCTAGTTTTAAGTTTTTACTATACACAATGTTTGGTTCTATTTTAATGCTAGTAGCAATTATTGTGATGTTATTTATAGCTAAAACTTCTTCAATTGCCGACCTAGATACATTTGCTTTTAGTTACAATTACCAAATATATTTATTTATAGCTTTATTTATAGCTTTTGCTATTAAATCGGCGGTATTTCCTTTTCATACATGGATAACAGATACCTATGAAAGTTCTCCCTTAGCATTAAATATAGGGCTTTCAGGAATCCTAATGAAGTTTGGTGTTTACGGTATTTTAAGATTCATTCTTCCAATTGCTCCCTTAGCAATTTTAGAATATGGTACTATTGTAAACATTCTATTATTAATTACTTTAATTTATGCTGGTTTAATTGCTTTTCAAGAAACTAATTTTAAACGTTTGCTAGCTTACTTTTCTATGTCGCACGTAGCTTTAATTATTGCTGGAATTTTTTCAACAGATATTAAAGGAATTGAAGGTGCTTTATTTCAAGCCATGAGCCACTCTATTTATAATTTAGGCTTTTTCTTGGCATTAGTTTTTTTACAAAGAAGGTACTATTCTAACCAAATTTCCGACTTTAAAGGTATAGCTAAAGTAATGCCAGTTTTTAGTGTGTTATTGTTTATTTTAGGTTTAGCTGCTATTGGTTTGCCATTAACTAGTAGTTTTATTGGGGAACTACTATCATTATTTGGTATTTTTCAAACTAGTAGAGTATTTGCCTTTTTGTTTACCTTTTCTATTTTAATAAGTGCTATTGTAATTATTAGGTTAAATAGAGAGGTACTTTTTGGAGGAGTTAACCAATATACAAAATCTTTTAAAGATCTACATACTTATGAGTTTTTATCGTTAGCTATTATTGTAGGTTTTATTTTATTTACAGGAATTTACCCCCATGTAATTTTAGATATTATTCATACAGCTGTGGCAAATATTATAGAGCAATTTAAAAATGGTATTAATATCACAGATATTTAAAAATAAGGGTTAATTAATTATGAAAAGTGTTGGTTTATCTAACTTTATTATTGCAATTCCAGAAATATACTTAGTATTAATTGCTTTTACTATATTATTATTTGGTTTAACGCAAAATATTAAAGAATATGTAGAAAAAATTGTGTTTTTTTATAAGATATCTTATATTACAATGTTTTCTATTTTTTTAAGTATTATTTTAATAATATCTATTGGTGATATTTATGTAGCATCTTTTAATGGGATTTTTATGATCTCCCCGATGATCTACGTTTATAAAATAATTTTATTGTTATTAGTACTAATGATTACCATATTATCTCGTAGATATTTAATAGATATTGAAATGTTTAATTACGAGTATTTAGTAGTTTTTTTATTTTTTGTTGTAGGAAACCTTTTAATGGTATCTAGCAACGACTTTCTAGCTTTTTATATAACCTTAGAGCTAACCACAATTTGCTTATATATTTTAATGTTTATGGATAAGTATAGTAATTTTTCTATGGAAGCAGGTATTAAATACTTTTTATTAGGAAGTTTAGGAACAGCCTTTTTATTATATGGTATTTCTTTATTATATGGTTATACTGGTAATACTAGTTTTACCGAAATAAAAACCTTTTTACAGAATAAACCCGATAATTGGATTGCCATTATTGCCTTAGTTATGATTATTGTTGGAATAGGTTTTAAACTATCTTTAGTGCCTTTTCATATGTGGACTCCTGATGTTTATAAAGGAGTAAATAACTTTGTTTTACTATTATTAGCTGTTATTGTAAAAATTTCTGTGATATTTATTTTTGTAAGAATTTTATGGGAACCTTTACTATACATGAGGGATCAATGGCAATATATTATTGAATTACTAATTGTATTATCGGCAATTATTGGTTTTATTGTGGCAATTTACCAAACTAGTTTAAAAAGTTTCATTGCTTATAGTTCAATTGGTAATATGTCTTATGTTTTATTAGCCGTATTAAACCCTTCAGTCCTTTCTATGAAAAGTATTACTTTTTATTTAGTTTCTTATTCAGTAGCTTTAATTGGCTTTGTTGCTAGTTGTATGTTAATAAAGAAAGATAACAAATTTATAGAAGAAATTTACGATCTAAAAGGTTTATATAAATACCACCCTTATTTAGCTTTTATGATTACTGTATTTTTATTATCTTTAGCCGGTATACCTATTACAGCAGGCTTTTTTGCTAAAGGCTTCATATTATTTGCAACAATTAAGTTACATTTGTTTACTTTAGCTGTGGTTGTGGCTGTTTTAAGTGTAGTAATTATGTATTACTATTTCCGCATTATTAGAGTTATGTATTTTACTTATGAAGATGAAGGAGATGATTTACAACTATCCTATGCCAAAACAAAAGTAGATTTAAGCATAGTATTATTAATATTATTTACCTTTACACTTGGCTTTGTTTTCTTGTTATATCCTATTAATTCGTTATTAAGTAATTTCTTAGTCCTGTTATAATTGTGATATTCCTATGTTGCCATAATACTCTGCCTAGTACTAACACTTATGTTAAGAATTGGGTAGAACAAAGTAAAGTTTCTCAAGAAATTGCTATTTTAGCTAATACTCAAACCGCAGGAGTTGGTAAAAGATCTGCCACATGGGTATCTTATACTGGTAACGTTCATTTAAGTATAGTATTAGATATTGAAAAATATTTTGGTAAGCCTAATTGGGGAGTTATTAGTTTATTAGTTGGAACTATTGTAAGGGACGTTCTTCAAAATTATATTAAAAAATCTACAGTAGTTTTTAATAAGTGGCCTAATGATATTATGGTAAATAATAAAAAAATAGCAGGTATTTTATTAGAGTTAGTAAAGAATAAAAAGGGAGTAGAGCATATCATAATAGGAATTGGCGTTAATTTAGTAAAAGCTCCAACAATAGCTAATTATCAAACTATTGCTTTACAAGATGTTATTAAACCGTGTATTTCTAATATAGAGTTTTCTGAGCAGGTTATTCAATATTTAACTGGCTATTTGCAACAAGACTATATGAAATATAAAAATAATATAGTAAACTTATGGCTTGCTAAGGCGTATAAATTAGGTGAAATAATAAAGGTAAAAACATCAAATACTTTAGAGTTAGGAGTTTTTAAAGGTATAACACCTAAGGGAGAGCTAATCCTGATGCAACATAACCAAGAAAAATATTTAAGAGTGGGAGACATACTATTCTAAAAAATGAGTTAATTATAGCTGTAGACTTAGGTAATACAACTTGTGAATTTGCCTTAATGATAAATGGAAAAGTTACAGATAAATTCTACCTTAGTTCTATAGACTTTAACCTACAAGTAATTCATAAGGCATTACTTAAGCATGTAGATTTTTCTTTAAACCCTAAATTTATTATTTCGTCAGTTAGTAAGTATGGTGAGGAACTTTTTTTATATTTAAAGAATACTTTTAAATGCCCCACTTATACAATTAAGCAAGAGCTTCATCAAACTAATATTAAATATTTACCATCCCAAAAAGATGCCATAGGTACTGATATTCTTTGTAAAGGAGCATGGGTAGTAAACTCCTTAAAAATTGATGCCTTAATTTTAGATGTTGGTACAGCTACGGTAGTGCAATATATGAATAAACAGCAAGAGCTAGCTAAAGTAGCAATTACTTTAGGTTTAGGAACCATATATAGGAATATTAGCCAGATTGCCTCGTTACCTTTAGTAACGCCAAAGAAAGTAGAACATGCCTTAGGTACAGATACGCAAAGTGCTATTGAATCCGGAGTTTTTTGGGGCTATATTGGTATGGTTAATACTTTATTGCAGAAATCTATAACTGAAACAAAATGCAAGAATGTATTTATAACAGGTGGTTTAGCTGAATTGATATTAAATGAAATTTGTATACCATTTATTTATAATCCAAATATTGTTTTTGAGGGCATAAATATGATATATCAGCTTAATAAAGAACTTATGGAGTAACTATGGGTAAAGATT
Source organism: Candidatus Hepatincola sp. Av (assembly GCA_023518375.1). Taxonomy (NCBI): domain Bacteria; kingdom Pseudomonadati; phylum Pseudomonadota; class Alphaproteobacteria; order Rhodospirillales; family Candidatus Hepatincolaceae; genus Candidatus Hepatincola; species Candidatus Hepatincola sp. Av. Next base: position 273,342 of record CP068450.1, read on the forward strand.
ATAACGTACGTTTTGTTGCCTTAGGAGGTATTGGGGAAATAGGTTTAAACTGTTACTTATATTCCCATGTGAATAAGGAAGACACAGAACATTTAATGGTAGATTGTGGTGTAAGTTTTAGGGATACTAAACTTACTAGTGCTGAAATATTCATGCCAGATATTACTTATTTAAGTAGAGCTAATACTTCTTTAGCAGGTATTGTCATAACCCATGGGCATGAAGACCATATAGGTGCTTTACCTTATTTGTTAGATAAACTAGGCTTTCCACCAGTTTATGCTACGCCTTGGACAGCAAGCCTAATTGAAGCTAAATTAAAAGAAACAAATATTTTAGAAAAAGCAACCATTATTCCCATTACTACCAAACAAGAATATAATATTGGTTCTTTTAAGGTAAAATGGATTCCAACTTACCACTCTATTTTAGAAAATACTACATTAGTAATTACTACAGCTAAAGGGAAAATAATACATTCAGGAGATGTTAAACTTCATTATAATAACCCTGATATTATGAAAAATTATGAAAATTTAGCTTTAGAAAAAGCAGAGTATTTATTTTGCGATTCCACCAATGTAAGGCAAAAGGGTATAGCGGGCGATGAAGCCTCATTATACGAGGATTTCTATAAACTCATAGCAAGTGCTAAAAGTGTTTGTTGGGTAACCTTATTTGCTAGTAATTTAGAAAGAGTCAGGTTAATTGCCCAAGTAGCACAAAAACTAAAAAAGCGTATAGTGTTATTTGGCAGATCCTTAGAAACATATACTAAAATTGGGCTTGAACATGGTTACTTAGATTCTAACTTTTTTATTAGTGAAAAAGAGTCAGAAAGTTTCCCTAGAAATAAACTTATTTTTCTAGTTACTGGCTCGCAAGGGGAGGTGAAATCTGCTTTATCTAGTATTGTTAGTGGTAAACATAGGCAAAAATTTCATGAAGATGATATTGTTTTATTTGCTTCAAAAATTATTCCAGGAAATGAATTAAAAGTTTTTAAATATTATAATTTATTATCAGAGCAAGATATAACCTACTATACTGCCTATGATTATAATATCCATGTGTCGGGGCATGCTACTAAACAAGAACTAGCAGAAATTTATAAATACGTGAATCCGAAGTATGTGATACCAATTCACGGGGAAGCCTTACACATTAAAGCAGCAATGGAATTAGCATGGGCTGAAGGCTTTAACAGCGAACATTTTTTTTGTGGTGAAGTTGTAGAACTATTTGAAGGAGAGCCACAAGTAATAGAGCAAATAGAAGTAGGAAAACTAGTTTTTGAGGGCAATAGAATTGCTAGCTTCTCCGAGGAATTCTTTAGGGAAAGAACTAAAGTATTTTACGAGGGTACTGCTTTTGTAACCATAGGGATTGATAACCACAAAATACAGCATTTTCATTTAGATATTATTGGTTTAGTAACTACTTTAGAGCATGAATTATTTAGTGCAGAGATTAAATACAGGCTAGAAAGTTATTTACAGGGTAATACTTTAATATTTAATAATCATGCTACAGAAATAGCTGAAGAAATAAGGGTAATTACCAGAAAATATATTGCTTCTAAGTTAGGTAAAAAGCCAATTGTGAAAGTACATGTTGTTAAAATATAACCTTCATAAATAAACATCTTCTACCTATATTCATTTAATTATATTGTTATTGCATTTCTAATGCTATAAAACCACTTTACTAATACTAATAACCACTAGGAATAAGGTAGGTTTTATAAAAAATTCCCAAAAGGCATAAAGCAAATTTTGTTATAAATTCTCTAAAGGAATATAATTATAGCTCCTTAAACAATTAGTTTTGTAATGCAACTACTCAAGGGGAATAAATAAAAATTATATACACTTCCTAAGGTAGTATTGTATAAAAATACTATAATACTTATCTTATTCAGGGTATAAGAACTTAGTAGCCTAAGTATAATTGCAAAGCCTATATTAAAATACTTCATCATTCCATTTAGGTATACCTTTTTACTATTATCTAACAAGATAAAGAGACAATCATAAGGTTACATATTGGTACTTTTTTAATAAATTATTGTATAATACATTAGTTAAATAATTAATAGTCTAAAAGGAATACATTATGAGTGAATTAAATATTTGTTATATATGTAACAATACTCTGTCCTATGTAGAAATGATGGGTATTTCAATATACTCTCTTATATATAATAAAGCCCTTTCTACAAATCTTAATATTCATATTATTCATAATGGTCTTAATAAGGAATACCAAGATAAATTACAAGCTATGGAAACAGCTCAAGTTAAACTTTCTTTCATGTTAATTCCCACTGAACTAGAGAATTTATTAGCAATGGAGCCTGATACAAACTACTTAGGTCATCCTGAAACGACTTATTTAGGTAATAGTTGTTTATGGCGTTTATATATTCCTACTCTTTTTTCTAATTACGAGCGAATATTATATATAGATTGTGATACAATAATTAGGAAAGATTTAGCAGAGTTAAGCACAATAGATTTTGAAGATAACTATTGCTGTGCGACCAAAACTGATTTTTTTAACCTTAAGTTATTTTCATATGAATATATAAAATATCAAGATAAATATTATCATAAAAGTACATATTATACTAAAATATTAGATTTTCCTTTGGAATATTTTGAAAAAGATAAAAAGCCTTACGTTAATGCTGGGATTTTACTATTTAATATCCCAAAAATCAATAAAGATAATTTAGTCCAAAAACTTATAGATAATGTTAACAAATACAAAGAATGTTTAATCTTAGCAGATCAAGATGTTATTCCCAAAACCTTTGGTTTACAAATTAAAGACTTAGGTATCCAATATAATTTTTATACTAAAGATAAAGACTATCATAATGCTAGTATTATTCATATAATTGGCAAAACCAAGCTTTTTCATTTTAGTAGTTGGTATCGTTGTCATTACTTTCATGAATATATCAAGTATTTACAAGGTAGTCCTTTTGCTAGAAATAAATATAAAATCTTCATATTGTATGTAATAACAAAAATTCGTCAGTATATAGTATGTGTAGAAAATAGTTTAAAGTTTATGAAAAGAAAGAAGAAAGAAATCGTAAGTAACTATTAAAAGTAATATATAAGGTTACATATTGGTACTTTTTTAATAAATTATTATATAATACATTAGTTAAATAATTAATAGTCTAAAAGGAATACATTATGAGTGAATTAAATATTTGTTATATATGTAACAATACTCTGTCCTATGTAGAAATGATGGGTATTTCAATATACTCTCTTATATATAATAAAGCCCTTTCTACAAATCTTAATATTCATATTATTCATAATGGTCTTAATAAGGAATACCAAGATAAATTACAAGCTATGGAAACGGCTCAAGTTAAACTTTCTTTCATGTTAATTCCCACTGAACTAGAGAATTTATTAGCTATGGAGCCTGATACAAACTACTTAGGTCATCCTGAAACAACTTATTTAGGTAATAGTTGTTTATGGCGTTTATATATTCCTACTCTTTTTTCTAATTACGAGCGAATATTATATATAGATTGTGATACAATAATTAGGAAAGATTTAGCAGAGTTAAGCACAATAGATTTTGAAGATAACTATTGCTGTGCGACCAAAACTGATTTTTTTAACCTTAAGTTATTTTCATATGAATATATAAAATATCAAGATAAATATTATCATAAAAGTACATATTACACTAAAATATTAGATTTTCCTTTGGAATATTTTGAAAAAGATAAAAAGCCTTACATTAATACTGGGGTTTTACTATTTAATATCCCAAAAATCAATAAAGATAATTTAGTCCAAAAACTTATAGATAATGTTAACAAATACAAAGAATGTTTAATCTTACCAGATCAAGATGTTATTGCCAAAACCTTTGGTTTACAAATTAAAGACTTAGGTATCCAATATAATTTTTATACTAAAGATAAAGACTATCATAATACTAGTATTATTCATATAGTTGGCAAAAACAAACCTATTTATTTTAGTAGTTGGTATCGTTATCATTACTTTCATGAATATATCAAGTATTTACAAGGTAGTCCTTTTGCTAGAAATAAATATAAAATCTTCATATTGTATGTAATAACAAAAATTCGTCAGTATATAGTATGTGTAGAAAATAGTTTAAAGTTTATGAAAAGAAAGAAGAAAGAAATCGTAAGTAACTATTAAAAGTAATATATATATAATAAGGTTTGAATTATTGCCATTCTTATTAGTAAATATAAAATCTTAAAATTTGTTCTTTAGCAGGGCTTTTAATATTGTTTAATATCTATGAGTTTCTCTGCTAGTATCTAAGAAAAAAAAGAGGGAAGACAATATGTGCCTTCCCTCTTAAAAACAGTAAAATAGTTAAATTATTTACTTAAATTATTACGGAGTAACAATATTAAACAAAGGATTAAACTTCACAGAAGCCTTAAAAACTTTATCTAAAAGTTTTACATCCCCAGTAACTTTAATGCTACCATTTTTAACTCCTTCTGCAAAAGTCATTTCACCAACGTTAACTTTATTAAAAGTTGCTTTAGTTAAAGTAACAGTAAGATCTGGGTTGTTTTTTAGCTTATGTGAATAAGTAAACACAGTATTTTTTAAACTTATACCATACTCTTCCTTAATATCTGTGAACTTCCAATTCATTATAACTGAAATGTTAGCAGTTTTTTTCGGATCTAAAGTTATAGCAAAGTAGTCAAAAAACATTGGGATAGTCATAGAATTAATTAAATCCTTAGGGATACCCACAGGCAAAGATTTAGGTTTGCCGTTTCTTAATTCATAAGCACCAACTAAGTAGGTGTTTCTCCAAAGTGGGCTTTCAGCTTGGTAACCTAATTGGTCGTATACAGTAGCTAATAAATTTTTAGCTTTTGTATTATTAGGTTGAGCATACACAGCATGCTTTAATAAGGTAGCTGCCCATCTATAATCACCTTGATTATAAGCGGTTTGCCCCATACTAATAACTTTATTAATACCACCCATAGCTGCTACATATTTTTTAGATTCTTCTACTGGTGGAAGAGGATTTAAGTTAGATGGATTTTCATCAAACCAACCTAAATATCTTTGGTATACTGCTTTAACATTAACACTAACAGTACCATAATATCCACGGTTATACCATTTATTAGCAATAGCATCAGGTATTTTAACCATTTCAGCAATTTCATTCATAGTATAACCTTGGTTAGCATAAAATAGAGTTTGATCATGTATAGATTTATACATATCTCTTTGGTTTTCTAAATACGTTTGAATATTTTCTTGCCCCCACATTGGCCAGTGGTGAGATTCAAAAATAACATCAGATTTATCGCCGTATTCATCTATCATAGCATTAATAGATTTCCACCAAGAAACAGCATCTCTAACTTTAGCACCTCTTAGCGTATATAAGTTATGTAAAGTATGAGTTACTACCTCAGATCCTAAAAGAGCTTTAAATTGTGGGAAATACATTACCATTTCCGATGGAGCCTCTGTATTTGGAGTCATCCAGAAATCTATTTTCACTCCACCTATAGTCATTTGTTGGTGGTTATGGTCAATAATTACTGTTGGTGGAATTAAAGAATAAGTACCCTTAGAAGTATTTTTTCCTAAACCTGCATCTAATTGCCCTTTAGCACCGGTAGGTAATACTAAACCATAAGGGTACATAGCTCTTCTTAGCATAGCTGTTCCAGCAAATACATTTTCACTTACAGCTTCTTCTAAGAAACCATCTGGAGCAATTACTGGAATTTTACCAGATTTTACATCTTTTTCATCTATTACACCCCGAACTCCACCAAAGTGGTCAACATGAGAATGTGTATAAATTAAAGCAATAACAGGTTTTTTAGGTCTATATTCATAATATAAATCTAAAGCCGCTTTAGCTGAATTTGGTGTTGTCAAAGGGTCAATTATTATAATACCTTTTTTGGTTTCTATAATACTCATATTAGATAAATCAGCACCACGAATTTGGTAGATATTATCAGTAACCTTAAATAAACCACTGTAGTTATTTAGTATAGCTTGCCGCCATAAACTTGGGTTTACAGTGTTAGGAGCTTCACCTTTTTGAAATTTATAAGCAGAAAAATCCCAAGAAGTTTTAGAACTATCTTTAAGGTCTAAAATATTATGGTTAAAATCTGCAATAAAACCCTTTCTTATATCGGCAAAATCTTGCTGATCGCTAAAATTAAGTCCTTTTTTTACTTTATTATTGGCATTAATAGTTGTTTGTGTTGCATTTGTTGGCTCAACCGCAAATACATTACAAGAAACTAATAGTGCCATTATTACATATAATAATTTCATTGTTTCTTCCTCAGTTTATTATAATTAATCTAACCTTTATTAAGGTAAGCAATTTAATATCAAAATACTAACATAATAAATGGTTATTACAAAATTTGATGATAAATATTATTGTTAATTATTAATCAATAAACTGTAAAAAGGTAAGTAAAATAGAATACCTAGTTGTTGGTTGTGTTAATAACACTATTTTTTTATCAACTATTTTATAAGAGGAAAATTTTTATAAGTATAAGATTCTTAAAAAAAGAGTTACTAATTATTATTAACCTCTTGGAAAACTAGGTATTTCATAATGTATCACCACAGAGTAACAATTATATTATACAATAACGAATCAAGTTTGCCGCTATCTAACAATTTTATATCAAATGTTTTATTAATTATAACTTTAATATTAATGTAACTTTTGATAGTTATTAAGTCATTATAATATTTTCAATATAGTAAAATTATTAAAACTCAAATTATACAAAATTAACATAATAAAAAGGCTAATTAAGATAAAATAACTACAATAACCTTTTAAATAAAAGTAAGAAAAAATAGAATACTTATTACAATAGTTGCCTTAGGAGTAGTTTTGATCCTTCCTGCTATTAACTGTACTAAACTATAAGATATAAAACCAATAGCTATACCATTAACAATAGAATGGGTTAAGGGCATAGAAATAATACATAACAAGGCAGGAAAATATTCTAGTTCATTATCCCATGGTAATTGTTTTACACTACTTCCCATTAATAAACCAATAAAAATAAGTAAAGGAGAAGTAGCCCACAGGGGAATTAAAGTTAAAAGGGGTGAAAAAAACACCATAATAAAGAATAAAATGCCTACTATAATAGGTACAATACCAGTTTTGGCACCAAGTGGTATACCCATATTACTTTCTAAAAATAAACCATTGGGAGGAGAGCCCAACAAAGTAGCTATACTAGAAGTTATTCCTTTAGTAAAATATAATTTTTTAATATTGCCAGATAATTCATTTTCAGTTTTACTTAAATAAGAATAGCCTAGAATTGTAGCTAGGGTATCAAAGTTTGCAGCTAGCAATAGCCCTAAAATAGCTGAAAAAATAGAAATACGGGCAAGGTTATTGAAGTCATATTCCAAAAAAGGAATATTGCTTAAATTAGCGTTTATAATTCCACTAAAATGAGTTTCTTTAGTAAGATAGGCATAAAAGCTAAGGGCGATAATAACTAAAAATGTTACATAATTCTTTTTATAAGAATGGGCAACAATTAAAATTAACAAACTAATTGCTGTTAATAACACTGTATGGCTATGGATATTACCTAAGGTAATAAAGGTATGGCTATCGGGGATAACAATGCCAGCATTTTTTAGCCCAATAAATAAAATAAAGAAACCAATTCCTGATGAAATAGATGTTTTAAGGCTTGCTGGTAAAGCTGAATTTAAAAATTCTTTAGATACAAAAAAACTACAAATTATTACAATAATGGCACAAATTAATGAAATAACTAAAGCATTCCCATAAGTAAAGCCCATGCCTAACATAATGGTATAAGAAACAATAATGGTAATAGTAGAGGTAGGTCCCATAATAAGGGGTAGGTTGGTAATTAAACCTAATAAAATACAAGAAGCTGCCATTGTTAAACAAATAGACATAAAAGCAACATTAACATTAATACCAACGGAAGATAAGAATGCTGGTAAAACAAATATTATATAAGAGGTAATAGTAAAAATAACTAAACCAGCATATATTTCTTTAGAAAGAGTAGTGCCTCTTTCTTGAATTTTAAAAAATTTTTCTAACATGTAAAACCACCCTTTGTAAAATTATTAATAGTATTAAATTGTTTTATATTTATTTTGTAAACTCAATATTAAGTTATTGATAGGTTGAATTTTTAAATTATCTTGGTTACTACCCGCCCAAACAGAAGTATATTCAAGGTTTAAATTTTGTCTTGCTAACTCTCTTAATTGGCTAGTATGAAAGTGTTGTATTGGAAACTCATATATTTCATTTTTATTACAATCATTTATTATTTTTATAAGTTTATTTTGTATTCCTCTGGCATACCTTCCAGTTATATTTTTACTTATAGCTGTAATTTTTTTATTTATAATATACTCTTTAATATTTGTAGGAAGGTTACTTTCTGCTACCATCATAAAAGCTGTACCTAGTTGAATATAATTAGCTCCTGCTTTAAAAAAATCTACCATATTATTAATAGCAATTCCTCCAGCCGCTACTATTATTGTTTTTTTATCTATTTTTCTTATTGAATTTAATAATTCTAAAGTTGTAGCGTTATTAGGTTTAGTTGGTAAAAAACTACCCTGATGCCCCCCAGCCTCAAACCCTTGTAAAATAACGGCATCACTTCCATTATCAACTAAATAAGTAAACTCTTCATAGCTAGTTGCTGTCCCTATAATTTTAATATTATTTTCTTTTAAGTATTTTATTGAACTCTTATTTAAAAAACCAAAAGTTGTACTAACTATAGGTATTTTTTCTTTTACTAATAAGTTTATATAATCCTTCTCTAAAACAGTTGGGGGAACTGTAAAATTCTTATTTGTTTGTGTGTTTTTTAAGCTCTGTTCTATAGTTATAATAGGATTTGCTTTTTTGAAAACTTGTTCTTTTTTTCTTGGTTTTTCTATAAATAAATTAACCATGAAAGGTTCTTTGGTAAGGCTTTTGGTTTCTTTAATAAATTTTTGTAAAAGCTCTAAAGATAAATAGCCAGCCGGTATACTACCTAGCATGCCCGCATTACAAACTGTAGCAACTAATAAAGGATTAACAATACCACCCGCCATTGGTGCTTGAATAATATTATATTTTAAATTAAGTAAAGAGTTTTTAGATTCCATATATAGCCTTTTACTTGTTACTAATGCCTAAAATATTTTGTGCCAATGTATTTGTATCTTTTAAACTAAGTAAAAATGCTGTTACGTTAATAATAACTACAATTCTTTTATTTACAAATAGAAAAAAACATTATAGGATTTTTTATATTAAATTTATTTAATATTATTATTTTATCTGTTTTTATTAATCAAACACTGAACCTTGCAGGTTGTTTTATGCTACTATCAAAGTATTTCTTACCTATTTTAAAAGAAAACTCTAAAGATGCTACTATCATTTCCCATAATTTAATGCTAAGAGCTGGTCTTATTCGGCAAACAGTTTCAGGTATATATACGTGGTTACCTTTGGGCTTAAAAGTATTAAATAAAGTATTTGATGTAGTTAAAAATGAAATGGATAGGGCAGAAGCCTTACAGTTATTAATGCCAACAATTCAGTCAGCTGATATTTGGCAAGAAAGTGGGCGTTATGAATCTTATGGTTTAGAATTATTAAGAATAAAAGATCGTCATCAAAAAGATTTACTTTATGGACCCACCAATGAAGAGCAAATCACTAAAATCTTTAAAGATAATATAAAATCTTACAAGAATTTACCATTAAATTTATACCATATTCAATGGAAATTCCGTGATGAAATCCGCCCTAGATTTGGCGTAATGCGAGGTAGAGAGTTCTTAATGAAAGATGCCTATTCCTTTGATGTATCCGAACATGAAGCTAGTATATCTTACAAAAAAATGTTTGCAGCTTACCTAAGAATTTTTAAAGAGCTTTCTCTTACTGCAATCCCTATGAAAGCCGATAATGGTGATATGGGAGGCGAGCTAAGCCACGAATTTATGATCTTAGCTGAAACAGGGGAATCTCAAGTTTATTTTGATAAAGCCTTGCAACAACAAGAATTAGTTGCCAATACAATTAATTATAATACAGATCCCGAAAAAATCTTTCAAGCCTATACAGGCTTTTACGCAGTAACAGAGGAAAAGCATAACCCGACCGACCCAATCTTTTTAATAAAAAAAGATAATATAATTAGCGGTAGAGGTATTGAAATTGGGCATATTTTTTATTTAGGCACAAAATATAGTGAAGCCTTAGGGGCAAAAGTATTAGATAAAAACGGTAAGAATATTGATGTTTGTATGGGCTGTTATGGTATAGGTATTAGCCGTTTACTTGGTGCCATTATAGAAGTTCACCACGATTCAAAAGGAATTATTTGGCCTAAAAGTATTGCTCCATTTAAAGTAATTATTAATGCTTTAGGGCAAGATGATAATATTTTAGCCACTAGTTTAAAAATATATAATTCTTTAATTAATGCTGGCATAGATGTGCTATACAACGATAAAGATGAAAGTGCTGGCGTAAAACTAGCTACTGCCGACCTAATAGGAATTCCTTACCAAATTAACATTGGAAAACAAAGCCTAGCAAAAGGTAATTTAGAATTGAAAGATCGTTCTAACAATGTGGTTTCTCATTTTACCATTAATAATATGGTAGAATTGGTAAAGGTTTTACAATCATAATTTTTTAATATAATTAGTTTAGGCAATAGCTTATAAATTAGCTGTTGATGCTATTGTAGATTGCAAGGAGTGCATAACATAATGAAGTTAGAGTGGTTAATTGCCACAAGATATTTAAAATCAAAACGTAAAGAAAGTTTTGTAGCATTTATATCTTGGTTTTCATTAATTGGCATTATGTTAGGAGTAGCAGTTTTAATTATTGTCATGTCGGTTATGAATGGTTTTCGTAAAGAAATGGTAAGGAATATCATTGGTGCAGAAGGGCATGTTTTTGTATATGCCAATACCCAACAATTCCCTGAATATAATCAAACTATTGCTGAAATCAAAAAAAATCCTAATGTTATTATGGTAGCCCCAGTTATTAAGGCTCAGGTATTAGTTACTAACGGTAATTATAGTTCAGGGACAGAAATTTATGGTTTAACTCTTGAAGATTTAAAAACTAGGCATATTTTTTACGATAATTTAAAAAATAATATGGAAGAAAATGCTTTAGAGTCTTTTACCAACAATGAAAAGATTATTTTTCTAGGCAGAGCAATGGCTAGAAACTTACAAGTAAAAGTAGGCAGTACCCTTACTATTATTTCTCCTACGGGCTATGTTACGGCCTTAGGTTCTATGCCTTCATTAATTACTGTAAAAGTAGGGGGTGTTATTGATACTGGTATGTATCAATACGATGTGAGTACTTTAATTATGCCCTTTGGTTTAGCCCAGTCTTTTTTTCATTATGAAAATACGGCACAGCGGTTAGATGTATTTTTAAAAGACCCTTATAACCTTAAAAGTATCAAACAAGAACTATACTTAGCTGTGAAAAATGGTTACTTAGAAACATGGGAAGATAATAATAAATACCTAATTAATGCCCTAGAGGTTGAAAGAAATGTAATGTTTTTAATTTTATCTTTAGTAATTTTAATAGCGGCATTTAATATTGTTTCAGCTTTAACTATGTTAGTACGTTCTAAAACTAAAGAAATAGCTATTTTAAGAACTTTAGGGCTAAGTAAAAAAGCAATTTTAACAATTTTTTTATTAATTGGTTTAAGAATTGGGCTTATGGGAACTATACTAGGAACTATTTTAGGTGTTGTTTTTAGTTTAAATATTGAAACAATTAGGCAGGGGCTTGAGTACTTATTAGGTATTAATTTATTTTCAGAAGAAATTTATTTTTTATCTAAATTACCAGCCGATGTCCATTCAGTTCAAATTATATTAATTATAGGTTTAACTTTATTTTTTGCTTTAAGTTCAGCCATTTACCCAGCGTGGAAGGCATATAAAATTAAACCCTCTGAGGGAATAAAATATGAATAAGGCAAGTATTTTAGAAGCTAAAAAATTAAGTAAAAGCTATATCCAAGCTAATAAAGAATTATTAGTTTTTAAAGATGTAAGTTTTAGTTTACAGGAGGGGGAAGTAGTAGCCCTTGTAGGAGCCAGTGGTTCAGGTAAAACCTCTTTATTAAATATCTTAGGTATGCTAGATACTCCATGTAGTGGTACGCTACTACTTAAACAACAAGATGTTAGTAAAATAACAGATGAAGAAAAAACTAAACTACGGGGGCAAAATATTGGTTTTGTTTTTCAATTTCATAATTTATTACCAGACTTTAACGCCTTAGAAAATATTATAATTCCACAAATTATTAATGGTATAAATAAAAATACCGCCACAATGAATGCCTTAGATATGTTAAGCTCGGTTGGTTTAAAGCAGAAAGCAAATTCTTTTCCTAGTAATTTATCAGGCGGAGAACAACAAAGGGTAGCTCTAGCCCGAGCCCTAGTTATGCAGCCAAAGCTATTAATAGCCGATGAACCTACAGGTAACCTAGATGCTACCACTACTAAAGAGGTTTTTGCTTTAATGTTAGAACTAGTTAAAAAACACAAAATTGCTATTATTCTAGCAACTCATAACTTAAATTTAGCCAGTTCAGTCCATAGAATTATAGAAATTACCAATAAAAAGTTAGTAACTCATACTAAAATTAATAGTAATATTTTTACTTAATAATTTACCTTTTGAAAATATTTTGCATATTTTATAAAATTAATGCTTTACAAAATAATAAGAATAGTATATAATACAAAAATAATATGGTAGGTTTGTTGTGGGTTATTACTTAAATAAACACATATTATCTTTAGTTTCTTAATTGAATTATCCTTTGTAAAAGAATTTTAATTTTTGTATATTTTCCTACAGAAGCTTTAGCCTAGCTAAGGTATTAGGTAGCTTTTAGTATATCAGCATTATTTTTTTAATTCATAAATGTTTAAGACATTGCTTAAAAGTTAGCTGAATTAAAACCTATAATACTAACTTATCCTAAAATGCTACTTGTTAAGGTAAATAGTCTGTAGGAGGTATATTTTCTACTATATTAAGGTTTAATAACCATAATATACTGAATTTAAAATAACCTTTTAAAGCAAAAATTAAAGTTTTGCAAATTACAAGTTCTAATATACCGAGTTTGCTCAAGGCAACGTAAGCATAATACTCAATTTTTTAACTAAAGTCGCTGATAGTTCCATATGTAAATTCATAGATAATTTACATACTTTATTAATTATAACTACAGCTAAGTTTGTTAATTTAAGAATAGGTATGGCAACAACCATAATGAAGTTGTATCTATGTATAATCATTCATACTAGAATCTCTTGGGTAGTAGGCAACTATTACCCAAGAAGATTCATTGCTATAAAAGTATAGCTTTTTAAATAGAAGAATTTTTTAAATTGAAGAATATTGCTCTTATCTTACTAGCAAATAATAATTAGCAAAATATTTTACTTTTCTAAGTAAAAGGCATATTGCCTTATTTTACTTCTTCCAAAAAAAACAAACTTGCAGCATTGTAAGCCATATCTGTCTACACCTATAATTGATATTATTTTTGGTATAAAAAAAATTCTTCAATTATTATTATATTAAAATACTTCTTTTTTAATTTTTTTACATTACTTATAAATAATTTAATAATAAGTAGTATTTAGCAACATTTATTAGCTAAATAATATTATTAATTTAATAGAATTAGCAACTTTAATTATTACATAATAAATTTTTATGTAACAATATAAACTAACTCTTTTTGTTTGATAAAAACTTGATATTATAATATGTTAATAATATATAGTATTATTAACAATAAAAACTATCTTAAACCATTTAGTATAATTTTATACTAAGCCTGAAAACAGGTAAAACTATTAGAAATTACTTAATTCAATTTATTATACTATGAAACAATTTATTCATTTAAGGTGCCATACTAATTACTCTGTAGGTGAAGGGCTTTTAAACATTTCAAGGCTTTTAGATTCCTGTATAGAGCATAATTTTCCTGCTATTGCGGTAACAGATACCGGCAATATGTTTGGTGTTAGAGAGTTCTCTAATAAAATGATTAGTAAAGGAGTGCAACCTATTATTGGTTTTCAGATCTTGGTAGAATATGAAAACTTTCAAGGTAATTTTGTTTTACTAGCTAAAGATTTAAACGGATACAAAAATTTACTAAAACTGCATAAGTATGCTTATAAAAATAAAGTAAGTCAAAAGTTAGATTTTCCAACTATAAGTTTTCAAGAATTACTGGAACACATTAGTAATTTAGTGGTTTTAACCGGTGGTATAGATGGTATTTTAGCTAAAATTTTACAAGCAAATGCTAAAGACAAAGCCGAATTAATGTTAGATCTACTAATTCAACGTATAGGGAGCGACCTATACATAGAATTAAACCGTTTTTTCACTCAAGAAGATAGGGAACTAGAAGATAGCTTTTTAAAACTGGCTCTTAAAAAACAAATTCCTATAGTAGCAACTAATAATGTTACTTTTTTAGAAAAAGAAGATTTTGAAGTTGCTGATATTTTATTATGTATTGGGCAAGGCGTTCAGCAAAAAGAAGATCGACGCAAGAAAGCCTTAGAACATAGCTATTTAAAGTCTTCAGAAGAAATGATAGAGTTATTTAAAGACTTACCCGAAGCCATAGAAAATACTGTAAATATTGCCCAAAAATGTTGCTTTTTTATTAATAAGCAACCTTTATCTTTACCACAATTTAGTAATAACGAAGAAGAATTCATTATTCAAGAAGCCAATGCTGGTTTACGAAAACGGCTACAAAGTGAAGTATACCCACATATAGAAGAAAGTAAAAAAGCTGAAGCTGCCAAGTACTACCAAGAACGTTTAGATTTTGAATTAAGTATTATTAATAATATGGGTTTCTGTGGTTATTTTTTAATAGTATCAGATTTTATTAAATGGGCGAAATCCCATGATATTCCGGTAGGACCAGGTAGAGGTTCAGGAGCAGGATCGCTAGTTGCATGGTGTTTGTTAATTACAGATGTGAATCCTATAAAATTTAATTTAATTTTTGAAAGGTTTTTAAACCCTGAAAGAATATCTATGCCCGACTTTGATATAGATTTTTGCCACGACCACCGAGATGAAGTAATAGACTATGTTAAAGATAGGTATGGCATAGACAAAGTTGCCCATATTATTACCTTTGGTACTTTACAAGCAAAAGCAGCCATTAAAGATGTAGGAAGAACTATGGGGCTAAGGTATTCTGAAGTAGACCAACTAACTAAAAAGATTCCTTACTCGCCACCATCTGTGCCATTAAACTTAGCAAAAATTTTGAAAGAAAATGCTCCATTACAACAAGAAATGAAAGAAAAAGAGCATATAAACAAACTCTTTCAGGTAGCACTGAAGTTAGAAGGTATGTATAGAAATATTTCTACTCATGCGGCCGGAGTAGTAATTTCTAAACAACCGCTAGATGAAGTAGTACCATTATTTTATGATTCAGAAGATGGTATAGGATCTGTTGGTTTTTCTATGAAGTATATAGAAGATGTAGGTTTAGTAAAGTTTGACTTCCTAGCTTTAAAGGCTTTAACCATTATTAAAGATGCACTAAAAACTGTAGAGGAAAGTGAAAAAATTACCATTGACCTGTTAAATATTAATTATGAAGACCCAAAAATATTAGAGCTTTTTATTAAAGGAGAAACTTTAGGAGTTTTTCAGTTAGAAAGTAGGGGTATGACAGATGTAACCAAGCAGCTAAAACCAGATCATTTTGAAGATATTATTGCCATTATAGCATTATACCGCCCTGGACCAATGGATAATATTCCATTATATCTTAATAATAAAAAAGCCAAGAAAATAGATTGTTTGCACCCTAAAATGGTAGATATTCTAAGGGAAACCTATGGAATTATGATCTACCAAGAGCAAGTAATGCAGGTAGCTCAGGTAATTGCTGGCTATACGCTAGGTGGAGCCGATATTCTAAGAAGAGCAATGGGAAAAAAAGACCCTGTTGAAATGCAAAAACAAAGGGTAATTTTTATTGCTGGAGCTAAGCAACATAATGATATTGAAGCTAATTTAGCAGGGCAAATTTTTGACTTAATAGAAAAGTTTGCTGGCTATGGTTTTAATAAATCTCATGCCGTGGCCTATGCGTTAATTTCATGGCAAGCAGCTTATTTAAAGGCTTATTATCCAACGGAATTTTTAGCCTCTAGCATGAGTGCCGATATGCGTTCTAATAATAAATCATCTGAAAGGTTTTTAGAATTCATTGAAGAAGCTAAACATTATAATATTAAGCTACTTACGCCCTCGGTTAATTGCCCTGCTGTAAAGTTTGCAATAGAGCTAGATGATAATGGTAATAAGGCTATTCGTTATTCTTTATTAGCTTTAAAAGGAGTAGGAGAACCCTTAGTTCATGCCTTAGTAAATAGTGTTAGCAAACATGGTCAGTTTACTTCAATTGAAAATTTTTTAGAAAGAATAGAACCAAAATATATTAATAAAAAACAATTAGAAGCATTAATTAAAAGTGGAGCCTTTGATTCGGTATATACAAACCGTAATACTTTATTTCAAAATATTGAAGCCATGATAAACTTTAACAATAATATATTTGAAGATAAAACTTCCAACCAAATCAACTTGTTTGATGTTCAAGAAAATAAAAATTTATTAACTCTAGTTCAATATGAAGATTGGGATACAGTAACAAAAAGTGAAAATGAATTAGAAATTGCTAATTACTTTTTATCTTCCCACCCATTAAGTGAGTTTAATGATATTCTCATAGCACAAAAGGTAGATAGTTACAAAAGCATTCTTAATAGTAAAAAAAATAAGGGGTTTACCGCAGGCTACTTAATGAAAATTAGTAGTTCTAAATCTAAAAGTGGTAATTTATTTGCTAATTTAACATTTTATGACCATAGCTCTATTTTTACAATTAGCTTATTTGGTAAGGCTTATGAAAAATATATAGGGCAAATTAAAGAACACAAATGCTATATTGTAAAAACTGTAACTAAAAGAGACGAAAATGATACTAGGCTTTTTATAGATAGTATTGAAGAATTAACTACAAATTATAAAATTAAAAATCTGGGGCGGCATAAACAAGAGGAAGTAGCAAACCTTAATAATACTAAAACTAATACGGCAATAAATAGCCTAGCAAATTTAAGCCAAGCAGATCCTAGTGTTACTAATATAGAACTTATTTTAGAAGAAACAAAATACCTAGATTACTTAAAAAATATACATATTCCCACAGGAAACACAAATTTACATTTATATGTAAAACACAATAATAACTATATTAAATATTTTATAGAAAATATAGAATTACCTGCCAATATTATTCAGGAATTATCCCAAAAACAGGGCATAGTTATAAAAGTTCTATAGGTTATCTTCTATAAGTTATTATTTAAGTTATTACTTATTACTATTCTATAAAAACTTTTCTATCCACAAACAACTTAGCTTTTATAATTTGTTTGTAAAATATGCCTTAGAATACACTAAAGTGCATAACAGTATGTTTAATATTATATATATTTTTTATCTTATATTTTCTTATGATCCATATATTTTCTAAAAATATGTATTAACCATGAATATATATATATATATGATACTAAGCATAAATTAAACTAAATAAACATAACAGTAGATACAAAAATTCTACAAATAAGAATATACCTAGTAAACTTTACAGTTACCTAATGGTTCATTATTATTGAAATGGGCTGATTTCACAGTAAAGCTCTTACTTAAGGGAAACCTTACCTATAATTCATAGGTAAAGTTATTAGTTTTTTTATATAAGTAATTAATTGAATTCATTATATTATAATTACCAATGTAATATAAAGTTTGATTAATTGTATGAAAGATAATTATATTAACTAAAAAAGTTATATACAATTTTACTAAAATAAACGTTTAAGAATATTTTAGTAAAAAATTTAATAGAAAAGGCTTTCCACAATTTTATTATATGGAAAGCCTCACTGTTAAAACTAATATAGCTTTTTAAGGTGTTTTATCTACCCTGACCATGCATTTTAGACATTTTCTTATCAAGTTGACTAATATAAATTTTTCTGTCTTTTTGGCTAAGTTTAGATAAAACCTTAGCTTGATTATCAAAGAATTTATCCATGCCTTTACCCATTAGTTTTGTCATTTTGTCGGCGTTATTTTTGAAAGCTCTAGCATTAAAATCAGTGTCTGTGGCTATCATTTTCATTTCTTTTTTTAATTGCATCATTTGCTTACGATTATCCATCATGGTTTGTTTATCCATTTTAGCAAATTCGTCTTTTAAAATTTTTACTCCAGCCGCAGAACCACCAGCATTTTCAAATGATTTTAACATTTGATTCATTCTTTGTTCCATCATTTTAGACGACATACCGTCATTGTTGGCATATAAACCTGTAAAAGAGCAAAGTAGCCCTATAACTATAAGTCCTATAATTTTCTTCATTGCAAGTCTCCTAAAAACACTTGTTATTTTTATAATTATTCATAGTGATATTTTATTATTACTATACATTAATGATATAATTTAAAAGGTGAATAAAATATTAATTTATTTATATAAAATTATTTATATAATATGATGTAGTGTAACTAAAGGTTTTATAATGAATTTTGCAATTCAAGAACTAGGTGATAAAGTTAATATTAAGAATTAAGAGTAGTAATTTAGTGCTATAAATAAGTAGTATTACAACTAGTTTTTAGCTATGATGTAATTAATATTTATAAATCTTATAAAAGAATTAAACTAAGGCAAGTAATGTGAACTACTTAGAAAAATACGGTTTAGATAGTTTCTTTACACAACAACTTATTCATGAAAATATTAGTATTAGCCAAATTGCAAAAATTATTGCTATTCATAAAAAATATTATGTAAGTATAAACAATCAGGGAAATATCATCAAAGCCCTTGCTAAAGGTAACTTATTGCACCACCTAGCTGTAAGTAATGCCGACTTACCTCAAATAGGCGACTTTATTATATTAAAGAATCAAACAAGCCAGCCTAATGATGATTCTTTTTTTATTCAAAAAATATTACAAAGAAAAACAGTATTTAAACGTAAATTAGTTGGTAAAAAACAAGATGTCCAAATATTAGCAGTTAATGTAGACTATGTTTTTATGACAATGTCTTTAGATCATCAATTTAACCTGAAAAGGCTAGAACGTTTTCTGTTGGCAACTTTTGATTCTAACATAATACCTATTATTATTTTAACTAAAGAAGACCTAACTCAAGATCCTACAAGTTTTACCAAAGAAATTACTACTAATTTTCCCCATGTTACTACCATAGTAACTAGTATTTTGCAGCCCTTAAGTTTTAATCCTATTAAAGATTTACTAGTAAATAATAAAACTGCCGTGTTAGTAGGAGTTTCAGGTAGTGGAAAATCTACCATTACTAACATTTTATTAGAAAGTGAAGTACAAAAAGTAGGAGTTATTTCTCAAGAGAAAAACAAGGGCAAACATACCACAACTCATCGGGAAATTTTTTTATTAAAAAGTGGGGGCTGTATTATAGATAGCCCTGGTATTAAAGAGTTTGGCTTATGGCTAGATAAAAACTATAATTTGAATGAAACTTTTGCCGATATTTTAGCAACTGCTAAATTATGTAAATTTCGTAATTGTACCCATCAAAATGAACCTGATTGTGCTATTCAAGCTAAAATTAAAACAGGTGAAATTACCCAAGAACATTTTAATAACTATCTTTATTTATTACAAGAACAACAAGCAGAAACACACAATCTTACAGGCAATGCTAAACGTAAAAAATAAAGTATACTAAAGGAAAACTTATATATGGAAATTAGCAAAAAAATAACTAGGCTTTTTATCTCTACTGGCTATTATCATAATTTAATTATTGCCACCTTAATAGAGCAAATATCTTTACCCAATGTAATGTATGAAGATTACCTAATTCTTAGTAGCATCAGGCAAGATCTAGAAAAAAATTTACAAATGGTCAAGCTGTTAGGTTGTAATTTTACTCATACCTATTCTTTATCAAAAAAGCAGAAACCAGCTGATATGTTAGCAGAAAAGTGCCAAGGTTTAATTTTTGATGAAATTTATGCAGAACCCTTTACTTATTCTAGTTCTTATTTTAAAAAATATAGTAATACTAATACAAAGTATTATGGAGTACATGAAGGTTTAATGAGTTATGTACCCCCTTTACATAATACTAAAAGTATATTTGTTACCCAGTATTTATTGTTTCCTGAGTTATGTATTTATAATACAAAAGTAGTTAGTATAAACCGTGAAATTTTAAAAAAAAATCTAAGTAAAATATCGGTTAAACTTAAAACAAAATATGATGAAAAAAATATTCTTTTTATAGCAGGAACTGATAAGTTAACTAAGGAAGGTATTAAACAATTAATAAATTATTTTAATCTTCTTACAGATAAAGGTTATACAATTTATATAAAAGATCATCCCCGTATACAAGTTGGGTGGAAAAATATAAGTTCTAGGTGCAAAAATCCTGAAAAAATTATTCCTATATCAGAAGATATAATTTTAGCAGAACAAATTCTTCCTATTATTAAGCCAAAAATGATTGTTGGTTTTAAATCAACATCTTTATTAGCAGGTTATTATTTTTATAATATTCCAACTTTTTGTATATGGCAAAATACAAAAAGCCTTACTTATAAATTTATATCTGTAGAAAGAATAATGTATGCCATTCCACATCTAGAAGATTTCTTAAACCAAAACAAATATAATGCTTTAGAGTATTGTGATAATTACAGTTTTTTCTATTTAAGTACTTTTCAAAATTTATTAATAAAAGAAACTGGTTATCTACCTATTAAATTACAAATATATCTTAAATTATTTTTTAAAACTACTATTATAAAAAGTCTAAGAAGTTTTGTTAAAATTATCTATTATTTAATAAGATATAAATATTTACCATAAAAATAAATAATTATTTAACTGTTAAACTACTTTTTACTTTTAGTAAAAATAATAATAGCTTAGCTATTAGCACAGTTATTAAAAAGAATTTTTGTAACTCAAAAGATATTACAATTATTAAGGTTTAGTTTTAATTCTAAGCCTTTCTTAAGATGACCATTTTACAGGAAGGTTTAGAAGATTATCAGAAATGATAATATCAGCTTCTGTCTTAAGATACTCACACCCATAACAAGTACCTATAATTACTTTAGTTTTTCTATTGTTTTTTACAACATAAAATGGAATTTTTTATTTTTTATATAAATAGTCTTTTTAATTAAAATGCAAAAATAACAGTATGAATACTTAAGTGTAAAAAATTTTTATAGCATCAACTTAAACCAATACTATATATAATAAATATAATAAAGTATAACTTGATTATTAGTACATTATTTTATATTACTTTATATTGTTTTATTTTTTTATTGTGTTTTTGCCTTAAAACTTAGAATTATATATATTTTTTTACACTAAACTTTTAGCAAGATCTAAAAAGGATACAATTATGAATAAAATTAACAAGATAGCTTTAACCAAGCTAAGGGGCTTTTTTAATAATCCGCCTCAAGATATAATTGTTTGTACAGCAAATACAGCAGGGGAACCTAATGTAGCTCTTATGAATTCTTCTAGGATATTAGAAAATCAGGATATTGAATTTGAAATTAGTGAAACTGTTAGTTCACCATCTATTACTTTTCGTAATATTCAAGCAAATAAATATATTACTTTTATGGTAGTTAAGTCGGGCAAAAATTCAAAAGAATATCAAGGTATAAGAATATATGCCAAAGTTATACAAATTCATACCACAGGTGAAAAGTTAGTAAAAATGCAAAACCTTATTAAAGAAAAATTTGGTGAAGAAAAAGCTAATGAAATAGTAGCAACAGTTGTGTGCCAAATAAAGAAAATACGCCCACTAATAGATAGAGGGCAATCTTGGGAACATGGAATATAATTAATATTATATAAATTAACTATAATTAATTTACTTTAATCAACTATCCATAAATAAACCTAGTATAACTTCATTGACAAAAATTAAATAATATATTATACATTTATTTATGGAATTTATTCCTTAAATTTCTCCCCTTAGTAATAAGGAGATTGAGAGGGTTTGTAGCTATTAAATAGCTAGTAGATAAGGCAAAACCTAGTTTTGACCCATCTTACGTTCTAGTCCCCCCTCAAAGGGGGACTAGGCAGACCAATAGTCCGTAGCTAGTGTTTTTACAATGAGTTCTAGTCCCCCCTCAAAGGGGGGACTAGGCAGACCTTTATCATTTTGCGTATTTCTTTAAGCTCTGTTCTAGTCCCCCCTCAAAGGGGGACTAGGCAGACCAAAGCATTTGAGTTAATGGTTGCCACAGAAGTTCTAGTCCCCCCTCAAAGGGGGACTAGGCAGACCCTAAAACTAATTTTGTTGCTTAAAGATTATGTTCTAGTCCCCCCTCAAAGGGGGACTAGGCAGACCCACAAAATTTGAATTCATAATATCTACATTGTTCTAGTCCCCCCTCAAAGGGGGACTAGGCAGACCGCATTCTCTCAAGTAGTTCTTTTATTTTTAGTTCTAGTCCCCCCTCAAAGGGGGACTAGGCAGACCTGGTGGGGGCTGGCTCTAATATCTTAATACGTTCTAGTCCCCCCTCAAAGGGGGACTAGGCAGACCGTATTATGCTTTGACATTTTGTTCCTCTATGTTCTAGTCCCCCCTCAAAGGGGGACTAGGCAGACCATTCATCGCACTTCCTTTTTTACTTTGTGTGTTCTAGTCCCCCCTCAAAGGGGGACTAGGCAGACCCGTTATCAATCAAGGTTATTGTTTTTATTTGTTCTAGTCCCCCCTCAAAGGGGGACTAGGCAGACCTCAGCACTATCGCTTAATGATTGGTATATTGTTCTAGTCCCCCCTCAAAGGGGGACTAGGCAGACCATTGCTCTTTAGTTAGCTGTGGTCTTTCCTGTTCTAGTCCCCCCTCAAAGGGGGACTAGGCAGACCGTTGATTTTGAGTTGGTGTTTCGGTTTTAAGTTCTAGTCCCCCCTCAAAGGGGGACTAGGCAGACCTCGTTAATCGAGTAGCTTATAATATTTGTAAGTTCTAGTCCCCCCTCAAAGGGGGACTAGGCAGACCTTGGTAGTCTGTTATATGTTGCTGTTAGCCGTTCTAGTCCCCCCTCAAAGGGGGACTAGGCAGACCTAATGAAAATCATGTTTTAATAATTCTTTTGTTCTAGTCCCCCCTCAAAGGGGGACTAGGCAGACCATGAATTTTATTTCTCCTGTTAGTTTGTTAAGTTCTAGTCCCCCCTCAAAGGGGGACTAGGCAGACCCTACTTTCACAAAGGATAACTGTGTTTGGAGTTCTAGTCCCCCCTCAAAGGGGGACTAGGCAGACCTACTAGGAAGCCATGCTTAAAGCTTGTGCCGTTCTAGTCCCCCCTCAAAGGGGGACTAGGCAGACCTATATAAAATGTGCTAATGTTTTTATGTTGAATTAATAGTTATTGCAAAGAAAGATATGATTCTTTAAAATTGTTAGATATATAATTAATATTGTCTAAAAATTTTAAAGAAGGAATATGAAAATGGTTAGTAGTAACCAGCAAGAAAAAAAAGATATAGATTCTATTAATAAACATAACTTCCAGTATAAATTAAATGAAATTCAAGCCATTGATAATTTAATTAAACACCTTGAAGAAAGTTATCCAACTTTTCGTATAGAATGTATTTATTTTTTAGATATTATTAATCGTTATATTTGTAGTATTTTCTTAAAAAGTTTTAATAACAATACAGAGACAATAGATAAATATGTTGCTAATAATTATCAAAAATATGAAAATAAAAAAGATAAAAAAGAGCAACTCCAGAAATTAAAAAATAAGGAATTATTTGATAGCTACGGAGAAATTTATAAAGATAGTTTTGCTTTTCTTATCCAACAAAAAAGTGAGCCTATCAAAGCTAAAGAAATACAGCCAAATCAACAGCCAAAAACTGTAAAACAGAAATGCTATCCAGCAAATATAAATAAACCTTTAGTAGAAGAAGAAAAAAAACAAGAAAAACGAAAAGCCACAAGTTTTTTAGAATTTCTTAAAATACGTTATATTATGTATTTAAAATACACAGCAAATGAAGAGGATAATAATAAAACACAAAATGCTAGTGAAGAGCAACAACAATCTATTGTAAATAAGACTCTTTGTTATTTAAACCCTAAAAATTACTATGATAAATTTACTTTAGCTGATTATAGCCAAGCTATAAAAATTTTAGGTAAAAAGCGAACTGATTTGTTTCATTATGGGGAAATAAAAATAAACAAAGTTAAAGAAAAAACTTATTCAAATAAAATTAAAACACCTGTTTCCCAGCTACAATATTTACAAATAATATTGTGCTTATTACCACCTAAATTGGCAGAAATTTTTATTAATAAAATAAATTCTTATACTATACAATCTATCAAAAAAAGTATGAAAAATTGTAAAAATCAAATAACCAAAGAAGAATTAACACAAGGGCAAAAACAGCTAACATTTTTGCATAAAACTTTACAAAGAGAGAAAAAAGAGTTTATTCATGAACTAATAAGTAATAGTATTACTAACTATGAAACTTTTGCTAAAGCCTTTATAGACAATAATTTATATGATCAGTTAAAGCAAGAAAATATAAATATACCAACATCTTTAAATAAACTCCCTAAAGATAAAAGAAAGAAACTAATACAAACAATATACAATAAGAAAAATCAAAGGAAAGCTGAATTAGTTGGTTACAGCTATAAAATTGGTAAAGATAAAGAGAGTTCTATATGGTTCAAAAAGCATAAAGAATATAACAACTTATATCAAAAGGTGTATCAACAATTTAATAAAGATGCTATTGTACAAACAGATACTCTATCTGTTAATAGAGAAGTTATCAACCAAGAATCAGTAGCAGAAAGTCAACTACCTTTGTTTTACAAACCTATTCCTTTTAAAAGAATATATTATTTTATAGGTGAAAAAAATATAAAAATACTAACAGAAGTAATAGCAAATAATAGTAATTATAACCCAAATAAAATTAAATTTTCCTATATTGAAAAATTTTACAATGCTAACTTAGAAATTAATAATATTTTACTTAAATACTGTAATTTAATAAAAATTAAACACTTTAATAATTATGATTCTAAGTCATACCCTAAGTCAAAAAACTCTGATAATGGTAATAAGGAAGCTAATAAGCAAAAACTCTATAGAAAGCTAGATAAAGAAATTCGTAATCCTTTAGCCCATAACGATTTTTTCTTTACCGGAGGTTGTGAATTAAACAAAAATAGTGAAAGTAACAATATAGAGCAACAAAGTAATAGTAGGAAAAAAGAAATGGGTAATATTAAAATGCTAAAACTTATGCAAAATTACCTAAGAACTTATAAAATTAGAAATTATCCTGTAAGCCGTTTTAATGATGAGGTTAAATCTGTATTGCAACGCTTAAAACTACCAATTATTAATAATGCTATAATTAAAAAGATTAATGATAAAAAAATTTATAAGAAAAAACAAGAAGATACCTTATATATTGATAACAATGAACCTTTAGTCAAATTGGCTAAAAAATGGTTAAAAGAATTTAATTACAAAAAAGACCAAAAATATTAATTATTTATTATAGAGTAAAAATAATTTTTATAAATCTCTATTAAATATTTGTTAGTAATAATATAAAAAGGTAAGAAAAAACTTCTTACCTTTTTAGTTTTTTAGTTAGTTAACTGTAATTATTATGGTTAACTAAATAAACCTAATCCAACTTAGTTGCTACATATTCCCAATTAATAAGGTTTTCGTACCAAGCCTTAAGGAAATCTGCCCGTTTGTTACGGTAGTCTATGTAATAGCTATGTTCCCAAACATCGCAACCTAAAATTGGCTTTTTATTAAATATTAAGGGATTAGCAGCATTAGAACATTGCATAATTTCTAGTTTATCATTGTCTAAGGCTAGCCATACCCAGCCAGAACCAAATAAGGTAGTGCCTGCTTTAAGTAAATCTTCTTTGAATTTTTCTACTGAGTCAAAATTCTTAATAATTAAATCTTTTAGTTTATCTGGCATGCTACTTGCAGCACCTTTTTTCATGCTATTCCAAAATTCAATATGATTATAATTCTGGGCAGCATTGTTAAAAATAGGATTATTTTTTTCTTTATAGCTTTTGTTAATAATTTCTTCTAAAGATAAATCTTTATATTCATTATCTTTTATTAAGTTATTTAAGTTATCAACATAAGTTTGATGATGTTTCCCATAGTGGAATTCTAAAGTTTCTTGCGACATAAAAGGGGCAAGAGAATCCATGCTAAAGGGTAATTTTTCTAAGGTGAAAGTCATGATAAGTACCTTTAAATTGTATTAATACTTAATAAAATTGTAAGATAAAACTTAGATAAAAGCAAAGAATTAATTATAGTGCAATTATAATTAAAATGTGGTATAATGAATACTTCAAAAAGTTATTATTTAAAATTTTTATATTATAAGTAACATATAGTAAGTAATGTAAGTTAATGCTTTTCCAGTATGTATTTTTATTGTTATTAATAAGTGTTTCAGCGTGGGCAGAAAATACTTATATGAATATTTACCAAGGTAAAGATATTAATAATATTAAAGCAGATTCCCCAAAAGATGCTCCTTCTGAAAAGGAATCTTCACCGTCAAATTTAATTTTAGATACTAATATAGCCGTAGGAGGCAATACTTATTCTTACAATTATACAGTAGGAGCCACCTTAGCTTATAAATTTAGCCGTAATTACCATAGTGGTTTTTCCTTTTATTTATACGATTACTCTGAGGTTTATGCTAAATCTGCCCCAGAGGCATCAATGTGGGTAGACCCTCATTCAACAGCTAAACTAGATGCTAGTAGTTTAGTAATAGCTTGGTATAATGAGTATCAAATAAGTAAAAATTCGGTTATGTTTGCTCAATTCGGGATTCCTTTAGGCCATAGTAACAATAACTACAACTCATGGGTTAATGGTTTTGATAGTGCTGGTAATTGGGTAGAAGGTGAGGCTAAGGGCAATGAGTATTTTAACGGTATTTTTACTATGGATTTAGGCTTTAAATATTATTTAACTCATAGTTTTTATCTTGGAGGGCAATACCGCTTTTATGCCGCTGATATTGATGTAAACGAACATCTTACGCCCACAAACGAGCAACCAGAATCTGACCGCCCTTTAAAAAGCGGACGTTACAATAATAATAGTTTTTTAATTAATATAGGTTATACCTTTAAATCTTAAGCTACCTTAAATCTAATTAATCCAACTATTTTATTCATACTTAACTTAATTCTTAGTATTCATAATTCTTGATGTTAATATTGAAAAATATTAAAAATAGCAACTTTAACCAACACTAATATGTTAGTTTTGAAGTTTTAATGTGCTAGTTACCCTCAATCCCACTAGTTTTTACAGATAGTTTTATCTAAATAACCTTGTCTTGTTATTAACAGTATAAGCCAAGAGTATAGTATTTAACTAAAAGAACTCTTAATTAAAAGAAATCATAATAAATTAAGAGTTCTTTCTTATATCTATTTTTCATAATAACTATTTATCACAAAATAATAATCAACCATAGGTGTGTTATGTTTTTATACCAATATATAATTTTTATATTCTTACTAAGTACTTTATCTTTAACTGCAAATAGTAATAGCTATACTGCTAATTCTTCTCAAAATAACGTTACAATTTCCAAAATACAAAAAAATAAACCAAATCATCAAATAAACATTAACAATAAAACTATTACTAAAACACATATTACTAAAACACAAATTGTTACTAAAAATGGAAAGAAAATTACCATTATAAAAATTACCAAAACTAAAAAACCTCACCATAAAATTAATAAAGCAAAACGAAAAATAAAAAGAGCTTATAAGAAACATCATAAACCAAAACCTAGTAATAAGGGGCAACCTAGTAAACCTAATCATAACCATGGTAAGAAGATTCATCATCGGAATAAACAAACAACTATAATAATTATTAAACCTAGTAAAGATAATCCTTCTAAACCTGTAAACCCTAACCCCCCTAATAATGATGTGCAACCTATAAAAGTAATACCACCAAAGGTTTTTGTTATTCCACCTAAAATAGAACCTAGTAATAATATAAAAATAAATTATCAATTAAATAACAAGAATATAAAAACCAAATATAAAGGTTTTATCTACGAGTTAAGTGGAGCTCTAGGGAAAAATTCTTATTCTAATAATTACAGTATAGGTACTACTATTGCTTATAAGTTTAGTAAAAATTATTATAGTGGGCTATCCTTTTATAATTATAATTATCAGGAAGATTATAGTAAGTCGGCAGGAAAAGTTTCGTTTAAAGTAGAACCAGCATCTAATGAAGTATTATCAACTAATAGCTATGTTTTAGCTTGGTATAATAGTTATAAAATAAGTAAAAATACTATCCTTTATAACCAGCTTGGCATTCCCTTTGGGGTTAGTAATAATAGTTATAGTAGTAAGGTAGCAGGCTACAATCATTATGGTGAGTGGGTGGAGGGTGATGTGAATGGGGAAGAGTCTTTTAAAGGTATTTTTACTATGGACTTAGGTATTAAATATTATTTAGTTTCGGGCTTTTATGTTGGTAGCCAATACCGTTTATTTGTAGCTGACATTAATACTAATGAATATATAACTCCTAACAATGGTAGCTCTTATACTAGGAGTTTAAAAGCAGGGCGTTATAATATTAGTAGTATTTTAGTTAGCCTTGGTTATACTTTTAATGCTAAATAATGTAATATTTTAAATAGTAGATAATTATAGATATTTTGTTAATTGATGTTTTATCTATTTTTAATGAAATTATACTTTTCTTACTTAAGGTAACCATTGAAGATTGTATTTTTATTTATAAAAATACTTTATTGATAAGTTTAATATTTATAGTTTTAGCAACTTAGCTTTTATCTTGATAAATATTATCTTTATAAAAAATATTAATATGTATATATGAATAGTTTAAACTTCAGGTGGTACTACTTTATGTACCAAGAAGATAGAATATAAAAAGGATATAGTTAGATTTTATGTTTAATGTAGATAACCATCGTTTGTTAATTGCTAGTTTAATTAATAAACAAGCTGTTGAGTCTTTTTATATTTTAGAAAATTTTCATCAATCATTATTTGATCTCCCCTTTAAAACTACCAATACTAATTTATACCAAATTAAACTGCAATGGTACTTAGATGCCATAAAAAATCCTGCACAAAGTGGAGTTCCTACAGTAGATGAATTTAAAAAGTTAGCAAAAACTTATAATCTTTCCTTAACTAATGTATTAACTTTTATAACATCTTATAATATTAATGCCGATACTTTACCTTTTAAATCTGTTGCTGAATTAGTTTCCTATGCCAAAAATACAGAGGGAGCATTATGGAAATTCTACATGCAGGTTTGCCAAGTAAAAGATAGTAATGTTTTACAATTAATAGAAGATATTGGCTGTTTTTATGGTATAGTTGGAATTCTCCGTAATACAGATTTTTATTTTAGGTATCATCGTTTTATTTTAATTTTTCAAGAAAAAGATGTAACTAATTACCACCAAGTAGGGCAGGATAACTTAAAGCAAATATTAACAACAGCACAAAACTTATTACAAAAAATTAATAAGCAACAACATATTTTACCAAAAAATATAAAACCTATTTTATTACTTAGTTTTGTTGGTAAATCTTATTTAAAGCAATTACAAAAAATTGGAGCCAATTATAAGCTAATGGCTTCAGTACAATTTAGCAAAATAGATAACTTAAAGATTCTTCTTAAAATTTTATTTCATAATTATTAATTAACTATTTAACTATTTATTAGGTAACCATTTTCTTATAAAAAGTTAGTGCTAGTAATGTCAGTTTAGTTTCTTTTCAATTATAATAGCTACTACCTTTTCAACTTGTAAAGTTATTAATACAAGGAATTCAGTATATATTCTACTAATAAAGCCAGCATTTACAAGGTTTATTAGCCTGTTTAACGAATCACTTTCCTATTTTTTTATTAAGATTAAGAAAATTAACCTTTAAATCATAAAAGTTAACAAATAAATTAACTTTCTGTTAAAAAATATTAACTATTAGTTTCCCTATAATTGTCTACACTCCTTTTATTACTTAGTGTTAAAAGCTATCCCAACATGTTAATTTTTTTAGCCTAAAAGGTTTAAAATTAACTTTTTGTTAACCTTTGTTGTTTATATTTCTTAACAAAGGGTTAATTAAACTGTCTTGGTTTAATTTAATTAATAAAAAAAAATAATTGGGATAATAAATCATGACAAATTCAAAAAAGAATTATGTAGCTCATATAGCTATAGCATTAAGTTTAAGTTCAACAGTTGCTTTTGCGGCTCCTTTTAGTCCGGTGAATTCAGGTAACTCTGATATTCCTAAAACTAATCAGGAAGTTTATAAAGTGGGTAATCCTTATGAAGTTAATGGTGTAAAGTATAAACCACAAGAGGTTTCTAATTACGATGCAATAGGTATTGCTTCTTGGTATGGTGAAGATTTTAACGGTAAAAAAACTTCTAATGGTGAGGTATATAACATGGAAGAGCTAACGGCCGCTCATGCTACTTTACCAATGCCTTCTTTTGTGGAAGTAACTAATTTAGAAAATGGTAAGAAGGTCATTGTAAGGGTTAATGATCGTGGTCCATTTACTGGTGGTAGATCTATTGATGTATCTAAAAGAGCAGCAGAATTATTAGGTTTTGCCGATCAAGGTACAGCTAAAGTACGAGTAACTTTATTAACTGATATTAGCAAACAGGCTTTAGCCGATAAGCAAAAAATTAATGAAGTTAACAATAGTGCTATAGATAAAAATGAAAAGATTAATGAAAGTGCTAACCAAGCTATAGCAGAAGCTACGCCTTTAAGTAAGGAAGAAATAATTTCCGATACCGAAGGGCAACACATGAAAAATGTGAACTTGGTAGAGCCTGATAGTGTTAAATCTTATGTACCAAGAGGTGTATTTGTACAGTTAGGAGCCTTCAGTGATGATAATGATAACGTAGTAAAAGAAGCTAACTCATTAAGTGATGTGGGTGTAGTAAGCCTACAAAAAGTTGATGTTGATGGCAAAAACATTTTAAGACTAAGAGTAGGACCTTATGGCAGTATAGATGATGCCATCAAAGTAAAAAATAGATTGGTTAAGCTAGGTTATTCATCATCTCGTGTAGTTGTTGAAGAATAGTAATACCACAACATTTAATTCATTTAAGGCAAAATTATAAAAATTTTGCCTTTTTTGTTTTTTATAAAATAAGCTATAATATTTTAAATTGAATTATATATTTTTAGGTTAGTTATGAGGTTTCTTTTTCTTTTTTCTTGTATATTGTTTTCCTATGTAGGTTTAGCTATGGCTAGCCCAAAAGAAATTAAACTTAATGTTACTAACGGCTTAATTATTGACTATGATTCTAAAACAGTGCTATATAATAAAAATGCAGATAAGAGGATCTACCCAGCTTCACTAACCAAATTAATGACCCTCTATATTGCCTTTCAAGAAATTCAAGAAGGAAAACTATCGTTAAAGCAGCTAGCTACTGTAAGTACAAATGCTTATAAAAAAGGTAATGCTGCTACAGGTGGTTCTACTTTATTTTTAGAGGCTGGGCAAAAAGTAAGGGTAGAAGACTTAATAAAAGGAATAATTGTTGTTTCAGGCAATGATGCTTCTATTACCTTAGCAGAACTAATGGCTGGTTCGGAAGAATCTTTTGTTAATCTTATGAATAAAAAAGCTAAAGAGCTTGGTTTAGAATCTACTCATTTTAGTAATTCTGATGGAGTTTACAATAAAAACCACTATAGCACAACCCAAGATATAGTTCTTTTATCTTATAGAATAATGTCAGATTTCCCACAATACTATTTTTTATTTTCTATTAAGTCTTTTACTTATAATGGAATTAAACAATATAACCGTAATACTTTACTTAATTACTACGATGATAGTTTCCTAATTGATGGTATTAAAACTGGGCATATAGATCAATCCAAGTATTCTTTATCATTTAGTGCAGTAAATAGTAATAATGATTTTAGAATTCTAGGGGTTTTAATTGGTGCCCCCACTTCACATTATAGAAAAACTGAAGCTGCCAAAGCAATTAGGTGGGTATATAAAAATTTTCATTCTTATACTATTTTGAAAAAAGGTACTGTTCTGGCTAAAATTCCTGTGTTACATGGTTTAGATTATTCTTATGAACTTACCTTAGATAAAGATCTTATAGTTATTTTACCTAAAGAGCTAACGCCAAAAGATCTGCAAGTACAACTTGTGCATCCTCGTTATATTCTAACTAATGTTGCAAAAGGAGAAAAGGTTGCTAAGGTGCAAGTTCTTATGAAAGACCAAGATTATAAACAATATAATATTTCTTACGATGTACCTGCTAGTGAAGATCTAAAACAAGTGGCAACACCATTAGAGTTTTTACTGTTGCCCTATAATGCTATTAAGAAATTACTTAGTTAAATTGTTATAGCTTTTTATACTAGGTAAAAACAGGATATATCTACAATTAATAAAACTAAAACATAGTTATAGTGAGGTTAATATTTTTATTTGTTTAGAAGGAGCCGAAGCTGTTGGCAAAAGCACCCAAATTCGCTTATTAGCAGCTGTATTAAAAGAACATAAATATTCTTTTATAACAACCAGAGAACCAGGGGGAGTGCAACAAGCTGAAGCTATTCGCTCTTTAATTTTTGCTAATAATTTTTCTAATTTAACAGAACTTTTATTATTTAGTGCTGCAAGACATGAAAATATCATACATGAAATTCAGCCTAGCTTACAAAAAGGGCAGTTTGTATTGTGCGATAGGTTTGTGCTATCTACCTTTGTTTACCAAGGGTATATAAAAAATATAGACCTACAAATTATTGCTAATATTCATAAAACTATTAACTTTGATCTGTATCCAGATCTAACCCTAATTCTAGATACTACTACAGCTACAGCTATAACAAGAATTGGTAACCGCCATGCCTCTTTGTTAAATAAAATAGATAACATGCCAAAAGAATATCATGATAATATTATTAAAGGTTTTCGGGATTATAAAAAGTTTTATAAGGCTCCTACTTGTGTTATTGCTAAGGGGCTATCATTGTATGAAATTCATAAGTCTATTATTGCTAATATAAATAAGCAATTAAAGTTAGAATTACTACCACTACCTGAAAAGGTTGTTCAGAAACTGTCCTTACCAAAAGAATAGCACTATGGAAAATAAACTAATTGGGAATCATCATATTTATCATAGTTTTAATAAAATGCTTCAAGCTAAAAGGTTAAGAGGCTCTATTATTTTTTATGGCATTAAAGGTGTTGGAAAATTCTCTTGGGCTTTACAGTTTACCAAACTTTTACTATCTGCTCCTATATCAGCAATAAATAATTTAGATTCTCTAACTATAAACCCTAAGGTGAATAATTTAATTAACAAAAATAGTCATCCTAATTTTCTATTAATTCAACCAGAGTTTGATGATAAAAAAAATACTTATAAAGATAGTATAAGTGTTGAGGAAATTAGAAAAATTGGTAGATTCTTACAATCTAATGATGATACCTACTATAAAGTTATTATTGTAGATGCACTAGATAACCTAAATATTAATGCCGCTAATGCTATTCTAAAGAATTTAGAAGAACCACCTGCTAATGTAGTATTTTTGCTAATAGCTCATAATTATGAAACTTTGCTAGATACTATTACCTCAAGATGTATTTCTTTAAAGTTTAAACCTTTAGATCGTAAGGAAATAATCCAAGTTTTAGAATATAATAATATTAGTTTTCCTAAAGAAGGGCAAGATATTCTAAACTTAGCAGAAGGATCCTCAGCTAAAGCCTTATGGTATTTACAAGCAGATAATTTGAATTTTTATAAAAGTTTACAAGAGGTAATCCTTAATAATAACAAAGCAGGAGTTATTAGTTTTACTAAAGAATTCCAAAATATATTAACTGATGAAATAGGAATTTTTTTTAATTTATTAGATTTCTTAATTCTTAAACATATTAAACAGTATAAATTCCAAGAAATTTATGAGTTTCACCAAAATTTATCTAGTAATTATTATAATGTAAAAGTATTTAATTTAGATAAAATAGCTGCAGTTAGTAACTTACTATTTAAACTTCAAAATATAAAAGTATAATTAGATTAGTTCTAGCTAATGAGTTACTATTATTTCTTAATTAAAGTTAAGCTAATACAATCAGATATTTCTATTAAAAATAGTTTTGCAAATTTATTATATTGCAATTAATCTTGCTAATATAACATTTAGTACAAGTAACATAATTTTAATAGTTGTAGGTTTTATGCCACGTAATAAAAAAATTTTTCCCATTGATGATATTAAACTAACTTCTATTTATGAGGATATCCCAAGCAATTATAACTATTTACCCTTAAATTCTACTAAAATTCAGGCAGTTTATGGATCTTCTTTACTATTACCACCTTTAAACAGTGATAGACCATTAATAGTATCATCTTTTGTAGAATCTATTGATGGAAAAATTACTTATAAAAATTCAAATGGAGGAACTTTAATTGCTAACAGTAATTTTAAAGATAAAAAAGGTGGGTTAGCAGATTTCTGGTTAATGAATATGCTAAGGGCAGTATCCGATGCTGTAGTTATTGGTAGTAGTATGTTACATGAATGTATAGATTCTGTGGCTTATATTTATGATAACGACCTAGAAAAAGACCGCCTTATAAATAATAAACCAGCAATGCCAATGAATATTCTACCAACTTTAACAGGGCATAGCATAGATTATAATAATAAGATTTTTCAACAAGAAGATTTATCTTTATTAATTGTTAGTACTAAACAAGGTATTAAGCATGTTAAAAAACATTTACTTTGCCCTTATATAGAAATTATTGTAGATGATTTGCATCACCTAAATTATACTGTAACAAACACCATAGGTAAGGTTTTAATAGTAGGGGTAGGAGAAAAATTAATAGATAATCATCTATTCTTAAAAATCTTAAAAAAAATGGGAATTAATTTAATCTCAGTAGAAGCCTCATATTATTTTCATAATTTACTACAAGATAAGTTAGTAGATGAAATCTTTTTAAATTATTCTGGTATTTACTTAGGTGGGGAACATATAAGTATTGCTGAAAAAGCTAAAGGTTTTTCAGTTGATAACCACCCTCATTGTAGAATTTTAAGCCTAAAAATGCACTCACCATATTTTATTTATACTCGGCAAAAGTTTGAATATAATTAACTTAACTTTCTAAAAAATTATGTAGTATTTATATTTTTTTTCTTAATGTAAGGTTATAAATACTAACTGGCATCATGAATATATCTTCCATAAGTTTTGTATAAGGAACTAGAGCTAAAAATAAAAAACCTAATACTAAATGGATTAATGTTATAAAATTTAGGTTTAATAAGTAGGTATAAGAATTCATATCTAAAGAGAGCAAACTATCATAATAATGGGATAGCATAGTTGATGTGGCTTTTTTATCTAATTCATCATTAATAAACATAATACCTATATACCCAACAAAAATATGAATAACTACCAATATTAGCAATAAGTTATTATATATATTACCAATAATTTTTATACTGTTCTTTATTCTATTATAAACTACCTTATATGTTAATATTGTTAAAAATATAGCAATCACAATACCTTGTATTAAAGTTGTTATATTATTTAAGTTATTGCCAGAAATACCAAATAGAATAAAAGTACATTTTATTAACACATACCCTAAAAAATGTAACAAGATTAAGTATAAAATGTATTTTATAGAATTACTTTTATGGTTGTAGGTATATAATTTACTATTCGGGCTATTATTTTTATTAATATATTTTTTGTAGATCATAATTAATTTCTGTAATAGCCCAAATAAGCAAAGGGCAATACACATATAAGGTAAGAGTATAAATAAAGCAAAGTACATTTAAAAATTTATTCTGTTTTATGATAGTTGTTTATTAAGGTGTTATGATTAATTTTACTTTATATTATTCTTTTAGCATATGTGTATCTTCAGCAATCTTTTTAGCCCTTGTAACTATGATATTGCTATGTTTTTCATCAAAAACCTCATTAGCACTAGCTTGAAATTCTTCTAACCATGCATTCATAAGGCCTATAGAAATATTAGTATGGTGAGCATGCCTTTCACTTTCACGTTTATCTTTAATTTTCTTAATATAAATATCTTGCCATAGGCTGGCTACTTTTTTTATGTGAGCTTCCTTGTTAGTTATAACTCTTGTAAATATAGTAGCTAGCTCTTTATGTTCGGAGTTTAAAAGTTTATCAACAAAACGTGCTGACATATCATATAAGTTTTCATTGGTGAAATTATTGTACTTTTGATTAATATAACCTTGATTCATATTTATTCTCCTTCTTATAAATCATACTAAAACAGTATGATTTTATTTTAAACCTAGAGAGTATCTTAGTCAACCTTTGTTTTACAAAAGAAGGAGGAGATTTTATTAAAGTAAATACTTCTATAAATAAAGTATTTACTTTAATAGTGATATCATTGATTAGATTAACCAAAACAAATATAGGAGTTTACTACAATGGTTTCATTTAGTGATTTTAATAGGCTATAGAATACCTTAAATCATATTTTATGTGAACACTTTAGTAACCAGCACACTAAAGCGGTACAAGAATATATTGTCGCTTCAAGATCAACAAAATTACTATTTCAGATTTACAACACATGAAGCCAGAAATGAATGAAGATTGGTATAATTAATTTATTAGGAAGTAATATATAAACTAATTAATCTATTAATTTATTTATCAATTATAAGTGAGTAAATTAAACCATAACTACTAGGCAATCTTTTCCCTTATTATGGAGGACTTTACAAGTTTGATTAGCCTGACTTTTAGTTAACTTACCAAAACGAGCCACATAATAGCTATTCTTTTTATTTACTAGAACATTTTTCTTAGCTAAATGTAGTTTATTAGTGCCTTTAATTAATAAGGTATTATAAGCTGTACTTAAAGCACTATGGTAAGAAGAGAAAGCTCCAACTTGAACTTGATATCTACCTTTTTGATGATATGTATGTTTTCTAGAAGAACTCTTCACATAAGGTGAAATAGCTACTTTATCACTGTTAGTAAGTTTAATAACTTGTGAAACTTTTTCAATGGCGTATAAGTTATTAGAATCGTAGTTAATAGTACTAATTTCCTGATTAGGAGTTTTAGTATGGCTTACGTAAGCTAAACTTTCCCCATTAGTATTTTTTAAGAAAGTTGGTTTTACTGCATATGGTACCGAAAACTTACGGTTGTTATAAGCTAAAATTAAAGATTGATCAATTAAGGTTTTCATATATTCATCACGACTCTGATGAGATCTAAAACCCATAACCACAGCAATGATTCTAGTATTATCATTTTGGGCTGAAGAAACTAAATTAAAACCAGACTTTCTAGTATAACCAGTTTTAATACCATCTACCCCGTGATATTCTAAAAGATGATCGGTACTAGAATAAGTACGGCGTTTCCAGCTAAAAGAAGGTACCGAGAATAATGAATAATAAGAGTTATAATGAATCATTAAAGCTCTTGCTAATTTTGCCATATCATAAGCGGTAGTATACTGATTATTATTATGTAAACCATTAGCATTTACATAATGAGTATTAGCTAACCCTAATTGAACTGCTTTAGTATTCATGTCTTTAATGAATTTTTTGTAATTACCATGTTCTACATGTTCTGCAATGGCATAAGCCATATCATTAGCAGATTTTACAATAACAGCTACGATAGCATCTTTAACCATAATAGTACTTCCTGCAGGTAAGCCTAATTTAGTAGGCTCTTGCCTAGCAGCAGCACGAGAAACTTTAATTTTATCGGTGAATTTAATTTCACCTTTATCTATTTTTTCAAAGAGAATATATAAGGTCATTAGTTTAGTTAAAGAGGCGGGATACATTTTTTGATCTTTATTTTTATCTACAAGAATCTGCCCACTATTATAGTCTATTACTACATTAGTATTGTTAGAATCGCTATCTGGAAAATTAAAAGCATAGCCCTTAGTTACACAAAAAATACAGCTTAAAACAACAATAATTTTGCTAATTTTCATAACTCATATAACTCTAATTGATATACTATATAATAAACAAAATTACATTTTTAAGCAATTAAAAAATAGAAAAAATTTTTATTAAAATTAAAAAAAAAGATAAATTAAGGTTTAATTTACCTTTGATATATTACTCTTATAATAAGAAAAAAAGTACCTCTATACTATAAAATATAGAGGTTAGTTTGGGATAATCGCTAGGTTTGACAAACCTAGCTACAGCCTGTAGTAGAACCACAGGTTGTGCAGAGGAGGCATACTCCATTCCTAATAAGTGTCATGTTCTGGCACTCAGGGCATGTTTCGCCTTCATATCCATTTTTTAAGTTAATATTACTAATGGTAGGATTAACAGTTTTACCACTAGTATTCAGATTGCTACCATTCATAGTATTTAAGCTATTATTGGTAGTAATTTTTGTAGTTTCTGGTTTTAAAGAGTGATTCTTTTCTATTTCACCTTCCCCTTTAAGTTGCTCATAATGATTATTTAAAGATACTACTTGGCTACGATTATTAATTTTTTTAGTTGGTTGCCTTGCTTCTACATGGGCTAAGTCATCTCTTCCTAAATAATTAATGGCTAAATCTCTAAAAATGTAATCTACAATAGAAGATGCCATTTTTATACGTTCATGCCCTGCAACTAAACCTGATGGTTCAAACTTAGTAAATACAAAAGCATCAACAAATTCTTCTAAAGGAACTCCGTATTGCAAGCCAATAGAAATAGCAATAGCAAAACAGTTTAACATGCTTTTAAAGGCTACACCTTCTTTGTAAACATCTAAGAAAATTTCAGATAACCTACCGTCTTCATATTCTCCTGTGTGAATATAAACTTTTTGGTTAGAGATTTTGGCTTTTTGGTTATAACCAAAACGTTTATTATTTGGTCTTTCCCGTAAAGATTTATAATGCTTAGTTTGGTTATTAGATAAAAATTTATTGGCAGACAGTTCAGCTAATTTTAAAATGTTTTTAGAATTATTAAAATGTTTTGATTCCCCAAAGGCATCTGTATCATCAGACATAATTTTAGTTACTATATCTTCATTATCTATAATCCCATTAAAGAGTGTAGATTGTAATGGTTGAGCAATTTTTGAACCATCACGGTATAAGGCATTAGCTTTAATTCCCAATTTCCAAGAAAGTAAATACGCATTAGCACAATCTTGAATTGTAGATGTTGTTGGCATATTAATAGTTTTAGAAATACCTCCTGAAACAAAAGATTGAGCCGCAGCTAACATTTTAATATGGCTAATGTAAGATAAAGCTCTAGTACCAAAGTCGCCACAAATGTTAGCGCAGTCAAAAATTGGTAAATGTTCTTCTTTTAAATGAGGAGCCCCTTCAATGGTCATAGCTCCAACTACATATTTATTAGCCTCTAATATTTCTTCAGGAGTAAAACCAATAGCTTGTAATAAAGAGAAATTAGGATTTTTTAATTTTTCCAGATCAATTTTTAATACCTTGGTACAGAACTCTTCCCCTAAAATATGGGCATGAAAAGCAAATTCAATATTAAAAATAGAAGGAATTGTTTTTTCTAAAGCTTGGAGTTTATCCTCAGTAAAACCTTTGGTTTTTAAAGTATCATGGTTAATATAAGGAGCACCAACAAAAGTTTTATATCCTACAGCATAATTAGTAATTTCTTTAATATGAGTAGGGCTGTATTTTAAATTTTCTAAAGCTAAAATAATTGATTGGTTAATAATTTTAAAATAACCACCACCAGCAAGGCTTTTATATTTTACTAAAGCAAAATCAGGTTCTATACCTGTGGTATCGCAGTCCATTAGTAAAGCAATAGTACCAGTTGGAGCAATAGCTGTAACTTGAGCATTACGATAACCATAATGTTCACCAAGTAATAAAGCATTATCCCATGTTTTTACTATTTCTAAAGCAAGGTTAGAATCATTACAAGCTGCTTTATTAAAAGGTACAGGTAAAATTGGTAAATTTTCATAACTATCTTTAAAGCCATAAGCTGCCCTTCGGTGGTTAGCAATAACACGTAACATGTGGCTTCTATTTTTTTCAAAACCTACAAATGCACCTTTTTCTTTTGCAACTTCTGCGGATACTACATATGCTACTCCTGTTAGTAAAGCTGTTATAGCGGCTACAGTGTGTCTTCCCTCATCAGAATCATAAGGTAAGCCAATAGAAGTAAGGTAAGCCCCAACATTCGCATAACCTAAACCTAAAGTTCTAAAACGGTAAGATAAATCAGCAATTTCACTAGATGGGAACTGAGCCATAGCAATAGAAACTTCTAAGGTAAAAGTAAGAAGTTTTACTACTTCCTTAAATTTAGCAACTTGTAATGTACCATTAGCAGAACGAAATTTCATAATATTAATAGATGCTAAATTACAAGCGGTATTATCTAAAAATAAATATTCTGAACATGGGTTAGAAGCGTTAATTCTTCCATCTTCAGGGCAAGTATGCCATGAATTAATAGTAGTAGAAAAATGTAAACCAGGATCAGCACAAGACCATGCTGAATAAGCAATTTGATCCCATAAATGTTTTGCATCTACAGTTTTACTTACCTGACCGTCATTACGGTTAATTAAATCCCATGATTCATTTTTTTGTACTTTTTCTAAAAAATCATTAGAGATACTTACAGTGTTATTAGCATTTTGCCCTGAAACTGTAGTATAGCTTTCGGAATCTATGCTAGCAATAAAAGTAGGAAAATCTATTTC
This sequence comes from Candidatus Hepatincola sp. Av, assembly GCA_023518375.1. Lineage (NCBI taxonomy): Bacteria > Pseudomonadati > Pseudomonadota > Alphaproteobacteria > Rhodospirillales > Candidatus Hepatincolaceae > Candidatus Hepatincola > Candidatus Hepatincola sp. Av. The sequence continues at coordinate 314,592 of CP068450.1, forward strand.
ATAAATACCTTGTTCTGCTAATGTTAAAATAGTAGTAAGATACTTTTGTGGTACCAATAAGCTACCTGCTAAATTCAGTGCTTTACGTAGTTTAGTATTAAGCATTGGATTGGTGCTATCTTTTCTTTCACCCTGAAACTCTTGGCAGCTTTTTAAAATAGTACTTACTACCTTATGAGTAATTTGGGAACCTGTTACTAAGGCAACAACTTTTTGTTCTTCCCGCATTTTCCAAGTTATAAATTCTTCAATATCGGGGTGGTCTATATCTACAACTACCATTTTAGCTGCACGGCGAGTAGTACCACCAGATTTAATAGCTCCAGCAGCAGAATCAGCAATTTTTAAAAAACTCATTAATCCAGAAGAATTACCGCCTCCTGAAAGTTTTTCACCTTTAGAGCGTAAGGTAGAAAAATTAGTTCCACTACCAGAGCCATACTTAAAGATACGAGCCTCTTTAGTAAAAAGATCAAAGATGCCATTCTTATTTACTAAGTTATCTTCTATACTTTGAATAAAGCAAGCGTGAGGTTGTGGGCGTTTGTATGAACTATGAGACTGAATTACTCTTCCTAAGTTTTCATCAAAATAATAATGCCCCTCAGCATAACTGTCTATTCCATAACTCCAATATAAACCGGTATTAAACCATTGAGGTGAGTTAGGAGCCGCTAATTGGTGGCATAATATATATTGCATTTCTTCAAAATAAATTTTAGCATCAGCTTCAGAGGTAAAATAGCCTTCCTTAAAACCCCAATAAGTCCAAGTTCCAGCTAGCCGTAAAAAAACTTGTTTAGCACTAATTTCCCCTACATAACGTTTCTCTTTAGGTAATTTTGCTAATTCAGGAAGATCTGGTTCGCTACGTTGTAACCATTCAGGAATACCTTCTTCATAAACTTTTTTAGTAACAGCAGGAACTCCTGCTTTTCTAAAATATTTTTGTACTAAAATATCAGTCGCTAATTGCGACCAACTCACAGGAACTTCTACTTCTATACTTTTAAAAAATGTAACACCTTGGGGATTCTTCAGTTCACTAGTAACGTACTTAAATTCAGTAGAAAAAATATTATTACTTTTATCTGTGGTGTATAATCTGGTAAATTCCATACTTTCGCAAATTCCATATTTTATCTAATTACTGTTTTTAAAATTTAGGTAGATCCTTACAAGGTGTATACCTACATTTTTAAGCAAAAAATACACTAATTTTTACTTAACTTTTTTATATGAACAAAATTGTATTAATTAAGCTATAAGTAGCTAATTTTACAAATTCATCAGATATTAACATTTTGTTATTCATGGTTAACAAATAGTTAATTCGTATTAAATTATAGTAGCAAAAAAATAATCTTTAAGCAACAAAATTAGTTTTAGGAAAAACCTTTCATTTAAAATAAATATGTGATATTTTCTAGGTTTATAAGATTATAGTGAATAACAAAATATTAATTATTTATTACATAATTTTTTATTTATATTTACAAATATTCTAAGTTTATTTAAAATGAAACAAGGTAGAAATTTAATATTTTATAGGCAGCTGTATGCGGATAGTAATTTTTCTTTTAACTATTTTTTTAGGTAAAAAAGCAGGAGAAGATAGTTTTGGTAACCAGTATTATTATTCTAAGTTTAAACTTTTTAATAGAGAACGTCGTTGGGTATGTTATAAAGGTATTATAGAGGCCTCTAAGGTGCCGGATAATTGGGAGTGTTGGTTACGACATATTACTGAAACTCCTGTAGCTACTTCTGAAAACTCTGTAAAGCATCATACTCCTAATTTAACGGGTACTTGCAACGCTTTTACCCCTAACTTATATAATGAAAAAGTAAATTTTTCTCATTTATATAAACCATGGAATCGTAAATAGAATGATAGAATTTAATAACAATAAACTTAACTTACTTGCAGGGGCTTTAGTTAGTTTGGTTATAGTAATTTTTTTTGTATATATTTTTACCTCTAATGCTAATGATAGTAAATTATATAATGTTCACTTTAAACAGGTAAATGCAATAAAAATAGGGCAGAATGTGTACTTAAATGGTTACCCTATAGGGGTTGTAAAGTCTACCTTTTTAACTAATGAAGATGCTGTAGCTGTTTTAGCTATTAATGAGGATATTTCAATCCCTAGAGATTCTTCTTTTAGTTTAGTAACTAGTAGTTTATTATCAGAATCTAAGCTTTTATTTTTAAATATGGGGATTGATGAAGATACCTACAAAGGCGAAGAAGATATATATAATACAGCACTAGCTTTATCTTTAAATGATTTAATAAACATGTTAGCTAGTTATATAGATAACAAATAATTTATTAATACTATCTAATCAAAAGGAATAAAAATTATGAAACATCGTACTTTAGAAATTGTAGTTGGTTGTTGTAGTATTGTTGTTATTGCTATTTTTGTAACTTATGTTATTGCTAATTTATATACTAACAATAGTGGTCAGTACAAAGTTTATGCTAAATTTAATAATATTGGTAGTTTAAGTAAAGGTAGTGCATTAACTATGAGAGGAGTAAAAATTGGTAAAGTTAATGATATTAACTTAGATCCAATTACTTTTGAAGTTCTTTTAGATATCATTGTAAATGATGAAGTTCCGATTCCTGAAGATAGTGTTTTAGCTATAGAATCAGCTGGGGTATTTAGTTCGCCAGCTTTAACTGTTACTCCAGGGCAATCTAAGGTAGTTTTAAAGAATAATAGTAATATTACTAACACTAAAGATTGGGTATCTTTAGAAGATAAACTTGGTAATATATTCTTAAATGGTAAACATTAGTTTAAGATAAATAATAGGGAAGTAATAAGGGTAAAACTAATGATAAAGCTAATTTATAGTAGTTTTTTTATGGCTTGTATTTTTCTATCTTCTTTTTTATGGGCTGAAGGTAACAATTTTATAGCAACTAATAATGCCAGAGTACAATTACTTAACAAAGTAACAGGAAAAACCATGCAGGTTACTATTAGTAAGAATAAGGCCTATCGTTTTGACCAAAACTTGCAAGTAATTTTAAGGCAATGTTATAAATCTGCTGAAAACGATAAACGGGAAAATGAGGCATTTTTACAAGTTGTGCGTTTAGTATATGAAAAAGAAAATGATACGGTTTTTTCTTCTTTTAATGAAAAAATTCCAATGCCAAAAGAAATTATCCCTCCTTCTTCTGCTGGCTCTGTGAACCACATAATTTTTAGTGGCTGGATGTTTTCTAGCTCTCCATCTATTAGTTTATTAGAAGATAAAATTTATAGTGTTTCATTATTACAGTGTAAGTAATTACTTATAAAATAATTGTTATAAACTACATACAGAAAAATATTTCAAGTGAAACATTCTATTATTAAAGTGTACATAGTTACTCATAAGCTGACCTCAATATAATTATATAGATGATGTTTTTACAATAAAAATTTTTCCTAAAGTAAGCAATAATGCGACTAATGAAGTAAAAGCTATTTATGAATTAATTATTAAATGTGATATGAATGCACGGATTAATAGATAAAATGAATTAAGAGCTATAATCTAATTATCTGTACATAATCCGTACATACAATTTGTTTTAGTATTGTAGTTAAATTACTTTTTAGAAGAAGTGCTAGCACTAGTTGTGGAATTAGTATCAGTGTTACTCTTAATTATTATAGCACTAATTGTACTAGTTTTAAGTGGAGCTTCAAGATCTATTTGTTTACCAATTTGAATAATACTTTTAATATTTTGCAACAGCGTTTCACCATTTTCAGCAATTAAATCTGTTGTGCTAACCATAACTTGGTTAATAAATTGTTGGTTGTTATTAGGATATTCACTAGAGATAGCCTGAATTACATAGCTTTTACCATCTACTGAACCTAAATATAACATTACATGACCCTCCATAACTAATAAACTACCTGGATTTAATTTTTTTATAAGATCTTGACGGTTAGTATAAGATATGCTTTCTGTAATATCCACTTTATTAGGAATTAAGGCTTGTTCGCTAGTATTTCTTGGTAAATATATACCAAAAACGCTATATATATCATTAACAAAAGAAGAGCAATCCCTACCGCCATTTAAACCGCCCCAATCATAACGATCCCCTTGCATTTTAAAGGCTTGGTTAATAAGGTTTTCTTCGTTAAACGGTAAATATCCCTCATGTACTTTATTACTAGGGCTAATAATAGCCAGTTTGTAAGCTAGTAAACCATTATCTTTACGAATAGGGATTTTTACTACATAGTTATTTTTAGTGCTTTGATTATCAATTAATGCTGGGATTTTACTTTCTAGTAAAGTTAGCTTAGTACCCATATTTAATTGTAAATTAGATATAGTAGTAGAGGTTGGATTGTAGCTTAGTTGCAGGTGGTTAGCTGTAATAACTAAAAAATCATTATTGTATTCATTAATATAATTTAACCAATCATCTTTTGAAGTAGTAGCAATATTATCTTTTAGGATCCAGCCTCTATAGTTATACATTTGGATATAAACAAATTTATTACTTTTGCTAGTATGTAGAATTACTACAGGCGTGCCTAATGGTACAGCAGTTTCTTGCCATCTATCAAAGTCAGTACTTTCAAGGTCATAAGATACTGAATCTGTAGTTGGGTAAGTTCTTAAATTACTTCTAGTTACTACTATGCCAAAAGTAACAGAATTACTTTTGTGAATAGCATTAATATTCATTTCTAGCTTTAAATTTTCATAATATTTTGGATATAATTTTATATTATCTTTATAAAGTTCTAATTTATCTAAATTACTAGGAATAATAAGTTTTTTTAAAGTAGTGCTATCTAGGCTATTTTTGTAATCAGCTAAGTTAACCATAGTAACAGGAAGAGTTTTTTGTAATTCTTTGTTGTATTTAAGAATTTCATTAGGATCAAGCAAAACTTGTGTTGCATCACCTTTAAGCCAATAATTGGGCATAAGCATGGCTTCATCAACATCTTCTTTTAAAACAATAGGGCTAGCTAATACTTTTCCTAAAGAGATAATTAATATAAAAGAGATAATAATTAAAAGTATTCTCATGTTTTGCCTACCTTAATAGTAATTTAAGCACATTGTAACAATAACTAACATATAATGCAATTATTGTTACTTTTATAGCAATATAATGCTTGTAAGGTAAAAGAGATAATAGAGTACTAAAAAATAATAACTTAAACCTTTTTGCTATTTTTTTGTAAATATGGTTTTAAATATTTTGCTGTACTATTATTAGTAATTGTAGCTATTTCCTCGGGAGTTCCTGTGGCTAGAATGTAACCACCTTGTTCTCCACCTTCTGGCCCTACATCTATAATATAGTCTGCTGTTTTTATAACATCTAGGTTATGCTCAATAATTACTACAGTATTTCCTTGATTAACTAACTTATTTAAAACTTGTAAAAGTTTGTTTATATCTTCAAAATGTAGTCCTGTTGTAGGTTCATCTAAAATATATAAGGTTTTACCAGTAGATTTTTTTGCTAATTCTTTAGCTAATTTTATTCTTTGGGCTTCCCCCCCTGACAAAGTAGTAGCTGATTGCTTTAATAAAATATAACCTAAACCCACATCTTGTAAGGCTTTTAATTTAGTATAAATTATAGAAATATCTTTAAAGAAAGTACAAGCCTCATTAACTGTTAAGTTAAGAACATCTGCAATGGATTTATCTTTCCATTTTATTTCTAAGGTATCCCGATTATACCTAGAACCTTTACACTCTTCACAAGTAATATATACGTCAGCTAAAAAGTGCATTTCAATGCGAATAACCCCATCACCTTTGCAGGCCTCACAACGTCCACCTTTAACATTAAAAGAAAATCTGCCTCCCTTATATCCTCTTGCTTTAGATTCTGGTAATTCGGCAAAAATTTCCCGAATACTATCAAACACTTTAGTATAAGTTGCTGGATTAGAGCTAGGTAACCTACCGATTGGTGATTGATTAATATTAATAACTTTATCTATATTGTCTAAGCCTAAAATATTATTATAACTTGCCGGAGTATCTTTAGAGTTATAAATATGTTGTGAAACCGCTTTGTAAAGAGTTTCATTAATTAAAGTAGATTTTCCAGAGCCTGAAACTCCGGTAATACAAATCATTAACCCTAAAGGGAAATCTACGGTAACTTTTTTTAGATTATTTCCCTCCGCTTCCAATAAGGTTAGTTTATTACCATTGCCTTTACGTCTTTTTTTAGGAACAGCAATTTCTAACTCTTTTCTTAAATATTTACCTGTAATACTATCTTTAGTAGCTTCAACTTCTTTTGGCGTGCCAGTTGCAATAATTTTGCCACCATGTATTCCAGCCGCAGGACCAATATCAATAAGGTAGTCAGCCTGACGGATTGTATCTTCGTCGTGTTCTACTACAATTACTGTATTACCCAAATCTCTTAAGTATTTTAGTGTTTCTAACAGTTTATCGTTGTCTCTTTGGTGTAAACCAATGGAAGGCTCATCAAGAACATATAATACTCCGGTAAGCCCTGAACCAATTTGTGATGCAAGGCGAATGCGTTGGCTTTCTCCACCTGAGAGTGTTCCAGAACTCCTAGCTAAAGTAAGGTAACCAATGCCTACATTTTTTAAGAAGTATAACCTTTCAATAATTTCTTTTGTTACTTTTTCTACAATTTTTTTTTGTTGTTCTGATAATATATTATCAAGGTCTTTAACCCAAGTGTAACATTTTTCTATAGAAAATTGGCTAATTTCATGGATATTCTTTTTGTTAATTTTAATCTGTAAGGCTTTTTCATTTAAGCGAGTACCTTTACAAGTATGGCAAGTAGTTTGTTTAATATATTGGTTAAGATGCTCTCTAGATTGGTCAGAGCTTGTATCTTTATAACGTCTTTCTAGATTAGCTATTACTCCCTCAAAAACTTTTAAAGAGGAGTGTTTACTTTTTTCAGTAGTAAACTGCATATTAATTTTCTCAAAGCCTGTACCATATAAAATTTTTTGTTGAAAATCTTTAGGTAGTTTATAGTAAGGAGTATTAATATTTACTTTATAGTGTTCAGCTAAACTTATTAATAAAGATCTATAATAAAAGTTAGTAGTACTATTCCAAGGATCTATAGCTTCAAGTAAACTTTTTGTTTGATCTGAAATAATAAGGTTTGGATCAAACACATTTTCTGAACCTAAACCATGGCAAGTAGGGCAAGCACCATACGGATTATTGAAAGAAAATAAACGAGGTTCAATTTCTTCAATGGCAAATCCCGATACAGGGCAAGAAAATTTTTCAGAAAATAAAGTATCTGTTTTTGTTTCTAAATTATGTAAAATACATATACCATCAGCTAATTGCAAAGCTGTTTCAATACTTTGAGTTAAACGACTTTCTAAGCCTTTTTTAATAATAATTCTATCTACAATTACCGCAATATCATGCTTGATATTTTTATCTAATTTAGGAATTTCTTCAATATCATATGAAGATCCATTAATTTGTAAACGTTGAAAGCCCTTTTTTCTAAGTTCATCAAATTCTCTTTTAAATTCACCTTTATGTCCTCTTGCAATAGGAGCCAATAAATAACCCTTAGTACCTTCTGGCAGTGCCATAATACGGGTTACCATAGTGCTAACTGTTTGTTTTTCTATAGGTAAACCTGTAGCAGGAGAGTAAGGAATACCAATGCGAGCAAATAATAAACGAAGATAGTCGTAAATTTCAGTAATGGTACCTACGGTAGAACGGGGATTTTTTGAAGTAGTCTTTTGTTCAATGGAAATAGCAGGAGATAAACCTTCAATGGAATCTACATTAGGTTTATCAAAACTATCTAAGAATTGCCTAGCATAAGTAGAAAGAGATTCAACATAACGCCTTTGCCCTTCTGCATAAATAGTATCAAAAGCTAAAGAAGACTTTCCAGAACCAGATAAACCTGTAATTACAGTAATTTTATCTTTTGGAATATCAATATTGATATTCTTTAAATTATGCTCTCTTGCCCCTTTAATAGATATATATTTTTTAGTCATTATTATAAAGTTAGATTTTAAGTTATTACAATTTAACAAACTTATTTTTTAGATAAAGATATATTTACAAGATTATAAGTATACCACAAAAAATATAAATAGGATAATAATCCTAGTGTTATTAACTTATTTAAGATTTTTTAGTTCTTTTCTCATAAGTAATTTCTGATAAAAGCTGGGAGAGTGTTTTCCATACTTAATTCTAGCGACATGAGCATCAAAGCTTGGATTAGCATCTAAGGTAGTATCAAGATTAATTTTATTAAAGAAGCTTTTCATAATATCAAACTTTTTATTAAAATTCTTATTAAAATTTGTATAATCTAGGTTTTGATACAGCTTATATAAATCAAACTTTTCAGGTGAATTTATATCTTTATCTTTTATCGTTGGGATTTCAAAGTATTCAGATAACTCTCTAGTTCTAGAGTCAATAATATGAATTAATGAAGGTATATTTGCTAAAATAGAAACAAAATTACCATGTACTCTTGAACCAAATGAGAAATTATAGTGATTTTTTTTGATAAAGTCATACCAAGGGTAGAAATCACCATAAATTTTTAGTCTGTTTTTTATATATAGTTCTAAGGCAGTTTTATTAATAGGATTTTTTATAGGTTCTATTAAAAAAGGAAGCAGCTTATCTTGATCAATAAAAATAGAATTTGAATATTTTTTATATAATATATTATGACAAAAAGTCCAGTGATTACTTGTTAAAAATTGATTACCATTAATAATTGGTTTTAAATCTTTTTCAGTTAGTTTAGGAATATCAACTGTTAGATCTTTTCCGTTATAAAATAAAGAAGGGCAGCCTGTTACTGTATAATCTGTAAAGCCTAATTTTTCAAAAACTTCAGCTGTAAAATAACCTCTTAACGCAAAACTACCATTTGTATTATAAACAGCAGAGATAAATTCTCTAACGCATTGAGTAGAATTTTGATCCTTTAAGAAATCAAATGAGTAGTTAACGTCAGATTGTGCACCTAATCCTATAATAATGACAGGAACTTTTATTTTTTTTATAATATTAGTTATTCGTAAAAAAAATACATCATTATTTTTTCTTATCCAATTTGCTGCAGGCAGGATCACATAATTATAGTTATTATTAATGTTATCTGATAGTTGATCTAAGTTTGGGCTAAATAAGAAATCTTTATTAAAATAAGTAATATCTAGTTTGTTGTTTGGGTGTAATAAATACTTATGAATAGCAGTTGTAAATATTATATTACCTGTATTTTCTGAATATAAGGCTGATAATTGCTTTAGCTGAAAAGAAAAGGTATCATTTAATTGTTTGACAGACGGGTATAATATATTATTTTTTTTTATATTCATTTACTAACCTATGTTATTTAGCTTATTCTTATATTTTATAAGTATTATTAAAACAGATATTTTTATTACAAACAATAAATAAAAATTATAACATGGAAATTAAAAATTATATGTATAGATTTTTAAGATTTTATGTGTATAATGTAACTTAAGTGTAATTTATAGTACAAAATGTGAAAATATGGTTAATAAAGTTATTATCGTTGGTAATGTAGGGCAAGATCCTGAAATTAGAGTATCGCAACAAAATACAAAAATTGCTACTTTCTCTATTGCTACTAGTGAATTCTGGAAAGATAAAACAAGTGGAGAAAGGAAATCTATTACTCAATGGCATAGAGTTGTAGTATTTAACGACAATCTATCTAATGTTGTAGAAAGGTACATTAAGAAAGGTTCTAAATTATATGTAGAAGGATCGATGCAAAGCCGTAAATACACAGGGTCAGATGGTATTGAACGTAATATTACAGAGGTTGTAGTAGGGCAATTTAGAGGGGATATTCAAATCCTAGATTCTAAAAGTAATGCAGATTTTACTGGAACTAACTACCAAAATACAGCTTCATCTGGTACAAAAGAAAACACCTCTTTTGCTGCTAAAGATGATAAAGGTGTTACAGATAGCTCTGATGTATCTAAGGTTGGTAGCGATTTAGACGATGAAATTCCATTTTAATAATTTTTATAAAATTTACAAACTAAACAATTTTGTTATTTTAACATAACACTACTTTTATCTATTATATGGTTTACTTCAATACCCTTATAATAGTTCTTTAATATTAAATTTAACGTCAAGTTTTATTCTTTTATTTAATGTACTGCAATATCCAAAATAAAAGATTTAATATAAAAAATAATATATAAATTTACAATTAGGAATCCTATGGAATATTTTTTTAATGAAAAAGAACTAAAAGAAAAATTACAGAATACTAAACTAATGTGTTTAGATATGGATGGCACTTTAACTGATGGTGGCATGTATCTAGATGAAAACGGTATAGCTATTCGTAGATTTTATGCTCACGATGGTACAGGAATCCAAATGGTTAAAGCATTAGGAATCCAAATTGCTATTGTTACTACTAGTATTAGTAAAATAGTTCATGAAAGAGCAAAAATGCTAGGGATAGAAAATATTGTTTCAGGAAGTAATAAAAAAGGAGATGATCTTTTAACTCTTTGCAAAAACTTAAAGATTAATCCGCAAGATACAATCCATGTAGGTGATGATATTAACGATATTCCTGCTTTTCAAGTAGTAGGTTTACCAATTGCTGTAGCTAATTGTGCTGAAGCGATTTTACCTTTTGTAAAATATAAAACTACCCATAGAGGTGGGCATGGTGCTATACGAGAAATTTGCGACTTAATTTTATTAAGTAGAACTGGTAAATTATATGGCAAACCTTATTTAGAGGAATTTAAACAATAACATTATCTAATTAACCTATAAGGAGGTAGGTTTTGTATAAATTTTTTCATAATAATGTTTATATTATTATATGCTCTTTAGTTAGCTTTTGACTAATTTTAATTTGTGCTTACTTTGATTTTTTTAATAAATCTAATATATCTTATCTGAATACAATAAGTATTCTTATTACTTGTATTGCTGCTTTTGCTGGAGTATTAAATATGCTTTTTGCAGCAAGGGAAAGCATTTTAAACTATTATTTTAGTATTATTTGCGTATCAAGCTGGCTTATATTTGTTGTTTTTTATTCCCCTTTAATTTGGGATGCTTTTATTAATGCTTGCTACTTAATGTTAGATGGCTATGGCTTATACTATTGGTTGTATTCAAAAAACTCCCAGAAAGATGAAGTTACTAAAGTAGCTAAAACTCGTAATTTATACAAGTTAGAATATTTTATTTATTCTATAATAGGTTTTTTATTAATATATATAATGACCTTCATCGGTATAAAGTTTGGTAAATATTCAGGTAATTTACAAGCCTTAACAGATGCAACTAGTACCATACTTGCTATTTTAGCTAAATATCTAACAGCTAAAAAAGTATTACAAAGTTGGATTCTTTGGATTTTAGTAGCCTTAATTAGTATTCCTTTATATATTAGCATTAATAGCTATGTTTTAGCCATGGCATGGTTTTTATATTTATTAAATGCTATTTATGGTTTTTATAAATGGCGTAGCAGAATGCAAATTGCCAATTTAAAATAGTTAAAATGACTAACCAACACTTAATCAGTTTGGCTAATTTTTAAGAATAATTTTTTATTTTATACTTATAAATGTTATAATAAACATAATGTTATGTAATTTTAATATCTATAACGGATATTTACTCAATGTTTTTAGCTTCTAGAAAATTTACATTTTGGTATGTGATTATTTTTTTTATTTCTTCTTTAATAATTTCTTGTATGGGTTCTTATTTAGATTATCAACATTTACCAACTATAAATCTAATTAGTATTACTGGATTAATTTTAACTTTTATCTCTGGTATGGCAGGAGTTATTTGTGTAATTTTAGTAGTTAAAGAAACTATTTGGAACTTTTTATTCGGTTTAATTTCTGGCGTAGCATGGTTTTTATACGTAATTTTTTATTCTCCTTTAATTTGGGACGCTTTAATTAACGTTATTTATATAATATTAGACTGTTATGGGGTTTACTATTGGTTATATCCTACTAATAAACTCCAGCAAACTTCTAACCAAAACGTTGCTTTAACAAGAAGATTAACTTTTCAAGAATATGTTGTTTATATTTTTTCTATGTTCTTAGCAATTGGAGTTATGGGAGCTATAGGAGTCAAATTCGGTAGATATATTAATAATATACAGGCTTTTGCCGATGCAACTACTACAATTTTTGCAATAATTGCTAAATTTTTAATGGCAAGAAAAGTTTTAGAAAGTTGGATTCTTTGGATTCTTGTTAATATAATTAGTATTCCTTTGTATATTAGTATTGGTAGTTACACTTTAGTAGGAGCTTGGGTATTATATTTAATTAATTCTATTTATGGTTTCTATATGTGGCACGCTAAAATGCAACAGGATAAACAGCATTTAGTAATTTACAGCCATAGTACACCTTAATTTACTATTTATCTTTTTACATAACTATTATATAAAATAAATACAAACTGCTTAAAACTCTAAAGAAACTGTAGAATTAAGCATAAATAAACTAGCTTAACTGTAAAAATAAATACTATTTTTATAAAATTCATAGAAAATGTAAGAACTCTCTTGCTTATTAAAGATTTTTTTTATATAATAATGGTTGTTTTATAATGCACACAAGACAAATTCTGGTGGGTTTTTCCTACTGTCTTGTGGAGGTTAAACCAGAATTAGGAGATATATATATAACATGGTTAGTTTTACAATTAAACAATTACTAGAAAACGGAGTTCACTACGGTCATCATACTAGAAGATGGAACCCTAAAATGGCACCATATATTTATGGTACTTATAATAATATTCATATTATTAACTTACAAAAAACTGCCCCTATGCTTCATAAAGCATTACAGCAAATTAAAAAAGTAGCAGCAACAGATGGTAGAATCCTATTTGTAGGTACCAAATCTCAAGCTAGTGAGATTATTAAAGAATCAGCAGAAAGATGCGGGCAATATTATGTAAATCATCGTTGGTTAGGTGGTATGCTGACTAATTGGAAAACAATTTCTAATTCTATTACTAAGCTAGATGAATTAGATAAAAAAATTGCTGAAGACTTATCTGGTTTAACTAAAAAAGAAAAATTAGAGCTTACCCGTCAGCGTGATAAACTACAATTAGTATTAGGTGGGATTCGGGAAATGGCAGGTTTACCTGATATAATTTTTGTTTTAGATTCATCAAAAGAATTTATTGCTATAGACGAGGCTAGAAAACTAAAAATTCCTTTAGTAGCAATTGTAGATACCAATTCTAACCCTGAATTAGTAGATTATCCTATTCCTGGAAATGATGATGCAATTAAATCTATTAAAACTTATTGTGAATTATTTTCGCAAGCTGTATTAGAAGGTTTACAAGAGGCTGTAGCTAATAAAGTTCCTGATTTAGGGGCAAGTGAAGATGTGGATACCATTAATACTACAGATAGCTCTGTAGCTGAAGAAAATGTATTAGAGCCTTCAACTGAAACTGTCAAAAAAAGTACACCAAAAAAAGAAGCAACTAATAAAGATAAAGCAAAGAAAACTCCTGTAGTAGAAATTGTTAATAATGAAACTTCTAATGAAGAAAAAATTCTAACAAAGGAAACTACTGCTTCTGCTAAGGCTTCTAGTAAAACAGCAGTAACGAAAGAAACTAAAAAAGAAAAAACAGCTGTTAAAAAGGAAGCATAAAATACTATAATGCTTAATTTTAGCTAAAAATAAAGAGGATAATAATGATAGAAATTACTGCAAGTTTAATTAAAAATTTACGAGAAAAAACTGGTGCAGGTATGATGGATTGCAAAAAAGCTCTTCTTGCAACAGAAGGTGAATTTGAAGAAGCAATTGATTGGTTGAGGAAAAAAGGTTTAGCTACTGCTTCCAAAAAATCCGATAGGGTAACAGCTGAAGGTTTAATTGCTGTAGCTAATAATGAGAATTGTGCTACAATTATTGAAGTTAATTCAGAAACAGATTTTGTAGCTAGAAATGAAAATTTTCAAAATTTTGTAAAAAAATTAGCAACTATAGCCTTAAATTCAGATGGTACTATTGAAAATTTAAAAACATTAAATTATGAAAATAATATCACTGTAGAAGCAGCTTTAGTAAATTTAATTTCTACAATTGGTGAGAATTTAACAATTAGACGTTTATCTAAAATTGATACTAAAGATTCCCAAGTGTTTACTTATATTCATAATGCTATTAGTAGTGGTTTAGGTAAAATTGGGGTTTTAGTATCTTTACCAAAAGATGTAAAAAGTGAACTAGGTAAACAATTAGCTATGCACATTGCAGCATCTAAACCGAAAGCCTTAGATTCTGCATCTTTAGATCCTGCTTTAGTAGAAAGAGAAAGGAATATTCAAAGGGAAATTGCAGCTCAATCTGGTAAACCTGCTGAAATTATTGAAAGAATGTTAGAGGGTAGAATAGCTAAATTCTACCAAGAAGTTTGTTTACTAGAGCAGCCTTTTGTGTTGGATCCAGATAAAAAGGTAGCAACAGTGCTAAAAGAACAAAATACTAAAATTAATGCTTATGAGTATTTTATTTTAGGTGATGGTATAGAAAAAGAAGAAATAGACTTTGCTAAAGAAGTAGAAGCAGCAATTAAATAATATAGTTAGTAATTTTAAAATAGTTGTAGTGATGAAATATAAACGTATTTTAATAAAATTATCAGGTGAAGCATTATTAAATAATAAAGAGGAAAGTGTTATTTGTGCCGAGCAATTAGCTCATGCGGTGAAAGAGATTAAATCTGTAGTAGATCTTGGTCTAGAATTAATTATTGTACTAGGTGGGGGAAATATTTTAAGAGGTTCTACCTCAAAATTAAAATTAGTTCGTTATAAGGCAGATAATATGGGTATGTTGGCTACCGTCATTAATGCTGTTGCCTTAGAAGATGCTTTAACTCAACAAGGTATATCTACTAAGTTACTATCTGCTATTGAAATTAATAAAGTGTGTGAGTTTTATAATGCTGATATTGCTAATAAGTATTTATCTGAAAAAAAAGTAATAATTTGTGCAGGTGGAATTAATAACCCTTACTTTTCTACTGATACTTGTGCAGTAATTAGAGCCCTAGAGCTAAATGCTGAGTTGATTTTTAAAGGTACACAAGTTGATGGAGTATATAATAAAGACCCAAAACAATTCTCCGATGCTACTAGGTTTAATGAAATATCTTATTCTGATGTGTTAAGTAAAAAGCTCAAAATTCTTGATGCTACAGCTATTTGTTTAGCTGAATCTCATAAGTTACCAATTGTTGTATTTAATATTCATAAAAGTGGTAACTTAAAAAATTTATTACAAGGTAATGAAAATATTAGTATAATAAAATAGTTTTATAATAGGTATAAAAATGTCCGATTTAACTAATAACCTAACTAAAGAATTTGAATTAAAACTAAAAAAAAGTATAGAGGCTTTTGAAAAAGATTTATCTACTTTGCGTATGGGGAGAGCTTCAGCTAGTTTATTAAACCATATTAAAGTAGATTCTTATGGTAGTTTTGTACCAATATCACAAATTGCTACTATTATGATTCCAGACTCAAGAACTATTGTAATAAATGTGTGGGATAAAGGTTTAGTTCTTCCCTTAGAAGCTGCTATTCGCAACAGTGATTTAGGTTTAAATCCTGTAGTAGAAGGTACTAAAATGCGTTTACCTATTCCTCCATTAACTGAAGAACGACGCAAAGAAGTTAGTAAAAAAGCTGCAGAGTTTGCTGAAAAGGGAAAGATTGCTATTAGGCATGTTCGTAAATTATTCTTAGACGCTTTAAAGGATATGGAAAAAAATAAAGAAATTTCCGAAGATGAATATAAATTTGAAGCCGATCATTTTGAAAAAGTTGTTAAGGATATTATTAAATCTGTAGAAGAGATTCTAAAGAAGAAGTCCCAAGAACTTATGACTATCTAGGGATTACTATCTTGCAGCATAACATGAATCATTTAGCTATTATTATGGATGGTAATCGTAGATGGGCAAAAAAGCAAGATTTGTCTATTTTTGAAGGTTATGAGCAAGGTATAAAAGCTCTCCAAAGAGCCATAGAGGCAGCCTTAGATTGTAATATTAAATATTTATCTTGTTATGGTTTTTCTAGTGAAAACTGGTCTCGTCCTAAGGAAGAAATTCAAGTTTTAAAACAATTAATTATTGAATACTTAAATACTCAACAACATATTTTAATAGATAATGAAGTTCGCTTACTGGTTATTGGAGAATACGAAGAATTTGGCAAAGATATTGTTACTAAAATTCAAGATTTAGAAAAACGCACAGCTAATTTTAATAAATTAGTGTTGACCATTGCTTTAGGTTATGGTTCTAGAAATGAAATTATCCAAGCTATAAATAGAATTATTCAAGACTCTAAAGCTAATAAAATCCCTAATACAATCAATAGTGAAATTTTTTCTAATTATCTTTTTACAAAAGATATGCCCGATCCAGATTGTGTGGTAAGAACCGGAAAGGAATATCGCCTAAGTAATTTTTTATTGTGGCAACTATCTTATGCTGAACTCATTTTTTTAGATATTATGTGGCCAGAATTTACTAAAAAAACCCTAGAAGAGATTATAGCTACCTATAATAATAGGACTCGCCGGCACGGCAACTAAAAATAATAATCTATCAAAAATTTATATTATATTTTTCCCACTACAGCAATACTAACAAGTAACTAAGTACTATGATACTTTTTCTTTTTTAAATTACTAAATGTATAGGGACATTTAAAATGGCACAAATTTATAGTAAGGTTTTAGGGTAAGAGAACACCAAGAAAAACCTGAATTAATATGGTTTAACTTGGTTAAATATAAAAAAAGTGTCCAAAAAGATGGACAAATTAAATAGCAAAAATAGCTTTATAAAAATATAAGTAAATAGGCACTTTAAAGGGCGGTACCTATTTTTTGTAGAAAATAAATGACTCTTTTTTATTAAGGAATTTTCTTAAAGAATACCCCCCATATAACCCTTATTATAAAAGAATTATAAGGGGATAAGTATATATAATTACAATTAAAAAAAATGACTCCTATTTTATAGAAGATTCTCTACTTAGTGTTATTTTTACTAAATGAATATAGGTAAAAGGGGTAGTGTCTATTTTTCTTTAGAAATAAAACAGATATAATAATGGAAATTCCTAAGAGATGGCCTCAATGTTAAACTAACAAAGAGACCAAGTTATATTATTCTGGTTTATTATTTATAATTAATTGCTGTTTTGCACTAAGGATTATTAAGCAGGATTTACAACCATTACACTGAATTTTTATATCAAGTGCTTGGTTGTGTATATTAACTTCAATGAGTTTTTGGTTACATTTTTTACATCTAATTTCAGTATATTTTTTTCATAATTATCAAACTCCTGACTTATGTATTAACAAAAACTAGCATTTTATGCTTCTCAAAATATATTACAATCAAAAGTTAAAATTGATAATTAAAAAATTTTTATTTTTTCCAAGTATTAAGTGTAGGTCTTAATGATTCAAAAATCTCTTTAGTGGTTAGATTATGGTTTAATCTTTTTAAATTTACTACATTTTCATAAACAGCTAAGTATTGCTTACCTCCTACTTGTACATGGATCTCTTTAGCAAAATCATTAGTTAATTTTACTACTTCATCAAAAATATTATAGTCTATTGAAGTACTTGTAACTCCCACAGGTTCACCCTTAATTAAATAATCTACAGTTATTCCCATTGATTCACATATTTTATTTATTTTAAATAAGTCAGGTAATGCTTTCCCATTACACCAAGAGCTTATCACTTTTGTGGATTCATTAAAAAAATCAGCAAATTCTTTTTGAGTTTTAAAATGTTTATCAATATTTTTTTTTAAATTATTTGCAAAATTGTTTATAAATTCTGTTCTATTCATTGAGAATCCTAGCTTCAACAATATCAATTAAAAAGTAATTATTTTCTTGATTATTACCTTAAATTAGACTAATATCTAATCATAGGTTAATAATTAAATTTAACTACATAATAAAAGATAGCATAAATAAGGTTATTGTTAAATGAAAATACACGAAATTAAGTATTTCTTAGGTTGTAAGGGTATTAGGTTTTCTGATATTGATAAACAATTTGCTCTTAGAGTAGGAACAGCAAGATTAGCTGTATCTAAACCTCATAAAGCAGGAGAAGAAGCTTTAGCTAAAATTCTTGGGATAAGTGTAAAAGAGTTATTTCCTGCAAGGTATGATGAATTAGGTAACAGGTATAACCCACAACCTGCAGAAAACTATATATATAAAACCATGCAAATAGAGCAAGATGCTTAAGGAATACTTTAGTATGGAAGAAATATTGGAACTTAAGTTGGCAGGATATGTTAGTAGGTATCATTTAGCTAAAAAAATAACCAAAGAATCTTGGCTATACCGAACGTACAAGACAACAAAAAAAGATGGAAGAGAATACCACCTAAGCAATTTTCCAGCGGAAGTAAGGGAGAAGATAGTAAGCAAACTACTAGAAAAACAACGGTTAGAAAAGCAAATAGCTAACCTCTCAACAATAGAGAAAATAGAACGAATCGCCTATGCAAGGTTTGAAATAGTGCATTATGTAGAAAATAGCGGACTAAATAAGAAAGATTTTACAAAGGAATACAATAATAAAAAAGTTCCCTTAAGTACCTATTATGTTATAGAAAACATTACAGAAAGAACCTTGTATAGATGGGTAGAAAGCTACAATAAATTTGGCATAGAAGGGTTAAAAAGTAGAAGTAACACTAGAAGAATAGGCAAGGTTAAATCATATGAGGTGAAAGAATTAGTAGAAGGTGTGTTGTTGCAAAAACCTCACTTAAAAGTCTCAATAATCTATGATTTTCTATTAGGAAAAGCCAAAAAAGAGGGCTTTACACTACCAACTTACAAAACAATTGTTAGATATATTAATAATTTTAAACAAAAAAACAAAGCCCAGTTTTTACTAGCAAGTAATCCCGATGCTTTTAAGAATAAGTATATGTTAGCCATAGGTAGCTATTCGGAAGAAGCCGTAGAGCCTAATTATATATGGGAAATAGATTCAACACCTGCAGATATCATGTTACAAGAAGGAAGATGTACGATTTTAGGTTGTGTAGATATCCATACCAGACGAGTTAAATTTTTAGTACAAAAAAGTAGTAATTCACTAGGAATTACAAGCCTTATAAGAAATTGCATCTTAGATTGGGGGCTACCGAAAATTATCAAGAGTGATAATGGAGCAGATTATAAAAGTAAACAGGTAGAGATTGCTTTAAAGATTTTAAAGATAAAACAAAGATTTGTAAAACCATATTCAGGTTGGGAAAAACCATTTGTGGAAAGGGTGTTTAGAACAGTACAACATAGCCACTTAGAAGCTCATAAAGATTTTATAGGGCACAATGTAGCTCAAAGAAAAGCCATAGAAAGTATAAAAAGTTTTGCGGAAAGATTATTAAACAAAGAGAAAGAATTTCCAGAGTACTCAATAGAAGATTTACAAAACTTTTTAAATATTTGGGTAAATAACTATTATGTAAACCGCTCCCATGATGGTCTTAAAAAATATGTCAAGCAACATAAGTTAGCAATAGTACCAACTCCAAATAGTATATTGCAATACAGTCTAACAAAAGGCTTTAAAGCAAAAGAGCCAACAAGTACAAGGGATTTAGATTTATTACTTGAACCTTTAGCAGGTAAAAGAACCATAGGTAAAAAAGGCATATGGATTAATAACAATACTTACTTTAATCCAAGCTTAGCTATTTATGTGGGTAATAAAGTAATTATACGAGTTGATAGAGTGGATATGGGGAAGATATATGTGTTTGATGAAGGACATAATTTTATCTGTGAGGCTATTAATTATAAGTTATTAGGAGATAACAAGTTTGAATTTATCAGAAAAGGCAAGGCTCTACAAAATGAACTAGCTAAACAGCTGAAAAAGAATACTAAGGTTCTTATAAATAAAGCAAAAGGCTTACCTAATTATGGGAATATACAAGTTGATCTTGAACAAGCCATAGCTGAGGTAGAGAAAAAAGACATTTTAAATGGCAAAAATACGGACAAATTAAATGGCAATAATCCTAAGAAGTGTATTCAAGAATATTTAATAGAACAACAACAAGAAGTAGACGAAGGAGAAGTCCGCTACCAAAAAGCTAAAAAGTTAGAAATGAAGTTAGCTAATGGTGAAGAAATAAAAGAAATAAATTGGTTAAGAAATTACCAAAAAACTGGGGAATATCTAGGAAAAGAAGAACGCAATAATTTCAATAATAAAGAATTTATGAACCTAGAAGACTTTGAAACAAACTCGGTAACTAGTAACTAAAAGGAGCATATTATGGAGCAAGAAAATTTATCAAATAAACAAGTAATACCATTGAAAAACATAGAAGTGTTAGTGAGTGCCATACACGATGTAAGCAATTCTCCAGCTCATTTACCCAAAATGGTTACATTTTCAGGGCCAAGTGGTTATGGGAAAAGTTTTGCCGCTGCTTATGCCATGAATAAATTTGATTGTGGATATTTAGAAATAGGTTCTAGTTACAGTATTACACACTTGCTAGATGAGATATTAAAAGAACTAGGTATAACAACTAAAGAAAAAACCATTGCTAAGAAAATGCCAATAATTGTTGAAAATCTTATAGAAACTAATAAGCCAATAATATTAGATGAGTTTGACTTTATGGTTACAAAATCTAGAGGTTTAGAAATTATTAGAGAAATACACGACAAGGCAGGAAGCCCAATAATTCTCATAGGCGAAGAGCTGTTACCAAAAAAACTAGAGGAAACAGAAAGGTTTCATAATAGGGTTTTAAACTGGGTTAAAGCAGAGCCAGTTTCTTTAGAAGATGCTAGAAACTTAGCAAAGTTATACGTTCCAAAACTTAAGATAGAAGACAATTTATTAACTAAGTTGGTGAAAATATCACAAGGAAGAGTTAGAAGAGTATGTGTTAATTTAGAGCAAATTAAATCAGAAGCAACTTTAAATGGTTGGACTGAAGTTAATTTACAAACATGGGGTAATAAAAAGTTCTTTACTGGTAATGCTCCTGCTCCAAGAAGGGTATAGCAATGAGAATTAGCAAAATACAGCAAAAAATTTGGAACTCAATAAGAGTATTTAAGGTTTTTTCAGTTAAAGATATTCAGTTTAGTAGTGGTGAAACGAAACCTTTGAACTATCAAACTGTATGGAAATATTTAGTATTTTTAGAGAGTGCTGGATATATAAGATTGACAGGTAGACAAACTTATAAATTAGTGAAATGCACAGGTAAATTGGCACCTTGTACTTGCGGTATAAGAACTAAGTTATTTTGTTTTGACCCTAATACAAATAAAAATATAGAATTGCAAAAACCTTACAGACAAGAACATATTCATACAAGAGCTAAAAGTAGGTTACCACTGATTTTAGATGCTGTTACTGCTAAGGAAAGTTTTAGACTAAAAGATATTATTAGCATTTCTGGTAATTATGATAGATCAAAACACGACCTAATAGTATTGCAGAAATTAGGTTTTGTTAAATGTATTAGGGGTCATAAGAATGGAGCTACAAAAATATTCAAAGTAATTACGAATAATAATGAGGCAGTAAGAATAAATAAAAAAGATTTTATACCAATACCAGCAAAAATAAAACAACAGGAGAAAGACAATGAAAATAACAAGAGAAGTTATAAGAACAGAGTTTAACTAGGAGAATTAACATGTTTAATAAAAAGACTATAGAACAAATTATTAAAGACTATAAAAAAGGTGGAATTTTACCGGAATTATGGGGTAAAGATGCCGATAAAATAACTAATATACATAAGATAAGTTTTTTATCAATCTTTAAAAAAGTGATAGATGCTGAATTAAAAGATTTAAAGAAACAAGAAGAGGATAGATTAGGCAGTAAAGGTTTGACAACAGATGTATTAATAGTTACTTGGGTTGATGTTAGCAAAAGCCATAGTTTAACAAAAGAGGGATTAGCATATTTAAAAACTTACCATCCAAAATGGATAGAAGAAAAACTAAGAAAAGGCTATTTTACTTGGAAGTTAAGATAAGGAGTAAAAATTATGGAATTAGAAATCAATGTAGTAAATGTAGGAATTTTATTAATAATAGCAGGATTTTTATTTGCTTTAGGTATGTTTGTTTTTAGTTGGTTACGAAGAAAATTAGGCAAAAAAAGCTACACAGAAAAGAGAGGTGGATAGCGTAATCAAAATGGTAAGACTAATAAATAAAGATATTTATACAGGTTATATCATAGAACTAAATAATTATGATTTAACTCTAATTTTAGAAGGTCTTGCCCTTTTGGATACCCAATGCCAAAGTAACTCAGAAATTCCATGTATGAGTTATGAGTGGAATTTATTACAAGAATTAAAAGAAATTAAGGCTAAACAAGATGAAGAAATATAAATACAAAAGCCATAATAAACTCTTTAAAGTTTTGTGCAAGGTTAATCCTATAATAGCTCTTTGTGGAACTTTTGCATTAAGTAATAACTGGTTTATGGGTTGGTATATTTTAATTATATATAACTTATTAAATATTTATATTTATTTAAGTCGTAAAGAAGATTTTTTAATATATGCCCTAATGAGTAGTTTACATTTTAGTTTTGCTTTGTGGGCAATACTTATAAGGGGGTGAAATGGATAAATTTATAAATATAAGTATTTACTTAATATATGCCATTATAGCTCTGGTGAGTATCCTTATAAGCTATAAAGTGTCTTTAATTATGAGTGTTATAGTTTTAGCCATAGAAAGTACCCGACTTGTAGCCTTGTATAAAAAAGTATATTCAGTGATAGTACTTGTATTTATTCTTAATACATTACTGATAGGTTACAACAGTTTTAAGTATCAGCAAACAGTTAATTATAAGAATAGTCAAATTATGGAAGGAAATAAGATAATTACCAATTATATGGCATCAAAAGATTTAAGGGCATCAACCCTCAAAGATTTAGAAAAAGATATACAAGATATGCAAGATATTAGTATAGATTGGTGGCTATTAGTGGGAGTTTATTTGTGCTTGGAAGTTTGTTTAATTTGTTTGGTGATAGGTATAAATAAGCAAGAAGAATCATTAGTTAGAAAGATTAGTAGAGTTACAGGAAAAGGAATAAAAATTAAACCAAAAAAGATAACTAAGAGTATAAAAGAGACAAAGGGAATAGCACAATTAGAATATGTTGGTTCTTATTCAGATTATTATAAAGAAAAAGGAATCTCTAGAGCTAAAGCTAAGAAGTTATTTGATGAATGGAAAGCTAAAGGAAGACTGATAAAACAAAATGGTAAAAACTACTTAAAGGGTAATGATTAAATAAGCTAACTAATTGGGGCTAGTTAGCTTATTTATTTTCATAATAAAATGAATTTAGCAAGTAATATTTTAATATAAAAAGCGTGATAAGTCAAATGAATAAGCCTCAATATCTATTTACTAACCTATCTTCATTAAAAGATAATGAAGAACTAAATTTTTATGCACAAATGTTACAAGATTTACAAGAGGAAGCTTTAATTTGGCGAGTATCTTATGAGTATGGCGGGCAAAGATTTTATATTCCTAACAAAGTTACAGAAAAAAACTTAAAAACTCACCCGTTGGCCAAATATGGTGTAGAGTTTTTTACATGGCTTGTAGATAACTATGGAGGGAACACTTTAACCATACCACTAGGAATGAATAATACTTACAAAAGAACCCAAACCCAAGCTGAAATATTAGCATCTCGTGGCTTTACTTACAATCAAATTGCTAGGCAACTAGGCATTCATTATTCTTCAGCTCGCCGTGCAAAAAGAAGAAACAACCAAAAAACACAATCAGATTTATTTGATTAATATAATTTACCTATATTTATAAAACATTGAAAATTTTTATCTTTTTTTCTAATTCCCTGTAAAAGCTGAATACTGACACTTTCCCTAAAATTACGACATAATATAATTAAAAACATAGAGTATGTATTATGGCCGTATTTCAAATAGCTGTAGATAAAGTTTTAAAAAATGAAGGTGGTTTTGTTGAAAACTCTAAGGATTTAGGAGGAACAACAAACTATGGTATATCTTTAAGATTTTTACAAAGTATTTACCAAGATGCTACATCAGAAACCATTAAAAATCTAACTTTAGAGGAAGCAGAAGATTTATATTTCCAACATTTTTGGTTAAAAAATAAATATAATGAGATTTGCTCTCAGGTAGTAGCTGACAAAGTATTTGATACTGCAGTTAATATGGGAGCTAAATCCGCCAATAGATTTTTACAACAAACATTAAATATTATTATTTTTAACGGCATTAAATTAAATGAAGATGGTTATATAGGGCAAAAGACTATAGAAACTATTAACTTATTACAAGGTGAAGATGTAGATGAAAACATTTTAAAAGTTTATTCATTATTACAAAAAGAACATTATTTTAAAATTGTTATAAATAGACCAGAGCAAATTATCTTTGCTAAAGGTTGGAATCGTAGAGCTGATAAGTAAAAATGCAAGGGAGTCTTATTGATGGGCATATTAAATCTTGGAGAAAAAGTAATTGATAAATATACATCAGAAAAAGAAGAGTTGGAGCAAGCCAACGAAATAATCAAGAATACTAAAGAGTTAGACTTGAGTCAACATCAAGCAAGAAATAATCTTAATTTAAAAAACCCTAGATTTTGGCTAGAAATTATTTGTATTACAGGTTTTGCTTATTCTTATTTAATAGCACCTGTTGCCAGTGATTTATGGCATATTAATTTACATGGAGCAGGTAAAGAAACTGAAGAGTTATTATACGCATTAATGGGGCTAGGTGGGTATAGATTAGCAGAAAAGGTAGTAAAGAAATGAGTGCAGAAACAGCCTATTTAATAAAAGGTTTGTTTCCAGTTTTTTTAGGCATTATTTTCTGGTACATCTGGTCTATGAAACAACGATTTGTTTCAAAAAAAGATTTTCAAGAGTTAGAAAAAAAAGTTGATAGTAAAGTAGATAAATCTTCTTTTACAAGTTTTAAAAGTGATTATTACACAAGGCATGAAGAGTCCCAAACACGTCTTACAAAAATTGAAGCACACATGGAAAATCTTTCAAATGTGATGCTTGAAATCAAAGAGTATTTATTTAAAAGAAAGAAGAAAGATTAATTAGCACAAGAGAACCAAAAAAATAGTTTAAAAAAGTCTAAAGAACTTATATTCTAAAGCTATCCTTACTTTTACCAGTAATTGCTGATAATAATTTTAGTATAAATTATTAGATTTATACTTATGAATTGTTGCAAAGTACTGGTAGTTACCTAACATAATTACCATATGATTTACCAGTTCACTTACCAATATATTACTATATTGTTATTGGTAATTTGTAGCTATAAATAGTTATGAATTACGTCTTACTTTTACCAGTAATTCTTATTAATCAATTTAGTAAAAGTCTTTATCATTTACCATTAATATATAACTTTAATTACTAAAGACAATTAACCTGTAAGCTCTAAAAAAATAATAAAAAAGTATCAATTTTCCGTACTCACTTGCACACTTATCTTATTTATTAAGTTTTGCTAATCTTTCTAAATAATAAGGTTGTACCCATAAAAATATTTTAAGATGAAATTCAAGTAAATATGGAAGATAACTACACTACTAATATTAGCACCAATTATAGGAAGAAGTGGACGTACTTTTACTGATTATGATACAGAGTTGTGCAATAACTTTATATTAGATAAAAGAGGGATACCTTTAGATGCAAACCAAAAGTTAGAGTTACCTGCAATTTCATGTGTAAAATCCATAGAATTGGTTAGTAACAAAATATATGGCGATGAATTAATAATAGGAACAGACCTAATATACGGTGGCACTCACCAATATGGTAACTTTAATAAAAACATTCCAAAACGGGAATACTTAGGTTTATCTACAGCAAATGAAGCGGAAATAGAAAAAGAACTAACAGAGTACTTAGAGGAAATATTGTATGAATGAGCTATTACAAGCTATTAAAAAAACATTACAAGACACTAAACTTTTTAAAAGTGTTGAAATTCATGGTGGTGGTTTTAGTGGGATTGAGGACTTAAAAAAGTTTGCACAAGTTGCTCCTGCTAGTAGAGTTGGCTTAGTTAATATGGGTGAAATTCTAGCAACACCAGAAGGTATGCTAGAGTGTGCCTTAAACTTAAGTATTATTTTTAGTTCAGCCGATATTAACCCACAAAAAACTCGGCATACCGAAGCCTTAAGAATTTTAGAAGAAGTTTTATTATTAGTAAAAGATGGGCGTTGGGGCAGTATTAAGAACCCTGTGGCTGATACAGAGATAGATAGTATAAAAACGACCAACTATTATGGTTCACAGCTATATGGCAATAATCTTGCTCTGTGGAAAGTAGACTGGGTACAAAGATTAAAATTAGGCACCGATAGATTCAACCTAACTAATAAGGCTTAAAATGGAAGTATTAATAGAATTAGATAGAAGAATTCAAAAATTAGAAAATAGGCTAAATAACCTAATTAATTACGGGGTTATTCTGTCTGTTGATTACACTAAAAGTACAGCCATAGTAGACTTTCAAAATGGAATTTCTACGCCAGAGTTACCATTTTTACAGGCCCCCAATACTTGGAATCCTCTAAAGGTAGGGGATCAAGTAGTAGTAATAGCTTTTAATGGCATTATAGAACAAGGTTTTATAGTACCAAAGTTATACAAAACAGGGGAAGCCTTAGGAACAGAAGAAAATACTTTTGTTTTAAAGTTTGCAGAGGGTGAAATTAACTATAAAGAGGGCGTAATAACTATTAATAGTTCAGCAAAAATTGTATTGCAAGATGAAAGCGGTGATGGAGTTGTTTGTAAAAACCATTTATGTGCATTTACAGGTACCCCTCATATGCAAGGCAGTTCTAAAATTAAAGGAGCTTTATAATGACAATATCTAACAACACAGCCATAGAGAGTATAAAAAATACATTGGAAAGCAATGGCTTTAATTTAAGTAATACACCAGTTACCAATGTTTTTATTGAAGCTATAGTGAATGCCATTTTAAATGAAGTAAAAAAAGGCACAATTAATACCAATGTTACAGGCTCATCTGCCACAGGTGGACCAGTAACAGGTGCAGGTATTGGGACAATTTCATAGGGAGGAGCGAATATGAAGAAAGTATTTTTATTAATAACTAGTTGTTTATTAATCTTATTAAGTGGTTGTTCTTATTTAGGTAACACCATTAAAGAGGGAGTACATGAAGATATTCTGCAAGCCAAACAAGAAATTAACCAAAATATTATGCAATATTGCCAAGTGAAAACAAAATAGGAGGAAGCTATATGAAAGACGTCTATAAAACTAACATAAACACATGGATAATTGGTACTTATTATCCTAAAAATTCCCAAGTAAAGCTACCTACTAATTTAGCTAAATGGTTTGTAGATAAACAAATACTAACACCTTTTACAAAGGAAAAATAATAAAATGATAAAACCTAAAGCTGTAAAAGAGGTTGATTTTCAATCTCTATTAGAAAGAAATCAAAAACTCTTAGAAAGTGTAGCACCAGATACTTATAAAAATTTAAGTGCGGTAGACCCTGCCAATAAACTTATGGGGATTAGTGCCTATATAGAAGGTTTAGTTCGTAACAAAGTAAATAATGCTTTACTTGCAGTTATGGTAGATTTTGCAGAAGACGAAGACCTAGATAACTTAGGTAATTTTTATGGACTGACTAGAAAAGTGTTAGAAGATGGAGATTCCAAAGCTACACCACCACTGCCTGCAATCTATGAAACAGATGAAGAATTTAGAGCTAGAATTAAACAAGCACCCTTTGGTTTTTCCGTAGCAGGACCAACCGCCTCTTATGAGTTTTATGGTAAAGAAGCTGATATTGCTGTAAAAGATATCTCGGCAGTTTCACATTCTCCTTGTGTAGTAGATATTACAGTGCTTTCTTATAGTGGTAATGGAGTAGCCGATAGTAATTTGTTAAACACAGTTACACTAGCTTTAAATGATGAGTTAGTACGCCCTGTAGGGGACTTAGTAAATGTGAAATCCGCAGAGATTATAGAATATGAAATAGCGGTAACCATTCGCCCTCAAGATAATACGCCAGAGTCAGCTATTGATTTAAACCAAATCATTGCGAATTTACAAAGCTATGCCGACTCAGAACATCGTTGTGGGGGTATGGTAGTGGCCTCAGGAATTTATGCTAATTCCCATATTGCAGGGGTAGAACAAGTAACTATTACAAGTCCAACTGAAGATATTATTTGTACTCCAGCTCAGGCTCCATATTGTTTAAAAATAACCGCTGAATTTATTGCAATTACAGATAGTGCTATTCAAAAAGTATCAAAGGGGAAGCTATATGCTAGAAAAGCAAAATAAATCCTTATTGCCTATTCATAGCCAAACATCAATAATGCTAGCTTTAGAAAGTATGTTTAGAACTATTGAAACTTTACCAACACAGGTAATTCAAGATTTTTGGAATACAGAAAAGTGTAGAGAAGACTTACTCCCTTATTTAGCTAACCAACTAGGCATAGATTTCTGGTCTAATAACTTAGATGAAAGTTATAAAAGGGCTTTATGTAAAAATGCGGTGCAAATTAATAAACATAGGGGCACAGTCGGAGGTATGAAATTAGCTTTAGCCAGTTTAAATATGGGCTTGACTGTGGAAGAATGGTTTCAATATGATGGTGAAGTTGGCACAGGTAAAACGGTAATTAATTTAGGTGATAATGAGTTTAGTGCAGATACCTATGTACTTATTTATTCTACAGTAGAGAAAATTAAACGTTTAAGTTTTTTATTAAAAATTACCACCGAGTCAGCCCTTAGCTCTACCTTACCCTATGTAACAGGGGCAGGTTTAGATGGAGATGTTTTCAATATAGCTATGGAGGGAACAGTATAATGTCATTTGAGATAGTATATACAGATAAGGGATTAGAGGAGTTAATACTAGCCGAAAATGGCACACCCTTAGTGTTTGAAAAGTTTGCGGTAGGCGATGGTGAAAATCCCCCTGAAACTAGCCAAATAGGTTTACAGAATGAGAAGTGGAGAGGATATATAAATAAGGTAGAGGTAAGTTCTACAACACCAACAAACTTACTTATAACTTGTGTAGTTCCTTCACAGATACCTGAAACGGAAGCCTTTTATATTAGAGAATTAGGATTGTTTGATACAGAAGGAGAATTAATAGCCATAGCCAAAGTACCAGATAGTTACTACGCCCAAAGTAGCAATGGTATAGCATCAGAGAAACTTTATAACATTGTACTTAGTATAAGCAATACCGCAGAGGTAAACTTAGAGTTAGATACAACAATATTAGCAACTCAAGAGTCGGTGAAAGAGTTAGAGCAAGTTGTTACTACCCTCAATGATAAATTCACTAAAACTTTAAAGACTCAAATAGGTAAGATAATTATTAATATGGATCCCCAATATAAAGATGTTGAAATATGGGATGATGGAGTTTTTACGTATGCGATTTGTAATGGGCAAGCTATTAACTCATCTGCTTATCCTGACTTGGCAGCTATTTATGGAGATATCTTACCAAATTTCCAAAGTGCGACTGTAAGGCATATTCCAGCAGGTGATACTAGAACACTGGGCTCATACCAAGAAGATACTTTGCAGAATATTATTGGCTCTTTTCACGGAACAAATACCTCTATAACTACTAGTGAAACATGGGGTGCTTTCTATGGCGATCCTGATCCTCCAACTACTTATGGTGGAAAAGTATTTGATACAACCAGTGGTAGAGGTCTAAATCGTGTGCATTTTGACGCTTCCAGAGTAGTACGAACAGCTGATGAGACCAGAATGAAGAACATAGCAGTACAGTTTTATGTAATAGTGAAAGTGTTAATTTAGTAATAAATAGGAACAGTATAATGTCATTTGAGATAGTGTATACGGATAAGGGCTTAGAAAAGTTAGTTTTAGCAGAGAATGGTACTCCCTTAGTATTAGAGAAGTTTGCAGTAGGAGATGGAGAGAATACCCCTGAAACTAGCCAAACAACGTTACAGAATGAGAAGTGGAGAGGATATATAAATAAGGTAGAGCCAAGTTCTACAACACCAACAAACTTATTAATAACCTGTGTAATACCAGCCCAAATTCCAATAACGGAAGCCTTTTATATTAGAGAATTAGGATTGTTTGATACAGAAGAAGAATTAATAGCCATAGCGAAGGTGCCAGATAGTTACTATGCCCAAAGTAGTAATGGTATAGCATCTGAGAAACTTTATAATATTGTATTAAGTATCAGTAATACAGCTGAAGTAACATTAGAGTTAGATACAACAATATTAGCAACACAAGAGTCAGTGAAAGAGTTAGAGGATACAGTTGAAGAATTAACTGATCAGTTTCAAAATGCACTTACTCAATTAAACAATAAATTCATTAAAACTTTAAAGACTCAAATAGGTAAGATTATTATTAATATGGATAATTCTAAACGTGATTTAAGGCATTGGGATGATGGGGTCTTTGAGTATATTTTATGTGATGGTGGACCTATTAATACTGAAAAGCATCCTGAATTGATAGATATCTATGGAACTAATGTACCAAATTTTAAGGATGGAACTGTAAGAAATTTAATAACAGGAAGTTCTAGAGCTTTAGGTAGCTGGGAAGAAGATGCTTTACAAGAACACTCTCATGGATTAGATAATATTACTGGTAATTTTTCATGTTTAACATGGGCTAGTGATACTTTTAGAGGTGATGGAGCCTTTTCTGCTGAAGATATAGGCCACTATAATGGAAGTTATTATCAAGATTCTCACCATTTTACAATGCTGAAGACAAGATTTTCATCACAAGGATCACCAGGTGTTCAAAATGCTACTTTAAATATAGTAGATACACAAATAAGTGACTCTGAGACCAGAATGAAGAACATAGCAGTACAGTTTTATGTAATAGCAAAGGTATTAATTTAATAATAAATAGGAACAGTATAATGTCATTTGAGATAGTGTATACGGATAAGGGCTTAGAGAAGTTAGTCTTAGCAGAGAATGGTACCCCCTTAGTGTTAGAGAAGTTTGCGGTAGGAGATGGAGAGAATACCCCTGAAACTAGCCAAATAGGTTTACAGAATGAGAAGTGGAGAGGATATATAAATAAGGTAGAGGTAAGTTCTACAACACCAACAAACTTACTTATAACTTGTGTAATACCAGCCCAAATTCCAATAACGGAAGCCTTTTACATTAGAGAATTAGGTTTGTTTGATATAGAAGGAGAATTAATAGCCATAGCCAAAGTACCAGATAGTTATTATGCCCAAAGTAATAACGGGATAGCCTCAGAGAAACTTTATAATATTGTACTTAGTATAAGCAACACAGCCGAAGTAACGTTAGAGTTAGATACCACAATATTAGCAACTCAAGAGTCGGTAAAAGAATTAGATACTAAAGTAAATAATACTATCAGCGAATTTGAACGGTGGAGAGACTCACAAAAAGGCATTTTAAGCAAATTAAGTGACGGCAATTTTAGTTTAACTACTAAGTGTAAAACAGATACAGGTCAGCCAGCAGAATTATATGATGGACTAACCATTCATTTTAATGTTCCTATGGCGACAGCCGTATGGAATTGGCAAGATAAAGCTAATGTAACCTTAGATGTAGATTCATTAGGTGCGAAACCTTTATTAAATGGTTTGATATATGAAGCTACATCTACAAAGGCATTAGACCGAAACACTTTATGTTTTGGTTACCAGCATATAATTTATAATGCTACTTTAGACAGTTGGTTATTATACCATAATAGTTATACTAGTTCGCAAATTTATTATAAAACTGGTCATGGAGATCTTTCTGGATTTTTAAGACTCAATGGTCAAAGGTTAAGTAATGCTGGAATTAATATTATAGATCAATACCCAATACATAATGCTCCATGGATTTATCAGGATAGTGCTGATGATTCCACTCAGGTAATTAACCTCACTAGTACAGCTATTTTAACAGCAGGTGGTGAAACTCCTTTTGGAGTAATTAGTGAGGGTCAAATTAAGAATATTACGGGTAAGGCATATGGTTTTGATGGCAATGCCTTAAGTGCTAGTGGAGTTTTTTATATTACTAACAACTCACCTCACGCAGGGGCTAATGACCAAGCAACAGATGAAGGAGAAATTAATTTTGATGCATCACGAGTAGTAAAAACAGGTAATGAAACATTAACCCGTCGTTTTGGATTATATCCATTTCTAAAATTATAAGGAGGAA
The DNA here is from genome assembly GCA_023518375.1 of Candidatus Hepatincola sp. Av. Lineage (NCBI taxonomy): Bacteria > Pseudomonadati > Pseudomonadota > Alphaproteobacteria > Rhodospirillales > Candidatus Hepatincolaceae > Candidatus Hepatincola > Candidatus Hepatincola sp. Av. Next base: position 347,070 of record CP068450.1, read on the forward strand.
AAAAGGAATGACAACAAATAAATATTTACACGGTGTAGAGTTTGAAGAGGTAGCAGGTAATAGTGCTATTACCACAGGTTCTACTTCCATAATTGGCATAGTAGGAGATTTAGTAACAGATCCTGCAACTGCAGAATTACCACCACTGAATACACCATTTTTGGTAAAATCAAAACAAGATATGGTAGGCTGGGTAAGTGGTACACTGTTTGATTATTGCAACGAAATTTTCAAACAAACTAGTCCAACCATTGTTGCTATTAGGGTAGCAGGTGAAGAAACAAATGTGGAAGCTAATGTTTATGCCGAAGGGGAAGCAGAAGATGACACAGGAGAAGATACCGATGAAGGTACAGATGATGATACAGATCCTAGCAATGTAGTTGCTGATGCTTGTGCTGGCGACGATATTGCCAAAACTGGTATTTTTGCCCTTGAAAATGCAGCTTCAATAGTAAAAGTAAAACCAAAACTATTAGTAATTCCATATTATGACCAACTTTCCAAAGGTGGTATTGCTATAACTAATATGTTACTTGTGGCAGAAAGGTTAAGAGCCATAGCTATTGTAAGTGGACCAAACACCACAGATGATGAAGCAATCACCTTTGCTGAAAGCCAAGATAATTCACGTATGTATATAGCCGATCCTTATTATTTAAGTACGGATAGTGTAGGTACAGAGAAACTATTTTGCCCAACTGCAATGGTAGCTGCAATGTTTGCTAAAACAGATGAAGATTATGGCTTTTGGTGTTCACCATCTAATAAAACAGTTGTAGGAATTAATAGTTTAAACCGTCCTATTTCGTTTCAATTAAGTAACCCAGATACTACAGCCAATTACTTAAATGAAGCAGGAGTTTCTACTTTAATTTATTCAGAATCATCTAAATCTTTTAAACTATGGGGCAATCGCTCTTCCGCCACTAATGTTAATGAAGTATTTATTTCCGTTAGACGCACAATGGATACTATTGAAGATTCTATTGAGGTAGCTATGGAGGAAGAGTTAGATAAACCAATAACAGGGGAAACAGCTAACCAAATTCAAAATAAAGTACAAACTTACCTCAATACTTTAATTTCACAAGGAGCTTTATTAGGTGGTACTTGTTGGGTAGACCAAGCAGAAAATCCTGTAGAACAACTAAAGAATGGCAATTTAGTAATATCTTTTGATTGTGAACCACCAGCCCCAATGGAGCGTTTAACTTTCAAAGTATATAGAAATGATGGTTATTACAACGAAGTATTTAATTAAATTAATAAAAGGAGACAAATATAATGGCAAATTTTCCAAAAGTTTTAAAAGATTACAGAGTATATCTTGATGGTTATGATACAGGGGCCTCAGCTAACAGTATTACTTTACCAAAAATTACTCAAAAAATAGAAGAAATTAGTTTAGGTAGTTTTGTGCTACCAGTAACAATGGGGCTAGAGTTAATGGAAGCCGAGATAGAATTATTTGAACAAGATAAGAATATCTTATTACAGTGGGGTTTATTAAACAATACCACAGGGCAGTTAGTAACCTTTAGGGGGTATCAAACAGATAATACCGGAGAGAGTAACGATATTCGTGTAGATATGCGAGGTATCTATAAAGAATACGATCTAGGCCAGTGGACTAAAGGGGAAACAGGTAAAGTTAAACTTAATGTAACACTAACCCAGTTTAGTTACACCATAGATCATATTCCCTATGTGGTAATTGAACCGTTAACCAATACCTTTATTATTGGTGGTGTTAATCAGTTATCTAAACAAAAGAAAAGTTTAGGCATTATTTAATATCATTATTAAAAAATTAAACAGGAAAAACGATTATGAAAAAAATTACATTAAGTAAAGTCATTAGCTTTCAAGGTAAAGAAATTAAAGAGTTAGAACTAAGGGAGCCTCTAGCAGGTGATTTAAAAGGCGTATCTTTACGTTCATTGGGTGAAGATACCAAAGCCGATGATTTACTAAAAATAGCATGTAATATTGTAGAGCCAAAATTACCTATAGGGGTGCTTGAAAGCATTCCCATAAAAGATTTTATTGCTATAACAAACATAATTGCTGAATACTTGGGAAATTAAAGGCTCTACCTGTAAGAATTGAGGAATGGATATTTCTACTTGGCAAGGAACTATCCACCTCTATTCCACAGGCAGAGCAAATGAAATTAGATGATATGTATAATTATATTCAATTATTAGAAAAATATTATGAGCAGCAATAACTTAAATACCAATATCATTATTAAATTGAAAGATTTATTTTCAGCTCCTTTAAGAAAGATTGCTACAAATTTTAGTAAGTTAGAACAAAATAAAGCCTTGCAAAAAACAGGAAAAGATGCTGAAACAACTGATAAAAAGGTACAAAAACTTAATAAGTCTTTAAATAAAAATAAAGATTTAATGGGAAGCTTGCGGGATATTGCCCAAGTATGGGCAGGAGCCAAGTTTTTACAAGCTCCATTATCAGCTCTTACAGGCAGAGAAGAGGTAGAGTTTGGTTTAGGTACGCTTTCTAAAAATTTAGAGCAATTTAAAACTTTAGCTCAACAAATAAGCTCTTCTGGGCTTTATGGTTATAATGAAACAATGGAAGGATTTTCTTCATTGCTTGCAGGTGGACTACCTACCGAGCAAACTAAGATAATATCTAAACCAATACAGTTAGCTACAACTAGTAGTTCTTCTTTGAAAGAGGCACAAACCATTATAGGAGCTGTTAAGATATTGGCAATACCTTTAGAAATAGTGAAAAATGTTGCTGCTAAAATGCCTTCTAAGTATACCTTTAGTAGTGTAGAACAATTATTAGTAGGACATTCAAAATTAGTTAATAGTACTAAATTAGACTCTATTTCTTTCAAGAGAGTATGGGGATTATTAAACTCTAATATGGCTGAAATATTAGGAAAAGCTACAAATATAGTATCTCAAAAATTATCTAAAGTGGCTAAAAATGGGATTAATATTGTAAGAGGTAGTGTTAGTAATTTAGGTTTTCTGACTAATCTAAGAAGTATCAAAAATACAATGGCAGGAATTCAAGAAAAAGGAATTAAAAATATTGCTTTTTCATACTTCTTTAGTGATGAAGTTATGCTTAGCATTCAGCAATTATGGACAAAGATTAATTCTCTAAAACAAGGTATTGCTGCTTTAGCTATAAAATCCATTAATTTAGCTAAAACTTTTTTTAACTCATTTGGAATAATTAATGTTTTAAAATTAGGTCTTAAAAAATTTATCAGTTCATTAGGATTAAGCTCATTATTAATTAATGGTTTAACTATACTGAAAAAATTAGGTAATGCTGTAAAACTTTTTCAGAAAATGATGAGTTATTTTAAAAATGTTAGTTTAGGTAAATTAATTACTAGTGGACTAAATATTGTTGGAGCTAAGCAAAATATTATTAAAAATGGCACAGAGAATATTAAGACTATCCTAGCTAATGGCTCTGATAATATTCCCCATAGTAAAGGTAATAATATAATAGCAGAGGTTATCAATGCCCAAAATAAATCTTTTCAACAGTTACAATTAGCAGGTTTCTATGGAAAATAGTATAGCAAGAAATATGGAAAATAATTATTTATTACAACTTAGTGATGACTTTAATACCTTCATTAACCAAAATTTACCTTCTGCTAATGTAGCAGGTATGGATTTAAATACTGGAAAATGGCTAGACTTAAACTTGCACATAGAGCAACAATTGCAAGATTTGATGTTTACGCCTCGTGGGGCTAGCATTATGTACCCATATTACGGATCTGCAATTATGTATTATATTGATATGCCTATATCTGTAGTAGGTATGGATTTACAAATAGAAGCAACTAAAGTAATAAAAAAATATGAATCCCGTATAACTATAATCAATACTAATGTTACCTTAAACTCTACAGCAGGTGCATTAAACTTAAATATAGAATATGCCAATGCTAAAGGTGAGGTGAATAATGTCAATATCTAGTATGGATACTAATTTACTAAATGACTATGTTAGTGGTCATGGAGTTTTATTAACTTTAAAATCACTTAGTAATCCAGAGTACACAATTAAATTTACAGCTTCAACTCTTCATACTAAAGGAATTAATGTTAGTAATGAATTTGGTTGGGATAGTATTACGAGTGATTCCTCTAAGCAAGGTTATGCTGTTAATGACGGAGACAATGGGAGTACTTTTAAAAAGCAGAAATTTAATTCCTTAAATTCTACTACCTATATTTCCTTAAATGGTGTGATTGGTCCTTTTATGTACTTTATGTTAGATAAATTAATCATGAAACAAGCCGAGCCTTTTGATTCATTAAAATTACTCAGATCATTAGGATTACAGGGCATTCGTTTTAATGCTTATGGTGGGAACTATGCTGATGTTGAAAATATTATATATTATGGTACTTGGGTTTTAAAAGCTTTATCATGGGACGAAAGTAATTTTCAGTATGCTAATAATGCCGCAAAAATAGAATTTAATGCTAAATTTGCTGTGGATTTACAATATCAACAATATGAGGGAACTATAGAGTCAGTGAGTAATTCTACAATATCACAATATCCTATTAAGAAATGGAGCTAACAATGGAATACACCGTTAAAACAGCAGAAGAGACCCTGCATTCCATAACCTATAATTATTATGGAAGCCTAGCTATGCTAAATAAAGTTCTGTTAGCTAATGAGAACTTAGAAAATACTTTCTTGGCAATTGGTACTATTGTTAAATTACCAATTCAAGAAGCTTATACGCTGACAAGAGAGAAACTCTACTAATGCAATATAAAATTTATATTAATAATCAAGAAAATCCTGATTTGCTAAGTAGAATTGATACTTGGCAAATTATAGATAATAACGGATTAATGCTAGATACCTTAAGTATAAGTATTAGTAATTCTGATTACACCTACGAAATACCTGCAACAATAGGAGCAACCGTAAAAATTCTAGTTGGTCTGGATACCTTAATAGATATGGGTACATTTATTGTAAATAAAGTAGAAAGTAGTTCGGAACATATTTATTTATATTGTATATCATCTCTGGTAGCAAAAGGTAAAGATAATAAAAGCAGAAGTTTTACCAATATGGCTTTGCAAGATATTTTAAAAACTCTTTGTATTGAGTTATCCTTAGATTTAAAAGTAGATAACTCTATTGCTAATACTATTATTCCTTATCTAGTCCAAAATGGTACAACTAATTTACAAATATTAAATGATTTAGCTGAACTCTTTAATGCACTAATAAAAATACAAGATAATACCTTAATCTTCTTAGCAATTAGTAGTTTAAGTAAAGAGGTTTTAATAGAAGATGGCGAAATTCTTAGTATTTATAATAATAATCTTAATGGCTTTCAATATAGTGGTGTTAAGGTGAATAATTACAATAGGGCAACTGCCGAAAATACAATTTTAGCTATCGGGGAAGAACCTTATTTATATTTACATTCAAACTACACTGAAGAATTACTCAATATTCATATGAATTCTACAATGGCACAATTAAAAGCTAGGCAACAATTAGTTATAAAAACTGTGGGTAATCCTAACATGCAGGCAGGGTTTAAATTAAAACTACAAGATAATACCATCTACCCAGACTACATTGGAGATTGGTTGTTAAAGCAAGTTATTCACTCTTATAATGGAAACTTTACTACAAGGCTACTGGCTGAAAGGATTTAAGAACAAACTTAGTAATAGCTAAGTCAATGGAGTACCAAGTATACCTAATTTATCAAACAAGGAGATATAAAATGGGAACACAAGGTATAAACCATAAAACTTTAAGTAGAAAAGAAGAATAAAACCTTTACTTAGGCGATCAAGAACAATTATTTAACAATATTGCTGATAGTTCAGTAGATGCCATAATTACAGACCCATCTATGTATTAAAATAAAGCAATCCTATGGTAGCTATTTAATACTCTAAGTAGATTTTAATCTATTAGTTAAATTTTATTTCTTGACAAATTCAAATACCTTATAATAAAAAACTGTGCCATTTAATCTGTCCTAAATTGCCATTATATATTTCTTTCTACATTAAAGAAAATATTAAAGTTTTACTATAATTCATATTCCTAATATTTATTATATATATTTGTCACAAACATCTGTGTAATTATATCACCTTACTAAACTACAAAAGTAATTAACTTATTATTAATTTTCCACCTTAGCTTTGTTGTGTAGTAACATTAAAGAACAACAGTTAACAAATAACTTGTTAGATTGTTTGTTGTATATTATAATACAAAAATATCAAACAGAACCTAAGGTGATATTTATGATTATTGTGGGTTTCGGTATCAGTGCAATGATTTCTGTATATTATGCACTAAAAAATAATGCTAATGTTTTAGTCTTAACAAAATCTGTCTATAACCAAAATTATTATAACTGGCAACTACAAGGGGGCTGTAGCTGGAAAACCCATGCTTTTAATATGCCTGTTAATAAAGAAGATATTGCTTATTTTATAGAGGATACTTTAGTTGGGTCAGGTTTCTTTACAAAACATAAATTACATCTGTAAAAAAGAAAACAATAATATTCAAATTACCAGTATAAAAAATATATAAGGGGGAATTATTATGGAAAAGGTTTTTATAGTTTTTGGTTATAATAATATTCGTTTATTTGATGTTAAAAAAATTCAAAAAATTGCAAAGGAAAAATATGCTGCTAAAATTATGCTATGCCGTGAGGTAATTACTGAAGAAGATAAAAAAAACTTATTTCACACTTGTTTAGTTGATTTAACAAAGCAAGATAGTCAGTCTTTAGAAAAACAAGCTAATATTGTAATCAAATTTTTAACTGATAATAACCTACAAGCTATAGGTTGCCTACCTTTCTCTGATAAAGGAGTACAATTAGGATCTTTAGTAGCACAAAAATTGAATTTATTTCATGATGTTTACGGCGAAGAATCTTTTGCTGCAATTGATAAATTTGCTTTTCGCCAACTAGAAAAAAAAGCTAAGTTACCAGAATGGTACAAAAAAGTAGATTGTAAAATAGCTTACTCTAAGGAAGATATATATAATTTTTCCAAACAATATAATAAATTTTTCCTTAAGCCTAATGCTGAAGGTGGTAGTAGAGGTTGTATGGCAATTTTTTCTAGAGAAGATGTTAAATATTGGTTAGATAATTTTTCAAACTTTTTAAAGCAAGGAGCTATTTGCGAAGAATACATTGATGCCATTTTTGAATATAGCTATGATCGTATTGGTAATTACGAGTGGCTAACAGAAAAAACTACAACTACCGGTAGTTTTAGGGCTGAACCTAACCATGTTGCCCCAGCTCCATTGCCTAAAGAGCAATATAATTTACTTCTTCAAGGAGGAAGACTGGTAAGTAATATAGTAGGTTCTAAAGGAGGACCTTGCCATATGGAATTATTTTTAACTAAAGATGGTAATGTTGCTTGTGTAGAACCTAATAGACGCCCTGCCGGAGTAAATATTTTTGAAATTGGTAGTGTTTTGCATGATATGAAAGGTTCTTCATGGGAAGAATGGTTACGTATTGCTAGTGGTGGTAGTATAGTTAATGATTATACTGAAATGTGTAATAATTGCTTTGTCCTTAATCGGTTTTTATCATCAAGAAAAGATCTTACTATTGGTGATATAAATTCTAATTATTTAGAACAAGAAATTGAAAATAAATACCCTAATAACCTATTATCTTTTCTTATTACTAAACATAAGGGTGATAAAGTATTTAAAAATATAGTAGATAATTCAGGGTTTATTGGTATGTTATTAGTGCAAGATAACACCTATGAAAGTGTTACTAACATAGCAAATGAGATTGAAAACATAGTACAAAATTATGTGGAAAGAACTTAAAAAGAACCAAAAAATAAGAATCCTATTTTTAGTTAGGTTACTAACAGCTATTATAATGTCTACCTATTTAGCTAAGCTAAATATATGGAGTGATTCTTTTGTAAATAGTGTATTTGCGGTGGGTTATAGAGTATTTTTAATATGTACGCCTTTAGCATTCTTTCTTTTTTCTTTTAGAATTTTGCCTGCAATAGTATTTATTGGTTTGGTTGGAGTAGGGTTATCTTTTTACCATGTAGGTTTAGTTGCAGTTATTTGTGTTGCATTATCATTAGCTATCTCTGGCTATTTAACAAAGCTATTCCTTGCTACGGAAGGTTCTGGGGTGGCTTTTAATAAAGTAGCTTTAAATATTGGTAGTGCTATTGCTGGAGGTTTAATTTTCTTACATTTTAGTAATAATGTTTTGCTATTAATATTAGCTTTGTGTATGTTAATAACTTGTATTTTAGCATTGTTTTTTAAATTAGATGAGAATTCTATTAATATTTACCAATATAATAATTTAATCATAAAAAAAGATACTATTGGTTGGTTTTTACTAGGGGTAGCTACAGGTATTAAGTTTGTAGCTGTATTTAGTGTTTTGGCACAATATATTATAAAACATAATGGGGAATTACCATATTGGTTTGGTTCATTAATTATTGTAAATAGTATTGTGGTAATATTTTTTCAAAAATATATTATTGATATTCTATGTAATAAAAGTTTTGAAACATCTCTTTTTATTATGATTATAGCTATGCTTTTAATTGCTTTTCCTAATGTATTTTTTGCTTATACTTTAATAGGAGCTACTATTTGGGTAGCTTTACTTTCTCTCTTTGAATGTGTAGTTACAATGTTTGATAAATTCTCGGCAGATAATGGGAGTTTAATTTATAAAGAATTAGCTGTAGGTTTAGGTGGAGGTTTAGCTGTTTTCTTAGCTAGGGAATTCTCTGAATACATATATTTAAGTGGGCTTGTAGGAATAATATTAATAGTAATTGCATATATTAATATTAAACTAGTTAATTACATTAAATAATCATATAAATTATTTGTTTAATTAATTTTTCTAATTGTTATAATTTCAGCCTAAACATAACTTTTTGTTATCTTATTCTAATTTTCAATGTTAAAATATAGTTTACTATATAATTATTAAGTATAAATCATTAAAATACTATGAAAAGTAATAAACAAATCTCTAATAATACTTCTAACAGTAAAAAAAAAGGGCAAAATCTTAATAAAGCTGAAAGGTACAAAATTGTAGCTCAAAATCGTAGAGCTTACTTTGACTACGAAATATCAGATACCTTTGAAGCTGGTCTAATATTATTAGGTTCAGAAATTAAAAGTGTACGAGCTGGAAGGTGTTCTATTGCTGAAAGCTATATAGCATATAACAAACAAGGTGATTTAGAGTTAATTAATGCCTCCATTCCAGCTTATTCATCTTCTTCTTATTTTAATCATGAAGAGAGGCGTTCTAGGAAATTATTGTTACATAAAAAAGAAATTAGTAAAATTATTAGCTTAATTTCTAAAAAAGGGTTTAGTGCAATTCCTATTAAATTATATTTTAAAAAAGGTTTTTTAAAATTAGAGATGGGAATAGGCAAAGGAAAAAATTTAGTTGATAAAAGGCAAGATATCAAAGCAAAAGATTGGAAAAGAGAACAAGCAAAAACTATTAAGAATTACAATATCAAAATATAACTTTCTACTTAGTTAAAATAAATATTAGCTATTAAAGGACAGTAATTTTTTTGTTAAGCTAGCTCTTTATTTTAATAAATTTAGGTTAATTAAATTATAAAATACAATTGCAAATTTTGCATATTGATAGTATACTAAATGTTAGTATATTTTTAGATATTCCCAAAGAAAGAATGAGCAAACCCTTTGATTTTAAAAATTTATATATGCGGATAATTTACGGGTTACTAATTTTTATTCCTGTGTGTTATGCCGTATATATTTCAGGGTTTTTATTTTATGCCGTACTTTTTATTGCTATTTTTGTAGCAGGATATGAATATAATAATATGTGTGGGCGGTGGTCTTTTGCTTTAGATGGTATGGTTTTTATAACTTTTATTATCTTTGCTTTAACCTCTGTGTATGTACAACCTTGGTTGTTTTTCCCTTCTGTAATCTTAGGAGCTATTCTCACATACATTACATCAAAAATGCGAGCAAAAGTTGAAAGGAATCCAGTTATTCCAGAACATTTAAACCGTCCTTTGTTTTTAACTATAGGAATGGTTTATTTAGCTTTTGGTTTTGCTTCTATGGGTTATATAGCTAGGCTAGAGCCTAATAGTATTACATTAATGTGGGTGTTTTTTACAGTAATTTTTAATGATATTGCTGCATATGTATTTGGATCTATGATTAAAGGAAAGAAAATCCTACCAAAAATTAGTCCTAATAAAAGTTGGTCTGGTCTTGTTGCTGCCATTTGTTTTACTAGTGTAGTATCTTATGGTTTTGCTATATATAATAATCCAAGAAATGCTTTAATTGTTATGTTTATTGGGGCATTAATTGCTATAGTAGGGCATACTGGTGATATGTTAGAATCTGCTGTAAAAAGGTATTTACAAGTAAAAGATAGTTCCCAAATTATTCCAGGGCATGGTGGTCTGCTTGATAGGTTAGATGCTATGTTCCTTGTATGTATATTTATTGCCTTTATTTCAATTTGTGTCGGTAAAAGCCCATTATTTATGTAATTATATATATTTCATTATAATATGAAAAAAATATTACTTTTTATTCTTTTTACTTTCTTATCTATATCTTATGTTGTTGCTAATCCTACTAACAAAAAAATAGAGATTCAAAAAATTAATTCAAAGCTATACTTAGTTAAATCCTATAAGGAGATTATTAATGAATATGATAGCCCTAAGCCTTTTGTGGTAGATAGTAATTCATTAATTTATATAGATGATACTAATGCTTACCTTATAGATACTCCATGGAATGAGGCAGATATGCCTATACTAATGGTTTGGATAAAAAATCATAATTTACATTTAAAAAGTGCAATAATTACTCATTTTCATGATGATAAAAGTACGGGAATAGGCTATTTATCTAAGCATAATATTAGTACCTATGCCTCAAAAAGAACGAATGCTTTGCTTTTAAAACACCATAAACCTTTGGCTAACCATACTTTTTCTACTGATAACGTTATATTACTCAAAAACAAAATAGAAGTTTATTATCCGGGTAAAGGGCATACCGCAGATAACATAGTAGTATGGCTGCCACAAACAAAAATTCTTGTTGGGGGTTGCTTATTAAAAGCTAATGAAATGACTACCTTAGGCTGGCTTGGAGATTCATATCCTAATGAATGGGCTCATTCTGTAAAAAAAGTACAAGCTAAGTATTCTAATGCTACGCTTATTATTCCAGGTCATGGTAACATAGGTAGTAAATTATCTATTATTAACCATACTCTTAAGCTTGTGAATCATTATAATGCAAATTCTCATCAGGGATAATGTATATAATAAAACCAAAGAATAATATCTGAAATCTAGAGTATTGAATGATTGACTTTTTCAAAATACTTAGCAGAAAGTATAATTAATACATCATTTATTCTTATCTACTATTAAACAAAAAGCTCTAGAGCAAACTTAAAGTTAGTAGAGCAGTTGTAAAAGAGCTATATAATATATTATAATAAAAAAGTACAATCTAATATATTAGATAATTTCCTTTTATGGCTTATATTACAGGGAATTAAATTAAGGTATACAACTTATATGAATAATCAAATCAAAGCTAATCCTCTTGATGTATCTTTTAATCACTGGAGCGGAGTTTTTTCTATAACACTGTGTGTTTTTATCCTAATTACTTCAGAGTTTATGCCTGTTAGTTTACTAACACCTATTGCTAGCACACTGCAAATCACGGAAGGTATGGCGGGGCAAGGTATTGCTATATCAGGTGCCTTTGCCGTTTTTACTAGTCTTTTCATTTCCGTAATATTTGGTAATACAAATAGGAAGAAAGTATTACTAATATTGACAGCAATAATGGTACTTTCCTGTGCTATTGTTAGTATATCAGTCAATTATTTCATGTACATGGTTGGACGTGCACTAATTGGAATAGCAATAGGAGGTTTTTGGTCAATGTCAGCTGCCGTTGCCATGTGCCTAGTGCAGAAAAAAAATATCTCCCGTGCTTTGGCTATTTTTAATGGTGGCAACGCTCTTGCCATGGTAATAGCTGCCCCAATGGGTGCTTATTTAGAAACTATCATTGGTTGGCGTGCTACTTTCTTTTCCCTAATACCATTATTAATGATTACGCTTTTCTGGCAATGGATAGCCCTACCTTCTATGCCTGTTAAAACTAATACTAGAAGTGTTACAGGTGCTTTTAATGTATTCAAGTTAATGCGTAGGCAAGTGGTAATTATTGGCATGCTAGCAATCAGTTTCCTTTTTATAGGACAATTTACCTTGTTTACTTACATACGACCATTCCTTGAAGTAGTAACACAAGTTAATGTTCCTACGCTCTCATATACACTTTTGGTTATTGGTATCACAGGTTTTATAGGTACCACTTTTATCAACATAATGCTCAAATGGGGATTTTACACAACATTGATAGTTATGCCATTGCTTATGGCTTGCATCTCAGTAAGCTTAATTATTTTTGGTACTAAGATAGCTATAGTTATTGTTCTATTAGCTTTTTGGGGTTTTATTGCCACATCTATTCCGGTTGGGTGGTGGGCATGGATTCCTAAAACATTTCCACAAGAAGTAGAAGTTGGAGGTGGCTTAATGGTTGCTGTTATTCAGCTTTCTATTGCCCTAGGTTCTACAGTTGGTGGGATTTTATTCGATTCTAGTGGATACCAAATAACTTTCATAACCAGTGCAATTCTATTATTAATTGCAGCATTACTAGCATGGAAGTTATCATGTGTAGAAGAAAAATAAATTAAATAATACAAGTGGTATTTATTTACTGGTTACTTTTGCCTTAAAGGGAAAATAAACTAGTTTAATAACCTGTGGTAATATAACTTTTTGATTATTTGTTTTAAGATAATGTACTATTTTTTTAATAAAATACTATTCATTTTAAAACACTATAAACCAAACCAATAAAGATAATAAAACAGAACAAATAATTGCAGCTAATAAGCCAACTTTAACTAAATAAACTTCTTTATTTTTTAAGCTAATGGTAGCTGATACAATTACTACACTTTTTAAGGTAAAAATTATACCAATAGCACCAGCAACATTTTGTAAACTTGCCATAATAGCAGGATTAATATGTAAGAGGTAACTTGCCGACATTTGTACATTAACAAATAAAGTATTAGATAGTGTATTAGAGCCAGAAATAAACGAGCCAAGCATACCAATTAAAGGAGAGATAAAGATATAAAAATTGCCTGTACTATCAACTAAACCCTTAGCAATCATGGGTAACATTCCCGTTAAACCTACAGAGTTATTATTTGTAGCCATTAAAATACTCATTAAAACCATAGCTAAGGTTACAGTAATGGTAGTTTCAGCAATTTGGTTAAGGGTGAAATTCCAAACACTAAGAGTTTTTTTCATATTTAGTTTAAAATATAAACTAATAAAAATAGCAATTACAATAAATGGGATTAAGCCAGGATTATAAGCATAATTCCATGAAAAGTTAATATTTGGAACTCCAAAAATATTTAAGTAACTAATTTTTGGTATGTTTAATAAGGTTTTTAAACCAAAGAAATCAATACGAGTTATAAGAAGCAAAATAGCAATAATAGTATAAGGTAACCATGCTTTAAATGCAGATACTTTATTGCTTTTCATTACAGTGTTATGATCTAAATGTGGTTTTGCACTAGCTTTCCAAGAATCAGACCATTTAGCTTTGTTTGGAAAAGAAAAAGTATTTTCAGGAATTAAAAAGCCAGATTTAACAATTGCAATAATTATAGGTGTACCAATTAAGCCTGCAATTAAAGAGGGTAGCTCAATACTAACATATACAGATGTAATTACATAAATGACTGCAACAATTAAAGTAGAAAAAATGGTAAATGGTAGAATTTCAAAAAACTCTTTATTTTTATTGTCTGGATTAGCCGAATATCTTGTAACAATAAACATAGCTATAATAGAAATAATTAACAAAACAAAACTTAAAAAAAGTGGAGTGTATAAATTAAAAGTTTGTTCATATTGTTGTGAATTCAAACCTAATGCTGCAACTTGTGATTTAGTTAATTGTAAAATAGTTGTAGAAGGAAGACCTACCGCTCCAAAGGATACTTGCCCACCATTATATAATAAACTAACCAATGCTGCTAAAATTGGTGGAAAACCTAGAATAACTAACATAAAAGCTGCAAGAGCGGCAGAAGTCCCAAAGCTAGCCGCTCCATCTAAGAAAGCTGAAAAAAATAAGGCAATAACAATAGTTTGAATCCTACGATCCGCTGAAATATGGTAAAAAGCAGAAATCATTACATTCATAGCACCAACTTCTTTTAATAAGTTTAAAACTAATAAAGCCCCAAAAACAATTAACATTATATTAATCATATTTAAAAAACCAAGAAAGCTAACCGCTGAAATAGTTAACATGCTTAAATGCCAATGTTTATAAACAATAAATACAGTATAAATATTGGAAATTAATAACGCATATTTAGGTTTTATTCCTAAAATAGCTACAAAAATTAAAATAGAAATAATGGGTAATACAGATAGTGTAAAGTCTAATAACATAAATACATCAATGGAAAAAATTAAAAATTTACTGGTTAACTAAATAAGTATTGCTAAGAGTGAAGAAAGAATAAGTGATGCAAAACCTATAATAATATCATCCATAATTATAGCCGTATTAGGCTTAAAAGAAGCATGGATTAAATTAATAATAAAAGGTGGCTTAAAATAAGTAAGAGCCGAAAAAATAAAAAAAGAAAGGAACATTAACGGTATATTATGAGGAAAAATAACAATAGCAAGAGATTGCCCTGTAGCTACATCAATTACAAAAAACTTTAAAGAAGAAGGTTTAGTAATTTGTTCTACAAGAAAAAAAGATAAAATAATAAGTAAAGCCGATAAGAAAACAATAAGAGAATTACCAAAATAGCCAAAAACAATAGCTAATAAAGTAACCACAAAAGCTGTAACAATTTTAGGGTAATATTTAAAATAACCTAAGCCAAACAAGGAAGCTACAACAAGATATTTGTTCTTTTTATTAAAGAAATTAGCTGGTAAATTAAAAAAAGAATTCATGTAACACCAAAAAGATTAAAGTTAAAAAATAAAATAAATCAAACTAGAAATATATTATAAACTAAATAGGCCAAAGAAAGAGCCAATTAATAAAATTAATAATCTAAATAAATAAAATTATAATACTAGGCAACAAAAAGAGCAAGTGAAAAAGGAATCCCAATAACCATAACAAAAAATTTAGTACAAGAAATAATATACACAACTATAAAATATTTATAAGAAGAAAAAGTATAATTTTTTATACTTTATGTTATGATATTAGCAATATTTAATTCAACCATATCTTTAATAAAACTATGCTAAGAATAACTAATTTTTTTAGAATCTTAACTTATATAATATTTATTTTATTAACAGGTTTAGTAAAAAACTTATTAGGAGCCCCCAATTCTAGTAACTCTTATATTATTAATACCAATAGTACGGCAAACAGTGTATTAGATTTAATAGATACAACACCTAGTACTCATGATAGATTTTGGATAAAAGGTTCTTATGTGAGAGGTGCTCAGGGAGACACAGAATATATTCTAGAAAATACCGCAAACTATGGAGTAGTTCAAGCTGGGGTTTCTCTTTTAGATTTTAATAGTGAAGAATTACGCCGTCGTTTTCTTTTAAGTTTATCTATTGGAACAGCGGTAGGTACTTTAGATCAAAGCCTTAATAACCAAGATTTTACAGGCTACGATGTTGCTTTACAAGAGCAATTTTTTTTAGGTGATTACTTTCTTACCTTTGCAGAAATTTATTTAAACCAAAAATATAAAGATTCTTTATTTGATGGTCCAACTGATACTTATAATAATATGCTTTATAATAGTCAATTTGGTAGGCACTTTATTTATAAATATGCAGTATTTACTCCTGAGGTTTTTTATACCATAGGGAACAACTTTGATGATAATGATGATAAATTTCTTAATCAGGAATATGGTTTTCGGGCTACTCTAAGTATGCGAGGGAGGTTTGCCCCTTATTTATATTTTGAAGATTCCGAAAACAAACAAGAATTATACGATCGTAATGAAATTAAAGATAACATCACCACATGGGCAGCAGGTATGAATTATATAGGAAAAAGAATTATTATTAATGTGAATTATAGTTACGAGCATTACCAAGACTCTTCTTATAATGAAGGGGAGCTTTATGCAGGCATACGTTATAATGTTCATAAATAAAGTCTTGCTTTTTCAGGCTAATTGGTGTATCATAGGATCCTTTATTAAAATAATTACTAAAGGATAGTTATGGGAAGAGTTACCGTTGAAAAATGTTTAGAAAATGTAGATAGTCATTTTGATTTAGTCTTGTTAGCTGCCGAGCAAGCTAAACAAATTTCTAAAGGGAATATTATAGCAGGTGGTAAAAAGGCCTTTAAAACTCATGTAGCAGCTTTAAGAATGATTGAAGAAAATCAAGATTCCTCAAAAGAGCTAAAAGAACAATTAATTCATCGCTTAAATATTGCTAACAATGATGAATTAACAGAAGATAACCTAGAAGCTAGTAATGGCCTACTAGAAGAAGTTGTAAATTCCGAGTTTATTATTGGGGAATCTGCTTCTGTACACGAAATAGAAGGTGATTTAGCCGATTCAGGTATAACAACTACTGATGATAATAAAAACTAATTTTAATTAGTCATATGCTATGCATATAAATGAATTTCTAAGCAAAATACAGGTCTATAAAAACAATCTTGATATTTCATTGATAGAAAAGGCTTGTTATTTTGCCCGTGATGCCCATGCTGGGCAAAAACGCCATTCTGGTAAAGATTACATTACCCATCCGCTACAAATAGCTTTTAATTTAATAGAATATAAATTAGATCTTGCTACTATTATTGCAGCTATTTTACACGATGTTTTAGAAGATACAGCAGTAACTGAAGAAGAGCTAAAAAAAGAATTTGGTACTGAAATTTTTAAGCTAGTGCTAGGAGTTACCAAATTAAGTAAATTTCAGTTTGATGCTCCTGAAGAATCTAAACTAGAAAATTTTCGCCGTTTTATTTTAGCTTTCATTGAAGATATTCGGATTTTATATATAAAAATCTTTGATCGTCTTGATAATATGCGAACTTTAAATCATATTAAAAAAACAGAGAAAAGACAACGTATAGCAAAAGAAACCCTAGATGTATATGTTCCTTTAATTGAAAGGTTATCTTTAAAAAGTATTAAAGAGGAAATAGAAAATTTAGCTTTTGCTGAAGCCGACCCTGCTTCGTATAAATTTATTTTATCGCAAATAGATGATTTAAAAACCAGTTCATTAAATTTCTTTTTAAAAATACAGGAAGAAGCTACTAAATTATTAAAAAAAGAAAAAATAGAATTTACCATAGAAGGGAGAATTAAAACGCCATACTCCATTTGGCGAAAAATGCGGAGGAAAAATCTATCTTTTGCCGAAATTACTGATCTTTACGCTATGAAAATTGTAGTAAAAGATATTCCAACAGTATACCGTACCTTAGGAATTATTCATGGAAATTATAAAGCTATTTTTTCAAGATTTAAAGATTATATTAGTTACCCTAAAAGCAATAATTACCAGTCAGTGCATACCTGTATTTTAGTTAAAGATAAAAAAGTGGAATTTCAAATTAAAACTACAGAGATGGATTATTTTGCTAAACATGGTATAGCTGCCCATTGGAATTATAAAAATCCTGTATTAAATAAAAACCTACAAGAATATAAATGGTTAGAGACTCTACATAAAATTATTACATCTCACGATTCTAATATAGAAGATTTATATGAATATTCTCGTACAGCTTTTTTTGCAGATGAAGTTTTTGTTTTTACACCCACTGGTGAAATTATTTCTTTACCTAAGGGTTCTTGTGTTTTAGATTTTGCCTATGCTATTCATAGCCAGCTAGGTAACAGGTGTGCTAGAGCCATTGTTGATGGTAAAACAACTTCTATTTTAGCTCAATTAAAAAATGGGCAAAAAGTTGAAATTATCACAGATAACACTAAAGAACCACAAGCTTATTGGTTACCTTATGTTAAAACTGGTCTAGCTAAATTATCTATTAAAAGGTTTTTAAAAGAAAAATACCGCAACGATACAACTAAACAGGCTTATTCCATTTTAGAATATATGTTTGATAAAGAAAAACTAACTTTTTACCCAGAAATGGTTTCTAAAATGGTAAAAATTCTAAATATTAAAAAAGATTCAGTATTTTTTGAATCGGTAATTGATGGTAAAATTAATATTACTAACTTAATTAGTAAATTATACCCAAATTTATCACCTGAAAGAACTAATAATTATAAAAATGCGGTATCAATAAATTTAGATATACCAGATAAAGATATTCATTTTGCTAAATGTTGCTATACCCTTTATGGCGATACAATCCTTTCAGTATTGTTACCAGCAAAAAAAGTAGAAGTGCATCATAGTGATTGTAATATTCTATTATCTAACAGTAATTTACCTGTTGTGAAAACTAAATGGTTGCCTAGTAATCATTATGCTTATAAGGTTAAAGTTTGTATTATTTTAAAGCATGAAAAAGGAGCCTTATTAGATATAGCTAAAATCGTTTTTTCCCAAGATATTCAAATTCATTCAATTATTACAGAAGTAGAACAGCAAGGTCAAAGAAAAATTAATATGATTGTTAATTTATACGATAAAGATGAACTAAAAAAATTATTAAAATCCTTTAATACTTCTAAATATGTAATAGATGCTTACCGTTTAATTAACTAATTTATTACCTTAATTAGTTGTAAAATATGCTACAATTACAAAGAATTTTTAATTAATTTATAAAACATATATAAAATTATGATACTTGGTATAAATATAGACCATATTGCAACTCTTAGAAACGCACGTTCTGAAGGTTATCCTAACCTTTTAGATTTAGCTTTAATTGCGGTTGAGGCTGGGGCAAACCAAATTACGGCTCACTTAAGGGAAGATAGAAGGCATATTAAAGATGCTGATATTACTAGTTTAAAAGCTAATTTACCAGTTCCTTTAAATATGGAAATGGCTTTAACAGAAGAAATGGTAACTATTGCCTTAAAAACTAAACCCTATGCTGTATGTTTAGTACCAGAAAAGCGTAATGAAATTACTACAGAAGGCGGTTTAGATTTAATAACCAATGCTAAACGACTCAAGGTTATCATTCCTAAACTACAAAATGCTGGTATTAAAGTATCTTTATTTATTGATAGTATGAAAGAACAACTAGATGCTGCCTATGAATTAAAATGTAATAGTATTGAAATTAATACAGGTAGCTACGCTAATGCTAGTAGAAATAATATAGAATTAGAAATAGCAAAAATTCAAAAAATTGCTCAAAATGCTAAACTATACGGTTTAGGAGTTCATGCAGGGCACGGTTTAAATTTTAAAAACATTCCACCTATTGCTAAAATTCCAGAAATTACGGAATTTAATATTGGGCATTTTCTAGTATCATATGCTTTATTTGTAGGTTTTAAAAATAGTGTTAGTGAAATGCGTAAAATTATAACAAGCTATAAATCATGAAAATAGAAACAGGGGTTGATGTTGTTAATATTCCTAGAATAGAAAAAATCTATACTAAATTTTCCACTAAATTTTTACAAAGGATTTTTACAGAAAAAGAAATAGAATTAATTAAAGCAAAAAATTATAATAGTTCGTATATAGCTAAACGTTTTGCGGCTAAAGAAGCTTTAGCTAAGGCTTTAGGGACAGGTATTGGTAAAATTTCTTTTTTAGATATAGAAATTTTTAAAAATAAGAATTCTGCTCCTTTTTTTGTGTTAAGCTCTAATTTACAAAAATATTTAAAAAATGATAGAAAATGGCATGATTTTAGTTTATCATTATCACTATCAGATGATTATCCAACAGCTATAGCATTCGTTGTTATATTAATAAATAAAATAAATTAAATAATTCTTATATGCTTTCAATGAACTTAAAAAAATTTGTTAAAATTATACGCTTATCTAAAAAAGAAAAAAAGAGTCCTCCAAAAGTTTCTAAAGGTTTAAAAGAAAAAATTTTAGATAATACTCAATCTATTTTAATAGCATTATTAATAGCATTATTAATTAGAAGTTTTTTAGTACAGGCTTTTTATATTCCTAGTGCCTCTATGAAACCTAACTTATTAGAAGGAGACTATGTTTTTGTAACAAAGTATAACTATGGTTATTCTCATCATTCTTTACCATTTAGTATTCCTTTAATTCCAAGTAGTAGAATTTTTTACCATCAACCCCAACGGGGTGATGTTTTAGTATTTAAGTATCCAGGTGATAACTCTACAGACTATGTAAAACGTTTAATTGGGTTACCAGGAGATAAAATCCAAATTATTAACTCTGTAGTATATATTAACGATAAACCTTTAAAAAGAACCTTTGAAAAAACTATTACTATTAATGGAGTAAATTTTAACGTATATAAAGAATATATGGTAAATAAAAGCTACAAAATTTGGCAAATTAAAGATTTTGCTTATTATCCAGTACAATTTTTTGGTCCTATCATTGTTGGCAAAGATCAATTTTTTATGATGGGCGACAATAGAGATATGTCAAAAGATAGCCGTTTTAAAGATGTAGGTTTAGTACCTAAGGCTAATTTAGTAGGAAAAGGTTTTTTAATTTTCTTTTCTATTGATGGAAGCTTTCTACAGTTCTGGAAATGGTTTTATGGCATTAGATTTGAAAGAATATTTAATTTAATAAACTAATTATTATGGTACAATTAAGTAATTTAGAAAAAACAATTAATTATAATTTTAAAAGGCAAGAATATTTAGAAACTGCCCTTAAACATAGTAGTGTTAGTACTAAAAATAACGAATGTATGGAATTTTTAGGGGATAGAATTTTAGGTTTTATTATTGCTGAGTATTTATATAACAATTTTAGTAGCAAAAATGAAGGTTATTTAGCTAAATTTTTATCTTATGTAACTTCTCAGGTGGTTTTATTAAAGGTTACAGATGATATTAACTTAGCTAAATATATCAATACTCAACAACATATTAAAGAGGATAGCTTAGTAGCAGATGCTCTTGAAGCTGTAATAGCAGCAATTTATTTAGATTCTAATATGGCAACTACTACTAGTATTGTGTTAAATTTATGGCAACCATACCTTAGTAACTATAACGAAGAAGCAATTCACAGTGTTTTTAACCCAAAATCTTTAATTCAAGAATGGGCACAAAAAGCTAAATTAGGAATACCTAAGTATATTTTAATAAAAAAAACAGGGGAAGAACATTCTCCTATTTTTTATGTATCCTTAGAAGTTCAAGGTTATCCTAAAATTACAGCTACTGGTTCAAATGTAAAAACCGCTGAAAAAAACGCTGCTCTACAATTTATTAAAGATAATAACATATCTGTATAATAGCGAAGGAGGTTACTAAATGCCTGAAAAATTAACTACAAAAGAACATCACACGATTGGAGAAGTATCAAAATTATTAAGTGTAGACCAACATGTGATACGTTTTTGGACTTCAAAATTTTCAGACTATATATGCCCTATACGTAAAGCAGGTTTACGTCGTTATTATAGCCAAAAAGATATTAAACTATTATCTTCTATTAAAGATTTATTATATGATCGTGGCTTTTCTATCAAAGGAGTTTTGCTACTACTTTCCGAAAAAAAAGATCTAGAAAAAGTTAAATACAATAAAGGTAATATTGATAGTTTTTCTTTAAATAAAACTGAGTTAGAAAAAATTATTACAAAGTTAGATGATCTGCAAAATAAACTTAAAAAAGTTTTATAATTTTGCCTATAAACTAATTATTTTCCACAATTAAATAATAACTTAAATAGTAATAAAGGTTATGGATTGTTTTTAAGTAAATACCTTGTTAGAATATAATTATATATGATTACAAAATAATTATAGTAAAAGGCTACTAATCATTTAAGGAGAAAAATATAATGTTAGTTACATTAAGACAGCTAATGGATCACGCTGCCGAACAAGGTTACGGGCACCCTGCATTTAATATTTCAAATTTAGAACAGGCTCATGCAGTTTTTCGTGCAGCTAGAAAGACAGGTTCACCTGCCGTGATTCAATTCAGTAGAAGTGCTAGAGCTTATGCTACTGATAATTTTATAAAAAAAATGATTGAAGCCATTGAAGTTGAATACAAAGAAATCCCCTTTGCAGTACATCAAGACCACGGTAATTCTTTTGCTACTTGTTTAACGGCTATGCAAAATAGCTTTTCTTCAGTAATGATAGATGGTTCTTTAGAAGCTGATGGTAAAACTATTGCTTCTTTTGAATATAATTCTAATATTACTAAAAAAGTGGTAGAAGCTGCCCATGCTATGGGAGTTTCGGTAGAAGGTGAATTAGGGGTTTTAGGATCTTTAGAAACTGGTAAGGGTGATAAAGAAGACGGGCATGGAGCAGAAGGTGTTCTTGCTAGAGAACAACTATTAACCGATCCTAAACAAGCCGCAGAATTTGTAAAAATCACAGGAGTAGATTCTTTAGCCGTAGCTATTGGTACTTCTCATGGTGCTTATAAATTTACTAAAAAACCAACAGGAGATATTCTAGCTATTGATAGAATTGCTGAAATTGCTAAAGCTACTGGAGGAACTCATTTAGTAATGCATGGTTCATCATCAGTTCCACAAAAATATCAGGATATGATTAACGAATTTGGTGGTAAAATCCCTCAAACTTTTGGTGTCCCTGTAGAAGAGATCCAAAAAGGTATTAAAAGTGGTGTAAGGAAAGTAAACATAGATACCGACCTAAGAATGACCTGCACTGCCGTAATGCGAAAAGAATTCTTTCAAAATCCTTCAGACTTTGACCCTAGAAAATACTTAGGGGCGGCTATCAAGGCTATGCAAGAATTATGCGAGGAAAGGTATGAAGCCTTTTATGCTACTAATAAGATATCTTCATTTAAAGGAAAATCACTTCAAGAAATGATTCCATTTTATGAAAAGTAAATTTTGTTAAAAAATTTTTAACACATTACTTAATTTGTTAATGTAGAAGAGGGGTTAATTGGTTAGCCCCTCACTTATTATAAAATCTTAATAAACAATTTATTCTATTTTATAGAATAATTACTTAAAAGTTTTATATTATAGAAATAGGAATAATATTCATGAAAAAAGTTTTCTTAACTATCATAATACTTAATTGCCTATTTTTAGTTTCTAAAACATGGGCGGCTTTTCCTATTCCCACTAAACCTAATACTAAACTTTTATTGGTAGAATTTTGGGCATCTTGGTGCCCTTATTGTAGACAATCTTTACCTTGGTTAGAAGATATGCAAAATACTTTTGCATCACAAGGGCTTGAGGTAATAAGTGTTAATTTTTCCGATAAAAAGTCTAATGCTAAAGCTTTAATTACTAAAAACAAATATACATTTCCCGTTAATTACGATGAAAACCTTGCTTTAGCTAATATGTTTCAAGTAGTAGCAGTTCCTACTATTATTCTTATTAATCAACATGGTGAGGTTTTGGTGTATCAACGTGGTATTTCGCCAGAATCTGAAAAAGTATTAAAAGAAAAAATTGCAACCTTATTAAAACCTATAAAATAAACTTTAATTTTTATATCTTTAATATAAAATTAATACAAAATATTTACTTTAAATTCATTTTTTATATCTTATTAGCGTTGAATTGTGTTGGTTTTTGTTACATAAGTAATATAATTTTTTATATAATAAATATTAGTAATATATTAGCTTCTATAAGAAATATATTACGGTTAAAGAATTTTTTTATATCCTTATTAATATTAGGTTATCTGTTTTAATTTGTGATATAATAAATACTAGAAGCAACAAGATGTGCTAAATTAAGGAGGCTATTATGGTAGATAAAAATCCTATTAATGTTTTTTCTGAAATTGGTAAATTAAAAAAAGTTTTATTACATAGGCCAGGAGAAGAATTAAATAATTTAGCTCCTGAATATTTATCACGTTTATTGTTTGATGATACTCCTTTTTTAGAAGTTGCCCAAAAAGAACACGATGCCTTTGCAAAAACTTTAACAAAATTGGGAGCAGAAGTTGTATATGTTGAAGATCTTGTTGCAGAATCTTTAAAAAATACCACAGTAAAAGAAGAATTTATAAAAAAATTTATTAAAGAATCAGATATTATAAGTATCCATAAAGCTGATGCTTTAATAAATTATTTTCTTTCTTTCAGCACTAAAGATATGGTTAATAAAATGATAGCAGGAGTTTTTAAAGACGATATCAAACATTATAAACAACAGTCTTTATCTTCTTTAGTAGATTATGCTTACCCATTTTTGTGTGATCCATTACCTAACTTACTATTCCAGAGGGATCCATTTTCTACCATTGGTCATGGTATTTCTTTACACCATATGCACACACCAACAAGGAGAAGAGAAACAATTTTTGCTGAATATATTTTTAAGTATCATAAAGATTATGCTAATAATAATACTCCTTTATATTATAATCGTGACCTTGATAATTCAATAGAAGGTGGAGATATTCTAGTACTATCTGAAAATACACTAATTGTAGGTATTTCTGAAAGAACAGATCCGGCTGCTGTAGATACTTTAGCTAGGAATATTTTTGCTAAAAACTCTAGTTTTACAACAATTATTGGTTTAAAGATTCCCTCAAGCCGAGCTTTTATGCACTTAGATACTGTATTTACACATATAGATCACACTACTTTTACTATTCATCCTGAAGTAGAAAACCCTTTAAATATCTACCGCCTTACTAAAGATAATAATAACGACTACGGAGTAAAAATCATTCCTGAAAAGATTACTTTAGTAGAAATTCTAAAAGAATGTGTAGGCAAAGATATTACTCTTATTCGCTGTGCTGGTGGCAATTTATTTCACGCTGCTAAAGAACAATGGAATGATGGTACTAATACCTTAGCCGTAGCTCCAGGCGAAGTGATTGTGTACGATAGGAATGTGTTAACCAATAAAATATTGCAAGAACATGGTATTAAAACCCATGTTATTCCAAGCTCAGAATTATCTAGGGGTAGAGGTGGACCAAGATGTATGTCTATGCCATTAGTACGAGAAAAATTAAAAAAATAATGTATGGAAATCTATAAATTAATTAAGGAGATTTATTATGTATAATTTAAGAAATAGAAGTTTTTTAAGGCTATTAGATTTTACTAAAAAAGATTTACGTTTTTTACTAGATCTTTCCCATAATTTAAAGAAAGCTAAATATACAGGCACAGAAAAACCAAGGTTAGTTGGCAAAAACATTGTTTTAATTTTTGAAAAAGATTCAACTAGAACCAGATGTGCTTTTGAAGTTTCTGCTTTTGACCAAGGGGCTCATGTTACCTATTTAGGACCTTCTGGTAGCCAAATTGGCAAAAAAGAATCTATTGCCGATACCGCCCAAGTTCTAGGAAGAATGTATGATGCTATTGAATTTCGTGGTTTTTCTCACAAGGCTGTGGAAGACTTAGCTAAATATTCAGGTGTTCCTGTATATAATGGCTTAACTGATGAAGCTCATCCCACCCAGATCTTAGCTGATTTTATGACCTTAGAAGAACATAAAGGGGATTTATCAAAGGTAAAACTAGTATATTGTGGTGATGGTAGAAATAATATGGCTAATTCATTACTAGAAGGGGCGGCTATTATGGGTTTAGATTTTAGAATTTGTGCTCCTAAATCTTTATTCCCTGCTAAAGATTTAGTCAATAAAGCCATGGCAATTGCTAAAGAATCTGGAGCTAAAATTACCATTACTTCTGATATTAAAGAAGGAGTTCAAGATGCTGATGCTGTATATACCGATGTATGGGTATCTATGGGAGAAAATAACTGGGACGAAAGAATTAAGTTACTAAAACCATTTCAGGTAAATAAAAAGCTAATGTCTTTCGCTAAGAAAGATGCTCTCTTTATGCACTGTTTACCATCTTTTCACGATCTAAACACCACTGTTGGTAAAGAAGTTTATGAGAAATATGGTTTAAATGGAGTTGAAGTATCTGAAGATGTATTTTTAAGCAAAGCATCAGTTGTGTTTGATGAAGCTGAAAATAGGTTACATACTATTAAAGCAGTTATGGTAGCAACATTAGGTAATTAGTAAGAATAGCAGTTAATTTCATTGCTACTATTTTGCTACTTCAAATTCTAGAAAAACTTTGGAGGCATAATGCGTTTTAAATTAAAAATTCCAAATACTTTTACTTTAATTTTTTTATTAATCATTATTGCTGCTATTACAACTTGGTTTTTACCAGCAGGACAGTTTGATACAAAACTAGATGCTGCTACAGGTAAGAACTTAGTAGTAGCTGGGACTTATCATCATGTGGTGGCTCATCCACAAGGTTTAAAAAGTATTTTAATGGCTTTTGTTAAAGGTTTAATAGACTCATCAGAGGTTGTATCTTTTGTATTAATTGTAGGTGGATCTTATGGCATTATTCTAAAAACAGGAGCCATTGAAAATGGTTTAATGAGTGCCATTTCAAAATTAGGAAATACCGCAAAATTATTAATTCCTATTGTAATGTTTTTATTTTCAGTAGGTGGAACAACCACAGGTATGTGGGAAGAAACTTTACCTTTTTACCTAATTATGATTCCTTTAATGATTACCCTAGGCTACGACTCCTTAGTAGGTATTTCTGTAATTTTATTAGGTGCTGCTACCGGCACTATGGCATCTACAGTGAACCCTTTTGCTACGGGAATTGCTTCTGGCATTGCAGGTATTAGTATTAAAGATGGTTTTAATTACCGCTTAATTCTGTATTTTTTATCTGTATTAATTTCTATTTTATATGTAATGTGGTATGCCGCAAGAGTAAAGAAAGATCCTGCTAAATCTATTGTTTATGAATTACAAGCAGATCATAATAATCATTTTAAAAAGTCTCAAGAAGTTAATGCAAATAATATTTTTAGTTTACAGCAAAAACTTATTTTAGTTTTATTTGTGGTTATGATTTTTTTTATGATTTATAGCATTATAAAACTTGGTTGGTTTATGCAAGAAATTACTATGTTATTTTTAGGTGTAGCCATTATTAGTGCTTGGCTAACTAGAATGCCAGAAGATACTTTTTGGAATGCCTTTATTGATGGAGCAAAAGATTTACTTTCAGCAGCATTAGTTATAGGTTTAGCTAGGGGAATAGTATTAGTTGCCCAAGAAGGTTTAATTATGGATACCATTCTTAATGATATGGCTAATTATTTAGCTGGTTTATCTTCAGGAGTTTTCATAGTTTTAAATGAAATTGTACAAATTTGTATTGCTTTTTTGGTACCTTCAAGTTCAGGGCATGCCGCATTAACTATGCCGATTATGGCACCACTTGCTGATTTACTTCATATAAAAAAAGAAATTATAGTAACTTCTTACCAAACTGCATCTGGTTTAGTTAATATGGTAACTCCGACAAGTGGCGTATTAATTGCTGCTTTAGCTATAGGGAGAACAACATGGGGGCAATGGGTAAGGTTTATGGCTCCATTACTTGGTGTTCAGTTCGTTTTAGTAATAATTATTTTATTAATTAGCTTATATTAAATAATATAATTAGAGGGTAAGATATAGTTAAGTTATTGGTTATTCCATAACTAATACAAGGTAGAAATAAGCTAAATACAATAAATAAGAGAGAGAGAAGAGTATCATGAAAAAAGTTATTGTTGCCTTAGGAGGCAATGCTTTAGAAAACAATGCAGAACCAACCGCCGAGAACCAATTAAAAGTTATAAAATCTAGTGTAAAAAATATTGCCGATTTAATTGAGGCTGGTTATAGTGTTACTTTAACCCATGGTAATGGTCCTCAAGTTGGTAGAATTGCTTTACAAAATGAAGCCGCTAAAGCTATTACCCCAATACTTCCTTTTGATGTTTGTGGAGCCATGAGTCAGGGCATGATTGGTTACCATATTCAACAAGCCTTAGGAGAAGAATTACTACTTAGAAAAATTAAAATGCCTGTAGTTTCTATTATTACTCAAGTTTTAGTAGATAAGAATGATTCAGCATTTAAAAATCCAACTAAACCAATTGGTCCTTTTTATTCAGAAAAGGAAGCTAAAGAATTAGAATCTACCAAAGGTTACAGTATTAAAGAAGATAGTGGTAGAGGCTTCAGAAGAGTTGTTGCCTCTCCTAAACCTTTAAGAATAATTGAACTTGAAGCCATTAAGAATTTAATTAATAATAAGTTTATTGTAGTAACTGTAGGTGGAGGTGGAATTCCTGTAATTGCTAAGGGGGATAGTCAATTAGTAGGGGTAGCTGCAGTAATAGATAAAGATTTTGCCTCAGCAAAGTTAGCAGAGGATATAGATGCTGATTTACTAATTATTTTAACAGCGGTAGATAAGGTGGCTTTAAACTTTGGTAAACCTAATCAATCTTTTTTAGATAAAGTAACTATTAAAGATATAGAAAAATATATAGCAGAAGGGCATTTTGCAGCAGGTTCTATGCTACCAAAAATTCAAGCATCTTTAAATTTTGTAAAATCTAAACCTAATAGAAAAGCTTTAATTACTTCCTTAGGAAAAGTAAAAGATGCTTTAAATAACAAAAATGGTACTTTTATTATGGAGTAGAAAAATAGTTTTATTTATTGTATATAACTTATACTTGTAACTAAAAATACATTTTATTCTCATTTCATATTACTTACAAATTATATTCTTAATAAAATAAACACGAATCTATTAGATAGCAGAAAATATTTTAATATATAACAATTTCAAAAAAATATTACTAAACAAATAAAAATCTAGTCTTAAAAAGATTAACTAAAATGAATAATTTAATTACAATCTTAAATAGTATTAGCTAAAAAATAAAAAAAATATTAGTTAATTTATAATAGGATTGACTAGTATATAATACATACAACTAATAAGAGTGTATACAGTTATGATTTAGTGCAATACAATAAAGATTATGATTCCTATAGTATTTATTGTATTTAGCTTATTTCTCCCCTGTGTTAGCTATGGAATAACCAATAACTTAACTATATCTTACCCTCTTCATAAGTCATTTATTGATGATGAATACTACGAGGCAAGCTCTGAAAGTACTGGTATGAACTTTGATAATTTTATCCCATCTAATATTACTTATACTATTGGGATAGATAAAATATATATTGGGGTTTCGCTACAAACAGAAGGTAGTAATTATACTACTAATATAGTTAATAAAAATACTAATGGATATTTAGAATCTAACTTAGAGTTAAAAAATGCTTACTCCTTAACTCTACAGTATAAATTTTATGAAGATAAAGTTATGTCTGTATTAGTAGGAATAACTTTAGGTGATTCCTTTTATAATGTAGAAAATAGTTACCATTATTTAATACAAGAAGAAGTAACAGTTAATACTTATAAAGTTATTACAGATGATACCATAAATGGTAACATAGCCGATGAGTGTGATAAAACCATAGGGCATTATCAGTATGATTCAGCAAATGATATTACCTATGTAAATAGTAAGGCTTTAATTTGTAAAAGCTCTCATACGGAAAACAAGCATATTCCACAAAATGAAGATCATAAAATAAAGGGGATGTCCTTTTTATTAGCGTATAATATTGCCTTATTATATAAAATGAATAAATACATGGACTTAGGTTTTAATATAGGGTTAATTAGCCAAAATACTATTAAAATTGAGGATTCATTTGCCAATAACCAAGATTTCAACTACAATTTTAAAGCACTAGGAACAACGGTCAATATCATATTGAATATAAAAGTATAAATTTTAAGAATGCTTCAATTGTTAGGTATAAATCATTTTCATAAGATAAAAAAAATATTTATAATTTTATTATTAAGCTATATAGCTTTTGCCCTTGGTAATTTTATTTATACCTTAAATATACTGTTAATTTGTAAAATTTTAGTATCGGAGTTAGCCTTTATATGTTTATATACTTTGGTTGATAAAGGCAATATTAAATATGGGAATCTTTATACTATTTTAAGTACGATTCTTATGATTCATTTTATTTTACCATTTTATAACTTTATGTTTTATTCTAATAGTGTGCATTTTTTCTCTATTAGCATTGCTACACTTTCTATTTTTATTAATAGTTTAATTGTTAGAGGGTTAGTAAGTAAAGGGTTTAAAAAGATCTTTAGTTCTAGAGTATCTACAATTACAGCTACTATTCTAGAGGTAAGTTGTTTTTCTTATTTACTAAATATTGGAATATTAGGGGCTTTAATAACATTAGGAGTTAGAGCAATATATATTTATATTATTCCAAAAATAATTATAAAAAATACTTGATTTTTACAAAAATTTGCAAAAGAATTCTTTCTAATATATAATATAGATTATTTATGGTTAACAAATGGTTAACAAAGGGGTGCGATGGATAAAAATGATGATAAAAGTCAGGAATATAATAAACCTTTAGTTACTAAAACCAAAGGAATCATTCAGGATCTAGAAATAATAAAGAAGAAAATGGAGCAACAAGTACACATGCTAAACAATAGTAATAGTAGTAGTAATAGCATTAGGAATACAAACAATTCCCAAAGTTCTATTATTCAAGATAATAAATTTAATAAAGATAGTAATAAATTAACAGCTACAGAAAGTGATTCGCTTTCTTTATATAGGCAAAAATTAACAAACACTTTTGATCAAAATCATAAGTTACTCATGGAAGCAAATAATATAAAAAGAATTCTTGGGGCTTATGGAACTATGTCGGAAAGTTATGCTGCTAGTGCCGACACTGAAATAAAAAGTGCATGGTTAATGAGAGGAGCTATTGTTTCTTTAATGGTAGCTATTTCTTTATTTACATATTTCTTTTTATTACCAAGCCTTAAAGCTACAGGAGCCCAAAATGTTTTTAGTATTTGTGTAACTTTTATACCTTTTGTTATTGCACTAGGTTTAGTAGTATATTTATTATATATGGAAAGACACCATACTAATAAAGCTGCTAACCATAAAGATTTATCTTTAAAAATGTCTATGTTAGCTGCTTATTTAAAGGAAATTCCACAAGAAGATGCTGATTTATTAAAAGTAGAAATCTCAAGATTCCTCTTTAATTCATTAGGTGCTACAGATAAAAATTAGGTTTGTAGCCTAAGGATTAGTTGTATGATTGTTGATTACCTAAAACATAAGCATTTGTACCAAAATTATAATGACTTGGCAGAAGTTTTAAATTTTTTAGAAGCCAATGCCAATGCTCCTTTTAGTTTAGGTGAAGATGCTGTAATTTTAATAAAAGATAAAATACACTATGTGTGTATGGAAGCCTTAACTATACCTGAGTCTGAATCCAATAAAATTATTTGGGAAGCACATAATAAATATACTGATGTATACTACATAGTCTCCGGTAAAATAAAAGTTCATGTAAATTATATAGAGAATCTTCAACCTATAGATACATATAATGAAGCAAAAGATGTTACCCATTACGAAGGTAAAAAACTACATGAACTTATTTTACAACAGGGTATGTTTGCTATGTTACCTACAGGTTTAGCTCATAAATCTTTAATTAGTGTAGAAGATCCTGAGAATATTAAAATGTTAATTTTTAAAATTAAAGTAAATTAATAATACTTAGTTTTTATTTTCATTATTTATTATCTTCTTTGCTAAATTTTACACTCTTTCTTAGAAAGATTATTAGCAAACATTTTATATTAATTATTACTCTTTACAACTATTTATAGAATTATCTATAGCTATCTAGAACTCTCTAACATAATTTTTCTAAGGTGATTAACCATGTTTAATATACTGGTTATTTCTTTCTTGGAAAATTTTACTCATTTGTTTAATAGTATGTGCAATCATAGGATTATGTGTAGCTTGTTCTTGTAAAAATTTAGCATGTTTAATGGCTGGCAGCATAAAATCAGTATGGTAGTTAAAATCAAAAACTTTAAAAATATTCAAACCACTTTGGGTAATACCTAAAATATCACCAGCACCTCTTAAAGCTAAATCTTTTTCAGCAATATAAAAACCATCATTACTTTCTTTTATAATTTTTAAGCGTTGTTTACCATTATTACTAATAGTATTACTATATAATAAGATACAATTAGCAATTTCCTCGCCTCGTCCAACTCTACCTCGTAATTGGTGTAATTGGGCCAACCCAAAACGTTCAGCATTTTCTATAATCATAATATTACTCTCAGGGATATCAACTCCCACTTCAATTACTGTAGTGCTTACTAAAATAAAACCCTTACTACTCTTTTTAAAAAGTGCTAAATTATGTTCTTTTTCTTTAGCTTTCATTTTACCATGAATTAGTAATACCTGATTAGGAAAATGCTTAGCTAAAGTATTAAACCTATCTGTAGCCGCTGTGAGGTTTAATAATTCAGATTCATCAATTAAAGGGCAAACCCAAAAGATCTTTTCTTGTTTTAGTAAAGCATTACTAATAGAATTTAATAATTCTTCAATTCTACTAAATGGTAAAATAGTTGTAATAATTTCTTTTCTATTTTTTGGTTTTTCTGTAATGGCAAAAGAGTTTATATCACCATACATAGATAAAGCTAAAGTACGAGGGATAGGAGTAGCTGTTGTTAAAACAATATGAGCGTTATCTGACTTACATAGGAGTTTATAACGTTGTTCTACACCAAAACGATGCTGTTCATCTATAATAATTAAACCAAGTTTACTAAATTGAATACTATCTTGGAATAGGGCATGGGTTCCAATAACTATGTTACATTTACCAGTAAGTAATTCTTCCTGTACTTTAGCTTTATACTTTGTGCTATCTTTACCACAAAGGCAATTAATTTGTAAGTTTAAATTTTTAGCATAGGTTACTAAACTATTATAATGCTGCTTAGCTAAAATATCCGTAGGAGCCATAAAAGCCACCTGATAACCACTTTCTATAGCAAATAAAGCTAAAATAAAACATACAACTGTTTTGCCACTACCTACATCGCCTTGTAACAAATTAGTACTTTGGATATTCTTTTGTAAGTTAGTTTTAATATCTTTAATAACTTGTATTTGGTTGTTAGTTAGTTGAAAGGGTAGGTTTTTTAAAAATGGTTTAATTAAATTATTATTAATTTTAAAAGGTAAGCCTTCAGTTTGAAGAGAATTTTTACGGGATTCTATTAAATTAATATGATAATTTACTATTTCATCTAGAGCAACTCTTAACAAGTAAGGGCTATTGGGTGATAAATCAGCTAAACTTTCTGGGTTATGTAATTTTAGTAAACTTTCTTTTAAAGAAACAAAATTGTATTTATCTAATACACTAGAATCTAACCACTCAGGAATTTCACAATTTTTTAAAATTTCTAATACTTGGGCAATATAATAAGCAAAAGTAGCCGAGCTAATATCTTGGTGCCTTCTGTATACTATTTCTTTTGCTGGAATTTGGCTAATATCATTACCCATAATAATTTGTTTAGGATGGTTTATAATTAAACTGTTATTATAGGTATCTATTACTCCTAAAACTGTAACTGTAGCGTTTATAGGAAGATATTTTTCTAAATAGTTTTTATAAAGTTTAAAAAAAACAATATGAATTACATTACCCTTAGCATCAACACATTGTACTCTACAAACCTTAGGATTTTTAAAGTATTTAATTATCTTTAAACTAATTACACATTGTTCTTTTATTTTTAGATCTTGAACATCTTGGCAAAAATACCGTTTATTCATGTTAATAGGAAAATAAAATAATAAATCAATAGCTTGAAAAATCCCAATTTGATTTAATTTTTCAGCAGTTTTACCAGCAATTTTATGTAGGGTATTGATTGGTTTTATTAAATCTAATATACTTGATTGCATATTGTTTAGTTTAGGGTTATATGATACAAGAAATTATAAAAGCACCAGTTAGAAAAGTCTATACAATTCTTAATAAATATAGGGAATGTATAGTATCAGGGGTAACTCCTAGTTTTGCAAAAATTCTTGCTTTGCATTTAGCAAACAAAAAAAATCAAGATTCCATTATTATAGCAAAAGATAACACTACTGCAGAAGAGTTATATAATTTTACTAAAGAATTATATCCAAATAACCTTAATACTTACTATTTCCCTTCATTAGTTACTAGTCCATACCATAAAACTTCTCTTAACAAAATAATTCTAACAAATAGAATCCAAGTATTAAGTAGCCTAACTAATTCAACAGGCTTAGGAAGAATTGTAATTTGCTCTGCGGCTTCATTCCTTCAAAAGACTTTACATAAGAGTTATTTACAAAATAAAACTCTGCAACTTAAGGTACAACAAACTATAGATCCCCATAAACTAATAGAATTTTTAATAGATAATAACTATAATCGGGTAAGTTTAGTGTTATCAGAAGGGCAATTTGCAGTAAGAGGCAGTATTATTGATATTTTCTCACCATTAGATGGAGCTATCCGTTTAGATCTATTTGGTGATACCATTGAAACAATTCGTATTTTTGATGTCTTTAGCCAGAAAACTCTTAAGTTGGTTAACACTGTTAGCATTCATGTAGCCTCTGAATTTATTCTTAATCCTACTACTATTAAAAATTTTATTTATAATTACAAAGTAAATTTTCAAGAGAATTCAGAACTATTTCACCAATTAGAAAACCATATTTTACCTCAAGGAATAGAAAACTACTTACCGCTATTTTACGATGAATGCCAAACTATTACAGATTTTCTACAAAAACCCTTAATGGTATGCTTACCCAATGCCTACGAGGAGCTAAGGAATCATATTAGTAAATACTCAAAAGAATATGAATATGCCTCTAACATTAATAATACTTTTAAGTATAAAAACAATATTTTACCTCCTAAAGATTTAATTTTACAAGAAGATGAGGTACAAAAATTATTACAACCTGTAGTTATTTTAAATAGTTTTGGGTCTTCCAATTTGCAGAATTCATTGGTATTAAATACAAAACCTACAAATTTAGTTTTTACGCCTTACAAACAACAAGATAACTTCTATAACGCAACCCTTAAATTTATTAAAGAGCATAATAACCAAAAAATATTTTTGCTAACCTATTCTAAAGAATTTAAAGAAAAAATAATAGAGTATTTACAAAATGCTAAAATTCCTTTTCGTAATAACTTACCTATTTCAAATGAAAAAGTTATATTTTTAACAGATAATAAAAGCCTCAATGAAGGTTTTGTTAGTGAAGAATGTATCTTTTTATTGGAAAGTGAAATTACAGGTATCCAAAAAACTTTCAATACTAAAAAACAAATTAATCCTAACAAGATATTAAATTATTTATCTCATTTAACTATGGGAGATATTGTAGTTCATGCTAAGCATGGCTTTGGTCAATACAGGGGTTTAAAGGTATTAACAGTTAATAAAGCAGAACATGATTTTTTAGAAATAGATTATAGGGATCAAGAAAAACTTTTTCTTCCGGTAGAAAATATAGATCTTCTTAGTAGATACGGGGCAAATACAGAAGGTATTACCCTAGATAAACTATCTTCAAAAATGTTTGAAAATAGGCAAAAAAAAGTTAAAGAACAAATTAGAGACATTGCCTACGATCTAATTAAAATTGCAGCATCAAGAAACTTACAACAAGCACCAACCTTAGATATCCAAGATAACGACTATAAAAAGTTTTGTTCAGGTTTTCCTTTTATAGAAACTCAAGACCAAACCAATGCTATTCAAGATATTATCAACGACTTTCTTGCCAACCGCCCTGCAGACAGGTTAATTTGCGGTGATGTTGGCTTTGGAAAAACTGAAGTTGCTATGCGGGCTGCCTTTCTAATGGTAGCTAGTGGTTTTCAAGTAGCAGTGGTGGCACCTACTACTATTTTATGTAATCAACATTACCATAATTTTTTAAAACGTTTTCAAGATTTTCCTTTTATTATTAAACAACTATCTCGTTTTACAAAAACAGCAGAAAGAAAAATTATAAAAACAGCAATGAGTTTAGGTAAAATAGATATTATTATTGGTACTCATGCTTTATTAGCTAAAGATATTCATATTAAAAATTTAGGCTTAATTATTATAGATGAAGAACAAAGTTTTGGCGTACAACACAAAGAAAAATTAAAAACTCTAAAAAATAATATTCATATTATATCTCTTAGTGCTACACCTATTCCTAGAACTACGCAGTTAGCATTTAAAGGAATAAAAGATCTAAGCCTCTTAACTACTCCACCTGTTAATAAGCTACCCATTACTACTCATATTTTACCTTTTGATAACATCACATGCAAATACGCTATAGATCAAGAAATACAAAGGCAAGGGCAAGTATATTTTGTTTGCCCTAGAGTTCAAGATATTAACGAACTAGAACAATACTTCACTATAACTTTCCCCAATAAATATGTAGTAGTACACGGGCAAATGCCTACAGATAAAATAGAAAAAAATATGCAAGATTTTGAAAATAAAAAATATGATATTTTACTATCTACTAATATTATTGAATCAGGGCTAGATTTAAAAAGCGTTAATACTATTATTATTTATAAATCAGAATTATTTGGCTTAGCTCAACTTTATCAGTTACGGGGAAGAGTAGGGCGTTCTAATATTCAGTCTTCTGCTTATATTTTATATGATGAGAAAAAACTTTCCAACCAAGCCAGTAAACGTTTTGAAGTACTACAAAGCCTAGACTATTTAGGAGCTAGTTTTGCTTTAGCCAGTTACGACCTAGATATAAGAGGAGCTGGCAATTTATTAGGGGAAGAGCAATCAGGGCATATGAAAGCCATTGGTTTTGAATTATACCAACAATTCTTAGAACAAGAAATTAGGAATTTAAAAAATAAAAACTCTAATACAGAATACTTAAATTTTAGCCCAACTGTTCAAATTGGTTTACCAATTCTAATTCCTAAAAAATATATTCCAGATATGGAAACATCTATGGAATTGTACCAAAGAATAGGGCAAATACATACCTTAGATGAAATCAACGAAATGAAATCTGAAATGATAGATCGTTTCGGTAAATTACCAATTGAAGTTGAAAATTTATTTTTATCTATTCACTTAAAACAAATGTGTAAAAATGCCGAAATTATGAAATTAGTTTTTGGGAATAAAGGGATTTTATTTAGTTTTTATAATGGAAAATTTTCTAAAGTTGAAGAACTGTTAAATTATATATCTTCTTATACAAAGAATAAAATAACTATACGTCCAGCTGGTGAAATTTTTGTAAACACTATAGAAGATATTAAAACCCAAATTAATGTTGCTAAGAATATCTTAGAAGACATTAGGAAATTACGCCAATAAACATTGCAACTAATAATTAAATAGCATATAATTACAAGGAGTTATGTAATACTTACATATATTAAAGAAAAATATGAACGCTAATTTACCTATAATTATTCCAGCGTACCAACCTGATGCAAAACTAATTGATCTTTTAAAACAATTAAAAGTTCAAGAACCTAAAGGTATTATTGTTATTGTAAATGATGGTTCCTCTCTTTCTTGCGATTATTTATTCACAAAAGCAGAACAAGAATTTAACTGTATTATTATTAAGCACGAAAAAAATCTTGGTAAAGGAGCAGCTTTAAAAACCGCTTTTAAATATTGTTTAGCTAATTTACCAAACATTAAAGGTGTAATCACAGCCGATGCTGATGGGCAACATTTAGTTAAAGATATTTACAAAATTAAACAAGCCATTCTTAATAACCCTGATACTTTAATATTAGGAGTAAGAGACTTTACCAAACATAAAATTCCTTTCAGGAGTCGCTTTGGTAATGTTTTTACTAAATACTTTTTATTTTTCTTTATTCGTAATTTTATTAATGATACACAAACAGGTTTGCGTGGCATACCTTTTAGTTTTCTAGATTATCTATCTACCATAGATGGTGATGGTTATGAATATGAAATGAATATGCTAATGGTTACTCAAGCTCAAGGAGTACCAATTATTGAGACAACAATTAGTACAGTCTACATAGAAAATAATAGGGACTCCCATTTTAATCCAGTATTAGATTCCGTTAAAATCTACTGGATGATCCTAAAATTTGGTATGTCTTCAGCTTCATCTGCTTTGGTAGACTTTCTAATTTTTTTCATTTGTATGCACTCTAACCTTATAAAATTTTATAGTTTATCTACCGCCACTAAGTTTGGTCTGGTTGAAAAGTTAGGGTTTAATCAAACTGGTTTTTTAATTTTTTGTAGTTTACTTATTGCTAGAATTAGCTCGGTACTATTTGGTTTTATTGTTAATTACAAGGTAGTTTTTAAAGCCAGAAAATATATTGTCCGTTCATTATTTTATTATAGTCTTTTAGCCGTTTCTTTATTTACTTGTTCGTTTTATGGTATAAAATTTTTACATTTTAAATTCCATATAAATGTTTTATTAGCTAAAGTAATTGTAGAAATGTTATTGTTTATTCTTAGTTTTATTTTACAAAAAAAGATTATTTTTAAACACCATAAGGTTTAAATTAGTAATAGGTTTCTGATAAATAATTGATATTATTCAATCTCTAGTAATAAATGCCTCATTTGCCCATTCATTTATGTTGTAAGTATACCCTTAGAAGTTTTAACCCAAGCTGTAGCTGGGATTAATATATCTAAATTATTAATAAACTCTTAAGAAAAATTACTTAAATAGGCATTAAGAATATGGCAGATACCCTTAAAAGTTTTGCGGTTGTTATCTCTTAAAGGGTTAAACTCAGTTAATTCTAGTGCTAGAAACTTCTTATTAGCACTACATATTTTTATATTATTAACTACATCTTGTAAAAGTAAGCCATTAGGGTTATAACAACCTGTAGCTGGCATTTCAACAGGATCCATTGAATCTATATCTAAAGAAATTCCAAAATAATTAGTGTTTTTAGTTACATGGCTTACTGCTTCTTGAAAAACATGGTTAACATTAGTAATATCTTTCATAAAAAATATTTTTACACCTAATTTATTCAACAGGTTAATCTCATCATCTTCATAGGAGCGAGTCCCAATAAAAGCTAAATTTTCAGGTTTTAATTTTTTACTTAAAAGGTTAGTAAATAGTGGGCTACCATAACCTAATAAATGTGCTATAGGCATGCCATGAACATTTTTAGTAGGAGAACTTTCTGGAGTGTGTGAATCTAAATGAGCATCTACCCAAATTAAACCAATATCTTGCTGATAAACTTTTAAAAGCCCCGACCACACACCAAAACCATTGGCATGATCCCCCGTAAGAAATAAATATTTATTTTCCAAGCTATATACTTCTGCTAAGCTTTCATGTAATTCCTTATACAAACTAGCTAAAGTAGGTATTGCTTTTAATTTACCCAAATTCGCACTAGGATATAATACTTTTTGAAAATGTAATTTTGTATTATTATTATAGAATAAATCCCATACTCCAAGTTCAGCACCATACACTTCCGCTGCCATACCACTAGCAATGCCAAAAACTTTAAGTTTATAATCCTTTTCCATCTTATACCTATTCATTTAACATAAAAATAATTGGTAACCTTAATAAAGTATTTTCATATTCTTGAAAGGCTTTAAAATGCCAATTACTTACAGTTTGCAAAGCTACCGCATCTAGTATTACAGATCCGCTAGATTTTTCAACAAGAATTTTTTGAACACTACCCCATTTATTAATTTGAAGAAGAAGAATTAAAGTACCTTCTTGCTTTTGTTGCTTAGCAATTAAAGGGTAAACAATAGGAGAGTTATTAGTATTAGCATCTAAATACTTAGCAATATTATTAATAGTTTTAATACGAGGGTTTTTCTCTTTTACTATTTTATTAATAGTTTCAGTTTTTTTAATTAAAGAATTCTTTTTGACAAGTTTTTCACCTTTAACAGCATGGCTATTAGGAGCATAAGGAAGTAACTGAACTTCAATAGCAGGGCTTACATATACATTATTGCTTATATATTGGTAAAATATTAATCCTAGAATTAAACAATGTAGCAACATTGCTAGTAATAAATATCTAGCAGAAAAGTTTTGTATTTTATACATTAAAAAGTATTCCCATATAATAAGCCCTTGAAGAACTACTATAACCATAGCTAGTTACATAATCTTTATTAAAAAGGTTTTCAATTTTAAAATACAAATTAGAATTCTGCTTTAATTTATAGGAAGTAATTAAATTAATAATTAAGTAGCTATCTAAGGCAATATCTTCCCCTGTGGAAACATCTATAATACCTGCCCCATATACAAATTGGGTATTAAAATTTATATAAGTAAAATCCTGTAAGAAATTAAGTGTAGCTTTATGAGTTGGTATTAATGGAGCTTGTTTGCCATTAACATCATTAGAGTTTAAATATCCATAAGATGCCACAATTTCTAAATTATTAAACTTTACAGTACTAGAGATATCTAAACCATAGTTAGTATAATTACCAACATTTTTGTAAGTATTTTCAACAAAAGAAATTAAATCATCAACTTTCAAGTAATATAAACTTAAGCTAATATCTGTAACATATGAAGAAAAACCATTAGTATTCATAGAAAAATTAACCCCCTTAGATAACTCAGGATTTAAGCTAATATTCCCATAGTCGGTGGCATATAATTCATAAATAGAAGGTAATCTATAAGCCGTTCCATAGTTCAACTTAAAAGTGGTAAAAAGGCTGGTATTAGTATAATTTAGTCCTAAATTATAGGCATAATATGAATCCGTATCGGTATTAGTATAGCCATCATGTTGGAAAAATACTTTACTAACTCCTTGCTCTAAAAAAGTTTGGGCATTTAGGTATTCTTGCAAAGAAATATACATATTAGTTGCTAATGTGTTTTTATTATCATCATAACTACTTACTAAAGCTTGGTTTTTATCCACAGCAAAACCACTATTAATTACGAATATACTATTATATAAATAGCTAGTATTATACTTTAACTGTTGGTTTTGAGCGTTAAAGTAAGTATCATAAGGTATTTCTTCGTACATTTCATGGTATTCTCTTTTTGTATTGCCACTAGCTAATGTAATTTCATTATTAAAGGTATTATTAAATAAATTAAATTTATATTTTAAATAAGCCAGATCTTGGTGCTTTTTTGTATAATTATAAAGATTATCTAAGGGAATATAAGCATCATCAAAAGTATCATAATCTGCATGAGAATTATTGGCTTTATAAAATAACTCTAAAGAATTATTAGAATTTATATTATAAGTAGCATTCATATTGAAGTCTTTAATGTTACTAGCATCATCTTCTAAAGGGTTATTATCATATGGTTCCTCAGCTACAGAATAACCCTTAGAGTTATATAAAGTTCCAAACATAGCAATATTGAAGTCTTTAATATGTAAATTAACCCCAGCATTAGTATTAAGAGTAGCAAAACTACCTATGCTTTGGTTTAAAGTAGCCATAGTTTTATTAGAATGAATGGTATTAATATTAATAATACCAGCAATAGCACCACTACCATATTTTACCGAATTAGCACCTGTAATAATTTCTATAGATTCAATAAAACTCAAAGGGATTTGCCCAATATCAAAAAAAGGTTGAGCATTAGAGGAGTCGTTTAAAGTTACACCATTTAATAAAAGCTGGATATGTTGGGCAGAACTACCATTAATATGTATTAAGCTATTTTGCCCAAAACCACCATTATTTACTACTGTAATCTCTGGTTGGTTTTGCAACACTTCTATTAAATTTGTAGCATGAGATTCCGCAATATCTTCTTTACTAATAACAATCTTAGGATTCGTAGTAGGGGAAGAAGAATCTCCTTTTACTATAATATTGTTATACTCAACTATATTTTGCTGTTGTGGTAATTGCTGGCTATCCTTTTTTATATTTTCATTATTAGAATTATTAGAAAGTAAAAGGTTGTTATTAGAATAATTCTTAGGCATTACATTAACCTCTTTAGCTTGTAAAGTTGGTAGTAAAACAAAGGTAAAAATTCCCACAAAAAAAGAAAGATGCTTGCAAAATATAAGAATAAAGTCCTTCGCTTTATGTTAAAAAATAATAATAGGGTAGGTCTCCTGACTTAGGATCATTGCATTTTTTAACCTTCCCAAGTATAAATACTAAGTGGTATTAATAAAAAACGCTCACCAACACAGTTGCGAGGACAGTTTTAGAATTTAACTAAATTCCCTGAACCCTTATTAAATTTTGTTAGTATCATTTTGAATAACTAACAAAAATAATATACAATTAGCTATCAAGAATAGCAATAAAATTTTTAACCAATTTAATAAAAAATACCTATGAATTATAATAATATTAATAAACAAATTATCTTTACTTGTCTTGTTATTGCCTGTGAGTTCTCTATAACTAATGTAGACTTTTTCTTTTTAGAAAAAGTTTCTTATTTAGCAAGTATTGGAGTATCTGGCTTAATGGCTTTATTGTATTTATCACAATACATTCTAACTTTATTTGCCCAATCTATGGTAACTAACGCTACTTATTTTGATTTTGAAAATAAAAAGGAGTTTAGCAAGCATATTGGAGCTTGTATGTTAATATCAATAGGAATTGCCTGCATTATGGCATTATTATTTTTAACCTTTAAAAATAATATAATTAATAGTTTTCATATTAGTGAAGGTGCTAAAACCTATGCTAGCACTTACTTAACTTATATGGTGCCATTTTTATTTTTATTTGGTATCCAACAATACTTCACTTATGTAATTTATACTTTAGGTTTAGCCAAACTAAACCTATTAATTATAATTTTAATAGTAAGTTTAAACACAATCTTTGACTATACAAGCACCCAAATATTACACTTAGGAGTTGCAGGTATTGCCTTAGCAAGTGCTTGCTCTATTATTTGTGTATTACCAATTTATTACAGCATATTAGCAAAGCATAAAGTAGCCCCTATGTTTTTTGCCATTGATAAAGAATTAATAAAAAAACTAAAAATTGGTATGCAAAAATTGGGCTTTTATTCGTTTATTGAACCTGTATCCCATTATGCTTTACAGTTTGCTATGTTTATATTTATCTCACTTATTGCCCAAGAAATGATGTCGGGTAATACTCATGCCCATAACTTTCTAACTTTTGCTATAACTTTCTCTTTAGCTTGTGGAATTATTATTCAAATCCAAATTGTAAAATTATATGCTAAGGGTAAAATTGCTAATATTAAAAAATTATATGCTAACTACCTAAAAATATCTTTGTTATTTAGCTTAATTATTAGTTTAATTTCTACAATTTTTATTTACTTCACCATAGATTTTTATTCAAGCAATAATCTAGTAAAGAAATATATTATAATTTGTATGTTACTAGGATTATTTATAGAACCCATGCGGGCTTTATCTATTGTTTCTCGTTCATATTTAAGGGGATTACAATACATTAATTTCCCTTTAACTGTTAACTTATTAGGTAAAATCTTTATATTTTTACCCCTTTACTATGTAGTAGTTCATTTTACTCATTTTGGAATTTTTGCTATTTTATTTTTAGAAGGGTTAAGTTATTTATTTTATTTTATGGTAAATTCTATCTTTTTACATTGGAAAATTAAAGAATTAGAAAAAAAAGAAAAGAATAACATTAAGTTTTCTATATAAGTTATTATCTACATAAATAAAGTAGTAATAGTAAGTTCATAAATAAAGGATAATTATACAATGATATTACCAAGAAAATTAAAATATTGGACAGATGTTAAAATAATATATAAAGAAATCCATGAAGATAAAGAACATGATTTTGCCTTAATTATAGGTAGATATAACCATTTAGATAAAAATCCCACAGGGCTAAAATTTTTAGGAGCCATT
This sequence comes from Candidatus Hepatincola sp. Av, assembly GCA_023518375.1. Classification (NCBI taxonomy): domain Bacteria; kingdom Pseudomonadati; phylum Pseudomonadota; class Alphaproteobacteria; order Rhodospirillales; family Candidatus Hepatincolaceae; genus Candidatus Hepatincola; species Candidatus Hepatincola sp. Av. The sequence goes on from CP068450.1 coordinate 391,158, forward strand.
TGGATAGGCCATAGCCCAGAGTTTGATACCAACGAGCCCATTGTTATCCCTGACTTTACCAGAAATGCAGTATTATTTGGTCTTTTACAACAAGCTACAATAGATAATAATTCTAATAGAGTTCAGAGTTTACAAGAAGCAATAGAATATTTTAAAAAGTAGGATTAACTAGCTGGAACTATTGCCCCTTTATATTTTTTTAGTATAAAGTCTTTTGTTTCTTTAGATTTTAATACTTTTACTAAAGCCTGAATTTTTGGATCATTTTGTAGCTCTTGAGTAGTAACTAAAATATTAACATAAGGAGAATTAGATGGCTCAAGAAAAAGAGCATCTTTTAAAGGGTTCATTCCCGCTTCTAAAGCATAGTTGGTATTAATTACTGTAACTCCTTCCAAAAGATTATAAATTTGTGGCAACATAGCAGGATCCACATTATGTACAAAACTTAAATTCTTAGGATTATAAGTAATATCTGAAATATCAAGAGCCGTAATTTTAATACCTTGTTTTAACTTAATTAAACCAGCGGCTTGTAATAATAATAAAACTCTACCTCTATCTGCTACAGAATTACTAAAGATAATTTGGCTACCTAGCTTAATATCTTGTAAAGAAGTATAGGTTTTTGAATAAATACCCATTGGTTCAATATGCACTTTAGCAACAGAAATAAAATTATAATCATTTTGTTTTATTTGTGCTTCCAAGTAGGCTTCATGCTGAAAAAAATTAGCTTGAATATCACCTGTAGCCAAAGCTTTATTAGGTAAAATATAATCTTGAAAGATAACAATTTTTAAATTAATGTTAGATTTTTTTAAATAAGGTTTCACAAATTCTAAAATCTCTGCATGGGGAACAGCACTAGCACCAACTACTAAAGTACTGTTTGCCCACAATGCAGATAAGTTTAGAAATACTGAAAATATAATATACAATAAGTATTTCATAAATATTTTTTATTCCTAACCATATAACTAATACTTATATTAATTTACAGGAACTATTGCTCCTTCATATTTTGTCATAATAAAATCATGAATTTTTTTAGACTTCAATGCGTTAACTAAAGCCACAATTCTAGGGTCATTCACTTTATCTTTAGTAGTTATAACTACATTAGCATAAGGTGAATCACTATTTTCTACAAAAATTGCATCTCTTTTAGGATTCAAACCATTTTCTAATGCAAAGTTTGTATTAATAAGAATTAAATCTGCTTCATTATTATTATAAAAACGAGGCAACATAGCTGCTTCTACAAAAGGTAAAAATTTTAAATTTTTAGGATTTGAAGTAATATCAGCTAAATCTAATGATAAATTATCAACATTAGGATTTAATTTAATTAAACCAGCAGTCTCTAATAATTTCAAACTTCTACCTCTATCGGCAATAGAGTTTCCTAATAATACTGTAGCTCCATTTTTAACATCAGTAACATTTTTATAAACTTTTGAATAAATACCCATTGGTTCAATATGCACAGGTAAAACTGCTACAAAATTATTATATTTGTATCTTTTTACTTGATCATCAAAATTTACTTTATGAATAAAATAGTTAACATCAATATCACCTTTATTAAGAGCAATATTAGGTAAGATATAATCTTGAAAAATAATAATTTTCAAGTCAATCCCTTGTTGTTTTAAATCACCTTTAATTTGTTCTAATATTTCAGCATGAGGTACAGCTGTTGCCCCAATTTTTAATACTGAATCAGCAAATAAGCCTAACGAGAACAATAGAAAAGCTGGAATTAACAATAAATTTTTTAACATGATACACCTCTTTAGTTAAAGGTTAGTAGTTATATACAAAACTAACGGTAACTTATTTTACTTACAACAAAGTTCCCAATAGCCTGAATAATAAATACTAAAATTACGACGTCAATGGTAGCTAAAGATGTAAGGAACATATTATTTCTTTGAAAGCCTTCAATAAATGCTAAGTTACCTAAACCTCCAGCACCAATTACGCCTGCCATTGCAGTATATCCCACAATAGCAATACTTAACGTTGTTAAATTTGATAGTAAATTTGGTATACTTTCAGGAATTAAAATTTTTAAAATAATTTGTAAATCTGTTGCTCCATAGGCTTTAGCGGCTTCTATTACACCTCTGTCAACCTCTTTAAAAGAAGTTTCCACAACTCTAGCATAAAAAGGAGTAACACTTAAAATTAAAGCTGGAAAAGCCGCATTAGAACCTAAAATAGTTCCCATTATTATTTTAGTAACAGGTAATAATAATATAATTAAAATAAAAAAGGGAATAGCTCTAAAAATACTGGTAATAATATTAATAACCCCATAAAAGTATTTATTTTCTAAAATTTCACCTTTAGAGGTAATAAACAATAGAATACCCCATATAATTCCAAAAACAGCTACAAAAAATGTAGAAACTGCTGTTAAATATATAGTTTCTAAGGTTGCTTGAGAGAGTTTATCAAAATAAATTTGAAACATATTTGTTACCCCGCATTGTCTATAATATCTAATTCAATATTGTGAGATCGTATCTCTTTAGCTATTTCTTCTATTTTTTCATTACTAGCTTCTAAGTGTAAAACCATATTTACTGTATGTGAACGGTTAATACGTACCTCAAGTACATTAAATAACACTTGAAACCTTAAGGTAAGCTTAGACAGTAAAGCCTTATAGGTACTTCCTTCAGGATACTGCAAATGTAAAAATACACCACCTTTTAGAGCTTCTACCAGTTCATTGGATTCTATAGAGGAATGATCAGTACTTTTTAAAATTAATTTTTTGGTAATATGTTCTTTAGGGTGGCTAAAAACATAAGAAACTTCACCTTGTTCTACAATTTGCCCTTTATCCATAATAGCTACTTTGTTACAGATTTGCTGAACTACATCCATTTCATGGGTAATTAATACTACTGTTAATTGCCTCTCTTTTTGAATATTTTGAATTAACTCTAAAATAGATGCCGTATTAATAGGGTCTAGAGCAGAGGTAATTTCATCGCACAATAAAATATTAGGATTATTAACTAAAGCACGAGCAATACCAACCCTTTGTTTTTGCCCACCACTTAACATATGGGGGTAAGATTTTTCTTTACCTTCTAATTTTACTAGCTTAATAGCTTCAAGGACTCTTTTTTTTATTTCATGTTTTGGTATACCTATAAGTTCTAAAGGGAAAGCAATGTTACCATAAACATTACGGGAAGATAATAAATTAAAACTTTGGAAGATCATACCCATTTTATGGCGGAGTAAACGTAACTCTTTTTTATTTAATTTAGTTACATCTTGCCCATCAACAGTTAAAGAACCTTTAGTAACTTTTTCTAAAACATTAATTAAACGTACTAGGGTACTTTTACCAGCACCGCTATAACCAATAATGCCATAAATTTCACCTGTATTAATTTTAAAATTAATATTTGAAAGTACTTCATTAGAGCCAAAAGATTTATAAACATTAAAAAATTCAATCATTCAAGCAATTCTCCTGTAATAAACCTTCAATAGCACAAAAAAATATAAAGACTTATGCAAAGAAAAAATCTATAATTTCATGTATGAACTTCATAATATTAAATATTTTATTAATAAATTATAATACAAGTATTTTATTTTACAAAATTCTTTATATAAAAATTATTATATACAGCCTATTTTATATAAGTAACAACCTAAGGTATAACAAATGCTTAAAGATCTCCAACAATTACAACTATTAGCTAATAATATAAAAGTTCTTTCAGCCGAAATGGTAGAAAAAGCAGAATCAGGTCACCCTGGTACACCTGTAGGAGCCGCTGATATTATTGCTAACCTTTTTGCTAACCACATAAATTTTAATCCTAAACAAGGTGATTGGATTAATCGGGATCGGTTTATTTTATCAGCAGGGCATGCTTGTGCTATGTTATATAGTACCTTACACATTTTAGGCTATAAAGATTTTACCATAGATAGCCTTAAGAATTTACGCCAATTACACGCTATTACCTCTGGGCATCCTGAAATAGATATAAAAAGTGGTATAGAGTGTACTACAGGTCCTTTAGGTGAGGGTATAGCTATGGGGGTTGGCATAGCTTTAGGAGAAAGCATTTTACATGCTAAATATCCTAATATAATTAACCACCATACTTTTGTTTTTGCCGGAGACGGTTGCCTTATGGAAGGAGTTTCCTTTGAAGCCTTATCTTTAGCTGGAACTTTAACCTTAAATAAATTAATAGTTATTTACGATAAAAACAACATAACAATAGATGGAAAACTAGAGCTAGCCAATACTGAAAACGTTGCTAAAAGAATGGAAGCTTTAGGTTTCAATGTAGTTAATTTAGATGGTTACAATTATAAAGAAATGCAAGAAGTTTTTCATAACGCTAAACAATCTAACAAACCAACTTTTATTATTGCTCATACTAAGATTGCTCATTTAGCAGGCTCAAAAGAAAATACAGCTAATGCTCATGGTAGTCCTTTAGGGCAAGAAAGTATACAGGCTTTAAGAAATAACTTAAAGTTCACAGAAAAACCTTTTAGTGTTTCTAAAGAAGTACAAAGTTTTGCTAATGAAGTGGTTAAAACTAAGATAGAAAATTATCAAACTTGGGAAAAAAAGACCTTACAGGACTCTAAACATCAGGAATTAAAAAATTTCTTTAGTAATAAATTGCCTAAACTAGCTATGGAAGAATTACAAGAACTTGGTAATAATGCTATTAAAGATAAGAAAGCAATGGCAACTCGTGTTTGTTCTGGAAAAGTATTAGAAGTTTTTACTAAATATTTACCTAATTTAATTGGTGGCTCTGCTGATTTAAGTGGTTCTAACAATACTATTCATAAAACTTCCCAAGAAATTTCGGCAGGCAACTATAATGGTAATTACATTCATTATGGAGTAAGAGAACATGCTATGGGTGCGGTTATGAATGGCTTAGCCTGTAGTAATTTTATTCCCTATGGAGGAACATTCTTAGTATTTTCCGACTTTATGCGGCCAGCAATTAGGTTATCGGCCTTAATGAATCGGCAGGTATGGTATGTCTTTACCCATGATAACATTTCTTTAGGAGCTGATGGTCCTACTCACCAACCTATTGAACATATTGAAAGTTTACGTTTAATTCCCAACGTACAACTTTTACGCCCTTGTGATTTTATAGAAACTATTGAATCTTATCTACTAGCTTTAAATACTACTAATAAACCAAGTATTTTAATACTAGGACGCTCTAATGTTCCTTTACTAAGAACTAATTTTAATATTAAAGAAAATTTAACAGCTAAAGGTGGCTATATTCTACAAGATGTTAATAACCCACAGTTAAATTTAGTTTCATCTGGTTCAGAATTACATTTGTGTGTAGCAGTAGCAAAAGAATTAGCACAAGAGGGAATTAATATTAAGGTAATTTCCATGCCATCTTTAGATATATTTAAACAACAAGATGCAAAATACCAAGCTGGAGTATTAAAAGGACATAAAAACATTGTAATACTCGCAGGCAATGCTACGGGTTGGCAAGAATCCTTAGGTGAGAATACTATCCTTTACGACCTAAAAACCTTTGGTGCCTCTGGAGCCCCCCAAGATGTTATGGATTACTTTGGGTTTAATACGCAGAAAATAACCAATTTTGTAAAAAGCTATTTATAAATTGCAATTATAGGTTATTATTATAAAAGTATAAATATAATATTAGTAAAAAATTATGAACCATAATATAAAAATTGCTCCCTCAATGTTATCCGCTGATTTTACTAAACTAGCCGATGAAATCAAAAACTTAGAAACAGCAGGGGCAGACTATATTCATTTTGATGTAATGGACGGGCATTTTGTACCTAATTTAACCTTTGGAGCTATGGTTGTTAAACAACTTCGCCCTTTAACAAAATTACCATTTGATGTCCATTTAATGGTTAATAATCCTCAAGACTATGTAACAGACTTCAAAGTAGCCGGAGCAAATATCCTTACCTTTCAGTATGAAAGTTATAGCCATCACGATCGTTTAATAAGCCATATTAAAGAGCAAGGTATGAAAGTTGGTATAGCTTTAAACCCATCAACTTCGGAAGATTGCTTACAGTATATTATTCATAAAATAGATATAATTACAGTTATGAGTGTGAATCCTGGTTTTGGCGGGCAAATATTTTTACCAGAGCAATTACAAAAAATTAAAAATATTAAACAGAAATATAGTAATAATAATTTTTTAATTGAAGTAGATGGTGGTGTTAGTGAAAAAAATGCTAAAAACATCATAGCAGCAGGTGCTGATATTTTAGTAGCAGGCACTGCAATATTTCAAACTGCTAATTACAAAAATAATATTAACAAACTAAAGGAATAAAAATGGCTGAAAAAAAACAAGAAAGAGCAATTATATCTAAACTTAGAACATGGTTTTTAACTGGTTTATTGGTCTCTTTACCAATTATTTTAACCTTTTATATTGTGATTGCCATACTACATTTTTTTGATACTCTAGTACTACAAAATTTATTTCCTACTAGTTTTTTAAACAAAATACCAGGTTTAGGCATTGTGTTAACAGCACTAGCTATGGTATTAATTGGTTTTGTTGCTCAAAACTTTTTAGGGCAATTTGTTATTAATTTAAGTAACAAAATTTTAAATAGAATTCCTTTTATTCGGTCTTTATATTCTACTATTAAGCAAGTTTTAGATACGGTTCTTTCTAACAAATCTAATGCTTTTAAAGAAGTTGTTCTTATAGAATATCCAAGACGTGGCATGTGGAGTTTAGGTTTTGTAACTTCAAAAAATAAAGGGGAAGTGCAACATAAAACCAAAGATGATATTCTAAACGTTTTTTTACCAACAACTCCCAACCCAACTTCAGGCTTTTTATTATTTGTTCCTAAAAAAGATGCTATTCGTTTAGCTATGCCCCCTGAAGTTGCTATGAAACTTATTATTAGTGGTGGAGTAATTGATAGTTTTAATTATGAAGCATTGGAAGATGAAGTAACTATACTACCTGATGATACCGATGATACCGTTTTAGAGGAGCTAAAAAATATAGATCAGCACCTTCAAAATATAGATAATGCAATCTTACAAAAAAGAAGAGCAAAAACAACAACTAAAAATATTAAAGAGCATAAAAAACTTATAAGTAAACCTAATAAAAAGAACAAGAACTATAATTATATTATAACAATTTATTAATTCTTAAATTGTTTAACACTAAATAATTATGATAGTTTATAACTTTTAAAAGAATATGAATGAGTAAATTTATATATTTAAAAATTTAATAATTATAGCCGTTAACTTAAAAGGTTATATTATATATATTTTTTCAAATAATTAGTAAGTTTTAAAAAATTAATTATTTTATAACAATATACTTAAAAAATATTTTTTTTAATAATTGTAGTTTTTATAAAAGGAAAAATTTTGTTTAGAATATTAATAGTTTTTACTTATTGTTTTGTTATATTAGGTCTTAGCTTTAATTTATATGCTAAAAAATCTAAAAAAGTAAAAGTTCCTGAAAATAAAATATATCTAGGAGTAGCTGTAGAAACCTACGATAACTATACCACCTCCGTAGAATTAGGTTATGAATTTAATAATAATTGGGCAATTCAAATGGATTTACCTATTAATACTAACTTTGCTTTTATAGATGCAATTTACCGCTTTGAAGATAGAAGTGGCTTTTATTTATTAGCAGGTCTTGGTGTTTATTCTAAAGCCATGCTAAAGCCAGGAATTGGTTACTCCTTTCAACTTATGGAAAATCTACTTTTGCAAACAGAGGTTAATTCTTATATTAAACTAAGTGATAACTACCACGAAAATATGAGCGGTAAAATACAACTTTTATTTTATTTTTAGTAAATAAGTTATAGTACTTACTTAAAATTTATAAATTAACATTAAGCCTACTTCTTTACTTAAAGTATCAGCTACTGTTGTTTTATTTAATTTAGGGCATGCTCCACCAGGTAAAGGCAGGCAAGTATTAATTTGAGCATCTATTTTATAAGTAGAAAAATTAATATAAGGGGTAAGCTCTAAACTATTGGTAATTTCATAACCAACAGCCATTGAAACAAACCATTTCCCTTGAAGGTCTATGCCTTCATTGGTAACCACACTAGCCGATACAGGAGGAAGAAATGGAAGATCATAATATATATAGTCATTATAGGAACGGCTAGCTTTATATGAAGAAACAAAACCAAACTTTGTACGAAAAACAAAAGTATTATGTTTATAAGTAAGTTCTTTTTTTAAAGTTAAATACAAAGAGGCAATAGGGAAATAGACAACAGAAGTTTCTGCTATATTAGGGTAAAGAATAGCACTAAGACCAGTATCATAATCTACTAAAGAATTAGAACTTAAGGATAATCCAAAACCATAGTCAAAATATTGAGTAGGTTTATAAACATTAAAACCAAAAGTAATATTAGGGTGTTCTACAAAAAATCTATCACTATCTACCGGCACATCAAAAGTAGCATCGTAGCTAGTATAGTGGACTCCAAAAAAGCCCTCCCACTGTAAGTTAGAAAAATATGAAGGTTCGTTATTTTTAGTAGCTAGTTTATTACTAGAATTTAATTTATTATTTTCTTTATTAGAATTTTCTAAGCCTAATTGTTTACTATTTGTTGCTTTTCCCTTAGGCATAGCTACTGAAGAGGTATCTACTACCTCCTTAGTATTAGTATTGGCTGTAGATTGTGTCTTCAGTAATAAAGATTTATTAGTAGTTCCTTCTTTCTTTTTTTCTGAAGTATTTTTAGAGTTATTATTAACTTTATTAGAATTAACATAACTATTACCTGAACTGGCAGCTACAGGTACTTCAGTTACAGCTGGTTTATTTTTAGGGTCTTGCTTATATTTTTTTGAAGATCTATTACTATTAGTTTTAGCAACAGTCTTCCTACTTAAGTTATCATCAGCAAGTTTTGATGCCTGCATTTTAGCTGAATTTTCTTCATAAAAAACTAAAACGGCTAAAAATAAAGCTAGAAAAATAAATATTGTTTTAATCATTTAGTTATATAAAAATTTTAGGCAGAATTAATACATACAAGAATTATTACATAAAGTAACTCAACTTTAGATTTTATTTCTTTTAAATATTAATTCTATAATAATATACTAAAAATTACTTAGATTAAAATAATATAAAATATAAATAACTTTATTTTATTTATTTTCTATAAAAATAATTATTTATTAACCTATTAATTATTATGTATAAACCCCTAATAATAATTAAGATATTTTTTCTAAGGAGATGTTAATACTTAAATTTTAATCCTTAATTATACTGCCTTTATTAATTATTTAAGCTTCATAATAAGAGCTAGATCTTATTAAAACCTTGCTTTTTTAAAAAAGGAGCAACTTCAGGGTAATAAATTTTACTACAAACTTTAGTAATTATTTTAGTCCAAGAAGTGCCTTCTGGAAGGTTTCTTTTAGCAATATAAGGTTTGGTAATTACATCATCATATTCATATAAAGCATCTTTAATAATTTTTTCATTGTATTTACCATTTAAGCAAAAGCCATCAAGGGGCATTTTAGGTTTTACATCTGGTAATTCACTATCAGGATAGCCTAAACAAAGCCCTACTAAAGGAACTGTTAAAGGTGGTAAGTTTAATAATTCTGCCATTTTTTCAGGATGATTACGCACAGCCCCAATTGCACAAGTATATAATCCTTGTGCTTCGGCAAGAAAAACTGCAATTCCCAAAGCTATACCAATATCTACTGAACCAGAAAGTAAAGATTCAGCACTATCAGTAGCTTTAATAGTAGCACCTTGTTTTTCACAGGCTAACTTGGCCTTATTAAAATCCATAACAAATACTAAAAAGGAAGAACAATCTTTAACGTGTTGTTGTTCGGAACATAATTTAGCTACCTCAAGGCGTAATTCAGGTTCTGTAATATTTAAAACAGTCATTAGTTGCCCATTAAAAGCGGTAGGACCTTGATTCATAGACCTAATAATTAAATCTAACTTACTAGCTTCAATAGGAGTATTTTTTTTAAAAGAACGAACACTACGGTGTTGTAACATAGTGTGTAAAATATCTGGTTTATTCATAGTTTACCTGTAATATATTAATACTTTAATAATTCTATTATACTATTAATTCCTAAGAAACAATCACTTAAATTACATTATTTAATAGGTAATGAATATATTTTTTAAGTATATTGTTATAAAATAATTAATTTTTTAAAACTTACTAATTGTTAAAAGCATATATAATATAACCTTTTAAGTTAAAAGTTATAATTATTAAATTTACTGCTCTTAGCAGTTCTTTTTGTAGGGTTTTGTTTGGGCTACCCTAAAGGTGAATTAACAAATGTACAGCATTAACAACTATAAAACCTAAAATGCCCCTTGAGGGTTTTTAGTTAAAGAAAGCAAAGAATTTTACTAATATAAACATAATATAAAAAACTCTAAATAGATCTTCAATAAACAAATAAACCTACTACTTTAATATAAATTATAAATAACTGTATTTTACTTATCTCCTAAAAGGAGCATTCTCTATTAAATCTATTAATTATTATGTAAAATTCACTAAGATACTTACTTTCGTAATTTTTCCATAGCCGTAGCAAGGAATTCAACATCAGTACCTATGACAATTTGTAGGGAATTATCTAATTTAATAACTCCTTTTGCCCCCAGTAGTTTTATTTTTTGTTCATCAATTTGGTTAATATCTGCTAATTTTAAACGAAGGCGAGATACACAATTCTCTAATACTAAAATATTTTCTTTGCCTCCTAAGGCAGCCATATACTGGATAGCTTTTTCATCATAAGAAGAGGGCATAGCATTAATAATGGTAGATTCATCTAAGCTATCATCTTCTCGTCCTGGAGTTTTTAAGTTGAATAGTTTAATTAAACTGTAAAAAACAACATAATAAATCACAAAATAAATAGGACCTAAAATAAAAATTAACCAAGGTTTAGTAGAAATTCCCCATGATAGTAACATATCTATCATACCCCCAGAAAAACTAAAGCCTGCTTTATAGCCCACTAAATATGTAATAACATAACTACTTCCCATTAAAATGGCATGCACTCCATATAATAATGGAGCCGCAAATAAAATAGGGAATTCAATAGGTTCTGTTACCCCAGTTAACATGGAGGTTAAAGCCGCTGATAGTAAAATTCCTAAAGCTATAGCTTTTTTTTCTTTTTTAGCACAATGGTACATAGCTAAAGCCGCAGCAGGTAAACCAAAAACCATTACAGGGAAAAAGCCTGCCATAAAAATACCGGCACTAGGGTCTCTGGCAAAAAAACGGTTTAGATCGCCCGTAACTACTGTACCATCAATACTTGTGTAATTTCCTAATACAAAATAAGCAATAGCTTCTGTAATATGTTGTAAGCCAGTTGGTAATAAAATACGGTTACTAAGCCCATAAACAAATAAACCAAAAGCACCGGAATTCAAAATCCAATTACTAAGTTCTTTAATCCCTGTATTAATAATTGGCCAAATATAACCAAAAATTGTAGCTAATACAATAGCACTAAGCCCTGATACAATAGGAACAAAGCGTCGTCCTCCAAAAAAAGCTAAATAAACAGGTAATTTAACAGTATGAAATTTATTGTAAAGAACTCCAGCCGTAATACCAGCTATAATTCCACCTAAAGTACCCATATTATTATCTTTACTTAAAGTTAACATAGCTCCCTGCATTACTAAAAAAACAATCGCTCCTGAAATACCTGCTGAAACGTGTTTATCTGTTGCTAAACCTCCTGCAATACCTATAGCAAATAACAAACCTAAATTCTCAAATATGGCTCCTCCGGCTTTAGCTAAAAAGGGAAGATCCAATAAATCTGGCTGCCCTAAACGCAGTAATAAACCAGCAGCTGGTAAAACGGCAATAGGCAACCATAAGGCTCTACCTATTAACTGAAGATAATCAAAAAATTTATACAAGTATTTTTTATTCATAATAGGAACTCCAAGATATGTTTAACTAAATATAAAACAAATAAAAAACATAATTTAATAGACAATATACTGTTAGGAAAAAAAATAAATAAAGTTATTTTATAGTTTATATTATTTTCATCTAAACAATGTTACTATTTGTTTTATTTTGCAATATATTGAATAACATTATCATCATTATAACTTAGAGTTTCTTTACTTGTAAAGTAACTTTACCCATTAATGTTAAAATTTTCAAAAAAAATAATAGAAAACATATATACTTATTATAAGTAATTTTTAATTTAATAACACAAGGTTCACCATGGAAGATACCACTGCAATTTTAAAATCTATTCAAAGAACAGTTCGTTTTATTGCTATAGGAGTAGGAATTATTCTACTAATTAACATTGGCATTATGTTTTATTCTTACCACACACTAGGTAAAGTAAATAATGTAGTAGATTTTATGAGTGGCGGATTTTTTAAAAAACTTCGCTATTAGTTCGCTATTAAAATTTATGCAAATTTTAAATCCCAATATCTATAAAAATTAAATAGTTTTTATATTTATAGTAAAAAGTTTTGATAAAAAACTAGAGTTAATTAACCATTTTTACGCTATTATAAGAAAATAGAGTATATTATTTATTACAATTTTTATAATAAGAAATTCCACATAATGAATTTTACAACCAATAATTTTTTATCTTCAGAATTTTTTTTACAACCAACCATTAGTGTTGCTATCAATTTACTAGGTAAAGAGCTTTATTTACATGGCAAAAGTGGTATTATTACAGAAGTTGAATCTTATAGAGCTGCAGAGCCGTCTTCCCATTCTTACAAAGGTATAACACCTCGTAATAAACCAATGTTTGAAGAGGGCGGTACAATGTATGTTTATAGTATTCACCAATGCTTATGTATGAACTTATCTGCCAATAAAAAAGGTATAGGTGATGCCGTTTTAATAAGGGGCTTATGGGATTATAAAAAACAAGAACTATACGATGGTCCTGGAAAATTATGTAAATATTTAAATGTTCACAAAAACCATAATTTTTTAACTTTAGGAACCCAAGATTTTTATATAAAAACAGTAAATTCACAAAAACTTACAGAAATTCCTTATAATATGAATACAAAAAGAAAGCAATTTTTAGGAAATTTTATTTTTACTAATTCTCATACTAATAATACTCTACAAAACAATAAGGAAACTTCTACTTTGCAGGATTATCCTTATACTGTTAGTAGTAATGCTAAGGATACAAATTATAAAAGTAGCCAAATGCAACCTATAATAAAAAGTACAAAAATAAAAGTAAGCACAGAAAAAGGTATTTTACCATACCAACAAAATATAAACCAAGAGCTTTATTACTATAAAACTCCTAGAATAGGATTAAACCAAAACAAGGCGGATCATCAAAGTTTAGAGCGTTTTGTTTTAGCTGAATTTTCTACTAAAACCATAAAATTAACTTAAAAGTTAAGTAGCTTAAAAGTTAAGTAATATATATGAATCTAAAACTCCTGATATATCAATATCTTGCAGTAACCATGAAAAATCTTGGCGAACAAAAACTAAAACTACAGGTTTGTTACTTTGCTTTACAGTTAATTTCACTGTAAACTCGTTAAACCCTGTAAAACCTATACTTTGCACCATATCAAAATTATACTTTTTATCTTCTTTAGGTTGTGTAGATTTAGGTATAATTGGAATTTTATAACCATTTAACGCTTCTAAAGGATTATGAAACTCACCATATTGGATAATCTCACTTAAGCCAGCAGGAGTTAAAATACATTCCACTAAACCATTAATAATAGTAGAAGATGCTGTAATACTTATAATAGCTAAAGGATTGTACTTATTCTTTTTAAGATTATTTTTCATGGCATTATTTACTTGGGATCGTACCGAAGCCCTTATTGCTGGAAAGTTCATATGCTGCTGTAACGTCTGTTTATCTCCTACTTGTAAGGCATTAACAAAATTATATATAGAAATATAAGGGGAAGCTAAATAAGCTAATCCTAAAATTAGCAATAAAGCTAATGTAATAAAAACTTTCTTCATGTTAATTTATACAAAAATATTTAATTTTAATATATTATTTTATTCAAATGTAGATTCAAAACCTTAAATAACATAATTAATTAAAAAATAAAAGAAAAATTAACAGTTAAAATCCAAGCCCTTATTTTATAATAAAAAAAAGCATGTAATTACAAAATAACTACATGCTAAGAATTTTACAATAATGATATTGAAGTATTTATAATAACTGATAAAAGTTACTTTTTTCTTAACAAAAATATATTATTATTAAAATTATTAAAAATTATCATAAATAAAGTTATTTTAAATAGCAATAATAGAGCTTATAAAAATAATAATAATAATAATAGGAATAGCATAGCGTAACCATAGAATCCAGAAATTTTTCAATTTAAAAGGCAAAGTATGGTTATTAGTAATTTCAGCAAGAGCCTCATCTTTAATTACATATCCTACAAAAATAGCCGATAGTAACGCTGTACTAATAAATAAAACATTAGCACTTACATAATCAAATAAATCAAAAATATTTTTACCAAATATAATTATATTAGAAAAAGATGAATAAGATAAAGCACTTGGAATATTACCTAAAATAAAAATTACCGCTAAGGTAATAGTGGTTGCTGCCTTTCTACTAAGATTAGTTTTTTCAATTAGTGATGTAATAATTACTTCATAAATACTTAAAGAACTAGTTAAAGCAGCTATTAATAATAAACTAAAGAAACAAAACGCAAAAATAGTACCACCCACCATAGAAGAAAAAACAATAGGTAATACTTTAAATACTAAACTAGGTCCTGAATCCGGTGCTAAACCAAAGGCAAAAATAGAAGGGAAAATCATAAAGCCAGCTAAAAAAGCAATTAAAGTATTCACCACAGCACTAGTGGAAGCTGTAACCACAATATTTTCTTTTTTGTGTAAGTAAGATGCTAAAGTAATCATTACCCCAAAACCAATGCTTAAAGCAAAAAATACTTGCCCTAATGCAGCTAATATGGCACTAATACCAATTTTAGAAAAATCAGGCGTTAAATAAAATTTAACTCCTAACCAAGCATTTGGTAAAGTAACACTTCTGAAAATTACTAAAATTAATAACAATAAAAGTAAGGGCATTAAAAACTTCATGGCATTTTCAATACCTTGAATAATTCCCTTAGCTAAAATATAATAATTTATTAACACAAAGCAAAAAGTATAAAATATTACTCCTCTGGTATTGCCGATAGAACTCTCAAAAAAGTTTGATGATACTTCTTTAGTAATTAAAGAGTCTAAAGGTAAATGCCCCTCACCAATATTTACAATGTAACTTAATACCCAACCACCAAGTACCATATAATAAGCTAAAATCCCAAAGGCTCCTAAACAACCCATGTATCCAACAATCTGCCACCATTTAGAAATATTTTTACCTTTAAAGGAGTCAATGTTATTTTGGTGCAACCTTCTTCCAATTACACTTTCTGCCATAATTAAAGGCACACCTAATAAGAATATACAAATTAAAAATAATACTAAAAAAGCTCCACCGCCATATTCACCAACTAAATAGGGGAACCTCCAAGTACTACCAAAACCTACAGTTGCTCCGGCAACCGTCATGATATATGCGAAACGGCTAGACCAGTTTTCTCTTTTTTCCATAATTAACTCCTTGCTTTTTGTTGCTATTCATAATTATGAATATATAAGTAATTTTATTTAGTAAACAAAGATGTTACATTTAAACATTCTTGCCCTATTGAATCTGCTAAATGAGCATGAGCAATTTTTCCCTGATACACATTCAAACCATTTAATAAATGTTGGTTTTCAGTAAAAGCACTATGAACCCCTTTATTAGCTAATTCTAAAATAAAAGGTAATGTAGCGTTATTAAGGGCAAAAGAAGAAGTTTTTGCGGTACCACCGGGCATATTAGCAACACAATAATGAATAATGCCATCAACCTCAAAAGTAGGATCTTCATAAGTTGTAGGTTTTGATGTAACAAAGCAACCACCTTGATCTATTGCTACATCTACCAATACTGTACCTTTTTCCATTAAACTAAGCATTTGCCTACTAATTAATTTAGGAGCCACTGCTCCTGGAATTAATACAGCTCCAATTACAAGATCAGCCTTAGCAATACTAAGTTCAAGGTTATGTTTAGAAGAATACATAGTAGTAATTTTATTACCAAATAGTTCATCTAACTGTTGTAAACGAACAAGGTTTGTATCTAATACAGTTACTTTAGCACCTATACCTACCGCAGTCATTAAAGCATTGGTACCAACTACTCCAGCACCAATAATAGTAACATGCCCTTGAGGAACTCCAGGAACGCCATTTAATAACACACCTTTACCTTTGTTATTATGTTTTAATAAAAAATAACTACCACTAAGGACAGATAACCTTCCTGCAACTTCACTCATAGGAGTTAATAAGGGTAAAGTATTGTGCTTAGATGTAACAGTTTCATAAGCAATAGCTGTAGCCTTAGATTCTTGTAATAACTTTGTTTGAATTGGTAAAGCCGCTAAATGCAAATATGCAAAAATAGTATGTTTTTCAGTTAATAATTTGCATTCTTTTTCAGTTGGTTCTTTAACCTTAATTAACAACTCGGCACTTTTAAATAACTCTTCTACACTGTCAACAATAATAGCACCAGATTTTTTATACTCAGCATTAGTAATTCCTATTCCTAAGCCTAAACCTGTTTCAACATATACTTTATGCCCATGTTTAACCAATTCATAAACACTAGAGGGTACTAAGCCTGCCCTGTATTCATTGTTTTTTGTTTCTTTTATAACACCAATTTTCATTATTCTCCTCATTGTTATCACTAAACTCACATTTTATAGCACCCAGCTAACAGTTGTCAATGCTATTGTTAATCTACCTATAAGAAAGGTAGTTTTTGATAACAAGTTAACTATAGGATACTAGCCAAAGAACCTATGAAAAGCTAATAAAATAGTAAGATAAATAATAACAAAACTTATTTTCTATAATAAAAACTAATAGTAAAAAACAATATAGTAAACATAATAAAATAATGAACTTAAAAGAATCTAAGTAAGAAAAAAGAAAATAAAGCAACTAATAAAGAAGATTCATTTGTTAGATTTTGTTATATAACAACATAAATATAACACATAAATTATAAAGAGCAACAAGAAACTACCTTATTGAAAATAATAATAACAACTCTTATAAGGAGCAAGGATATAATGGCAAAATTTATAAGAAGAAATAGTGCATAGGATATTAAAGCTAAGCATAAGGAAAATCCTAAATAGCAGAATACAGTTTCCTTTTTTGCCATTTAATTTATTTAAGTTTAAAATCTTTAAATAAGTAATAAATATGCATTGCTTTACACCGCTTACATTCATTTTCTAGCTTAGCAGAAAAGCAACATAGTTATCTTTGCTATTAATTCTTTCCCATTTTGCCATTATACTTTTTCCGCTACTGTTTTTTTTATGAATTATGAAAATGCACTTTAATTCCTAAATTAATTTAATCTTTATTAAACATAATAATTTATTTGCAAAGATTGACAAAAAATAGTTTAAGAAAAGAAAAGAAGATTAATAGCAAAGGCTACATTCTTAAACAATCTTAATAAAAATATTAACTTTGTTTAGAAAATATTTTATTGGAGCCATTTAGGGATAATTGGCAAATAATACACTGCAAACATTAAAAATGAGATTTTGCTAAAGAAAAAGTAATTAAGCCACGAATTTCATCAGTAGCACTTAAAATTACCTGTACTTTGTCTCCTAGCTTGTATAATTTCTTTTTAGCTCTGTTTTTAATAGTGTGGTTTATGGCATCAAACATCACATAAGAATTGCTAACGCTGCGGATAGGCACTAATCTAACAATAAAAAAACCATCTTGAAGGAGAGGGTAGCAACTACTACTCTTCAAGATGGTTTTTGTAATATATATATATTAATTAAGGCAAATATTTTAAATTATATATTTATATACTATAATTAAAATTAAACTATTAATAAATTACTGGTTAGGAGCCAATTTTTCCATAATAGCTTTTTCATTAATTTTTACTTTATATTCACTTTGTAGTTTAGTAGCATATTTTTCAAAAAAGCCTTGTACATACTGTTGGCTTAAATAATCACTTAAATTTACTACTTTTTGGTTTTTAATATCCATGTTATTTTTATATTCTTCTTTAGAATTAATAATATTAGTAGTAATTGCTACAAAAGTATTACCACCAATTAGTTTACCTTCTATTGGCTTATTTTTTTCCGATATAAATAAGGTTTCTAAAGAAGTTCTAGCAAAAGGTAATTGTTTCATATTTCTAGAAATTTTAATAGTTTGCACTTTTAATCCTAAAGAATTAATAGGTTTATTAGAAAGTTGCACCATTAATTTTGCTACTTTATCATTTACTTGCTTTTCTTTAATTTGTTTATTCCACATAGATATTAGCTGTGGTTTAATTTCGGCTATATTTTTTAAACGTGCAGGATTTATTTTATTAATTTTTACTACTAGTAAATCACCATTTTCAGTTTCAATTACTTCCGAGGTTTTATTTACAGCAGCTCCTAAAATTTGGTGGAAAACATCTTCCGAGGCAATAATATTTTTATCGGCACCAATATTTTTTTCATTAACATCATGAAAAGCATAATAAGAACCTTGAAATTTTTTAGCAATATTACTAAATTTATCTTTGCTTACCATTAAAGCAAGTTTAGATTTTAAATCATCAATGGTTTTTTTCTTTTTATCGGCTAGAATTTCAGCTTTAATTTCTTGCCTTACTAAAGTTAAAGGTTTAGGAGTTGCTGGAGTAATTTTTTGCACATTAAATACATGCCAACCTAAGTCGGACGCTATCGGATTATTCCACACATTAGTTTTAGCCGCAAATACACTAGTTGCTAATTGGTTAGGCAATGCCATAGGTTCTACATTAGTTAAACTAACAACTTTATAAGTTTTTTTAATATCAGCTAATTTCATAGTTGGTAGTTTTTGAAGTGCTGCTTTTGCTTCTTCTTCCGACATAAAAGTAATTTCTAATAAACTACGCTGTTCTTCTTTCATGTAGTTAGCTTGGTTTTTCTTATAATAATTATTAATTTCTTGTTGTGAAACTTGTAATTTATTTAACTCTAAATTAGGGCGGATATAAACATACTCACCGTTACGGCTTTCATTTGTAGTAAATACTTTTTTGTTATCTTCTCTTAGTTTTGCTAAATCTTTTGTTGTAGCCGTAGGAATTTTTTCTTTTATTAATGAATTTACATCTATGTATTTAATTTCCCTTACTTGCCCCATAGTTAAAAGTTCTATATAACCTACATAATATGGTAAATGTAAATTCCCCCCAATAGAGTTTACTAACTGTTCCTTTAATAAATTATTTTTTATATTATCTAAGAAAATTTTTTCAGAACCAAAAATAGAGGTAATTCTACTAGAAAATTTTTCTTTATCAAAAGAGCCATCTGGTTTTTGAAAAGCAGGGATTTCAGCTACAATTTTTAGTAGGATATCATCATCAATTTTAATATTAAGTTTTTCAGCTTCATTAGCAAAAAGTAAAACCATTACATGCTGGCTAATTAAGTTATTTAAGTATTGAAACAAAGCATAAGGATTACGGCTTACATACTGGTAATTTTGCTGAATAAAAGCATTATATTCACCTAAAATCACATTAGCTGGTGTAGATTTACTACCCACTTTAATCCAATCATCATTTTTAGTAGCAGAAAGAGAATAATTACTAATAATCCATGGAATCATACTAATAGAAACCAACAAGATTATTACAGCAATAACAATCCTTTTCATAGAAAAACTTTTTATACTATTTTTTAACATACTCTTTCCTTTCTCATAAAAATAAATAACTTAATTTCATAATTCATAATAAAATTAACTAACATAACCTTAATACTAATCAGTATTGAAAAAAAAATCAAACTTTTATATTACTTATTATACTAATATTAATAACTTCTAGTTGTAGTTGAAAAATAATCATTGTATGAAAGGTAAAAGGTTGTTAAAATTATGTTTTGTTTATATAGTACAAATAAGTTAGCAAAGAAATAAACTCTTATTTTATAATAAGTTAGTATAAAGTATATTATTACTATAAAAGAATTATATAAAAAATTAAGGATTATCCCAAAAGATGGAAAGAAAAAAACTGATTGCTGGTAACTGGAAAATGAATGGTTTAATTACCGATGCCCAAGCCAGAATTAATAAACTTCAAAATCTAATTAAAAATTCCAACTCTAAAGTAGATGTTCTAGTTTGCCCACCATTTACATTACTAGCCACTGTTAAAGAATTTTGCCATAATACTAATATTATGTTAGGAGCCCAAGATTGCCATTTTAATGAAAGTGGTGCTCATACTGGTGATATTAGCCCTACAATGCTTAAAGATTTATCTTGTAAATATGTAATTTTAGGGCATTCAGAACGTAGAATAAACCATAATGAATCTAATGCTTTAGTGCAAAAAAAGGTAACAGCAGCACTTGAACGTGGTTTAATTCCTATTTTATGTATTGGGGAAAGCAAGGAAGAAAAAGAAAAAAAGGTTACTCTTAAGGTTTTACAAAAGCAATTAGCAGAATCTTTACCAAAGAACGCTAAAAATTTTGTAATAGCGTACGAGCCAATTTGGGCTATTGGTACATCAGTAACTCCTACCCTAGAAGAAATAGAAAATACCCACCAAGAGATTCGTAACTATTTAAGTACATTAATAGGAGATCAAGCCAACAATATTCAAATTCTATATGGTGGTTCATTAAAACCTAGCAATGCTAAAGAGATCTTAGCCTTAAATAACGTTGATGGTGGGCTAATAGGAGGGGCATCTTTAATTGCTGAAGATTTTTTTACTATTATTGCTAGTAACTAATGGGAATTGGTAGTATCTTTATATTTATTAAATAGTTTAACTAAGGAAATTATAAAATATGGTATCTGTTTTATATATATTACAATTTATTATTACTATTATTTTAATAGTACTTGTGATTTTTCAAAAAAGTAAAGGAGGAGCTGGTTTAATTAGTTCTAACCCTTATAATAGTTTTTTTGCCAATAAAGCTATTATTTCTAACCCTTTAACTAAAATTACTATAATTTTTGGTATTGCTTTATTTGTAAATAGTATTACTATTGGTGCTTTAGAAATTCATAGCACTAAGGCTGAAAGTGATATCATTAATAAAATTGAACAAATCAAAAAAACCCAACCAACCAATAATAAAAACCAACAAAATAAAGTTAATAACATACCATTAGAGGGAAAATAAGGAGTTTAAGTGAAATATATTTTTATTACAGGAGGTGTTACATCTTCTTTAGGAAAAGGAATAGTTTCAGCAACATTAGGAGCTTTATTAAAAGCACGGGGCTATAAAGTTCGTATTAAGAAAATGGATCCTTACCTAAATGTAGATCCAGGAACCATGAGTCCATTTCAACATGGTGAAGTATTTGTAACAGAAGATGGTGCAGAAACCGACCTAGACTTAGGGCATTATGAAAGGTTTACTTCTAATAATTGTAATAAGAATGATAGTATCAGTGCAGGACGTATTTACTTTAATGTATTAGAAAAAGAAAGAAAAGGCGTTTATTTAGGCTCTACTATTCAAGTTATTCCCCATGTTACCAATGAAATTAAAGACTTCATAATAAACGACTTAACCACTGAAGACTTTGTAATTTGTGAAATAGGTGGCACCGTTGGTGATATTGAAGCTAACCCTTTTTTAGAGGCTCTAAGACAATTTGTCAATGAAAAGGGCAAAGAAAATGTTTTAGTAGTTCATTTAACTTTAATTCCTTATTTACCATCTGCCGATGAATTAAAAACTAAACCTACCCAACATTCAGTAAGGCAATTACAGTCTTTAGGTATAAGCCCCGATATAATCCTTTGCCGTTCTAGTTATAATATCACCGATAATGAAAAGAAGAAAATTTCATTATTCTGTAATATCAAAGAGGAAGATGTTATTCCAACTTACGATTGTAGTAATATTTATAAAATTCCACTATCTTACCATTATTATGGTTTAGATACTAGAGTTCTACATTATTTTAAAATTACAGACTCCACAATAGATCTTAGTAAATGGCAAGAAATCACCTTAAAAATTGATGAGGTAAAAGACACAGTAGAGATTGCCTTAGTTGGTAAGTATACAGCATTGAAGGATTCTTATAAATCTATTATTGAGGCTTTTAACCATGTAGGCATTCATAATAATTTAAAAATTAATATTCGTTGGATTAACTCTGAAGATATTCAAACCTCTGAAGATTTAACTAACCTTTTCCATAACATAGATGGTATCCTTGTGGCTCCTGGTTTTGGTGATAGAGGGATTGAAGGTAAAATTAAAGCTATTCAATATGTAAGAGAGAAAAATATTCCTTTCTTAGGAATTTGTTTAGGTATGCAAGCAATGGTAATTGAATATGCTAGGAATGTTTTAGGTATTCAAGATGCTATCTCTACCGAAATGGCTAATCAGGGAACACCTTTTATTGCTTTAATGAACGAATGGATTCAAGGCAATAGCCTCCAAACTCGCCATGAACAATCCGATAAAGGCGGCACTTTACGTTTAGGATCCTATCCTTGTGTTATAGCTGAAAATTCTAAAGCCTATGAAATATATGGTGTGCCAGTAATTCATGAAAGGCACCGCCATCGTTACGAGGTTAATAATAATTACACTAGTATGCTAGAAGAAAAAGGTTTAGTATTTTCAGGGAAATCTCCTAATGGTATTCTTATGGAAATTGCAGAATTACCAAGCCACCGTTGGTTTGTAGGCGTTCAATTCCACCCTGAATTAAAGTCTCGTATATTTACACCACACCCATTATTTACTTCTTTTATAATTGAAACCTATAAATTTAAACAAGAAAAAAATCCAAAGTAATACAAAGTAATACCAAAGGAATACCATGAAAACAGTTAGCGTTAATAATATTAATATTAGTAATAATTTACCTTTTACCTTAATTGCTGGCCCTTGTGTTTTAGAAAGTGCCGAACATGCTTTTTTTATGGCAGAAAATCTAGTTAAAATCACAAAGGAGCTTAATATTCCTCTTATTTATAAAAGCTCTTTTGATAAAGCCAATCGTAGTGCTATTAACGCTAAGCGAGGCATTGGTTTAAAGGAATCTTTAAAAGTTTTTCAAGATATTAAAACTAAATTTAATATTCCTGTAATTACTGATGTGCATGAATCTTACCAATGTGCGGAGGTGGCAACAGTGGTAGATGTGCTGCAAATTCCTGCCTTTTTATGTAGGCAAACGGATTTACTCATTGCTGCTGGTAAAACTGGTAAAGCCATTAATGTTAAAAAAGGGCAATTTTTAGCTCCTTGGGAAATGGGAAATATTACTAGTAAAATAGAAAGTACCGGTAATAAAAAGATTATGCTATGTGAAAGAGGCAGTAGTTTTGGTTACAATAATTTAGTAGTAGATATGACAGGGTTACCAATTATGGCACAAACAGGCTATCCAGTAGTGTTTGATGCCACCCACGCCGTACAAAAACCAGGCGGTTTAGGCAATAAAACTGGTGGCAATAGAGAATTCGCTCCAGTTTTAGCTAAAGCTGCCTTAGCTATTGGAGTAGCATCTATTTTTATGGAAGTTCACCAAGACCCCGATAATGCCCCAAGTGACGGTCCAAACATGTTAAAACTTACTGATCTTAAGCCTATTTTAGCACATTTAAAAAAGTTAGATGCTTTAACTAAAAGCAATTCTTAACTCTTTTAAATTCTTTCAATAAATGAAACAAAATATCACCGTACCTTTTCTTTATATTTTTAACACTGTGTTTTTTGTATAAGGTTTTTTGTATAAGGGATATCTTTTATTATTTATGTACTTAATCCAAGATCAGATGCGGGTAATATAATAACATATTTTATTTGTATCAATATTGGAACTTTAGTTTATAAATTAATTAAAAGTTATTTTATAATAGAGTATGAATAATACTATAAATATCAATTAAAGTTAATTATTAATTCATGAATTATAACACAACAATCAATCAATAATTAATGATTATAACTAACAATTTTATACTAATATATTTATTAGCAATCAAAATCTTTCACAACACATTTCACAACACAATGTATAACTTTTGAAGTAATAACTGTAAATATTATAAAGATCCTAATTTTAGAATAATATGCTATACTAAAGACTAGTATATATGCTTATGAATATTAAGCATATAAAACTATATTCCAAAAACTGTGAAGGAGAGAATTAAATGTCTGAAATTGTAGATATTATTGCAAGAGAAATCCTAGATAGTAGGGGGAATCCTACCATTGAGGTTGATGTTATCTTAGAAAGTGGTGCCATAGGACGTGCAGCAGTGCCATCTGGTGCTTCTACTGGTGCCTTAGAGGCTCATGAATTAAGAGATAACGATAAAACTAGGTATGCTGGCAAAGGTGTTTTAAAAGCTGTAGATTCAATTGAAGAGATTTACGAACATATTGTGGGGCTAGATGCTACCGACCAAAGAATTATAGATAAAACTCTAATAGAGTTAGATGGCACACCAAACAAATCTCGTTTAGGTGCGAATGCTATTTTAGGAGTTTCTTTAGCTGTAGCTAAAGCTGCCGCTGAACATTGTGGTTTAACTTTATATAAGTATTTAGGTGGGATTAATGCCCATGTATTACCTATTCCTTTAATGAATGTAATAAACGGCGGGCAACATGCCGATAATCCTATAGATATCCAAGAATTTATGATTGCCCCAGTTTCAGCCGAAACTATGGCAGATGCTATCCGCATGGGAGCCGAAGTATTCCATACTTTAAAGAAAATCCTTCATGAAGGCGGGCATAATACCAATGTAGGTGATGAAGGTGGTTTTGCACCAGCTTTAAAAAGTGCTGAACAAGTATTAGATATTTTAGTAGAAGCTATTACCAAAGCTGGTTATAAAGCTGGCAAAGATATTATGCTAGCAATGGATGCTGCCTCTTCTGAATTCTATGAAAAAGGGAAATATAATATGAAAGGGGAAGGCGTTGTAAGAACGGCTGATGAACTCATAAAATATTATGAAACCTTATGTAAAAAATATCCTATTTTTTCTATAGAAGATGGCTTAGCTGAAGATGATTGGGAAGGTTGGAAAAAGCTAACAGATACCTTAGGTTCAACTGTGCAATTAGTAGGAGACGACTTATTCGTTACTAATCCTGAAATTTTAAGCAAAGGAATTAGTAAAGGGGTAGGTAATTCTATTTTAGTAAAAGTAAACCAAATTGGTACTTTAACTGAAACTTTAGATGCCATAGAAATGGCTCATAAGGCTGGTTATACTACTATAATCTCCCACCGTTCTGGCGAAACAGAAGACTCCACCATTGCCGATATTGCAGTAGCAACCAACGCAGGGCAAATCAAGACTGGTTCACTTTCAAGATCCGATAGGTTAGCAAAATATAACCAATTAATTCGTATTGAAGAAGAATTAGATATTGCAGGGATATACGCTGGTTTAATCAAAAACCCTAAAGCAAAATAGTAGCTAATATTTATAGTAAATAACGAATAATTAAATAAATAATAATAAATAGTTAATAGTAACTACTATTTTCAAATTTAAATTTAGGCACTTTTTTAAGTGCCTATTTTTTTGTGTGAAATAAAAGAGCTAGAACTCTTATTTTATAAGCCTTATGTTTAAAGGAACAGGATATAATGGCAAAATTTATCAGAATAAGAAGTTAAAAACACTGGTAAATAGTGGGATTTAACAGGCAATACCGATTCAATAAGTACAAGGATTCATTTAGTTTGATGAAACAGATAATTTGAAATAAACTTAATCATATCATTAAAATTAGTGCACCTAAGTTAGGAAAGTGAAAAGGAATGAAAATAGTTGCAAATTTTGAGCAAGATCTAAAAAATCAAATTAAGAAAAATATATTATTTTTAAGCAATAATATTCATACACAAAATCTAAAAAAAGAGTTTGACCTTAATAATAACACTTATTGGAAAAAGCCTATTCAACATATCTTAATTGATTATTATAATTTTATGGATAGATTAATACCTGAAATACCTATGAAAGTAGTATTAACTAAAAATCTTAAAGATAGTATTTATTATAAAACATACCAGTATAAAATCAATGAAATAGAAAAATTATTTACATTAGGTAAACCTGTAAATGAATATTTATCATCAAAACATAAGAAACAATATAAATTCAAAGATAGGCTTTACCAATTATTAGGCATACATCATTTGCATTTAGGAGACTTATCTCCAGACGGGAAAAAAATATCAAGATCAGATAATTTATTAATATTACAAATAGATCATAAAAATTGTATAGTTTATTTTTTAGACATTGTATCACATAAGGATTTTACAAAAGAAACTATTAATTATTATAAATATGTAAATATACTCGTTAAAGAAGACTTACTAAAAAATAATGAATATCTTTTTGTATTATCCAATACAGACAACTCTCATAAAGAAAACTCTTTAACCGAAGAAGAGTATAGAAGGCTTGTAAGTAAAAATTTTACAGTACCTATAAACATTGGAAATACTACTATAGTACCAAGAGCTAGAGCTGGAGATAGTAAGGGAGGATCAGTAATAATAAATGCTTGTTATTATGCAGAAGATGTTATGCATATTGTAAAATTTTATGAAAAAATGTATTCAAATATTATTGGAGTACATAGTTTATTTAAGGAAAATCTAGGTATGTACCCAGCAAGTGTAACTCAATGCAAAGTAAATATTCATTTCCCAAATCTAGACCTTAAACATGGTATTAAAATCAGTCTTAGCATTACCATTTTATAAACAGAATAAGATTAATATTTAGCAAATAAAAGAATAACAGCAAATAATGTAGCTATCATAGTACAAAACATAGCAATGTTAAGAGATATTAGAATATTTACTTTAGTAGCTAAAACATCAAACTTAGTAGCTAAAGCATCAATTTTCTTATCTTGTTTTCTTGTTTCTTCTTTTGAAGAAGCAACTTCAAGAGCAGCTTTCTCAGCTAGTTTTGCTTCCACTCCGGCTTTTTTTAAAGCCTTGAGTAATTCAAGTGATATAACCGCCATACCTAACCTTCCTAATATTACTAAGAACAATTATACCATAAAAAGGCTATAATAACAACATCTAACAATACTGCCATAGAAAGTATAAAGAATTTTTAAATTAGTTGTATTTATTTAGCAAATAAAAGAATAACAGCAAATAATGTAGCTATCATGGTACAAAACATAGCAATGTTAAGAGATATTAGAATTTTTACATATTGTTTTAAAGAACTAATATCACTTTCAAAATGTGCTACCTCTTCAGCAGCGTCCAGAGCCTTTTTTTCAGTTACTTTGGCATCTAGGAGTGCTTTATATAATTTAGATGATATAACCGCCATACCTAACCTTCCTAATATTACTAAGAACAATTATACCACAAAAGGGATATAATAACAACATCTAACACAGTAGCAATATTAGGGTAAAAGAGTTCTATATGGCTATCTAGGATAGTTTTTAGGTAATAATAACCAATAATCCAAGCTGGGTTAAGGCGTCTTTTTTAACTATTTAGCCTAGTTAAAGGTTATTCTTGAGTATATTATTATCATTAACCAAAACAAAAACAACGATTAGTATACATATATATTCGTTATTATTGAATGTATTATTAGCATTATCCAAAACCAATAATATAAAAAGTACTTTTTGCAAGTTAAAGTAGTTTATTGTAAAAAGCAAGGTTATAATGGAAAAGATTTTCCCGCTACTACAAATATACTATCTAACACACCATATAACTATTATCAAATTTATCTACTACTAAACACCTATAAACAACTAATAAACTTTAGGCTATAAATTCATATAAAAATAAAAAAATAATTTCTTATAGTTATTTTTCATCACTTAAATATAGTTACAACCTAAAGTTTACCTTTTGCCTTATTATTAATTTTTCTGTAATTTTTTTATTAAATTATTAGTAAAAAATAATTACTCTCTAGAGCCTTATTTTTACTAGCTAATAATTACTAGAACCTACTGTTTAATTTCTAAGATTTATTAATAGTAATAAAATTTTTTCTAAAGAAAAGTAAATAATTTTAATAAATCTTATGTAATTATTTACTTACTTTTAGGAAATTCAAATGTTTCACGTGAAACATTACCGCACATTTTTGATTATAAGTTTTTTAAATCAAACAAAAGTTTCATCATTAAAAGTTGCGGCTAATCTAGGTAAATTTGCTTCAACTATTTTATAATTTTCTGAAATTCCTACCTCTCCACATGCAGTGTTTTGCACAGGAAAAGGGTAACAAAACAAATTAGGATTAGAATAATAAAAAATATGTTTTCTTGGTCTTATACTAGCCATCATAGTACCATATAAAATTTCCCCAAATTCATCTTCTGCTATATGCCCATAAGCTGGTACACGTTTACCATTTGCTTGTGCTCCATCTGTTAAAGCATGGTTACAGCCTAAAATATGCCCAAGTTCATGGGGAAGTAAGGTTGGAAAACACTCTGAAGTTTTTTTATTTTTTAATTCTCTTCCTCTACCTAAAGATAAACAGGCCTCATATGGAGTTGTAAAACCAAGAGCCGCAGCATTGCCAAAAAAAAGGTTACCATCTTTAACCATAGGCAAAAAAACTACTAAATTAGCTTTATAAGCTGTTTGTAATTGAATTAAGTGTGGATATACGCCTTTAGGATAATTTGCCGTTAGGCTTCTTATTTCACTACAAGACAAAACCTCTTTACCCTGTTGCATATCTTTAAATTCTATATTAGCCACTTTCGTAACTGTAGTTTTATACTTAACAATATTATGGTTTAAGATATTAGCTAAAATAAAACAGAAATCATTACTATCTGCTATTAGTTGCTCTTTATTAATATAAGATTTTAAGGTTTCAGGACTATAAAAAAACAATACCTTAATAGTTAAAGGAATTTTATGAGGTAAAGGAAGAAGAGTTTCTTTCTTATTATTAATTTTAGATATATACATATTAGTTTGGTAATAAAAGTTAATGATTTATTGCAAAAAATTTGCAAAGGAAAATATAAATATTTATTCTTATTTTAAAAAGTTAATACAATTAAATTAATTGTTTGTAATTAATTAAGGAAGGATAATAGGTTAAACTTATACCTAAAAAAGAATTATATATATATTAATTTATGTATAGTGCCAGATTGTATAATACATTTTGTGTAAGTACTAGTTGATACTTAGAAAACATTATAATTCCACAATTTATTAATTATATAATGCTAGGTAATTTTTAGTAATAAGGCAGATTTTACCTACTGTACCTAAGGCAAGTATAGTATGCCACTTGACAATGAATTACTCTATCTGATTTTTCAATTAAATTAATGTAAATATTATATCACAAATCTTTGTTGTTGTCTATGGGAAAAAAATTATAAAAAAAGCAAGATAAGAAAGAAAAATTACCTAGTATATACATTAACTAATAAAACCCTTTACATTGTTAATATTATCCACAGTGCTAGCAGTTACTAGCAAACAAAATTCTATTTCAAGTAGAATAAAAAAGTATTATAAAATAAAAACAGTTACAATCTTTTTTAAACAACTACTAAATAAATTTACACAAGAAATATTATTATCTTCTCAAAACAATTAAAAATTGCTACAATAAAGAATATAAAAATTCAAAATAAATTTAATTCTTTACCTTAATAAGTATCTATACCTTTTACTTTTAACAACATATAAGGAATGAATACATCATAGGTATAAGAAAAATACTAATAAGGAGAACCCCATGCAATCATTTAATTGGCAAGCTAGCACCGATATTCACTTTGGAAAAAACAAAATCCAAGACCTTGCAGAACTTTTGCAATCTCATAAAGTTAAAAAAGTATTACTAACCTATGGTTCTGGTAGTATTAAGAAAAATGGTATCTTTGAATCTGTAACCGAGCAACTAAAAAAATGTAAGATAGAAACCTTTGAACTAGCTAATATTGCTCCTAATCCAAGATACGAGTCAGTATTAGAGGGGGCAAAAATTTGTAAAGAAGAAAATATAGATCTTATCCTAGCCGTAGGAGGAGGTAGTATTGTAGATTGTTCTAAGGCAATAGCATTAGCCTATGGTTATAATGGCAAAGACTTTTGGAACGATATTATTAAAGCGGGCAAAGGGCATACCATAGAAAAAGTAATTCCACTTGGAGTAGTATTAACTTTAGCCGCAACAGGCAGTGAAATGAATGCCGGAGCAGTAATTAGTAATTTAGCCACTAAAGAAAAATTAGGAGTTTTTTCACCTAAGGTAAAACCTATATTTTCTATTTTAGACCCAGAATATACTTACTCGGTTCCTAAGCATCAAATTGCAGCAGGAGCCACCGACGCTTTTAGCCATTGCCTAGAGCAATACTTTTCAAAAGAAGATAGTGCAATAGTAAGCGATAATATCTTATTAGGTATTATGAAAACCATCAAAACTGTGGCTCGCACCGCCATGGATAATCCGAAAGATTATAACTCTCATGCTAATTTAATGTGGAGTGCTACTATGGCGTTAAATTTTATTACTGCCGTTGGTAAAACCCCCGATTGGGCAACTCATGCTATGGAGCATGCCGTTTCTGCTTATTACGATATTACTCATGCGGTAGGTTTAGCCATTATTACTCCTTATTGGTTAGAGTATGTACTCAATGAAAAAAATGCTTACAGATTCCAAAATCTTGGCAAGGTGGTGTTTGATCTGCAACCAACTAATAATGCTAATGAAGATGCCAAAAAAACTATTCAAGCAATAGCCGAATTTTTTAAATCTTTAGATATGCCAAGTAAATTATCGGAAGTTAAGGTAGAAGCCAAAAATATTGATGGTATGGTAACTTCTACTTTTGCCTCGGGGGTTAGCACTATTGGTAATTTTAAAACTTTAAATCCAACAGATGTAAAAACTATTTTAACCAACGCTTTGTAATAACCAACGCTTTATAAAAACAATATACTTGGTATTTTCATTAAGAATAGATAGAAAATCTACTTATGATACTACCAAGTATCTAAGCAAAATTGAAATATAATACATAATTAACTACAAAACACAGCTAATAATAACACTGTGTTTTGTTTTTAAGATATATTTAAAGATATAATTTAAACATATAATATAACCTATTATATTAGTGTAAAATTATTGCAAAAATTTTACCTATTGTATAGGGACATTTTAAACAGTACTCTTACTTTCTACCCTGATTCCAAGTGAAAGATAAAAACAAAGCAGCTCCTAAGGTAGCAGCAATTAGAATTACAAAATATACATTCCAGCCATAAGAATCAATAACTTTTCCCATAATAGCCTTTGAAAGGACATCACCAATTAAGTAACCAAACATTCCTGTAAAACCAGCTGCTGTTCCGGCTACTTGCGAGGGAACTAAATCTAGGGCATGAAGACCAATAAGCATTACCGGACCATAAATTAATAATCCGGTTAAAATTAAAGAAATACTAATGGAAAGGCTAGATGTACTTACCCAATAACAAGTAAGAGATACAAATGTTAGCACCATAAAAATTACCCCTGTAGGACCTCTTCTTGCTTTAAATAATTTATCGGAAATATAACCACAAATTAAAGTACCAGGTATAGCCGCATATTCATATAAGGCATACGCCCAGCCAGATTCCTGAAAGGTAAAATGTTTAGTTTCACTTAAATAAGTTGGTGCCCAATCTACAACTCCATTTCTTACTAAGTATACAAAAGCATTGGCTATAGCTATAAACCATAAAAACTTATTAGGAAAAATATATTCAGTAAAAATTCTTTTTAAGGGGATATCTTCTTCACTAAGTTTAGCATTAAAATGAGGAGGGTAATCATTTTTGAATTCTTCAATGGGAGGTAGCCCACAAGATTGGGGTTTATCTTTTAAAGTTAATAACAATACAACTGCCGTAGCTACAGCAATTCCAGCTGGCACATAAAAAGTTGCTTGCCAATCGTTAAAATATCCTACTCCCCAAATAGAAATATTAGCAATTAAACCACCACCAAAATTATGAGCCAAATTCCATACAGATACAGTTTTTCCCCGTTCAGATACCGAATACCAATGTACTATGGTTTTACCACAAGGTGGCCAGCCCATTCCTTGTGCCCAACCATTTAAAAACATTAAAAAGGTTAAGAGTCCTAAACTCATAGTGCCAAAGGTTAAATCACTAAAACCAACATATAAAGTAATTAAACCTGAAATTAGCAAGCCTAAAGGTAAAAAATATCTGGGATTACTTTTATCGGAAATACTGCCCATAAAAAATTTAGAAAAGGCATAAGCACAAGAAAGTGAAGCCATAACAAAACCAATATGTGTTTTAGTCCAACCATGTTCAATCATAGCAGGAGCCGCCAAAGCTACATTTTTTCTAACAAAATAATATACGGCATAACCAATAAAAATACTTAGAAAAACTTGTATTCTTAAGCGTTTATAAACAGGATCAATTTCTTCTTTAGCTAATTTTTTAGTAATTGGTGCTGGTTTTAAGATCCAAAACAATGTTTTTCTCCCTTATATTTAGTATTGTTGGCATTATTTTTTAACTATACTAATTAAAGAAAATATTGTCTATGATAAACATCATTAAAAATTAATAAATTAACTTTTTTTTTATAATTTTTATTTATATTAACTTATAATAACTTAATAACTTAAGTCAATTAATGATGCGTCCATGCTCCTAGCCATAAAAAAATATAGAATTCTTCTTAATATTATTATTTTAATAGCTTTACTAGTTTATTCTGTAAAAAGTATTTTATATATTTACCATTGGTTTTATAAAACCAATAATTTAGATATAGAATACAGTATTTTATTTGAACAAAATAAACAAATGTCGGCAGAAATTCAAAATTTACAATTAAAAGTAAACGGGCTAACAGAACCTAATATTAATAAAGAACTCCTTGAAACTCAAGCTAAAATTCACCTTAATTTATCTAAAGAAAATGAATTCATAATAGTTAATTAAAACTACTAAATTCATATAATTTCTTCTATAAAGCTCTTATTATTTTAATAATTTATGTTAAAATAAAGCTAAAAAGATGTTCTTATAAATTTTACAATCCTAATTTTAATTGTTATAATATTTTAATTATAAAATAAAATTTATAGAATCTTAAATTTGCACTTACGAATGGAGAGTCCTATGGTAAAACTTACGCAAGAAAACGCAAAATCAATATATTATGAAATGCAATTAGCAAGAAAGTTTGAAGATAAGTGTACACAATTATACGGTATGGGTTACATTGCTGGCTTTTTACACCTTTATAATGGGCAAGAAGCTGTATCCACAGGTATTAATTTTTTAAGAACGCCAGCTGATAGTAACATTACCAGTTACCGTTGCCATGCACACGCTTTAGGGCATGGTAAAATTGAACCTAAACTATTACTAGCTGAATTAACAGGCAGAGTTACTGGTTGTTCTAAGGGTAAAGGTGGTTCTATGCACGTTTATTCTAAAGCTAATAAATTTTATGGTGGTAATGGTATTGTAGGGGGGCAAGTTCCCTTAGGAACTGGTATTGCTTTAGCACATAAATATAATAAAGATAAAGGTGTTTGCTTTACTTTTTATGGTGATGGTGCCTCATCACAAGGTCAAGTTTATGAATCTTTTAATATGGCAACATTGTGGCAACTACCTATAATTTTTATTATTGAAAATAACCATTATTCTATGGGAACTCCTATAGAAAGAACTACGGCTAGCCCAGATTTTTCAGCCAGAGCTAATGCTTTTAATATTCCATCATTAAAGGTAAACGGTATGGACGTAATAGATGTTATAGAAAAAACTGAAAAAGCTATTCAACATGTTAGAGGGGGCAAGGGTCCTTTCTTTTTAGAAGTAGATACCTATCGTTACAAAGGGCATTCCATGTCCGATCCCCAAAAATATCGTAATAGATCAGAGGTAGATAAAGTAAGAGAACAAAAAGATCCAATAATTCACTTTGAAGAATACACTTTAAAGAAAAAGTTATTAACAAAAGAAGATGTAAAATCTATGAACGATAAAGTTAAGAAAGTAATAGCCGAAGCGGAAGAGTTTGCATTATCTTCCCCCGAACCAGCCCCAGCCGACTTATATACACATATATTAGTATAAACATAATTAAAACATCAAGTAATAAAAACACTGGAGAAAAAAAGATGCCAATAAAGATACTAATGCCAGCTTTATCACCAACCATGACAGAAGGTACACTTGCTAAGTGGTTAAAAAAAGAAGGTGATACTATTAAAAGTGGAGATGTAATTGCCGAAGTTGAAACTGATAAAGCCACTATTGAATATGAATCTACCGAAGATGGAACACTTGCTAAAATCCTAGTGCAAAATGGTACTGAAGGGGTTAAAGTTAATGATGTTATTGGCGTTCTTTTAGAAGAAGGTGAAACTAAAGATGACCTTGATACTTTCTTACAATCTTTACATACTCCTTCCTCTGCTAATCCTAATGCAAACACTCCTGAAACTAACACTAATAACAACAATTCATCTGCTAGTACTACAACCGCTAACTCACAAACAGCTAAACCTACTACTCAAACAGATAAAACACAAGAAAATACTAACTCTACTACCGATAATAGCTCCTCTTCAGATCAAGCTAATAATACAGCCACCAACACGGCTACTAGCCAACAACCTAATCAAACTAATACTTCAGATAGCGTAGAAGATATTACCTATCAAGGTGCTAAAACCAAAGAAATTACCGTAAGAGAAGCCCTGAATGAGGCTATGGATGAAGAAATGGCAAAGGATTCCAAAGTATTTTTAATGGGCGAAGAAGTAGGTTACTATCAAGGTGCTTATAAGGTATCTAAAGGTTTATTAGAAAAATATGGTACTACCAGAGTTATAGATACGCCTATTGCCGAATATGGCTTTACTGGCATTGGTGTAGGAGCTGCTTTTGCAGGGCTAAGACCTATTGTAGAATACATGACCTTCAATTTTGCTATGCAGGCAATAGACCATATTATTAATTCCGCCGCTAAAACCTTATATATGTCGGCCGGTGAAGTGCCTGTTCCTATTGTATTTAGAGGTTTAAATGGTGGTGGAAGTAGGGTGGCAGCTCAACATTCCCAATGTTATGCTTCATGGTATGCTCATTGCCCAGGTTTAATTGTTATTGCTCCATATTCGGCTGAAGATGCTAAGGGCTTATTAAAGTCAGCCATTCGTAATAATAATCCTGTAGTATTTTTAGAACATGAAGTGCTATATGGTAAAACTTTTACTATGCCTGATGTTGAAGACCTTATTATTCCCATTGGTAAGGCGAAAATAGAAAAAGAAGGTTCAGATGTTACCTTAATTAGTTTTTCTAAGGGAGTAGACCAATCCTTGTTAGCTGCAGAAACTTTAGCAAAAGATGGTATTTCGGCTGAAGTAATTAATTTAAGAACTCTTCGCCCATTAGATATTGAAACTATTGTAAAATCCGTGCAAAAAACCAATCGGGTAGTAACAGTGGAAGAAGGTTGGCATTATGCGGGTATTTGTTCTGAAATTTCAGCAACAATTATGGAACATGCCTTTGATTACCTAGATGCTCCGGTATTAAGAGTAACTGGTAAAGATGTTCCTATGCCTTATGCTGCTAACTTAGAGCAACTTGCCTTAGGTACAGTAGATGAAATCTGCCTTGCTGCTAAAAAAGTTTGTTACAAATAAGGTATAATATTAATAAGGTATGATATTAATACACAGATATTATATTATAGGAAAGAAGTTAGCGAGATACCAATGAAGAAGATACCAAAGTAAGAATGCAATTTAAGTTTATAATGCGAAAGATTAGCTTACAGATATAATATAAGAGGTAACTTATAAGTACAATGCAAAACGTAATTTACAAGAGTAATATAAGAAAGAAACCTAAAAGCATAATGAAAAAGGGTAACTTACAAGCATAATACAAAAGAATAACTTACAAGAGTAACTTATATAATGCAAAAAAGTAACTTAAAAGCATGATACAAGAGGTTAACTTACAAGTATAATGCAAAACGTAATTTACAAGAGTAATATAAGAAAGAAACCTAAAAGCATAATGAAAAAGAGTAACTTACAAGTTTAGTTTAGTAAGAGCCGAACTAAAAGAATGAATAGAATATTGAAAAAACATAATTAAAACATCAAGTAATTAAAACACTGGAGAAGAGAGATGCCAATAAAGATACTAATGCCAGCTTTATCACCAACCATGACAGAAGGTACACTTGCTAAGTGGTTAAAAAAAGAAGGTGATACTATTAAAAGTGGGGATGTAATTGCCGAAGTTGAAACTGATAAAGCCACTATTGAATATGAATCTACCGAAGACGGTACCTTAGCTAAAATCCTAGTGCAAAATGGTACTGAAGGGGTTAAAGTTAATGATGTTATTGGCGTTCTCTTAGAAGAAGGTGAAACTAAAGATGACCTTGATACTTTCTTACAATCTTTACATACTCCTTCCTCTGCTAAACCTAATGCTAACACTCCTGAAACTACCACTAATAACAACAATTCATCTGCTAGTACTACAAACGCTAACTCACAAACAGCTAAACCTACTACTCAAACAGATAAAACACAAAAAACTACTAATCCTAATAACTCTACTGGTGTTAATCCTAGTAATAATAACTCTAATAATACAGCCACCAACACGGCTACTAGCCAACAACCTAATCAAACCATAACTTCTGCTAATACTACTACAAGTTTTAATAGTGAAACTGCTAATTCTACTCAAACCGCTAATCAAAACTCTACTTCCGCACAATCTAATAACTCTACAACTTCTAGTAGTTCGCCCAATAATGTAACCGCTAACTATCATAGTAAAAACACTGCTAAAACTTTTATTACTCCACTAGCAAGAAGGCTAGCTACCCAAAAAAATTTAGATATTACTGCAATTAAAGGTAGTGGACCTCATGGGCGTATTATTAAAGCTGATGTAGAAAATCCTGTGCAAACAACCATTAGCGGAACTACCAGCAGTGGAACTACTATTAGTGGAATTCATAATAATATGCAAGCTACTAGTGTTAATATCACAACTCCATCAACTTATGAAGATAAACCAAATTCTGGCATGCGTAAAACCATAGCTAAAAGGTTGTTGGAGTCTAAAACTACTATTCCTCATTATTATTTAACCTTAGATTGCAACATGACAGCATTACTAAATGCTAGAGCATTCTTAAATTCTAAAGGAAAAGACCAATACAAACTTTCTGTTAACGACTTTATCATAAAAGCCACAGCTTTAGCTATGCAAGATATTCCTGAGTCCAATGCCTATTGGCAAGGGGAAACCACAAGGTTTTTTCAAGATTCTGATGTATCCGTAGCCGTAGCCACACCTAAAGGGCTTATTACCCCTATTATTAGAGCCGCCAACAAAAAAGGGCTACTCCAAATTTCAACAGAAATGAAAGAATTAGCCCACAAAGCTAAGGACGGCAAACTAAAACCGAGTGAGTATCAAGGTGGAGGTTTTAGTGTTTCTAACTTAGGTATGTTTGGTATTAAGCATTTTGCGGCTATTGTGAATCCACCACAAGCTGGAATTTTAGCGGTAGGTGCCACCGAACAAAAACCTATTGTAAAAGATGGTAACATTATCATTGCCGATATTATGTGTGCTACTCTTTCTGCTGATCATAGAATTTTAGATGGTGCTGTAGGAGCAAGGTTTTTAAAAGCCTTTAAAGAGTATATAGAAAACCCAATTAGTATGAGCCTATAATAATTAGTATGAGCCTATAATATTTAATTTAGGGGAATATTAATTTAGGGAAATAAGCTCTTAGGAGGTAATATATAAACCCCCATTACTATAGCCTATAGTGTTCTATAGTATTTAATTGGGGGAAAGGTAAGCTCGAGGGGGGGTAATATATAAAAACCCCATTGTATATATATTAGCCTATCAGCTAATAGCTATAGTTCATAAAAAAATATAGTAAAACAAAATAAAGGTATTAGAAAAGGTATTAGATTAAATAAAGTTACTAGCTTGTCTTATAAAATTGTAGTTATAAAAGTAAAGAGGTAGATAGCTAATTAAGGGGATATAATTCAATTATCTTATAAAATGGTAATTATATAACCAGCTATAAAATAAAACAAAATTGAATAAAATAAAATTGCACTATTTTTTAGAACCTAAGAAGGCTCATCAGGCTATATTCTTAGAGATTTATATCTAAAATAGACTATAGTAAATATTATATAAAATTATATAAAAAAGTAATACACAATAATAAAGGTAAAACATAAAAAAAAAGAGGAATTAAGAATGTCTAATTTTGATGTACTAGTAATAGGAGCCGGTCCAGGAGGCTATGTAGCTGCCATTAGAGCTGCCCAATTAGGTTTAAAAACTGCCATTGTAGAAAAAGAACATTTTGGTGGTATTTGTTTAAATTGGGGTTGTATTCCTACAAAATCTTTGTTACGAAGTGCTGAAATTTTTCATTATATCAAGCACGCTGAAAGTTACGGATTATCTGTAGAAAATCCTAAGTTTGACCTTGCAAAAATTGTAGCAAGAAGTAGAGCTGTATCTAAGCAATTAGCTGGTGGCGTTGCTATGCTTTTAAAAAAGAACAAAGTTACAATGTTTGAAGGTAGTGCTACTTTACTTGGTTCCTCTCAAGTAGAAGTTACCTTAAACTCTAACAAACAAAAAGAAACCCTTAGTGCTAAGCATATAATTTTAGCAACCGGAGCTAAAGCCCGCATTATTCAAGGCTTTGAGCCAGATAACAAATTCGTGTGGACGTATAAAGAAGCTTTGGTAGCCAATGAAGTTCCTAAAAAACTTTTAGTAATGGGTAGTGGAGCCATAGGCATTGAATTCGCTAGTTTCTTTAACACTTTAGGGGCTGAAGTTACCGTAGTAGAGCTCATGGATAGAATAATGCCCGTTGAAGATGCTGAAATTTCTAAAATGGCACAAAAATCCTTTGAAAAACAAGGTATGAAAATTCTTACAAAAACTAAAGTTTTAGGCATTAAAAAGAACTCTGCAGATGCAACTGTTACCTTAGAAGATGCCACTGGGCAAAAAACAGAACTTACTGTTAATAAAGTAATCTCTGCCGTAGGTATTGTAGCTAATATAGCAAACATTGGCTTAGAAAAAACTAAAGCAAAAGTTGAAAATGGTAGGATTCACACAGATGAATTTTCTGCCACAGATGAATCTGGGCTATATGCCATTGGAGATATCACTAAGGCTCCTTGGCTTGCCCATAAAGCCTCTCATGAAGCCATTATTTGTGTAGAAAAAATTGCTGGGCTAAACCCTCATACTTTAAATCCTAATTTAATTCCTGGTTGTACCTATGCTAATCCGCAGGTAGCCTCGGTTGGTTTAACTGAAGCTAAAGCAGTTGAAAAGGGCTTAAAAATTAAAGTAGGGCGTTTTCCCTATTACGGCAATGGTAAAGCTATTGCTTTAGGAGAAGCAGAAGGTTTAGTAAAAACTATTTTTAATGCCGAAACCGGAGAATTATTAGGAGCACATCTGATTGGATCTGAAGTTACTGAATTAATTCAGGGCTACGTTATTGCTATGAATTTAGAAACTACCGAACAAGAGCTAATAAATACTGTTTTTGCCCATCCAACTCTTTCAGAAATGATGCACGAATCCGTCCTGAATGCCTTTGGTAGAACTATACATATTTAGGTATAATACAGGTAAATTACAATTTTAATAAGAGAGTAAGATAATAAGGTAATAAAAAAGATAAAATATGAAAGCCAAAAATAAAGAATTAAAATCAAGACAAAAACAAACTTAATAAAGATATTTATATTAATACCCATATTCGTAATCCAGAGAAAATTAATTATTTACAAGAAATGTTTGATAAATTAAACATTAATTATGATGATTTAATTATCTGTTTCAAAGGGAATTAATAATTTTACTAGTAAAAAAGAATTAAAATTAAGATGTTATTATTATACTTTTC
The DNA here is from genome assembly GCA_023518375.1 of Candidatus Hepatincola sp. Av. Classification (NCBI taxonomy): domain Bacteria; kingdom Pseudomonadati; phylum Pseudomonadota; class Alphaproteobacteria; order Rhodospirillales; family Candidatus Hepatincolaceae; genus Candidatus Hepatincola; species Candidatus Hepatincola sp. Av. Next base: position 431,488 of record CP068450.1, read on the forward strand.
ATCCAACTGTATTATTAATTGTTAAAGAAACTATTAGTCTATAAAAAATATAAAAGAAAACATTTTGCTACATTAAAGAAAATGATATACCTTATCCAACCTTTGATGCTAATTATTCCTAAAAATCTTATATAGGTCAAACTTAAATTTGTTTTTCATATTATGTTTATGATAAAATATAAGTTAGCTATTAAAAACAACAACTAGGATAATAAAAATGAAAAAACTAATCTTTACATCTATATTTTTTATATACAGCATCTTTACGGTATCATTATATGCCGATGGCGTTTTAAGTGATTCAGAAATTAACTATAAGGTTACAAAAGAAGTAAGTGAATTTATACACGATTACCAAAAATATGGTGGTTCAAATAAAAACATTGATTCCATAAAAACTACTATTACTAATGCCTATACCCAAAAATATACATTAAAAAATACTATCAATACTACTAAGGAAGAGATGTATGTTAAAGTGTTAACCGAACAATTTAACCCTGAAGAGTTTGCTGCTTCCCAAAAAACTCTGCTTGATTTAAGCCAACAGCAAAAATCTATTATGCAAAAAGCCTACTTTGATATTTTAAGCATGTTAGACTTACATGATAGAGAAGCCATAGTAAGAACTATTCATGATGATGACCATACCATTGCTAGTGGTGCTAACCATGATTAATATACATTAACATACAATTTCAAGTAGTTTATATACTTTTTAAACTTTCTAAGGGTAATATAAGTACATATAAATACAATTATAAATGGCAACAATCCACTAAAGATTATTGCCATTTTTGTTTGCTACTACAAAGGTTATGAAGAACTCATAACCTTTTGTAAAGAGCAGTATAATAGAAAAAATACAACTACTACATGCTTATTCAGCACTAGTATCTTTCTCTTCTTCAATATACCATTTTTTAAAAAGATTAAGGTCTGTACCTTCTTCAATATACCATTTTCTTGCGGGACCATCCCATTTTGCCCCCAGTTGTTTCGCTTCATCTTTTTCACTAAATGGAACATTCAAATATATTTTAGACATTATTTCACCCTTAAGAATATTAATATAGAATATTGGTATATATTTATAGTTGTATTATATCATCTTCTATATTTTTATGAAGAAAAAAATATAAATATTCTAACTCCAGTTGTTAATAACCTAATAACTAACAAATACAAGTTGAAGGAGAGTAATTTTACAGTAAACAATAATTTCTTAGGAGGTTTTCTTGTTAATCATTTGATGATTTTTCTATAATAAGGTAAGATATTTAATACACTAAAAGTATTTAAGAGGTAATACTATGAATAAAGAAACATCGTTAAACAATAAAGATACAGAAATCACAGATGAAGATATAGTAAAACAAGCTAAAATAGTGGCATACAAAGAATTACAAGCAAGAGAAGTATTGTTAGACTATGTTTTAGAATGGGTAACCGAAAGGCATGGGAGAGTAGATATAGATAAGTTAATAAAAGTATTATTTTCCACATCATGTGAAAAAGAGGAGATAAATTCAACAAAAAAATAAAGAAGTAATACAAAAAAATTCATCACAACTAAATAGTAAGTTCTATTTACTCAAAAGATATTAGCCTTAATATGAAATTAATAAACGAACAAAAAATTATAAATATTGTTGGAATTATACTTATAGCTATAATGGTTATTATAGAAATTTATTGGCTCTATAGGGATCCTACTTTAGCAAGTATTATGACCAGTTTTCTTTCTACAATGTTTACAGGATTTTCTGCACTATTTACAGGGTTTATAGCAATAATAACTAACAAAAACATTCAACAAAGTAGGAAAGAAAAACAAGTTGCTAATGAAAAACAATATACCATTCAAGCTATTATGAATGTTCTTGATTTTATATATTTAATACCAAGTAACTATATGGATAACGCTAGTAGTAAATTACCACCACTTATTACAGATAAAGAGCCATTGAATCAAGCATTTATTAATGCTAAAAAAAACTTAAATTTTTTACCAGAGAAGGCTATACAATACCTTTTTTATGTAAATGCTTGTTTACGTTTATCTAAACATCATTATAAAAATACTGATCTTATAATAGCAAAAAAAATAGGGGATATAAATATATCAGAAAGCATTACTCACTATATTTTTTCTAGTAGCACTATAGGGAACCAACTTCGCCCTAAAAAATATACTATTTATGATGTTTTAGAAAATTTTGAAGAAAATTTAAAAGCAGTAATAAAAGATGAAAATTTTTCTTGGAAAACTCATAATTGGCAACCTATTAATGATGAGGATACAATAAAAGAATACAAAGAAAACATAGAGCAAGGAATAAAAGAAGGGAATCCTAATCTATAAAAACAATGTAAGTAAATATATAGTTAAACCTAAAATTAAATTTATTATACTAGTAAATAATTATATTCTATAAACTTTTGCAAACAGTTTATAGAATAGCAGAGAAATACAAATAACAATACGATCAATACTTTTTATAAGTGCTAAAATCCTAATTTAGATTAATTTTTTTATTATCATTATGTTAGTTAATAAATCAATAATTTTCTAAAAATTCATTTCCCAATATAATTTTATGTGCTATACTAACACAGTAACACACAATACAACATATATTAACATAAATATATAATAATACAAAGGAAAAACACTACAATTTAGCTAGAATTTATATAAGTATTACAAAAATAGCTAACTTTATTAATTTATTAAAAACTAACAAATAGTATAAAATTCAACTCTAGTTATATCAATTAAATCTAAGATGGTTAATAGATGTAAGGAAAAGGCTAGGGTTAATTTTAAACAAGCTTTTATATAAAAAAGGTAGTTGTTAGCTTGCTATACTAGAAAATATGTAAACTTAAATTATTACTACTATAAGAGTGTAAAAAGTAAAAATATAAAAAGGAGTAAGTTAACATGGTAAAAGTTCTTTCAGTGCAAGATGTAGCCAGCATCATTAAAAAACATGGCTTAGAAAAAATAATATCAGACCTTATGGTAGTAATAAAAAAAGATTTTATTAGGTGGCAAGAATTTCAAAAAACTCCTAGGTTAGCTTTTCATGTACCAGATGGAGTAATTGAACTAATGCCAACGGCAGATAGTAAACTTTTTGCTTATAAATATGTAAATGGGCACCCTAAAAACCCTATAAATGGCGAGCTTACCGTAGGAGCCACAGGGCAACTTTCTACTATTTCTAATGGTTACCCAATTTTACTTTCGGAAATGACACTCCTAACCGCCTTACGAACTGCCGCCACAGGAGTTTTAGCCGCTGATTATTTAGCAGATAAAGATGCTAAAACCATAGCTATTATTGGCACAGGAGGACAAAGTGATTTTCAACTTACAGCTTATTGCCTGATTCGTAATATTGAAAACGTAAATTATTTTGATACTGATAAAAAAGCTATGGAACGTTTTGCTAAGAATATGAAAGTTCAAAAACCGAACTTAAAATTCACTCCCTTTAATAGTGCTAAAGAGGCGGTGAAAGATGCTGATATTATTGTTACCTGTACGGCAGATAAGGCTGTAGCCCAGATTATCTCTAATGATTGGAAAATGAAACCTTCTGTGCATATTAGTGCTTTAGGAGGTGATTGTCCAGGTAAAACGGAGTTAGATCCTAAACTCTTAACCAGAGCCGAAGTGGTAGTAGAATTTTTTGACCAATCTTTTATAGAAGGGGAAATTCAACATTTTAAAGAAGATGAGGCTCGTAAAATTGTTTATGCGGAATTATGGGAAGTATTAAATGGTAGTAAAACAACTCGGCAAGATCCTAATAAAATTACTATCTTTGATTCCGTAGGTTTTGCTTTAGAAGATTTTTCCGTACTATGCTTAACCCATGAATTAGCTAACAAATATAATATAGGGGAAGATAAAACTATGATCCCCCACCTACCAGACCCTAAGGATTTATATTCACTAATTAAGTAAGCAGATAACTAACTCTTATAAAGTTATCAATGGTAAAAAAGCAATAGTACAAAATCAATGGTAAAAAGCAATAGTAAAAAATCAATGGTAAAAAAGTTATAGCCACTTAATTAACTTAGTGGTTATAACTTATTATTAACAAGAATAAACTAAAAAAATAAGCTATAAAGTATAAAAATCCTAAAAATTATACTCACTGATAACAGGTTAATACTTATCATAGAACCTATGGGGAAGAGGGTAGCATTGTTAGTGATGATCCTTATTCAAATCCAGCAAGGTAAATTATTATTTAGGAATTCCTTTACTATTTTGAGCCATAAGTATAATTGGAATATCTGGGAATATAACAGCACAACTATTACGGATTTCTTCTCTCTTGATAGGTTGTTGTAATACCTGAGGTTTTACCACAATTATGGCAAATGTTACTCCTTGCTCTTTAATTACAGCCCCATTAAATTGCATTTGAATCTCCTTTTTATAATTAATTCTCACTATATTTCACATATACTAACATTTACCCAAACTGCCAGAGATAAATTAAAAAAATTTTATACTAATTAACAATTTTTAATCCACTTTCTTCTTGCAAAAAAATATAATTAGTTGTATAATAGCATTAATACAACTTTAGGTACCAATAATAAAATTTTGAAGTTTGTATTTAACTATCTAGTGCATTAGATAGTGCGAGTTGATTATATAGTACAACCTATCATAAATTAAACACATAATAATTAAAGGATTTAATATCAACATGACTCTAGAGCTAACCTTAATTATTATTACTAGTATAATTTGTGTAACTGTATTCCTTACAGCGGTAGTTAGTGTATCTATCTATACTGGGGTGAAATATGGTTATAAGTATTATAAGCATTCAACCTATTATCGTAATGAGCATCATCATAATAATGAGCATCATCATAACGAAAACTACCATAAAAAAGATTAACATTAACATTCAATAGCTTCACGAAAATTAAAATTAACAGGTTATATTGAAATTATATTGTTTTAAAAATACTTACGTATAATTAGTATTTATTTACAACTTTAAGTTATTATTTAAGCCAACAAGATATATACAGCTTTTTAAGAATATATTTTTGCAAAATATGCTACCTTATTACAAAATGCATTGTAATATCAAGTAAACTAAAGCAAAAAATCAATAAAAAGCTATTATAGAAAACTTGGCTGCTAACCATTAATTAAGGTAAAAAAGAAATAAAAAAACTCATTAGTAGTAAATTATAGTAGTTATTTGCTATCAATTAGATTGCTCTACAAAGGTAAACCCCATGCCAATCAATCTATTTTCCTAGCAACTAAATTACTTACTATAGTTTATTTATTAAGGGTAAATATTAAGGGTAAACCTTAAAATGCTTTTATAATTAGTTATATTTAATTACCAAAGGAGTTGCTATGCTTACAAAAAATTTTTATCTTATAAAAATTTATCATATAAAGAGTTTGTTAATTTTAATTACTTTACTTTTACTTACAGCCTGTACCGTTAGTACACCTATAGCGTATGATAATAAAATAAAAAGTAATACGAAAGTAGGTAAAGCATGTGGAATAGGATTGCTATATTTTCCACCATTAGTGGGGCAAGACCAAACCGTTAAAGCTGCAAAAGCTAACGGAGAAATTAAAGACATTTACTCTATAGAGAAAATTACAGATTACTACATTTTATTTAATAAAAGTTGTAATATTGTTAAAGGACAATAATCTGCCTTTAAAGGTTAAAATTAAGGTTACCGGATTATCTGCTTGAATAAAGTTCAAACAGAATAACCTACCTTTAAAAGGCATTGTTAGGGCTTACTATAACTAAAATTTTATATGGCTAAACTTAATTACATATATTAATTACGTGCAAAAGGATTTAAGAGCTTTAATTAAAGTATTAGATTATTAGATTCTTTAAGGTTTAGGCTAAACTTAATTACCTACATTAATTGCATACAAAATAGTTGACGAACTATTATTGTTGATTCCTACATATAGTTTATATTGTAAGAATTGAAGATAGCTAATTGCTAAGTTAATATTGTAGGCATTATTAACTAGCTAAATTAAATACATTAATTATCTACAAATAGTTTAAAAACCATTTTATTGATATGCCTAAATTAGTGTATATGTAGGATTTGTTAAGATAGCTAATTTAATTTTTTGCAAGATTTAACATCTGGCAGAAGTCTTATAGGTATGTATGTAAGGCTTAGGCAAGTTACAGGTTTTTAAATCCCAAACTTGCAAAAAATTTATAAGTAAAAGGGTTTTAAACTGTTTTTTTTACAGTTTTTAAATACCAAGGTGTAAAGGCTTTATAAGGCTTGTAACCTAACAATAAATATTGTCAAAATGAGGAATAATAATTAAACCTATAAAAAGTACTTACTTTTTGTACGGAAAGTTACGCCCTGTTGCAATTAACAATGAAGGCTTAGTAAGCAAAAAACCTAGCTTATCTGCCAAAAAATGAATTTTAACAAAAAAAATTTTTAATAATAAAAAATCTCTAAATAAAAATCTCTAAATAAAAATTTTCAATAACAAAAATTGCTAATAATAAAAATTATAATAATAGGATTGTCAATAACAAAATTTTAATATTAACAATTAATAATTGTAACTTTAATATTAAATAATTTTTAATTATAATTATGGCTCAAAATAATAGTGGGATTCCTAAATATTATGGTATAAAAGATACAGTAAACTTTTCATAGTAAGAATTTTGATATTACTTATGTAAATTCAATAAATAAATTAAATCAAGTAAAAAATAGATAAAATAATATGGCATCAACTAGCACTATATTATTCAATAAGGTTTACTAATTAAAAACATTATAAATATATCTACTATAGAATACTTTAAAGTAAAAGTAAAACTAAAGAAAAAGGTTACTATAGCAACTATACTTAGGAGGAAATAGTTAGAAAAACCTTTAGCTACCTTAATAGTTCTAAGTTTTAGGAAATAGTATGAAAGACTTATACCATAACAGGATTCAAATAATAAAAAGAAAGTAACATTACTACCGTTTATTATATACTTATAGTTTAATTAAAAACCACAAATACTAATATTATTCAGGTATTATAGAAGTTACAAAGTAAAAAATTACAAGGCAAGAATTACAAAGAAAGCACAAAGGAATCACAAGGTAACTAAGGTAACTAGTTACAAAGTAAAGAGTAAAATAATAACTCCTAACAAGAAGCCTAAAATATTAGGATAAAAAGTTAAAGCAAAACCAAAAGCTCTACCCGAGCCACCTTTAGCGTATCCTAACATAAATAAGATTCTTCCTATACCAAACAATAATGAAAGTAATAAAATTAGATATAAACTACCTAACGGTAACACAAAACATAACGTAGCATAAGTAATTAATGCTAACACTAGTTGTTCTAAAGTATTTTGCAGATATTGCCTATAAATTATTAATTTTTCAGTATTGTGCTGAAGAATAGGGTTAGTAACTTTTTCATCAAAAAACCTTAAATTAGCTACCCTAATAATACCTAAACAATACATGAAAGTAGGAATCAATAAACTTAAAAAAAATAATTGTACGCTAGAAAGAGGCAAGAACACAGGGCAAATAAAGGGCAATATTAAAACAATAATAGTAAGAAAAGCACCTATTATTACACGAATAAAAATAGCTTTTTGTTCAATAGTCATGGTTTGCTCCTTAGTAAATTCTCTACTATAAATTATACCACAATATTAACCTTTGGTTAACAAAAATTAATTTATTAAAGTAGCAAAAAAATCTTTTATCAACAGGTTTTTCACTATGTTTTTCTTACAATTTAATACAAATAAAAAATATATTTAAAATTTATTTAGGCAAGCCATAGCCCTTGTAAAAGCTAGCATTTAAAAGAAAAACCAAGCTAATCACACAAAAAATAATTCTTAGCATGCTACAAGTTAAAGAAAAAATTATCCACAGAGTTATCCACAGTTTCAGTGGAATAAAAAATTAACCTTTTGATTCGCCCTAGCTTTTTGCAATTATGAAAGCCCAAATGATATTTTTTAGTTTTTCTACTTGACAAGGAAAAACCTAAATTCTAAAAAAAGCTAAGAAATAGGTGTCAAGAAAATATTTACATATTTTAATTTAACAAGAATTATTTATAATTTATAATTTTTATGAAAGAATAATTATAATTTAATGTATTTTTTCTTTAAGAATCAGCCAATAATAATATTATGCAATTGACAGCTGATACATTGTGTAATATTATGTTAATAAAAAGTGGTAAATGTTACAAACAAACATTATAAAATACTTTCTTTTAGTAAAATAAATGAAAAATGTTATAATTGTTGTCAGTAAATATTTACATTTAACATAAATTAAATTCACATTTTCAATAATAATATAAATCTTATATAAGGGTTATTATGAGTAAAGAAGACAACAATTTCAGAATAGAAAAAGATACCTTGGGCGATATGCAAGTACCTAATGAAAAATACTGGGGGGCTCAAACTCAAAGGTCGGTTAAATACTTCAATGTTGGCAAAGATATTATGCCACAAGAGGTTATTCATGCTTTAGCTATTATTAAACTTTGTGCAGCTAAAGCTAACAAAGCAATAGGAGCCTTACCTAAAAACAAAGAAGAAATTATTATTAAAGTTGCTGAAGAAATTTTAGCTGGTAAGTTAAATAGCAATTTTCCTTTACATGTATGGCAAACAGGCTCGGGGACTCAGAGCAATATGAATGTTAATGAAGTAATTGCTAATAGGGCTATTGCTTTACTAGGTGGAACTATGGGCTCTAAAACCCCAATTCACCCTAATGATGATGTTAATAAAAGCCAATCTTCTAATGATTCCTTTCCTACTGCTATGAATGTAGCCACCGTAATTGCTACTAATAAATATTTAATTCCAGCTCTAGACCATATCATTAAAGGTTTTCAAACTAAAGTTAAAGAGTTTGCTAGCTTAGTAAAAATTGGTAGAACTCATATGCAAGATGCTACTCCATTAACTTTAGGGCAAGAATTCTCTGGTTATTTAGCCCAGTTAGAGGCTGCTCGTAAACGTATTATTACCGCTACAGAAAGCCTTCATTATTTAGCACAAGGAGCCACAGCTGTTGGTACAGGTATTAATTGCCCTGATGGTTTTGTGGAACATTTTATTAAAGCTATTAGTTCGTATACTAAAATACCTTTTAAATCTGCACCTAATAAATTTGCTAGCATTGCTAGCCACGATGATTTAATAGGATTTTCAGGGGCATTAAACTCTCTTGCTGTAGCTTTAACTAAAATATGTAACGATATTCGTTTAATAGCATCTGGTCCTAGAGCAGGCTTAGGGGAAATTTCTTTACCAGCTAACGAGCCAGGTAGTTCTATTATGCCAGGTAAAGTTAATCCTACCCAAATAGAAGCAGTTACTATGGTTTGTGCCCAAGTTATGGGAAACCATTTTGCTACTACCTTAGGTGGCATGCAAGGGCAACTAGAACTAAATGCTTATAAACCTTTAATTATTTTTAATGTTTTATCTTCTGTTGAATTGTTAGCTAGTGTTATGGTTAACTTCACCAATAACTGTTTGATTGGCATTCAACCAAATATTACAAAAATGCAAACTCTTATGCAGCAATCTTTAATGTTAGTAACTTACTTAAATAAACACATAGGGTACGATAAAGCGGCAAAAATTGCTAATAAGGCTCACCTTGAAAATTTAACTCTGAAAGAAGCTGCTTTAGCTTTAGGTTTTGTTTCAGAAAAAGACTTTGATGCTTGGGTGCACGACGATAAACTAGGTTTTTAAAACAAGTTAACCACTAAGTAACAATAAATATAAGTAAAGTTAAACCACAGCCTAGAATTTTTTAATAAAATAACAACCAAGTAACAATAGCAACACAGAATTTATAATGAAATTCTCATAAATCAAACTAAAACCAGCTTGGCTTTATATATAATAACAAAACTAAGGAAAAGAAAAGATATATTAATACTAAAATAACTATAGCAAACCTTTTATATAGTTTATGAAGGTATATATTTATACTTAGGTTACCTAGCTAGCACTAAAGTAAAATTACCTAATTGATAAAAAGTTTATACAAATAACCATAGTAGGGGTAGGCAATGCAAATTAAATACAAAATTATAATTTTTACTCTAGCAATTTTATGTAGTATTTTTACTTTAACTTCACAACCAATGTTTGGGCTTAATCCCGCCTCTTGGCATATGTTTGGTCTGATTATTATCATGGTTCTTTTCTGGATTACCGAAGTTGTCCCTATGGCTGTTACAGCCCTAATTCCCATAGCATATGCACCACTGACTGGTTTAGATACTTTAAGAAATGTTACATCTCATTATGCTGATCCAATTATCTTTTTATTTTTTGGTGGTTTAACTATGGGGCTAGCCATAGAAAAAACTAATCTACATAAAAGGATTGCCTTAACTATTTTAAGCAAGATGGGGAATGATTATAGGCATCAACTACTTGGTTTTATGATAGCTTCAGCCGGTATTAGCATGTGGATTAGTAATACAGCCACGGCGGCAATGCTACTACCAGTAGTTTTAGCAGTTATAGCTACCATGCCTAAAGATGATAGTGTTGCAAGTAATAATTTTCCTAAGGCTTTACTAATTGGTATGGCTTATGCCGCCAGTATTGGTGGAATTGGTACTATCATTGGAACTCCTCCTCTTGTTTTATTAAAAGGTTTTTTAGCCACACAAGCTAATTATAATATTTCATTTTTAGATTGGCTTATATTTGGAACGCCCTTAATGATAGTGATGTTAATCATTGCCTATTTTTTACTTATTAAAATATTTAGGCTACATGATGGCAAAGCTGTAAAATATAATTACCAGTTAGCATTAAAAGAGTTAGGTCCTATAAGTTCGGAACAACGTTATGTATTTATCATATTTTTATTTATAGCTTTTGCTTGGATCTTCAAAGACTATATCAACCTCATCTTACACCTTAAATTAACAGATGAAATCATTGCTATCATAGCTTTTTTAGTTTTTTTAACAGTGCCAGCTCCTCATAACAAAGGTGAGCCTATTTTAAATTGGGAAGATATGAAAGGTATGTCTTGGGATATATTACTACTATTTGGTGGAGGATTATCCTTAGCAGCACTATTTATTAAAACTGGCTTTACCGTTTGGGTAGTTAGTAGTTTAAACTTTATTAATCATTGGTCTTTACTTGCTATTATTTTTTTAGTGACTCTCATTGTAAAATTCTTAACAGAATTAACTTCCAATTCACCAACAACCGCAGCCACCTTGCCAATATTTTATCCTTTAGCTCTTAGTATACATGTTAATCCGTTAACTATAGCTATACCTTTAGCTGTTAGTGCTGCTTTAGCCTTTATGATGCCTATTGGTACGCCCCCAAATGCTATTGTTTTTAGTTCTGGTAAGCTAAAGATTAAAGATATGGTAAAAGTTGGTTTTTACTTAAATATAATTTCTATTGTGTTAATTTCTGTATATGTATATTACGTTGCTCCACTAATATTTAAGTAAAATTCTTATTAAGCATTCACTACCTTTTTTATAAAATAAAAATATGGTAAAAATTGGTTATAGCTTTATATTTTTGTATGTATATTGCGTTATTCCTATTTAAAAGTACATAAAGGAATTTATTTCCTAAAATTAATAAAAGTGCTAACATATACAATATTAATAACCTTACTAGATTTAATTTAATCAACGCTATATATATATATATTATTAACATTGCTAAAATTGTTAAACCTTATAGTAAAAAATTAACTAAAAAATAATATGAGAAGAGAAAGAACCACTAGCAATAATGCCATTAATAACCCAACACGTCCTAATTGGATTAAAGTTAAATTGGCAACTAATAACCCAAACTACCAAGCAACTAAAGATATTGTAACTAAAAATAATCTCCATACTGTTTGTGCGGAAGCCGCTTGCCCTAATATTGGTGAATGTTGGCAAGCTAAACATGCTGCCGTGATGATAATGGGCGATATTTGTACTCGTTCTTGCCGTTTTTGTAATGTAAAAACAGGAAAACCTACAGCATTAAATCCTGAAGAACCACATTCCGTTGGTATTATGGCAAAAACTATGGATCTAAAACATTTGGTAATAACTTCCGTAGATAGAGACGATCTACCCGACGGTGGAGCAGAACACTTTGTAGCGTGTATAAAAAAAGTAAGGGAATATTCACCAAACACCACTATTGAAGTACTAACTCCAGATTTTCGCCATAAAAAAGGGGCTTTAGCTAAAGTGATTAATGCTGAACCTGATGTTTTCAACCATAATTTAGAAACGGCACCACGTCTTTATAGGAATATTCGCCCTAAGGCTAGGTATTTTCATAGTTTAAATATTCTATGGCAAGCTAAAGAAATTAATCCTAATATTTTTACTAAGTCAGGTATTATGGTAGGAATAGGGGAAACCTCCGATGAAGTCTTCCATATTATGGACGATATGCGAAGTGCTAATATAGACTTTATCACGATAGGGCAATACTTACAACCAACTCCTTTTCATGCCCCTATAGATAGGTTCGTGACCCCTGATGAGTTTGCTAAATATAAAGAAGTAGCTTTAAGAAAAGGTTTTTTAGTGGTGGCATCTTCTCCTTTAACTCGTTCATCTTACCATGCTGACACCGACTTTAAAAAATTACAAACAGCCAGAAAGAATACTCATGCAGAACACCCTTAACTATTCCGTAGCATAAACCATTAATTGATTAACTGTTATTATATATAATATATTTAAACTTATAATTTATATGAAAATATGAAATTACCCATTAAGAACAAGTAGCCAACAAAGTAGACAATTATTAATTATTAATTATTAATTATTAATATCATTACCTAATAATAAAATAAACCTTAATACATATTATGAAATTCAATCATCAAGAAATTAAAATCTTACCTTATCCAAAGGATTTTCTATACAGCTTAATTGCTGATGTTGAAAATTACCCAAACTTTATTCCTTGGATCTCTTCAGTTACATTACTCAACAGTACTCAAGACTCCGAAGAAAACTCTGTAAAAGAATACGAGCTTTGTGTAGATTTTAAAATTATTAAAGAAAAATTTTCAACCCGTGATGTTTTTTGTTACACTGATTGGATCCACATCACGCTATTACAAGGTCCTTTTAAATATTTACAAAACCATTGGAACTTTGAAAGCCTTAGCCCCAACAGTACAAAAATAACTTTTGATATTGAATTTGAATTTAAGTCTAGGCTATTTACTGGTGTTTTTGCTAAAGTTTTTATTCATGCTCAAAAACGTATTTTACAAGCCTTTGAAAACCAAGCTAGAAAAACAGCTAAATAAAATTAATCCTCTGATACTATTTTCTTATGAGTATTGAATCTCCACATATTCAATTTTATAACAAAAATTAACAGAACTTTAAAAAGCTAGGTCTACTATTTTAGTGCCATATTTATATACAATTTTATATATAAATATATATTATAAAATAGTTTAAAAGGTAAACAAAGTAATTTTAAAAAATCTACAATCAGTACCAATATTCTTTTTGATAGTTTTAAGAAAATATTATTTTTATTAGATTCCATAAATGTTCTAATTTTATATTTAACCTCTCTACCACAAAATTGTGATAAAGTATTTTTATGAGGAGTCATTTTACAATAGTGCCAATACCATAGCCATACATTTTTATTAGGTCCCCAATCATTAGATGATTTCCAAGGTTTATTTGGACCAAAATAATGCAAAATTCCCATTGTTTTATAATTAGCTGTATTATAATAAAATTCCCTTTCTTCTACAGTATGAAGTTTTACATCTTCACGTAATGGAGCAAAAAAGTGAGCATTCATATTGTATTTTAACGGTAATTCACAAATTTTATTCTCAAATATAACGTTTAAAATATCTTGGTCGCCAAAAATAATATTCATTTCCTCTTTTTTTGCATAAGCAAGAATAGTTTTATATATATCTATTTGTTTCAGTTGTTGTATATTAATTTTTAAAACCCCAGCATTAACGTATAGTGAATCTTGGGACATATTTAGACGATCCTTATATTCCTTAGATTTATAACCTAATGCATCTCTTACTCCACCCAAAATACAATTTCCTATATCGTATTTATATAATTCTTGTAAAGATTCATTAACAACAAGATCGGCATCTAAGTATAAACATTGTTGCATCTTAGGAAATAGTTCAGCAATAAATAATCTAGCATAAGTACTAATATCAATATAGCTACAAGTTGTAAATACATTTTTCAAATGTTCAAGTTTTACCCAAATGTTATGTGGTATATTAATATATTCAATATTAAAATTTTTAATTTTTCTAAGCTTCAAAAGTTTCTCTTTATCAGATTCTTTTATACCAAAGTCAAATATATAAAAACTAAAATTCTCTTGTGGTTTAGCATTGTATAATATTGAGGCTATCATTACAGCTAGCGGTTGACCATAATGCTTATTTGCAGCTGAAAAAATATTCATAGTATTTTTATTTATGATACTATTTTCATTGTTATCTATAACAACCATAGGTTTTTCTATAATCCTATAAGTTTTTTGAGAGTATAAATAATCTATATATATTGATACCAAACGTTCAGCAATAAAACCTGCCACTCTCTTTTGGTAATTATGTTTATATACTTTATGAACCCAGCCATCACGTCGTTTTTCAAGTTCAAACATAATAGTAAATAAGTAAGACATCATGTCTTTAAAAATACTCTTGTTAGCAACAAAAATGTTACAGAAATATCCCGAGTTATTTTTTATGGATTTTTTAGCCACCTTATAAATTTTAGGATATTTCTCTTGCATAATTTTAAGAGCAATATAAAAATCATCAGGAATATGTAAATAAATATAATGTTCTTCTAAGGTTATATAAGTACTAGTAGATAACTTCTTTAAAATTTTAGTATTAACCGTTACCCCAAAACTACGTTTTGCACTTAATAACCAATCATATTGAACATACTCCTTTTTTGGTATAATTAAGTCAGCTTGTGTACCCATTATCTTCTCAACTTGTTTAGTATAGGAATCTAAATTATAAGTTAAGGTAGAAATATTAAAATAATCATCTTCATTTATTTTTAAAAACCTTCTATAATGCATAAAACCAATATACTTAGCGTTTAAATAATCAAGATTTTTCCAAGCCCAATATAAAGCTGTTAATTCAGAATAATAAGAGTTTTTGTTTGATATATTGTTCCCTTGATCATCATATAAATATCTCTGAAAAAATTCTCTTATATCATCAGGTTGCGTTGCAGAGCCTAGTAAAATAGGTAGAGTAGATTTATTATAAAAAGTAGTACCTTTCTTATGGTAACCAACTAAAATTTTCAAACCTTTCATAAGTTTTTTCGTAGTCCTTTAATTTGAAGTTAATAGTTAATAATAATTTACCACTTAATATAAATAAAAAATATAAATAAATTAGTAATATAAACATATATTTTATAATTATAAACGTGCAAAAGCTAATTAATTTAGCTACAATAAAAATCATAAATATATATATGTATATTTTCTAGGAGAATTAAGTGGTAGAAAAGTATTCTTATATTACAACCCCAATTTATTATGTGAACGATAAGCCCCATATAGGCCATATGTATACTAGCCTTGCTGCCGATATATACAACCGTTTTAAAAAACTAGATGGTTATAATACCATTTTTGCTACAGGTACCGATGAACACGGGCAAAAGATTCTCAAAAAAGCTGAGGAACAAGATATTACTCCTCAACAATTAGTAAATAACATTTCTAAAACTTTTGCTGAATTAACTCCTTTATTAAATTTATCTAATACTGACTTTGTCCGTACTACCGAACATAAACATAAACTAGCTGTCCAGCATTTATGGCAAGTTTTAGAAGAAAAAGGTTTCATATACCTAGATAAATACAGTGGTTGGTATGCTATTAGAGATGAGGCCTACTACAATGAAGATGAATTAACCACAGGCAAACAAGGGGAAAAAATAGCTCCAAGTGGTGCTGTTGCCGAATGGAAAGAAGAAAGTAGTTACTTTTTTAAAATGTCGGCATTACAAGAAAAATTATTAGCTTACTATAGCAAGCATTCTAATTTTATTGCTCCTAAATCTAGGTATAATGAAATTAAATCTTTTGTTAAATCTGGATTAAAAGATATATCCATTTCTCGTTCCTCTTTTCATTGGGGCATTCCTGTTCCTAAGGATTCCCAACATATAGTATATGTATGGCTAGATGCCCTAACCAATTATTTATCGGTATTAGGCTACCCAGATACCAACAGTGAAAAATATAAACATTATTGGCAAGAAGCAGTGCATTTAGTAGGTAAGGATATTATCCGTTTTCATGGGGTTTATTGGCCTGCTTTTTTATTAGCAGCTGAATTACCCTTACCTAAAAGAATTTTTGCCCATGGTTGGTGGTTAAATGAAGGGGAAAAAATTTCAAAGTCTTTAGGTAATGTGATTAGCCCTAACACCTTAATTAAAAAATATGGGTTAGATCAAACTCGTTACTTTTTATTTAAAGAGATTACCTTTGGTAATGATGGTAACTTTTCCCACCAAGCTATGGTAAGTAGAATTAACAACGAGCTAGCTAATGAGTATGGTAACTTATTACAACGTTCTTCTGCCTTAGTAAACAAACATTTTAAAGGGATCTTGAATAATGAAGGGCTAAGTGCTACTCATAGAAAGTTTCTTAATTCTTTTAATAGTTTATTAAAAAATGAATTAACTACTTTAATAGATCAACAAGATTTTTCTACTTATTTAGAAAAAATATGGGAGAAAATCCGTTATGCTAACTCTTACATCAATAGACATGCCCCTTGGAATTTAATAAAAATTGGTAATAAAGAGGGGGCAGCTCTAGAGCTTTACTTCATTATGGAAATTATAAGACGAGTTACAATTTTATTACAACCTTTTATCCCCAATGCTACCGCCAATATTTTCCAACAATTAAATATTCCTGAAGAAAAGAGATGTTTTAGCTACCTAAATAAGTACCTTACTAAAGGGCATAAAATTAACCCACCCGAACCTATATTCTTAAAATACCAAGAAGAAGAAGTGTAACAAACACTAACTAAGTTCAGTAATAGTACTTAGAGTTTGCATAGTTAATGTTTGTTGCTTGTAGCAGTAGCAGGGGTAGTAGGTTCATTATTAGTGGCATTAACACTAGCTACTGGCATAGAATTAGAAGAATTTTCCTTATTTCCTAATATAGGAACTTCCTTAGCATTACTAATAGTGCTATTAGAACTATTTTGTGTATTTGGTAATACAGTTGTATTTACAGGTTTATTATCATCAGGGTATGCTGGTTTAGATTTTAATGCTGTGCTACTATTAGAATTTTCTAAATTAGTTTTAGAATTACTAGCATTACCTGTAATACTATCAACATTATAACTAGCAATTTTACTTTTAACTATTTTACAAATTTCAGCTCTGTCGGGATCAAATGGGTATTCGTGGTTTGAGGCTGGCTTCAAACATTCATTTTCATAAAAATTTAACAAATGGGTTAAGTTACTACCTTGGTCGTACGGGGTTCTGTTATTTACATGAAAGCAAGAGGCTAAAGGTAAGGCTAAACCTAATACAACTATTAATCTTTTCATAATTATTTATTCCTTTACTAATAAATTTTAAGTTCTAATAATGCAACATAATACTAAAAAAATTTGTATAATATTTACATTATTGTTATAAATTGTTATTTTTCCATTCTCAAAAAAAGAATATGTTACTATATAGTATATTAGATTATTGTAACATAACTTAATAAAAACATAAAATTAAACCTAACTATGAAACTACATCCTGTTATGAATAGATCACCTCATTCAAAATTAGAAAAGAAAACCTACTTCTTAAGAGTTTATGCACATCTTGTGTTTATTTCCAGTCCTTGCTTTTTACTAGCATTTTATGCACTAAAAAAGTATCCTCTTTCCCAAGATGCTTATTTTTTAATTTTAAGTATGATATCTACTATAGAATCTGCATTCTTTATGTTATCAATTACTTTAGGTGGCATACTAATAGTATTACCCAATAACGCTTTAATTAAATTCTTAAAGAAAAGAAAACTCTTTCATAATTTTTTCCAGTATTTACAAATCTTAGTAATACTATCTATTACCATAATTGCATTATGTATTTTTAATACCTTTATAGCTAAACAAACCTTTTATTTTCTTATTTTAATTGGTTTAACTTTTAGCCATTTAGTAATCACACTAACTTTGTCTCTTTTAACAATGAAGTTATTATCTGGTAGCCACGAGTAGTTTGTTAGAAAAATTGCATTATATATCTAACACCAATAAATAGTTAGTTCTAAAGTACTAAATAAAACCTTTACTACAGATACAGCAACACTATATAAACCAACAGGTACTGTGTAGAATTTTAGTTAATTTTACCACCAGCATGAAGTTATAGCATACAGCATGAATTGGATAATATATAAACTAAAGCATAGCCTTATGTAATACGGTTAGACATATCCAATAACTAACTATTGGAGAGCAGTTACTAACTTTATAGAGGTTATTATAAAGTTAGTATAAATATTAATTTTGTAATTTATAAAAAGTTCCTATTTAATAGGACAATATTTTTTAGGATTTATTGCCATTAATACAAAAAAATATGCTAAAATGTAAATAAAAATAACAGGAAAGTAAATTTTCATGACCCAATGCCCTTATTGTAACCAAGATAACAGCTTAATTAGTGAAACAACAGCCTTTAATTCTAATATTCAATATTTATTCCTTAATAGTGAATTCATAAAATATATGCAACGTTTTGATGTTAACCTACAACAATCTTTTTTATCCCAAAAAGGGCTTATAAAATGTGTAGGTTGTGCTAAAACTTATTATGAATCTCCCACTTATCTAGATAACAATAACCATGTTTTTAATCGTTATATTTTTACTGAGGAAGAATTAAGCCATATTTTAACTTTATGGGGTTATAGTGAATTACTACCAGCCTTACCAACATCTGCAATGCAAAAATTCTATGCCAGACTAATTCAAAATAATTATACTGAAGAAGAGCATAAAGTTTTAGATATACGCTTATTGTTTGAATCTTTTTTAACTTATGAATTACAACAAAACGAGGTAGGTTTACAGGGGGGCTATAACCCAGATATAGATAAATTCATTCATACTTTAATTGATGGAACTAATAAAACCACCCTTGATAACTTACTAGATAAAGCAAACTTTACAGGTGATAATATCCCTGAAATAAAAAGTAAACTAACAATTATTTTAAATAAAATTAAAGAGCAATCTAATTTTTACTTAAATTTAAAACCAAGTAACGCTAAAGATAATCCTAGTGTTTTATTAAAATATTTAGAGCTTTTATTTCATTTATTATATTTTATTCCTTATAAAAAGAATATTATCTCCTTAGCTATTGAAAATGAGGTTAAAGACCGCATTAATAAAGAACTAAAAGGGTTACATCAATCAACCAGCACTGAATTAAGTGTTGTGGTTTAACCATAAAAAAATGAAAACAGTAAAAAAAATCTAGCTATAAATTTACTTGCATCAGCAATACCTTATCTAGATATCTTATCCCCATTTATAATAAAAGTGAGGGTATTGGTAGAATGAATATATGGCAAAATTTAGGTAAAAAAGAAGTTAGAGAAGATTCTGCTGATGCAGATTTATTTAAACTTATTATAAGAGATTTAAGTACAGGTGGAATAATTAGACAATATAGACCTACAGACTCTTGATGGAAATTTTCAAAAAACCAAACCTACAAGTTTTAAAACAAGTAACTCATACAATAATAGCAATACTTACAAATCTGCCTTTGATAATCATGATAAATATGTACTAACTAATCTAGGACAACAATTTATACATTATGCGATGACTGATTTACCTATAAAAATAGACTATAACAATCAAAATACTAATCCATAGGATAAAAAAGTAGAATTGAAAAGCTATATCTTAACTTTTAGTAAAACTTTAAAATCTTTCTTATTATAATAAGAAACTCTTTCATTAGATTCTAACAACCAAATAAGATAAAAGAATTAGTATAAAATAGCTATTAATTAATAGCTTAACCTAATTTGGTAAATAAGGCTTTAGCATTTTGTTCTACTTGGTTAGCAAAACTTTCTAGTGGTTCTTCCCTTAACTTTGCTATGAATTCCGCTGTATATTTTACATATGCGGGCTCATTCTCTTGCCCCCTAAAAGGCACGGGGGCTAGGTAGGGGGCATCTGTTTCCGTTAAAATGTATTCCTTTGGCATATATTTAGCAACTTCATGTAAAGTTAAAGCATTTTTAAAAGTTACAATTCCACTAAAAGATACATAAAAACCTAAATCTAATACTTGCTTAGCAAAGGTTTTATCACCTGAAAAGCAATGTATTACTCCTATTAAGCCATTGTTTTTTACATGATTACTTAGAATTGCTAGGGTATCATCATTAGCAGAACGAGTATGAATAATAATAGGTAAGCCCTTAGTGCTAGCAATTTCACAATGTTCTTCAAAAAATTTATGTTGTAGAGTTTTGGTATCTGTAGAATAGTAATAATCTAATCCTGTCTCCCCAATTGCTACTAGTTTATGGTGCGACAAATGTTTCGTAATATCTTCTTTTTGAAAACTTTGATTAGTTAAAATATGCAAAGGATGAATGCCAATAGCAGCAAACACGCCAGCATGTTGTCCTGCAAAATTTAAGGTTGTAGTAAAACCTGTAACATCAGTGGCAATATCTATTAGTTTATTAACATTATGCTCTTTAGCACGTTTTAATACTTCTAAGGTAGTAGCACCATAGCTACCTAGTTTTTCAAAACTTAAATGGCAATGGGTATCTATAAACATTTTGTAAATTCCAATAAAATTATTATTTCAAGCAAGTTATAATATTAATTATACAATAATCATATAATATTAATATTATAAAGATAAACAACCATATGTTAAATAAATTAATATTTTTGCAATTATATTATTGCTAAGTTTAGTTAACTATTAAAAAGTTTTGCTTTGTTATTTATATTACATTATGCCTTAACTTATTAGCATATTAAATTATTAGTATAGCAAACTATTCTCTTTCCTAAGATTTTTACTTTGTAATAATGTATAAAACTTAGAATTAATTATTATTTCTTAAGTAACTTAAACCACACTAATCACATATGAATATTTGTTTAATAATTTAAACTAGTAGAAAAAAAATATATAGTAAGCTATTTACAGTAGGAGTAAGGCAGAAATAAAATTAGCAACAAAAGAAATCTTACATGTTATTAAATTACTAACACAGCAACAAGCTATTATTAACTACATGTAAGAAAAGCTAGACTATGTTTTCTACAAGAATTATTACCTAATAATGCTGTATAGCTATGATGGTTTGGTTGAGAAGTTAATAGTAATAGTTTAATCTTCTAATTCTTTAAAGAAATTTTATAAATAATTATATAGTGTAACAACTATTATTCAAAAAACCTTATTCCTTTAACTAAAATTCAAGGTCGTTAAATTTATTTTTTATTAAAGTTTTATAAGGCTACTTTTATAAATTTCATAACAGAAAATACCATATAGAAAAATCATGAATTACAACAGCACAAACAACAAGAATATTCTGTTTAGGTTGCTTATAAAATATTAATCATACAGATATATATATTTATATTTACAGATATAACTAAAACAAAATAAAGGAAGAATAGGGTATTTTTCCTACAACTTTTTAACCCTAAACTCTTAAAGAGTTTTCTTAGGATTAAGAGAATATTAACCATTTTCACAACTTAATACTTACTATTAAAAGGATAACTTCTAAGGCTACACTTCTAAAGAATTCTAAGGATTTTAGCTAACAAATATGCAGCCTTAAGTAGCACTATGAATCTCTTAACAAAATATAAAAGGCTAAAAACAGTGGCATAAAACCATTACACGAAACGCCACAGTCTATAACTAGACTAGATTGTTACCTAATGAAGGGCTTTTAAAGGATTACAGTTAAAACTTTACCTAAACACTCTAAAGTTGTTTTTTAAAGACGCACAAAACAGCAAAACAACTTAAGAAGTAATGGGTTACAAGTAAAAACTAATAGCAAGTTATGATAGTTTATTTTGCCTTTACCACAACTCTGTACAAGCAATATTTTAAGAAATAGGATCTAAATAATAATTTATAAATTTTAATTCTTAACTAATTAAAATATTAAAGATTTGTTTAAAGTTATTAGAAGTATTACTCTAATAATTTTAATTTTCACTACAAAATATTTAGCAAACTAAGAAAATTTAGTATGATGCTTTCCTAATATGATATAATCTATTTTAATAATTAGTTAATGAGTTTATTTAATATTTTATGAAAAAAAGTTACAAAATTACTATTTTAGGTTGCGGTAGTTCTTCCGGAGTACCGACGATTGAAAATGGTTGGGGTAATTGCAATCCTACTAATCCTAAAAATATCCGTACAAGAACTTCTGCCTTACTAACAGTAAATTACCATAGTAATACTTCTAATAACTTTAAA
Organism: Candidatus Hepatincola sp. Av; assembly: GCA_023518375.1. Classification (NCBI taxonomy): domain Bacteria; kingdom Pseudomonadati; phylum Pseudomonadota; class Alphaproteobacteria; order Rhodospirillales; family Candidatus Hepatincolaceae; genus Candidatus Hepatincola; species Candidatus Hepatincola sp. Av. The sequence continues at coordinate 454,178 of CP068450.1, forward strand.
CAAATCTTTAATATTTTATTTGATGTTAGTCCAGATTTTCGCCAGCAAGCTTTAAATAATCATATTCAACAAATTGATGCCATACTATTTACCCATCATCATGCTGACCATATTTATGGTATTGATGATTTACGTTCAGTAAATCGTTTAATGCAAAAACCGATTCCAGCATATGCTACGGCAGAAACTTTGCAGGCTATTCAAAAGACTCATTATTATATTTTTAATAGGCCTAATCCTACTCAAGTAAAAGATATTTTTTATAAACCTGTGTTAGACTTCCATAAGTTTGACTATTACAACACCTTAACCTTAAATAAGGATATTATTATTAATACCGCCTTACAAAATCATGGTAAAATTAGCTCGGCAGGTTTCATTATAGATAATAAAATTGGCTATATTACAGACTTCATAACATTACCTGAAAAAACTCTTAATATGTATAAAAACTTAGAATTAATTATTATTGCTGGAGTAACTTTAAAACCGCATCCATCACACATGAGTATTTATGAAATTTTAGATATTATTAAATTATTAACACCAAAGCAGGCTATTATTACCCATATGTCGGAACAACTAGACTATGATTTTCTGCAAGAATTATTACCTAATAATGTTGTAGCTGGTTATGATGGTTTGGTAGAGAATATAATATAATAAGCTAAAAAATTACAATAAGAAAGATTTTAAATAATTATAAAATATGGTAAATTCTTATAATTCTACTAATACATACTAAATATATCATTAGAATTAATAATGTTTAGTACATCTTTATTATAAAAATTATTTATTATAAGCTTACCTAGACCTTTAGGAACTATCTCATTTGTGATTTTAGTTTGGATTCCTTTGCATATATAATTCACACCATTAATTTCAAAGCATATAGTTGATTTCCTACTATATTTATCAAGATTTCTTATTTCACAAATCTCTATAAGACCTGCATTTTCTAAATCATATATATATTGGCTATATGGAAAAATATTTCCAGAATTATATAGAAATTGTTTCTTTGTGCTAGATATTTTATCTAATATTGCTTGTTGAGAATTTAAAACTGAATTACTTTCTATTATTTTTCCCTTAATATATTTTTTATCCTCATATTCATAAATATGTTCTATATTTTGCATTAAGAGTATATTTTCATGTTTCATAGCTCTATTATGAATTTTATAAAGCAAAATTAGACTATTAGGGAACAAAGAATCTATTAATTTTACATACTTTATATAGTCGCTATTACTTATCCCATTATTGTTATTTTGATCCATATTTTCAGCTAATATATTTAGCAATAGTTCTGCAACAGTGTTATTTTCTAGTTCTTTGTACATAATTATTTTATGTATTAAGCAAGTAAGTTCAGAATCTGGAGCTTTAATTTTTTTATTTACTAATTTCTCGCCTAATTTATGAAAAAGATTTTCACAATATTTTTTCAAATAGGGGCTTAATTTACTAACTGATAGAATAGGGATACAAGGTATGGATACAACAATTAAAGCGTTTAGTAAAATATCTCCAGCATATTCAGCCGAGGAAGAAAAAAGCTTTTTAGATATATCTTTTCTAATAAGTTAGAACTCGCTTTTATTAAGTCTGTTATCTAGTCTGTTATCTCTTTTATCATATTATGAATAGGGGTTTTGATAATTTTTAAATATCATAATTATACTATTTTTTTTCAAACCTTAAGAAAAAACATATCAAATAAGGCTTTAAAAAATTACCAATAAGTTACTAATCTTATATTAAATTTAAAATCTTAGAAGGTTCTAAGATTTTTCTTAGAATATTTGAACTCTTAGAAGATTTAAAAAAACTCTTAGAAAGTGTATAAAATAATTTTAGAAAAAATTAGAAAACGCAACATACAGTCTTAGGCATTGCATTTAAAGGCTTTCGGCTTATTTCTCATAATATAAATTATACGACAATTAGCCAGCTATAAATTCTTAGCTAAAACCTTGTACTAACTTATCTCCACCTTGCTCCTCTATTTTAAAACTATACTACAGCCTATATTTTCTAAAGTTTTTAAACCTATTCACAACCCTAAGCCTAGACTTTCTTCTATAAACCAATAATTATAGAAATCTTTACTTGATTATTTTGTTGGCTAGCTATTTAGTATTAACCTTAGCTAATTGAAACTAACTTATTAGCCTTAATATTGTTTTAATCTTAATTTTAATTTTTTATTAATTTTCTATAATTCTTTCTTAATTATTGCTTAACAAATAGTTAACATGATTAAATAGAAAAACTATTCAGTTTTTAAGGCCATAGTAACGCTTTTTAAGTTGGTGCTATATAAATACATTCTAGAGAATTTTATGCACCTTTAAATTGCTAATTTCAGTATTCTGAAAAATCTAGGTTTTTCAAGGTTTTAAGGGCATTTTTCTTCCTTTTTAACCTTATTTTATATAGGTAAAACCTACACAAATAATAATATGATGTGCCCTTACTATTTTAACCTCTGTAACCCTAGTAAAACCTTACTTTTTTTGATAAAATTTTAACCTGAATTTATATAAACTTATATAATATTTATGTAGATTTTAGATTATAATTTTCTAACTCTTGCTATATTTTTTCTGAAATAACTACTAACTACTAACTACTAGTAATTTATTTACCTAATACAATCTTAAGATGTATATTAGAGACAATAATAATAACAGTAAGAAAACTATAACAAGAAAAAATTAATAAAAGTTAATTTTCATAATTATTAGTATATTGTAAAATTAATAAAGGTTAATTTTTTAACTTTTACTAAGAACACAAATAAAATTACATAGCAATACTTTTAGAATCTAAAAATGTTCTTAGAAAAGTTGAAAATCTTAGAGTAACGTTATCTATCTTACTATGAATTATTTTAATTCACATTGTGTAGTATTTATTAGAATTAACTGCAAGCCCTTTCTAAAAACTTAAATAAACAATAAGAAAAAATAAGATTGTTAATTTTTCATACTATAACCATATAACTACACTCTTACTTTAACTTAAACAATAGTAGTAAACTTTTTAAGATAAAAGTAATAACTACTAGGGAACTTAACATATCAATACACTACCTACTCCTATAAGCATACCTGAAACAAAGCACAAATATTCTAAGTATCAGGCAAGGTATTATTTTATTAATTCTCTTTTTTTTTAATCGTTGTTCTTGGAAAAAACTATTTCCTATTATAGTAAGAGTTGAAAAAGGTAGATTGTATTAGGTAAATAAATTACCAGTAGTTAATAGTTAGCCAGAAAAATATAGTAAGAGTTACAAGGTGTTTTAGGATGAGTCCTTATATTATAAAGCCTTATCTTGAAAGCCTTTGTCCTTTTACAAACTTCCCTTATATAACTCATATTATGAAATACGAATAGCAACTAACTGTTAGTTGCAAACCTTTAGAAATTAATCTAAGGCAAATTAAAAAATGTAAGCCTAAATATTAAAGCATTAACAATCCTATCCACTATTATAACAATTTTAGCTGTTTTACTTATTGAAGAGATACATAAAAAACCTCTCTTCCTACTTTAGTATGATAGGAGTTTAAAAATAACAATAATTATAAAAATTAACCTATTAATGGTTTGATCTTTACTTAAAAACCCCCTATTCCCACTAGATAGAAGGAATAGGTTAAAATTTAAGGGTTTTTAAATTACATTTACATTTACAATTAATCAACCTATGGCTATACCATAGTTCAATTAATTACTTAAATAACAAACTACTACTCTACTGTATTCAAATATAAGATTACACTTTAGTGTAATACAAAATTACGAATTGCAAGTAGAGCCTTGCTAGTAAGTCATTATATTTCTTCAACAGCCTGTTACTAGTTAACAGTCCATCTGGTTCTTATAAAGGCTTACTAGTAAGTATTCTTATAGAAATATAAAAGCTAGATATTCAATAAACACCTCAACAATTATAATCTTTATATTAACTTTTATACTGAAGCAGCTAATTTTGGTAAATTATTATCTACCATTTTATAGGCTTCTGATAAATCCTCTATGCCACAAGATCTATTTTGGTAAGGGCTAGGATATTCATATAAATTAGCATTAGAAAAATAAAAAATTGGCTTCTTAGTCTCCGACATTAATGTTCCACATTCCACAATATTATCATTCTTAGGATTTAAAATTTCATGCCCATATCCTGGACAAAGACTAAAGTTTGGTAGATCATTTGGTTTTAAAGGGTGCGAACAACCTAAAATATGCCCTATTTCATGAATTAATACTGTAGGAAAAGCCTGATACATCAGTTTAGTTGTTGCATTGCCTCTACCTAAAAATAAAGCTGCTTCGGCAGGAAAATCAAAACCTGTTTTATAAGGATAGCCAATATAAGAGCTTATATCACAAATTACTGACTCCACCACTACCACATTGGCCTGATAATACCTTTTATAATAATTTAACTGTTGAAAATAGCCATCAACACAAGCCTGCACTTCAGCAATTACATCTAAAGGATAATTCATACATATATTGCCTAACTGTAAGTTAGTTACTTCAGTTGTATATACATTTACTACCTTCACATTATATAAATGTGAATTATTACTAAATATTCCTGCACTAATTAAACATAGTTCATTATTATCTAAAGTTAATTGTGCGGTATTAAGGTATAGTACTAAGAATTCTGCACTATACCCAAATAAAACATTAATAGTTATATCTGTTTTAGGAATGGGATCATCAGCAAGTTGAGTATCTTGGATTGTGCTTGGCAGGCAAAAATGCCCTATTTTATTGGTTACTCCACATTTAAAAAATTCCCCATTTTCCTGTAGTTTCTGCAAAGTAATTACACTACCTAACTCTCCTTTGCCATAATAATGCCCTTGTAAAGATAAATAATTAATACTAATAAAATCTGGATCAACTAAAACTGTTAGTAGTTCTTTAGCTTCATTATAACCAACCCAACCATAAACAGTTGCTATTACACTTTTATAAACGGGGTAACTATAACTAAAGTTAAAGTTAATAGATTCTGTTGGGCTACATACTTTTACAACTTTATCTTCAAGCTGAAATCCATGTACTAAAAATTCTTGGTTTAGCATTTTATACCTTTTGGTTTCCTACTCATATTTTGTTTTTTAGATCCTACTTCTCAAGCATTGCTTTTGCAGTGTTACCGTAAAAAATAACTGTACTTACTACCTCATAAGGTTTGCTAATTAACCAATAGTTTTAGCAAGTTAATAAATTAGTATGCTAATTAAAATATATGAGTCATAATACAAAAGTTTAGCAATAAAGCACGCAAAAAGTAATTAATAAGGTAAGGTTAAAACATTCTAATTTCTATAAAGAGCTTGATTAAAAACTTTATTAAAAATTAGCCAAATTTAATTAACTAAATAAATTTTCAAGGAACTTAATGAAGGGTTTTTAAAACTAGGACTTCTATATTATGTAATATTAACCATTTAACCTTGCTTGTAATTTAGCATTAAATAATAATATGTAGTAAATAATGTATACTAAAAAACTGTAATCTGATTATGGTAAATATATTATTATAATAATATATAGATATTTTTTATATTTTATAAAAGTTTATATAAAGATTATTATTAAGTTACTGATATTAAAACAAAATGAATAATTTTTATTGAATTGCATTTCATAGCTTTGCACTAAATTAAATAAATTGAATGCACTACCTAATTGCGTTTAATTGAATTAAAGTAAATGCAATTAATTTAATATTTAATATATATGAGCTATATAATAGTTAATAATGTCAATTAACAATCTATCAACAACTTAACTATCTTTAAAAGAATTTCAATTATACCATAAATTATTAAAATTGTCTAGTATTTTTTTACCAATATATTATGGCTAAGTAGCTAAATTATTTTTAGTAATGTTACAGCAGATATAGGTAGGATTTTTTATTGCTATAAGCAGTTGTTTAATTAAGTTAAAAAAAGATATTAATATATATATTATAAATATTAATAATAAAATGTAGCTATTTATCTTGGTAATGGTTTAATTCTTCAATAAAGAGCCTATCTTTAGGAAAGAATTTCTTTAAATAATCAATAATTTCATTGTTTTCTGTTTTAGAAAAATGTAATTCAACAACAAAATATTCAAACTTTGGTAATACTTTAGTATTATAAATAATTTCTTTTTCTGCTCCCTCACAGTCCATTTTAATTAGTTTAACTTTATCAATATTATGTTCTTGTAAGAAAGCATCTAACGTAGTGGATTCAACAAATATAGGTTTTTCACTTAATACAGAGTAATACTGTAAAGAGTTTCTCCTTTCTATTAATAAATTATTAGAAGAGCTTCCAGCTGGAAAAAATGGTAGATATTTCATATATACACCATTATTATGAGAACATATAGCTTTATTAATAGGAATAATATTTTTTTCTAAATTATTTAAACGAATATTTTCGCATAGAAGTTCAAAGTTTTCCAAGATAGGTTCAAAGGCATAAATTTTTACAAAAGGAAAATGTTGTAATAATTTAATAGAATACATACCAATGTTTGCTCCTACATCTAATACTATATCTCCTTCTTTAAACTCATAATTACTACCAGTGTAAGAGTGAATAATATTTGTGTTTGCTGTTGTATTACCTATTCTTTTGTTATTAAAATTTTCATTAAGAATAGATAGAAAATCTACTTGTGATGCCACCCTATATTTAAGTAAAATTGCTTTATTATGGTAATTAATTTCCTTAAGAGCTGTTTTAGTAAAATCTTCTTGCACTAATAATGTTTCTAGAATTGCATTTATTCTAAGTGAAGAAATATGTAATAAATTTTGTAAATTAATAACATTTTTTTTTAAATCATGTATGGATTCTATTATTTGTTGCTCTTTGCTTTCACTTAAAGTATTTTGTAACATGTAACTTCTAAATTTTACTCGCCAAGATCTAATAGGTATTAAACAAGCTAACCCTTTAATTAATCCCTTTTTTAATACTGTAAACATATATTTCTACCCTTACACCTAAAACTAAATATCATTAAAATTTTGTAAATTAATTATAATTTATTTCTTAAAATTAATAATATACATCTTTAATAATATTAGCAAACTAATATTATGCCTAACGGTAAATTAGTTTAAGAACCAGTTCTTAAGGGTAGTAACAGCAGATGGTTGGTTTATTTATAACTTATTAACTCAAATTGCTATTTTAGAATAAATAAAATTCTTACCTAATAAGGAATTATTAATTAATCTTAATCTCATTTCATTCTTATAATTAAGATATAGAAAAATCTTTTCATACTTACCTAAAATTACAAGTATACTTATTAGTTAAAGTTTTTAAATCCGTTGGAGATATCAAGAAACTACATAAAATAACCTCTGGTTGATAATTTTTATTTAGTTCTTTAATAATAAAATTTTTGGTAATGTAATTTAAAAGTTCAGTATTGTTATAGGGAATAAGTAATGTTTTTAATATTAAGTCTTGATGGAAAAAATTAGTAATATTAGTGGTTAATTCTACTAAATTATTTGCCTTTAAGGCAGAAACTAACACCTTACTAACTGGAGTATCTTGTAAGGCTTGGGCTTTAGTTGTATCTAACTTACCTTTCCTAAGAATTGGTTCTTCTTGTTTTTTTAATGCTTGGTTTTTTAGGGCACCTAATTGTTTAGGGGTTGGTATAATTTGTGGCTTAGCTATAGATTCACTAAAACCGTTTTGGTTAGTATGCTCTAACACAATGAGGTTCATTAAAGTTGCTTGTTGTTGGTGATTTAATAAATCTATTTTATTGTATACTTCCATAACTTTAGTTGCATAATTTTCTTCGTTAATACCCAATTCTACTAACACTTCTTTTACTGCCGTAATTTGCTCTTGAAAATTAGGGTTGGCCGCATCTATAACATGTAGAATTAAATCGGCTGAGGTTACTTCATCTAAGGTAGACTTAAACGCCTCTATTAAATTATGTGGTAATTGGGAAATAAAACCTACAGTATCTGATAAAATTGCAACTTCTTTACTTTGTAGCTTAATAGCTTTCATTTTTGGATCTAAGGTGGCAAATAATAGATCCTTTGCAAAAACATTTTCTTTAGTTAAAGTATTAAATAAAGTAGACTTCCCTGCATTAGTGTAACCTACTAAAACTATTTGCTTTAACTTATTACGTTTTCTAGCTTTACTTTGTAAAATCCTATTTTGTTTAACTTTCTTGAGTTGATTTTTTAAACGAGCAATTTGCTCGGTTAACATGCGTTTATCTAATTCTTTTTGAGTTTCTCCTGGCCCCCCAATAAAACCACTCCCTCCTCTTTGTCTTTCTAAGTGGCTCCATGCTTTTACTAGCCTAGACTTTTGATAAGTTAAAAAAGCTAACCTTGCTTGTAATTTACCGGCTTTACTTTTGGCTCTTAAAGAAAAAATGCTAATAATTAAACCATTACGATCTATTACTTTACATTTTAAGTATTCTTCTAGATTCCTTTGTTGAATTGGTGTTAAGCTAGTATTAAAAACACACAAACTAACAGGTAATGCTTGTAAAGCATTTTTAATGCTATCTAAATTACCTTTGTTAAGCAAAGTAGCGGGGTTAATCTCCCTTAGTTTTATATGTTGGGAATGGACTACTTCTACATTCAAGGCTTTAGTTAAATTAACGGCTTCTTCTAAAAAGTAGTTTTCATTGTAGGTTAAACTATCTCTAGCGTTAACCACCGAAATTACAATTGCTTTTTCTAACATTAGGTATTCTCTTTATTTTAGTAATATAAAGAAAGTTCTTTAGTCTTTTTTGTTTTCCTCTGTTATTAGAGGTTTTGCAGATTCATCATCTACATCTTCTAATTTTAAAGAAATTGGTGAATTCGGCATAATGGTAGATACACTATGTTTATAAATTAATTGAATATGAGCATCTCTTTTTAATAAAATAGAGAAAATATCAAAACTAATAATAATGCCTTGTAACTTAACACCATTAGATAAAAAAACTGTAACAGGAACTTTGCTTTTTCGCACAGTATTTAAAAATAAATCTTGGTTATTCATTTGTTTCATTCTTTAGCCTTTATTGGTAATTTATTGTTTAAAGAATAGATTATTCATATTTTACATTATCTTCTAAGGTTTTAATATGTTTTCTTTGAATAATAAATACTACATTATTATTAGATTGAATAATAGTATTAGGGTCTAAAGGTATTTTATGCCCAGTAGATTCATCCATTAATGATAATATTTTCATTTTACCGCCCAGCTCTAAATCTTCTATACGTTTACCAATAAGGTTAGAATTAGAAGAGGTAGATACTTCCATAATTTCTACCTTATTATATAGCGAGAAAATATTTTGAATAATCCCCCGCCTAATATTTGCTAAAATGGAAGACATAATAAAATGGTCGGGGATAAACACTCTATTAATCTTATGAGAGTATAAAAAATCCACATATAAGTTACTATTTAAACAGCAAAAAATATTATTAAACTTTTGGGATTGCAATAATAAAGCTTGAAGGACATTATCGTTATCATTTTTATACATAGTAATAATTACATCATTAGGAGAACTTAAATAATGTTCCCTGTAACCTGTTTTAGTTATATCATCTATAATTAATTCTATGTTATATTTTTCTAATTCTATAGCTAATAAAGTAACTTCACTCTTTTCTTTATTCATTACCACTTTAACTTTTTTATATGTTTGGGCTAGTTCTACCGCAATTTGTTTGATAAAGGAATGATCGCCAGCTATTACAATATTAGTTTGTTGGGTATCTAATACAATATCTTCCGACTCACCAATATTATAAAATAAAGCATACACAGCCTCTATATTTTTACTATCGGCTACTATATATAACTTATCTTTTTGCCTAATGATTTCTTCATCATTTACTATATTAAAATTATTATTACGGTAAATTCCCGCTACCTTAAAGGTAATATGTTGTTCTTCTAAATCTTGGTATAAACTTTCAATACTCCTATTATGAGCCACACTATTAGGATCGCAATATACTGAAAAGAACATAATATTGCCTTCGCATAAATTGACAATATCAGATATTTTAAAATAGGAATAATCTATTTCCTTTTGTAATACATCTAGCATTTTATCTACTACCGAGATAGTATCACTTACTGGAATTTTGTTAGAATGGAATAGATCTAAAAAGTTTTCTTGTAAATAATTAGGGTTTTGGATTCTAGCTATTTTAGTGGGAACTCCAAGACTATCAGCTAAAAAACAGGCTAATATATTAATTTCATCATTGGGTGTAACTGAAACAAACATATCGGTATTAGACATATCTACAGCTTTTAATACATCTAAAGAGGTAGTTTCTCCTAAAAAACCGGCAACGGATTCATTATCAGTCATATCTCTTACCCTAGCAGCATCGGTATCTATCACTACAATATCATGTTCTTCAGCCAGTAAATAACGGGCAATAAAATTACCCATATCACCAGCACCAGCAATAACAACTTTCAATGTTTTACCTTTAGTAAATAATCTTTTGCAATTGTATCATACTCAACTTAAAGATACAACATTATAAACTTCAACCAATTAATACCTTAGGGCTAGTTAACATCTTCTTTATGATAATAAGGTTATTCATGAAAAGTATGATACTTAGTGCTAGTTAACCTCTTGCATTCCTTGTAGTAAACGCACACACTTATATAACTTAAAACACTAACTACAATACAACTAAAAGGTGTTATTAAAAGGTTTCATTGTTCTTCTTTGACTGTGGAAATAAAGAATTTGCATAAATTTGCATAAAATTAAATCTTTGTGGTATTATTTTTTTATGAATGAAAAAAGTATGGTAGGTTTCAGGGTAAAAGTTTAAAGCTATATTGTATTCGGGCTAGATTGATATATCAGCTAAGGTTTTACAGGTAAATTATTGGATTGTTGCAAAACTTTTATTCCTTGTAATACCTTAGAACGGTTTAAATATCTACATGTAATATACTACATGTAATAATATTATTATAGGTTACCCACTAAAATTAATCCTCTACTCTTATTTTCATATAAAAATAACTATATTGGGTACTTGATGCTAAAAAGTCTGCAATTAAAACAAATTGAAGTTCGTGCTAAAAGAAGAGCTATGAAAGAACTAGATCTAGTAATGTCTTTTGTGGTAGATACATATTTAGAATCAATGACAGAAGACCAACTACAAAGGTTTAAACAATTTTTAGATCTTGATGATGCCCTACTTTACAAATGGTTAGTAAATAAAGAACCTATTCCTGAAAAATACAATAATGATATTTGGCAAATGCTACAAAGTTACCAACCTAATTTTGAAGTTCTGTAACATACATTGTAAAACTTTAGTTATTACTTATAATTTCTAAGAATATATATTGTTAAAGCCGTAGAGAGTTTTTTATTAATAAAATTTTATAAGTAAAAACAAAAGGTAATATTTTATAACAAGTGTTTTAGTTTCATTCTTAACCTAAATTAAGAAGATTCATAATATTTAATACCATAAATTTACTATTATAATTTTTTCTGTTCTACTTCACATAATTGCTTTATATTATCTAGCATTTCGGCAAAGCCTTTACCATTGTATGCTCCCATAATTTTACCATTTTCATCTTTTACTATTATTTTCTTGCTGTGTAAAAGTTGCCCTATAATATAGTCTCTATTAACCGCATCAATTGAAAATGCTAACATATTGCCCACATTCATGGGAATATCTTTACCATTAATATTTAACACTAAATTACCATTGGTGGTTAAATTAGTGCTGCCTATACCTAATGCTTCTGTAGAACAATCCTTAATTAATAAAGTATAAGATAAACCATTAACCTTATCTTTTACTGAAGTAGCTACCATGAACTCATTAACTTTTTCAATTTCCCATTCTTGAGAATTTAGAACCGCTGAATTGTTAAAATGAGCATTATTACTTTGTAATATTGCCCTTCTATTACTTCCTTTAACATATGAATTCCAAGCAGCATCTTCAGCATACTCTACTGAGGTGGAATCTCTGTTAGAAGAATCTTGCAACCTACTAAGATCATCTGAATCAGTACTATATGAAACCATGCAACTACTTAAAGTTGTTATTAAAAACAAGGCTATAACTAATTTAAAACCAAGATTCATCTCTTTTATTCCCTATTTGTTGAATGTTAAATAACTATACTATTATTCGTTATTTACTATTTCTGAATAGTTAGTTATCTTTAAAAAAAATTTTATTGATAAAGTTATTTCTAATGTTAATAGCACCAATATTAGTCAATTAAATTACTAACTTTATTAACTAACTTATGTATTAATTTTTTATATCCCTCTTTTTAATAGAGCTATTATTAATAGAGCTATTTTTTAGCTATAATACTCCGTTTATACAGAATAATTATCCACCTGATATACTCTTTTAACTAATTACCTGCTAACTATAATGCTCCTTCAAATTGCTTTTTTAATTCTTCACAAGAAGTTTTTACTTCTTTAGTGGTATTCATAAAATTAGTTATATTAAAATTCATGGTAGAATTATCTATTCTTATTAATAGGTTATTAGTATTTTCTAATTGTTTTGCTACAAAGTTCATCCCCTCTGGATTTTTAGGAATATAAGCTAAGGCTTGTTTATAGTTAAATAATTTTACAAAATTAACATCGGTGCCATTAACATTAAAAATAACTTTATCAATAGGATATTTTACTTGGGTTTTAGCAATAAAGAATATTACCTTGCAACTTTTTTGGCTGTTGGCAACCATTCCTAAAGCATACCTATTATTATCTTCCGCTGGTAAATAGGCAAAAGCAAAGCTCCCAATTGTACCTAAATTCCATGTTTTAGCCTGTAAAATTACTGCAAAACTTAAAATTGTAACAATATATCCTAAACATTTAAGATAGAACTTAATAGAGATTTTATAACTACTTACTGAAATACTCATTTTATAATAGCCTTACTATCTTTCAATATTTTTATTCATATGAATTTTTATTAGTATTAATAAATTAATATGTACTTTTTATTAAATAGTATTAACTATAAATTTTCTTAACTACTAACTTATTTATTACTACACTGCATACTGTTTTATAAACTAAACTATTTACTTTACCATTTAGTAACCTTACAAATAAAATAATTATAAGTTAAATTCAAATACATATATTACAACTTACTTATGGAATTATTAGTTAAATGAATCCATAAATTCCAATAAAACTAATAAAACTAATAAAATAAATCTTTATTTTTATATAATTTTATATTACTTATATTTTGCTTATATTTTGCTTATATTTTGCTTATATTTTATTAATCCTAGTTATTTTCTGGAGTTTACTTAACACATAGTAACTACTTAAGCTAATTTTTATAAACTAATGTATCCACTAATGGCGTAATGCTATTTTCTTTTTAATTTCAGCAATAGCTTTACCTGGATTTAAACCTTTAGGGCAAACATCCATACAGTTCATAATGGTATGGCAACTAAACAAACGGGTATGATCGTCTAATTCCGATAACCGCTCGGCAGTGGCATCGTCTCTACTGTCTTCAATCCAACGGTAAGCCTGCAATAAAGCGGCTGGACCATAATAGCCTCTTTCTCCATTCCACCAATAACTAGGGCAACTAGTAGAACAACAAAAACATAAAATACACTCCCATGAACCATCTAATTTCTCACGTTCTGCTGGGCTTTGAAGCCTTTCTTTGTGGTCAGATACTGGAGTATTAGACTGCATCCATGGCTGTACTGCTGCATGTTGAGCATAAGGCGTTGTTAAATCTACCACTAAATCTTTAATTACAGGGCGGTGAGGCAAAGGGAAAATTCTAATTTTTCCTTTAAACTCATCTATTTTGCGAATACAGGCCAATGTATTTTTACCATTAATATTAAAAGAGCAAGATCCACAAATTCCCTCACGGCAAGATCTACGAAATACTAAACTTGTGTCTATTTCATCTTTAATTTTCATTAAAGCATCTAAAATCATAGGACCGCATTCGTCCATATCTATTTCAAAAGTATCTATTCTAGGATTTTCATTATTTTCAGGATCCCACCTATAAATTTCAAAAAGCCGAATATTTTTTGCTGAAGGAGCCTTAAAATACTGCCCTTTAGTAAACTTTGAATTTTTTGGTAAAGCAAATTCCACCATAATAACACCTCTTTTATTTATTGCTAACTAATATACTCTTTTTTTCGGTTCTATATATTGTACCTCATCGGTTAAAGTCCAAGTATGCACTGGGCGAGTATCCATTTTAACTTTACCCTCATGAGCATTATAAGCTAAAGAGTGCTTTAACCAGTTTTTATCGTCCCTTTCTTTGAAGTCTTCCCTTGCATGAGCTCCTCTACTTTCTTTTCTAAAAAGGGCACCATTAATAATACATCTAGCAGCAACCATTAGGTTAGCTAATTCTAAATTTTCAATTAAAGTATAATTCCAAATTAAAGATTTATCATGCAGGCTAATATTAGAAACACTAGCAAAAACTCCATCTAGTTTTTCTATCCCTTCGGCTAAAGATTCTTCCGTTCTAAATACCGAAGCATCATTTTGCATGGTTTTTTGCATAGCTAACCGCACCTCATTAACAGAAGCTGTCCCTTTAGAGTTTAACATGCCATCTAGCCTAGCAATAGCTTGCTCGGCACTACTTTGTGGTAAAGGTCTTTTAGGAGCATGAGGTTTTAATAACTCTTTCGCTCTTAAAGCACAAGATTTGCCAAATACTACTAAGTCTAACAAAGAGTTTGAACCTAATCTATTGGCTCCATGCACTGAAACTGAAGCTGCTTCCCCTACCGCCATTAAACCTGTTACCGTAGAATCTGGGTTATCTGCTGTAGGACGAATTACTTCCCCCCGATAATTGGTAGGAATCCCCCCCATATTATAATGAGCTGTAGGAATTACAGGGCAAGGTTCCTTTGTTAAATCTACATTAGCAAAAATTCTTGCGGTTTCTAAAATACCAGGTAATTTTTCATGAAGCATAGTCGCATCTAAATGTTCTAGGTGTAAATGGATATGATCCTTATTTTTGCCGACTCCTCTACCTTCACGGATTTCTATAGTTAATGCCCTAGAACAAACATCTCTTGATGCTAAATCCTTAGCACTTGGAGCATACCTTTCCATAAAACGTTCGCCTTCAGAATTAGTAAAGTAAGCCCCTTCCCCTCTAGCACCTTCAGTAATTAAACAACCTGGACCATATAAACCTGTTGGGTGAAACTGTACAAATTCCATATCTTGCAAAGGAATGCCAGCTCTTGCCGCCATACCATAACCATCACCCGTACAAGTATGAGCCAAAGTAGAAGAGAAATAAGCTCTACCACCCCCACCTGTGGCTAAAACTAGCATATTAGAATTAAAACGATGAATTGTACCATCTTCTAAACATAAGGCAACAACTCCTACACAATCACCTTGTTCGTTCATAATTAAATCAATAGCAAAATATTCAACGTAGAATTCTACTTTATGTTTTAAGCATTGTTGGTATAAAGCATGTAAAATAGCATGCCCAGTTAAATCGGCTGCAGCACAAGCCCTTGGAACTAAGGCCTCACCAAAATTACGAGTATGCCCCCCAAATGGTCTTTGGTATATTCTACCATCTTCTGTTCTAGAGAAAGGAACCCCATAATGCTCTAATTCATATACAGCATTAGAAGCATTCTTACACATATATTCAATACTATCTTGGTCACCAAGCCAATCTGAACCTTTTACAGTATCGTACATATGCCATTGCCATTTATCTTCTTTAACATTTGCTAAAGCTGCCCCAATGCCCCCTTGAGCTGCAATTGTATGGCTTCTAGTTGGAAATATTTTAGAGATACAGGCAACTTCAAACCCTTGTTCTTTCATGCCTAAGGCAGATCTTAAACCAGCCCCGCCAGCTCCTACTACTACTACATCATAAGAATGATCTATAATTTTATATTTACTACTCATATCTACATTACTCCTTTTGCTAAGCCTGCAAAAATTACAAACAATATACTAATTACACTAATAATTACAATAAATGAAAAAAACACTCTAACTAATAATTTTATAAAAAAATTCATACCAGTATTATGGATATAATCATCAATTACTGTAACTACTCCTAAGGCTCCATGCCAACATAAAGTAATTATTGCTAACACTAAAATTGCAGTATTAAAAGGATTAAGTAACCAATGAGATAACTCTAAATAAGAATTAGCATTTCCTTTTAATAAAGCACATAATACATATAAACTTGCCGGTACACTAATAATAGCATTTAACCTAGATGTTAACCATTCTGAAACTCCATTGCCCGATGCTCCATAACCTTTTACATGGGAAAGTGAACTTCTTTTATCTGTTTCTCTTTTCCCTAATGAACTTCCATGTCCCATTTTTCTACCCTCTAAATTTTTATTAAATTATTTATTTTATATAAGTGGTACAAATATATACCCAAGTAATTATAACTAGTAAAGCGGTAATAAGAACCATGCCCCAACCCGTTAAAAACATAGAACGTTTAGTTAAAAAATACCCTAAATCAAATATTAAAAAACGTAAACCATTTACTAAGTGGTAAAAGAAAGCACAACTAAAACCAAATAATGATAACCAGCCAAACCATGAAGTAATAAAAGCTAAAAATACATTATAAGCCCCTTGCCCTATTGCAGCAGTAATTAACCAAGCAGCAAAATATATTAAACCTACGGTAAGGATAATACCTGTTGCCCTGTTTAAAAAAGAAGGACCAGAAGTCATTTCCTTTGAAAATATATTATAAACCTGTAAATGTGGTGAGATTGGTCTTTTGTTTTCCATAGTTTTTTCCTTTTTTTATTTCTATAATTTCTTATTCTATAATAATTATAATACTATACTAGCCATTATAAAAGAGAACATTACACTAAATATTACTACTAATGTTCCTGGTATAATAAAAGAGTGGTTGAACACATATTTACCCATTTTAGTAGTTCCTGTATTATCCATTTGCACTGCTGCTAATGACGTTGGATAAGTTGGTAACACAAACAAAGCACTAGTAGCTGCAAATGAACCAATAATTACCATAGGGCTTAATCCTAAAGATATCCCTAAGGGCATTATAGCTATAGTGGTAGCAGCTGGTGAATATAATAATGAAGCTACGCAAAATAGAACAACCGCAAAAGCCCAAGGGTAATGTTGTAAAAAATCACCAGCGATGGTTTTAATGTTTTCTGAATAATGGCTTATTACGGTATCTCCTAACCATGCTACCCCTATTACACAAAGGGCAGCCGACATACCAGCTTGAAAAGTAGCTTGCTTAGGAATATCAGCTACTTTTACTTTTGTCAAAATCACCATAATATAAGCTGCCACCAACATAATAATTACAATTAATAAAGGCATATCTATACTATCATTAGTATTGGCATATATAGGTTTTAGTTCTGGAAATAAACCATATAGAACTATAATTACAATAGCTATTAAAAATATTAATACAGCTAATGGACCCTTACTGCCTTTGGCTTCTTTTTTAACTTGAGTTTCCTTTATTTTTTCTTCAAAACCTTTAATATTACCAGAAGCTAATAAAGCTAAATAGGTTTTATCTTTATCTAATGCTTGGGGCAGTAAACTTTGTAAAAAAGCTACTACCATTAAAGCAAAAAAAGCTGAAGGAATACAAATTAAAATCACCTGACCTAAATTAACACCATCTGGAGCCAATAATGCAGCCAATGTTACTGTAGCTGCTGAAATTGGAGAAGCAGGAATTCCTACTTGGGAAGCTACAACTGCTGTGGTTAAAGGGCGAACTGGTTTAATATTCTGCCTTTTAGCTACTTCTATAATTACTGGTAATACAGAATAAGAAACATGCCCAGTACCTGCTAAAAGTGTTAGGGTAAAGGTAATAATTGGAGCTAAGTAATTAATATATTTAGGATTCCCTCTTAGAATTTTTTCCGAAACTCTTACCATGTAATCTAATCCACCAGATAGTTCTAAAACTCCTATGGCACCAATTACAGCTATAATAATTATTACTACACTAAAAGGTAATACCCCCGGTTGTATTTTCATAACCATAGTTATAATAAATAAACCAACTCCTGCGGCATAGGCTATACCTAAGCCCTTCATTCTTACTCCTAAGAAAATAGCCCCTAAAAAAATAACTATTAACAGAACATCAAACATTTTTTCTATTCCTTATTTTTCCTATTACTATCATATTTACAAAACAATATCCGCCATTAAAAAGGCAAACATTACACTAAACATAATTCCTAATATTCCTGGTATAATAAAAGAGTGGTTGAACACATATTTACCCATTTTAGTAGTTCCTGTATTATCCATTTGCACTGCTGCTAATGACGTTGGATAAGTTGGTAACACAAACAAAGCACTAGTAGCTGCAAATGAACCAATAATTACCATAGGGCTTAATCCTAAAGATATCCCTAAGGGCATTATAGCTATAGTGGTAGCAGCTTGGGAATATAACAAAGCTGAAACCAAAAATAAAACAACCGCAAAAGCCCATGAATAATTTTTCAAGAAATCACCAGCCATAATTTGAATATTGTCTGAATAATAGCTTATTACAGTATTCCCTAACCATGCTACTCCTATTACACAAAGAGCCGCCGACATACCAGCTTGAAAAGTAGCTTGCTTGGGAATAAAGCTTACTTTCACTTTTGTTATTATTACCATAATATAGCCAGCAATTAGCATTATTATAACAACTAATAAGGGCATATCTATATTACGACCAGTTTCTTTATAAATTGGTTGAAATTGTGGAAATAAACCATAAATTATAATTACAGCAATAGTTACTAAAAATATAAATACTGCAACCTTAGCACTTTCAGGTAAATGTTTTTGAATTAAGGCTACTTCTTTGATATTACCTGTTTTTAATAAAGCTAAATAGGTTTTATCTTTATTTAAAGCTTGGGGTAGTAGGCTTTGGTAAACAGCAAGTAGCATAATTCCACAAAAAGCTGAAGGAATACAAATTAAAATTACTTGCCCTAAACTAATATGAAAAGGTGTTAAAATACTTACTAAAGCCACCGTAGCAGCTGAAATTGGGGAAGCAGTAATTCCTATTTGCGAGGCTATAACTGCTGTGGCTAAAGGGCGAACTGGTTTAATATTTTGGTGTTTAGCTACTTCCACAATAACAGGCATTACAGAATAAGCTGTATGACCTGTTCCAGCTAAAACAGTTAAAGCAAAGGTAATAATAGGAGCTAAATAATTAATGTATTTGGGGTGCTTTTTTAAGATTTTTTCAGAAACTCTTACCATGTAATCTAAACCACCAGATAGTTCTAACACTCCAATAGTTCCTACTACTGCTATAATAATTATGATTACATTAAAAGGTAATGCTCCTGGCTGTATTTTCATAACCATAGTTATAATAAATAAACCAACTCCTGCGGCATAGGCTATGCCTAAGCCCCCCATTCTTACCCCTAAGAAAATAGCACATAAAAAAATAGCTATTAGTAAAACATCAAACAATTTTTATAGTTCCTCAGCCTACTTGCTTCATATAAGGCTGTAATTAATGGTAAATTTTTATGTTATTTATAAATATCTACCATATCTTTTAGATTCAAAGCCTTTTTTAAGTCGGCTTCACTCATTACTTTCATTTCAAGAGCTACCTGCATAACCGACTTATTCTCTGCTAAGCATTTTTTAGCAATTTCAGTAGACTTTTTATAGCCAATGTAAGGGTTTAAAGCCGTTACTATTCCTATATTATTTTCTGCCTGTGCTAAACATTTTTCTACATTAGCACTAATATTATCTATTAAACGTAACCTTAGAGTTTCCAAGCCATTAATTAACATACTTGCCCCATGTAATAAATTAAAAGCCATAAGAGGTTCAAAAGCATTAAGCTCTAGTTGCCCCCCTTCTGCAGCAAAAGCAATAGCAACATCATAGCCCATTACTTGAAAACAAATTTGATTCACCACCTCGGCAATAACAGGGTTTACTTTACCTGGCATAATAGAACTACCAGCTTGCATTGGCGGTAGATTAATTTCCCCTAAGCCAGCCCTAGGACCAGATGATAACAAACGAAAATCATTACAAATTTTTGAAAGTTGAATAGCTAACCTTTTAAAAGCCCCAGAAACTAAGGCAAAACTGCTAGCATCTTGGGTAGCCGTAAATAAATTTTCCATTACATAAAAATCATTATTAATAACTTCTTTAAGATATTTAGCTATAGTCTTTTTATATTTAGGGTGGCAAGTAATTCCCGTACCAATGGCTGTTCCCCCCATATTTAAACCAAGAATAGCATGTCTTGTTCCTTGTAAACTTTTAATGGAAGATTCCAACTGGCAAGCATAATTAGCAAAACTTTGCCCCAGAGTCATGGGTACAGCATCTTGTAATTGGGTTCGCCCTATTTTGATAACATCTTTAAATTCATTAGCTTTTTTAGATAAACTTTTAATGCAATGTTGGAGTTCAGTTGTAAGATTATCAATAGTATAATATACGGCTACTTTTACTGCTGATGGATAGGTATCATTCGTTGATTGCTGTTTATTAACATGATCATTCGGACTAATAAATGTATATTCACCTTTTGCTTTTCCTAAAATTTCTAAAGCAACATTGGCAATAACTTCATTCGTATTCATATTCATAGAGGTTCCAGCCCCACCTTGAATTACATCAACCACAAATTGGTTATGAAACTCTCCTGCTATAATTTTATCGCAAGCAGTTATAATAGCTGTAGCTATTTTTTCATCTACCATTTTCAACTCTTTATTAGCTAAAGCTGCTGCCTTTTTTATTTGAGCATAAGATTTAATAAAAATAGGAAATTTAGATGTTGGTATGCCCGAAATTGGAAAATTTTCTAAGGCCCTTTGGGTATGGACTCCGTAATAACATTCATTGGGAATTTCTTTCTCACCAATTAAATCTTTTTCTGTGCGTTTTAACACTTTTTACTCCAGTATTATTATATAAGGTTTTGTATTATTTTTAATAAAACTCTTTAATAATACTTTATAAATAATTTTATTTATTGCCAACAAATTTAATGGCTAATATATAGCTTAATAATGTTTAAAATTGTTGTCAAATTTACTTATGAATTCTTCTCTCGATGAAACTTAAGGTTTTCTGCGGTCTAGAAAAATAATCTGACTATTCTGTATCTAATACTTATTTACTAAGAGAATAGCTTTAAAGTCTTGTAAAATAAAGGATAGTTACACAACTATAAGTTAATATCTATTTTTTAATAAAGTTTTAAAATAAAAGTAATTTTTGTAGAATGAATGAAGTTAACAACACAATATTTAACCATAAAAACAACTTTTTACAGAATCACGCACTAAACTCACATCTTCTAAAACATTAATTTTAGCTCTAGCTTCTGCTGAATTCGGTAAGCCTTTGGTATACCAACTTAAATGTTTTCTAGCAACTTTTTTACCAATTTCTTTGCCATAATAACTTAGTATTAAATCGTAATGTTGGAGTACAATTTCTAACTTTTCACTTCTGCTAGGCTCTTTTAATTTATTGCCTGTTGTTACAAAATGGGTTAATTGCTTAATTAACCAAGGTTTACCATAAGTTCCACGCCCTACCATAATACCATCGGCTTTAGATTCTTTTAAAGCACACAGCATATCTTCTTCATTTTTAATATCACCATTAGCAATTACAGGAATATTTACATTGTTTTTTACTTTAGCAATTTCTAAATAATTAGATTCCCCACTGTAAAACTGGTTTCTAGTTCTACCATGTACTGTAATTAAAGAAATTCCACTGTTTTCAGCTATTTTAGCTAAGGTTGGAGCATTGATACTATTTAAATCCCATCCTAGCCGCATTTTTACACTTACAGGAATTTTTACGGCATTTACTACTGTTTCCATAATCTTTCCAGCTAATACTTCATCTTTCATTAAGGCTGAACCAGCTATACCATTAACAACCTTTTTAGCGGGGCAGCCCATATTAATATCTAGTAAACAAGCCCCTTTATCTTCTGCCATTTTTGCAGCATCTTTCATAGCTTGTAAGTTAGAGCCAGCAATTTGAATACCTACATTATTATTAGCTACTTCATTAGCTATATCTAACATTTTTAAACTATGTTTAGAATTATGGGTTAAAGCTAATGACGAAAGCATTTCGGAATACATTAAATTAGCATGAAACTTTCCTACCATGTAACGATATGGGTAATCTGTAATGCCTGCTAAAGGACACAAAAAAATTGGGGTATCTATTTTTAATTTACCTAAGTTAATACTTTTCATAATGTTTATATTAATTTATGTTAAAAATTCCATAATAATATATATAATTAATACAATAATTATGATATTGTAAAGAAAAAGCTGTATAATTAATTGAAAAAACTATGAAAAACAATACTATTGCTGTTATTTTACTAGCTTCTGGCGTAAGTTCCCGTACTGAATCTACCATTCCTAAACAGTTTTTTAAACTTTCAAATATTACTTTATTTGAAGAGTGTCTCCAGACTTTTTACAATAATCCGCACATTAACTACATCTTACCAGTAATTAATAAGCAACACTCAACAACTATACAACCTATTCTTACTAATTATTCTAGCCAACCTCATTCTCCACAAGTTCTTCCGTATTGTGAGGGCGGAGATAGCCGCAGCCAATCTGTATTATTTGCCCTATTAGCTTTAGCAGAACTAGATCCTACTAAAGTATTAATTCATGATGTCTCTCGCCCTTTTATTAGTAATAATATTATTAATGAAGTAATTAATAATATTACTAACCATGTAGGGGCTCTTCCTGCTTTAAAAATTACAGATTCATGCAAAGAAATAGAAAATAATTTTATAGTAAAAGATGTAGATAGGGAAAAACTTTACAGTGTACAAACCCCTCAGGGTTTTATGTTCCAAGAAATTCTAAGCACTTATACTAACTCTAAAAACACACATAATGATGATAGTTCTTATTTTTTAGAAAATAAAAAAAATAAAGTAAAAATAGTTAAAGGAAATATGAAAAATTCTAAAATTACTTTCCCTGAAGATCTAGAACATTTAAAAAAAATAGTTACCAACCAAGAAACTAGAGTCGGGCAAGGCATTGATATCCATGAATTTGCTGAAAATACTCCATTATATCTTGGTGGGATAAAAATCCCCTATTCTAAGGGCTTAAAAGGTCATTCCGATGCAGATGTAGTATTACATGCGGTTGTAGATTCCCTTTTAGGAACTGTTGGGCTTGGTGATATTGGTGATTATTTTCCTCCATCTGACTCTAAATGGAAAAATGCTTCCTCCCATATTTTTGTGGCTAAAGCCCAAGAGTTAATAAAGGATCAACATGGTACTATCATTAACTTAGATATTACCATAGTGGCCGAAGAACCAAAAATATCTTCTTATAAATTAGCTATGAAAGAAAACATTGCTAAATTACTAGAGCTAAGCCCTGAACGTATTAATATTAAAGCTACTACTGCTGAAAAATTAGGGTTCGTTGGTCGGGGTGAGGGAATTTATGCTTGTAGTATTGCTACAATACAATTTATAAGCAAAAAGCAATAGCATTTTTTAAATAATATTTATTACTTAACATTAGAACTAAAATTAAAAAGAATTATAATGTTTCACTTTTTGATTATATTAGTATGTTTAATAATAATTATTAAAAATTGGGAAATAGCGAAATAGTTAATTGGAGTATGTTTAGTTACCTTATTTTTGCTAATATTAATAACAGCAATAATATAAGATTTGTTATAATTAAACTAATAGGTAAATAAACACATACTAAATAACGAGTGAGACTCATATAAAATAATATAAATTAAGTATTGGAAAAATTATGAAAAAAAAGTTTTATATTATAGCAGGAGAAAGTTCAGGAGATTTTATTGGAGCCAAATTAATGCACCAATTAAAAAAAATTTATCCTGAAATTCAATTTAAAGGCGTGGGTGGTCCACAAATGGCAGCCGAGGGGCTAAGTTCTTTATTCCCTATGGAAAATATTGCTGTTATGGGGTTAATTGAAGTTCTTAGTAAAGTTTTTGCTATTAAAAAACTTATAAAAAAAACTACTTTAGATATTCAAAAATTTCAACCAGATATGGTAATTACCATAGATTCATTAGGTTTTAATAAACGTGTAGCCTTAGCAGTTAAACATACTACTAAAGCTAAACTAGTTCATTATGTTGCTCCTACGGTATGGGCTTGGAAACCTAAAAGAGCAAAAGAGATTTCAACTATTTTTGATTATTTATTATGTTTATTTGACTTTGAAATAGCTTACTTTAAGAAAGAAGGTTTAAAAACTTTTGCTGTAGGACACCCTATTATTGAGTCAGGAGCCGATTATGGATCTTCAGAAGTATTTTTAAAAAAATATAAACTAAACCCTATGGATAACTTCATTTTATTAATGCCTGGTAGTCGTTCAGGAGAAATTAAACGTTTATTACCTATTTTTACAAAAGTAGCTAGCAATATCCAAGCTAAGTATCCTAATACTTGCTTTATTATGCCAACGGTAGAACACTTAAAAAAACCTGTAAAAACCTATATGCAAACTGCTAAGGTAAACAGTTTAGTAATTACAGGTCTAGAAAATAAATATAATAGTTTTGCTTTAGCTAAACTTGCTTTAGTAGCCTCAGGAACTGTAACTTTAGAACTATCTTTAGCTAAAGTTCCTACAGTGGTAGCTTACAAAGTAAACCCTATTACAGGGTTATTAGCCCACATGCTAATTAAAGTTAAATTTGCTAGTATTATTAATATCATTGCTAACAGAGAAATTATTAAAGAGTTTATTCAAGGGAATTGCCAAGTTAATAAAATATCTAAATTTCTTTTAAAAATCCTTCAATATAATAAATACTATACTAAACAAGACCATAGAAAAATATTGAATATCTTACATAATTTAGGATATAATAATTATGTTCCTAGTGAAAAAGCTGCTCAAATTATCTGTAAAATATTACAAGGAGAACATCATGAATAACTTAAACATTATCCATACAATGATTAGAGTTAAAGATTTAGAAGAATCCATTAGTTTTTACAAAGGTATTTTAGGTATGAATCTTAATAAAAAAACCGACTATAAAGAGGGTAAATTCACTTTGGCTTTCTTAGGTTATGGCGATATTGCCACTCATCCTCAAATAGAATTAACTTATAATTGGGATAAAAATAACTATGAAATGGGAGATGCTTTTGGGCATATTGCCATTTCTACTTCCGATATTGTTGCCCTTTGCCAACGGGTAAAAGAACAAGGTGGAAAAGTAGTACGGGAGCCAGCAGCTATGAAGTTTGGCAAAACCATTATTGCCTTTATTGAAGATCCTAATGGTTATAAAATAGAATTAATTGAAAAAACAACCTAATCAAAAATTATAAAAACAACATTTTATTTATTCTAATATTATTTTAGATATATTAAAATAAAATTTACACTACCATTATTCAAGAAAGTTAGCTTAAACTAACTTAAAAAGGTAAAATTAATCTATTAAAATGCAAAAACCTAAAATAAACCTCCAACAAAAATCTAAGATTTCAGAATATATTAAATACAAAATTAGTAATACTGGGTTTAAAATCTGTATAGTAGCTATTTTTGTTTTTTTAATATTAGTTGTGTACTATATATTTTCTCATATTGCTCCCTCGTTAAAATCTTATGATGTAGTTAGTGAGGAAACTTATAAAATCACAGAAATTTCCGACCAAGACTTTTTAGATAAAGTTCAGAATGGTACCTTAGATGAAGTTAAACAATATCTGCTACTTGGAGCTAACGCCAATGCCGTAGATGAAAATAACCACAATGCTTTAGCTATTGCTGCGTTATTACGCCCTGATCCTAACCTTGCTAAATTATTAATTAATAACCATATTAATGTAAATTATAAAGATAATAATGGTTATAATGCTTTAATGCTTAGTGCTATTGCTGGCGGTAATAACCTTGCTTTTACTGATGAATTAATTAAAGGAAAAATTGATGTTAATGCTAAAACTAATAGCCAAGTATCTACCCTAATGGTAGCCGTTGGTTCTTCTACTAATGTTAAACTAGTGGAAAAAATTATTAAGGCGGGAGCCAATGTGAATTACAAAAATCACGAAAAAGTAACAGCTCTAATGGTAGCAGCTAAAATTACTACTAATCCTAAAATTATTGAAGTATTATTAAAACATGGTGCCAACGTAGCAGCTAAAGATTCCTTAGGAATTTCTGTGTATGAAATAGCTAGGACTAATCCTGCATTAAAACATAATAGTAAGTTACTTAACAGGCTCAAGTCATAAATAGTGCTATAGAAACTTACAATTTAATTGGACAATACAATATATATTTATATAGCTTTATTCCATTCAACAAAAAATAACAATCAGAACTAGCAATATATTTTAAATCTGCAACAAGAGGCTTATTAATATGGCAAGAATTATACTACTCTTTCTTTGGATTCTAGCTAATAGTTTTATTTTTATAGGTGGAGCATCTTCCCAACCAACTTCATTTACCAAAGTTGATAAAGAAAAAATATTAATTGTATACCTATCTAGAACCCACAACACTAAAGCTGTTGCCCAAATGATTCACAATCAAGTTGGCGGTTATATGATAGATTTGCAATTAGTAACTCCCTATCCTAAGAATTATCAACAGACAGTTGAACAAGTTAGGCAAGAAGATGCAACAGATTTCCTACCTGCATTAAAAAATAATATTAATAATATCCAGCAATATAATGTTATTTTTATTGGATTCCCAACATGGGGTATGCAATTACCTCCTCCTATAAAAACTTTTTTGCACCAATATAATCTTAAAGGCAAAACAATTATACCTTTTAATACTAATGCTGGCTATGGAGTAGGACAAAGTTTTGAACAAGTTAAAGCCCTGTGTATTCAATGCCATGTCCTAGAAGGTTTTTCCACTCATGGTGGCGTAGAAAAAGACGGAAAGTTCCTAATGATAAAAGATAAACGGGCTGATGATGTAAAACAACAGGTTATACTGTGGTTACAAAAACTAGGATTTAGTAGTATTAGCTCTTCTTAATGATTCATTCGCATAGCCGTAGTTCATTACCATACAGCCAAAAATACTAAACTAGATACTTCTTATGCACTCTTCTTTCTAGTTGATACTTATTCACAATCTTTCTTCACCTTATTACTTATTAAGATTAGCATCCAATGCTACTAACACTCTTTGTCCTTCAACTTGACCAATATCACGTTTTAATACAGCAGCAATCTGAATAATTTGCTGTTCAGTTAATTTAATATTTAGACCAATACTAACATGTGCTTTTAGTTGAGATTCTAATCCCTCTAAGGCCGCTAAAGCAGAAATAGTAACAATTTCACGATCTTGATAATTAAGATTATCACGCCCAAAAATATCACCAAATAGATGTGCTTTAAGGAACTGATCAATTGCTGGCACAAACTCAAATAGTTTACCAGTAACCGGATGACCGACTAGATAAGTTTGTACTTCACTACCCAATTGGAGTGCAGTTTTATCAGCTGGCATTGGGGTTGGAAGTGCACCAAGCGGGTCGTCAATACCCTGACTTTTACGTTGGTCAATTAAAGCCATAAATACACCAATCGCATTTAACACACGAGGGAAACCAACATAAGCATAAAGCTGAGTTAAGATCTCTTTTCCTTCATTAATCGTAAGTCCAGCATCAAGTGCATCAGATAAGCTCGTTTTTAAATGAGTTAAATCACCACTTGCTGTGGTAGCTGCAATACTGACCATAGCTTGTTGACGCAAAGTTAATACCGTATTATTCATCTCGTTTAGCTCCGTTGTTTCAGCTTGCACAATTTTTAGTGATAAAAGTATTAAGATAGGTAGTATAATAAGATGTTTTCTCATGTGAAACCTAAAGTTAATTCTTTAATTAATTTTACTATTAAATTTCCAAATAAACTATAATATTCTTCAATATATTCTTTTCAACTAATCACTACCAAGCTATGTAGATCAACATCTTATATATGTTTAATTCTATTGTATTTTTAGTAACATGGCGAGGTTGATTAGTTTATACCACTAATAACTGCATCACATAATAAGTCAGCTCTTAGAGGTATAGTAAATAATAATATTGCTACTAATATTATGATAGCTTTTTCATTTTATTTAATTCCTTACAAATATGTAACGTTATACTACCCCCCCCCCGTTTAACTAGTAAGAATAGCTAAAGTATGGTTAAAGGACTTAAATTATAAGAAATTCTTTCATAAAACTAAGGATTTAGTTTGAATCTTAAAATAATTATGGCATAGATTGTAAATTATAGTTTTTGCAATCTTTGTATTTTATGAATAATAATTTTATAATTTACATTCTATAATAGGTTTCAAACTATCTACCACTCGTGCTTATAGTAGAATGTAATTACTTACCTTGTTTACAACTATGTTTAATCCTATTACAACCACTCTTTTTTTAGTCCTAGAATTACTGCATATTGTTGGGTAAGTTTTGTAAAAGTGGTATTGGCTTCCTCATTTTTTAAATTTAAAATTTCTATAAAATACTTTAAAATTTTATAATAAGGTAAAAATAATTCTTGAATTAATAGCTCTTGTGGTTGGTTTTTAACTAACCTATGAGGTGGGTATAAGTCTGGAAATATATTAGCAACTTCCTTAAAACCAGTTTTTTTTAAACTATTATATTCCTCTGGTAAAATAATTTGGCTTACTTGAGAGACATTTAAAAAAGAATAACGGCAAATAATCGCTTCATTATGAGCAGTAATATTTCTTAAATTTTTTAAAGCATACAAAGTATTTTTAAGATCATAACTTTCTAAATGAAAAAAGTCTTGAATGTTGGCTTGCAAACCTTTCGGTAAGGCTTTGTATAAGTATAATAATCCTCCAAATTCATAGCCTTCTAGAGCAATCCATGGCTCTATTTCATTTATATTTTTACCTTGTTCTTTAGCATAAACTAAGTGCTGAGATAACGGTTTTTCAAATATTTGCTGCCAATTTGCTACAACACTTTCATTATTAGTTAATAAAACTAAAGATTTACTAAAAGAGCCTCCTTGCTCCCCTATATAGTAGGCAAGTTGTGTTCTTAAGGCAACTTCTATTTGGGAAATTATAAAAAAAATACTATGCCTTAGTTTAGAATCTTGCAAATGTATTTTCTGTAAACTAGAAAATAAAGCTTCCTCCCTATAAACATCCGTACTTTTTTCTAAAATAAAACGATATTGGTTTAAATGAAAATAAGATACTCTTGCTAAGAATTTTATTGCTTCCTCTGTTGGAATATCTATGGTTAATCCCCTTTCCTCCATTAAATATAGCTGTTCATGAAATGTTAAAAAAGGTTTTGGCATATTCCCCACTATTATTGTAAAAGTACTAGTATTTATATATTAAATTTAGACTTTAGCCTGAATTATTTATGCAATAGTAAGTTTAATTATTATAACTATAATTGCTCTGCTTTATTTTTTAATAAAGCTGCAGTTTGCTTTTTGTATTCATTATTAGCTAATGCAACCTCAATAGAAGCCTCTAACAAGCCTAAAGGATTCCCACAGTCAAAACGTTCACCAACATATTTATAACCATAAGTTTTTTTTAGACCTATTATTTTATCTATGGAATCTGTTAATTGAATTTCCCCTTGTACCCCTTGTTTTGCTTTTTCTAAAAATTTAAAAATTTCAGGTTGTAAAATATAACGCCCTATAATTGCTAAATTAGACGGAGCCTTATCAATTGCTGGCTTTTCTACTAAACCTTTAATTTGAATAGTATTATTGCTTTCTTCTTTATTATTACCCACATCTAGTATTCCATAATTAGATACTTTATTTTTATCTACTTCTTGGTAAGCAAGCACGTTTTTTGCATCGGTATTATTATAAACTTCCACCATAGCTTTCATACAAGATGGAGTATGCCTTAGGTATTCATCTGGTAAAAGAACTGCAAATGGTTCATCATCTAATAAAACTTTAGCACAGCCAATAGCATGCCCTAAACCTAATGGAAATTGTTGTCTTGTAAAAAAAACCTTGCCTGGTTTTGGAATTCCTTTAGTGATTAAATCTTTATAATGGGTCTTTTGGCTTTTATCTAAGTGCCTTTCTAATTCATAGCTTATATCAAAATGGTCTTCAATAATAACTTTACCCCTACCCGTTACAAAAATAAATTCTTCAATACCAGCATCCATTGCTTCTTCCATTACATATTGAATAATAGGTTTATTAAAAATGGGCATCATTTCCTTAGGCATAACTTTAGTGGCCGGTAAAAATCTCGTACCCAAACCCGCTACAGGTAATACAGCTTTAGTTATTTTTTGTTTTGGCATAATAAATATTCCTTATTGTTATAAACTATATAAGTATTTGTTATAATTAATAATAGAGCATTGAGTTTTAGGTTTACATGCTACTAGTTGTATTATACCAATTAATAATATACCTTAAACTTAAATTATTATATTTAAGTAAAAATTTTGCAATACTCTGAAAGTGCTATTTTACGATTAATTATAACAGAACTGTATTAAAACCTTTCATAGTTAAGTAAAACAAATGTTTCAAAAGTATAAAAGTATACCATACCAAAGATACAATTTTACATTGTAATTCAGCCTTTATAAGTCTTAAAAAACAGTTTACTTAGTTATATCAGCTGTAATCTTAAATAAAATTTCATATAACCCCTTAGATATATCCTTTTGCTTTAACATATCAGCAATTAAGTCTTTTACTATATCTTGCCTTGCTTGGGTATGTACTTTAATTTTAGCAAATATTTTAGCTAAAGATGCCGCTACACTTGGGTTAAATTTATCAATTTTTATAATAGTTTCAGCTAAAAACTTATAACCACTACCATCTAAATTATGAAAATATAAATAATTATTAGCAAAACCACTAAATAAATACCTAACCTTATTAGGGTTCTTATAAGAAAAAGTATCTAATTTCGTTAGTTTTTTAAGGTTAGGAACAATATCTGCATGGGTTATACCAGCCTGAATTCCGAACCATTTATTTAAAACTAATGGGTATTCTTTAAATTCTCCGTAGAAAGATTCAAATATTTCTTTGTGTTCTTTAGAATTAATGTAGTCTTTACAAGCTACCAGTGTAGCTATTTTTTTTGTCATAGATTTTGTGTTTTTATAATAATTCAAACATAATTTTAAGTACTCTGGTTTTTCAGTTTTTATTAAAAATGCTAAAGTTTTATTTTTTAAAGCCCTTATACTAGCATCGGTTTCTATATATTCACTTTCGTTATCTTCTATACTGTTAAAAATTTCTAAGAATTTATTTTCAAACTCTAATGCCATAGCTTTTATAAAAGTCTTTAGGGCTTCATCTACTGCCTCTAATGGAAAATCCTTTGGAAAATCTTCTTCAAAAGAAGTTATAGTAGGGAATCTTAATAACATGGCACATAAATACATATTATTTTTATATTTATCTAAAATTCCTGCAAAAGGTAATAAAACTCTTTGCACCTCTTGAATATTAGTATCCTCACTACTTTGAATTTGTTGAATTAGCTTTAAAATATGCTTTTTTAAATATTGTCTTGCAGATTCATAAGCCACAAAACCATCTGTATCATTTTGCATTAAATTAATTAATTCATTATCATTTTGTGAATATTTAATAATAACCGGAGCCGAAAAATTCCTATTAAAAGATACGGTAGGCACTTCTTTTACATCGTAAAAATTCACTGTGCATTCAGCATCTTCTAAAACTATTAAATGTTCTTGTGCTTCCATATTATTTACTTTAGTGGTTAATAAATCGCCATTTTTATTAAGTAAAGCTACCTTAAAAGGCAAGGTTAAATTACCTTTTTTAGTTTGATCGGCTGTTGGATAATTTTTTTGTTGAATTGTTAAATTTAAAACATAAGCCTTACTATCATACTTATGGCTTACTTTAACTACAGGAGTACCAGATTGCAAATACCAATTTTTAAACTTAGTAAAATCTTGCCCTGAGGCTTGCTCCATTGCCCATACAAAATCTTCACAGGTAACTGCTTGTCCACTAAAATTATCAAAATAAATTTTTATCCCTTCTTTAAATTTTTCAGTTCCTAAAATAGTGGCTAACATACGAATAACTTCGGCACCTTTTTCATAAACTGTTGTAGTATAAAAATTATTCATTTCTATATAAGATTGAGGACGAATTGGATGTGAAAGTGGACCCTTATCTTCTGGAAATTGAAAATTACGAAGTTTATCTACATGGTTAATTCTTACAATATCTTTGTTGTTTAAATCTTCTGAAAAAATGTTATCTCGGTATACGGTTAACCCTTCTTTTAGTGTTAATTGAAACCAATCTCTACATGTAATTTTGTTACCCGTAAAGTTATGAAAATATTCATGAGCTACCACCGATTCCACATTAAAATAATCATCATCTGTAGCTAATTTAGGGTCAGCTAGAATGTAGGCTTCATTAAAAATATTTAAACTTGTATTTTCCATAGCTCCAAAGTTAAAATCACTTACTGCAACAATGGAAAAAACATCAAATTCATATTCTAAATTAAAACGTTGTTCGTCCCACTTCATGGCTTTTTGCAAACTGGCTAATGCAAATTCAGCCCCTGCTGTTTTTCCTTTTTCAACAAATACATTTAAAGCAACTTTTTTGCCTGACATAGTAGTAAAAGAGCCAGAACAAGCATCTAAGTTACCAGCTACAAAGGCAAATAAGTAAGATGGTTTAGGGCGAGGGTCAAAAAATTTACAGGTTTTTAAATCCCCTTCAGTTTTTGTTTCTAACAAGTTACCATTAGATAGTAATACTTGGTAATCTTTAGCATTTGCACAAATACTAACTGTCCAAATTGGTAGAACATCAGGACGGTCTAGAAACCAAGTAATTCGCCGAAAACCTTCAGGTTCGCATTGGGAAGCTAAACAAGACTTGGTTTTGTAAATTCCCATTAGCTTTGTATTGTTAAAAGGGTCTATTTCTACTTCAGTAAATAAGGTAAAATTATCAGGTGCTTTGGTAATAGTAAGTAAATTATTAGCTATATTATAATCTTTACCTAAGGTTAAAGTTTTGTTATTAAGTTTTACCGCTAGAGTTTTTATATCCTCACCATTGAGTTGTAAATCTTGTTCTTTTCCTTCTTCTCTCTTTTGAATTTCTAAAGTAGATTGCACTACAATTTTATTACTTAATACTTTAAATTCTAAATTAATAGTTTTAATAATAAAGTCTGTAACTTGATAATCTTTTAAAAAAGTTTCTTGCTTAATTTGATTCGTTTCTGTTTGGTTCATATTGTGTCTCTTCATTTTATTATTTTAAATTTATTATTACTAACAAAATTAGTAGAATGTATTACTTATATTTAATGAATTCAAGTACTTATATACTCAACAAAAAATTATTGCATTTTATGAATTCGTTTATATTTTTCCAATAATTCTACTTCCGATTCTACATAAAATTCATCTTGAAGAATGCAATCAGCTGGGCATACGGCCACACACTGGGATTCATCGTAAGCCCCTATACACTCTGTGCATAAATCTGGGTTAATTTCATAAATTTCATCACCTAAATAAATAGCACTATTCGGACATTCTGGCTCACATGCCGAACAATTGGTACAATCAGTAGTAATTTTTAATGCCATAATTTTGTAAATCCTTTATATTCATATTTTGCTAAAATTTTATTGTTAACATTATACACATTTATAATTAGATGCTACAGGCTTTATTAAATAACAAGTATGAAAATATGTTTTAGCAATAAATTCAGGCTTTTTATTTTTTGTAGCACAGGTTAAAGCTGCAGTATAGTCTACATCTTCTTTTTTCGTAAACAAACTAGAACACACATAAAAACTAGGTTCTAATGGTGGTAAACTAAAATAATTAGCCGATGCAGCATTATAATAATTTTTATTATATACTTCCATTCTAGAACAAGCCCCTAATGTTAACGCTATTACTATAAAAATAAATAAAAATAATTTATTACGAATATTTTTCATATAAAGTTATGATATTGAATAATCTCATTGCACTTACTACATAAAGAGTAGTATATAATGTTAGTATATTTTTGTTTTGTTTTCTTTTCAAATAATATTTATACTAGCTGTATTAATATAAAATTATACATAATAACGTAAGGTATTACAGGTACATATGAATTTAGAAAAAAAAATTACTTTTAATGATGTTTTAATCAAACCAAATTTTTCAACCATAGATAGCCGTAAAGATGTTGATATCTCTTCATCTTGCGGTAGCTTAAAATTAAATTTTCCTGTTTTTTCTGCTAATATGGATACTGTTACCAACCCTGAATTAGCCATTGCTATGTATAAATTTGGTGCATGGGGTTGTTTGCACCGTTTTTCTTCCATTGAAAAAAATCTTAAGGCTTATAATAAAGTAAAACAAAATAAAGCTGATGCTATTATTTCTATTGGTTTAGGTGCGTATGAATTTGAAAGAGCCAAAACTTTAATAGAAGCTGGAGCCAAAATTATTTGTATAGATGTTGCTCATGGAGCCCAACAAGCAGTGGTAAACCAATTTAATCAATTAGCTAAATATAATAAAGATATAGATATTATTGTGGGTAACTTTGCCACAGGAGAAAGTGTTAAACAATTCCACAAGTTATGCTCCAGAGAACCGTTAGCTTTTAAAATTGGTATTGGTGGTGGTAGTGCCTGTTTAACAAGAGTACAAACTGCTTGTGGGATTCCCCAATTATCTGCAGTATTAGATGTAGTAAAACAAAACCCTAAAATCAATATTATCTCCGATGGTGGTAAAAAGAATCCAGGTGATGTTATTAAGGCTTTAGCAGCTGGAGCCAAAGCAGTTATGCTTGGCTCTATGCTAGCAGGAACAGATGAAAGCCCAGGTGATATTATTAACGGTAAATTTAAAAAATATCGTGGTTCAGCTTCCCAAGAGTCTTATGAAGATCAAGGTAAAGTAGCTGATTGGCGAACTTTTGAAGGTGATAGTTTCTTAGTACCTTATAAAGGTTCTACTGAATCCGTTTTACAAAATATTGAAGGTGGAATAAGATCTGCTTTTAGTTATGTTGGAGCCAGAAATTTAAAAGAATTTCAAGAAAAATCTGAATTTATTTTAATTTCTAATGCTTCTACCATAGAAAATAGTGCTCATGGCAAAACTATTAGGGATTAATTAGATTCTATAAAATAAGTATAAATAAATATTTTAATACAGTTGCAGATCTAGATAATTACGCAAGCATACTAAATATACTACTTTTCCATATTGATCTTTTCTTATTTGATTAGTAATATTCTACTACCATGCTTATTAAATTAATAGAATAGTTAAACCATTTTT
This sequence comes from Candidatus Hepatincola sp. Av, assembly GCA_023518375.1. Taxonomy (NCBI): domain Bacteria; kingdom Pseudomonadati; phylum Pseudomonadota; class Alphaproteobacteria; order Rhodospirillales; family Candidatus Hepatincolaceae; genus Candidatus Hepatincola; species Candidatus Hepatincola sp. Av. The sequence continues at coordinate 489,784 of CP068450.1, forward strand.
TCAATATTGGTTAACGAATATTCTAATGGTTAAGATCTAAATTCTTAGTAGTAGGTTCTTCTATTTCATTGGATCCTTTATTACATTTAAAGGAAGTTTCAGGTAGGTCTATTTTATCTAACTTATTATAGCGAGTTAATTTAATAATTAGAGGCTTTTTTTGCCTATAAACTTTAGCCATATAATTAAAAGTATCAGACTCGATTTTTTGGTACAGATCGTACTCATTATTACCTTGCTTTACATGTTTTACAAAGCTAAGGTTGGTTCCATGAATTTGGTCTATTAAGGTCACCTTTTCTTTACTATAATAAATCACAAAGGAATCTCCTTGTTCTTTAGGAACTTTTGTACTAAAGGTTAAAGCATTACAAAAATAATACTCAGTTGCCTCTAAGCTAAAAGGCACTATGCCAATAATAAAAAACAAAAATATTTTAGCTATTTTCATACTTACCTACTTTAAAATACTAGCAATAGATTGTAAATAATCTTCCACTTGCTCTTTAGCAAAACCAATAAAATCTTCTATATGTAACACTGTTTGTAATTTTTCTTTGGTTAAATTGAATTCTTTATCTTTAAGAATCTTTTCTAACAAAGTATTAGCAGCATCAGATTCAATCATTTCTTGCTTTGTTTCCATAGCCATTTTACGAATTTTTTCATGGAGCTGTTGCCTATCACCCCCTGCAGTTACAGCTAACATCATGATATTTTCTGTAGCTAAAAACGGGAGTTCCTTTTCTATATTTTTAGCTATCACTTTAGTATTTACATTTAAGTTAATTACTATATTTAAAAGAAGTTGTAAGATAGCATCTACCGCAAAAAAAGCATTGGGAATGGTAATTCTTCTATTAGCACTATCATCTAAAGTTCTTTCTAACCATTGGGTAGCAGCTACCATATAAGAAGAAGCTGGTAATGCCATAACGTATTTTGCTAAAGATGATACTCTTTCCGAGCGTATAGGATTCCTTTTATAAGGCATAGCTGAAGAACCTACTTGTTTTTTAACAAAATCTTCTTCTATTTCTTTTAAGTGTTGTAAAATACGAATATCATTAGTTATTTTATGAGCCGATACCCCGATATTAGCTAAAATATTTAATAAGGTAACATCTAGCTTTCTATCGTAAGTTTGCCCTGTAATAACAAAACTGTCTTGAAAACCAAAAGCCTCTGTAAGTAAATTATTCAATTCCTTAACTTTTTCATAATTACCATTAAATAAGCCTTTAAAACTAGCTTGAGTTCCGGTTGCCCCCTTTAAACCACGAAATTTTAAATTATTCTCTAAAAAATAAGTTAGGTCTTCAAAGTCATTCACAAAAGACTGTAACCAACCACAAGCTCTTTTCCCTACGGTAGTTGGCTGGGCTACTTGTAAGTGTGTAAAACCTATGGTTGCTGTGTTTTTATACTCATTAGCAAACTTAGCTAAAGCTTGTAATAATTGTAATAGTTTTGGTTTAATAATCTCTAAGGCATCTTTTATTAAAATTAAATCGGCATTATCTTTAACTGTTTCACTGGTTGCTCCTAAATGAATAATAGGTTTTGCCAATGGTGCTTGTTTGCTAAAAGCATGCAAATGAGCCATTAAATCGTGATGTAATTCTTTTTCTAATTTTGCTACTTCTTGAAAATCTATATTTTCTAAATTAGCCTCCATTTGTTGAATTTGGGCATCTGTAATAGTCAATCCTAATTGTTTTTGGGCTTTTGCTAATTCTAACCAAATTTTACGCCATGTAACATAACGCTTTTCATCGGAAAAATTATTTACTATCTCTTTTGTTGCATACCTATTAACTAGGGGGTCGTTATACATTTTTGTAATCCTTAAATAATTTCTTTTCTCATAATGTTTTGGTTTCTTTCTGCACCAACCGAAATCATATTAATTGGCACCTGTAAAGCACTTTCTATAAACTTAATATACTCCTGAGCCGTTAATGGTAAATCTTTGAAATTAGTTATTTTACTAATATCAGACTTCCAACCTTTAAAGATTTTATATACTGGTTTTACTTTAGTATAGTCAGTTACAGTATCTGGTAGCGTATAAACATCTTGATTATCTATTTGGTAATGGGTACAAATTTTTACTTCCTCTAATGCCGATAAAACATCTAATTTTGTAATAACAATATCTGTAACTCCATTCTGTTTAACAGCAGTTCTTAAAACATTAAGATCTAAATAGCCACAACGTCTAGGACGCCCTGTAGTTGCTCCAAACTCCTGCCCCTCTTTACGTAACAATTCACCCTCTGCATTATTCTGCTCACTAACAAAAGGTCCCTCACCTACCCTAGTGGAATAAGCCTTTACAATCCCTACTACTTTTTCAATACTATTAGCAGGAATACCACAACCAATTAACACACCACCAACGGATGGAGAAGAAGAAGTTACAAAGGGGTAAGAACCAAAATCTATATCTAACATGCTACCTTGAGCCCCTTCAAATACTACATTCTTTTTATTTTGTAAATATTCTAAGATTATCTCCTGAGAATTAACTACTCTGTGCTTAATTTGCTTAGCATAATTTTCAAACTCACTAATAATGGCACTTTCATTAATTTCTGGTAAGTTATATATTTTTGTAAGAATTTGGTTTTTTTCTGCAATGTTAACTTTTAGCTTATCTTTAAAGGAATTAAAGTTTAATAAGTCTGCTACCCGAATACCTACTCGGTTGATTTTATCGGCATAAGTTGGTCCTATCCCTCTTTGGGTTGTACCAATTTTATTAGTAGTATTTTCTTCTTTAGCTTTATCTAAGGTAATATGGTAAGGCATAATTAAATGAGCCTTAGAAGAAATTAAAATTTTACTAGTATCAAAACCTTGTTTTTCTAAAATAGCCATTTCGTGTAATAGTACTTTTAAGTCTACCACTACTCCAGAAGCAATCAAACATTTAGCATTTTCTGAAAGAACGCCAGAGGGTAATAAATGAAACACAAACTTCTTATTTCCTAAAATAATAGTATGCCCTGCATTGTTACCACCTTGAAAACGTACAACAAGATCTGCCTTTTTACCAACTACATCTACAAATTTTCCTTTACCTTCATCACCCCATTGTAAACCTAAAATTACAATACTTGCCATATTTTCCCTTTATTATTTTACTGAATTTATTGTACGAATAATTCTATTCTTCATAGAAATTATTATATAATAAATTAACTAAGTTTGCTATTATAAAGGCTTATAAACTGTTAAAAAGATTATATTAAATGCTAAAAATAGAAAAAAACTGTGTATCTTTCTGTTAAATAGAATTATTATCTGCTAACAACAATAAAATTTGGTAAAAATTAATAATGACTAACCATAGTAATCTTCCTATTATTGTTGCCATTAGTGGAGCCAGCGGTTCTATTTATGGTATTCGTTTACTAGAAGAATTAAAAAAATTAAAACAAAAAACCATTTTAGTAGTTTCTAATATGGGCTTTACTACTTTAAAGCAAGAATTAAATTTAAGCCCTAAAGAAGTTATTGCCCTAGCTGATGATTATTATGAAAATAGTAATTTATCAGCACCTATTTCTTCTGGTAGTTACTTATGCCAAGGTATGATTGTGGCTCCTTGCTCTATAAAAAGTTTATCGGGAATTGCTAATTCTTATAACGATAATCTAATTACCCGTAGTGCTGATGTGATTCTTAAAGAAAAAAGAAAATTAATTTTATTAGTTAGGGAATCACCTCTTCATTTAGGACATTTACAATTAATGGTACAAGCAACTAGTTGTGGTGCAATTATTTGCCCACCAATGCCTGCATTTTATAATTCACCAGAAACTATTAATGATGTTGTGAACCATAGTGTTTTCCGCTCTTTAGATTTACTAAATATTACTAATAATTATAAAAAACGTTGGCACTAAAAATTATTATATTTAATTACAACTTTTGTTAGAAATAGTTATAATTTGTTATAAATGTTAAAGAATTATATTTTAGTTATTTACTTACAAATAAAAGTCCTTTAAACTTTAATTATTAATTACATAAATTTTAATAAATTTTATAATGTAATATTAGCTAAAATATTCATAAGGAAGCATTAAAACTATGGTTACTAATAGATCATCTAGAAATTACAATCAAGAATATCCTATGACTAATAGGAATTATGAACCTCCAATAAGAGATAGGTACGCAGGCTTTAACAACTCAAGTCGCAACAACCCAAACTATAGCACTGTAAATTATAACTCACGGGAACCTAATTACTCTTATAATTCTCAACCTTACCCTATACGTAATAATGATGATTCTTATCACTACCCTATGTATAACAACATGGAAAGAACCAACCGTAGAGTAAACTATAATAACTACTACCAACAGGATAACTATTACCCTCAACCTAGAAATAGAAACCTAGATGGTAATAGTGGAAGAAATAATTACAATTATAACAATTACAACGATTACTCCCAACCTGTTAGATATCCTAGCAATAGGTATAGAGAGCCCTATAACCAACCTAATTACGACAACTATACAATAAACGATAGGCGTTCAAACTTCAGGGATTCCAGAAATAACTACAATTATTCTAATTATAACGACTACCCTCAAGATAGGCGTGCCTATGCAACTACATCACAAGATCCTTATGCAGATAGGTATAATAATAGGCAAAGTAGAAGCTCTTATTACCCAGATTACCCCGAGTACAATGGTAACCGTAGAAAACCAAGAGAAAGTTACTAATAATAGTAACTTATATAATAATTTTTCTCTTTAATTCTTTTTAATACAAAGAGTATTAGTATGTATAAATATTCACCTTTTAAAAGAAATATTAATAATAGTGTAACTTTTATTAAACCTTTTAAACAAAAACTTTTTACTAAACCACAAACTACAATAGCTTCAAGTTCATTAGGTAAGTTATCTTACCCTAGTAAAACCTTAGCAAATAGGTTTTTTACAGTAAAGCCTATTATGGCTAGTAATGTTGTTAACAGGAATAAAAAACCAAACTCTTACAAAAAGTTAGAAGTAAAAAACCAAAAATTAGGGCAAAGATTAGGAGTCTTGAATAATACATATTTTTCAAAACTACCAAAAATTAACACAGTAATACCTATAAAACAACGTTTTAAAAATAGTCCTACAACCCTTAACCCCTTATTTAAAAGGGAAAAAATTATAAGTAAAAAACTAAATTCTTCATTTAGAAAACCATTTAATACATCTTATAACTTAAAATTTCAACCTACTTTTAAAAAATCACCTATTTCTTTTGCATTCATTCCAAGTAATAGTTTTACTCCTATTTCCCAATCTTCTACAAGGTTTAATAATTTTAGTAGCCCATTTAATGTAAAACCATATGGAATCACTAAAAATACTTTTAGTAATTCTCATTTTAGTGGTAATTCTATGAGTAATAAATCTAGTTTTTCTAAACCTAAGGTTCATGCACCTATTAAATTTAATAATAAAGCAATCACACCCTTAGGCTCTAAAGGTAACTCTTTTTCCAACCAATATAGTAATTTTAATAGTAATAAATTCTTTAATAATAACTGGCGAAAAAATTACCAAACTGTTAAGGTGAAAACTTTACCTTTAAAAATTAATACTTTTAATAACTCTAAGCAATATATACCTATCAAGCAAGGTTATTCAAATACTATTAATATACCAATAAAATATACTAAGCCTAACCAATATGTTCCTTTTGCTAGTAATAGAAATTACAGCTTTATCAATTCTAAAAATAAATTTATATATTAATTGCTAAATAATGTTAAAAATACCTAATGTTAGTGTTATTGGAGCAGGTTTAGCTGGTTGCGAAGTTGCTTTTCAGTTAGCTAATGCTAATATTCCCGTTTTGTTATACGAAATGAAGCCCCATAAATATAGTCCGGCACATATATCTAATAATTTTTCCGAACTAGTTTGTTCTAATTCTTTAAGGAGTAACTCCTTAAATTCAGCTATTGGTCTTTTACATGAAGAACTTAGGGCTTTAGGTTCATTATGCTTACATAGTGCTTATGCTAACAGAGTTCCTGCAGGTGATGCCCTAGCAGTTGATAGAGAAAATTTTTCTAAAACTATTACTAATACCATTAAAAAGCATCCTAATATTACGGTCATTAATGAAGAAATTACTCAAATTCCTATGGAAAATATTGTGGTAATAGCCACAGGACCTTTAACAACTGAAGGTTTAAGTAATAGTATTATAGAATTAATTGGGGAAAAATCTTTAAATTTTTTTGATGCCATTGCTCCTATTGTATACAAAGACAGCATAGATTTCTCTAAAGCATGGTGGCAATCTAGGTATAATAAAACCAGTAATGACTACATTAATTGTGGTTTAACAGAAGAAGAATATAATACTTTCTATAATGCCCTCATAGCAGCTGATTCCATTGATGCCAAAAACTGGGAACAAGATATTCCCTTTTTTGAAGGTTGTTTACCCATTGAAGTTATGGCTAATAGGGGGAAGCAAACCCTGTTATTTGGATGTATGAAACCTGTAGGTTTATTAAACCCGCATACTCAAGAACAACCCTTTGCGGCATTACAACTAAGGCAAGATAATAATTATGGAACACTGTATAATATTGTGGGCTTTCAAACAAGGTTGAAATATGCTGAACAAAAGAAAGTATTACGATTAATTCCAGCTTTAAAAAACACTGAATTTGCTAAACTTGGGAGTATTCATAAAAATACTTTTATTAACTCACCTAGAGTATTAAATGGTAATTTATCTTTAAAAAACAACAGTAATATCTTTTTTGCAGGACAAATTACTGGTTGCGAAGGTTATTGTGAAAGTATTGCTATGGGCTTTTTATGTGCTTTATTTATTAAACAACAAATTTTTAAAGCAACGTTTACCTTACCAAAAATTTCAGCATTACATGCTATTTTAAACCATGTAATAAATAGTGAAAACTCTAATTTTCAACCTTCAAATATTAATTTTGGTTTATTTCCTAACTTAGATTTATCTAATTCAGTTTTAGCCAACTCTAAAAAAATTCCTAAAAAAGTAAAAAGAGAAAAAATCTGTGAACTAGCTTTACAGAACTTAGTAAGTTTACAGGAGGATCTACTTAATAAAAAACTTATAACTAAACAACCTACAACCTAAAAATTGCAGCACCCCAAGTGAAACCAGCACCCATAGCTTCAGATAAAATTAAATCCCCTGCTTTCACCTTATTATTTTTTATAGCATAATCTAATGCCAATGGGATAGATGCTGCCGAAGTATTTGCGTGTTGATCTAGTGTTATTATTACTTTTTCTATGGGTAAACTTAATTTATTTGCCATAGATTTTAAAATTCTAATATTTGCCTGATGAGGCACAAGGTAATCAATATCACTTTTGGTTAGATTATTTTTTTGTAAAATTTCTGTTGCTAAACTTGCCATATTAATTACTGCATGTTTAAATACTTCACCACCATTCATAGTAATATAACCAACAGTAGCAGTAGAAGAAGGACCACCCGTTGTTTGTAAATGGCAACCATAATCACCATTGGAACGTAATTCTGTAGCTAAGATGCCAGCGGATCCGTTTTTAGGATCTTCCTTTGTTGCTTCTAAAATAACTGCTCCGGCTCCATCACCAAAAAGCACACAAGTATTTCTATCTTTCCAATTAACAATTTTACTAAATACTTCAGTTCCTACTAATAATATTCTTTTGGCTTTACCCGAAGTAATTAAGGAATCAGCCACAGATAAACCATAAATAAAGCCAGAACATACTGCTTGTACATCAAAAGCATAGCCATGCTTCATTCCTAATTTACTTTGTAAAATTGTTGCTGTAGAAGGAAATGTTAAATCGGGTGTTGTGGTACATACTATAATAGCATCTAAATCTTTTTCTGTTAATTTTGCACTATTTAAACATTGTTTACTAGCTGCTAAGGCAAGGTCAGACGAAGTTTCAGATTCAGCAGCAATATGCCGTTGCTTAATACCAGTACGGGAAACAATCCATTCATCAGTTGTATCTACCGTTTTAGCTAAGTCGTTATTTGTTAATATTTTTTTTGGTAAATATGAACCCGTAGCAATAATTTTTGCAAACATTAACAATCCTAAATTATGAAGTTCTAATTATATTAATTCTTCTTTTATTTTTTCATTTACTTTGCCTATAACTAAATTATAAGCAACCCCTACGGCATTAGCAAAGGATATTTTGTCGGCTGAACCATGGCTTTTAACAGCTATGCCATTTAAACCTGCCAGCATGGCACCATTATAATTTTTAGGATTGACTTCATTTAATAATCTTTTAATAGGTAAAAAACTAAACAACATAAGTAAAGCAAAACCAATTTTAGCAAAAAAAGATTCTTTAAGAGCTTGAGTAAGTTTCAACTGTAAGAATTTGGCAGTTCCTTCCATAACCTTAAGGGCAACATTTCCAGTGAAACCATCAGTTACAATCACATCAAATTTAGCAGAAAAGATAGAATCACCCTCGGCAAAACCACAATAATTCAAATGAGGATGTTTTACCAACAATTCTGAAGCACTTTGTACTAAATCATTACCCTTTAAAGCCTCTGAACCAATATTTAACAAACCAATTCTAGGCTTAGCAATTCCTAAGTTCGCTTTTGCAAAAGCATCTCCCATTACTGCAAATTGTACCAATTGCTGTTCGTTACATTGGGCATTAGCCCCAAGATCTAACATTACACAAAGCCCTTTTCTGGTAGGAATAGCCGTAGTAATTGCTGGGCGATCTATACCTGCAATAGTTTTAAATACAAACTTAGACATTGCCATTAACGCCCCCGTATTACCAGCAGAAATTACAGCATGTGCTTCCCCCATCTCTACGGAATTAATAGCTAAACGTAAAGAGCTTTGCCTCCCTTGCCGTAAGGCTTCAGCTGGTTTATCGTGGCTAGAAACAACTGAATCTGTATGAGTAAAAGTATAATTACCTTGTAACAGGTGCATTTTTTTTAGAATAGGCATTACTTTTGCAGAATCACCAAAAATGCGAAAATATAACTCTTTGTTTTTTTTAAGGGCTATTTCTAACCCTTCAATTACCATACGAGGAGCTTTATCGCCCCCCATAGCATCTACTGCTATAATTATTTTGTTATCATCTAGCATTTGTTAAATTTCTAAATTAATTATTTTCGCTTTCTTCTTCAGTTCTCACTGTCAAGACTTGCCTACCACGATACATACCATTTTCATCTATATGATGAGGGCGGTGGATAGTGCCAGTATCTTTAGCTTCAATATATGAATTCTTACCTAAAGCTAAGTGCGATCTCCGCATGCCTCTTTTAGATTTTGATGTTTTCTTCTTAGGAACAGCCATACTTCATGTTCTCCATTTAAAATTTATTACTATATTAATACACAGAAAGACAAAATTATAGCAACAAATTATTAAAATAACAACTTTATAGGCTAAAATAATGTACTTTTCTATACTAATTATAATTTATACTGCTTCTTTTTTTATAAAAGGGTTAACCTCTAAAAGTAATACTTCAGCTATAGTATCGTATAAATTTAATTCATTTGTTAATAAAATATCTACTTCTTCGTCTTCTAAGGATAAATCAATTATACTTACATCAATACCCTTGCTTTTAACATTATTTTTACGGTACTTTTGCATAATTTTTCTATAAAAAGGAATAACCATGTTAGAGGTAATCTCTTCACCTGATATTCCACATTCTTGAGTCAACTTGATTTGAACCTCCCCACATAACAAAATGTAAGTACTTTCTTTGGTAAACTCTAATACTCCTTGTAGTTCATTAATTTTAAGCACATTAATATGTTTAGCTAATCTAATAAGCTCTTCAGTATTAGCTATTAACTTAAGGTTCCTATACTTACTAATATTATTAATATTAATTGTAGAAGTTAAATTCATATAGTTTTTATTATTTTACTTATTTATCAAATTATACTACAAAAATATTTATATAATACTAAAAAATAATAACCTTATTTTATCAATTTATATTGTATAATATATATACAAAATTAAGTATTTGAGGACGAAAATGAAACAAAGAAAATTAGGACAAAGTGGTTTGACAGTATCTACAATTGGACTTGGCTGTATGGGATTAAGTTTTGGTTATGGTCCTGCCGTAGATAATAAAGACGGTATTGCCTTAATAAGGAAAGCCCATGAACTTGGCGTTACTTTTTATGATACCGCTGAATGTTATGGTCCTTTCACTAATGAGGAACTTGTAGGTGAGGCTTTAAAACCCATAAGAAAAGATGTAGTTATTGCGACAAAATTTGGCTTTCAAAATGGTGATGCCACTAAGCATCAAGATAGTAGACCAGAAAGAATTAGACAAGTTGCTGAAGAATCTTTAAAACGGCTTAAAACTGATTATATTGACCTCTTCTACCAACATCGAGTGGATCCTAATGTGCCTATTGAAGATGTTGCAGGAACAGTTAAAGAACTTATTGCAGAGGGAAAAGTTAAATATTTTGGTTTATCAGAAGCATCGGCTAATACTATTCGTAAGGCTCATGCAGTGCAACCGGTTTCAGCTTTACAAAGTGAATATTCATTGTTTTGGCGTAATCCTGAAGAAGAAATTATACCAACTTTAGAAGAACTAAATATAGGGCTTGTGCCTTACAGTCCTTTAGGTAAAGGTTTTCTAACAGGTAAAATTACTGAAAATACTAAATTTACTAAAGATGATTTTAGAAATATTGTGCCTCGTTTTAAAAGTGAAAATATTAAAGCAAACCTAGTGTTAGTAGAGTTACTTACTAAAATAGCTAAAGAAAAAGGAGTAACGCCTGCACAAATTGCTTTAGCTTGGTTATTAGAACAAAAACCTTGGATTGTCCCTATTCCAGGTACTACTAAAATACCTCGCCTAGAAGAAAATATTGGTAGTACTTTAGTAAAACTTACTGCTGAAGACTTACAAAATATTAAAAGTTCATTAGATAATATAAAAGTTCAGGGAGATCGTTATCCAGCCGAATTAGAACATAGGACTGATAAAAGCTAGATTTTAACTAACAAAATACAAAAGAAATACTCTGCCCTTAATAATAAATTAAGGGCAGTAATATATATATATATTAAAAGAATTAATCATGCAAAAAGGAAAGTAACAATGCAAAAAAGGAAATTAGGTAAAAGTGGCTTGACAGTATCGGCAATTGGACTTGGTTGTATGGGGCTAAGTTGGGGCAGAGGAACATCTATAGAAAAAAAAGATAGCATAGCTTTAATCCGTAAAGCCCATGAACTTGGCGTTACTTTTTATGATACCGCTGAATGTTATGGTCCTTTCACTAATGAGGAACTTGTAGGTGAAGCTTTAAAACCCATAAGAAAAGATGTAGTTATTGCTACTAAATTTGGCCTTAAAGATGGTAACGCAAGTAATCCTACAGATAGCAGACCGGAAAGAATTAGGCAGGTTGCTGAAGAATCTTTAAAACGGCTTAAAACAGACTATATTGACCTCTTCTACCAACATCGGGTAGATCCTAATGTGCCTATTGAAGATGTTGCAGGAACAGTTAAAGAACTTATTGCAGAGGGAAAAGTTAAATATTTTGGTTTATCAGAAGCATCAGCTAATACTATTCGTAAAGCTCATGCAGTGCAACCGGTTTCAGCTTTACAAAGTGAATATTCATTGTTTTGGCGTAATCCTGAAAAAGATATTATACCTACCCTTGAAGAATTGGGTATAGGTTTTGTACCCTTTGGCCCTTTAGGCACAGGTTTTTTAACAGGTAAAATTACTGAAAATACTAAATTTACTAAAGATGACTTTAGGAATGTGGTACCTCGTTTTTCTCCTGAAAACATTAAAGCAAACCTAGTGTTAGTAGAGTTACTTACAAACATAGCTAAAGAAAAAGGAGTAACACCTGCACAGATTGCTTTAGCTTGGTTATTAGAACAAAAACCTTGGATTGCTCCTATTCCAGGTACTACTAAAATACCTCGCCTAGAAGAAAATATTGGTAGTACTTTAGTAAAACTTACTTCTGAAGATTTACAAAAGATTAAAAAATTATTAGATAATTTTACTCCTCAAGGGGAACGCTATACAAAAGCACAACAAGAAAAAGTTGATAATTCTTAAATTAACGAGGGTAAAATGGATAAAGTAACAATTCATGGCATAGTTGCCACAGAAAAAATGCACTTTATTGGTATTGTTAAATTTCAAGATATGATAGAAAAGTTTAATAACATTATTAATGAAAATTATAAGGAACTAGAACAGTTAGTTAATAATAAAGATTTAGTTATTAAACAAACAGATTTTGCTAAAGCAACTCTTTGCCTATATAAAAGTGTAAGTCCGCAGGAACCTTATAACGCATGTTTTGTTAATGCTATAGAAGTAGATCTTCAAAAATGTAAGAAAGAATTAGTAGTACATGGTGCCTACAAAGATGTTGAAACTACTAAGGCAAAACAATTAGAATGTGGTACTATACCTGCCCAAAAGTATGTTTTAAAGGTAACCTATGAAGGTTCTTATCAAAAACTAGGAAATGCATGGGCACAAGCTGATGCATATGTTAAAAAACATGGTTTAGTAAGAGATTATGGCTATTCTCCACTTGAACGTTATATTGTAACTGCGAATAATTCTGAAGATGAAAATGCCATAACTGAAATTTATATTCCGCTTTTACATAATGGTAAAGAACATTTTATGAAGTAAATTATATTATTTTATCAAATAGATCATATTATATATTCTTTAGTTAAGGCAAATATATTAACCTCATCATTAAATTACTATACTAATAGGAGAAACTTATGAAGATTACAAAACATAAAGAACAAAAAGCTACTAAAGGTTCAACTGAATACTTTACAGGCAATGTTACCATTGATTCCCCTTTTGCTACTGATAGGCAAAATAGTTATAGTGGAGCTGTAGTGAGTTTTTCAGCAGGAGCAAGAACAGCTTGGCATACTCATCCAATGGGGCAAACTCTTATTATTCTTTCAGGTAAAGGCTTTGCCCAAGTAAAAGGAGGAACAGTACAAGAACTTGAAGTTGGTGATGTTGTTTGGTTTGCCCCTGAAGAATGCCATTGGCATGGTGCTAGGTCAGATTCTCCTATGGTTCATATTGCCATAGCTGAAGCTAAAGATAGTAGTGTAGTAACTTGGTTAGAAAAAGTTACTGATAAAGAGTATTTAAGTAAATAAAATATTTCTTTTGATTTAATTTTATGCTTTATTAGTAATCTTTATTAACAATACTTATAAAACTAGTAGTTTTCTTATATATAAATAATATATTGTTATAAATATATTATTTTGTTAGTATTTTTACACTTGTTTCTATTAGAATATAAGTAATTCATTCACAGATACACTATTTACTTTGCTATTTTTAAGGTTACATAAAAACCATATTTTATTATTAAACTATTAATAACTATTAGCTAAGTTGTTATACCTGTTATCCTTAAATAGGTAGGAAATTGATTATTTTTTACCTTGATAAAGAATAGGAGCAATACTTACAAAAATAATAGTTTCCCTGCCTTCATTATTAGGGTGAACAACAGTATGAGCCAAATTAACTCCTAAGTTAATAGGTACATGGAACATATTGACAATAGCGTTTATTCCTACCCCTACTGGAATTTTTAATTGGTTATTTGAAAGTTCGGCAAAGTCATTATCTACTAAAGCAAAACCTTTTATAAAAAATCTTTTACCTAACACATGTGAACCCATTATACCTACTTTAAAGTCTTGAGTATGAACTTCATCTGTATTAATAAAATCTTGCACATAACTAGTTCCTAAAAAGAAAGTATAGTTGGGATCTACATACCCAAGCACTCCATTAGGACCAAAAGTTACATCGTGGTCTTTTGGTATACTATCATAATTCAAATCTATGGGAAAAGAAGATCCCATGCCAACACTATAAATAAAACCTTTCTTTTTATTAGGAGCAAACCTTACCACAAGTTTAGAGTAAGAAAAAGATGGTTTAACCCCTCCACTTTCTTCTTCTTTCAAACGTAAACCTGTAGTAAAACCAAAAATTAAATTATATTTATCAGTTAAATAAAATGACCCTTTTGCTTTAAGGTTCGTACTATTAACTCCCCTATAATCACCATCATCATTAATAATTTTAAAGGCATCAGCATAGCTAAAATACCACACATCAGAAAATGGGTTTAAAATACTTGAACGTAGTTCTGAAACAGTTTTTTCTTGTTTAGAAACTGTACTATTTGCATTTGTACCTTCTACTTCTGTATTTTTAGCCTTGACAGTTTTTGAATTCTTATTTTTTAAGTTAGAATCATTATTAGTTTTAGAAAATTCTGTTGTACCAGAAACTCTTTTATCTGTTTTAGAAGAATTAGCAGATTGTGGTTCATTTCTAACTTCATTATTAGCTAGTAAACTATTGGTAAATAAAATAAAACTTATAAATAAACCAAATCTAAAGATAAAATTGCATAAATAAGATACTATGAGAACAATCCTTTTTATTATAATTTAGTTATAAATATATTACTACTGTACTACCAACTTGGTTGTATATTATAAACAATATTGTATAATAATTTTTACTCTTGTGCAAACAATACTACCTTTTTGATTGTACTTGTACTAAGAATATGCCTATTTAGAATAATAGAATAATTACATATAAGTAAGGTAATAAAGAATATTAATCAAACAAATTTTAATACTATAAATAAACAGAATATACTAGTATGAATTTACTAGTATATTTTATGCTAGAGTAATTATATACTATAGGATAGTAATATTATAATAAAGACTTTAATTAAAAAATATATGATTTACAAATTTTTACGCTTAAGCATAATCTTTTTTTTAGTTTTTCTAAGTGGTTGTTCTGATAATAAAGTAACTGAAGGTAATTATATCTTTGACCATACCTTAGAATCTTTAAACGTGGGTATGACAAAAGAAACTGTAAAAGATTTAGTAGGCCCTCCTACTATTACCGCAAGTTTTAATGAAAACATCTGGTATTATGCTTACGAAACATCTATTAGAAAGTTAAGGTTTTTAGCCAAAAATATTCAAGATGCCAAAATTATCCGCTTAACTTTTAATGAACAAAACCAAATAAAACGTATAGATATTATTACCCAAAAAGATTTTAGAAAAATACCATACGATAACGATGAAACCATTACAAGCCTTAAAAAAACTAAACTCTCTAAAAAAGCTAAGAATAAAATTGATTCTTTCTAACCAAAAGTACTCTTAACATAATTTTAATAACAAGCCCTTTGGTTTTTACATCTAATATTTCCCTATTACTAACTTTAATTTAACTAGATAATAACTTATTACTTCATTAACTATTCTTACTTGTAAATTAGATTTTAAGGTTTAGTTTAATACTAGGTTTAAATTCTAATATTTCAGTTTATATTGTAAAAATAATCTTTAGGAAGAGTATATTAATAAGGAATGAGTATTAATTAAAAGCTATGAGTAAAACCTTTATTAAAATTCATAGGTAAATTATTTCCTAATAAATCTGTAATATATAAGGGTAATTGTTTTTTAACAGTGGTTTCACCTATTTTATGGATTCTTATACCAGCTTTGGCAACTTCTGTTTCTAACATTTGTGCTTTATTTTTAGGAATACAAAACACTAGCTGGTAATCATCACCTCCGGTAATTGCTTGAATAATAATTTCTTGAATATTATTAGATTTCTTCAAAATAGTTTTTAAGGAATCTGAAAAAATATTTTCATAAATACTTTGCAAATAAATTATGCCACTAACCCCCGATAGTTGGCATAGTTTTTCTAGATCAGCAACTAATCCATCAGAAACATCAGTACAACTTGAGGCATATTTTATTAGAATTTGCCCTAAGGTAATTTGTGGCGTTGGATATTTATATTGGCTAACTAAATAATCTTTCTGCTTTATAGTAAGCTCTTTATATAAATTTTGTTGTAAATTATATTTATCATACAAAATTTTATAACCAAAATGAGCATCACCAATATTATTAGATACATAAATTACTTGGTTAGCTAATGCTGTAGTTTTCTTTAAAACCTTATTATTAGCTATCTCACCTAACAAAGTTACTGAAATTACCATTGGTCCTTTCGTAAAGGTTGTATCACCTCCTATTAGAGAGATATTATATATACTTTGTAATTCCAGTAATTTTTCACTAAACCTTTTTAACCAATTGGGGTTAGCAAAATGTTGGTTAATAGATAAATTCAAAAGCCAATATTTAGGAATAGCTCCCATAGCTGCTGTATCAGATAAATTTACCGCTAATACTTTAGTAGCAATAGATTCGGGCTCATCTTTAGAAAAGAAATGCCCATTTTCAATTAAAGTATCTGTGCTTATTACTAAAGTCTTAGAATCTGCTATAAAAGCACAATCATCTGTTAAACCTAAAGCATAATCATTAGTAGCTAACTTTGTAAAGTATGTATTGATAATTTCAAATTCTTTTAACATTAAATAATTTTAATTCACTATTCCATTATTAATAAATAGGAAATTTATTAATGATACTCTTTACCCTATTTTGCATAGTATTTAACTCTTTAGGATCTAAAGATTCACTTGCTGGCTTTAGTAATTTTAAAACATCAATAATAATGTTAGCAACCTCAATAACATCAGATTCTTGAAACCCCCGTGTAGTAATAGCTGGAGTCCCAATCCTAATTCCTGAAGTTTTTGAAGAAGGTAGTACGTCATAAGGTAAAGAATTTTTATTACAAGTTATATTGATAGTATCTAAAATTTTTTCTACTTGGTTCCCATTTAAACCTAGTACACTATTAACATTTACTAGGAATAAGTGGCTATCGGTACCACCTGTGGTTACATCTATACCTTTTGCAACAAAAGCCTTAGCCATAGCTTTAGCATTGTTAACCACATTTTTAATATAAGTTTTATAAGAATCATCTAAGGCCTCTTTAAAAGCTACAGCTTTTGCTGCAATTACATGCATTAATGGTCCTCCCTGTGAACCTGGAAACACTGCAGAATTAATTTTTTTCATAATATCTTTATTATTACTTAAAATTAACCCTCCTCTTGGACCTCGTAAAGTTTTATGGGTAGTAGAAGTAATTATATCGGCATAAGGAATAGGTGATGGATACTCACCTCCAACAACCAGCCCTGCAAAATGTGCCATATCTACCATTAAATAAGCACCAACTTTTTTAGCAATAGCTTGAAATTTAGCAAAATCTATAATTCTAGAATATGAACTTCCCCCAGCAATAATCATTTTAGGGGAATTAGCCACAGCAATTTTTTCTACTTCATCATAGTCTATTAAAAAAGTCTTGGGGTCTACCTTATAGCTACAAGTTTTATAAAGTTTACCAGAGAAAGATACGGAAGAACCATGAGTTAAATGCCCACCAGCATTTAAATCCATACCCATTACCATATCAAAGGGCTGCAATAACCCTAAATAAACTGCCATATTTGCCTGCGAGCCAGAATGAGGTTGCACGTTAGCATATGCCACATCAAATAGTTTTGTAACCCTTTCAATAGCTAAAGATTCAATTTCATCTACATACTTGCAACCGCCATAATAACGTTTATTAGGGTATCCTTCGGCATATTTATTGGTTAAAATACTACCTTGAGCCTCTAACACTGCTTTAGAAACTATATTTTCCGAAGCTATAAGCTCTATATTATTTTGTTGTCTTATTAATTCTTGTTGCGTAAAGTTGTAAACATCAACATCTGAAGTTTGGAAACTATCCTGAAAAAAATTAGCCATTTTTTACCTATATTTAGTTATTTTCTTTTTTTATTATATGTAATTACTTTATAAAATTACTTGAAAGAAAGTTGATAAGTTTTAATTATAATTTGTTTATGGATTCTTTAATCCTACTATTTTACTATTGTTGTTCTAATTCCAAGATTCTTTTTTGGTGCCTACCACCAGCAAATTTTTCTGCAAAAAAAATCTTAATAAAATCCAGTAATTCTTCGTTGGTAAAATTATCAGCCGATAAACACAAGACATTAGCATTACTATGTTGCTTAGCCGACTTAGCGGTTGATGTATTATATATTAAAGCACCACGAATTTTAGGGTACCTATTAACAGCAATACATACTCCTAAACCTGAACCACATAAAATAATACCTAAAGAATTATTAAAATCTTCCTCCATTTTACACACTAAATCCTTAGAGACATTAGGATAATCTACAGGATCGTTAGAAAAGGCTCCAACATCAATAATTTCATAGCCAGTTATATGTTTTTTTAAGAATTCTTTAGCCTCAAAGCCACGATGATCACTCCCGATAATTATTTTCATTGGCATTATTCCTCTACTTCACAACTAATAATTAAAAATTATAACAATTATCCTAATAATATTAAATTATATTATTCTAAAATAACCACTTTATTTTTCAACAAATGAACTTTATTGTTTTTTTTATAATCTTTATTGATATTTAGTCAATATAAATTTATACTGAAGTCGTTTAGGCAGAATTCTAATAATTTGAGTGTGTATTTAATTATTGTTTTAACACAAAGGAGTGAGCAATGAAATATAACAATTTCGTGTGTTTAGATAGCCATCCGTTGGTCAGACACAAAATAACACTATTACGTGATAAAAAAACCCCCTCTAAAGATTTTAGAGAAATTGCTGAGGAAGTTACTTTATTGTTAGCTTCGGAAGCATTAAAGAATCTAACCTATGTCAAGAAAATTGTTAATACTCCTATTGCTACCTATGAGGGTATAAAAATTAATAAAGTTACTCTTATTCCAATTATTAGAGCAGGTTTAGCCATGATGGCTCCTTTACAAAAATTACTACCTGATTCTAAAGTTGGTTTTATGGGAGCATCTAGGAATGAAAAAACTTTTGAAGCTCAAGAGTATTATGCTAATATTCCTAAAATAGAAAAAGATGAAACAGCTTTAATTTTAGATCCCATGTTAGCAACAGGTAATACTTTAGTTCATACTTTAGATTACTTAAAAAATAATAATTACCATATGGACAATGTAATTATTATTGCTATTTTAGCAACACCGCATGCTTTAGAGAATATCTTTTCCAAACATAAAAATTGCTTAATTTATGCAGCAGGGTTTGATACAGAGCTTAATAAAAACGGTTATATTGTACCAGGTTTAGGCGACGCTGGTGATAGAATTTTTAACACCTAAGAACAGAGAAAAGTAAAAATTAATTCTTTTTGTTTAACGTTTTTCAAATAAATTTAATAAAAAACTTAAAATCTAAGATTAAAATCCTAGTATATTTATAATATTCATTTACAAATAAACATTATTAACTACCAAGTAGGATACTTTTCAATATGATAAAATTCCCCACAGCCAAAGAGTATATTTTAGGTTTACAACATGTTTTAGCTATGTTTGGCTCTACTGTTCTTGTACCCTTTCTAACAGGGTTAGATACTTCCATTGCTTTGCTTTGTGCAGGTTTAGGAACTTTAATTTTTCATCTTCTTACTAAAGGTATGGTTCCAGTTTTTTTAGGATCCTCTTTTGCCTTTATTTCAGCTATTATTTTAGTTTTAAAGCAATATGGAATACCGGAACTAAAAGGTGGAATTATTGTTGCCGGTTTAATTTATATTCTATTAGCTGGATTCATTAAGATTTATGGTAGTGCAAAAATTAAAAAACTATTCCCTCCTATTGTTTTAGGACCTATTATTATAGCCATTGGCTTAAAATTATCCCCCGTTGCCTTAGCTATGAGTGGTTATAAGTCAGATGGCAGCATTAACTATACTAGTATTCTTATTGCAAGCATAACCTTAATAGTAATGCTTGGTTTTTCCTTTTTACAACGATCCTTCTTTCGTTTAATGCCTATTATTATGGCAATGTTGGTAGGATATATTTTTACAATTATTCTTGGTTTAGTAGATTTTACCCCTATTATTAATGCCCCATGGTTTGGCTATTCCCAACACAGTCTTAATGCTATATTTACTCTGCCAAAATTCAACCTTACAGCCATTTTAGTAATAGCACCTATTGCTTTAGTTACTTTTATAGAACATATGGGTGATATTCAAACCAATGGAGCCGTTGTTGGTAAAGATTTTGTTAAAAATCCAGGGCTACACCGTACAGTTATTGGTGATGGTTTAGCCACCTTATTAGCAGGTTTTCTTGGTGGCCCTGCCAATACTACTTATGGTGAAAACACAGGAGTTTTAGCTGTAACCAGAATCTACGACCCTCGCCTTTTAAGAATAGCAGCAATTATGAGTATTCTTTTATCCATGCTAGGAAAGGTTAGTGCAATTATTCAAAACTTACCCCAAGCCATTATGGGAGGCATTTCCCTAGTATTATTTGGATTAATTTCTTCTATGGGTATTAAAGTTATTGTTCAAAACCACGTAGATTTTAATAATTATAAAAACTTAGTAATCCCTGCTATTATAATTATTACAGGAGTTTTTATAGATACCATTACTATTACTCCAACTGTGCAATTATCAGGATTATTTATAGCCACTATTCTAGGTATTACTTTAAACAAAATTCTTCCTGATAAACTATAAATTTTATTTTTAAGTTGTAACAATATATGCACACCTCATTATTATTAATAAGAGAATCTTTTTGAGAATAGTAAACTAAAACTCTACTAATAAGATAAAAAATCACATATTCATACAAGAATCATGATACTTTTAGCCATTAATTTTATTATAGATAATACTAATTTTAAGTAAGAAGTTACTAGTATAAACTTACTTTTCTAAGAATTACTTTCACTTTATTATAAACTTATCTTCCATTCATTAGTAACTATGTATTATGTTGTTGAATTTTAGTTAGAAAGTGTTATCATATTTAATTATATTGTATTAATTAGTTGTTACAATATGTTATGTCATTTTTTATTATATAAAAAGAGGAATGCAATGCGGTCAATTTATTTAATATATTTTTCACTAGCAATATTATTGACTAATATTGCCAATGCAAATACTCCCGAATATCCAAAAAAACATGTTTATTTTGGACAAACTCATCTACACACCAATCTGTCAGGAGATGCTTTTGCTCTTGGAAACATAGCTGTTGGTCCAGATGAGGCTTACCGTTTCATGAAAGGGCAACCAGTACTTGCTCCCTTAGGTGGATTCAGGGTGCAACAAAAAAGAGCTTTGGATTTTGGTATGGTATCTGATCACGCTGAATACATGGGTCTATTACAACAGATTAGCAAAAATTCCCCAGACATTCGTAAAAGTAAAATGGGTAAAAAATTTATAGAACAATGGAACTCTGGTAATTATAAAGAAAAAAGAACCTTATATTGGACTTTAATGGATAGTGTAAATAAAAATAAACCGTATTCAGAATTATTTACAAAAGCTATTCGGCAACCTGTATGGAATAAAATTATTAATGCTGCTGAAAAGTATAATGAACCTGGTAAGTTTACTACGTTTGTAGCTTGGGAGTGGTCTTCTTTACCTAATGGGGCTAACCTACATAGGGTAATAATAATGAAAGATAAAGGTTCTAAAGCTAAACAATTCTTACCTTATAGTTCTTTTGATAGTGATAAACCTGAAGATTTATGGAAATTTTTAGAAACAACTACTAAAAAATATGGCGTTTCCATGTTAGCTATTCCTCATAATTCTAATTTAAGTAACGGCTTGATGTTTAGTGAAAAAGATAGCTATGGTCACCCTATTGATGTCCAATATGCTAAAACAAGAATGAAATGGGAGCCTGTAGTTGAGATTACTCAAATGAAAGGCGATTCTGAAACAAGCCCTGATGTTTCACCCAATGATGAATTTGCTAATTACGAAAAATATGAACACTTAATGGTAGTAGATAAAAGTTTAACTACTAAAAGCTCTGATAAAAAAGCTAATTATATTCGCTCTAGTTTAAAAAGGGGTTTGGAAATAGAAGACAAAATTGGTACTAACCCTTATAAGTTTGGTGTTGTAGGAGGAGCTGATTCCCATAGCGGTTTAAGTACTACGGCAGAAAACCAACCATTAGGAAAGTTTGCCCAAGATTTACCAGATGCCAATAAAGGAACAGAAATCATGCCAGGTGTTACCGGTTGGGATATTTCCAGTGCAGGCTTAGCAGCTGTTTATGCTGAAGAAAATACACGTAGTGCTATTTTTAATGCTATTCAAAGAAAAGAAACATATGCTACTACAGGTACTTTTATAACTTTACAAGTATTTGCTGGTTGGGATTATGCTAAAAATGATGCCTCAAGCAAAAATTTTGCAGATATAGGCTATTCTAATGGTGTGTCAATGGGAGGAGATTTAGCCGAAGCTCCCAATGGGGAAAAAATTAAATTATTGATTCGAGCTAGCAAAGATCCAGATGGAGCCAACTTAGATCGGATTCAAGTGGTAAAAGGCTGGTTAGATGCTAATGGTAAATCCCATGAAAAAGTCTACAATGTGGCTTGGTCTAAAGGCAGAGGAACTAATCCTGCTAAAATTAAGCCTGTAGGTAATACTGTTGATTTAACTACAGCTAAATATACCAATACCATTGGTGCTTCAGAACTTTATACCTTGTGGGAAGATAAAGAATTTGATCCTACTAAAAGAGCATTTTACTATGTACGGGTACTAGAAATTCCTACCCCTCGTAATTCTCTATTTAGTGCCTTAGCCCTAGGTCTTGACCACAATAAAGTTGCTGATAATCACCCAGCAACCATTCAAGAAAGAGCTTATAGCTCACCTATTTGGTATACTCCATAGTATTTGATTAATTTTTTAACTAAAGCAACACAGTATTTTATTGTGTTGCTTTTCATTTTTGTAGAGAAGCATATAGAGGAACAGTTTGTAAAATAGTTATGAAAATAAAAAATTTTTTTACCAGATTAGCTCGTAAAGATCCAATCATTCATTTTATTATTCTTGGTGTTATTATTTTTGGATATTTTATATTTTTCAAGCCATCATTTAATGAGTCTGATACAGAAATTAATGTTAGCAAAGAGGACTTACTTTTATTTTTACAATATGATAATAAAGTATATTCTCCTGAATTTGCTAAAATAGCTTTAGCTAATATGAGTAAAACGGCAATTAAGAATCTTATAGATGAATATATTAAAGAGGAAGTTTTATATCGGGAAGCCTTGGCTATGGGGCTTGATAAAGATGATTATATTATAAAAAGAAGATTAGTACAAAAAATGCAATTTATGACAGAAGGTGTTATGGAAGCTACCTCAAAAGTTAGCTCTAAAGAAATTGAAAATTATTTTAACCAACATCAAGCAGATTATTATATTCAACCATCTGTAACCTTTACCCATGTATTTTTTTCTAATGAAATACATAGTAAAAAGTTAGCTTTAGCTCTAGCCAAAAAGCAACTCAAAGTTTTAAATAACAATAAAATTCCATTTGCTGATGCTCCTAAGTATGGTGATAGATTTTTATACTATGTTAATTACGTTGATAGAACTAAGGATTTTGTAGAAAGTCATTTTGCCACAACCATGAGTAACAAATTATTTCAACTCAAACCATCACATCATTGGTATGGCCCTTTCCAAAGTCCCTATGGCTATCATTTAGTATATATTAGTAAGCATACTTTAGGTAGAAAGGCTAAATTAAGTGAAGTAATAGATAAAGTTACATATGACTTACAACTAAAACGCAACTCACAAGAAACCAATAAAGTCATTAAGGATATAATCAAAACTTATAAAGTCAAAGTTGATATGCCAGCTTTATTAGGGGATAATAAGTTAATGGATAGTCACAACCAACCATAATAATAGCAACAAAAATTATAGTTAATTAATCTAGGTATAATGTAAGAATAACTAATATGAAGATATGAAAATACCAAATAAAATTATAGAAATATTTTCTAGAATAGCCCTTATTATCACTTTAGGACTATCTATCATTAGACCTATCTACGCTCATGATTCGCGACCTTTATATGTGGATATTCAAGAAATAAGTAATAATATATACAAATTACAATGGAAAGTACCGCCTTCAGTACCTAACTTTAATGTTCCCAATATTACACTTGATGCTCAAGCATGCGAATCTTCTCCTTTAATAAAAAAACAAATACTAAATAATCTAGTATTTACAACTAAATTATATTGTAAAAATGGTATTGGTGGACAAAAGCTGAATATCAAGTACCCTTTATTTAATCCTGATCTACCTACTCTAATTAAAGTATCATGGTTAAATAAAGGCAGTAATGTGATATCTGGAGCAGCTTCTGAAAAAGACATTACATTACCTAACAAAGAAAATCCTTTTAGTGTTTTTAAAGAATATTTGAAACTAGGTATGGAGCATATCTTAAGTGGGTATGACCATTTATTATTTGTAACCCTTTTAGTCTTTATTACTCTTGGCAATTTTAAAAAAATGCTTTTAAGTCTAACAGGCTTTACTTTAGCTCATTCTATCACCTTAGCTATCAGTGCTTTGAATATTTTTAGGTTACCCATTCCCGCAGTGGAGACTTTAATTGCCTTTAGTGTGTTTTTCTTAAGTATAGAACTAATTAGAGGCAATTCTTCCTCTTTAACTTATAAAAAGCCAATGCTGGTCTCTTTTATTTTTGGTTTATTGCATGGTTTTGGCTTTGCTAGTGCTTTACAAGAAATTGGTTTACCACAAATAGAACTGTTGTCAGCCCTTGTTTCATTTAATGTGGGCGTTGAAATTGGACAATTCATTTTTGCTACTTTTGTTTTAATAGTATTTTACTTAGCTTTACAAGTTTTCAATATAATTATGAAAACTTCTTCAAAGGATTATAATATTCAACATATATATATATTATCTATCGGCTATTTTGCAGGAATAGTTTCCCTCTATTGGACTATTCAAAGAATGGTAATATAAACTAAACAGTATCACATGTTTAATTTAATTAAGATTTTTTCTTATGAAGTTAAAATCTAGCTCTACTATTTTCATCAAATAAACAAAAAATGTCGCTTTTAGTAATATTCTTTTTTGTGGATAATTATTTATATATTTCAGATAAAATGTTATCTTATATAGCAAGAGTAAGCATAAATATAACAAACTTTAATACAAATTATTTACTATAATTTATAGCTGCTATTCTAGATATTACTTTAAATAAAATTCTTTCTGATAAACTATAATTAACTTAAATTTTTGTGTAATTACAACTTTTTATACTTTATTATGACTGTAATTAGCAAGTTTCAACAAGCTTTATACCTATAAAGAATTAAAATTATTCTTTTAATAACATTCTTTTTAAAACACTTATATTCGTAAAAAGAATATAACAAAAATTATCAATATTAACAATTTTTTAACGAATCATCTTATAAAAACAGCAAAATACTTTCTATTATTAAAAATAAGATACTAGTTCCTTGAAAAAATTCTAGTAATTAATCGTAATTACATTACTAATAAAAACTTATAATAAAACAAGGTTACATTACTACTTTAATGCTATTTCAGTGCATTACTTTCTTTTATATATTATTAAATCTTACTTGTTTTTACTGATAGTTATTTATACATTTTATATAAAATGTTATGCTATATAACAAACTAACATATAATAGCAATAATTATGATACAAAACATCACAAAGATTAAGTAATAAAAGTAAGTAATATAGTAATTATAAGCAATTATAGGTAAGTTAAACACAACTTAAAATAAACATAAAATAACAAAGAAACCAAAAGGAATAAAATTATGGTGAACCAAGTATTTTGTTTTGTAGAGCATACATTAAGTGTAATTGGTGGTAAATGGAAAGCTGTTATTTTATGGCATTTATGCCAAGAAAACAAAGGCTACCGTTATGGAGAAATAAAACAATTGCTACCTAAAATTAATCATAAGATTTTATCACAACAATTAAAAGAGCTTCATTCTGATGAATTAATTACCCGAGTTCAATTTAACTCTATGCCACCCAAAGTAGAATATAAAATTTCTAAAAAAGGGGAAACCTTACTTCCTATTTTGGAATTAATGCACTATTGGGGTAATTTAGATCTACAAGAAAAGCCTTCAACTTCTAGCCAGAAAATTAAGGAAAAAATAGTAATTAATAATAATAAATCCTAACTTTGTATTTTTTACTTATTATTTTATGAATTTACTAATAAGTGTAGATAAATTACAGGCTATCTAATTTATTAGATCTATTTATTCTTTATAATAAAAAAAAGCAACCAAACTAAAAATATAGCTAATAAAAGTAATTTATAGCTCTAACGTTTAGGGCTTGGATTCATACTAGCATTTTCCATTTTTACTAAAGTTTTTTTTAGTTTAATAATTTCTTGCTCGTACTTACTAATTTTATAATGTAAAATCATATTCTTGAACATAATTTTAGCTATATATTTTCCTGCAACTGGTAATAATTTTTTATAAATTTTCACCATAACATTTTTCATCACAATCTCTTACACCTTCTTATTTTAACCAAAAAATTATAGTACCTTATTTTAGATATTGCATGCCTAAAATAAAAATATTATTTTTCTTTGCTAAAGCTAATGTTTCTACTTCTTTCAGAATAATAGTATTTTCTGCTTCAATTACTATACCAGCTAAACCTACTTTTTTAGCCTGTATAACAGTTTTAGGACCAATAGTAGGAAGATCTACCTTAGAGGTTTGGTTAATTTTCTTTACTTTAATTAATAAACCTTTGGGTCCTTCTTTTTTTAATAACTTTTTAGAACGTAAGATCATTGCCTTAGTACCCTCTACTGCTTCTAAAGCAATAACCATACCCTGCTGGTAAATTAAACTTTGCCCAATATCAAAAACACTTATTTTTTTAGCAAAATTAAAACCATCTACTATATCTTTATGATAATCTTGATAATTTGTAGAACCTACATAAAGTTTATTTTGAGCTAAAATACTAGGATCTATTTCATGAGCCCCAACAACTTCAAAACCATAACTATGAAATTCATCTATTAATAAAGATAACAAGGAATTATCACCTGCTGCTACATATTTTTTTATTATTTTTTTTCCTAAAGCATCTAATTTTAAACTAAATAATGAAGGACGCCGAATAGCTCCAAGTAATACTACCTTAGTAACCTGATGCTCTTTTAACTGTTGTAAAAGGTTAGAAACTTGCCCTAAAAAGAACCAAAAATGCTTATGCCTATTTACAAAAAGAAACTCACTATAACCCTTAATACCTACTACAATAAAGTTTAGGTTAGATGCTTTAGCTTTAGTAATTACACTATTCACTAAATCACCTTTACCAACAATAAACGCATATTTATCTTTTTTAGGCATTATAATATAATCTTATTTTTTTATATTAGATATTTTTACGGTAAGCTGTACAAATATTCCTAGAACGTTCAGCATTAATAAAACTAATAATTTTATTAACTAGTTTAGAATCTGTAAACTTCTTCTGCAATTTTTCTATATTATTCTGGAAAATATCTGTTTTATCAAACAAAATATCATAGGCTTGATTTACTTCATGGATCTCTTCTTTAGAATAACCAGCTCGCCTTAAACCTATTAAGTTAACTCCATTAATCCTTTCACTATCCCTTACTCCTGCAAACAAAGCAAAAGGAACAATATCTGAACCTACTCCACTCATACCACCAATAAAAGCATAACTACCAATTCTACAAAACTGATGAATACCCGAACCACCACCAATAATAGCGTAATCATCAACACTTACATGTCCTGCTAGTAATACATTATTATCTATAATAACATGGTTACCAATATGTACATCGTGTGCCACATGGCAAGCTACCATTAATAAACAATTATCTCCAATACTAGTCACCCCACTACCTGTAGCTAAATGAACTGTTACGTGTTCCCTAATAGAAGTATTTTTACCAATAATAATTTTAGTTTCTTCACCTTTATATTTTAAATCTTGAGGTTTAACTCCAATTACACTAAAGGGAAAAATTTCAGTACCTTCACCAACTTCAGTATTACCAACAATATGAACACTACTAATTAACTTAACATTTTTGTGTAATTTAACTTTTGACCCAACATAACAAAATGGACCAACATTACAACCTTCAGCAATTTCAGCCCCTTTTTCAACAATAGCTGTTTTATGGATATTTACCATATATTTTAACCCTCTATCATTGCAGTTAATTGCGACTCACACACTAGCTTATCTTCCACATAGGCTTTACCTTGCATTTTAGAAATACGCCCTCTAATTTGAATTGGATTCACCAATAGTTTTAAGGTATCACCTGGAAAAACTGGGTTTCTAAATTTACATTTATCTACCCCCATAAAAAATACCGACTTATTATTTTCTTTTAATTCTAGGTTTAATAAATAAAATAAAGCTGAAGTTTGGGCTAGGGCTTCTACAATTAAAACACCAGGCATAATAGGAAAATTAGGAAAATGCCCTTGAAAAAATTCTTCATTAGCAGTTACATTTTTTATAGCAACAATTTCTTCTTCTTTTTTAAATTCCATTACTTTATCTACCAACAAAAATGGATACCTGTGTGGTAATAGTTTTTTAATATCACTAACATCTAATAAAGGTTTCATATTATCCTCTTATTTTTGTAACATTTTTTTTAATAAAGCTTGTAAACGCCAAAACTTAGTAAAATTGATAGCTGGAATACCAATAACTGTATCTGGTACATCTATTGAATGTGCTACCCCCGAAAGTGGAGCTATTTGGGTATATGAAACAATTTTAATATGAGGAGCTAATGATGCCTGCCCTCCTATCATCACAAAATCTTCAACTATAGTACTTCCCCCAATGGCAGCCCCAGATGCTAAAAAGCAACATTTACCAATCCTTACATTATGGGCAATTTGCACAAGATTATCAATTTTTGTTGAAGCACCAATCATTGTGTTTTCCAAAGCTCCCCTATCAACACAAGTATTAGAGCCTATTTCTACATCATCTTCAATAATTACTCCACCAATTTGTGGAATTTTAATAGGACCAGCCTTTGAAGGAGCAAAACCAAAACCATCTTGCCCAATACATACACCGTCATGAATAATAAAACCATTACCCATTTGAGCATGCTTTATAGATACATTAGCAAAAATATAACCATTACTTCCTAAAATAACATCATCACCTATATTAACATTATTGCCAATGTATACATTTTCACCAATTGTTACATTTTCACCAATTGTACTAAAATTACCAATAAATACATTTTTACCTAATTTAGCTGATTTAGCTACCTCTGCACTTTTAGCAATATTACTACTAAATATTGGCATAGGATACAATTGTTGTGAAACTAAAGCAAAAGCAATATAGGGATCATCTACAATTAAAGCTAAAGTACTTTTTGGTAATTCTTCAGCATATTTAGCACTAATAAAACAAGCACCAGCTTTAGTTTTAGTTATTAAATCTTTATAGGCTTTGTTATTAAAAAAAGTAATATCTTGGTTGTTAGCACTAATTAATGAAGCAACCCCTCTAAAGGTATAGTTCTTAGAGGAATGACAAGTAGCACTAGTTAAACTAATAACTTCTTTTAAAGTAATGCTTTTAATAGCTTTAAAAAATTGTTGCACCTAAATAACCCATATAATTGTAAGATTGCAAATAAGTTATGCTTTCTTAAGCGTAACTGAAGGTAATTTTTTATTAAAAAGTTTTAAAACTTCAGCTGAAAAGTCTCTCTTTTTATCATAAAAACCTAAAGCACCTGCCCGATATACAATATCTAATTTCTTTTCATTAGCTACTTGTGCCACACATTCTTGCAGTTTGTCTTCTATTAATTTCATAGCATCAGCGTTATTATTTTCAAAATTTCTTTGTTTATCTTGAAACCTTTTTCTAAAAGCCTTAACTCTATTTTCAAAATCAGCTCTCTTTTTCTCAAAATCATTAGGAGAATATGAATTTCTATTTTGGGCAAGGCTTTGTTCTGTTGTCTTTAATATAGCACTTTCATCATTCAATGCTTTTTCAATTGCTTGCTTATTGCTATTAGCTTGCTTTTGAAAACTTTGGAAAGCTGCAGATTTTTGTAAAACATCTTTAAAATTCACCACGCCATAATCGGCAGCAAAGGCTGAACTTCCTAATAAAAAAAATACAAACAAATATTTACATAGGATTCTCATTCCTCTTATCTCCTTAAAAATATGTTATTAATTACTTGTTAGTAAACTATAAATTGTCATTAAAGTTTATTTTAGCATACTCTACAATAAATATACAATTACTAAGATAAGTATTATATACTATTTAATATTATTTATAATAAAGTTTTATTTTTTTTAATTAACTTAATAGAAACCTATGCAACTTTATCCTTTAAAATTTTCTCCTTTACTAAAATATAGAATCTGGGGAGGTTCCACTATTTGTAAACTAAAGCAACTACCAGCAGATACTAAAAAAATTGGCGAATCTTGGGAAATATCCGATCGTCCTGAAAATAATAGTGTAGTTAGTAATGGCAAACTTAAAGGAAAGTCTTTTCAAGACTTACGAGAAGAATTTAGTACTAAATTACTTGGCACTACTTTAAACCCTAACAAACCTTTTCCTTTACTGATAAAAATTTTAGATGCAAGGGAAGACTTATCTTTACAAGTCCACCCTCCTAAAAAAATCTTAAATAAATTACCTAATAATGCTCAATCTAAAGATGAATTTTGGTATATTTTAAATGGTTCCTCAGGTGAGGTTATGATAGGTTTAAACCGCCATTGTTCTAAGAAAAAATTTATAGATAATATAGATAAAGACAATCTAAAAAAATGCCTAAACCTAATCCCTACTCAGCCCCACATGCTATTCCAAATTGAATCTGGTACTTTACATGCTATTGGTAAAAATAATTTAATTTTAGAAATTCAAGAAAATAGTGATACTACCTATAGAGTTAGTGATTGGGGGCGTTTAGAAAATGGCAAACCTAGAACTTTGCATAAAGAGGAAAGTTTATTAGCTATTAATTTTTCTAGCAGCAGCAAACCATTAGAGGTTGCTTTTCAGAATAATTACCAAGTACTTAATAACCATTTTTGCGAAGTCTTCAGTTATTACTTAACCGAAACACGACAAATGTTTACTAATAAATTGGTTTGTGAAATTATTTCTGTAACATCAGGTAGTGTAACTGTTAGTGTTAGTAATAATAGTAATGATGGATTCGCTAATATTACTGATAAATCTAGGAGAAATATAGGTTCAACTAATAGTACTAGTGCCTGTAGTAACGATGAATCCTTTACTTTAAACATGGGTGAGAGTTGCTTTATTCCAGCTTCGGTAAATTATAAAATAACTCCTACCACTACAACTGCTAGTGTTTTAATTACTATCCCTAAGCCTAACCATTAATATGACAATAGAAGCCTGTACTGAAAATTTTTACTAAACGTAGTTTTTAGCATATATATCTTTAAATATGACCTACCTTATTTATATTTTTTACTATACAACCATTAGTTTGTAGTGTATGTTATATAGATGTGGCAATTTGTAACAAATAGAGTAAAAGTAACATTGACAATATTTATATGGTTAAATAAAGCAATTATTACTATATTAGTATTAACGATAGCTTATGTATGTTACCATATTGCCATTAAAATACTAGCTGAATTTCCCAATAAACTTGTATGGAGTAGTATCCTGAATCTTGTTGGAATAATAGTTACAATAATAGCTTTTATTTTTAAACCAAGTATTTTACAGTTTATATGTAATTTACTATTTTTCCTCATAGGATTAAAAATATTATGTATTTATACTATTAAACAGCAAAAAATTATTTTTTCTTTCACTAGAAATGATATCTGTTTTGAAAATCATAACAATCATAGAGAACATTTAGCATGGATATTTTCTTTATACTGCTTTAAAGACTCAAAAATTACAATAAAAAACACACCATATACTTTAATTACTAATAAGAGGTTTGATAATTGTAAACTAAATGATGAATTAATTTTAAGACAATGGAACAATTTTATATTTTATATAGGTGAATAAATGCAAATATACGTAATTAGTTCAAACAAAACAATATATAAATTAATATTTAAAGATACCTCTTCTATGACGAGCTTAAAGGATACTTTAACACTCATAAAAAAACAACATATAGTAAAGACAAAAGAAAGTACAGCTTACACAATTGATAACAATAGAGCAGAAACAAATTGTTTGATTCATTATTGTTTTGATAATGATTCTCCATACGCAACATCTTTTCTAAGTACTTTCCAAAATATTCTAAATGATAAACATGATGAAAAAATTGAAGACTACTTTTATTATTACTCACCTGAAAATATAAATAATGAATCAGATTATTTAGATATAAAAGAGTTAGAAGAAAAAATTAATAAAAGAATTGCAGAACTTAGCAAAAAAACCACAAATAAAGATACAAATAAAATTAGGGTTAAATCTTTACAACAAGATTTAAAAGATTGTAAAAAGAGTAAAAACCCTATAAACATCAAGTATTTAGTTATAGTACTTGATAATTGTATATGTATACAATTAAAAGATAAGGGAAAAGCTATACAACAACAATCATCTTTTATGGGTATTACCCAAAAAGAATTTAGGGTAGTAAAAAATGCAATAATTCTAAAACCTTTCTTTGATGCTGTAATTGAGTTAGAACATAATAAATTAGAGCATAAAATCTCATTCCGCCAAGCATTAGATTTTGGGTTGTTTAATGCAAAATGTATTATACCCGATACACACGAGCCTAATGAATTAATAGCATATATTAAAGGGTAACCCTTTTCTTATTGATAATATTAATATTGATTCTTTAACACATTTAGATAACCTAAATATCCCTACTAGAAAAAAATTTAACCAGATAATCCGACAAGATGAAGATGTGTTAAAAAACACTCTAGACTTTATAGAACAATATCACCCAAAACATATATCAATATCACATGATACTAAAAAGTTTCGTTTATTAGGTGATACAAAGAAAGATACACAAGTAATAGGTGATTTAGTAAAAAAAATAACAAAACCTCAAGCTATAGCTTTAATAAAACAATAATAGTTTCAATTAGAACCTAGTACCAAAGTTTAGGAGTAATCTTTCAGTATAGTCGGTAGGTTCTTTCTTCACAGGGAAACCTAAATCTAAGCTAATAATACCAGCCGGAGAACGCCAAGAAATACCAGCACCTACAGAAACTCTTAACGAATTAGTATCTACAATACATGAAGTAGTATTGTCACCAATAACGCTTGAAGGACAAGTATTATTAAAATCCGTTACTGTTCCAAAATCTGAAAAAGCATAAACAATTAAACCATACTGTTTAACTCCTGGTACGGGAGTTTCTATTTGGATTGAGCCTCTATACATATATTTACCACCTAAGGTTTCACCTGTTGAATTATCAACCGGTCCAATCCCACCATAATTGACCCCCATGCTAAAGCCCCTTAGAGTTGAACCACCTAGTATGTATTTATCTACAATATTTACATCTTGCCCGTATAAACCTTCAATAGCCCCTACAGAACCTAATACTGAAAGTACAACATCTTCTGCTACTTCCTTATACCAAATAGTTTTAAAGGTATTTTTTATATAGTTTGTATCACCTAAAACCCCTGCATATTCTGTAAATAGGCTAGTTTCCCAACCTTTTCTGGTAAACACGGCATTATCCCTTGTATCGTAGGTTATTGTATGAGAAACAGCCGATACAAAAGATGTTCCTTCAATTTGTTGAATGGCTTGCGAAGCATCTTCACTTACATTATAAATATCACGGTAAAATAATCTATAACCCCATTTTTGTGTCCAATTATCGTTTAAATTATAACCAATCATGGTTGAAATCCCTTGCTCTTCTTGGTCGTACAAGGAGTAATCGTAGTAATCATCTGCACCAGTATCATTACGGTATAATGAAATACTGGCAAATAATTCTTTACTTAGAAAGTACGGGTCGCTTAAGGTTACACTATAGGTATTAGTATCCTGAGAAAGCATAGTATTAACACTAAAATAATTACCGGTACCAAAAACATTAGTTTCTGTAAAACCTGCTTCAATTTGGAATTTATCTACTGTAGAATAACCACCTCCTAAAGAAATTGAGCCTGTAGATATTTCTTCTACATCTACATCTAAATCTACCTTACCTAGCTCTTCAGATGGCTTATCGGTAATATTAACATTAGAAAAATAACCTGTACGAGATAAATTCCGCTGTGCTAAACTAATTTTACTTTCTGAATAAGCATCATTTTCTGAAAACTTCATTTCCCGCCTTAGCACATCGTCTCTAGTTCGGGTATTACCATTATAATTAATTTTATCTATAAAGATTCTTTTCTCCTCTACTACTTCAAAAACAATATCTACTTGTTTAGTAATGTCGTTAAATACCATATTAGGTTTAATATCTATAAATTGAAAACCTAAGGTATTAATATAGCTTCTTAACCTATTGATTTCTTTATCTAACAAAGATTTTTTAAACCACATATCAGGGGTTAATGTAATCATATCTTCTAACTGCTTTTTATAAGCTGTTAATTCTGGAACTTTAATAAGAACCATATTTTCACCAAATTTGTAACGCTCTCCTTCTTCTAAAACATAGGTTACTACTAAAGAATTATTTACATCTAGTTCTGTAAAATTAGAAACAACAGAAAAGTTAGGATAACCATTCTCTAAGTAAAACTGCCGTAATAGTTCGCCATCATAAAGAATACGGCTTTTATCGTACACATCACCCGCACCAAAAAAACGCCACCATTTATGCTCTTTAGTTAACATGGCTCCCTCAAGTTCCGACTTTGAAAAAGCCTTGTTCCCATAAAAATCTATGGTTCCAATAGTTGTCTTTTTGCCTTCAACAATATTAAAAGTAACATCTATTCTATTATGAGGTTTTTTATTTAAAGTATAATTTACTGTAGATGCTAAAAAGCCACTTTTATAATAAAGCTCTAAAATTCTTTGCAAATCTAAATTTACTTTATTTTCAGAATAGGTATTCCTTTCTTTTAAAGTCATTTCTGCTTTTAGAACATCTTCACCTAAGGCATCGTTCCCACTAAGAGTTATATTTTCAATTAAAGGATTTTCTTGCAGTGTTAAAGTAATAACCCCCTTATTAAAGGAAGCATCAATATTATTAAATAAATCAGTATCATAAATTATTTGTAAGTCTTCGTTTAAAGTTTCTTGTTTAAAGTCTTTTCCTACTTGGCTTTGCATAAGAGTTTCTAAATACTCTTTTTTAACTCTTTCATTACCAATAATTTTAACTTCTGTTATTATTTCAGCATATAAAGGAACCCCCAACCATAAAATTATTGGCAGAATATAAGAAATATAAACAAAAAATCTTCTTATAAATATCATTTAAACAATATAGATGTAACATCATTAAATATCATAAAAATCATTAGGGCAATTAGCAAACTAAAACTAATCTTTAATAAAAAATTATATACATTACCTTGTAATTTCTTACGAGTAATTGCCTGAAAAATATAAATTAACAAATAACCGCCATCTAAGGCTGGGATTGGCAATAAATTAATAACAGCTAAATTTAAGGAAAGTATTGCCATAAAAAATAACCAAGAAGTAAATCCATTATGAAAAGATTCTCCTGAAATTTGAGCTATTTTTACAGGCCCCCCCAATTCATCTACCGACATATTAGCACTAAAAAGCCTATAAAAGCTATTAATTATTAAAGAACCTACTTGTTTATAAACCCTATATACATATAAAACTGATGCTTTCACCGAGTAACGGTAATGGGTATAAGTACTATTATCAGCTGTAACCCCAAGGATTCCTGTTTTTATTTTATTAACAGTCTGAACACCTGTAGTAATTTTTACATTCAGCTTTTTTCCTTGCCTTAATATTTCCAATCGTACAACTGCTTTAGGCTGTAACATAACTTCTTGTTGTAACTCTTGGAAAGTAGTAATATTTTTGCCATTAATACTTTTTATAATATCTTTAGGTTGTAAAATACCATGTGCTGGAGCATTCTTTAATACTGAACCCACAGTAGGATCTAAATTAGCATAACCTACAAAATAAGAAATAAAAAAGAAAATAAAAGCTGGAAAGATAATATTAAATAAAGGTCCGGCAAATACTATTAGAAATTTTTGCCATAGTTTTTTACTTTCAAAAGAATCTGGAGCCACCTCATTAGAATTACCTGTTAGATCTAACATTTCCCCTTTCATTTTCACATAGCCACCTAAGGGAAAAGGGGCAATTTTCCAACGAGTCCCACTTTTATCTGTCCAACCCCATAGTTCTTTACCAAAACCAATAGAAAAAGATTCAACTTTAACTTTAAATAATTTAGCAAACAAGTAATGCCCATATTCATGAACAAATACTAAAACTGAAATTAAAACTAAAAAAACTAAAATATAATCTATAAAAAAATTTAATATATACATGAAGTTCCAAGTTAATTATGAGTTATATAATTTGAAATTTTATTTTTTATTATATTATAATTTATAATTACATCTTCAAGATTTTGAATCTGTAGAAATTCTAACTTTTCAAGACTGTATTGTATCATATATAAAATTTTAGTAAAACTGATTCTATCATTTAAAAACGCCTCTACCGCTATTTCATTAGCAGTATTGAAAATTAAAGGATAGTTACCACCTTGTTCAAAAACCTCTTTAGCAATAGCAATAATTTTTTGCTGATATGGGTTAGGTTTTTCAAATACTAAGGAAGTATTTAATAAGTTTAGGGGTTGCACTGTTGAAGTTTGCCTTTTAGGGTAAGTTAAACCATAGCCTGTACTTATTTTCATAGAAGGCTTAGATAAATTAGCTAACATTGAACCATCATTATAACTAACCCCTCCGTGCATAGTACAAGATCTTTCTATAATGACATTAATTTTTTCAGCTGGTAAGTTAAACAAATAACATGCTTCTAAAACCTCTAAGGCCTTATTCATAAAAGTGGCAGAATCTATAGAGATTTTTGCTCCCATTTGCCATTTTGGGTGTTTTAGAGCTTGGGCTTTAGTTACACTTTTTAGTTTAGTTTCAGAATAATAATAGAAAGGTCCACCTGATGAGGTTAAAATTATATTATGGATATTAGCTAGGTTACTATTCTCTAAGGTTTGAAAAATAGCACTATGTTCGGAATCCACAGGAATAATTTTTCCTGTAAAATTTTTCTTACATTCTGAAAACAATGAACCAGCACATACAATAGATTCTTTATTAGCAATAGCAATATCTTTATTAGCTAATAAAGCTGCTTGCAAATAATAAATACTTTCCGCCCCTGAAGAAGCTATTAAAATTCTTTCTGCTTCGCAACTTTTAATAAAATTAACAATATTTTCACGCCCTGCAATCACTTTAATCTTAGTGGACTTCAGTTCCTCTTGTAAAACCTGAAAGTGGCTTTCATTTTCTATTAAAGCATATTTGCTATTTAGCTTAACCCCTTGTTCTGCTAGTTTTTTATAACTGTTTTTAGCAACTAGCCCCTCCACGGAAAATAAGTCAGGGTTAGCAAGAACAACTTCAACCGCTGCACAACCAACTGAACCTGTTGCTCCAATAATTAATATCTTTTTTTTGTTTTCCATATTAAATTACACAATTACACATTTGTTAAATTACTCATTTAGAAAATAAATCAGCATGAACTTTATTTGCCCAAGCTAAATAATTAGGTTTAGGAGTTACTTGGTGTTGCACAAACATTAAGTAGCACCACAAAATACTTAAACAATCTAAAAGAACTGTATATTGTTTTAGTTTCTTTATATCTATAGGGTTTTGGTGTATACTTATAAAATTCTGAATTTCTCTACCTAGCATAAAATTTAAACCTGCATATTCAAAGTATATATCATTAATAGCCGCATATTCAAAATCTATTACTAAAAGTTTATTTAACGGAGTTACAATAAAGTTATTAAGGTTGTAGTCATTATGGCATAAAGCAAGTTCTAAAGGGAACTCTTTATTAATATATAAAACAGTTTCTTTTAATAACTGTAAGGTGCTACTAACTTGTTGGCTATTTTTTAGGTCGTCTGGTAATGGTTGTATATAAGCCCTAGCTGTTTGTAAAAAATCCCTTTGAAAAAATTTATAAGACTTTAAATTAGTACTATTAATTATATTAACAATACTATTAAGTTGCTCTAAAATATTTTTATTTAGCATTTTCGCCGTTAAATTTTGCCCTGTTAAATAACTAAATAAAAAGAAATCATTAGTATATAATAATAATTCAGCTGTTAAACCTTTTTGCCATAATAGCTTATTTAAGTATACTTCTTGGTGCCTATTGGGCAAAAGCCCTTGAATATTTGAAAGAATCTTAACTATAAATTTTGTATTGCTTTCATTTTCCAATACAAACAAGGTATTAGTTAAACCCTTATCAAGGCGTTGCACTTTAGTAATAGAGCCTACTTTAGTAGTAATTTGTTTTAGAATAGTGCTATTTAGGATTTGATTTTCTTCCACCGAATATATCCTATTATAGCTGCTATTAAATACCCTAACATTAGTAAGGCAATACTATATAACTGTAACTGTAAACATAATACTACAGTTAAAGCGTTAGTAATTATCCAATAAATCCAATTAGATAAAATCTTATGCACCTGCATATAAGTACCAAGAATAGATAATACAAAAATAAGAAGATCTAGTTGTTTCACAGGAATAGCAAAAATTTTATTAAAAAATATATAAACTATAGCTACAATAAATAAAGTAGCAAAAACCAGAATTAAATGAGTTTTTAACTGGTATTCAGAAATTTTCAATACATATTTTTTTTCATGATCCTTTAATGCCCATAACATATAAGCATAAACAGCTATAGCAGCATAATATAAATTCAGTAAAGATTGAAAATAAGTAGCCTGATATATATAAATAAAAACCAAAATAAAAGAACTAACAAAACCAAAAAGCCAAGCAAGTTTATTTTCTAAAATAGCAAATACAATATAAAAAATCCCCGTTAATAAAGAGATATTCTCAAATAAATTAACATGTAAAGAAAAAATTGCAACTTGGTAAGTAGCAATAAATTTAATAATAGCCCAAAACATTTTAGATACCTAGACCCCCTATGGTTAAAAATATCTTGCTTTATCTTATATTATTGTCTATTTAAAGCAAAGAATAAAGTTAGAAAACATTAAATATTTCTTACTATTAATAACTCTTAAGAAAACATAAAAAAATAATGTCTACTATAATCTGTTAAATCTATTTTCTCAATCTTGTAATAATTAGCTTAAAGTATAAAGTTATAGCCAATAAAAATTGCAATTTAATGGCATTAGTGGTATTTTTCTTTAAGAAAATAATAACTCACTGGAAAACTTTTTATGAGCATAGTAACTCGTTTTGCCCCAAGCCCTACAGGTTATTTACACTTAGGTGGTGCTAGAACTGCCTTATTTAATTACTTATATACAAAAAAAATGGGTGGTGAATTTTTACTAAGGATTGAAGATACTGACACTGAACGTTCTACCATCGAATCGGTAGCTACAATTATTAATGGTTTAAAATGGCTAGCAATTAACCCTAGTAAACCTCCTGTTTTTCAAATGTCTTTTCAAAATCGCCATATTGAAATAGCTAACCAGTTATTAAAAGAAGGCAAGGCTTATAAATGTTACTGTACTCCCGAAGAAATTGCTGAACGCCGTGAAAAAGCTCGCAAAAATAACACCGTATATTTATATGATGGTCGTTGTGCTAAGTTAGCCCCTAATGCCTACCCTAATAAACCCTATGCTATTCGTTTAATTGCCCAAAAAGTTGGCTCTACTACTGTTAACGATGTAGTAATGGGAGAAATCTCTGTACCTAATTCCCAAATGGATGATATGGTAATTCTACGCTCTAATAATATCCCTACCTATATGTTTGCAGTAGTTGTAGATGATTATGATATGAAAATTACTCATGTTATTCGGGGTAGCGACCATTTAACCAATACTTTTCGGCAAATCCAAGTTTACAAGGCTCTGGGGTGGAAAATTCCTATTTTTGCTCATTTACCTTTAATTCATGCCCCAGATGGTAGTAAATTATCTAAACGTCATGGTGCTGTTGCGGTAGAAAGCTACAAAGATTTAGGTTTTTTACCCGAAGCTCTTAGAAATTATTTACTGCGTTTAGGCTGGTCACATCATGATGATGAAATTATATCTGATGCCAATGCTATTCAATGGTTTGATGTAAAAGATATTCATAAATCCCCAGCTAAATTTGACCTCAATAAACTAACTAGCATTAATAAATATTATTTGCAAAAGAAAAGTAATAAAGAACTAATAAATTTAATGGAACCTTTTATTAACAATTTTTTAGAATCTACAGCAATAAACCCTACTTATAAAAAGTACTTAAATAAAGGTTTAACCTCCATTAAAGAAAGAAGTAGCACTTTAGTAGAATTAACTCAAAACGCTTTGTTTTATATTACTAAAGAGCCTAAGGTTTTAGAATCTAAAGCCTTAGAAATTATAGAAAATAGCCAAGAATTACTACTAAAACAGTTCTTACTATTAAAAAACTGTACAACATGGCAACACCATGAACTATACAACCTTACAAAAGAGTTTGCTAATAAAACAAATATGAAACTTGGTAAAGTAGTAGAACCTATGAGAATCTGTTTAACTTATAGTACGGTTTCACCTGCATCTAATTTTGAAATTATGGAAATTCTAGGTCAAGAAGAAACATTGTTACGAATTAACAGGTTTATAAAACAGAAATCGGAAAATAATAAATAGTATCTTATTAATTACCTAAAAATTATTATACTAATATAACTAAATACTAAGGTAATAGTTAATAACTTTTATTAAAAAAACTATTATACTTTCTTATATCTATAATATTAAGAAGGTTGCTTCCCTAATACTTTTTACTGTAAGTGGCAATTAAACCTGATACAATACACAATAAAATACCTATAAAATAACTTATGAAAAATTCTTCTTGATAAAACACTATTAAGAAAATAGTTGCTAAAACAGGGCTTATAAAAACTAGCGGAGCTATAATATTTGCCTTTTCTAGTTGCAAGGCCTTCAACCACCAAAAATAAGAAATACCATTAATTATTGCTCCATTAATAATTACACTTAACCAAGATCTTAATGAACTAGGAAAACTAAAATTTCCAAAAACAAGTAAAATTACAAAAGAAAATAAGCTAGCCCAAAGAAAAAATAATAAAACAACAACCAGTGGATTCCCCTGAATCTTTTTAGATAACAAAGAATACATAGCAAAAGCAAAAGCTCCTCCTAATACTATTAATAAAGTATGAATATTTTCCCACTGCATTACAGTAAAATTCCCTTTAGTAACTACAACCAATACTGCTAAAAAACCAAGTATAGTAGAAATAATTCCTTGAAATGTTAATTTTTCTTTTAACACTATGGGTGATAGTAAAACTACTAAAGCAGGCCATGTATATTGTACCACTAAAACCGAAATACCATTGATGTTAGCATAAGCATAGTAAAGTATTACATAGTATAAGAAACAACCTAAAAAACTTGGTATAATTGTAATTACAATATTTTCTTTTATTTGTTTTTTAAAATTATCAACTGGAAATTTTTTAGTTAAAAGGTATATAACGACTGAAGATAAAACATTAGACCAAAACAAAAATTGTAACGGTAATAAATCAGTAGCTACCGCCTTAGATACTACTGGAATTAAGCTCCAAGCTAAAATACAAAGTATAGCAAAAACAAAAGCCTGATTTCTATTACTTAATTTAGAGAAAAATGCCAGCATTGTAAACCTTCAAAACTATATTTTTTATGAATAGCAAAATCATTATTAACTATTAGTTCATTTAAAAAACCGCTTGTATAAGATTTTGAAGTAAAATTATTACTTACAAAATTATATGCCACATCTGTTCTTTCAAGTTTTAAATTTATAAGCCCACAATTATTGTAATATTTTTTCCTAACTAGATCTGCTTTATTAGAACATTGCCACATAGATAGTATAATATCGGCACTGATTATTTTTTTATAAGAAATAAGAATATCTTTAATATTAGAAATATTCCCTGCTAAATTCAATGGGAAAAGGAATAATGTTTTCTTATTAAAGTTATAGCTTAACATTATCTCTTCACAAGGGCTTGTATAAAATAACTTAATATCCATAACCGTAGCCTTTAAACACTAATAATAAAGAACAAGTATTTAATTATTAATTATATTTAATAATTTTTAGTTAGATTATCTCATAGATGTTAATAAGCAATATTATTGTTTTAAAACTTTTTACTATTTTATTCTTTAACTATAGGAGGAGTTTCTACCGAGTTCTTAATAATTCTACTTATAAATAAAATTATAAAGTAAGAAAGAAAATACAAAATTAGCAACACACTTGCCATGAGAATTTGGCTTAACGGATCTGGTGGTGTAAGTATAGCTCCTATAACAAAAGCTAACACCACAGCATAACGGCTATATTTTATAATATCTTGAGGATTTAAAATATTTACTAAAAATAAAATTATCATAAAAATAGGTAGTTCAAAACTTATACCAAAAGCAAAGAGGATACTTAATACTAACGAAATATACTCATTAACTTTTGGTATTATTTGTACATGTTTATTAGTATTAAAACTAATAAAAAACTGCCATATTACTTGTAATGAAACATAATAAGCTGAAAAAATACCTAAAGCAAATAAACTAGGAATTAGAATCAATAAAATTATAGCAATTTTTTTTTCAACCTTTTTTAAAGCAGGTAATAAATATAAAAATAACAAGGTTAAAAAAACTGGTACAAAAATAATTAATGAAGTAAAAAAAGATATTTTTAAATAAGTAAAAAATAATT
The DNA here is from genome assembly GCA_023518375.1 of Candidatus Hepatincola sp. Av. Taxonomy (NCBI): domain Bacteria; kingdom Pseudomonadati; phylum Pseudomonadota; class Alphaproteobacteria; order Rhodospirillales; family Candidatus Hepatincolaceae; genus Candidatus Hepatincola; species Candidatus Hepatincola sp. Av. Next base: position 532,858 of record CP068450.1, read on the forward strand.
CAGGAACGGCTGTAGTAATAAAATTACTACCAGCTTTATAATGATTTAGAGTTTGTAAAAAAGAATTTGCTAAAAATTCATAAATAAACCCAGCAAAATAAAAACAAACCCCAAAGCAAAGAATGTAAAAAATTATAGCAATAATTAAAAAGATTCGGAGATCTTGCAAATGCCCTGCAAAATCTTTATGCGTATTATGAAACCACAAAATTAAGTCCTATTTTCTAATAATATGCTATTTTACAGCATATTTAGATAAACTAGGTAAAAAAACCATGGAAACAAAGCAATCTAAACCCTGACCTTTTAGAGTAGCACAGAATTTACTAGCATCGTATTTCGTATTAAAGTAAGAATTACCACTATGCCCTGCTGTATTTTTAGCTACACTAATACGGTAGGTTTTACCTTTATTATGAAAAAATTCTGTAAAATAAGCCGAAGTATTTTGTAAAGCCGAATACTTATTCTTTAAATTATTATAACTACGTTTTAAAGTACTTTTATTAGTAGAAGAATAAATATTTACCAACCAAACACTTTTATTAGAAGCTGTTACCTTGGCTGAATTAACACTAATTGGAGCTTGTGTAGCGTTAGAGTTACTACTTGCAATAGAACTAACATTATTAGCAGAATTGGTACTATCAACCTCTGGAGTAGGTCTGGTTGTTGCCCTAGCTAATTGTTTATCGGAAAGTGTTCTATTATTTTTCAATAGATTAGTTAAATCGGAATCATTTAGATGATTCTTATTATTACTTGCTAATTCTCTTTTTAAGGTTTCTTCCCTAGACACTTTATTATTTTCAGTAATCGTATTCTTAACATTTTTAGAATTTAGTTTTAAATTTGGGCTAGAATCTTCATTCTTCACAACCTTAGAAGGTACTACAGTGGGGCTAGCAGAATTTTCACTTTGGCTATTTGCCACCGAATTTTCTTTTAAGTTTCCATTTAAACTACTATTAGGATCATCAGAAAAATTTTCTAGCATATCATTGTTGGTATCATTAGTAAAATCTTCTGAAGGATTATAACTTTTGTTATCGGTAATAGTTATATCATTACCATTCTCTACCACATCACCATTGCTATTTAGTTTAATTGGTGCCTTATTTTTATAATACTGGTAATAGGGAGTTTTAAAAATTAGAAAAATTGCAACAAAGGATACTACAAACATAAATATCCAAACAAAACCTTTTAACACAGTTTGTATATACTCCTTAGTTTCATTTTCTTTTGATGCGGACTCTAAAAAGTTTTTATTTTCAGTTTCCTCATCATTAGCATTGAAAAAATTATAATCTTTTGTCATCTTACATTTTCTCTTTAATGTTTATCCCTAGTAATAACAACATACTTTTAATTACAAGAGATGTTTGTAATAGTAATGATAATCTGGCAATAGTTAAGATTTGGTTAGTTGGTATAATAAATCTTAAATTTTCAATTTCTTTACCTTTATTCCATAAATGATGAAAAGCTTTAGTAATATCCATTAAATACAAATATATTTTATGAGGATCATCTTCAGCTACTGTCATTTCTAAAACTCTTGGTAATTTTAAAACATTTTTCATTAAATCAATTTCAGCTTTATCTGTTAGTAAACTTAAGTCTGCCTGTTTTAACATATCTAAATTATACTGTATTTCTTTGTTAGCATTTGCTAAAACTGAATTAATTCTAGCATAAGCATACTGAATATAAAATACGGGGTTATCATTACTTTGTTCTTTAATTTCTGCTAAGTCTAAGTCTATGGCTACTCCATGCTTACGAGTAATCATCATAAATCTTAAAATATCCTTTCCTACTTCGTGGATCAAATCTTGCAAAATAATAAAATTTCCTGCCCTTTTAGACATTCTAAGAGGCTTACCATTTTCTAAAATATTTACTAATTGGGTAAATATAATATGGTAAGGTACAGTATTATTACTTAGAGCTTTCACCACAGCAGTTAAACGTTTTAAATAGCCAATATGGTCGGCTCCTAGAATATTAACTAAACGGCTAAAACCCCGATTAATTTTATTGTAATGGTAAATCACATCGCCAGCAAAATAGGTACGTTCACCATTACTTTTTTCTAAAGCTCGGTCTTCATCATCACCAAAAGATGTAGATTTAAACAGTAATTGTTCCCGTACTTTAAAGTCAGCCGCAGCTTTACCTTTTGGCAAACTTAAAGTACCTTTATAAATATAATTTCTTTTAGTTAGCTCTGCTATAACGGTTTTATAACCCTCATCAGTAGCAATGGCTAACTCCGATGAAAAAACATCGTGCTTAATTCCTAAAGTAGCTAAGTCTGCTTTAATTAATAGCATCATTTCAGCAATAGCTACTTTTTTAAAATAAGGTAACCACTCTTCCTCTTTAGTATTTATCCATTTATTCTTATCGGTAGTAACTATTTTTTTAGCCACAGGAATTAAATATGCTCCAGGATAGAACTCGGCAGCTTTTTCAAACTTACTTTCCTCTCCTAATAATTCTAAATACCGAAAATATAAAGATTTCCCTAACGTGGTAATTTGGGAACCTGCATCATTAATCCAATATTCACGGGTTACATCATAACCTAAGTGCTTATAAATACTAGCAAGCACATCACCTACTACTGCCCCTCTAGCGTGTCCAATATGTAAAGGACCAGTAGGATTAGCTGAAACAAACTCTATGTTAATTTTTTCGCCCTTACCAATATTTGTTTTACCAAAATTTTCACCTTGCATTACACAATCTTTAAAGGCATTTTGCCAAAACGTATTCTTAATATACAAATTAATAAAAGCCGGTTTCATAACCTCTACTTTTTCTATTTCTGGAAACTTAAGAATTTCAGTTTTAAGGATTTCAGCTAACTCTAAAGGAGGTTTCTTTACTTCTTTGGCATATACCATAGCTACATTAGTAGATAAATCACCATAATTAGAATTCTTAGGAATTTCCACAGTAAACCTAATATCTTTATGGGAGTTTAATTGTAATTCTTTTACAATACCTAAAATTTTTGTAGCAAAAAAATCAAAAAAATTCAAAATATAACCTCCTACAATGGCTACTAATAACCTATTATTTATATTATATAGTAATATCCTGCCTTTTGTAATGTGGTTTAACCACTATTTATAACAGATCTTTACCTAACATAACTATTAAATAGTACAATTTACTAGCATTTTTAAAATATATATGTTTATATATAATATTTTAAATTATTATAAAATAAAACTTATTTTAATATATTTAGCAATATTTATCTGAAGTATTAGCTTTAAATAAGAAATTTCATTATAATATAATAAACTTAAAGAATAATTTAAGGTATAACAAACTATTGGTAGTAAAGTGTTTAATTTAACTGTTACAGACTCCGCTCTTACTAAAATTCAAGAGGTTTTATCTAATAAACCATCAGATTATTTCTTTAGAATAGAAATTACTAGTGGAGGTTGTGCTGGTTTTAGTACCTCTTTTAAAATTGATAATGCTATTCAGAAGGAAGACCTTATTATAAAAAAACACAACGTTAAAATAGTTATTAATAACACTATCGCTAATTTTATCAAAGATGCTGAACTAGAATACCGTTCTAATATTATTAGTTCTCATTTTTATTTGCATATTAAAACCGCAAAAGAAACTTGCTCGTGTGGAAGTTCTTTTAGCATATAATTAATCTTTAAACATAAGTTTAACTTGCATTACAAGTCAAACTTACTACTCAATTTATTTATATAATTTATATTAGTTTATTTACTTTTATTGCATTACTTTTTTAGGTATATTATATTTTACAAAAAGAAAAAGAGATTTTGATACATGTTACTTACTACTTGGAATGTAAATTCATTAAAAACCCGCATTAAAAAAGTACATGAACTGTTAACTATTAAACAACCAGACTTCCTGTTACTACAAGAAATTAAAGGGCTAGATGAAACTATCTTTCAACAATTTAATGCCTTAGGTTATACTAGCTACTATAACTTACAAAAAACCTATAATGGTGTAGCTACTATTAGCAAACTTAAAGGTGATGTTCTTTATACAGAATTGCCTCATTTCCCCGATGAACAAGCCCGCTATTTAGAAGTAAAGTATGGTAACCTCCATGTTATAAATGTTTATATTCCAAATGGTAATCCTATTAATACCGAAAAATATAAGTATAAGCTAGCTTGGCTAGTACATTTATATCAACATTTACGTTCTTTATTATTTAATGATATTCCCTTTATAATAGCTGGAGATTTTAACATTGCTCCTGAGGATTCCGATGTTTATTCAGTGAAAGCATTTCAAAATGATGCTTTAACTGAACCTCAAGTACGAGATATTTTCTTTAAGATAATGAATCTTGGTTTGGTTGATGCTGTTAAAATACAATATTCTAACAGTGAAAAAATTTACACATGGTGGGATTATCGTCATAATGCTTTTCATAAAAACAATGGAGCAAGGATAGATCACATCTTACTTTCTCCTTATATTGCGGATAGTTTCCTTAGTGCGAATATAGACACTTTACCCCGTAGTACCGAACAACCATCAGATCATACTCCGGTTTCCTATCTTTTTAACTCTTTAGAAGCAAAAACCTAAATACTTATTACTTTTTATTTTAAATTACAGCATCTATTTATACAAGTTTAAGTTGTGTTACTAGTAAAACTATTTTATTATTTACTTATTATAAGTAGCTAAAATTTTATTGCTTAGTACAATTCAATAAAGTTATTTACAGGAGATAAAAGCATTATGAGAAAAATCCATTATAGTTATATGATAATCTTTACTTTAACAATTACTCTTTGTGCAATTATATTTTTTAACTTTAACCGTCATGCCTATGGCAATGTCCAAAATCTTGTCGGGCAAGATTTACAATGTAAAGCTACTAAATCTTTTACGGTAAATGCCAACCTAAACGACCCCAATGTAAACATTACTAAAGGACATACCAGAGGTGCTATGTTTAATTATAATATTACTGGAACAAACTTAGAATCTGGAGATTCTCAAAAAATCTACATTTACGACCAGTTCTATAAACATCATCTATATTTAAAAAACGATCGTGATGGAGTTGCAATTTTTGAAGGTAACCATAATAATGGTGCCTCTAACTCTTCTAAGGTAATTGAATATAATTCAGATACTAATATATTAACTTCTATTACTACTCGTTATAATGCTAAAATTCATAGTTTTACTTTAGTAAAAATTATTATGGAATGTACTTAAATTATATATACAAACAACTAGCTAACCACAAATAATATAAGAAAAAACTATGCTTTCTATTTATCAGTTTTGAAAAATTTTATTCACTATTTTATAGGTTAGATTCTTTGGCTATATTTTTTATAAGGTAATCAAGGAGGATATGTATATCAGTAAAATTCTCACTACCTTGTTCATCTTTATTATTTTCAACTTTACAAGCATTTTTAATAGCTTTTTTATAGTTTCTTGATTCATAATAAAAGTTATCTTCTATACTTCTATCATACTCTTTCTTTAGATATTTTTTTATCTGCTGGCAATTATCAAAGGGCTTATTAGTATCTTCTTCATAAAGTAATAAAAAATATTCAAAACAAGGATTGGAACCAATAAAGATAAAATCAGTATTTTTATCTTTATTACTTTTTTTACTCTTTTCACATTCTATTTTTACTTTTTCATAAAAATCATGTTTATCTTTATCTACTACTATAAAAGTCTTATAATATTCTTTAGATTCTTCCTTTATGAATCTTTTAGCATAAGCTAATACTTGCTTAGGAGTCGATTTACCCCTCGAGCCCTTAACACAAACAATTTTATTAATTCCTAATTTTTCAACAAATTTTTTAAAGTACGTACAAGAAGTTATTTTATCCTCACAAAAAATAGCATAATGTTTCTTTAACGGCTTATTTTTACTCTTACGCTTTAAACTATTATTATTCCTTACCATTATACAATTCCTCTAACTCTATAATACTAGCCTCAAAGTTAGGGATGGCACCATACTTACCTGTATAATACCTATTCTGTATGTTTTCACCTTTCTTAGAATTAAAGTCATCTAAAGAGTAAATTTCTGTCATCTGCTTGTTATTTTTTTCTACAAAATAAACTTCATCTTTTCTAAATAATGTATCATCAAGTAGGGTAATATCATGGGTAGTAAAAATTAATTGAGCATGGTTTTTATTAATAATAGGGCTATTAAACAAATTAACAATATAACGTACTATATGTGGATGTAAACTATCTTCTAATTCGTCAATTAATATGAGTTTGCCTTTTTCTATATCTGGTAATAATTTATTTAATAACATGAAAACATTATCTGTACCATCTGAAACTTGGTTGTTATTAAATAATACCTCTTTCCCTTGATTACTAATATGTTTATATTTTCTATCATGAAAAATATACTCTGGTACTTTAGTTTTATCTTCATCTTTGCTTGAAGACTCTTTTAACATTTCTATTAACTCAGCTGGAAGTTTCTCTTTTTCTACTAGTACTTCTTTTACTCTTAAATCTAAATCCTGTATAATTGTATTAATCTTATTTTTCAATATATCATCATTAATAAAATTTTCAAGCACTGGTTCATAGTTATCTTTATTAACAAAAAACCATTTGTAAGTGTTTATAACTTGGTTAGAATATTCACTTTCATTAGTAGTATTATCAGCAAAAATTTGCCAAAATAATTTTCTAGATGTTGCTAACTGTTTTAAGCCCTCTTGATATGTTGTATTCTTAGGAAAGTGTTTATTATAAGTATACTCATAATTATTACCATTAAGATTTTTACTTCTTGTAAAAAATGCTGTTGTAGCTTTAGTTATAGGTTTATCTTTATTAACATATAATTCTTCTTTTATAACATTAGTACCTGTAAACTCTAAAACATATTCAAAAAAGTATGATTCCCTATAAAGAACTAATTTAATAAATGATGGCTGGTTTTGAAAAGTCTCATCTAATAAAAAAGGTTCTGAAGAGTTTTTAGTTAAACCTCTTCTTATATTTCTTAAAACTTTTAATAAATTAGTTTTACCTGAAGCATTGGCTCCATAAATTACAGCTTTATGTAAAACTTTCAAATCTTTAGAGACTTCTTTAACATAACCATCTTTTCTTTTATTGTTAGCTATTAATGAAAACGTTTGTTCATCACCAAAACTTAAACAATTTTTTACTGTTAATTCTAATAACATACTCTTTATACACCTTATAATAAACTTATTGAAAACTGTTTGATTTATTTATATTATTACTTATTATAATAATAGTCTTTTTTGTTAATTTAAATATTATACGAAAAAATTGTACAATATTTTTGTTTATTATACTACTTTTTACCCACAAAAGCAACATTTTTCTATTATATACTTTAAAAATTCATTAAAAATAGCTCCTTGTATAAGAAATAGTAATAAAATACTATATAACTTATTCATTGTAACTGCTCTATTAATTGAAATTTTTATAATAATAAAATATTTACCAATAATAATTATTTATATTAACAATCTTGTAAAATAGTTTCATTTTAGTTAAACTATAAATTTTTAAAACTTATAGGGTCTCTACAGAATTTAGCGTGTTGAAATTCAATGTATATTTAATAATTCTCTAAAGAAAATAAACTTATATCGCTAGATAAAAAAAGAAGAAATTAAGCAAAGTACAAAAATACTGTTTCTTAATATTAAAATATAAATGGGGCGAATGATGGGACTCGAACCCACGACCCTCTGAACCACAACCAGATGCTCTAACCACCTGAGCTACACCCGCCATAATTAACCAAAACCTTTTATTAAAATATAATAAAGTTATTAGCCTTTGTTAACACTAGTACATTCTAACATATTAAAAAAAAATTTAAACTAATATTTTTTGCCTTGAATATATAAAGTAACCTATATTTCCTTAACATTATCAACCTGTAAATACTAAGTTATATTTATTTTTTACTTATTAAAATATTTAAACTAAATTAAATTAAAAGATTCCTCTAGAATCTAATTCTACTTTTAAACTACCTCAATAAAATAGTTGGAATAAGAAACTTATTTAACTTTGAATTTATAAATTAATTTATTTTTTTCTCTGTGCAGATCATTTTTTGTAGTATTTTATATGCTGAGTAATATTATTTATAATTATGTTTTATTATATTTTCTAAACTTAGTACTATCTAATTAAACTATCTTTAATACTACTTTTTTGGTAACACTAAAAAACACAATATATAATTATGAAAAGCTTACTATTCTTAATGAAATTTTTACTTAATTCAATTTTTAGTTTAAACCTTGTTTCAGTTTATAGATCTTGTGTAAAATTATAAGGTTACCTTTAAAAACTATTTCTTCCCTTTACTTCTTTTTTTGTAGTATCTATCTTTAAAACACAGAACGTTCCATGTAATTAAATTCACAAGAAGTAATAATAAAGCTAAATTACCAATGAATAAAATAATACCAGCAAATCCTATAAAACCTATAGTAAAATTATCAAAACCATATAAAATTAATGGTACTCCTACAATATGGCAAATAGCGGTTATTAATATTAAAATCCATGTTCTCATAATAAGTTCTCCTTCTTCTATTATATTGTCTGTGAAAAGTTACTCTTAACACCTTTTAAACTAGTAGTTAAAATTTTACTTTCCCTTTTAACAAAAATATTAAATATAGTTAGGATTAATTAGAACTACTTGTTAATATAAATTTGTAAGAAATTATCTTACATATAATAATGGCTTAGCAAAGCACATTAATTACTATTCAAATAAAACTTGTAATAAATATATGTTAGTAACACATCATTAATTATTTTATTAATTGGTGGAATTACTAGGTACTGCTCCGTTATTATTAGAACTACTTACAGTACTATTATTGGAGTTACTTACATTTTCATTAGTACTAGTATTATTTGTATTACTTACATTAGTTGATGAACTAACATTTGCCTGATTGTTAGTACTATTAGTGGAATTATTATTCCCCACAGTATTTGTTATAGAGTTTCCACTATTAACTGCATTAACCTTACTGTTTATATTAGCATTATTAGAATTACTCACTGGGTTATTTTTACCACCAATAGCAGTATTAGTATTTGTATTAGAAGTTGATACAGTATTAGAAGAACTTGTACCATTATTACTTATTGTAGTATTATTGCTTGCACTACTACTATTATTAGTATTGGAGTTATTTACTGTAGAATTAGAACTAATCGTATTACTAGCTGTATTACCAACGTTTCCACTGTTAACATTAGCATTATTAGACTCTATGATACTAGCTTTAGCATTTTCAGGAGGTATTTCCTTAGATTGTATAGTGGAATTTGCCCCAACACTAGTTTGTTGTTCTTGATATTCAGCTAATTCATCTGGAGTTACTTTCGTTACCTCCTCAGGAATATTAGCAGTATTTTCAATTACTTGTTCAAGTTCAGCATTTCCCTTACGAATTTCCTGATTTTTTTTGTATTCATAATCTACATATCTTGAAAGCCACTGAATTGAATCTAGTTTAGGAGAATTATAAATATTATATGGTACTCTACCATCAAAGCCTACAATAATAATAAAAATTTCATCTTCAGGCATATCTGTTACATAACGTTTTTCTACCCTTATTTTGGAATCTAGATTATATAAATAATCTGTTATGTATTGGGCATATACGGTTTTTTCTACTGAAATTGTTTGTTGTTCATAGTTTTTTAATTTATAACCATTAACAAACATCAAAGCTAATTTATTACTATTTTTATCTGTTTTACTTAATAAGTTTTGCAAAATAGTTTTATGCTCTTGACTTAATTTAACGTTAACATAGCTTTTTCTTTGATACTTTACTTGAAGGTTTTCAATATATTTTTCAGGATCTTTTTCTAATTCTTCTGGAGTAATAGTATGAATTAAAAAGGCTTTTTCATCTTCAGTTTTGCTAATATCAAATTCTTTGTCTTCCTTTGCATTACCTTTAGTATCTTTTTCTATTTTTAAAACTGTAAAAGGCACTTTATAATAAGTAGCAATTTGATTCACAGGGAAATCTGCAATTTTCTTTGGTAATTTTTTCATTTGTTTAGTATTATCAGCAAATGAATTTTTAGACTTATTTATACTACTATTACCTGTTTGGTTAGTGGCAGTTTTAGTAGAAGTATTTTTAGAATTAGTAGTTACAGAAGATAATTTTTGTGAATTTTTGGTTGTGCTAGTTTTAGTAGAAGTTTTATTATTAGTATTTTTAGCACTACCTTTAGGGTTATGGGAGCAAGCCACTAATAAAATAATTAACAGAAAACAAGCAAATATTCTTGGCATAGAAAAGATCTTATAAAATCATTATTTATAAATAACTATTTTATAGTTTACCTTATAATACCTAGAACGGCAAATATAAATTTTTTTTAAACATTATTTATTAACTAAATATCAGAAAAATAAAAATAAATTAAATTATTTAATTTTGAATAATTTAAACTACAAAATTCTTAAGGTAAAAACTTATGTTTATTATATAATAAATAGCAAGTTAATCACATTAAAGATATTTTTTTAAAGCCTTGTAAATACTTTCACTATTAATATGAGCTATTCCCTTTTGCTCTGTAATAGTTCCTTGCGGGATAAACTCTTTTATACAAATTGCTCTAACTTTTATAGTATGTAATAAATCATGTTCTATTAGTATATTCATAACTAAATTAGCAAATACCGAAGATAATCCCTCTTCTACAATAATTAATCCTTCATGATTTTTTACTAATTCAAGTATTAACTCTTCATCAATAGGTTTAGCAAATACGGCATCAGCTACTGTAATTGTTAGCTTATCCCTTTCTTGTAACATGTTAGCTGCAGCTATTGAGTCGTGTAATATTCCCCCAATACTTAGTAACGCTATTTTTTTACCTTGTTGGATAACTCGTCCCTTACCCATAGTAATTATAGGTTCTATACCATTTAAGTTAGGATAATAATTTTTAGCATAGCGAATAAAAGATGGCTTATTGTTAATATTTACCATTAATTGCAACATTGGAGCAATATCTTGTTGCATACTAGGAGCCATAAAAATAATATTAGGTAAAGGTAAAAACATGGAGTAATCTAATAAACCATGATGAGTTATCCCATCTTGACCTACTAAACCTGCCCTATCTAATACAAATCTAACTGGTAAATTAGCTAAGGCAATATCATGCACAACCTGATCGTAGGCTCTTTGCATAAAAGTTGAATAAATACAAACAAAAGGAATCAAACCAGCTTTTGCTAAACCAGCCGCAAAAGATACCCCATGTTGTTCGGCAATTCCTACATCAAAAACCTGTTTAGGATATTTACAATGTAAAGGTTCTAAACCTGTTCCTTTTAACATAGCTCCTGTAATTGCTACTACCTTAGGGTTTTCCATGATAGGATCTAAACTTTCAGCAAAAAAAGTAGTATTTGTTTTATATCGTTGAGTTCCTCCACCTGTTGCCTCTACACCATGTAACCTATCCTCAGCACTTTCGGCCTTAGAGTAACCCTTTCCTTTGGTTGTTAATACATGTAATAAAATAGGTTTATTATCTGGTAGATTTTTAATATTGTTAAGAATTTCAATTAATAATTGAACATCATGCCCATCTACTGGGCCAACATAATCAAAGCCCAAGTCTTCAAATAAATTAGACTGTAAATTTATATGCGATAAAGAATTAATTTTCTTTACAGCTTCTAACACTGGTTTTGGCATAGTGTGTTTAATTAAATTCTTTAAAGTTACCATAGGGCGAGATGTTTTTATTTTAGAGAAATAATTACTTAAAGCCCCTGTAGTTTTAGAAATAGACATATTGTTATCATTTAAAATAACTAGCATTTTAACAGGCATAGATCCTAAATGGTTGATTGCCTCTAGAGCTATTCCTGCACCAATAGCCGAATCACCAATAATATTTACTACATTGGCTTTGTCTTGTTGCTTTAGCATGCCTACCTGTAGCCCCATTGCATTAGAAATAGAAGTAGAACTATGACCTCCAATAAAAAAATCATGAGGATTCTCAAAAGGATTAGTAAAACCAGAAATTCCTTTATACATTCTTAAACTACTAAACAAATTTTTTTGCCCTGTAAGTATTTTATGAGCATAAGACTGGTGCCCAATATCCCAAATAATTTTATCAATTGGACTATTATAAACATAATGTAAGGCTACAGCTAATTCTACTGTTCCTAAGGAAGAACCTAAATGCCCCCCTGTTTGAAAAACCATTGAGGTAATAAACTCTCTAATTTCATGGCATAACTCTTGAATTTCAGATACTGATAACTTTTTTAAATCCTCAGGATTATCTACTTTATCTAGAATTTTAGGCATTGTTAGTAACTCCCATAATAAAGTCATTTACTTGGTGCATATCTTTTAAACCTAAGTTAATTGCTTGTTGTTTAGAAGTATTATTTAACTCTTCAAGCAAATTAAAAGTAGCATTTTTACCTAAAAAGTTAACAATGTTTACTCCCTTATCTTTGGTGTCTTGTAAATCATCAGCAATTTGAAACATAATGCCTAGTTTTTCACCATAATCCTGAAGTCTGGCTATAAAATGAGAATCTTTATAAGCTAGCATTGCTACTATAACTAATGGTAAAGCCATAAATTTAGCAGTCTTTAATAGGTGAATTGTTTGTAAATTAGGTAAATTCGCTGGTAGAGTTTTATTAAATTCAAGGTCAAACATTTGCCCACTAATTAAATTCTTACTACCAATACTATCGGCAACTATGTTAATTACTTGCAATTGTAAACTTGTAGGAATATTCAACCTTGAAGAACTTAACATATAAAAGGCTTCACTTTGCAAAGCATCACCTGTTAAAATAGCAGTATATTCATTAAATTTTTTATGTAAAGAAGGTTGCCCCCTCCGTATATCATCATTATCCATAGCTGGTAAATCATCATGAACTAAAGTATAAGCATGAATCATCTCTAAAGAACAAGCTAAAAGCAAAAAGTCTTCTTCATCAACATCTATTTCTTTAGCTAGAAAACCCATAATGGCAGGGCGAAATCTTTTACCACCTTGTAAAGCATAAGTTAGGGCAGTTTTAATATTGTTAGAAGGTATACTTAATTTAGCTACCTCTTCTTTTAACATGGAATTGATTTTTTCTTCCATAACTCCTAAATATTCAGGAAATAACATAATTATAAATCATCAGCTATTTTTTGCACATCTACTTTAGCATTTTCTAAGACTTCAGTACAATATTTTGCTAATATTTTTCCAGCCTTATAATATACTACGCTATCCTCTAAGGAAATATCACCACTTTCTTGCAAAGCAACTATTTCTTCTAATAAAGCAAAAGCCTCCTCAAATGAAACTTTCATACTTTTAATTTTTTCTAAAGATTGAATATCTTTAACTTTCAGCATGGCTAACTCCTTCTTATTAATATTTAGAAAGTATTATTTGGCTCCTTTATTTGGTAGTTTCATACTAATATGAAGTTCCCTTAATTGTTCAGAGCTAACTGTATTTGGGGCTCCCATTAATAGGTCTTCCCCTGTTTGAGTTAAAGGAAAAGCAATAATTTCACGAATATTTTGGGAATTGGCCAATAACATAACTATTCTATCTATACCTGGAGCTGAACCCGCATGAGGTGGTGCTCCATATTGAAAAGCATTAAAGATACCCGCAAACTTATTTTCTATGAATTCTTTGGAATAACCAGCAATTTCAAAGGCTCTTACCATAATATCTAGACGATGGTTACGTACTGCCCCACTAGATAACTCCACACCATTACATACAATATCATACTGATACGCTAAAACATCTAATGGGTTCTTTGTATTTAAGGCTTCCATACCACCTTGTGGCATAGAAAAAGGATTGTGGGAAAAGTCTATTTTCCCTGTTTCTTCATTTACCTCAAACATTGGAAAGTCTGTAATAAAACAGAATTCAAAAGTATTGTCTGTAATTAGGTTTAGTTCTTCGGCAATTTTAGTTCTAGCAAGTCCGGCAAATTTTTGGGCAGCTAACCCTTTACCACAAACAAAAAATACACTATCACCTTTTTTTGCATTAGCATTATTTTGAATTAAAGCTAGTTCTTCAGCTGTTAATTTACTAGCAATTGGTCCTTTAGCTCCGCCTTGAGAGTCAAAAATTATATAACCTAAGCCTCCTTGCCCCTCAAGTCTTGCCCAAGCATTAAGTTTATCAAAAAAACTTCTTGGCTGTTCTGCCGAATTAGGCACAGCAATAGCTAACACACTTGCCCCCTTAGCAATTAAGTTGGCAAATAGAGAAAATTCACTATTTTTAAAGGCTTCAGTAGTTTTAGTAATTATTAAAGGATTTCGTAAGTCTGGCTTATCAGTTCCATATTTATCCATACTTTCTAAATATGGAATCCTAGGAAAAGGTGGTTTTGTTACCTTTTTACCACCAGCAAACTTATTAAAAGTTTTATACATTACATCATCTAAAATTTTAAAAACATCTTCTTGAGTAGCAAAAGCCATTTCAAAATCTAACTGGTAGAATTCCCCTGGCGTTCTATCTGCCCTTGCATCTTCATCACGAAAACATGGAGCTATTTGGAAGTATTTATCAAAGCCTGAAACCATAAATAATTGTTTAAATTGCTGTGGTGCTTGAGGTAAAGCATAAAATTTACCGATATGCTTTCTACTTGGTACTAGAAAATCTCTGGCTCCCTCAGGGCTTGAAGCTGTAAGAATAGGAGTTTGCATTTCTAGAAAACCATGTTCTTCCATTTGTTGACGAATAAAACTAATAATTTGAGAACGTAGAATTATATTAGAATGATTTCTTGCTCGCCGTAGATCTAAAAAGCGGTATTTTAAACGAATACTTTCTGGGGCATTATCATCTTCTGCTACCAAAAATGGTAAAACTTTAGCAGAGTTTTCTACTATTAGATCTTCTACCACAACTTCTATTTCACCTGAAAGTAAATCTTCATTAATGGTATCAACAGATCTTGCCCTTACTAAACCTGTAATAGTTAAAATAGATTCCACTCTTACATGTTCTATTTCAGCAAAAAATTTAGAGTTTTTATCTATTACACATTGGGTTATACCGAAATGATCTCGCAGATCTATGAAAATCAAACTGCCATGATCCCGCTTACTATGCACCCAACCTGATAACCTAACTTTGCTTTTAAGATGTTCTTTTCTTAACTCATTACATGTATGTGTTCTAAATTGATGCATTTTTATTTTTATCCCCAGCCTAAATAAATTCTTATATTCTCACTTAATCCTATATTCTTGCTAAAAGTTGCCTTTTACTGACCTTATATATACTGTATATATTTATTATAATCCACTAATTTTTTAGAGAGTAACTACTTTTATGCTATTTATTTATTAGCGTTAGTAAGTATAACACACAGATTCCCTATTATGTAGTGTTTTATAGCTAAGATTCAAAAAAATAGATACTTTATCTTTTTTATATTATAAATATTTGTTATAATTTTATTATTAATTATAACTTAAGGATTTATATTATGAGTAATAAAGATGTTGCGTACTTTGATGCCATTACGGCAATTAACATTAATCAAGGGGTAGTGAAACTTATTTTAGGTTCACAAAATGTAGAAAAAATTACCGAAAATCAAGGTAAAACTGCACCAACCCCAAGTAAAGTTGTAGCTTTACCAATTAACGCTTTTATTTATACTTTAGCAGTATTTTTAAAAGAACCTAAGAATCAAGATATGATTACTAAAATGCAAGAAGCTGCAGGTTTAACTGAAAAATAAGTAATTTTTATTTATTTTTCTAACTATAAAAGTCTATAATCTATTATGTTAGTTATAGACTTTTAGTTTTTTTAATTTTCTTTTGTTTTATAACTTAAAGTAAATTGTTATATTTAGCAGATATTTTAAATATTTTTTTGAATTTGCTGTTAGCTAGTATTGTTATCATCAAGTAACTATATAATATATAGATTTTATTTATATTTTAAGATATACTATGTTAGATTATTATGTTAAAAAACACTCTTAACCATCTTTCTGCTTTTAAAAATGTAACTTTATTAGCCAATGCTATTAAAGAAACCTTACAGAACTCTATTAAACTTTACAGTTTAGCTTTTAAGCATTATAAAATTGCTAAGTTTTTTCAAAAAACATTTCATATAAATATAGAAAAACTTAAAGAAAGTTATATCTATATGGGCTCTAATCATTTAGAATTTTCACCTTTTAGTGGTATTTTAATAAAAGATAGCCATCGTTTATTTGATATTTTTCCAAGAATTCTAGCACTTGATTCAAATCAACAATCTTTAAATAATTTAACTTTATTACTAGATAGTTCATTTTGCCCATTAACAACTCAAATATTTAATTATAAAAAAGAAGAATTACCTACTAATTATTTGTTTGACTCCATTTCTTTACCACTAACCTTAGATAAAATGGCAACTAATTTACAAGAGTTAGAGTTTATAATTTTAAAACTAAAAGAAATTTTGAATTCAGGAGGAATGATTTTTGGCTTTAGTGCTATTAAAACTAACCAACCTCTATCTATTGAAGCTACAAACTATATTAAGCAACACAATTTACATGGGCTAAATTATAGTGCCCAAGATTTAGATAACTTACTATACAAACACTTTGACCATATTGGTATTCTTAATGTAGGTGATTTAACTCTGTTTAGGGCTAGTATCAGTCCTGCAAAAAAAAATGCCGATAAACAACGCCCTACTTTAGAAAACACGGCTGGTAAAAAGGTAATAGTACCCAAAGACCATAAAATACAACGCTTTTTAGACTTTCGTAAACCAGATTTGTTTTAGTAAAGCTGAATATAATTTTAACGCTATTATTAATTTTAAAATAGTTCACTGTAAAAATTATAATATATAATTAAAAATTACTAAGAAACTAGGAGGTAAAAGCTAATATTACTTTTAAAGCAATTACTTTCAAAGCAAACAAAAATTAAAAATCAAAAGTATCATTCACTTGCTTTGGTGGATAAACAAAAACCTATACAAAGATAATACTTAATAAAGTCCTAACATATTTATTAGCTTCTTACTTGATAATTTTAATACTCGGCACTATAGTTGTAAAAGTCGCTAATATAGATGCCTATTTTAAAGGAAATGGTTTGGTCAAGTCTGTTTTCTTCTTTTGTAACGGGAGGGTTTGTAACAGTTATTGGGTTATCTTCCCCACGATTTTCAGTATAATAACTTTCATAATGCTCTTCTATACTCTGGGAGAATACTTTGTAAGAAATGGCAAAGTATACACTTTGGGTCATTAGGAAACCAAAACCTATCTCAGCATAGCCTAAACTTTTAAAATCTAAATCTTTAGTTTCAACTGTATGAGAATAGCAATCTTGATTAACAGAAATCTTGCATCCAGTACCATCTGGGTTTTGTATTACATTATCATAGGAATTAGTAACCAAGTCGTTATCTTTCAACGAGGCAATCCCCACATTGGTAAAAGCAAAAAATCTATCAGTTATATTATATTGCATAGTTAAAAAGCCTTTAAAACCACCATCATTAACTTTAAACTCATCAAGGACTTTAGAATCATAATAAATTATTCCTAAACCAGCCCCTATTTGAAAATTCTTACTTAAGAAAATTCCACCTTTTAAATCTAGATCAGCATAATATGAAGCATTTGAAGTAGGAGAAAATCCTCCACCAGCTAAGGAATAATCTAAAAAGTATCTCGTATCGGCTTTAGCAGTATTAGGGATAAAAAAAGTACCCCAGCAAAAACAAATTATAAGTACAACACTAGGAAAAGATAAATTAATATAACGTACCGATAGCCAAGCAAAACAATATCTAAGACAAGAAGAAATACAGCATAATTTAGATATGTTAAAACCAGCATAAATAAAATAAATACCATAACCACAAATATTAGCAACCAAGTAAGTTACTCTAAGAAAAAAAATTTGAAACATAAAGCAAACAGAAACACAAAGGGAAACTAAGGAGTAATATTTTTTCATAAACCACTAAACTATTGGAGAATATATATGAAAGTATAACTTAATAAGCTCTTTACTTTCAATAGCTTTTATAATATTTGGTAGAATGTGAATGGAATTGTTTTTTGTGGTGAATTAAATAAAAAGTGTTTAATTTATTGATATTTATATAAAACAAATTATAACTTACTTGCAGAACGCTGATATGTACAATCAATAATAAAAAATTCATAGTTTCCTTTCTCTTTTTTTGGTCTATTGTTGTTTATGTCAGTAAGTTTACCTATCTTCTTATCCATACTATTATCTACATCTAATATAACATAATAACCTTTAGCAGCATTTTCTGCTTTTACATATTTTTCTAATTGCTTACCTACTCTGTAACCATTTACTACTTGTTTATTATTAGAAAGCTTGATTTCTACTACTATTTTTTCATTACCTTTGCTAAATTTAAAATCAACTGGTCCAAATCCAGCATCAGTTTCAGGGCTAATATCTATATTATTTTTTTCACAATTTAATTTAACAAAAGCAAAAAATAACTTTTGCCAATATTTTTCATTTTTAGTTTCACCTTGTTGGTTAACTATTTCATTACCAAATCTATTATCTTCTATAAGACTTTTAAAAGAAGAAATAAGGTATGCAACCACAGTATCTACACTATCTTTATTAATATCTTTATCAACTTTAACATAAGGCTTTACAATATCATAAAAATTAGTAGCATCACCATCTTTATCTTGTTTTATATCATAAAAATCAAACACTTTTTTTTGTTGTGAGAATAAGTGCCACAATCCCTTAACCCACTCTTCATTTTTTTCTTTTTCTAGTAATGGTTTTAAATGTTTAATGCCATCTTTTTTAGTTATTTGCTTTATAATATTTTGACAATTCTTACCTATATAGTTATTAGTATTTCTTCTTATTTCTTCATCATTATTCATAATTTGTACGGTTGTATCAATTAAACTTTTCCAATAAGTATTAGTATTAGGTAATTTATTTAAAACATCTTTAGGTATTAAAATACATGGCTTATTATTATATGATAGTAATTCTATTTTGATAGCATCATCTCTTACAGTGATAATTACTTCTTTTGTTATAATATTTTGCTTATATTGTGTTTTAATTGCTTGCAATACTCTTTTATTAAAATCTAGTATATTATTCAAGATAATAGAAATTGTCATATCACTAATCTTATCAGCACCTATACCTTCGCCAAATATAGGCATGAATCTAAATATTGCAGGATTAATTGTTTGTTTAGTTAAATATTTTTTTATATCTTTGACTATCTTAGTAGATTGTTTTTCTCCTACTCCTTTTCCTTTGGTATTTGAAGAGCTATATCCTAAAGCAATACCTGATGTTTCTTTAAATTGAAAATATTGAATAATATTTTTCTCTAAATCATCATTACCATCAAGATAAGAATTAAGTTGACCTTGTATAACACCACTATAATATTCCAGAAAATTTTTATTAGCTTTTTTCATCTCTGGATGTTGAGAATGTTGCAAAAGTAGTGGGTCTATAAATAAATTAGTATCAATATTTAAGGATGAATCAAAAATACCTAATTCGTCTAATATATATCTATCAATTTTAAAATATATGGATACACTTTCTATAAATGTTATTTTTTTAGACATGTTATAATTTTTTGGTTTGTTGTGTAAATAGTTAGCTTAGTAGTAAATAATATAACATAATATCATAAAGAGCCAGTAAATTAACTAAAGAGAGAGCAACAAGGTAAAAACCACTGGCAGAGATAAGTAAAAGTAAGATGTAGCATTAGTGTACAAGGCTAAGAATGTTTTATGATAATAGAAAATGGTGGACCCAAAACGATTCGAACGTTTGACCTACTGCTTAGAAGGCAGTTGCTCTATCCAGCTGAGCTATGGGTCCACTAGAACAAATTTAATAATAATATAAATTTCTATCTTTTGTAAAGTTAAAATTATAACTTTTAGGTTTACGTAATACTTTTTGTGGTTCTAAAACTTGAACTTGTAGACCATGATTTTTTGCATAAGCTACGGCTTCCTCTTTACTAGCAAACTTTAGGTAAAAAAAACCTCCTAAATTTTGCACTTGGCACCATGCCATAGCCGATTTTGTAAAAAATTTTCGTTCATCTAACGTACTTGCTAAAATCCAATACCGATTCCCATCCTCGCCAGCTTGCATTACATTCTTAGCTCTTTGATAAATTACATATTTTACCATGGCACACCTAAAAATTTTTAACTACATTATTGTATCATCTTTTATTAATAATGTCTTGCACTGAAACACCTGAATTATTTTTTAAGCTTAGAATATCTGGGTTAGAGGTATTCCAGTATCTACGTTTAGCTAAATAATGAGCCACAGAATCACCATTCCTATCTTTTAAACTTAAAATCATGGGATCAGTAGTATTCCACCTACGATTCTTCCTAGCAAAAATATGAGCTAATGAAAAACCTTCTTCATCTATTAATACTAATAAGTCTTTATCTTGGGTTATCCAACGAGGATTATACCTTCCTAATTCATGGGCTACAGTTCTACCATTTGCCATACTTAACATTAAAATAGACCTATCTTTAGTTACCCAATTATAATGCCCCCTTGCTAATAAATGGGCTACACTTAAACCATCTGTGGTAGATAGTTTTAAAATCATGGGATCTTCAGTATCCCAAGTACTATTATTTTTTGCTAAAGAATGAGCCACCGTCCAACCATTACGTTCTGCTAACTTTAAAATTGTAGGGTTAGAAGTTTGCCAACCATTATGCCTCATGGCTAATACATGAGCCACGGTAATACCATCAACTCCCTTTAGCATTAATACCTGTTTATTATTAGTAGACCAATTCTTATTATAACGAGCTAATAAATGAGCCACCGTCCAACCATTAGTATCAGGCTGCATTAAAATAGGTAAACTATTACTTTGCCAATGAGAATTATTTTTTGCTAATACGTGAGCAACCGTCCATTTATTTTCTGCCCCCAATAATAGAATTTTAGTAGAATTAGTTTGCCATAAAGGATTGTTTAAAGCTAATAAATGAGCCACACTTAAGCTATTATAAGTTGAGGCTAGCACCTTTTCATTACTGGTTTGCCAATTAGGTTTAGTGTTTAAGCCTGGATTTTCTTGAAAAAGTTTCACTACAGCTAAAACTTCTGGCGTACCACCTTCTACATATTCAGTAGGAATTTCTTGGCGATAAGCCAACCAATAAGCTACTGAAATACCAGCTTTATTCGTTAATAACAATACCTTAGGATCTTGAGAAACCCAATTAGGATTCTGTAAAGCATATTTATGGGCTAGTGTATTGCCGTTTTCATCTATTATTTTAGATAAATTCTGAAAAGAATTATTTGCCTTAGTATTCAGTGCTGTTGCCTCTTGCTTCTTACCGCTTACTGTGGTTGCACTTGAGTTACCAACAGTTACAGAATTAGCAGAACTACCTGTTATATTATTATTGATGTTAGCACTTTGCTTATAAGATTTATTACCACCTTCGGTTATTGCACCTATATTAGCTCTACTTTGTGCTGTAGAATTTATATTATTATCAGGTGCTGCAATAATAGGGTTAGAATCTTCCTCTGCTGCTTCTTGTTTATCTAGGGGGTTAATATTATTAAAAGAACCACCAGCAGGAAAAGTTTTATTAATAATAGGAGGATTCGTAGCAGATTCCGCCCACACACTTCCCAACATAATATAACCTATAAAAAAGACTAAGAGAAACTGAAGAGACTTCTTCATTTATTAATATTACCCCAATCCAACTATTTGCTAACTTAATACTTAGCATTATTTAAGTTAAGTGTTATTTTAACACACAAAAAAGTGAATGAAAAATTATTAAACAAAATTTAACTAAGAAGCCCTAACTGAACTACATCTATTAATTATTAGAAAAATTATATAAAAGTTTTTAGCTACCATTAAGCCCAATATCAATAAGTTTTTAATTACCCATAACCTTATTAACCAATAACATATAGGAAAAATTATTTTTACAACTATAAAAAACGTTAAGTTAAATGAGGTTTTATCAATAATGCCAACTACACGACAATAATAAAAAAAACTCCAAAAGCTAAGGAGTAGGAATCTAGTGCTAAGGCTTCATTATTTCCGCTAAAACAGACCGATACTCAGGTCCGTACATGACAGTTCCAACAGGTACTTGCAAACCAACAGCATCTGCAATCTTTGATACCCATACAGGACCAAATCCACCACACAATTCAATAGTTTGGACTCCATCATCAACAAGCTGTTTAGCTATTTTTATAATTGAGCCATCTAGTTTTGCTGAAGGGGCAAACCCTACAGTAATGAATACACATGTATTATTTTCATTACGATTTATAACAGTATTTTGTTCTGGGGAAAAATCAGGAGAGAGGTAGAAAAACGCCCATTTTTTTAGATTTGGAAACATAATTTACACTCCAAAATAAGTTAAGTATATTTTTTTTATAAGGTTCGCTAGGAATATAATAGCATTCTATAATTATAATAACTACAATAATTATTCCCAATCTTTCAAGGATTACATTAAATGTAAAACTTTGGCTAACTTATAGATTGCAAACTATAATGGTCGGGGAGACAAGATTCGAACTTGCGACCCTCTGATCCCAAATCAGATGCGCTACCAGGCTGCGCTACTCCCCGAATTGAATTAATCGCTAAATAATATAAGCAATTCATAAAATAAATCTTATTTTATATTAGTGAATTTAGTTAGAACCTAAAACCTTCTAAGTTGCTAGCATCTACCTTAAAAACAAAATCTATTCTAAAATACTTTACCCTTTATTGCAAGGAGAATTATAATTCGTATAATTCATTTTTAACTGCTAATGCTTCATAGTCTTTGTTAATTAATCTTACAAAATAAACTATTACTTACAACACATAATTCATTTTTACTAGTAATTCCTTGTAGTTAAATTTTATAATAAGAGATAGTTTAGTTATTATTCCAATAAGATAGATATATTAACATTCTAAAGAACATATTAGTAGTTATGCAAAAAAAATTATCTGCTTACCTTTTGTAACTATATAGTTAGATTAACAAACTAAAATAATAGTTATATTACTAATTATGTTACTAAAGGTAACACTTTTAATAAAACAACTATGTTGTACTATTTTCTTGAATTGGGTAGCCTTTATCTATCCATTCATTAATACCATGTGTGAGGTTTTTAATTAATATTTTAGGGTTATCATTACTTTTAGAAAATAAAGTAAAAGATTTACCACCTCTTCCTCCTGAATTACAATAGGTTACCACAATAATAAATTCTGCATTATGAATTTTAATGTGTTCTGTTAAAGAAGTATCACTAAGAGTTTGGTATGGTAAATTAATAGCATTGTTAATATGATAACTAAAATATTCTTCAGGCGTACGCACATCTATAACTATTACCGTATATTTTTCCATTAATAGTTTAAGTTCTTCGGCTGATATTTGCTCTTTTTTTAAGAGTTCATCATTTTGAGTTAACATTTTGATGCCTCCTGCTACGTTTCTATATATTCTAATAATACAAGATAAACAATAAAACTAATACTATAAACAAGTAAAGTAGTTAAAAACTAAGCTGGTTCTTCTTCATCTACTAGGTCTTCTACAATAGGAAAACCTGCGGCAATCCATGCTTTAATACCGCCTTCTAAGTTATACATTCTAAAGTTTATGTCAGGGTTCTCTTCTTGTAATCTTTTAATAGCTATACCACTTCTGGTGCCACGAAAACATTGAAAAATTACTGTTTTAACTTCTTGCTCTTGCATGAATTTGATAATTTCTGCTAAGGAAACTGTTTCTAAAGGCATATGAATAGCATTTTCTATATGAGCTGCCATAAATTCTTCTTGTGAACGAACATCTATCATAATTGCTCCTTTTTTTAAGAGTAATTCATGAGCTGCTGCAACCAAAATTTTTTCCATAATAGCTTCCTTTATTTATGTTGATAACTGTTCTTATTTTATTTTTTATTATAAGCTCTTTATTATAATCTAATTAGCTATTTACCACATAATATGTTGTTATTTTAACATATTTTCACAAAAGGCACTAATAATTTCTTATTAGTGCCAAGTTCTAGGTTAATTGTGTTGTGCTTTTTTTATTATCCATACAATAGAATTTGTTATTCTTAATTCTTATATTAGAACCTTACCTGTTAGAATTTTTTCACTAATCCTAAAAATAAGCTATGGGAATTAGTACCATCATTTCCACCTACAGTATTTTGCCAGAATTTGTAGTCTATTTCTATAGTGTAATCATTCTTATAGTTAATTGTTAAGCCTTCTAAAAACTGCCATTGGGTAGCACATGTTCCACTACTATGATAACTACAATCTTGCCCACTGGTAAAAAAATCTACATCAGACCAACCGGCATGGCCAATCCACCAATCTTTATTCAGGTCAAATAATTTGTTAAACCAAGCAAATTGTAATAGCCATGGTTTTTTAGTAGGGTTAGCACTATTTAGATCCCCTGTATAGTACATCATGTTAATTAATAAATGCCCTACAACAGGTAATTCTACACTGGTACCTACCCCACCAAAAAAATCACCTTCAGCGGTATAAGTATCTTTAGCTTCAGCTCTTATATATAATTTGCCGTTATCAAATACATCATAACCAACAATGTATTTATAAAAATCAATACCTAAGTGGGAATCTCCATGGTCGCCGGCTTCTGTTCCCGAAGCTGCTCCACTATATTGCCGTAAGTCGGTAAAACCATATAAATCCCATTGCCCCCGTTTAGCAATACCTTCAATTTCTACATAGTTACCAGGGTGGTTAATACCATCAACGGTATGGTTAAGATTATCACCTGTAGTTGTCC
Source organism: Candidatus Hepatincola sp. Av (assembly GCA_023518375.1). Lineage (NCBI taxonomy): Bacteria > Pseudomonadati > Pseudomonadota > Alphaproteobacteria > Rhodospirillales > Candidatus Hepatincolaceae > Candidatus Hepatincola > Candidatus Hepatincola sp. Av. Next base: position 557,891 of record CP068450.1, read on the forward strand.
CCATGTCGTGCATATACCTAAGGTTTAATGTAGCAAAATCGCCCTCTTCAGCCCTTAATATAGTAGCTATAAATGTTGTCGTTATTAAAATTAATAAATATAAAAAATTCACAGCTTCCTCCAAAGTATTGTTAATAATAGGTATTAATGCTACCTTGGAATCTTATATTAATTTATAAATTATATTTGCAAAAGCAATAATTCAAAATAATTAATAAAAAGTTAATTATTTTGAATTTTTTTATAAAAAAATTTTTTAAAGTATTTTGTTATTATATCAGTTATTCCCAAGAGCCCTTATTTTAATTGGCTTATAACATATAAGCACTAATTACCACAAATACAAAACCTATGGCTACTTCAATTAAAAAAATAGGAATCACGAATCTTAGCCACGCACTAAAGGGAATTCTACAAATTGCTAAAGCTCCCATTAATACTCCTGCCACAGGAGTTACTAAATTTACTAAGCCAGATGCTACCGTATAAGTAATAATAATACTAGCTTTAGGAACATTTAATATTTCTGCCATAGGAGAAAGAATTGGAATCACTAAAGCGGCATGCCCTGAAGATGATGGTACAAAAAAACCTACTATTAACTGGGCTATTTGGTTTAACAATAAAAATAATTCCTCGGGTAAATTAGCTAACCAAGTACTTAAGTAATAAAGCATGGTATCTACAATAGCACCATCATGGGCTACAGAATAAACTCCTCTGGCTAACCCTATAACATAGGCAGCAAAAAGAAAATCTTGCCCACCTTTTACGAAGTTATCCCAAATTTGTTTTTCATTCATACCCGCAATATAGCCACAGAAAACAGCTAACACAATAAATTGCATGGTAATTTCTATTACCCACCAATCTAGGTAAACAATACTAAACACCATAAACATAATATTGAAAATAAAAGCTGCCACAATAATTTTATGTTTTAATGTAAAATTCACAAAGAGTTTATCTTCAGCTAAATGCCCAAAGTGTTTTTTATGATCTGCCCGTAAACTATACAATAAAGACTTTTTAGGATCTTTCTTTACTTTAGTTGCATAAAGCATCACATAAATAATTGCAACAGCTACTGCTACTACCCACATAATACAACGAATACCCATACCATCAGATAACGAAACATTCGCAATACCCGAGGCTATACCTGTAGAAAAAGGGTTGGTAATAGAACTCATATTACCTATGGCAGCTCCTATTAGAATGGCTCCGGCTCCTACAAGGGCATCGTAACCCATTGCTATTACAAGGGGAACTATTAACATATAAAAAGCTAGGGTTTCTTCCCACATACCTGTAACGGTTCCACCTATGGCAAATAAGAATAATACCATAGGAATTAGTAGTTTATCTTTATTACCTAGCTTGGTAATAACTTTTTTAAAACCTGTATCTAATGCCCCAGTTTCTAATACGACCCCGTAGGCACCACCAATAATTAATAAAAAAACTATAATATCTGACGCATCTAACATACCCTTAGCAAAAGATTGTAAAACATCTTTTACGCCCTGAGGGTTGGCTGGAACAGCTTTATAACTATTTGGTATTACCAATTCCTTGCCAGACTTTGAATCGTGAATCCTTGCATACTTACCACTTGGAATTACCCAAGTTAACGCTGCCATAATGGCAATTAGTATAAAAATTATAGTAAATGTATGAGGAACTCTTAGTTTCATTAGTTTAAATTCCTTATATAGAGGTTATTATTTCAACTATAACTATTCTTAATAATAAAATATTCTTAGGAATAGTGCTACTATGCAATAAGTAAGTTATAGATTTTAATTGAATAACTAACCAAACACAATAAGAAATTTATAATTTAAAATTTATGTATTTAATATATTTATACTTTATCATTTACAATTTATTAGTTTATTAGCTTATTAGTTTATTAAAATAAACGTTTTACATGAAACCTAGCAATTCCATAATTAGCCGACCAATAACTTGTAGGGTTACTAAAATACCATGTGGCATAGGGGTTAGCAAAAGTTCCTTGAATGTATTGGCTATTAACACTATAGTTCATACCAATATTTAAGCTATTATCTGCACTGATAGTATGTAAATTATAAGAATAGCTATATTCTTCATCAAAGGGAGCATCTGCACTTTTAAACTTTACATCTACTAAAACTACATCTGTTCCAAAAAAATTATTAATTTTAAAAGGTTTATTGTTTGCATTCCCTATTTTAACATCACAAATGTAATAATCTCCATAAGTTACAGGGGTTATCCGCTCTGGAGTACCATCTTCTTTAAAAAGCACAAAGCCTAAATATACTCGGGTTAAAGGTTGGTTAGTAGAATTATACATAGTATAATTGGCAATATTAAACCAATCTGATGGTGCTTTATAGGCATCTACCAACAGTGGAGGAATAATACCTACTACATTATGGTTATATCCTAAATAATAGGGTTTATGTTCGGTATAATTGATACTAATTGTACCATCGGCTTTCAGGTCGGCATAAATGTAATAGAAAATACCTGCAGTTTCAGGAAAAGTTAAACTAACATCTGTAGTAAAATAACCTAATTGAGTTACAAAAAGTTTAGAAAAAGCTATCACCAGTGGGGTTACTTTACCTAAAACATTAATTTTAAAAGGCTGCGAGGAAGTTAAAAAATCTCCCCAACCATTTTTAGATAACGCCCCCGCAACCAGACCATGCTTAATACCATTATATTGGGAAAGAGTAATTTTTCCACTAATAACATCATCTACTTTCTGGTTAATGTTATCTAATGCCAACTGAACGTTAGGGCAATCAATTAAATTTTCATTAGTGTAACTAATAGTTGTAGCATATGATAACTCATCTAAAGCACTATTAACATCTGTGGCTGTTAATTGCGGTACACTAATAACAAGGTTACAAGAATCCCTCAATTCATGCAGGGCGTCTTCCACATTAGTAGCTATTAAAATGCCTCCACTGTAAACAACCTCTTTGGAATCAACGGTATTGCCTGTATTGCCCCCGTTATTATCATCATCATCATTGTTATCATTATCACAATTTTTATTATTACCACTATTATTTTGGCTTTCTGCCATAAAAGTTAATAATGTATTTAGGGTTTCATTAATGTTTTCTATAGAATTTTCTAAATTACCATTTTCATTCCATATTAAACACTTACCTGTAGAATTTTGAGGCAAAATAAGTTCTTCATTATTGTATAGCGGAATTTTAACCGAACGCTCTACATTAGCTTGCAAGTAAGTATTATAATTTAACATATTGTTGAATTCAGCATTTAAAGTTTCTGCCCTAATTTGGCTAACATTGTTAAATTCACTCACTCTATTCATATTAGGTAAATATTTTAGAAGAACCATTTGGGGGGCATTTGCTGTACCTACTAAATAATTAAATTTAACTTGTTTAAGTGGAAACTCTAAATTAATCAAGGTATAGTCTACTAAATAAGTTTTTTTATTTTGTTCAACAAATACTTCTATTTCAGAAGAATTATGAATAGGAAAAGAAAAATTAAAAGTGTCTTCCCCACTTGCTTGAATATAAATTAAATTGTGCTGTGCCATAGTATTAACCTAAGGAATTAATTTGTTATTTTCTTAATAATAAGGTAGGTGTTCAAATAGGGAGTCTGTATAAGTTTTCCACATTTTATTTCTAACATGAGTTTTCAGGACTGAACTGCCTAACTTACTTAAAAAAGAGGAACTATTACCCCCATAAGCATCGGCATAGGCACTTAAATAACTGTGGTATAATTTTTCTAAAGATTCTTGAAAATTACTTTCTAATTCATCAACATCATTGTTATAGAATTGCTCTTCTTGGATTGCTATATCTTCCATTGTATTACCTTGCCCTAAACTTTCAGCATTATTAGCTAATTTTGAGGTATTTAATAACTGTTTTTTCTCTAGCACTTGTAAAGCATGTTCAGAGTTTTTTAAGATATCGTTTCTATCTTTTACATAGTTAGGGTTATTCATAAAAGTAATTTCTGGCATTGGTTGTTTCTCCTTTGTTAGTTTTGTTTTAATTATTAATCGTGTGCTTTTTAGTATTTTTCATATTGTATTTTTAATAATTTATTTTTCATATTTAATATAATTTACAAATAATAAATAGGTAACAGTTGCCACAGATAACTATTACCTAAAAATATTATTTCACATCTACACTTACCTTGATATGTTCTAAAGTTAAGGCATAAGGTGAACTTTGTTCTACCTTAACTGTAAGATTCTGTTGCCATAGGCTATTAACAAGTAAATGGTAAAAGTTATCGGTTTCATTTAACCTAGAATTAATAGGTAATGTTTGCTTACCTACTATTAAATTCGCATTTAAAGTATTGGGTATTTTAATTCCCACTGAATTTATTTTTTTTGCTAAACCTAAAGTAGTAGTACTGGTAGAGTTAGTATCTAGAACTGGGCTTTCATAAATACTACTGTAAGTATATCCTACAATTACTGGTTGTAGATTTACACTATCATTTAAAACAATGGCACCATTTTCTACTTTATGCTTGCCGTAGTCTATGGTTTTATCGGTACTTATTACTGTTAGAGTTTCTGCTTCAAATTCTTGTAAAGCACTAATAGTATTGTTTTCTATAGTTCTTTCCATATAACAATCTACATAATTAGCCTCACTCACGCTACCATAGGTTTCTGGTAAATTATTAAAAGCAATAACTTCTATAGAATACCTTATACTACCTTGAGATTCTCTAGCTACATGCAGCCATAAATAAAGTTGCTTAGCATTATAAGCTGTTGCCATACTAATAATTTTTGCATTGTTACCTAATTGATACTGGTACCAAGCATAGTTAAAACTATCTTTTCCTACAGTAAAACTAGAGCCTAATAAGTTACCATTCTCTAGTAAAACATTTAAAGAATTAAAGGGGTAATCTAATAATAGAATATCTTTAATTTTACTATTAAACATATGTTTAGCATTAGCATTAATATGGTTAAAAAATAATACATCTTTTTGTAGAATTTCTACGGAGTATAAATCGTAACCGAACCAATCAGCATAACAAGTTACTAGGTCAGTACTAATAGCATGTTTACTACTTTTTTGGGAACTTAACCGTTTAACCTGAAAATTATAAGGTGACAGTCCTTCAGTTGTATCTAACGGCATTAGGGCAAAAATTCCTTCTTTGGCTCCTATAAGCACACAGTCTTTATTAGCTTTTAACCATAGTACTTCTTTAGCATCGTTTACCTTGCCGGTAAAAGCATTAGTATAAGTTGTTAGATCAATCTCTACGGTATATTCTTCGTTATGGTTATCGGTTACAGTTTCCGAAGCTCTAGTTGTAGGAGCAAAATTATCGTATTCACTTGTATTTGAAATCCAAAGAGAAGATGAATCTTTAACAGTGCTAGCACAATATAACCGCCCATTAAAAATTGTACCTAAGGCAGGATAGCCTTTATCGTCTCCCCATGCTCCCATACGAAAATCTTTAGTTGGTGCAAGGCTTTGAAAAGGACTTTTAACTATAACTGAAACTTCTTTTGCGGAAATAAAACCATTAATAATACCATAGCCCCACAGGGAGTCGTGCATTAAACGTAAGGGCTTATTACAATCTAAAAGATGAAAAAAATCAGCCGAGGCAATAGCCGTAATTTCTTCACCTATTTCCCCTAGAGTATCTAAATGAATGGTAGTATCTGTTTTATTAATATCCTCATAGGGGCCATCTTTAGGAGCTAACTCATCTAAGGTAAAAATGTAGTCTTCATTAAAAGCTAATACTTTAGGAGCTACTCTATTACTAAAAATATAATGTTTTTTAGTGTCAGAATCGTAGGTTAGGCAAAGGTTGCTAACCATTTCATCGGTTGTATATGGTGTTAAAATAGAATATGGTTTGCCATTTTGAATTAATGGTTTGCCATTTAAGTAAAAGCTAATACTTCCATGAGATTCTCCGCCATAAAAAGCCATAAGAATCATGTTGTTATTATCTTCAAAGGCTTGTAAATTTACTATTTTATTATCTTCAAGTAAAGTTACCAGTTTAGAACCAGCCCTCCTTACCAGAGGTCCATAGGGGCTAACTAGTAAGTTCTCTAATTTTCTAGCACTATTATAGTATTTAGAACTAAAAACATTAACATAGCTAGCTACTTCCCCGTATATAAAAGAAGTGAAGTGTAGATCAAAGGTTTTCATATTACTACTCTTTGTTGTTAATTCATGCGGGCAGTTAGCCAACTATATGTGCCAACTTCAATATCTGTTGGTATAATATTTTCCCCAACTTTGGCATCTTGGTTGCTTAGAATTTTAAATTCTTTATTGTAATTATCTTGTAATAAACCAGCTAAGCCTATATTATCTTCAGCATAACGGTAAGATAATTCATAAGCTAATTTTAAAGATATCAAATGGGCTAAACTACAATCTAGCTCTTCATCTATAATATTCGCACTATAGGTAATAGTAACCTTAGCCATAGGGCAATAGATACATTGCCCTTGTTTGATAAAACTACTCTCATTTACTAAAATAACTTGTAAACAGTTTTCTGGTAACAAAAACTTATAAGCTAAATTACCCTTAATATTATAAATTTCATTACCTACCGCACTAAGCACTAAAGTTTGTAAACTAGCTTTCCAAGGATAGCTAGTTAAAACATCAGACTTAACTAGGGGGTATAAAAAATTACAAGTTTGAGCCTCTGTGCTGTTATCGTGCAATGAGGTAATAGGAGCTTGGTTGACTAAACCTAATGCTCTATTACAAATTTCTATTTTTTTATTAAACATTGTAAAACTTCCTTTATTGTTTGGTTGTTAGTTATAGGTTTACCTGTATAGTGATGTTTACTATTACCGCTGGTATTAACTTTTCTTGACAGATTTTAGCCTTATAAATACCAGCGGTTGCAACTACTAAAAAAACTATATTTTACCTATATTTTACCTATATTATTTACCTAGTTTTAGTCTATAACGTATAAGATATAACCACTAAACAGGCTATTTGCTAATATTTCAAAATTAACACTAGCGTTTATAAATACTCCAGAAAGGCTTTCTAGGCGGTAGTTAATTAAAGTATTTAATTCTCCGGCACTTTCATTTAAAGTAACTGTGGTTAAATTTACGGACGGTTCAACAAAGAAAGGATCTTCTTTATTAGCTTGGGTTAAAAAATAATTTAATTCCATTACAGACTCTTCATTTGCTTTTACCCATCGTTTACTTTGCACACTTAGGTTATTATATTGTAAATGAATAGATAATACTTTAGCTTGTCCGCTTGGTAATTTTGCTAATACCATAGTTTCTTCAGCTGGCAAAGTATTAGGAAAAGAACAATCAAAAGATAAAATCCTTACTCTGCCAAATTCATCAATGGTGGAATTTCTATATGGTAATTTACTATGGTTATTTACTTGGTTGGAATTCATAACATGCCTCCTTATTCTTTACACATAATGCTAACAACTTTAGATTCGATCATACGAGTTGCCCCGCAAGATAAACTAGCATAAACTTGAGTTGCCATTCTTTTATCGGCTCTGGTAGTAATATCTGTTTTAATTTTACCAAGACTCCCCATTACAATGCCCGACTTAGCAAAACAAATTACGGTTCTGTTGTTATTAGCATCTATTGGTAGTAAGCTAGAGCTTATTCTTACTATATTAAAGCCCATAAAGGTATTAACTTTGCCATCTACTAAGGCTTTTACTGTGTTGTAATCTTCTGATGTTACCTCTGTTGTTGTTAATAGGTCGCTTACTTGTTTAGCACTAAGAATACAATATTGTTCCTCTGAATCATCTACATCGGCATCATCTAGGATTAATCTTGCCTTTCTTAATTTTTCAATAGTTAGCCCCGTATCTTTACTTTCTTCGGTTACAGCTATTTTTTGGCTATCTGGTAGAGCAACTTTAGTTTCACCTTGGGCTCCGCTATTAGCTTCACCTAAGGCCGCCTCAACAATGTGTTGATCTTGCCTTCTTCCTAAAGCATAGGCAGCATTTAACGCATAGGCAGAGGTTGGATCGGCTAACAGTTTTAGTTGGTCTTCCCTATCTATTAGGTCGCCCCAATCTGAAGTAATTAGAGTTACCATACGACGGTCAAACTTTGTTTGAATTAGTGGGGTATCGGCATGACGTGAAGTTACATCTTGGGCTTCAGTTGGAGCTATTTGGTCGTAAAAATATCTTTCTACGGTTTGGGTCTCTAACCGAACACAATTAGCTAATTTTGTTCCTTTTTGTTGAATATTTAAAGTTACAGCATGGTTAAAGCCTTCTTTAATTAAATCTGATACATCTAACATTTATTTCTCCTTTTGTTTTTTTATTGTGGGGCTATATACCCCAAGTGTTACTAAAACCATAAAACTAACCAGCAATAATACTATTTAAGTGGTGGAGCTTAGCAAGGTTGGATTCGTGCTTAGCATGGTTTTTGTTATAAATAGAACTAATAAATTCTTTATCACCTGATAATTGGTTCCGCATTCTTTTAGCCTCTTCTTTGGAATAGTTAGCTTTTGAAGATGAATGCTTTAGTTTTTTATCTTCAGAGATTAACTCACCTAAACTAACCATTTTATTTAAAAAAGTTACTTCATCTTGGGCGGAGTCTTCGCCTAGCCAGTCTATACCTCTTCTTGCCAGTAAGATTTTTTCAGGCAAGTCTTGTTGCCACAAAATAGCTAAGGTATTGGCAAGCCCTACAATTTTAGTATTAAAATTTGGTGCTAAATAATCTGGTGCCGAGTTTTTGCTTGCTAAGTCTTGGTTTGCTAAGTCTTTGTCTTCCAAGTTTTCTCTTGCAAAGTTTTTGTTTACCAAATTTTGAACCTTTTTAGCTAAGGGAGCATCTGCTTTTTTGCCAAAAGTATCTTCAGGTAAAAGGTCTTTATCGCCATCTCTTAAGAATAATGAAGCTTTTTGCTTTGATGTACCTTTGTTAGGTAAAAGAGTATCTTCTTGGTTGCGGGAAGTATTGTTGTTATTTACAAGTGGTAATTCTAAGTTTTTACTATTACTAGCTATAAGGTTAGCTTTAGTATTAGCTAACAAGTTACCATCTATGGATAATTCTGCTATTAAACTTAAAAGTTTTTGTAATGTAGGAGTAATATTTTCTGCAAACTTAGTTGGCATACCTTGTTGGTTGTTAGCTAAGTAAGTTAATAGCTCCTTACATAAGTCTTTTATATTAATTAAATTATTTGTTTTCATGTTATTTCCTTGTTTTACTATTTTTTCCTTTGTTATTATTTTTGTTATTTATTATGCTCTATTCCTTGCTTGTTACCTTTTGCTGGTTGAGCTAAAGAAGAGTTAGTTATTATGGTTACCATTAACCTCTATATAGCCCTTTTGTACTGTTAGTTAATTAAACTGTAAACACTCTAAAATAAGTTCTTGCAAACCCTCTGTGTAGCCCTTTTATGGTTAACGTTAATTAACTAGATAGAGGGAGTTTTAATGAGGTGGTAAAGCTACCTCTATCCTTAATATTGCTAGTTGATTCTATGTAGAGGATTAGTCTTTTTTCTTATAAGTTCTTTAGCTACTTTGTAAAATTTAAAAACCTCATAAAAGAGTTAAGTCCTCTTTTGCCACTCTCATTAATACTTTTGTATTGTTAGTTGATAAGGATTCATAAAGTAATTTATTCCTCTTTTTATAGTTAAAAATTAACATTTCTATGAAATCTCTAGTATTCGTTTCATTGGAGTTAATCTTCTTTTATAATTTTCATTAATACCTTGTATAGCTCTCTATATTGCTAGTTGGTTAACCACATTCCTTTTAATTCCTTTTGCTTTGCAACCATTAATACCTTTTTATAGCCCTTTTATGGTTAACGTTAATTAACTAGATAGAGGGAGTTTTAATGAGGTGGTAAAGCTACCTCTATCCTTAATATTGCTAGTTGATTCTATGTAGAGGATTAGTCTTTTTTCTTATAAGTTCTTTAGCTACTTTGTAAAATTTAAAAACCTCATAAAAGAGTTAAGTCCTCTTTTGCCACTCTCATTAATACTTTTGTATTGTTAGTTGATAAGGATTCATAAAGTAATTTATTCCTCTTTTTATAGTTAAAATTAACATTTCTATGAAATCTCTAGTATTCGTTTCATTGGAGTTAATCTTCTTTTATAATTTTCATTAATACCTTGTATAGCTCTCTATATTGTTAGTTGTTTAAACTTTACAAGTGATTAGTCCTCTTTTAAGCTATGAGAGTTAATAGTTAGTACATCTTCTAAAGTTAAATTAGCCATTTCTAAAATATGTAAGAAGACATCTCTTGCTCCCTCGTTAAAAGCTGTGTGGTGGGAATCATTTACTACAAAGCTAGAATTATACATATTGCAATAAGCGGCTAAGTCTTGTAAGACTTGCCTTGAAGATTCATCTTGAATATTAAAAATACTTTTCCAAGATGCTGCTATTTTACTACCCTTATTGGCTCCAAAGGCATGTATTAACCAAGTTAAACCGTTTTTCATGATATTATTTTTCTCCTTTTGTTAGATTATTTGTTGTTATATTGTTATTCATAATATTTTTACTTAAACCATTGGCTTCTGCCATTAAGCTAATAGCCGCTTGCCAATCTACCAATTTATAAGCATCAGGGCAAAAAGACTGTACGCTTTGAATAAAATTACTGGTTTGGCTTAAGGCAAAACTATCTGTAAATTTTTCAAAGCGATTCCATGACGATAAAAAAACCACTTCAATATCTTGCCAATGAAAGCTAATTGGTAAACCTTGTACTAAACCTAAACGTTGCAACAGTACTAATTGCCTTTTTATTAGAGGATACAAAAACTCACTTTGAATCCTTGCAATTTTAGAACCTAAAATTTTTAATTTCTGTTCATTCACCGATAACACTTCCGTAGCAGTAGCATTAGCCGAATAAGCATATAATAATAAGGAATAAAAAAAAGACTCCCGCACACTATTACGCACTTGCTCTTGCATGGTATAGGTATTACCTGATTCTATTCCCATAGCTAAAGGTTTAATTAGTTGGTTACCTGTTAGTGGGTCTATGCCCCCATAAATTACACTACCTGGTACCGTTTTAATGCCTTGAATACTTAATTCATTAGGTGCTAGCATTGGTGGATCTATTAATTTTTGGGCAGCAATTAACATAGTTTTTGCCATAGCATTCACCATTTTTATATCGGGCAAGGCAATCATAGCGGGGCTTTGCCCATATAAATTATTAGTATGGGTATACCAACGAGAAACCATAAAAGGAAATTCAAAATAACCGCTTTCTTGTAAAATACTTTGTTCTGCCACATCTATGTAATAAGAGGCAAAAGGCATCTTTCTAGAACTATGAAACTTTTTAGCCATAATCTTTGCTGGGCAAGTTATATGTAAAAAAGTAAACTCTTCATTATTTTGTTCTTTAGATGATCTAAGTATTTTTTTAGAAACATTATTCTCGCCAAAAAAATCTAAGGCTTCGGTGGCACTTAATACAATTTTTCTAATAACGGTATCTACAGTATTGCTAGCACTATAAATATAGGTATCTTGCAAATTACAAGTTTGGTAACTTACTTCTTTACTTGTTAAATCTTCATATGTATAAAAAATTGCGGTGCCATAATTAACTAAGTCGGCATAAAATTCATAACATTTATAATAAAAGCCTGTTTGGGAATTATGAAAACTATCTTTAATTGCCTCGGTTGCCTCCTGTAAATAGGCTTTTATTAGGGGATTTTCTTTAGCACTATCTTTAGCTTTTAAATAAAACCAATTAGTACTACTGTTACTAATGTAAGACCATAAGGAAGATGTTAAATATTCAGCGGCTAACATAGCTGTAGAATCATACACATCAGCAGCTTTTTCTTTGGTTAGTGCTAAATTAGGACGAACATATTTACAAACCTCGCCCCAGATATTCTCTAACTCTTCCCTTTCACTTTGTAGTTTGTTATAAAGATCTAGGGTGAATTTCACAATTTGTTGGTTATTCATGTAATCCCTTTTGTTTTTTTATTTGTTGTTTATTATTGGTTGTTTATTTTGTTATTTGTTGGTGGTTTATATGGTGGGTTACTTATGTTGTTATTAATTCTTATAGTGAATTCCTTATGAATTACTTATTTACCTAAACTAGCCACCGCTTTAATTCTTATGTTGTTTTGTTTAGTTCTTCACTTTATTAGTTATTTGTTTAACCAACCAGATTGTTAACTCTTATATTGTTTTTAGTTGTTATTAACTATTTAGGTTATTCACTTTATTAATTTATTAATTATTTGTTTAAATAAAAATTTTATTGTTAATTTTTATTGTTAATTTATTTCTTGCTAGTTGGTTAGTTAGTTTTTAATTTTTTCCTTTAAGATATTTTTTAACTTAAAATTGTTTCTCCAAGAATTTTTGAATTTAAAATTTTTGAATTTAAAAAAATTTTTTTATTTTTTATGTTGGTAGTTGCTAAGTTACCACCTTAAAGCCTTAGTTTTACTAGATATTTTGCTACTATATGCTGGCAAATTAGGCTAATAATTCCACCTGTTTTTTTGCTGATAGGGCAAGTTTTTCCGACCATAAAATTAGTAAAATTTTATGCCTAAGTTATTTTCACTCCTATTTAAGGTTGCAAGCAACCTTTACGGGTATAAAGCCTATTCGGTTCTAAGCCTAAATTATGGCTACCCTTTTATTAATTAAATTGGTTAATTACCAATTTTTTTGAGTGTTAACCTAATTTAACCTCACTCTTTCTTAAGAGTACTTTAGGTTGCATGCAACCTTTTTTTGGGGGATTCCCCCAATTCACTCTTACCCTTTTCTATTAAGGGTATTTTACTATTCTAGGTTGCTAGTAGCAGGTAGTTAATTAATACCTTAGCAAACTATTATAAGTACCTATAGTTCCTGTTGCTAGCAAACTGGCTAGCTTTTACCCACAACTTCATATTCACTCTTAATTAAAAGTATTTTTGCATCATAGATTGCTAGCTACTCTTTTGAATCTTGCTAACTTTAGTACCTTTCAAGCAACCTTATCTTTATGAATACAACTACTAGTTACCAACCATTCGTCCCAACTAACATAATTAGTAATTAGTAAGTAGCCTTTTGCCATTATTGGTAGGTAGAGTCTTGTACTACTTACCTACTAATTCTTTTCCTATGAGTTACTATCTATTCATAGTAACTAATCTAACAGTAGGTATTTTACCTACTACTAACCACTACCATTCATAGTAGTAAGATATTCTTTTGCTAGCTATTTAGTACAACCATTAGTTACTATAGGGTTTAAAAGTAGGTTAATTTTTTAATGCCTTATACCTATAGTTTTTATGCTTACTTTTTTATACTTACTAGTTACTAGTTATTAATTTGTTACCTAGTAAGTATTGGCTTACATCTACCAATTTTTATTCTTGCTAGTTTCCTAGTAAAATTATGGCGTTACTATAACTAACCTTACTTAGCTTTTAACATTTAAAATTTGTTATCTAGTAAAGCATTAGCTTATACCTACTAATTTTACCTCCTACTATTTAACAACTATTCATAGTAACTAATCTAACAGTAGGTATTTTTACCTAATAATATATTTACTATTAAACACTACTAGTTACCTGTAAAACTACGGCGTTGCCATAACTAATCTTTTACTTGGCTTTTAACACTTAAAATTTGTTACCTAGTAAAGCATTAGCTTATACCTACTAATTTTACCTCCTACTATTTAACAACTATTCATAGTAACTAATCTAACAGTAGGTATTCTTACCTAATAATATACTTACTACTAAACACTACTAGTTACCTGTGAAACTACGGCGTTGCCATAACTAACCTTTTACTTAGCTATTAACACTTAAAATTTGTTACCTAGTAAGGCATTAACTTATTTTATAGGTTGGCTAAGTTGTATAACTAATAGCAAACTAATAATACTCTAACCAATAAGCAATCTTGTTACCTAGTAATAAGCAACTAGTTTAACTTGTGGTGTTTGCCAAGTTGTATAACTAATAGTACTAACTCATGGTAAGAATACTAGCAAATAAAAGTCTTTAGTTTATAAAGTTGGGTAACGAATAACACTAACTAATGGTAACTTTTCACCTAGTAATAACAACCAATTTAGGGGGTGGGGGTTACCAAGTAAATGGGTTATAATCACTTGGTGTTACCACCGAATTTATTTTTATATTAATTACTGCTGGTAACGCAAAAGTTAAAGCTGCCGCATCGGCTCCATCGGGGGAACTTTTTAAAGTTTTACGAACATTTTCTTTTGCTTGTAGTTGAATTTGCCCTTTAGAATTATAAAAATATTCCACTGCAGCAATTTGTTGTAACAGTTTACCATCGTTAATAATATAATTATCATCTTGCAAAAATTCTTGTAAGGAACCCCACATTTCAGCTCTTTTATTCAAATATTTTCTAGTATCTGTGGCTTTGCTAGCAAAATTTACTAACACCATAATTTGCTGATAGCCTAATTCTACTAGCCTATCGTATACTCCTACTCCACCACCGCCAGCATCTATGCAAACATATTTAGGTTGTAGTTTTTCTATATATTTTTTCACTAGACCTACTATTTGCATACTATCGGTTAAAGATACTTGTTGGTTAGCATTTAGCCCTATAAAACTTCCTTGCCTATCTATTAACCAAGTGTAATCTCCGCCACCTAAGGCAACATCTATGCCTAGAATTATAGGCTCTTCTTTGCTTGCTAAATACTGCTGTAAGAGAGGATTATCTTTTTGAATTCCTACTGAATTCACCGCTTGCCTTTGTAACAATTCTAAAGGAATAAAAATATTATTATTAATATAGGTAAAGGCTTCAGCTATTGAGGCTGGAAACTCTTGGTAAAAGCGAAAGCTAGGAGCATTAACGCTTTCAAGCCCACCTAATAATTTATTTTTTTCATAAGCCCAAGCTAATTGTTGGCAACTTAGCTGATGAACCTTGCCGTAATCTTGCCATTCTGTAGAAAACTCAACCTTATGATTACTTACATATTCCCTATGCCAATGCCATGGAATAAATATTAAAACATACTCGTTGGTTGCCTCCTGTGCTTGCATACACATTTCATAAAAGAGTCCATTAGCTCCATTGGAAGTGCTTTCTAAAATAACTTCCGTTTCATTACCATTAGGTACTGCCATTAAAATAGAAGCTAAGTGGTTTTGGCTATTTGCCCAAAAAGCAACTTCCGAACCATGAAAAAACTGAATGGTATCCGACCGCCCAACTTCATTAGAACCTGCGGTGGCAAACACTAAAGAACTATCGGTTTCAGCAAAAGTAATACTTTTATTCCTATTTTGAAAGTGAGGTATTTTTAAAAAGTTGGGCATTTTATTATAATACCTATTCACCATAGCAAAGATGTTATCGGTAGAGCTTTGCCGATGGCTTAAAATTAACGACCGCACTCCCTGATTAACTAAAGTATAATGATACGCCCTAGCACTTACATAAGTAGTAACTCCTATCTGACGCCCTTTTAAAATAAGGCTCCTTACAACACCTTTTGCTTGTTTTTGCTGATTTAGGATTCCATTTATGTAGTTTTGCTCTTTATTTAAAATAAATTCCTTTAAACAATTTTCTTTAGACCTAATTTGTAAAAAAGTTTCGGCAAATGTTTTAACATCTTTAATTGTGTCAGCTAGTTGGTTCAGAGCTTCATTTTCGTTTATGTAGCACATTCATTACATCTTTATAATTTATGGTATTATTAATGGTATTATTACTTTTTTGCAAGGTGGTTTTTGCTAACAGAGTTTCAGTTTGAATTTTTATTAATTCCGCTAACATTTTAGTATTACTAAGCAAACACCTATTATGCTCGGGGTTAAAGAGTTCTCCTTCCTGATTATAGTTGTTAACTCTAATGGCAAAGGTATTTATTAACCGTGTAAGAAATTCATTATTTTTTACATATGTACTGTTAAGAATTTCTGTGGTTAATTCACTGTTAAGATTATTAGCAGTTGCCTCCTCCTCTATTTTCAAACTACTAAGGGTTGTGGTGTTAGCACTGTTAGGGTTGGATCCAACTTTATAAGGCTCTGCAACTTTTGTTTGAGAACTAGTTGCTGGGGTAGTTTTCATAGTAGTTGTTGGGGCATCTTTCAGAGTTGGTCGTGCCACAACAGATTTATACTTATCTTTCTTTTTTAATTTAAAAAAATATTGTTCACTCATGAGGATACCTCATATTTAAAAATAAAATTGCTTGTTAATTGGGTAACCTTTCCCACAGAGTTTTTAACAACCTAAAGTTTAGGTGTAACCATTAAGGTGGAGGTTACATTCTGTAGTAGAGGAATATTTCATCTACTACCTCTAATTGCAAAAGTAGTAAATGTTATGGTTATCTTACCTATGTTACCTTTCCTCATACGGCAATACTTCATAGCTTCTTTGATATTCCTGTTACTTAAAGTTGTATCTAAATTCTACGTTAGAGGAATATATAACTGGTTATGGTAATATTATCTTATCAAGCAAGGGTTGTAGCTTAATTCTACAGTATAGGGATTTGTGCTTCATCAATAAGCCTAAGTTCAACTTAAGGTTATAGTTAGATCCTATAGTGAAGGAATTTTATAGCCTTCAATAAAAGTACTACTATTTAGGGTTGCAATATAAAGGTTGTAACTAAATTCCATAGTTGGCAATTTATTTCACTAGCAAGAAAACTGAATTCAAAAAACTGAATTCAACTTAAAGTTTAAGGTTAAGCTGGCTTCCATAATATAGGAATATTCCAGTGTTTTTTTCATATTCTAACTGGTTAAAATTTATATTAAATTCACAGTAAGATAATATGTAACCTAACTATGAAGTAACCTAACTATGCAGATATTTTATCAATCAAAGGTTGTATGTTACTCTTTATTGTAGCAAAGTTGGTTATTTATAGTAGTTTGTGTACTACATGTATTATATTATTATATATCAATACGTGTAGTTAGTACTATCTTGCCCTTAGTAATATTATTTTTGTAGAGATAGGTTGTGTATGGGTTACAGATAACTAATACACCTTTAAGTATCTCTTTATATATATTATTTTTATTTATATATTTGTACTTACATTTAGCTCTTACTAACCACAAAGGTACCAAGAATAATTATCTTTGTATGCCTTTTATACTTGTGTTTAGTGCTTATACTTACATTTAGCACCTGAAACTTCTTAAACCATAATAAAGATTTAGTACTTATTTATTAGGTTTAGATTCATTTTACTTTCAGGTTTAGTGCTTACTTATATTAGTACTGATAAGTATAAGTATATTCATATTGATGAATTAATACATCATTCAATACATCATTTCTATAATGAATAAAATTTTGTGAATAAAAATAAGAAAGTAAATATATGTAAATAAAGAATGTAGTATTCTAGAAGTATATGTTGTGTATTATACCAAAATTGTAAAACTTTGTCAAGGGGTATTTTTTGCTTTTGACAATTACTATTCCTTTAACAACTAACTTATTACTACTTGTGAAAACTAAAAATTACTATTCAGAGAAACTAAAAAAATTAGCAATCATAAGTAGTAATTAATAAAAGTTAGTGCAGAAGATTTTATTCTACTTTTTTTGTTTGCTTAAGTTTTATTACTTTGCCATCTTTGTAAAAAAATTAGAAGCACACTTAAAGGTAACATAAATAAATAAAATTGGTAAAGCTAAAAACATTAGGTCAATTATGAAATTTAATGAATTAAAGCTATGTTGGGCTAGCATATCAATAGAAAACATTTTTACTAGATCTAAAATAGGTTTATAAAAATCTGTAGCAGCCGAAATAAAAGTAAAAATTGTAATTAAAAAACCAACTACCCCAAACATTTGAGTTTTTAAAGCAGATACTTCTTGGATTTGGTTGTTTACTTTTGCTTCTAATTCTCCTACTTTTATTATCTGCTCATTTAACTTTGCTGATAATTCATCTAACCTATCCTTATCAGTTTCTCCAGAAAATTTGCTTGTTTTACCTAAATTATTCTCAACTTCATTAAAAAACTTTTCGTGGTTAGCATTGTTAGTATTACTCATGATTTTACCAACCCTCAACAAAACCTAATGTTATTAGCCTAACCTTTAGGGCATCTGTACTTACATTAAATTTTTCTACTAAATGTTTTATAAAATTAAAATTTTCTTTTTGCATGGAATCTTTATATTCTTGAAAAAAACTATCTATTTCATCAGCAGGCATTAAGATACTTCTAGCAAATAAATTTGCTTCACTTTCTTCAATTTGCTCTTTAGAATTATAGGTTAATAATGATTGTCTGTGGCAATTACCTTCATGTTTTTTTAGATAATGCCCTAATTCATGGGCTAAGGTAAATCTTTTTCTTGTAGGAGAATGATATTTATTAACTTCTATAACATTTTTGCCATTAAAACGACCAGAAATTCCATCGGGAAAACTTTTATATTCAATTTTTATATCAAGCTCTTTAATTAAACCTTCAATATCTAAAGGGTATTTTTCTTTATATTTATCATAAATATCTTGTTTCCCTTTTTTCTTAAAAAGATTCCCAATATAATCTTTAGGGTAATCATTACAACTTTGCATTTTACCACCCATTATAACAACCTCCTAATTTAGATAGTTTTTTAATAAAGTCCTATTATATCTTTTAAAATAAGTAATTCCATTATTATATATATAATATTATATGAGATTTTGGTAAAGGTGTGTCAATAAAAAAGATAATCTTAACATAATACTTTAAAACTTATTTTTCAAACACAACAGATTCTACCTAGAAATATAAGTAAGAATTACAAAGATATATTTGTTATGAATTTACACAGTTTAGATTCTTGTAAAGAACCTTAACAAAAGAAAATTAAATAATTAATATTACTTAATTTAATAAATTGCAATTATATCATAAAAATAAATTTTTTTCAATAGTTAATTCTAAAAACACAACTACTAAGAACATTAAAAAAGTGATGCAATAATTAATGTATTTTCTTGAAATCCATAATGGTAAACCTAGTATATTCCTTTATAAAATTTTGTGTTTTTCCTTTTAGTGGCATTTACTTTACTAACCTACTAACATATACTTATTACCCAACTTACTACTTTTTAAATTACCTTTTTATAATCTATACTAAAATTATTTTCTCTATACATTAACTTTTAATTTATGCTAAACTTTATTAAGTAATTATTTAATAAAATTCGTATAAACCATGTTCTTATTGTTACTTTTTTTGTTGTCTTTGTGGTTTTTACTTTCTGGTTACTTTACCCTTTTGCCACTTATTCCTGGTTTAATTGCTATTGTTGTTATTGTAATTCTGTATGTACGTTTTATGAAAACTCTAAAGTATAAAAACTCTTTTAGGTTTAATTCTTTTAATTTCATATTTTTATATGTTCCTTATTTATTGAAAGAGATTATTGTTTCTAATATTGCTGTGGCAAAATTAATTATTTCTGGTAAAACTTCTCCTAAATTTGTAAGGGTAAAGAATAAATTAAAAACTAGGTTTGCTACCAGTACTTTTGCTAACTCTATTACCCTAACTCCTGGTACCATTACTATGGATATTAACGAAAAATATCTATTAATTCATATCTTAGACTCTAAAAATGAAGCAAGTTTACACGACAGTATTATGGAGAAAAAAATCAAAACCATAGAGGAAAAATAGCAACCATGTTCTTATTATTTGCCTTGCTAATAATTAGTGCTTTAATTTGTATCTGTGTTATTTTATTTGTAATAAGCAACGATGTGATAGCTAGAATTCAAGTTACTAGTGCTATTAACTCCTTAATTATTATGTTTATTGCTATTTTTTGCTATTACTTAGACCGCCCAGAATATATAGATATTGCCTTACTATATGCTTTATTAAGTTTTGGTAGTATTTTAGCTTTTAAAAGGTTTTTTGATAAACTATTATAAAAGGATTTATTATAATGGAATTATTTGAGGTTACCTCATCTGATGTTTTTATTAGCCTTGGTTTAACCTTTAGTGCTTTATCTATTATTGGTTTAATTCGCTTTAAAACAATTTTAGAAAAACAACATGCCTTAGGGTTACTAGATACTTTAGGGGTTACTAATATTGGGGTGGGATTAGCTTTACGTTCAGGGCTACACTTAGTAAGTGTAAAACCTATTATGTTAGCTATTATTATATTATTTTTTAGTGCTCCCTTATGCTATATGCTAATGCAAATAATTCTTATTTACCATAATTACTTAGAAAGAAAGAAACACAAACCCAAAAAAGTAGAAGAAAATGTTTGATGTCCTCCTGTTTGTATTTTTATTTTTACTAGCATTTTTATCTGTTTACTTAATGTTTGTAAGTAACTTGTTAGCTTTAACTTTACTTACAACTTTAATTTCTTTAATTTCTACCGCTTTATATATGTTATTAAATGCTGTTGATGTTGCTATTACTGAGGCAGCTGTTGGTGCAGGTGTTTCTACCGTTTTAAGCATAGTAATTATTTATTTAACTAGTTCTTATTTTTTCTCTAGAAAAGATAACCAAAGTACTAAATTCAAAACTACCCATTTAAACCGTTTTATTTATGGCATTCCCTTTGTTATCATGTTGTATATATTTATTGAAAGCATTGCTAGTATGCCCGTTTTTGGTGAGTTAGGAAATCCTACCAATAATATCCTTTATAAAACATATCTACAAGGTAGCTTTCATATTTTTCATGTACATAATGCTGTTACCATGATTTTAGGCTCTTACAGAGGTTACGATACCTTAGGTGAAACCTTAGTAATTTTACTAGCGGCCTTAGGAGTTTACCTTATTTTATTACAAAATAATCCGGCGTCTTTGCATACTCCAAGAATTTCCACACCTTTAGATGTCTTAAACAAAAGGTTTACTTTCTTTGTTCCTATTAATTTTTTGTTTACCATTCTACCTATTTTATTAGTATTTGCTGCTTATGTACAATTTCATGGAGACTTTGGCCCTGGTGGTGGCTTCCAAGCTGGTATCTTGTTAGCTACTCCTTATATTTTATATTTTCTGTTTTATGGTTCAAAGAATGTAGAAGGTTTGGTAACTACCAATACTCTAATTTATTTAATAGCCTTAGGAGTATTAATTTATTCCTTAACAGGTGTTGTAACTTTAGCCTTAGGTGGAGCCTACCTAGATTATTATGTTTTAGGCTTTAGTAACCAGCATTCTTACCATTATGGTTTATTTGCCATTGAGTTTGGAGTAGGTATGACCGTATTCACTTCCATGTATTTAATAATAAATGAATTTTTTGTTCAAATTCAATTTCAGGAGAAATACCTATAATGCACGAAACTTTAATGCAGGCATTTAAGAATTACCCATATTTTGTCCCCTTTATTATGCTTTTTGTAGGTTTTTTTATTTTAATGGCAGATACTAACCTTATCAAGAAGGTTATTGGTTTAAATTTAATTCAAGGTTCTGTAATTGTTTTTTACATTTTAGTAGGCTACATTAATAACTCGGAGCCTCCTATTTATAAAACAGACTCAACACTGTATGCTAATCCCTTAACCCATGTATTAATGTTAACAGCTATTGTAGTTGGCATTGCCACTACCGCTTTAGCTTTTGCCTTCATTTATATTATTTATAAAAATTATAGAACTATTAATGAACAAAAAATTATGTATATGAATTTAGAGATTTTTCATAATAGAGTAAAAGATATCACTAACACAGAAACTAACCAAAAATAAAAAATGCTTTTAATTAATTACCAGTTTTTAATTCCTTTAATTGTAGTTTTGCCTTTGGTAGTAGCTTTGTTAATTGTTTTTATAAAAAACTACATTGCCGCTTGGAGCATAGCGGTTGTTGCCATAATTGCAGATTTTTTAATAATTTTATTTTTATTTCTTAAAGTAGGTACAGGGGTATTAAGTTACAATATGGGGAATTTCCCTCCGCCTTTTGGTATAGAATATAAATTAGATACCCTCACCTTTGCTTTTTTGTTTCTTAGCACTATTACAGCTTTTTTAACTATATTTTGGGGCAAGAATGACTGTAGAGAATCCGTGCCTCATAGAACTAATTTATTTATTTCTTTATTACTGTTTTTGTATACTGGAACCTTAGGAATGGGGATATCTAACGATTTATTCAACATTTTTGTTTTTATGGAGATTAGCTCTCTTGCTAGTTATACTTTGTTGGCTCTTAGTTCTAATAAGCAAGCAATTTTATATGCTTTTAACTTCTTAATTATCGGTACAATAACTGCAACTTTTTATGTTTTTGGTATAGGAATTTTATACCAACTATGTGGCACTTTAAATATAGGGCAAATGGAAAAATTAATAGTTAATTTGCCTGTTACGCCTACATTTATTTTAGCCATTGCTTTTATTACCACAGGTATTGTTGTAAAAATAGGAATTTTCCCTGTAGGAGCTTGGATGCCTAAACCTTACCAATTAGCCCCTAATGTTGTTACCATTTTTTTATCGGGGGTTAGTGTAAATATATACATATATTTATTTATGCGAATTATTATAGCCATGCTAGATAATGATAAAAACTTCAGTATCCACTACTTCTTTAATATATTCTTAGTGTTATCTAGCCTTTCTATTCTTTATTATTCTTTTGTAGCTTTACGGCAAGATAGTTTAAAGCTCCTTGTAGCTTTTTCATCATTATCGCAAATTGGTTATATTCTTATTGGTTTAGTAATTATGCAGCCGGCAACTATTGGGGCATCTTTATTTATCATAATGGTTTATACAGTCTTAAAACTTGGTTTACTTATGAGTATTGGTAATTTAATGAACCTTTTTGGCACTGATAGAATCTCTAAACTTAGGGGCATTGCTAGGCATGCACCTTTTTCTTATTTTGCTTTCTTATTTTTTGCTTTTTCCTTAGCGGGTATGCCTGCTACCTCTGGTTTATGGGCTAAATTATATTTAATATTATCAGTAGCCCAATCTGATTATAGTTATTTATCTATTATTTTATTAATAGGAACAGTGTTTTCTTTCTTTTACTTATGGAAACCAATTAAACTTATGTGGATTAATGAAAAACATACTAAAAACCCAACTTTACAAAGAAAAGCATCTTGGGTTGCCAATGGAATTATTGCTGTTTTAATATTTTTTAGCTGTATTGTTACAGTGTATCCAAGTTTAACTATTTATTATTGCAATAAAATTGCTTACTTATTATTGCAAGGATAAAACATGACTTTTACTTTATTAACACATCTTAGCTCCTTACAAGTTTTATTAAGTATTACTATCTACTTACCCCTATTATTAGTAGCTTTGCTGTTAATTACCAGAAACCATGCCAACACCAGAGATGCTATTAGTTTAGTTATTACTATTGTTAGCTTTTGCCTTAATTGTTTGCTATATATAAAGTTATTACAAGGGGAAAGCCTTTATGTGCATTTAATTCGTATTAGTAAAGATATTTACATTGGTTTTTACTTAGAGAAAATCTCGGTAATTTTTGCTTTATTGGTAAATTTTTTATGGGCTATTACTACCCTTTATGCCATTGGTTACTTAAGAGCCGAACATGATAAACACCAAACTAGGTTTTTTATATTTTTGCACCTAGCGGTTATGGCTACTTTTGGCATTGCCTATTCTGCTAATGTGTTAAGTATTTTCTTCTTTTATGAATTACTTACCTTAGCAACGCTACCTTTAGTAGGGCATAAATTAAACAAAGAAAATATTCATAGTTTTAATACTTATGCTGGCGTATTAATTAGTACATCATTATTATTTTTTGTGCCCGCAATTTTAATACTGTATTTATTATTTGGAACTTCCGACTTTGTATTAAATGGTTTGTTTGTTAATAAGCCTATTGCGTATCCTGTTGTTATTTTTGGTTTATTATTACTGTTTATTTTTGGCATAAGTAAAACTGGTATTATGCCTTTTCATAAATGGTTACCCTCGGCTATGATTGCACCTACTCCTGTAAGTGCTTTGCTTCATGCGGTAGCTGTGGTTAATAGCGGAGCCTTTATTTTACTAAAAATAATGGTATTTATTTTTGGGATTACTTTTTTAAAAGGTTTAGCTTTAATATTTCTACCTATTAATTTAATTTATTGGATTCCCTGCATTACAATTTTGTGGGCATCTATTATTGCTTTATTCCAAGATAATCTTAAAGCTAGGCTAGCTTATTCTACTATTGCCCAATTATCTTATATTGTGTTAGCAATTTTATTATTTTCCGATACTTCTACCCTAGCTAGTATAGTATATATTATTGCCCACTCTTTTGCTAAAATCACCTTATTCTTTGCGGCAGGAGCTTTAATTGCTTTAGCACATAAGCATAATGTAAGTGAACTAGGTGGAGTTGGCAAACAAATGCCTATTGTAATGGTTGCCTTTAGCATTGGGGCGTTATCTATTATTGGTTTGCCTTTAACTGTAGGTTTTACCGGCAAATGGTTTCTTGTACGTTCTATTATTGAAAGTAAGCACCTTATAATTTTACTTGTTATGATTATCTCTACCATTTTAAATGCTTTATACCTTATGCCGGTAGTATTTAATGCTTTCTTTGGCAAGCCTAAGGAAGAACAGCCACACCATTATAAAACTTCAATGCCTATTAATATTGCATTATGTATTACGGCTTTATGCGTAATATTGTTATTTATTTATTCTAATACTTTAATTCAACTATTAATTAACTAAAAAAATAATATGACCCTACACTCTATTTTAATTATTTCTTTTGTTTTATTGGCTATTGGTTTATTTACCTTTAAACAAGAAAAATACTTGCGGCTTTGTGCTATAGCTTCAGCCTGCATTGTTGCCCTATTATTAGTGTTAGCTACCTTACTTAATAATAATTTTTCTTATTCTATTATTAGCTACCAAGACTTTGTAAACTTCAACTTTCCTATTTATTCTATGGCAGTTATGTTTGGAGTAGCATTTATCTTAAGTGTAACTTTTTTACTAATTCATAAAAAAATCCACTATAAAGAATTAGCCATAATTTTAATATATTTTGTAGGAGCTACGGGTATTCTTGTGGCAAATGATATCTTCTCTTTATTAATTTATTGGGAATTAGTAGCCTTAAGTGGTAGTTTAATTGTTAATTTTTCTTTACACCCTCATGCTGCTAACACAGCGTTAAAGTATTTTACTATTCATGCTATTTCCGGCGTATGCCTAATGATTGGCTTAATAGACTACTCTATCACTTACTCTACTAGTTCTTTACCTCATACTACTTTTAGTTTGTCTGACCCTATGAATTACTTTTTACTCTTAGGAATTCTAATTAATTTAGGTTTACCACCGGTGGCATCTTGGGTGGTTGATGGTTATTCTAAATGTTCATCAAACGCTTCGTTATTTTTATCTATTTTTACTACAAAGTCGGCTTTATTTTTATTATTACGTTTTTTTTATGGTAACCACCAACTAATTTATATTGGTATTCTTATTGCTTTATATGGCATGATCTTCTCTGCCTTTCAAACTAATATTCGGAGAATTCTTGCTTATTCCATTATTCACCAGATTGGGCTAACCATTATTGGTATTTCTGCTGTTGCCTATAGTAATGGTTTAATTATTAGCTACATTATTGTTGGAGTGCTTTACAAATTAGTTTTCTTTATGGTAGCAGCTTTATTATTTGATATCACTAAAACTGAAGATATTTACAAGCTAAAAGGGGCTATTAATATTAAATCTATGCTAGGAGTAGTAATTATTATTACTGCCTTACAATCTTTAGGGTTACCATTTACCGGTGGTTTTATTGTGAAATCTTCTTTACTAGATGATATTACTCAAATGAGCCTAACTTGGTTAGATTACACTATGCTACTAGCTATGGCAGGAACGGCACTAAACATAGGGGTTAGGCTTCCTTATTATTTACTAAATTTTAAGAATAACTCTAAAGTTAATTTTAAACAACGGGGTTTAAATAATAAAATTATCTTACCACTTTTAATTATTGTAGTATTGTTACAAGCTATTGCTTTTATTCATTTTACCCAGTTTACCAATTTAGCAAATATTACCCATGCCTTAGAGGTATTTGGCTTAGGGTTTATTTTATTCTATATTGGTTACCACCTTATTAATGAAGAAGCTTTATTAAAAGTTATTAATAATTCTATAGTGTTATTGCACCAAAGCACTATTAGTTTTTTACGTTTATTTACTTCTACTGTTGTTTTAAAAGCCTTAAACCGTAGTGCTGTTAGCACCTATACCTATTTAGTAAGTTTACAATTTAACTATAATATTTTAACTAGTAGGATTATTTATTTAATTTTAGTTTTTATGTGCTTAATTTATATGGTAATTAAGTGGCATAGTTAATAAATTACCATACCACTAACAAAACAGGCAACAAGCCCATAGCTTGTAAGTTTAAAATAATTATTATGAGGATAGCAATTAAGAAAAAATAAAAAGAATCCAAAATAGATTTTTTTACAATATTATAATTAACTGTTAGATATTTTTCCGATTGCCACCTAGAAAAATTTGGAAAAAATCTTGGTACTCCAGAGTTTAAGTAACTGCTATATTCTTTACCTAACTTTGCAGTTAAAGACTTTTCTTCAAACTGAATTACTTGCCAGTAATAAATAGCATAAAAAGTAATTACAATAAACATTACCAAGAAACTACCATAAATAAACAATATACCTAAGGTACCAAGAAAAGAAAAGAAGTATAAAGGATTACGGCTAATAGAATAAATTCCACTACTAACAAGTTTTTTATTGCGGTTATCACTAAGAAATATATTAGCAAACACACGCCCTAAAATTCCAACTAACACTAGTATAAGACCAATAATAAGCATAAAAATATAAAAAATAGAATCTACTAATATAGGTTTTATAAACACAAAAACTAAAAAACATAGAATAATTAAAACTCTTGAAATAGGAAGCCTATGATAGGCTAAAAATTGTTTCATACTTTAAGTTGCCTTGTAAACTTTAAGTTGCCTTGTAAAAATAAAAGATAATAAATTACACTAGTGGTATAATTATTTTATTTTATAATAATAATGGTTAAAATACCCTTTATAATATACCTAATATTAAAATAAGAGTAAACAAAATGAGAAAAATATTTTTATTATTACCCTTGTGTTTAGCACTAGTTAGTATTAGTAGTTTGCAAGCAGATATACCTATTAAAGTAAATGAAAAAATGTTTTTACCAGTATCTACTAAAAATGCTATTAATTATTTAACTTCTCATAATTATGTGTTAGTTGAAGAGCTAACTAAAAATAAAACTCTGGTATTAACTACTCCTAACAATTCAGATGTTACCATTTTAATTACCTCACCAGCTAGTTTTAGCAAAATTAACGGGGTAGCAGTGCAAGTTTTACTTTCTAAGGCCTCACTTAAACCAGATTCTAAAAAAAGTTCCGACTCCTTTAACATCTTAACAGAATCAACCTTTCAACTAATAGCAAAATCCTTAGCTTTTTTACCTTGTGCTAATCAAGCGGATTTCCTACGCAATGGTTTTACTTGCGAAAATACTTATAAAGTACAATATACCTTATATGAAGGTGGCATGAATGGTTTGCGTAAATGGTTAGGAGTGACTGAAAATAAACAAATTATTATTAATATTATTCCTTTGGAACCTGAATCTGCATCTGCACCGGTAACTCCACCTTTAACTGCTAGCCATACTACCTCTAATAGTTCTAGTAGTAGTTCTAGTATTAGTAGTAGCACAACTTCTAGTAGCACTAGTAATGGCACAACTTCTAGTAGCACTAGTACCAATACTAATACCAAAAGCGACACATCTACCATAAATTCTAATACTTCTACCCAGCCTACAGAAAATAAAAAAGCTAAGGCTGCAACTACTACTAAATAAAAAACTAGTACTAACACGAAGTAATAAGAAAAAGTGTTAAAGCAAACTGCAACTACTCCTAAGGATAACTAGTACTAATAAAAGTTCTTCCACTCCTACTTCCTAAGGTTTAGGATTAAACCTACAAATAACTCTAGGTTAATCAAACAAAAAAGAACTCAATCATAGGTAATAAGGCAGAATCTATAAAACTCATAAAATGCCATACCTCAAAATTTCAGTATTCCAAACTCCTAATTTTCAAAATTAAAAAAGTTACATTAAAGTTAGGTTTATAAAAAAATCTATAATACAACTTACAGTTATATGGCATTTAAGAAAAATTACTAAAACTCTGTTATATAGTGCAATTATTAGTGAAAAATTACCATAATTGGTTTTAATTACTACCGTAGAAGGAATTGGAACTAAACTTAGGTTGAAGTTTTAGGTTTAACCTTTTTAAATCAAATTACTTTACTTTATAATATTATTCTTGCAAGGGCTATTACTCGGTAGCTGGCGTAATAACCGTATAAATGTTATAGCCCAATCGTAAACCAAAGTAATTATTAAAGTAGTTGCTATCTATTGTGTTTTTTTCTTCTATACCTACTGGTCTGGTTTCTAAACGTTCACGAACATTAATTGCCTTATACACAACACCAAATACTATATTTTTATAAACATAGTCAACGCCCACTGCAACATACGCATTAGGTTCATAAACTATGTTAGCATTAGTTGCATTAACATGGGTTTCGGAGTCTAACACGGCTCCTAATTTACCATAAAAACTTATAGATTCTTTATAATTTAAAATAATATTACTTTTTAAAATAACATATAAGGGAACTACAACGGAATCATCGTTTAAACATTCAGGGCAAGTTAAAGATGGTATTTGATCTGCATTGGTTGCATGTAAATTAGTTTTTTGAATTGCTACTCCTATACCAGCTTCTAAGTTATCTGAAAGCACATAGGTAGCATCTATGGCAAGATCTGGCAAGAAATGATCCGAAGAATTATTAGTATAGTAACCGCCCACAGATGGCGTAAAAACAAATGTTCTATCTTGAGTAAAAGCATATAATTTATTAGTATTACCAATAACTATTATTAATAGAACTACTATCAATAGAGCACTTATTAATAGAAGATTTTTTAAGCCTTTTCCAAGAAAATTATACATGGTACACCCAGCTAATTATTATACTAAACCTAAGAGCTTTCATTTAATTATTCTTACACAATTATTTTAACAGTTATGTTTACAAGTAACTTTTAAAATTATTTTTAAAATAAATCAAACCTATGTTGCACAGATAAACCAAGGTATCCATTATATTGTTTTTGGTTGACTTCATCTTCATTTAAGTAAAAGTGTTGAGTATAAGAAACTGCTCTAAAATCTAATGAAAAAATTGTATCATTTAATTCATAACCAATAGATAAATCTGCCATAAATCTATTTTGCATTTCAAAACCTTGTAAGGAGCCATCGTCATTTACCCAAGAAGAACCTTTATTGGTATAAAGCCAACCATATTTTAAAGCTACCACAATATCATCAGTTTCATTAACATCAAAAGAATATTTAACTACTGCATATATAGGGTAAGAATCTTTCTTCCATTCATTAAAAGACTTATCTTGCCCTTGTAATGTAGCCACTGTACCACTATCAGCGTATAAAATATCGTGCATGTACCCTACACCCACACCTAGCTCCCAACGATTAGGAAATAAATAGGTTAGGTCTATATCTACAGTAGGTTTAAACAAAGATTGCTTATACTTATAAGAGTAATCTAAGCCAATACTTGGGGTTATTCTAAAGCCATCATCTGCAGCTTGCAAGTAAGTTAAAGGTAAAACCCCATAAGTTATAATTATTATTAATAATATTCTTATGCTTTTAAGCATTAAGCATACATTCCTATGTTATAATTCAATTTTCTATTATAACAAGAATTTCACAATTCTTTAACTAAAAAAGATTCCTACCTTTTACAGTAAATTAATTATGTTAATTCTTTAGTTATGTTAATTCTTATTATTTGCTAATAAATTACAACCTACTTTCTTTAAACCTTTTATTTTTAACTATTTTCTCTTGTTACCATTTGCGTATAAATTAATGGTAACAACAGTTTCTTAAAAGGAGGTTAATGAATTAAGGATTACTAGCTAAAGAACATCTTGTAAAGGAAAGTCAACAAACTCTTGGTATTTCACAAAATTATCTTGAAATAATCTTTGTAACTTAAGTACTTGTTGTTGGTATTTAGTTTTACTTTCCCAAGATTCACAAGGGTTTAAAACTTCCTTAGGTACATTATTACAAGTTACAGGAGTAGCCAGATTAAACACATTAGTTGTAAATTTCATTTTACTTAATGAACCATCTAAAATACTACTAATAATTGCTCTGGTAAAAGGTAAAGAAATACGTTTACCCTCACCATAGGCACCACCTTGCCAACCAGTATTTACTAGCCAACAAGTTACCTTATGTTTTGCCATTTTTTCCCCTAATAATTTAGCGTATTCAAAAGGATTTCTTGGCATAAAAGGTTCACCAAAACAAGTAGAAAATGTTGCCTCAGGGGTGTGAACGCCTTTTTCAGTACCAGATACTTTTGCAGTATAACCTGAAAGAAAATGGTACATAGCTTGCTCTTTAGTTAGTTTACTGACTGCTGGTAAAACGCCAAAAGCATCACAAGTTAGCATAATAATATTTTTAGGATGCCCACCTTTATTTTCTTTAGAAACATTAGCTAATTGGGTTAAAGGGTAAGAACTTCTTGTGTTTTTTGTTTTAGAACTATTAAATAAATCTATTTCCCGCTTTTCATTAACTACTACATTTTCTACAATACTACCAAAGGTTTGAGTAGTTTTAAAAATCATGGGTTCAGTTTCAGGATTCAAATTAATAATTTTAGCATAACAGCCACCTTCAAAGTTAAATACGCCATTATTATCCCAACCATGTTCATCGTCTCCTATTAGAATGCGGTTAGGATCCGCTGAAAGTGTGGTTTTACCAGTACCTGATAAGCCAAAAAATACTGCAGTTTCATTCTTTTCATTCATATTAGCCGAACAGTGCATGGGTAATACATCTTGTTCTGGTAGTAAAAAGTTTAAAACTCCAAAAATTCCTTTTTTCATTTCACCTGAATATTCTGTACCGCCAATTAATAAGTACTTCTTAGCCATATTAACTACAATGAAAGTTTTAGAATTAGTGCCATCGTTTGCTGGATCTGCCAATAAAGTAGGGCAATGTAAAACTGTAAAGTCTGGTTTGAATTTTTTACGTTCTTCAGAGGTAGGAATTATAAACATATTTTGTGCAAAGAAATTATGATACGCCATAGTATTTACACAACGTACTGCTAAACGGTATTTTTCCTCGCTCCCTGCCCATACATCTGTTATGTATAGGTCTTTGTCGTTCATATAGTTAATACATTTTTCATATAGCCTATCTGCTAGTGCTGGTTCCATTGGTTGGTTCACTTTATCCCAATTTACTTTTTTGTTGGTTAGGGCATCTTTTACAATGAATTTATCTTGGGGCGACCTACCTCTACAAGAACCTGTGTCTACCATTAAAGCTCCACCTTTACATAAAGTACCTTCCTGATTAATAATGGCTTTTTCTACTAACTCTTCCGTAGTTAAATTCCAATAACCTATTTTTGTATTATTAATTTGTTGAAGATCATGGTTACTAATATCATGACCTATATTTGTTTTACAAGACATACCAAAACTCCAATTAATTTACTGTAATTTTCTTTGTTAAGAAGCTAAAATATTAGTTTATTAACATTAATTTATATAACAAGGTTACTTATATAAATTACTATCTTAACAGCTAAATTGTAGAAAAACATTAACTAAACTTTATTCTTAAAACTTAATTTTCCACAACTACCACATTAACACTTTTTACAACTCTTTAAGTATAACATTTAAGCACTAATCTAGCAAATATAAACGCTATTACAACAACAAAACAACAGCTTGTTACAGCCAGCAGAAACTTACTTTTTATCTTTCTGGGTAAAAACTAAAAGCATCAACTATATTAAGAATTGGTTTATTTAGTAGGTTTACTTGGTAGGTTTATTTAGTAGGTTTATTGTACCATAAAGTATTAAATACCACCTTTTTAACCATTAAGAAACCTACATACATTTTTTGGGAAGTTGTAACATCAGCACCAACACTGCTTACTTATAAAGAAAAATACTCTTATTTGTAAGTGGAACCAGCTATTTTTAGATTCTAATATATTTTAATATTTACTTCTCTCTTGAAATTTTTTGAAAAATAGAGTATAATTAGCACTATTAATAATTTAAAATTATTAATAAATTATAAGTACTATTTTATTAAGTACTTTGACTTTTGTATTCTACCTAATACATATTTACCTTAGTTATTATATTTTTTTATTCTACTAACACTAATTCATATATATATATATATATATATTTATATTTATTTATGTAATTAATACTGGCTCTTAAGCCTATTTATTCATGTTAATAAGGTTATATAAGGCTATAACATAGCAATAATTTTATTAAAAAAGAGCTTAAGTAAACTTAATTATTTTCTACTAACTAAGTAATCCACACTCCCCCTGCAATTAACTCATTAACCATAGGAAAAACATTATGAAAAAACTATTTTACAAGCTAATGCAAACACTCCAAATTAACAAAACAATTAATTTTTACTATAAAATTATTGGCTTATGCCTCCTTGCTTTGTTATTACAAAGTTGTGCTAAAAGTTGCCTAGATAGAGTTTATAGATCCATTGACAAAACAGGAAAACCTGCCCAAATTATAGATAGAGGTAGCTCCCCTATTTTAGGAAACAAATGCGAAGTTATTTATTATGATGACAAATAAATAATAGGAAATAAATCATAATAATAAAATACATATCACTCTGCTATTTTTTATAGCAGCAAAATTACAATAGCAAAAGAGTAATTTTTAATAATATTAATAATAGGCAATTATAAGCAATAAGCACGAAAATTGTTTTAATATCTTATCACAGCTTAGGCTATACAAACATTACTTTTCACAGGTAAGCAAAGGTAACATAAGCAGAATTGGATACAAAAATAGTAATTATTTATAAAGCTACTTTCCATAAAGTTTGTAACAAGGTAATTATATAATTATCTTGTTACTTAGTTACAATTAGCTTAGGTTCAGGTTGGTAGATAAAGTATAGTAATAAAGGCAAGCCTGCTGATATTCCAGCTAAAATAGAAAAAATTGCTAACAGCACAAATTTAGTAAATGATAAATTATAAAAGCCAAAAATTAAAATTATAATAAATCCTAAAATACTATCGGCTAAAAAGATTAAAGAAATTAAGCTATGAAAAACTACTTGAAATAATAAAGTAATATCCATACCATTAAACCACAACCATAGCCCAAATAGTAAGTAATGAACTATAATGCCAATAATAAAAAATATTAAATATATATTACGGGAAATATTATAAGATTTTACCATGATACTCCTAATACTTAAACTAGTATTTATCTGCTTTGCTAATATTACAACAAAGCTCTTTTTTAGGTTTTAATAAATTGTAGAAATTCTAAGTTACAACCTAAACCATAGAACCTAAAAATTAATCTTAAAATTACTGTTAAAAGTAATTTGTTACAACCTGAAAATATTGAAAAATAATCTTAAAAAATATAAATTCTAGCTAATTTTCAGTTGGTAAATAAATGTTTCTCATTAATTTTAATACTTTAATTAGCATTACTTACTTTTACAATACTTAAATATTTAGCATTTATAGCAAACAATAGTTATACAGATCATCATGCTAATACATAAATTATGTAATAAAATAAAAATTATTTATGAATACTACTTGTTAGCATCCAAATATTTTTTTCATGTTTAGCTATTCGCTCTGCACATAAGTCTATAGTGGCATCATCTTTTTGTTCTGTGGCTACAGCAATAACTTCTTTTAAAAGCACTACTAAAACTTCTTGGGAAGATATTAGATCTTGCAACATAGCATTAGAATTAAGATACTCACTATCATCTACTTCTTTAATTTTTGCTAATTTACTAAAAGCCTTATAACTACCAATAGCATGGCTACCTAAGGTAACTATTCTTTCGGCAATTTCATCTATGGCACTTGCTAGATCTGTATATTGATCTTGGAATAATAAATGTAAAGACATAAAATTAGCACCACGCACATTCCAATGATAATTTTGGGTTTTTAAATATAAAATATAACTATTTGCTAAAATAATTTCTAATTTGTTTGTTACAGTTGTACTCATTACCGTATTCTCCTAGAAATACTCTATGTTTAATAGAGACAAAAAATAATTAATACCATAATTATATGTTATTCCAACTATAAAAGTCATTAAAATAATTTAAGAAACAATTCTCTTTGCTTTGGTAACACTATTTTCACCTTGCACAAGGATTAAAAATATCTAACTTCTTATTATAAGTACTACTTTCTACCTTTAATAAACCTAATAGTGAATGATATAAATTATCTTGGCTATACTCTTTTTTAGTAATAGAGTTTAGACAACTGGTAGAAATTGGTAAAAAATTCCTTTTAAAACCCTTATTAACCCACATGAAAAAAGGTACGGTAGTTTGCTCTTTAGGAGCCAATTTATAGGGAAAACCATGTAAATACATATCATGTTCCCCTAGGGACTCCCCATGATCTGACATATAAACAACAGCAATATTCAAGTTTCTTAGGCTTTTTAAATATGCTATTACCTGTTCAATCACATAAGATTGATAATATATTGTATTATCATAAGCATTTATTATTTCATCTTGGCTACATTGTTGAAAATCAGCAGTTTTACAGCTTGGCCTATATCTTTCAAATTTTTTAGGATACCTTAAACTGTAAGTAGGTCCATGGGAGCCCATAACATGTAACACAATAAACTTAGGCTTATTATGTTTAAGCATAAAGGGAATTTGCTCTTTAAGTTCAGCTACCAATACTTCATCATAAGCACCTTCATAAGTACTGATTCTTTGATGTTTGATTCTATGGGATCTTACCCGATCACACACTCCTTTACAATTCTTAGATTGGTTATCAATCCACAATACATCAAAATCTACAGCCGCTAGAATATCTAACAGAGTAGTTTGATATTTAGCTTTTTTGTAAGAAAAATTACTACGATTCAAATCAGAAAACATGCAGGGTAAAGAAATGGCCGTAGCGGTTCCACAAGATTGGGTATTATGGAATAGGATAAGTTTTTCTTTTTTTAAAAAGAAGTTAGTATCTTTAGCATAACCATATAAGGAAAAATTCTTTTGCCTTGAGGTTTCTCCTAGAATAAAAACAAAAACAGTATTTCTCTTATTAATTTTTTTCCATGCAGGATTAAGTTTAGCATCACCTGTAGTAATTACAAATTTTGGCTCGGGAGTAACCTTTATCTTAATAACTTTAACAGAAGCCCTAATCCAAGAATAAGGTAAAAAAGCAATAATACTATTACGATTTTGCCTTGCATAACTAGAAACATCTTTATAAGAAGATAAAATAATGACCAAGGCTACAATAATAGCTACAATAGAAAATGTAACTTTCTTTAGTACCTCCTTAATCAATGGTTGGTAGGCTACTTTAGTTAAAGCAAAGATAATACTTGGCACAACCCCTAAAATAATCACATATAAAAATCCCTTTACAGTTACTAAACCTAAGACTTCTTGGGAATCTGTTTCTAATACATTTACTAGCATGCCATAATCTATAATTACATGATAAGATAAGGTAAAATACAACACTAAGGAATTAACCATACAAATAAAAACTATTAAAACCTTAGTAAAATATTTAAATAATAATAAATATAAAGCTGCCCATAGTAATATTATGTAAATTACTATTAAGTAGAAAGTGAAAAATAATTTGGCGGGAATACTGCCCGAATAAAGGTGAAAAATATTTGAAAAAACAGGAATGTTATATGCCAAACAATTAAAAATTGTAAAAATTATGGCAAGATAAAAAGTAGATATAGAAAACCTATTTTTATAGCAACTACATTTCTCCCTAATAACATGAATGAATGAACTTACATTATTAGTTATCTTACCCATATAACCTGACCTTAAATTTAATATTTTTATGAAATATATTATTCTTTAATTTTTACACACACTTATACCACTAAGTATTAATAATTGTAGCTATAATAAATTAATATAAATATATTGAATTATATTAAATTTATTAAGTAAAAAAAAGTAATTAAAATTCTTTAAGAAAATTATAAATTACATAGTAAAAGCAAACTTGCCTAACAGAATACCATCAAAAATGGTTACAACTAAAGCTAATTTAAAAGTTGTTATTGCTTTAGTTTTTAAAGAAATCATATTGTTTTTTATAGTTTTATTTGTTAAATATTGTATCCTACTAGCTACACAACAAACTTTACACCTAATATGCCATAAACATCTTAAACCAAGAAAAAGTAATGATTATAAAAAACTCACCTTTCTTGATTTAAGATTACTAAATAAAACTGTGATAATTATATATAATAGTTTTTCACTGTTACATATTTTTTTGTGGAGGTTGGCAAGAAATATTTACAATATACTTCACAACTTGCCGACAACGACGGCATTTGATTTCTATTACATGATCTTTCGCATCATCAACAGCTAATATGTTTAAGTCTTCTGTTGCCTCAAAATGTTTGGTGTTACAAACAGGGCAACGGCATTCAATAATTTTTGTCATAATATAAATTCCTAAGATAACTAAACATCACGTTCATAGGCTCTTAGGCCTTTATATGATTATTAAATTATTACTATTTAGCATATAATAATACAACCTTATATTAGGTAATATCTGTTACAGTGCAACCGTAAATACAATCACATATAAAAAAATTAAATAACCTAAATTAGTTTTATAAAATCATTTTTTTTACTGATTCTTATTGTTATTTATTGGTTTATTTTTATTTCCTTAATCTTGTAAACAAAAAATATATATATGTATACTTATGATTAATACTACCTTACATATACTATTATATATACAACTTAATATTGTGTATTATTAATTATCTTACTCAAGATTTTTAAAAAAGTAAAACTCATTTTAAAAAATAAAAAAACTTTTCCTAAAACAACATCATACTAACAAAAGAGGACATCATTAATGTTTTATTTTTAATAGTAATTTGAATAAATTAACTATAAGAAGAATTATAAAATAATGGTATTTAACCTTGGTAAAGCTACAATTACTAGCTTCTCTAAACTAATATTTTTCTTAACATAGGGAATTTATAAGAAGTAAATAGTTAATTATTAGGATCATCAAACAACTAATAGTAGAGAATAAATTACATTAAGTTATTTTTATGATTCTATAACTATTAGTGATTGATTCGCAACAACCATAAATTACATATGGCTAGTTAAATATTTTATTATGCTACTTTTAGCCTATAAACTTATGGAAGAAATTTTCTTGATATAAAAGAGGTAATCTATTGTTTCTAGAATTATTCATAACCTTTTCTACTGCTACAAGCATTAGCAAAAATTGTAAACATATCTTTACCAGTATGTTCCTTATTATGAACAATAACCGTGTAACCTTTTTCTGTTAGTTGAGCTTGCCAAGATAAATTACTTCCTTGTAAGGTATATCTGTTATTATTTACACTGAAAATAATTCCGGCTTTTAGTTTGTTATTATAAGTTCTACTAACTGAAAAAATCCCATTAATATTCCTTGAGTATTCTTTATGATTCACATCAACTATTGTGGTTACCTTACAATACTTAGTTTCCCCTTTAGCTAACCCTAAGGTAGTATACTTATGCTTTTCAAAGCATATAATTATAATAATTGTAACAATAGCTATAATTATTATTAAAGATAAAAGAATTTTACCAGTTTGTTGAAAAAAATTTGCCATTAATTATCCCTTTTATCAATCTTTTTTACCAATAGTCTCATCTCCCTTTACAAAAGCAGGAATCATTACTCTTGCCTGACTAATTTTATTTAATAATGAAACATCAGTAATGCTTGTAATTTCAGTAATAGCCTGCTTAAAACCATTATTATTAATAAGACCTTGTAATTTCACAGCTTGAAGATCTTCAGAGTAATTGTAAGCTAAAGTACAGGCAATCGCAAAAATTAAATTATCATTTGGTAAATTATACTGTATCGTTCCCAGTAAAGGCATTACAAGCCTTTCATTCTTACCTAATTTACGAAGTGGCTCTCGGGCTACTCTGGTAACCTCATCTACTATATAAGGGTTTTGAAAACGTTTAATAATTTTATTTATATATTCATAATGTTCTTGCTCGGCAAAGCTGTACTTGGTAAATAACACCTTAGCACTTTCTTTCATAACGCCTTTGGTAAACTTTAGAATTTGGGGGTCAGCCATAGCTTCATGAACGGTAGGTTTTCCTTTTAAATACCCTAAATAAGCGGTTACAGCATGCCCTGTATTAACCGTAAAAATTTTTCTTTCTACATATTTGTTTAAACTATCTGTAAAAATTATCCCCTTTATTGTTGGCAATTCCCCCTTAAAAGAGGTTTTATCGGCTACCCATTCATAAAAATCTTCTACTGCTACATTTAAAATATTAGTAGTAGTTTTTTGAGGTGGCACAATTCTATCTACCACACAGTTTACAAAACCCACATATTCTTCAACAAAGGCTTTAGTGTTTTCGTCTAGGTCTTGCACAATATACTCTTTTAAAGTTGTACTAGCATTTAGCATGTTTTCACAAGCCATAATATTTAAAGGTTTAGTATTATTTTGTTGCTGCTTACTAACTAATATTTGCCTAATTTTTTCGGCTACTAAAGGTAAAACACTAGCTCCAACAGCCGTAGTAATTAAGTTTGCTTGAATAAATGCCTCTGTATTATTGTTAGTGTATAGTACACCCTGTACTTTGGTAACTGTATATTCTTCTGCCTTTAATCCTAAAATTTTTACCTGATAACTTCCATAAGTGTTTAAGGCCTTAATAATTTCAGTATTAACATCTACAAAAGTAATGGTGGCTCCACTATTTGCTAAAATAGGTGCAATAAAGCCCCTCCCTATATTTCCTGCTCCGAAATGAATAACGTTCATTATTGTCTTACCTCTGTTTTTTATATTTTATTCTTCATCATTTAAAGGCATCATTTTAATTACTCTCACTGTATTATTGCCTCCACTTATGGTAGTGTAAGTATATTTTCCATTTAATTCATAATTTTTAGTAAAGAATAACAGCTCGTTATCTGTAAAGTCTTACCATAATCCAGATTAAAGTAAATATAAATCTCCCCCTTGAAAGAATTGTATTAATGTACTCTTATTATTTAAAACTTAAGTAACCCTAAACCTAAAAGCAACCTTTTCCCCATCATGGAGTTGTAAGAAGTCCCTAATATGACTGTTAAAAACATCTTTAGTTTGTTGATAATAGTATTCAGTATTCATCACACACATGTATATAATGCAAAGTTGGCTGTTTTTTTTGGTATCTCCCATTAAAAAACGGCAAGAGATCAACCCTAAACTTAATAACATACTCAAACCAATTTGTAATTTTCTACAACTCATTATTTCAGACTACCTTTACCTATGACACAGTTTATCATAATAAAAAAAACCTATAAAAATTACCTAATAAGCTGTAACTACTAACTTAAGTCCAATAGCTTTAGCACTTCAGTTCCTGTTGTGGCTATATTAAGCTGTTCTACTATTTTTTCATCTATTAAAATATTGGCAATTTTACCTAATAGTTCTAAATGTTCTCCATCTTTACCAGCTATACCAATTACTAATTTAGCAATATTACCATCACCAAAGTCAATTCCTTGTTTAAACTGTAAGAACACAATACCCGAGCTTAATACAGAAGTTTTAGCTGCATTAGTTCCATGGGGAATCGCTACACTATTACCTATATAGGTAGTGGTTTCTTTTTCCCTTTGAAGCATACTTTGTCCATAGGTAGAATCTACATAACCCTTAGCATGCAATAAGCTTCCTGCTAACAAAATTGCTTTTTCTTTACTAGTAGATGGTAAATTTAATTTAATATTACTTAGGTTAAAAATTGGATTTATCTCTTTTGAGTTATTAGTAATAGCTCCAGTTAACTTACTATTACTACTAACTATTTTATTGTTTGATTCTACGCTAAGATTTTCATTACTATGGTTAGTAGAACCAACAGCTAGTGTAGCAACTTTTATATTTTGCACTAAATTATCGTAAAAACTACTATCCATAAAATTATCTACCGATACATGAGTCGCATGAGGATTTTTTCTCTTCGCTACATGAGTTAAAGTTTTTTGGGTAATAATAAAACTATTATCTAGAGTTAGATCAGCAATAGCTTTGTTAATAACAGCAATAGGTAAGCTAGCTTTTTGCATTTTAGTTCTTAATAAAGAGGCACCCATAGCGGAAGAGCCCATACCAGCATCACAAGCAAATACTATAGTTTTAATACTTGCAGGCAAAGTAACCTTAGCATTTAGAATATCTTCTTGCAAAGGTTTAGCAATATGGGATTCATTACTAGGCTTATTTACCAACATACTTGTAGTAACATTAGCCAATACAGGTTCAGCTATAAAATTCTTTTTAAGGTTCTTGCTTTTTTTAGTGGCATCTTGTTGGGATACACTATAACTTTTATACTTAATTATAAATGAGGCCACAAGGAATGATACTGCACTAGCAACTACTACCCCCATAATTACACTAAAAAAACCACCTTTTGGAGTCATGGCTAATAAGGCTAGAATACTACCAGGTGATGGTGGTGCTACTAGAGCAGAATGTAATAAAGAATTAGTAAAAACACCACTCATACCTCCTGCTATTAAAGCAATTACTAAAATTGGTCGCATGAGAATATAAGGAAAATAAACTTCATGGATACCACCAAAAAAATGAATAATACTAGCCCCTATAGCCGATTGCCGAATAGTTTCTTCTTTTTCAAATAAAATGTAAGCAAGTAAAACTCCTAGGCCTGCTCCTGGATTACTTTCAATTAAAAAGAAAATAGAAGAACCTTGTTTAGCAGCTTGAGCCAAGCCTAAAGGTGTAAAAATTCCATGATTAATAGCATTATTTAAAAATAGAACTTTACTAGGTTCTACAATAACAGAAGTTAAAGCTAACAGATTATGTGCTACTAAAAATTCCACAGCTAAGCTAAGGCAATAGTTTATATATTCAATAGCAGGGCTAACCAAGGTTAAGCCTAGTAAACAAAGTAGCATACCAATAATACCAGCAGAAAAGTTATTTACTAGCATTTCAAAACCAGATTTCACTTTATGGGCAGTAAAGGCATCAAACTTTTTAATCAGGTAACCACCTAAAGGACCAGCTATCATAGCCCCCATCAACATAGGAATATCGGCACCAACAATAATTCCTAAAGTAGCAATAGCACCAACTACCCCACCTCGCATTTCATAAACTACTTTACCGCCAGTATAACCAATTAATAAAGGTAGTAGGTATTTCATCATGGGAGCTACTAAAATAGCTAAGTGTTGGTTAGGAAACCAACCAGCTGGAATAAATAAAGCTGTAATTATACCCCAAGCAATAAAAGCCCCAATATTTGGCATAATCATAGAGCTTAAAAACCTACCAAATAATTGTATTTTTACTTGAATATTAGCCATGTATTAAATAAATAATCAATTAATGTTAAAATATATAAAATTATTACAAATTCTTATACCCTTTATATTATAAGCTAAAGCTATACTTCATACAAGGAATTATCAGATCCTCTATTAGAAAAAATTTTCCACAATGCAAACAATTAAATTAAATGGTTAAATGGTTTAAATAATTTAGAAGTTTTCAGAATATTGCAAACTATTAAAATCTAGGTTAAAGAAATGTAGCAAGAAAAATATAATGGCAAATTATGAAAGATTAAATGGCAAAAATAGCTACTTTGCTTTTTTCTACATTAAATCTTATGATTTCTTTGTAAACCTTGTATTTGCTAACAAAAATGGCAATAATCCACTAAACATTATTGCCATTTAATCTTGCACCTATTGAATCGGTATTTCCCGTTATCTTTATCTACTTACCCTAATAAATCTTTGCCATTATATCCTTGCTCTTTACAAGAAACTAGTTAATGAACTTGTTTTAACCAATATTTTTATTCCCTCCAATAACAATAATAATTACCTTACTCTAATTCCCATTGAATGCCATATAATAAAAGAATTTTATTGTGCTGAAGAGTGTAACTTATATACAACCTTTGCTTGCTTTCTAGTATTACCTTGATACAACTTTAAGATGAGGGAAAAGCTAACAAAAACAATTACTTTAACACAGTAATAAAGTATTATTTAATATGTTAATGGAAAATATATATTTCTATATTCAAGAATAATCCCTTGTTTTAACTAGGCTTGAGGTGAATATTAGTTTATTAAAATATTATTTACAATTTGTGATTTATATGTTACATTCTACTTACAAGCAATACAACTATTTGGTGAATAATGCTTAGATTGTTATTTGTTATAGTTTATACTTTTTTTGTATTATGCAATTTAGGATTCACAAGTAATCCTACTTATTGTATTTCTCGTACTACTATTATAAACTTTAATCCGTGCCTGCAAGAAGTAAAAAGAAAAGCAGCAGGAGCTATCACCCCTATTGGTTACGCACCACAACCTAAGGTTAAAATACCTCAAGCTCCTAATAAAACTGTTAATTCTACAAAAATATTAATTCAAAATTATTCTGAATTAACTAAACACCCTTAATTAATTACTATGCAGTAGCTAAAGGTTAAGGTAAAATAAGGTTTAGGTTATTTTGAAATAATGTTACATAATGAAAATTATTTTTATTATTGTAATTCAAGGTTAGTGAATAATTTAACATTTAGGTAAACCAATGTATATCTTAACTATTATTTTAACAATGGGTTTATTGTTTAATGCAGGAATATCTCTCCGCTATAACCTTCAACAATTAGCTCGTATAAAATGCCAACCTAAAACAGATATGACTAGCACTAATCCATGCCCTACCAGACCAGAATCTGACTTTCAAAAAACTAGAAATTATACTGATGATGTTATGGTAGATATTAAATCCCAAGAACTGAAAAATGAAAATAATAGAGTAAGAAGTACTTCTACTCATTACCAGTCTCCTAGTGCTGCTAGTAAAAAAGATGCTAGTGCTGGTCGGTCAGGTGATT
Source organism: Candidatus Hepatincola sp. Av (assembly GCA_023518375.1). Taxonomy (NCBI): domain Bacteria; kingdom Pseudomonadati; phylum Pseudomonadota; class Alphaproteobacteria; order Rhodospirillales; family Candidatus Hepatincolaceae; genus Candidatus Hepatincola; species Candidatus Hepatincola sp. Av. The sequence continues at coordinate 601,251 of CP068450.1, forward strand.
ATAAAAGATAAATTAATTTTTAGTGTTAAACAATAATTTAATTATATAAAGAGAAACTACTATGTTAAAATATTTATTGTTTAGTATTGCTTTACTTACTTTTGTTATTCCCCCACTATTACTAGTAGACCATACCTCTGCTAATGATTTTGAAAAATATAATAAAGCAGATGCCCTAAAACAACAAGAGCAAAATTTAGAACAGCCAATGGCTCCTATGGCATCTAAAACCTACGGTTCAACAGATAGAGCTGTTGACTCTAACAAGCCTAGTGATAAATCTATTAATGAGGGAACAGATATTGGTACTAGATACCGCCGTTAATTAAGGCAAATAAGCAACTAAAACTAGTAAATACCTTAAATACTTACCAATACACAGTTAAATCATTTTATACATTTATTAAAAATATGAATCTAACCAACTAAGAAATTTATAATAAATTTAGAATTATTAAATTATTATAATTCCGTATAATATAATAGGGAATAAAACAACGGTACTTACTAACAAGTCAGACCAAATATTGAGATAAGATAAGATAAGATAAGATAAGATAAGATAACAGAACTAAACCTAACAACCAAGAAATCCTATTATATATAGGAAGTTAATATATTAATAAAGAAAATAAAAAGAGGAGAACTATGTTAAAACTTATTTTTTATACTATAATTTTTATTCTGTACTATTCATTAGGATTTGCTGAGGATTTTGATAAATACAATAAATCAGAGAATTTACAACCAACGCCATCTCAAGCTAAAGCTAAAAATTTAGAAAATTACGGACGAAGTGATAATGCTGTACGTTCAGGCTCTAGAAGTGATGATAAAGTTAAAAAGAAAGAAAGAACTAGCTCCAGACCTACCAGACGCTACTAACTTTTACGTGTGTAGCTATCTTTTAGAAAGTAAAAGAACTTGTGCCTTCATACTCTATAATAATTACTACTGGAAAAATATACAACTTAGTAAGCCCTAATAATAAGAAACACTATTGTATAAGGAATAAAAAACAAGGTACAATAAATAAGGTATAATAGTTACTTTAATGAAATAAAGATTACTTTAATTATGAAATTTAGCTAGAAAATCATTAGGATTAACAGCCATAATAGCTTTAATTTGTTCTAACCTTTGCTGTAGGTTTTTACCTTGTTGGATTTGTTCTAGAATATACTGATTTACTTTAACATTAGTTTGATTTTCTAACGCTGAAGATCCAAAAGCACTATTTATTTGTAAGTTTATAAGTTTATCCATGGTTTTCCACAATGCTAAATATAGCTCTTGCGTTTTTTTACCACAGAGCTAATTATTTAATTAATAATATAGTATTATTATAACTAAATAATTAACATTTGTCAATTATTATTGGTAATTTATTTACAAATTCTTTCTTAAAATTCCCTTATTTTCTCTTACTTTTTACTATAGTTTCAGCAAATATTTTAGCTAATTTTTCATTATGGCAACTAACTGATAAAATAGATGCCTCTAGCCATTCTTTTGAATGAGAATTACTATAATTAAGTATTATATTATGTGCTTCGTATATAATTAAAGCTAAATAGGCTCTTATTGTTCTACCATTACCATCTCTAAAGGGATGTAGCATATTTAAGTTAGCATAATAGTTAGCTAAATAAGTATGTAAATTTTGTAAAGCTACATCTTTCAAGAAATTATCTTTTTGTAGTTCGGCATAAATTTTTTGAAACTCAGGAATAATAAAGTTTACATTACAAAATCTAGTAGTACCTTTACTAATATCAACACTCCTTAACTCTCCTGCCCATGTATATAAATCTGTAAATAAATACCTATGCAAAGAACATAAGTGTTCTAAATTAAAATTTCCCTTAGGATAGTTATTAATTTCTATTAATTTATTAGTTACTATAATCTGCTCTAAAGTTAATAAATTCTTAGGATCTTTAATATTAAATTTATTAATATATACGTCAGTATTGGGGTACATTAGTTTATCATTGGCATTATATTTAGAACTTTGCATAACATTTAACCTTTATTCAACTTCTCTATACTTATTGGCACCAAGTATAATTATACTTAAAGAAAGAATATATCCTTATATTGTAATCCTTTTTAGCAAAGGCTACTAATTTTCCTAACTATTTAATACTTATTATTATCATATATCTACTATTTATTCTTTATAGAAGATTATTTACAATCCATAATGCAAAATTGCTATAAAAAAATGCCCATCTTCTAATGAAACAAATTTTATTTTAGTAAATTAATGTTAATAACAGATTAAGACTAAAGGATATATTTATATATCCTTTAGTCTTACTGCCTACTATTTGCTATTATAAATCCATAAGAGTATTACCTTGCTCTAGTTCCCATTGAATACCATATTTATCTATAAAAATAAAATACTTAATTTGATTTACAATATTACAAACATTTTGTTTTATTGTTAGGTCTTGTTCAAGTTTATCATCAAAAAACTCAAATTCTTTTGGTGTTATATTATCTATTTTATATGGTTTATACTCTGGACTATCTGAAATAAATTTCACATCAGTAGCTGATTTTAAATAGTCAAAGGCATTTTCTATATTATCTACTTTTAAGGCAATACGTCTTACATTACCAATTTGATAGGTTAATTTATTAGAATCTATCTTCTTTATCCCTTTAGGATTATGATACTCCATCATTTCTATAACAAAATTCGTATTTGGTAACTGTAAAAACACAATAGAAAGCTCAATTTTTTCTGGATTCTCCATAAAACCTGCAGATTTTGCAAAACCCACATTTTTCAAATGGGAAAGTTTTTGTAAAGGAATCGCATTGAAAAGTTTTTTGTAATATTCTACTCCACTATTTATATCATCAACCACAATGTTAATATGGCTTAATCCTTTTAAATTTATCATAACTTACTCCTTTTCTAAGGCTTTTTCAAATATAACAATTATTATACTTACAATGTTATAAAATACAAAATTGCAACAAGTTCTAACATAAAAACCTTTATTTACACTCAAAAAAAGCAAAGACAACCTGTTACAACTTGTGGTTACTTGTGTTAAAATAAAACTTTTTATTTGTGATTATGTGATTATCTAGTTATAATTTTTATTTATAATGAATAACTTTAAGGAGGCTCCCATGGATAAAAAAACTTTAGTTCCTCCTTCAACTAAGAGGGTTATTTGGAATTCTTTTGATACCCATTGGGTTTTAGGCTTATTTGGTACTGCTGTAGGAGCAGGAATTTTATTCTTGCCTATTAACGCTGGTGTTTATGGTATATTTCCAGTATTAATAATGGTAATTTTAGTTTTACCAATGACCTACCTTGCACATCGTGGGTTAGCTAGGTTTGTTTTATCATCTAAAAAAATTAATGATAATATCACAGAAGTTTTAGATGATAATTTCGGGCAAACTTCTGGTTATATTATTAATATATTATATTTTCTAGCTATTTATCCTATTTGTTTAGCCTATGGCGTTGGCATTACTAATACAGTTAATAGTTTTCTGGTAAATCAGTTACACATTATAGCAATACCAAGATGGCTCCTTGCTATAATTCTAATTACAGCTATGATGGCAGTAATGGTAAAAGGACCACACTTAATGTTAAAAATTACTGCATGGATAGTATATCCTTTAATAATTTCTTTATTTATTTGTTCCATATACTTAATTCCTAGCTGGCAACTTAGTGCGTTTGATTTTCATAATCTTCCTTCACTTTCTACTTTTGCCTTAGCTTTATTAACTACTATTCCCGTTTTAGTATTTGCTTTTAACCACTCTCCTGCTATTTCTTCTTTTGTGGTTGATGTAAGAACTACCTATCAAGTTGGTTTAGAAGAATATAAAATTAACAGTATTTTATTTATTACTAGTATTTTATTAACTATTTTCATAATGTTTTTTGTTATTAGTTGTGTTTTAAGTTTATCACCTCAACAATTATTAGTTGCAAGAGAACAAAATATTCCAATATTATCTTACTTTGCAAATATTAGTACTAATAATGCTTTTTTACTATATGTTGCCCCTATAGTGGCTTTAACAGCTATTGTTAGTTCTTTTTTTGGTCATTATTTAGGAGCTTTTGAGGGTTTAAATGGAATTATATATAAACAGGCTAAATACTTAGGAAAAACACCTAATACTAAATATATTAGTTATTTTTCAGCATGGTTTATTTACATTAGTATGATTATTGTAGCAATTTTAAACCCTAGTATTCTAGGATTTATTGAAGACTTAGGAGGGCCTATTATTGCAGCAATTTTATTTTTAATGCCAATTTATGCTATTTTTAAAATCCCTGCTATGAAAAAATACAGCAATATATGGGTTAACTGTTTTATAGGTATTATTGGTTTAATTACAATTTTTAGCTTACTATATAATTTAGGGAAACTTTTCTAATAAAGCTCTAGCAAATTAACTTTTATTGCTTATGATTAAACCTCATTATATTTAATTTTTAATAATTGTTAGAAATTATAATAAAAATTCAATATGAATAAGTTACAACTACCTGTTTTCTAAGTATTGCACATTATAAATGTGTACCTACAATTATTAAAATTTTTAAACCTTAATTTTCAATACAGTAATACAGAGTTTACAAGTTTTATTTTCAACTTATAGGTTATACTCTTCAAGTATTAATCTTTTGTAAAAGAGGTATAACTTTTATTGCTAATAAACAATTAAAGAATTAGGTAACTATTGCATCTAGCCAATTAGCTAGATTTAATTTCGTTTAGTTCATCTTTTAATCGTTGTAAGGCAATTTCTAAAGTGTTTAGGGTTGTAGTAATTGTTGTGATATCAACCTTCAGATTGCCTTTTTTACCAATTTTAACGCCTTTATTATGAAAGAAGAAATCATCTTTTATATCAACAATATTGCTTATAAGCTCTTCTGCGGCATCTCTTACTTCTTCAGCACAGGATTCTAAGTCTTCAAAATATTCTTCTAATTCTATGTTTTCCATACTATTACCTTATAAAGCTATCATCTTTGTATACATTATAAAGATAATTCTTAGAAACTGCTACCATAAAAAGTTGGGGTAAATTATTTTTGTAGTTTAGCCGCCTTATAAGCACTATAAAGTGCTATGCTAGTGCAGGTTGTCATAATTATAAATACATATAAGATAGAACCTGTATATAGCATTGTAGATACTCCACTAATAAAACCGCCAATTATATAGGTTGAAGCTCCTAAAATTCCTGAGGCTACCCCTGCATGCTCTCCAAAAAATTTTAAAAAACAAGGGGTAGAATTAACCACAATCCCACCATTAGCTGCCATAGCAACAGCAATACAAACAAGGGAAAAGATTAAATTCGTAGGTAAGAATATAGTAACTAACAAAATTCCTATACAACCAATTAACTGCATAGCTAAAAATAGCTGTAGTAAAACTACAGAATCAAGTTTTCTTAATAATAAAACATTAAACCTATTAATAAGCATAATACCAATTACATTAACCACAAACAGCATAGAAAAAGTTTGTACAGGAACTCCAAAATGCCCAATATAAACAAGAGGTGAGTTGGTAATAAAAGTAAGTAAGGTGCTAAAACCAAATGCTTGTGCAAACAGAAAACCTAAGGCTCTTTGTTCTGATAACACTAAATAAAAACCACCAATAGGGTTTTTAAACCTTCTTTGGCTTTCCGATGCCGGCATAATAAGCCATGTTAAAATAGCAATAACTATAGCGAAAACTGCTACAAAGTAAAAAATCCAATGCCAAGTAAACAGCATTAAAATTACTGTTCCTATAGAGGGGGCAATAGTAGGAGCAATTAACATAATTAAGCCAATTAAAGCAAATAATCTTGCGGCTTCTTTACCATCAGCATTATCCCTAATAATTGCGGGAACTCCTACTACAGCAATACCACCACCTAAAGATTGAATAATCCGCCAAAATAACAATGAAAATTCGGAATTAGCATGAGCTAAAAAAACACTACAAGTAGCAAATACCAATAAACCAAAAATAATTACAGGAGACCGCCCTAAACCATCGGACATTGTTCCCCCTATTAATTGCCCAAACGCCATACCAAAAACATATAAGCTAACTGTCATGGCTATTAGGGAATCTTTCAAGCCTAAGTCATGAGCCATAAGTTGCACCGCTGGTAAGTAACTATCAATGGCAAAAGGGGTAATAGTAAATATAGCCGCCAGTAGTAATAATAATTTTAAAGATATACTACTTTTAGCAGGAATTGTAGTTTTTGTTCTTTGCACGGCCTACCTTTGCTAACACATATAAAGTTATTTGTAAGATAAAACCTTATACCTAAAAAGTTAATTTTTTTATAATTGCTCTTAATTAAAAATAATTAATAAATTAATAATTATCAATCATTTTAAAATTTTTCTTAATGTAAGTTTAACGTATCTTAGGTTAAAAGGTCAAATGGTTGTAATTAACCAACTATAATAGTAAGTTTATATAAGTCTATAAAGCAATTGATATTGTACTTTATAAATATTTAGTTTAAAATTTATTTAATTGTATCTATAAGAGCAGGTTATAGTATGAGTCACAAAATTGATAAAAAACAGTACCAAGAAATTACAAAGGCTGCACTTAAAATATATCAAACTATCGAAAATAGCGAACAAGAAAACACCCCATTCCACAAAACTTTTCCTTATTTAATACTGCAAACCTTTTTTGATGATGATTTTATAGAAGATAGAGATATACAAAATGCTATCTTTAAGCTAGATAAGCATGATGAAGGAATTGATTCTTTTCATATTAATTACCAAAATAAAACTATAAATATTTGCCAATTTAAAACTACACAATCTCATAAAAATGACTCTCCCCCAAAACGAGAATGGTTTACAGATTTACATGGTAAAGCCAACCAAGAAAACTTAATATCTAGCTCTAATGAAAGAGTAAAAGAAATTGCTAATGAGATAATTGATTACAAACAAAAAGGCTACGATGTACAATACTATTTATTTTATACATCAAACAAAAAAGCTATGAATCCTTACCCTAATGATATTAATTATTATAATCTTGATGATATTTATAACCAATTAAATATTTACAACTCTAAACTTGATTTAACAGATCCGGAAACTTGCACACTGGAATTTGAAGCACCAAGTAACAAAAAAAATGATGAACAAATAAAAGAAATAAACTATTATTCCCCGCGTAGTGAAAAAAGATATAAAACCTCAATAGGCTTAGTATCAGGTTATTCTTTAATAGAATTATACAAAACACATCAAGAAAAATTATTTGATAGGAATGTACGTTTCTTTTTAGGAAAAAAAGGTGTAAATAAAGAAATTATAAAGACTGCACAAGATAAACCTAAACTTTTTTATTATTATAATAATGGTATTACTTTCATTTGTAAGGAGATGGATAAAAAAGGACTCACACTAACCTTGACCCGTCCACAAATTATTAATGGTTCTCAAACAGTACACTCATTATACGAAGCATATAAAACATTTCCTCGTGAAAAAGATATTAACTCTAATTTCAAAGAGATTAAAGTACTTGTAAGAGTTCTTGAAGCACCTAAAGAAGAAACAGATTTTGGAGATAATTTAACCAAATATACAAATTCTAACAACAAAGTTAAACTTAGTGATTATAAGGCTAATTCCAAAGAGCAGGAAAACCTACAAAAGAATATGTATAAATTAAATTACTATTACATAATAAAAAGGGGAGAAGATAAATACTTTTTAAACCCTAAACACCCTAAACACCCTGTAATTAATGATTATAAATATATAGATATATTTAGAAAGCAAAAAATTTATATGGAAAAATTAGCACAAATTTATTGTGCATATAAATTAAATATGCAGCATATTGCAACGAACTCTCCTAGTGATATTTTCTCTGATCTTGATAGCACAATCTACAACCAACTATTTGTAAGTAATATCAACCTCTTTGAAACTAAAAAAATGATTTTTTCTTATTTATTATTTAAAGACTTAGAAGAAATAGCTAAAAAAGGTAAATCTTTTACAGAAAATAAAAAAATGAAAAAAGATAAAGAAAAAATAGAACAATGTTTTAACAGTGCCTTTGATAAATATCTTGAAAATGATAAAGAAGATTTTAATAATTTTTTAAAGTATGTTACTGAAGGTAAATATTTAATTTTATCAGCCATTGGCTATCTGATTACCAAAAATAACCTTGAAGAACATTTAGAGAAGAATTATGAATCCCAAAGTACTATTACCCAAATAAGAAAAGATTGGTTATATTATATACTAAGACTTATAGATAAGTGCAAGAAACCAAATATAATTTTCAAAAATTATATAAAAAAGAAAGAGGCATGGGAAAATTTACAAAAAGAAATAGACCGTCTCTCTAGGGAAGAACTAAGGCAATATATACTTTCTAAATAAGCAAACTCTTAAAATTACTTTACTAATAATACTTCTATATAAATTATTTATTATCTAATTATCGGAATGATTAAGCACAGATTCTTGATATTTACCTAAATTGTAACCTACCTTCAAAGTACTATTACTTGAACGTAATATTCTTATTGGTTTAGCACCAGCCTTAAGAGCATCTTCAATATCTGTATCACTATCACCATAATATAAAGTAATATTATTATTTTTTATCGGGGCAACTTTATTAATAGAATACATTACAGGGTGTAATTTATTAGCATTACCTATAATTTCAATTAAATAATTATTTAAAAAGTCGGTATATTTAGTTTCCGGTGCTGTGCGAGCAGTAATAAAGAAAATATTATCTCCTCTTCTTTGGTGCATACGTAGAATGTTTATAACTGATTTTTTAGGTAAAGAATAACTATCACAAGTTGCTATTTTGTTCCAAAAGTCTTGATTATCTTTTATTTGATACCACAAAGCCTCTTCCGATTGAAACTGAATATTATGTTCTTTTGCAAAATCCTTAGATAACTTATGAAAACAAGGAGAACTAAATAAAATAGTATCATCAATATCAAAACCTACATTAATAGGAGATTTTGGTAAACTATTTATAATAATTTCTGCGGTTACATAGTTAATGTTATCTTCTTTAGCTTGTAATGGAGTAATTGCCACATAACAAGTTACAAAAATTATCAACAACAAGTATTGCAATTTTTTCATTAGAGTTACTCCTTATTAGTTTTATATTATTTGATAGACAATGATAGTATTAAAACACTAACCTTTATGCAAATTATAATATTTTAATATAATATATGGCAAGTTTTTAAAAAATAGTGTTATCTATCTTTTAAATTTTATGATCTAATTAACAACATTACCTAAATTAGTTTTAGGTGTAGTATTGATTGTTTCTTTTACATTACAAATATCAGTAATTACTTTAGGCTGTTTACTAATAATAGTAACACTAGATGCTTTCGTTACTTTATTTTTCGTTGGAGTTGTATGCTGAATAACTTCTTCTGGTTTTGCTTTAGTTGGCGTACTCTTTACAGTTTCTAAAGGCTTGCTAGCACTGGCAACATTAACTTGTTTTTTTACTTCTTGTAATATTTTTTCTTTATTAGTTTGCTCTTTACTTGGGCTAGGTTTAGCCTGTAGTTTTATAATATTTTCAGAGTCCTTATGGTTTTGATGATGTTCAGGAGAATGTAATGTGTTTATTTTATCTTTCTTTTCGTGAATTAAGTATTCTTTATCATGAACTTTATTGTGGATTTTACTTTCATGATGATGAGGTTTATTTTGTTTTTGCAAGATCTCCTCATGATGAACTGGGTTTTTAGTAGGAGTATTATGGTGGATAACATTATTCTTTTTTTGCATATGGTGCATATTATGCTTACGAATCTCTTGCATTCTTTCATGTATCTTTTGAAGTTTTAATTTACGATCTCCATCATCAGAGCTATGATGCTTGATATGATGGGGGCTAACATGAAGGTGCTTAGTTTGGTGCAAATCATGTTTTTTATTATGGTTATTTTCCTTGGTAATTTCATGTTTTTCTTTCTCAACATGAAAGTGGTTATTATGTAAAATTTGATGTTTTTTCAGATTATGCTTAATACTTTCTTTATTATTCTTATTAGGGTTAGGTTTTGTAGTTATAGTACTTTCTTCTTTAACCTCTTTTAATTCTGTTGCCTTAGGAGAAGTTTTTAGCATTTCCTTACTAGGTTCTTTTAGGTGCATAGAATCTTTAGTATTTTCTATAGGAGGTTGTTGAATTACTAAAGAAGAAGACTTAGAAGGTGCTAATAATGTATTCTTTGAATTTTGTTGAGTAATTAACAAAGTACCTTTGTTATTAGGCTTGATTGGTATTATAATCTGCCCCTTATTGTTATTGGCATCAGTTTTTTTTGTATGCTCTTGAGTTAAATGCTCTTGAATTTTTTTTGGAGTTTCTTTGGTTTTATTAATAACCTCTTTGGCAATATCAGTTTTCTTATTAGAAAGATCTTCTTCTTTTGTATCACTATGTGGAAAATGCAAAATTTTAGAATCTGAATAAGGCATCTCTTCTTCTAATTTCGCTACTTGTAAAAGCTGTTTACCCAATTTTCTTATAGCTAAGTTAGAAGATGCTAATAAAGGTTTATACAATAAACTTTTACCAGATTGAATTTGTAAATCGTAACCACGTTCTACGGCTATTTCTGCTAAAGTAGTGGCAAAACTATCAGTTTCATGGATTTCTTCAGTTTTAGTAAACATAATTTTAGGTAAATTATAAAACAAAATAATTAAAGCTAAATATTCTTGAGGAGTTTGAGGGTTTAAAGTAATAGAATTTTTATATTTAGTATAGGTACTTAAAAACTTTGATTTAGTTTTTTCTACTAAATTAGATGTAGGAATTAAGGTAGATTCTGGAGTTAAGGTAAACCAAAAATCTAATATTTCTTGTAAATCCGCCATTATATTCACCACCACTATAATAATATTAACCTATTATTTTGTACTTAGTTATAAGTTATTATTTATTTGTAACGACCTCAACACCTAGTACAACTTTAAGTTTATTATAACAAATTTTTCAGAAAATTTACCTACTTTTATTATAACTTTTTATTATAATTATTGTTAAATATAAATATAATGAAAAATAAATCTTCCTATACTTCTTAGATAATTCCTATATATTTTTATATATTAACTATTAACAATTTTCCTCCTTAAAACAACTCAACGAAGCTAGGTTATCAAAAATTAACTATTTACTACACTAAGAACCTATAATAGCCTATAATAACAGTTAGCTTTTAAAACTATATTTTACCTTTCTTAGAAAAATATAATTTTATCCACAGGAAATTAACAATAACCGTGATTATTTTATCCATATTCTTAGCTTAATTAAATTCATTAAAAAAGTTAACTAAAAGCTAGACAGGTAAAAAATATTAACCAAGACAATAGCAGACAAACAAGGTAGAAACCTGAGGTAAAAACCTAATTTAAGAAATCTTATAAAAACTAGCTGTAAACCTTATTTTACAAAGGCTATGGGATATCTTACAAAATGTGTAAGTGGTGGGTACTACAGGAATCGAACCTGTGACCCTCTGATTAAAAGTCAGATGCTCTACCGACTGAGCTAAGTACCCACAAGCAACCTGTATATACTAACTACTTTTTATTTTTATTGCAACTAATTTTTGTAACTTTTACTAAGATTTTTACCTTTATTTTTTTATAAACTATTTGAGGTGATTTTACTATAAATATAACAAGAGTTTATTCTTAAACTTATATAATAATGTTTTCCCCCAAGCGGAGTATATAGTTGAAGATATTCATGTTAGTTACTGGAATACTGTTAATAATGAATATCCACAAACTTTTCTAGAATTTGCTAAAGAACAGGCTGAATTATTAATGTATTGGCATTTTGATTCAAACAAAAATTCCAGATTCAAAGAATTATCTATACCACCTAGTAAATGAAACTCAGAATCTTCAGTACTTATAACCACTAAAAATACTCATTCTATTACATTTTATGATAACATTGTAGTATTTGATAAAAAAGTTATTAAAGAACCTTACACTTCTTTTGAATAATATTTTGAATAATAGTTTTTATTAGTAAAATTAATAAGATACATTTTTAATAAATTAAATTATAGTAAAAAATTACTTTATACTATAATTCTTTGATTTTTTCTTTCAAAGCCTTAATTACAGAACTAGGAGCAAAAGAACTAGCATCTCCACCAAGTGCTACAATTTCTTTTAAAGAAGTAGAGCCAATATACTGTTTATTTTCTACTGTTGGTAAAAAAATTGTTTCAATTTCCGGCATCAATTTTAAATTGATATTAGCCAAATTAAATTCATATTCAAAATCAGAAAATACCCTAATACCCCTAATAATTAAATTTACATGCCTCTCCTTAGCAAAATTAACTAATAAACCTTCAAAATGAGCAATAGTAATTTTTTTTAATTCACTTTGTGTTAGATGTTCAGCTAAAGCCTTTATTATAATTTCTTTTTTTTCATTATGATTAAATAAAGAACTTTTATTATGGTTAGAACCAACACCAATAATAAGAGTATCTAGAAATTTTAAACTTCTGGAGATTATATCAATATGGCCATAAGTAATAGGATCAAATGAACCTGGATAAATAGCTTTTTTATTCATGGATACCCCTTAGTATACCTCTAACAAATCTTCTTTTTCTTAGATTAACCTATTAGTATATTTATAACAATTATCTAATATATATCTTATTTTTCTTTGTCATCTATTGGTTCATCTAAGTTTAACTCTGGTTCTACTTTAGAATTAGTATTTGCTCCACTAGTATTTTTATTAGTAACAACTACCCCTTCTTCTTCCCCTTCGTCATCTTGTAAACTTTTAATTTTACTAACAGAAACAATATGTTCTTTAGCATCTAAGTTAAATAACTTAACCCCTAAAGAAACACGACTTGTAAAACGAATTTCTTTAGTAGTTAAACGAATAACTTGCCCTTTAGAACTAATAATTATAATTTCATCATCGTTAGCAACCGTAAATGATGCCACAATATCACCACTTTTAGCCGATAATTTTCCACCTAAGAAACCTTTACCACCACGGTTAGTAATACGGTATTCATAAGCAGAAGTTCTTTTACCATAACCTTTAGATGTTACTGTTAAAATATACTCTTCTTTTTCAGCTAAACTTTCTGTTACTTCCTTAGGAAGTTTATCTTCATCTGCAACTTTTTCTTTTCTTCTTTTAGCTAATACAAATTTTAGGTATTTATCACGTGTTTCAATATCTTCAACTTTCTCATGATTTAATAATGATAGATTAATCACACAATCATTATCTGTTAAGTTTAAGGCTCTTACTCCTGAAGAGTTTCTTGAACTAAAAACTCTTAGGCTTTCAAGTGGAAACCTAATAGTTTTACCATGCTGTGAACTTAACAGAATATCTTGAGACTCATCACACAATAAAACGCCAACTAAGTTATCATCGGCAGTTAACTTCATAGCAATTTTACCTTTAGTTGGGATATTTTTAAAGTCTGATAACTTATTACGACGAATACTACCTTTTTGGGTAGCAAACACAATATCTTTATCTTCAGTTATTTCAGTAATTGGTAGAATTGTAGTAATCTTTTCATTTTTTTCAATAGGAATTAAATTCACTAAGGCTCTACCTACACTTTGGAAAGAACTTTCAGGAATTTTATGGCATTTAATACGGTATACTAAACCTTTAGAAGTAAAGAATAATAAATTAGCATGAGTGTTAGTTATGAATATATCAGTTACTATATCTTTTTCTTTAGTATTCATGCCACTTTTACCTTTACCTCCCCTTTTTTGAGTACGGTAGGCATTAATTGGCATTCTTTTTATATAACCTGAATTAGTAACCATTATTGTTACTTCTTCGTTCTGAATAAAATCTTCTTCATCAAATTCGTCCATTGAATCTTCAATAGCTGTTCTTCTTGGAGTAGCAAATTTATTTTTAACCTCAAGTAATTCGTCTTTAATAATTTCCATTAAACGTGTATGTGAGCTTAGAATTTCTAAATAATACTTAATTTCTTCAGCTAAAGCATTTAAGTCAGCTTGGATTTTTTCCCTCTCTAAACCTGTTAAACGGTGCAAACGTAAATCTAAAATTCCTTTTGCTTGAGCTTCTGATAGTTTATATTGCCCATCATTAACTTGGCGTTCTGGTTCATCTAACAAGGCAATAAAAGGCGTTACACTTCCTGCTTGCCAAGATTTTTCCATTAATTGCTCCTTAGCTACTTGTGGGTTAGGAGCCTGCTTAATTAATTCAATAACTTCATCTATATTTTCAACAGCTACCCCTAAACCGGCTAAAATATGAGATTTATCACGGGCTTTGTTCAGTAAATATAGAGTTCTTCTTTTTATAACTTCTTTTCTAAAATTAAGAAAAGCTATTAAGATACTTTTTAAATTCATTAATTTTGGTACGCCACCATCTATAGCTAGCGTATTAATACCAAAAAACACCTGAAAAGATGTATATTTTTGTAAGTAATTTAATACAATTTCAGGGTAAGCATCACGTTTTAATTCAACAACTACTCTTACCCCATGCCTATCGGATTCGTCTCTAACACTCGAGATAACATCTAGTTCTTTATTTTGGGATTTATGCTTAAGTTCACTAATTTCTTGTACTAATTTAGACTTATTTACTTGCCATGGAATTTCAGTAATAATGATATTATTACGTTTTGAATCTTCTTCAATTTTAGCTACTCCACAAATGGATATACTACCTCTACCTGTATGGAAGCCTTTAATAATACCACTTTTCCCTAAAATTCGCCCACCAGTTGGAAAATCTGGTCCTTTTACATATTCCATGAGTTCATCAATACTAATATCGGCATTTTCAATTAAAGCAAATAGAGCATCTATTAATTCCCCTAAATTATGGGTGGGAATATTAGTAGCCATACCTACGGCTATACCACTAGCTCCGTTTACTAGAATATTAGGGTAACGAGCTGGTAATACAGAAGGTTCTTGTAAGGAATCATCATAATTGGGTTTAAAATCTACCGTATCTTTATCTATATCATCTATTAAAGCATGGGCAGAATTTGCCATTCTAGCTTCAGTATAACGCATAGCAGCAGCGTTATCGCCGTCCATAGAACCAAAATTACCTTGCCCATTAATTAGTGGTAAACGCAAAGAAAAATCTTGTGCCATTCTTACTAAAGCATCGTAAATTGCAGTATCACCATGAGGGTGATACTTACCCATAACGTCCCCTACTACTCTAGCTGACTTCCTAAAAGGTTTATTATGAGTATAACCACTTTCATACATGGTATATACAATTCTTCTATGTACTGGTTTTAACCCATCACGAACATCTGGTAAAGCCCTACTTACTATTACACTCATGGCATAATCTAAGTAAGATTTTTTCATTTCATCGTAAATGGCAAGTTTGGTGATATTGGTATTATTAGCTTCTGCTGTTTGATCTTGATTATCAAATAAGTCCGACAAAATTATTCCTTTGAATTAGTTATATTTCTTACTTAAGAAAGCTCTATTATTGTAGCTGAAACTACACTAAACATCAAGAGTTTTATTAATAATTCCTTAATTCTACCTTAAGTTTTATAACTTAATGATATAGTTTGCTACTTCTTGATTACTACTATATGAATTTCTGTTAGTAGTTAAGGAAAATTCTTTTAAAGGTTTAGCATAATTATGAGCATATAAATAATTATGAAATTTAACATATCTTTTAGCATAAAAATTCTTAGAAAAAAATACATATACACCAACATCATTTGGTAAACTACAACTTTCAGATAACATAGAAATAGACTCTCCCGTTACTACAACATAATTAGCTGCGGCTAACATACTAAAATATAAGTTATTAGTTGGCAATAATTCATTTTGTTGGTTTAAATTAAGATTACTACAAATAATTTTATTTTCATGGTAATTAAAATAAACAGCTGGCAATTTACTAAGTTCTTTTTCTAAAAGTTTAGCAACTTTAGGCTTAGTTCGCCTGCTTGTACTTATTATTAGTGTTCCTTTTGTTTGTTGTAAAATATGTTTCAAGAAAAATATTAAATCTTGTAGAGCACTTTCATTAAAATGAATATTTTTGGCATCACCACCAATTAACACAGTAATAATTGGTTTAGGTACATTTTTAAATATATTTTCTTTTTTAGCTAATAGTAATTTAGCCGGTGTAACAAAGTGTGGAGCCAAACCAATAGGAATCATATTAGCCCTTATTTTCTTATCTTTATAAGAGTGAAAGAAAGTAAGATTAATACTTTTATGGTTCTTTTTTGTAGGAGGCATAAGGTAAATAATTTTGCATTGCTTACCTTGTTTATAGAGCATAGCTTTTGTATATAGTACAAAAGGCAAAGTTCTTTTTCCTACTGCAATAATTTTTTGTGGATACCACTCTCTGATTGCTAATTCTTGTAAAACTTTTTTAAAAGATTTAGGAATAAGCCAACTTTGTTTTAACAAGCAAACAGGTAATAATTTTAAAAATATGGTAGGAATTTTTAAAATTTCAACATTTGCATTCAATGGTAAATACTCTAATACGCCTGTTATTTGGCTAACATGCCCTAGTTTACCATCATGAATTGCTAGTATATTCATTTATAAAATAATTTATATTTTAATACTGTATTAAATAAATATTACAATAATTCTAATAACTATGGTAATAATTATTGCAATACTGCAATAAATAACAATAATAAGGTATCCTAAATTATAAAGGATTAACTATGAGTTTAGAAATCTTTCTTATTACCCCTCAGGGTTTTTGTGCTGGCGTTAGCCGAGCTTTAGAAATTGTAGAAAAGTGCTTACAAAAATATGGTAAACCTTTATATGTAAAGCATGAAATTGTGCATAATAAAAGAGTAGTAGAAGATTTAAAAAAGCAAGGAGTTATTTTTGTTAATGAATTGCATGAGATACCCAACAATTCTACAGTTATTTTTTCGGCTCATGGCGTATCTAGGCAAATTGAAATTGAAGCTCTTGCTAAGAATTTAAACATTATAGATGCCACTTGCCCTTTAGTAAAAAAAGTCCATAAGAAAGCTATAGACTTACACGAAAAAAAATACCAAATTATTTTAATAGGGCATACTGGGCACCCTGAAGTTGTTGGAACATATGGGCGAGTAGCATCTAACATTTTTTTAGTAACCTCAATTGAAGATGTTAAAAAACTTAACTTAAACCCTAAAGAACCTATTGGTTATATTACCCAAACAACTTTATCCATTGCTGATACCCAAGATATTGTAGATGCTATCAAAGAAAAATACCCTAGTGTAGATGAAAAAAGTAGCAAAAATATTTGTTATGCTACTGAAAATCGGCAACAAGCTATTAAAGCCCTGATCAACAACCTAGATGCTTTACTTGTTGTGGGCTCAAATAACAGTTCTAACTCTAATAGGCTTAAAGAAATTGGGCTAAGCCATAATAAACCATCTTTTTTAATAGATAGCCCTACAGAAATCCCTTTTGATTTACTACACAATGTGAATAAGTTAGGTATATCAGCCGGAGCCTCTGCCCCCAATGTAGCAATTCAAGAAATTATTGTTGCTTTACAAAAATTTAAAAAATGTAAAATTACTAACTTTACCTTTACCGAAGAAAATGTAACATTCTTTTTACCAAAAGAGTTACGGTAAAAATCTAAAAATATGGTTAAAGATTTAAAACCTATTAACCCTATTTTCTTAATAGTAAAATAACTATTTTTAATAACTTAGTTTTTACCTAACTTACTCCCAGTTCTTTCTTCTTACCATTTACTTTTTCTTGTAGTTTTTGTAAAAATACTTTTGGATTTTGTTTACTATCCTTATAAATAGACTGGAATGATGAACGTTGCACACTTAAAAAAGCAATATTATTCAAAGAAACATCTACAATATAAAACCTATTTTCTTTAGCCTTGTAACGAATTTTCCATACAATATCTATCACTTCATTTTCACTTTTAGCTGCTCTTCTTCTTTTAGTTTTAGCCATTAAAGAAACTAAATAATCATTCCCTTGTTGTTCTGCACCTGTAGTTCTAAAAGTATATAACTGGTAGCTGTTATCAAACACATTACCATAAGTTAAAACCATATATTTTTTAGATATAGCTAAATACTTCTTTTTATCTGCTGGTTTTAAGTTTCTATAATATGTTCCTAAAGACCATGCCGACATATAAGGGAAGTCAAAAATTTGAGTAGTAAAACTTTCTAAATAAGTATACTTATTATTATTACTTGTTTTACTTGGTAATTCTTTATAAATTTCATCTAAAATAGTTTCAATAAATTTTTTGGCATCATCTGCCGTATTACCCTTAATTTCTTTGTGCAAAGTTTGCCCAATATTACTACTATTTTGGTTAGCTTGTGCAAAATTTAATATAGCAAAAAAACATACAATTACAACTAATAATTGTCTTAGAGAAATTATTACTTTATACAAAATGGTTCTCCTATTATTTAATACATCAAAAAAAGATTTCATAAACTTAAACTAAACATTTATAATATACTATAGTATATTTTAATAATAAATGTAAACTGTATTATTATGCCAAAAAATTTTTCTTGGATTAAATTCCCAGCAGTACAACAGCTAATTACTCATTTAACTTATAAGGGGCACGATTTTAAATTCGTAGGTGGTTGTGTTCGTAATTCATTACTTAATCTACCAGTTGCTGATTATGATATTGCCTCTAACCTTACTCCTATAGAAAACCAAACCCACTTATTAGAACAAGGAGTTAAAGTAAAAAATTTAGGATTCCAATATGGTAGCATTTTAGCAATTATAGAAAATACTCCCTTTGAAATTACCTCCTTACGTAAAGATATTCACAATAATGGCCGCCACCCTATTGTAGAGTTCACGGCAGATTTTAAAGAAGATGCTTTACGACGTGATTTTACCATTAACGCTTTATACCTTTGCCCTAAAACCTTAGAAGTTACCGATTATGTTGGTGGTTTGAACGATTTAAACTCTGGGATTGTAAAATTCATAGGTAATCCAGCTGCTAGAATCCAAGAAGATTATTTACGAATTTTACGTTTCTTTCGCTTTTCAGCCTATTACAGCAAAACTTCTTTTGATAGAGATGTACTAGAAATTATGAAATTATATGCTAAAAATTTAAGTAATCTGCCTACTTCTAGAATTTCAGGAGAGTTTTATAAAATAATGGCTAGCCCGAATCCTAGTGAAACTTTAGGAGCTCTGTCTTCTTATGAAATTCTAAATTCATTAATAGAACTATCAGTAACAGAAGTTGCTAATTTCCAAAACTTTTTACATTTAGAACATGAGTTTGGCTTATATAATGTGTTATACCGTATAGCCTTTATTTTAAATGATTTTCAAAATTTACATAAAATTATTATAAAAAAAGCAGATTTACAAAAAGTATATAACATCATCTTATTAAAAACTTACATTATAAAAAATAAAATTACCGACTGGAATGATTTTGCCTACCTATTAACAAATTACAGCATACATGATGTTTATGGAGCTTTATTATGTGTAGCTAGTAACCTTACAACCCAACATATTTATTCTAATATTTTACACACAATTATGGCAAAAGCTGAAGAAATTTTTCCTATTAATGGGCATCATTTAATTAGTTTAGGCATTAAAGATAAAAAAAATATTAAAGTCCTCTTAAGGTATTTACAAACTATTTTTTGGCAATCACCACTACAAACTACCGAAGAATACTTAGAAAGTGCTAAGCATATTATCATTACTAATAACTATTAATTTTACATTAAAACAACTATTTACATTAGCCTGTAATTAATAGCAAAAAAATAATAATGGTAAAAAAATATTAAGAGTATTTACTAACTTCATTAAGGAATTACTTGATTATTTTGCTCGGATTTCATGATATTTTCTATTGTTCGCCATTTAGCTACATTAGCATTGTGTTCTTGTAAAGACGTTGCAAAAATATGCCCCCCCTTACCATCTGCTACAAAATATAAGTAATTAGTTATTTTAGGGAAAAATACAGCCCTTAGAGATTCTCTAGATGGGTTGCTAATGGGTCCAATGGGTAAGGCATGAACAGTGTAAGTATTATAAGGCGTTGGCGTTAATAGATCTTCATGGGTTAAGCCGCCAGCACTATCTCTTCCTAAGCCATAAGCTACGGTTGGATCCGACTGTATTCTCATACCTGTTTTTAACCTATTTAAGAATAAACCTGCAATTAAGTCTCTTTCATCTTTAATAGCAGATTCTTCTTCTACAATTGAAGCTAAGGTTAAGGCTTCTTCTTTATTTTTATAAGGTAAAGTTGGGTCTCTATTTTCCCATAAATCATCTAAAAAATCTTGCATTTTTTTTTGTGAACGAAAAATAATACTATCTCTAGTTTCTCCTCTGGTAAACAAGTAAGTATCTGGTAACATGCTGCCCTCTTGCATATCTGCAGTAATATCACCAGCTAAAATTGGATCACTTTCTAATAATGTTTTCATTTGCCGTTTATTATAACCTTCAATTAAAGTTATTCTATAATAGTAAATGTTTTTAGAGCTTGTTATAAAAAATAAAACTCCTATTAAACTTTTATGTTTTTCTATTAAAAAATCACCTTTAATAAAGGCTTTGCTTTTACCAAATAGTTTTGTAAAAATCAAAAAAATGTACTTATTGCTAATTACCTGTTCTGCTACTAAAGTATCCGCTAAAGTGGCTCCTGTAATATTATTAGGAATAGTAATAATTTTATCTTGTGGTAAAGGACCTGAAGAAAACATTACAGTCAATAATAAAATAATTGCAATTAAACTTAATGGAAGAAGAGATTTATAATGTAGCATAATTACCAGTAAAACTAACTACTAATTTCTTTCTTTAAAATTAGGGTTCCATTAGTACCACCAAAACCAAAAGAATTAGACATAGCATAATTAATTTTATGTTCTTGTGAAGTTTTAGGCACAAAGTTTAAATCACAGCCTGATTCTGGATTATCTAAATTCAATGTTGGCGGAATAATACCTGTTTGTAATGCTTTTAAAACCATAATAGCTTCAAAGGCACCAGCTGCACCTAAAAGATGCCCTGTTGCCGACTTAGTAGAAGATACAGGGCATTTATAAGCATGTTTTCCTAATACTGTTTTAATAGCTTGAACTTCAGCTGTATCACCTAAAGGTGTTGAAGTACCATGAGCATTAATATAACCCACATCAGTAGGATCTATTTTAGCTTCATGGAGGGCTTTTTCCATACAACGGGCAGCACCTGTACCATTGGCACAAGGTGAGGTTATATGGTTAGCATCACCACTCATACCATAACCACAAACTTCACCATGAATTGTGGCTCCTCTTTTTTTAGCATGTTCGTATTCTTCTAACACAACAATTCCAGCACCTTCAGCTACTACAAAACCATCTCTATCTTTATCCCATGGTCTAGAAGCAGCACTAGGGTTATTATTAAAATTTGTAGATAAAGCATTCATACGGGCAAAACCGGCTACACCTATAGGATTTACAGCCGATTCAGCTCCACCTGCTAGCATAAAATCAGCATAACCATGTTTAATTAAACGGTAAGAATCACCTATAGCATGAGTTCCTGTAGCACAGGCAGTTACTACTGAAGTATTTGGTCCTGTTAAACCATATTCAATAGATGCCATACCAGAGGCTAAATTTATTAATGCAGCAGGAATAAAAAATGGCGACATTTTTCTATATTGATCCGTTCCCAATAATAAAGAATTTGTATAAATTTCTTGTAAACCACCAATACCTGCACCAATGTTTACTCCAAAATTTTCTTTTTGTTTATCGGTTAAAATTTCAAGTAAACCAGAATCAGCCATAGCCTGTTTAGCAGCTGCTAAAGCATATGCAATAAATTTATCAATCCGCCTTGCTTCTTTAGCACTTATCCAATCTTCTACATTCCATAGCCCATCATTCACAGAGCCTAAGGGAATTTCACCGGCAATTTTTGAAGGTAAAGCATCGGTATTAAAACTTTTAATTGTAACAATACCACTTTTTGATTCAATTAGGCTTTTCCAAGCATAATCTACACCAACTCCAACGGGAGAAATTATTCCCATACCTGTTACTACAACTCTTCTCATGTAAAAAAACCCTTCTTTCTAACACACTGGTATTACTACCAATTTAAAATATTTATGCGAAATATGCAAACAAAAAATGCCTATTTAATAATGAATGAAAATGCTATTTTAGAACAATTAGCAAAACAGATAAGTAGCTAATTAAGAATAACTACTAAAATAAAATTTTCTAAAAAACACAGGTTTACAAAATAAAAGAGATAATATTTTTAAATAATTTATTATCTCCTTTATTCATAAATGAAGCCTAAATAAAATAAATTATTTAGAATGAGCCGTAATATAATCTACAGCATCTTTCACAGTGTTAATTTTACTAGCTTCTTCATCTGGAATTTCCACACCAAATTCTTCTTCAAAAGCCATTACTAATTCCACAGTATCTAAACTATCAGCCGATAAATCATCCATAAAAGAAGATTCAAGAGTTACCTTTTCAGGTTCTACACTTAGTTGCTTTATAATAATACCTTTTACTTTTTCAAAAACATCAGCACTCATAATTTTTCTCTCCTTGCTTGAAATATTCTTATATAATTACACTTCTATTTCTTACTTAATTTATTAAACTAGTTGATAATAAACTAAAAAAAATTTATTAGCAACCAATTTGAAATAGAAATAAATTAAACCATAACCATGCCACCATTTACATTAATAGTTTGCCCAGTTATATAACCAGCTTCTGCTGTAGCTAAAAAAGCTACAGTATAGGCTACTTCTTCAGCTGTTCCCATTCTTCCTAATGGAATCACACTCAATAAACTTTTTTTTGCATCATCTGTTAAAACCTCTGTCATTTTTGTAGCAATAAAACCAGGAGCCACAGCATTAACTGTAATATTTCTAGCTGCAAATTCTCTAGCTAAAGTTTTAGTTAACGCAATTAGCCCACCTTTAGATGCTGAATAATTAGATTGCCCTACATTACCCATAATTCCTACAACTGATGCAATATTAATTACCCGACCATGCTTCCTTTTCATCATTTTAGAAAGAACAGCTTTAGATAATAAAAACGGAGTAGTTAAATTAATAGAAATTACATCGTCCCAATCTTGCTTTGGCATTCTAATGGCTAAAGTATCCTTAGTAATACCAGCATTATTAACTAGAATATCTATTTTCCCCATAATTTCTTCAGACTTATCTACAAGTTGTGTGATGTTTTCTTCCTTAGTAATATCAAAAGATGGTAAAATATGAACTCTCTCTTTAAGCTCAGCTGCAATATCTTTTAAAAATTCTTCTTTAATGTCCGATAATCCAATGGTAGCACCTTGTGCATGTAAAGCTCTAGCAATAGCTTTACCTATCCCACCTCCGGCTCCTGTAATTAAAACCGTTTGATCTTTTAAACCAAATAACATATTAAATATCCTTTTTTAGTTAAACATTTTTATTATTAGATATTTTTCATAAAGTTTTCAATATCTTTAGGAAATTGTAAATTAACTCTAGCAACATTAGGAGCTGTGCGTTTCATTAAACCTGTTAATACACTACCATTACCTACTTCAATAACTTCAGTTACTCCTTGAGATTGTAAATATAGCATAGATTCCCGCCATCTTACCCCTTCAACAATCTGTTTTACTAATAATTCCTTAATATCACTAGAATCTTTAGTAGCTTTAGCTGTAACATTTGGTACTAAGGCTACATGCAAAGGTTTAATAGAAATATCAGCTAAGGCTATAGCAACTTTTTCTGCTGCAGACTGCATCAAAGGGCTATGAAAAGCCCCACTAACAGGTAAACTAATAGCCTTTCTAGCACCATAATCTTGTGCTTTTGCAATAATATTATCTAAAGATTGCTTATGCCCACTAATTACTACTTGCCCTACTCCATTATCTGCAGCAATATTACATACTTCATCAGGCACTTTACATTCTGCAATCATTTTATTAATAAGCTTATTATCATTCAAACCAATAATAGCAACCATTCCACTAAAACCTAAAGGAGATGCCCCCAACATAGCCTCACCACGTAATTTTAACAATTTTGCAGCTACACTAACATTAAAAGCTCCAGCAGTTAAAAGTGCAGAATATTCACCTAAAGAATGTCCTGCCACAAAATTTATATGCTTATGTAAATCAAAATTAAATTCTTTAATTAATACATTAATAACAGCTACACTAGTTGCCATAATAGCAATTTGGGATTTATCAGTTGCGGCTAGATCTTGTTCAGTTCCTTTAAAGATTACATCTTCTATTTTATAGCCTATGCTTTCATTAATTTCTTCATAAACCGCTTTAGCAACAGGAAAAGAATTATAAATTTCTTTACCCATACCAATGGCTTGGGTCCCCTGCCCTGGAAAAATCAAAGCCTTCATTTATAATCCTTAATTTTATATGTATTGATTAAGTTCAAATTTAAACTATCAAATTCAAATTATAGTACTAATAATAAGAATTATTAACTTTATAAATTTTTTATTTTTTATAAAAATATTTAATTTATCTATAACTTTAACTTCCAAGTTTTATTTACCTAAAAAAATGTATGTTGTCAATATAAAAGCACTCAGGTAGAACGCTAAATACAACTTAAAGATGCTACACACCACTAAAAACCTTGTTTTACTTAACCCTTAAAAAAAATGATGATAATAAAATAATTTTTATACTGAATAATATCCTTTTATGTAATAAGTTTTACCAAACTTTAGAGTAATCATTATAAATGCTTGCATTTTGCAAGATTAAGATTATAATTAACGCACAGAAAAACATAAATCCCTAGTTGCTAGAAATATTCTGGCAACTTTACTCTTAGGTTTTTCAGAGTTTAATAAGCCAATAGGGAGAAAAAACATGGCATTTTATGAATATACTTTCCTAACAAGGGGAGATTTATCTAAGAATCAGGTAGATGAATTATTAGAGAAAGTTTCGCAAACAGTTAACCAATTTAAAGGTAAAATTACAAAAACCGAATATTGGGGGTTAAGATACTTAGCCTATAAAGTGAAAAAAAATAAAAAAGCACATTATTGCTTTTTAAATTTAGATGTTAGTTCACAATGCATGAAAGAAATTCAAAGGTTAGCATCTGTGAATGAGAATATTTTAAGAACATTAGTTATTAAAGTTGATTCTTTAAATGATTCGCCTACTCCAATGATGAATCAAAAACCAAGAACATATAATGATGATAGGTCTAATTCAGATGGTAGTAACCGTAAGTATTCGTCGCAATACCAATCTCATATTACTGAAAGAACTAATAAAGATGAACATACTAAAAATACAAACATTCATAATGAAAATAGCATCGCTAACAATGAATAAAAATATTTATAAGGATACTTAATTATGGAAAAAGATTCTGTTACCGCAAAAACTGAAACAACTACAGCAAAAGATAAAAAAGAAGTAATTAAAGGTAAAGTATTTGATTACAAAGATGTAGAAACTTTACAGAAGTATACATCTGAAAGAGGTAAAATTTTACCAAGAAGGCTTACCTTAGCTACCGCTAAAGAGCAAAGAAAATTAGCACAAGCTATTAAACGTGCTAGGTTTTTAGCTTTAATAGCACCTCTTAATAGATAAAATTATTATCCCACTGTGTTAAACGATGTGTATAATACTTATAGACATCGTTTTCATAAAAGTTAAAGTACATGCCAATAATTGTTAAGTCATTAGCAACATTTTTAATATATTTCATTTTATATATGTTGCTACTTTCACCTCCAGTATCTGCTGAATATAATCTTTTAGTTGTATTTATTTATATTCCAATTTTTTTATTAGTATTTTGGCTTCCTATTTATACTATAATTCCCTTGTTATTAGGTTTAGCACTGTTATCTTATGTAAATATTTGGTCTGGTTTTTTAGTAAGTACTGTTGTTTTATTCCCTATTATGTTAACTTACCTTTTAGAAAAAACTAATAGGTTATATTTTAGAAACCTTTACATATATTCTATATATTATTTTCTTACGCTAATTAGCTGTGTAATTTTATATGCTATTTACTATATTCCAAACTTACCAGATGATATTCATAACTACTTCTATGAAACTTTATCATTCATGATGCTTTATCTAAATGGAAGTACTAACAATACTTTTAGTGAGATAAAAAACTTAGACCAAAAAATAGAACTTTTATCTTTTATAATTCCTACATTATTAACTTATTGTTTTTTACTATGGTTTTTACTAAATTATAAAATCATCAAATTTTCACATATTATTAAAGAAAACCTTACTTCTTCTAAATATTTACCTAAATTCCATACTATATTATTTATAATATTTGCTATTTGTACTATTATTCTACACAAACTACTTGCTAAACATACAAATTTAAACTATATTTTTTACAATATTGTATTTGTTTTATGGCTTGCCTACTACTATTCTGGCATTATATACATTTGGCAACGTATTAGTAATTATAAAAGTTTTTTATTAAATTTTTTATTTATTACTTTGTTAGTCTTTTTGTTTTTTGAAACCATTATTATTGTATGCTTAGTAGGTTTTATAATTGAAGTAAACAATTTATTTGTTCTTAGAAAAAGTCAGAATATACAGTAATTTTTATTAAGAGGTAAAAACGTGGAAGTTATTTTATTAGAAAAAGTTGCTAAATTAGGAAATGTTGGGGATATTGTATTAGTAAAATCTGGTTATGCTAGAAATTATCTTATTCCTAACCAAAAGTGTTTAAGAGCAACTGAAAGTAACAAAAAAATCTTTGAAGAAAAAAAGGCTCATATTGAAGCGGAAAACTTAACTAAAAGAAATGAAGCGGAAGCAATACTAACTAAAATTGCCAACTTTGAAGTAATTATGGTGAAAAAAGCTGGTGAAAGCGGGCATTTATATGGTTCAGTAAAACCCCAAGACATTGCTATTTGCCTTAATGAAAATAATTTTAACATAGATAAAAAACAAATAGAAATTCTTTCTCCTATTAAAACTTTAGGAATTTCTAAAATTCTTGTAAAATTACATCCTGAAATTTCTACTCATATTCTATTAAATGTAGCAAGAAGTAATGATGAAGCCATTAGCCAAATGAAGGAATACCTCCAAGCTAATAGTAAGAAAGGCACTAAAGAAACAAGTATAAACACACAACAAAATAGCAAATTAGAAGTAAGTACTGCTGAACAATTATCAAATTCTGAAGATTCATCGGCTGATGAATTAGAAAACTTTGAAGAATTCAAAGAAGAAGTAGTATAACTTTACTTACATTCTTAATATTACTAATCTATATGAACATATTTAGTAATTTTAACTTTAAAGATTAAGCAATGAATCAGCCTAGTAATGAAAATAAATTCGTTAATATTGAAGCGGAAAAATCTTTACTAGGCTTTCTACTACTAAATAATGATGCCTTTGATAATATTTTCAATATCATAAACACTAATAATTTTTATTTAGAAATCCATAAAAATATTTTTAATATTATTAAGTCTTTACTAAATGATGGTAAATTAGCCGACCCTATTACTGTGTCTAACGCATCTTCTTATGTTGAAAAATACAAAGATATTACCTTAGAATATCTTTTAGAGCTAACCAACTCTGTAATCACTTTAGGTTCTTATACAGATTACGCCAACCTAATTTACGACCTTTACCTAAAAAGGCAAATCATTGAACTACAAAACCGCATTACTACTTATTTAGGAAATGAAACTGATGCGGCAAGCCAATTAGAAAATATTCAAAGTGATTTTTTCAAACTAGCCGAACAAGGTTCTTTAAGTAAAGGTTATGATGATTTTGAAACCTCACTACAAAAAGCCTATACTTTAATTGAGGCTTCCCGTAAAAATCGGGGTGGTATTCCAGGTATTAGTACAGGTTTAATAGATTTAGATAAAAAAATTGGTGGGCTTCAAAATTCCGATCTTATCGTATTAGCAGGGCGTCCTTCTATGGGAAAAACAGCTCTAGCAGTTAATATTGCCTTTAGTGCAGCGTTAAATTCCCTACTAGGTGAAAAACACAAAGGGGCGGCTGTAGCAATTTTTTCTTTAGAGATGTCGGCCGATCAACTTGCTATGCGGATTTTATCTTCTGAAATTTCTAAATCTAGTGATGAGCTCCGCAGGGGTATTTTAACCGATGCCGAGTTTAACCGCCTTAATATGGCAGTTGAAAAACTAAAAACTACCCCTCTTTTTATTGATGATACTCCTAGTATTAGTATTGCAGGATTACGTAGTAAATGCAGAAAATTAAAAAGGCAGCACCAAATAGGTTTAGTGGTTATAGACTATATCCAACTTATTGGAAACGATCGTTCTGGTAAGCAAGATAGCCGTGCTACTGAAGTTGGTGAAATTACAAGAGGTTTAAAAGGTTTAGCTAAAGAACTCAATGTACCTGTGTTAGCTTTGTCACAGTTAAGTCGTGCCGTAGAAAGCCGTGATGATAAAAAACCTATGCTTTCAGATTTAAGAGAATCAGGTTCCATAGAGCAAGATGCGGATGTAGTTGCTTTTATTTTTAGGGAAGAATACTACCTAGCACGTAGCGAGCCTAAAGAAAATAAGCAAGAATGGGAACAAAAATTAGCCCAAGTAAAAGATCAAGCTACTGTAATTATTGCTAAAAATCGGCATGGTGCCATTGGTAATGTAGACCTGAAATTCATTCCAGATAAAACCCAGTTTGCCAATATTGATAAAGTTCATATAGTGAAGCCTTAGTATATGTCTTGCTTTTTTGTCTTATAAATTTATTTTATAAGAATTAACATCATAAAATATATCTATTTATAAACAGTAGAATCTAAATACTTACACTTAGTTTTATTAAATTTATAGAAATTCAATAGATTGTTTTAAATTATTGAAATTCTAAGAGTAAAACGTAGATATATTTTATTTTTTAGCTTTTATATAAGAATAATCACATTAATTTCTAATATTGAGTTATTATTTATTATATGATAGTGAACTAGAAACTCTAATTTTATAGCTATGAAAGAAAACATCTTAAATAATAAAACATTTATTAATACCTTAAATCAACATGGCACTTGTTTATATATAAGTACTAAAGCTATTATTAATAACCATAAAATTTTACAAAAAACATCAAATAACACTGTTGCTTATGTTTTAAAAAATAATGCTTATGGCTTAGGAGTAGAGAATATTTGCCCTATTTTATACAGGGAAGGTTGTAAAGAATTCTTTGTTGCTGCTTTAGAGGAAGCCTATGCTATAAAAAGATTTGCTCCCACTGCTAAAATTTATGTATTCAATGGTATTTTAAATAACCAAGCTACTGAAATGTATAAACATGGTTTTATTCCAGTTTTAAATAGTTTAACTCAAATTCAATCTTGGCAAGACCTTGCTTCTAATAAACAAACTACGTTACCTTGTTTATTACATATAGAAACGGGAATTCATCGTTTAGGTTTAGAAAAAAATGATATAGAACATCTACAAAAGAATCCTAAACTATTAGAAGGGCTAAATATCTTATATATTATTGCCCATTTTGCCTGTGCTGATATTTACAAACATAATAGCGTAGAGCAACAATATGAAAATTTTGTAGCATTAACATCTAAACTACCTAAGGCTAAATATTCAATATCAGCTTCTTACGGTTTATTTGTAAAACCTAAATATCGTTTTAATTTAAGCCGTGTGGGCATTGCTCTTTATGGTGGTAACCCTACCCCTCATACCCAAAATCCTATGGAACCTGTAATTTTCTTTTTTAGCACAATTTTACAAGTAAAAACATTAAATGTAGGTGAACACGTGGGTTACGGTTTTAACTTTGAAGCTAAAAGAAAAACTAAATTAGCTGTTTTACCTGTAGGTTATGCCGATGGTATAATGCGGAGTGCTAGCAATAAAGGTTTTGTATATATTGGTAAATATAAGGCTCCTATTATTGGAACAATTTCTATGGATTTAACTACCATTGATATTACCGATATTCCTGAAGAGTTTCATAAAGCTGGGCAAATGGTAGAATTAATTGGTAATAACATTAGCTTAAACGACTTTGCTAATAATGCAGATACTATCCACTGTGAAATTCTAAATGTACTAGGTTCAAGGTATCCTAGAGTGTATCAGTAATTCTCCTAAAAAGAAGTTTCTTTTATTAAAGTAGTAATGTTTAGCAAGAAACTTTGTCTATTACCTAAAAATATAGTTTATTTAGTAAAACAGTAACAAAATTATTAAAAAAAGCTAAAAACACAAGTGTGGCTAGAAGAATTTAATAGTTACAGTAGAAATGCAAAGGTTTAAATGTAGGAAACATTATAGCTATTCTAAGCAACGCTAAGATTACCAACTTCTAGAGGTAACTATGTGATAAGGATTGTTAACAGGTTAAAGTTACCCCTTAAAGCCCATAGCAATTAAATAAATTTCCGTAGATTTTGTCCGACTAGCTGGTGGTTTATAGTGCTTAACTACTTTAAACTTTTGTTTAATTTGTTGTAAGATAGTATTAGTAGCTCCTCCTTGAAATACTTTTACTACCATAGCACCATTCTTAGATAAAACACTCAAGGCTAATTGAAAAACTATTTCTACTAATGCCATAATTTTTAAGTGATCTAAAGACTGAATACCCGTAGTATTAGGTGCCATATCACTTAAAATAACATCAACGGTTGAACCTTTAAGGGCAACTTTAATTTGCTCTAATACGGCTGGATCAGTGAAATCTCCCTGAATAAACTCTGCCTTAGTTACAGGTTTAATAGGTAGTAAATCTACCGCAATTAATTGGGCTTCTTCAACTAATTGAGTTTCCTTAACTAATTTAGCCGTCTCCATTAATTGAGATTTGGCATCTCCTTTTTGAAAATTTTCCTTTTTAAAAATTATATTTGCTACTACTTGGCTCCAGCCCCCTGGGGCAGCTCCGGTATCTATTACTTTCATAGATGGTTTCAAGATATGAAATTTATTGTTAATTTCCAGTAATTTATAAGCTGAACGTGAGTAGTATCCTTCAGCTTTAGCAGATTTTACATAAATATCATTTATTTGTCTTGTAAGCCACATTTGGGAAGATAACTTACGTTTTCTATTCTTTTTAGAATCTAATTTTTCTTTAAGTTGGCTATTTAGTGTATAAGATTTTTTCATAATTAGTTATTCTAACATAAAAATTATTTGCTTTATATTAATAAGGTTATTAAAAGACTCCTATCGTACTTCATGATTTTAATCAATAACTATAAAGAGTATTTAATTTGTGCTGCAATTGTAGTATCCATATAACCAGCTATTCCAATATCTAAATAATAGTCTAGGCTTATGGAAAGGTGTTCTTTACTATATTCTAAACCTCCAGAAAACTTAGCTAGCATACCACTATAGTCTGCCCCATAAGCAGTAGTTATATAATCATCACCTGTATTTATAAAGGAATAGTTGGTATTTGGTGCATTGTATATTCGTTCTACTAAACTAACATTAATTTTTGGATACCAAAAAGCATTTGTTTGCCCTAAAAATACAGGAAGTAATAATTCACGGTATAAATCTACGCCTATACCTACTTCAGTCATTGGAGTACTAAATCCTCGCACATCTAAAGAACCTGAAGAACCACTTTCATTATAATCTGAATCCGATATAAAACCTTCAGAAACAAAGAATTTAGGTACAATGAACGTATCTGTTAAAATTGGTAGTTCGGTACCTATTTCAAAAGAACCTATAATTTCATTTACATGGGTATTAGAAGTAGATTCAATACTACTATTGCTAGTATAGGCATTATTTAAAAAATACACATTTCTATTATTATTGTAAATATTGGTTGCCATTAAAGCCGATAAAGACATATACAAATGGCTTAAAACATAAGACGCCGAAGCCCCATAGCTAAAACCTAACACTCCTGAATCGTATAAATCATCATTGCCATTTAATTGAGTAGCATTAAAACCAATAGCACCTGTTAAATTAAAGCCCTTAGCTACAGCACCAGTTATCCCTAATTGGACAGTATCCCCATAAGAAGAATAACCAGTTACCCAGTCTTTATTTTGGGTATTATCATAGTTTAAGTTATTAGTACCCCAAACTTTCACTTCTCCTACTTGATTATAAGATCTATTAACAGTTGCCATATTATAAATATCTTTAGATACTTGGTTATGAGTAGAGATTAAAAATATTTCATTGTTAATAGGTTTTAGAGTTTCCATATTTTGGGACATGGTAATAACACAAGGAGCATCGGAAACATCAATATTATCGGCATTACCATTGTGAACATCATAAATAATTTGGTCAGAAGCTCCACAGCCCGAGTTATAATCTAAAGAATTTACCACATCATTTAATCCTTCAGTAACATCACCGGCAGCAATAATATTATCAATGGTTCTGGCTAGATTAACTAAACTTTGGTCTTCAGCATAGGGATTACCGTTGGCGGTAATTAAGGTTTCATAATCAGTTAAGCGTTCTACTTCAATCCAAATACTTTGCCCATTGGTATTATCACCATTATCTGGTTTATCTTCTTTGGTTGGGTCTAATGGGTTAAAATCAGTGTTGAAGTGCAAATGCCCTCCTGCCTCCTCGCCATTTGAATCTGTAGAATCCCAATAAACTAAACTAGTATCTTCTTTAGAGGCATCAGTATTATCGGCATTATTATTACTTATACCAAAGGATACATTGAGCCATGCTGGGTAAAGATTTTGTGAACTAGGGTCATTAGCACTACTAACTAGGTTTGCAAAGGACTTAGGATTCATTAAAGCCCCATTATCATTAGTTATTAAAGTAAAATAGTTATTAACCCCTGGTAAGAAAATAGATGTATGTTGAAAATATACATTAACATCAGTATTTTCTAGTCCTGTAATTGAACCTTCAACATGTAAGGTACTATTTGGTAAAGTATTCCATTCATCTGTCTCGGCATTATCTAAAATAATAAAGTTTAACTGGTTACCTTCATTTACATCAGTAGTGTTTGGATCATCTGCTCCTTCAAAAGTTATATTGTTAACATATACATCACCTGTAATAAACATAGTATTACTACTAGTTATAGTATCAACGTAGACTCCATTACTTAAGTATAAATAGCCATCATTATTAATGGTATCAACTCTTATACCATTTAATTCCCCATCTATACATTCTCCAGTTGGGCATATATCATTTCCGTCTTCATCTTTAAAGTATTCATTTCCCATGCCACCATTTAACAATGTTACGGCATTATCTGTATTATTATCTAAGTTACTAAAAGTATCGGCACCATTTAACGCAAAAGTACCACTATTATTAATGGTTACATCCTCATTAATAAAAGCATCATCGCTATTAATAATTAGTGTTGAACCTTGTTCTACATAAGCCGAATCTAAAGTAAAACTTGAACCATTCTCTATATAAAAAACTGAATTCTCTGATACATTAAAAGTAGAATAACCACCATGTAAACCGTTCATAAGAACTACAGCTCCACCATTTAAAGTAATCGTACCAGCTGAATTATAACTGTTATCTACCTCAACTAAACCACCGCTAAAATTATTTTCTGTATTTGCTGTGGCTCCTTCATTGTTAAAGTCGTTAATTGTAACTTTATCACCAATACTAACTTCTTGATTCTTCCAATCAACGGTTGTATTACTACCTCCATGAAAGTTTATGGTGTTACACTCATCACAATTAATGGTGGTAAAGTTAGTATCAGCATTACTAGCATTAAAGTAAAAGTTAGTAGTATTATCAAGATTTAAAGTATCAATATTCATAGTAATACTGTCGGTGCTAATAGTAGCACTGCCACTATCTGAGGTAAAGTCCACCTCACCAATTTGAATATCAGAGCCAGCATTTTTAGCAGCTTTAGTATTAAATGAAAGTTCATCGTTATTAATAGTTATTAAATCAATATTGCCATAAAAAGAAGTAAGATCTATTGTGATATCATTTTCAATTTTAATTTCACCAATATGAATATTAGAACTTGAGGAGCCATTAAGCACTAAATTAAAATCCTCTGGATCTGTAATTGGGTTTTGCCAAGCATTAGTTAAATCTAACGTACCAATATCTACAGTACTTCCTGCATCGGCATCTAGGGTTAAACCTCCATATATCATAGTGGCTTCACTTTCATAATTATAAAAAGAAATATAATCTACGTTAAAACTTGAGTCATTAAGTCCTATAAAAAACATGGCAGGGTTTTTAACTACAATGTTAGCACCCTGAAAAGTACTACTTTCCATATTAATTAAACCAGCTTCATCAAATACCATTACCGCATCTGGATCCGTCATTAAAAAGTTAGAGCCCTCATCCATACTAAAAGTACCAACCTCTCCAAAGGTTGCCCCGCCAAAGGTAAGGTCGCTATTATACATAGTAAAGGTAGAAATTTCGCCAGCTAATACATCTCCATTAATGGCTAATACATAGTTAGTTAATTCAAAACTACCAATTTCTGGAGTTACAATAGCCACTTTATCACCAACATTGTAATACTTAAACTCTTTACAATATTCACAATCATCATCTATTGCACCATTAATAGTAGAAGTATTCATACTTTTTGAAGTTTCATCGGCATTATAAAACTTTAATATTCCAATACTAGATGTAGTATAACCGGTAGGGTGTTCTGTGATATCTTCATTTTCTGCTGTAATGTTAATTTCATTCACAAACAAGCTACTATCATACACACTAATATCAACAGCAGCTGGTAAACCTGTATTGGAGTGTGGATCGTAATTTGGGTCAGTGGGATCTAAGTTGTAAGTTGTAATTTTATCTATTGTTGCTACTGAACCATTCCTTAACTCTACTCTCACTATATCTTTTACATGTATAGTACTATCACCGGCAAAGAATTGGGTATTATCTAGAATTAAAGTAAATTGTTTTAGGGTTTTGCAAGTTACACCATCAGGATCATAGGTGGAACAACCATTTGCATCAAAAGCAAAGTCTGCAGTACCAGCATTAATGGTAGAATCATAAAAAGTAAAAGTTCCTTCTTGTAATAAGTAACTATCACTTAAATTGAGAGTTACACTATTATATACTTTCTCACCATTTCCACCATTTAAAGAGGGATTAATAATAATATAATCAGGAAAGATATCAGGAAAAGTTTCAGCGTGTAAAGCACCTAACCAAAAAGTTAACAACAAAAACCATACTATTTTAAAGTTCATAGATCCTTAAAACCAAAATTATTAATTCCCTTTATATATGTATGTAAATTAAGTAACTTTGTAAATATAACATATGTTCTTAATAGTACAAGATTGTATATAATACATTTAATTTTTAATTGCTTCAATTATAATTAAAAAAAGATTCAACTAGCGGTAGTGCTTCAGTTAATGATACTTTATGAATGGTTACATCTTCAGGAAAAGCATGAATTAAACTAGAGGGAAAACTTTTATCCAAGATTACAAATATGCCTTTATCATCATAGGTACGGATAATTCGCCCTAAAGCTTGGCGTAATTTTAAACGTATTAACTCTAAAGTATACTCTTTACCTAAATGTTTCACTCGAGATTTATATAATAAATCCGACTTTGGCCAAGGTGTCCTTTCAAATACTACTAAACGTAAAGCTTTACCTGGAATATCTATACCATCACGAGCAGAATCGCTTCCTAATAAACAACTATTTTCATCATCTTTAAAAATATCAATTAAGTTTTCAATTTTTTGGTTATTCATACTTGCACTTAATAAGTTAATATCGGCCTCAAGTAAACCACTATAAATACCTTTATAAACTTGTTTTAATCTACTAAGAGCTGTAAATAAAGCTAACCCGCCTCCTCCTGAGGCTTTAAACAAACTTTCTATACAAACAGCTAAATTATTAGGGTTAGCATTATTAATAATAAAAATCTTGCTATTTTGCTTATAATTAAACGAGGACTTAATTTGAACTTTTTCAGGATGAAAATAAGGTAAAAACTCTAAACCATAACGCTTTAAAAAAGTTTCATTTGTTGCTGTAGTTGGCATAGTATCTAATAATGTAGCGGAAGTTAAAGTAAAAGCATTTAGATTAGCGAATGTAGCATTAGCCAATGGTTGAGCAGGATTCACATAATTTTTGTAATAAGCAATATTTGTAATTCGCCCCTCATCTTTTTCAATTACAAAGCGGTAAATAAAATCCTTATCAGGAGTTTTATTAGTAAGCTCACCTAACATGTTAACATTTTCCGCTAAACCTGTTAAAAACTTACTTTCAAATAGTTTTATGAAATCTTCTAAAGCTGTTTTTTCTTCTTGTTTAACTAAACTAACTTTTTGTTGTAATAAACCATAAAAATTAGCAGCAATATTTAGGGTTCTTTCAAAAGCAGCTATTAGTTTTTCTATGTTTGCTAACAAACCAGCTGGTAACTCTTGATACTCTATTGCACTTTCTAGGGAGTAATATTGTTGTAAATCATCACTCTTTTCTAATACATATAGGTAAATATAATGCAAAAATTCTTCTATAAGGTTATTAGGCATATGACCTGTAACTCTGTTAAGAGATAACATATCTGCAATTAAGGGAGCACAAGATTCTAGAAGAGTATCACCTACAGCTAGTAACATATCATTTATATCTTTTATCTCTAAGGAAGACTCACCATCTTGTAATAAAAAACTTAATCTTTGCTTAAAACCATTTAATTCCGCTCTAATAATTTTTTTCTGGTTTGAAGATCCAAGCAACCAATAATTTAATTGGGCAATACTTTTATTACTAATACTAAAAGAAAAGACTTCATCGGCTGCATTTAACAAATGGTGGGCTTCATCAAAAATTGCGTACTTAACACCTAAACCAGCATTTAATAAAGTATAATAATGGTTAGTAACAATAATATTAGCATCTTTAGCTTTTTTCTTAGTATTCATAATAAAGCATTTTTTAAAATGCTTGCATCTGTTATATAAACATTCTTCATGACGGTTAAGAACAAAATTACCTAATTCAGTTGTAAATAAATGAAAAACTAATGGGCTAACATCACCACCTATGAAATCCCCATATTCACTATCTTGCAACCATAAAGATAATACAGCTAAAAACAATCTGGCTCGGGGAAATAACACAGTGTTATTTACTAAGTATTCATAATTTAATAAACATATATAATTATTATTCCCTTTAATTATACAAGCCTTAGTTCGCAAGTTACTAATTGCTAATGAGTTCTGCAACTCTTTAAAAACTTGCTTTTGTAAGGCTTTAGAATAAGTAGAAA
Source organism: Candidatus Hepatincola sp. Av (assembly GCA_023518375.1). Lineage (NCBI taxonomy): Bacteria > Pseudomonadati > Pseudomonadota > Alphaproteobacteria > Rhodospirillales > Candidatus Hepatincolaceae > Candidatus Hepatincola > Candidatus Hepatincola sp. Av. The sequence continues at coordinate 638,758 of CP068450.1, forward strand.
TTAACACTTGTTGTTTAGGATTTTGTTGCAAAAAAGCTAAAACAGGAGCAATATAACCCAAAGTTTTTCCTGTTCCTGTACCAGCTTCAGCTAAAATTGCAACATTTTTTTCCGTTTTCATAAACATTTTAGCCACATGTTGACTGTAATGTTTTTGCTCTGTTTTAATTATACCCTTATGTTGAATAATTGCTTCTAGTTCTTTAATAACATCTTGGGAAGTAATACTTTCTACTGGTGCTAAATTATTAATTTTAATAGAATCATCATCTGCAGATTTTTTATACTCAGTAATTTTATTCCAAACTTCAATAGCCATTTTTGTCTGCTGAACTTTACTATTTTCAGTACCTAAATTTTTATAAAAAAATTCGGCAATTAATGGTTCATCAACCTTAAGAAATTCTAATAATGATACAAAGTTTTCTTTTTCTTTAACTGTAAATTTCTTTATTTGTTGTTTAAACTCTTGTAATAACTCTTGGATTAGTTTAACTTCTTGGAATAGTTTTTCATCGTGTTCTAAGGGTTTTACTATATCTTTTTTAGTTACATATTTATAAACACTATAAATACTAGGAGCACAAACAGATTTAGGATAAAGTAATAAAAAAATATCTAAAATATCTACAATGTTCTTGCTATGTAAAAGTTGCTTTTCTTTAAATAATTTTAATAACTCTGGTTTATTACAGGTAATAAATTGAGTATTATTACAAATTGTTGTTAAAGCACTAACATTCTGATATACTTTTTTCTTACTTTTTACATGCAATAAGCATAAACGCTTATGAGAAAAACTAAAGATAGTTTCCATTTATTAACTTTTAATTATGATACTTATTGAAATTTATAATAGTAGTATGATTAGATTTTTTTAATTCTTCAGGCATACCCTGCCATACTATTTCTCCAGATTCAATTAAAGCAATATGGTTAGCAATTCTTTTAGCACTTACCATATCATGAGTAATAATAAACGAGGTAGCTTCTAAGTGTTTTGCAGTATTAACTATTAAATTATTAATAGTATCGGACATTTCAGGATCTAAACCTGAGGTTGGTTCATCAAAAAATAAAATTTTTGGATCGGGGGCTATTTGCCTAGCTATAGCTACCCTTTTTTGCATGCCGCCAGATAGTTCAGCAGGATATAAATATAAAACACTTTCATTTAAACCTACAAGCTCTAAATTTTCTATAGCTAATTTTTTAGCCTCAGCCAAAGTTAATTGCCGATGCACGCTAACGCCAAAAACCACATTTTGCAAAATATTTAAACTATCAAACAAGGCTGAACCTTGAAACAAAACCCCAATTTCTCTATTGAAATTTATACGTTTAGCTTGGCTTAATTTAGATACATTAACTCCATTTAAAAAGATTTCTCCAGCCTCAGGTTGTAAAACTCCAATAATACTCTTTAACAAAACTGATTTACCATTACCAGATTTACCAATTAAAACAAAGGAATCACCTTTTGGAATTTCTAAAGAAATATTTTTTAAAACTTCTCTATCTATAAAACGTTTGCTTACATTTTTTAATTTAATTGCAATATCTTTCATTTTAAACCTTGTGTTATTAGTATTAGCTGTGGAATTATAAAAACTAAAGTTCTTTTTTCATATTTATATTTTAAAAAACAGAACAGTTAAGATATAGTCAGCTACAAAGATAAAAATAGAAGCTATAACTACAGCATTAGTAGTAGCTTTCCCTACTCCTATTGCTCCATTTGAAGTAAAATATCCTGAAAATGAACCCATAGATGTAATAATTAAACCAAATACAGCTCCCTTAATTAATCCAGAAAAAATATCCCAAAATGTTACAAAATTCCAACTATTATTTAAGTAGGTAAAAGCTGAAAAATCTAATTGGAAAACAGATGTTAAAAAACCACCCATAACTCCTGTGATGTCGGCAATTAAAACTAGAATAGGTAAAGCTAAAATACCAGCAATAATTTTTGGAGACACTAAGTATTTAATAGGATTCACAGCTAAGGTATATAGTGCATCAATTTGTTCCGATACCCTCATAGTACCAATCTCGGCAGCTATAGCCCCAGATATTCTACCTGCTACCATTAAAGCTGTAAGCACAGGCCCTAACTCTCTGGTAATAGAAACAACTACCACATTAGCAATAGCTCCTTCTGCTGAAAACCTAGCAAAGCCAACGTAACTTTGCAAAGCTAATACCATACCTGTAAAGAAACCTGTACAAACTACTACTGGTAAAGAAAAAAAGGCAATTTCTACAAATTGCCTTAACATATTTTTATAATAAATAGGTGGACGGAAAAAGCTAATAATAGCTACTACAATAAAAACTGTTTTAAGACCAATATATTCTATAAAACTTAAAACTAGCTTACCTACTTGTGCTAAAAAATTTAGTAATAATGCCATTTTTACTCTCTATCTTCTAACCATGCCATCTGTATTGCTTCTAATACCCCCTCATTAGCATTGCCCTCGCCAGTAAAGTTAGGTAAAGATTCTACTAAACTTTTTAATTTTGGAAAAGATAAAGATAGAATATCTACATCAGGGTAGGTATCTTCTAAATTAATAGCTATTTCATAAATATCTTGCCAACTAAATTTCATTACTTATTGCCTAATTATTACGGTTTTTTGATGGTACTTTAAATACAAAACCATCTAATTCTTTAGTAATAACAATTTGGCAACCTAAACGAGAGGTTGGAGTTAAACCAAATGCCATATCTAACATATCTTCCTCTTCTTCCTTTGGTGCAGTTAACTTATCGTAATCTGCTTTTTCTAAAATCACATGGCAAGTTGAGCACGCTAATGAACCTTCACAAGCACCTTCTAAAGGGATACCATTACTGTGAGCTGCTTCTAATACTGTAGTTCCTTCAGCAACTTCTACGGGAATTTTTTCATTCTCAACTATAAAAAATATTTTGGGCATATTTGTTTATTCTCCTTAATGTATATTTTAATTATATTAGTTACTATTTATAATTACACTAAAAATATCTTGATACAATAAATACTTAAGAAAAATCTTTTAATTCTTTACCTTGTAAGGCTTGTTGGATTTTTTTCTCCATACGCAATACAGCAAAGTTATGGCTTTTTTCTTCTAACATTTTCAAATTAGTAGCGATAATATCTTTATTATTACAATTTAACGAATCTTCTAGCACTTGTAAAGCCTTACTAATAGCTTTTTCATCTTCTTTATCTAACAAACCTTTATCTTCTTGCAGGCTTATTTTCAAGGCATCTATTACTCTTTCAGCTTCAATTTTAGTTTGAATTAATAAACGATTCTCTAAATCTTGGGCTGAATTTTCTAAAGAATCTTCTAACATTCGCCGCATTTTTTCCATATTTAACCCCCAAGAAGGTTTAATTTCTATGGTTTGTACCTGTCCTGTAATCTGTTCTTTGGCACCAACTACTAGTAAGCCATCAGCATCTACCGTAAAAGTAATAAGAATTTTAGCAGCTCCTGCTACCATTGTAGGAATACCTCTTAAGGTAAATTTTCCTAATGAGCGAACATCTGCTACAAGTTCTCTTTCCCCTTGTACTATATGAATACTCATAGCACTTTGGTTATCTTTAAAAGTTGTAAACTCTTGAGCTTTAGCAATAGGAATAATAGAGTTTCTTGGGATTATTTTTTCTACTAAACCACCAGCAACTTCAATCCCTAAAGATAGTGGTATTACATCTAATAATAAAGAATTCTTAGTTTTACCTGTTAATTCAGCAGACTTATACCCAGCACCAATAGCAACAACCTCATCAGGGTTTATAGTACACAAAGGCTGACACTTAAAAAATTTAGTAACTTCCTGTTGAAGATAAGGGTTTTTAGTACTTCCCCCTACTAAAACTACACCTGCAATATCATTAATATGTAAGTTAGCATCTTGCAAGGCACTATTACAAATATTTAAGGTTTTTTGCACCAATTTCTCTAAATGTTTTTGTAATTGAATAGTTGTAAAATTAATATTGAAAACTGTATTTAATAGTTTAACTTCTTCATGAATCCTATCTTGCCCAGATAGCCTCTCTTTAATCTCTTTAGCTTTTTTAATAAGTAAGGCTTTTTCTATATTATTTACTTTATTATGAACTAAATATTCCCCAAAGATTTCCTTGAATATTGCATAGTCTATATCATCACCACCTAATGATGTATCACCAGCTGTGGCTAATACTTTAAAAATACCTTTTTGTAGCTGTAAAATAGATACATCAAAAGTTCCACCTCCTAAATCATAAATTACATAAGTACCTTCAATTTTTTCATCCAGCCCATAAGCTAAAGCTGCAGCCGTTGGTTCATTAATCAAACGTAAAACTTGTAAATTAGCTATTGTTGCTGCATTTTTAACGGCAATTCTTTGAGATTCATCAAAATAAGCTGGTACAGTAATTACAGCTTTTAAAATATTTTTTTGCAAATGTTGTTCGGCAGTATTTTTTAGATATTTTAAAATTTCAGCTAAAACCTCTTCTGGAGAAACTTGTTTACCATTTGGTAGAACAATACTTAAATTTTGTTCATCTACATTTTCTTGAATATTTAAGGGAATTTCAGTTAAAGTTAAATCTTTTAAACTTTTTCCTATTAAACGTTTTGCAGATTTTATAATTATATTGTTTTCATTTTGTAATGCTTCTTGCCCTACTAATACTTTATTATTTACATAACTAACTACCGAGGGAATAATTCTTCCATAAGAGTCTGGTATTACTTCAACACTAGTGCCATTGAAATAAGATACAACAGAATTAGAAGTGCCTAAGTCTATACCAATTGCAATATTATCCATATCTTTTTGGATTTCTTTTTTAGAAGTTAGAGAATCGTTTATTTGTAAAAGACTCATTATATTTAAACCATTAATCTTTTTTTAGTTTGTAGTTGTTGTTGAATCTTATAAACATAATTTAATAATATGTATAATTTTTTAGCTACTACTTGGTTATTGAAGTCTAGATCCTCCACTTGTTGCAACAGCTCTTGCTCTTTAGCTTGTAATTCTATAAATAAATCTTGTAATTCTTCCATAGTATTTAATGAATCTAGTTTTTCATAAATACTAAAGAATTCCATAGATACACTAGCATCATGCAAAATTTCTTCGCCAATTATTGGTTTATTATTTAATAATTCAAAATAGTAGGCAAAACGCTGGAGGTTATTAGCTAAAACATTAAACCCCTCATTCAAATAAGCACTATGGGCTAACGCATGAAGTTTTGAATTTTCAGTACCCATTACATGGTTATCAGGGTGGTATTCCATTACTAATTCTTGATATAAGGAGTTTAAATTATTTACATTTATAGTAAAACTACAAGGCATATTAAAATAAGTAAAATAATTAGTATTAGTTGGTAAAGGATTTACAAAACCACAGTTACTACATACATAATTTCTAACATCTTCATGGTGTTTGTTACAAGCACTACAAGTATATTTCATATAACCTCAAAATAAATTATGTTAATTCTGGTAAAAGTTAAACCATAAAAGATTCACCACAACCACACTTACTAGTTTCATTGGGGTTTTGAAAAATAAAGCCAGATTCCAATTCAGTTTCTTTATAATCTATAACACTTCCTAAAACAAATAAAATAGCTTTAGAATCTATAAAAACCTTAATGTTACCAAATTGTACTAATTCATCTTTAGGGGTAGCTTCATCTATAATATCTAAACTCCAAGATAACCCCGAACATCCTTTAGTGAGTAAAGAAATTCTTAGTCCCAAAGGATAATGAGTTCTATTAACAAATAGTTGTTCTATTTGCCCTAAGGCTGCATCAGTTAAACTTATTATTGGTTTTACCATCTTGCTAAGAATTAACTTTAATGTTTAATGTTTATTTTTATAATCAGCAATTGCAGCTTTTACAGCCTCTTCAGCTAACACAGAACAATGAACTTTTACAGGAGGTAATTCTAATTCATCTACAATGCTTTGGTTTTTTAAGGCTAAAGCCTCATCTAAGTTTTTACCTTTTAGCAATTCTGTTACTAAAGAACTAGAAGCAATAGCAGAACCACAACCAAAAGTTTTAAACTTAGCATCTGTAATTACTCCATCTTCAACTTTAATTTGAAGTTTCATCACATCACCACAAGCTGGAGCCCCAACAATAGCTGTACCTACTTTTTCATCTTTTTCATTCATTGAACCCACATTACGTGGATTTTCATAATGATCTATTACCTTTTTACCATATGCCATTTTTTCACCTATATATTTATATTATTGTTACCGTTGTATTTTATATAGTTATAATATTGTTTTTTTACAATTTTGCTTAATGTTCTGCCCATTGTACAGTGTTTAGATCTATGCCAGCTTCTAACATTTCCCAAATTGGGCTCATTTCTCTTAATTTTTTAACAACTTTTACAATATGATTAGCCGCAGTTGTTACCTCATCGGCTGTTGTATATTTGCCTAAACCAAAACGAATAGAACTATTAGCAATTTCATCGGCAACGCCAATAGCCCTTAACACATAAGACGCCTCAAGTGATGAAGAAGTACAAGCTGAGCCTGAAGAGATAGCTATTAAAGAATTAATACCCATTAATAAACTTTCACCTTCAACTCCAACAAAACTTAAATTAATATTATTATAAACACGGTTTTCGGCATCACCATTTAATACTACTTTTGGTAAAGCAGTTTGAATTGTATTTTTTAACAAATCAGTTAACTCTTTTACACGTTTTTCATCTGTTGCCATTTCTGCCATAGCTATTTCAGCCGCTTTGCCTAAGCCAACACATAAAGGTGTAGGTAAAGTACCAGAACGCATCCCTCTTTCTTGCCCACCACCATGAACTTGTGGTAAAACTCTTACTCGGGGTTTTCTTCTTACGTATAACGCTCCAACACCTTTGGGTCCGTACATCTTATGCCCTGATAAACTAAGTAAATCTATATTGCTAGCATTTACATCTACAGGAATTTTACCAACTGCTTGAGCCGCATCTGTATGAAAGAACACGCCTTTAGCACGGCATAATTTACCAATTTCAGCAACAGGTTGAATTGTACCTATTTCATTACTTACAGCCATAATAGATACTAAAGCAGTTTTGTCAGTAATAGCATTTTCCAACTCTTCAAGGCTAATAATACCATTTTCTTGTACAGGTAAAAAAGTTACATCAAAACCTTTATTAGATAAATACTTAGCACTTGAAAGTACACATTTATGTTCAATTTGGCTTACTATTAAATGGTTTTTACCTTGTTGAGAATAAAACTCCATAACACCTTTAAGGGCTAAATTATTTGCCTCTGTTGCCCCTGATGTAAATATTATTTCTTTAGGGGTAGCATTAATTAATTTCGCAATGTTGGCTCTGGCTTCTTCAACATCAGCTTCCGCATTCCATGCTAAAGCATAGCTTCTTGCATGGGGGTTACCGAATTTTTCGGAAAAATATGGTAACATTGCCTCGACCACCCTTGGATCTGTTGGTGTAGTAGCATGATAATCTAAATAAATTAACTTATTATTTTGCATTGCAACCTCTTGTTTTTTCTTGTATTTTATTATTTATTCTAGGCTTTATTAAAGTAAACTCTTTATTAATAACAGTTTCTAGTGAGATTTGCTCTAGATAATCATGAACTCTATTCATTAAATAGTGCCATAAATCATGAGAATTACAACGTTTACTTTTTGAACATACTTTTGTAGCCACAGTACAACCCATAAAATTAATGGTTTCATCAACAGCGTTAACAATTTCTGAAACAAAAATTTCTGAAGGTAATCTTTTTAAGCGATAACCACCTTTTGGTCCTTTTGCACTAATTACTAAATTATGTTTTTTTAATTTAATAAATAGTTGTTCTAGGTATGAAACCGAAATGTTATTCCGTTCAGATATAGAAAATATAGATACATACTCATTTTCTTTAGAATACATAGCAATATCTAACATTGCTACTACTCCATATCTACCTTTTGTACTTAACCTCACAATATATACCTATATTAATAATTTACTTTTATATTATGCACTATCTAAAACTTTTTTGTATTGCTATACTAACACCATGACTTGTTAAAGTCAACTATTTTAGTAGGATATAAATCAAGATAAAATAAATAATTTCTAATAAATAATAAAACCTGATGAACTTATTTTAACCTCTTACCAAAACATGCTTAAAAAACATAGAAATTTAATGTTAAATTATGTTTACAAAGAATTATTATTTTGTTATATTTAGCATTTAATAATGTTAAAATATTATATAAATTAGACGGTTTAATAAGTTCTTACACTATATTCATTAAGGAAAGTTTATGTCACAAATAAATATTAGCTCTACACCTGGTAAGCTAGAAGGAATTTATAAGAAATCAGAGAATCCTGCGGCTCCATCTGCTTTATTATTACACCCTCACCCTTTATATGGTGGTAATATGCACAACAAAGTAGTTTTCTTAATGGAAAAAGCCTTTTTACAAAATGGTTTTTCTACTTTACGGTTTAATTTTAGAGGGGTAGAAAATTCTGAAGGTACTTTTGATGAAGGTCATGGTGAAATCATTGATGCTAGTACTTGTTGTGATTGGTTAAAAGAAAATCAAGAAGAAGATTCTAAGCTATGGGTTGCAGGTTTTTCTTTTGGTTCTCAAATTGCTTTACAAATCATGATGCGACGCATTGAAGTTGATAGATTCATGGTTTTAGGATATTACGATCCTCAACTAGAAATGTTACCTTTTATTTATCCTTGCCCTACAAATGGGCTTTTTATTCATGGAAAAAAAGATGAAATTGCTCCTATTAAAGAGGCAGAAAAAGTTATAAAAAAAGCAATTCGCACTAAAGATAAGCATGTAGAGTATCAAATTATTGAAAATGCCGATCATTTCTTTACTTCTCATTCCGATGAGCTTTATAATATAATGTTTAATTATATTGCTAAAGAAACTGCTATTTTAAATGCTGAAAAAGAAAAAGAATAATTTATATAAATCAACCCTTATATAGTTATGATCAAAACCGATGTTACTAAAATTAAATTTCAGTCTGACTTTTTAAATTTTTTACAGGAAAGAGGTCTGTTGTATCAGTGTTCTTCTTTTGAAAAGTTAGATAACTTATTACACACAGAAAAAATTACAGCATATATTGGCTTTGATTGCACGGCTCCCTCGTTGCATGTGGGTAGTTTAATTCAAATTTTATTATTAAAATATCTACAGAAATTCGGACATTCTCCAATAGTTTTATTAGGTGGTGGCACCACTTTAGTAGGCGACCCATCAGGTAAAGATGATACCAGAAAACTAATAACTACAGATAATATTAATAATAACTTAGCAGGCATTAAGAATACCTTATCACAATTTATTAGTTTTGAAGGCAGTAACTCTGCTAAAATTCTTAATAATGCAAAATGGTTAACTAAATTTAATTACCTTGATTTCTTAAGAGAATACGGTAAAGATTTTACCATTAATAGAATGCTAACATTTGATAGTGTAAAAAGTCGGCTTGATAGGGAAAGTTCTTTTACTTTTTTAGAATTCAATTATATGTTGTTACAAGCTGTAGATTTTTACTACTTATACAAACACTATAATGTAAAATTACAATTAGGTGGATCGGATCAGTGGGGAAATATTATTAATGGTGTAGAAATTATTAGAAGGAAAGCTCATGAAGAAGCTTTTGGTTTAACCTCACCTCTTTTAACTAAAGCTGATGGTACTAAAATGGGCAAAACTGCAACAGGAGCAGTATGGTTAAATAAAGATTTATTTTCAGTAAATGATTTTTACCAATTCTTTAGAAATACTCACGATGATGATGTAATCCAATACTTAAAAATGTTTACTGAAATACCATTAACAGAAATTAAAAAATTATCTAAATTACAAGGTAATGAAATTAACGAGGCAAAAAAAATATTAGCTTTTAAGCTAACTGAACTTTGCCATGGTTTAGAAGCCGCTAAACAGGCTGAAAAATTAGCTATTAATGTTTTTGAAAAAAAAGAGTTAGATACTAACCTACCTACTTATTATGTAACAAAAAAACAATTATTAAACGGATTACCTTTAGTACAATTTTTAGTAGAAATTAAAGTGCTTAGTAGCAACTCTGAAGGTAGAAAATTAATTCAAAATAATGGTTTAAGTATAAATACTGAAAAATGTACCGATATTCATATAAAAATTACCAATCAAGATCTACAAAAAGAAGTAATTCAAATATCCATTGGTAAAAAACAACATATTTTAATTAAAATAAAAGGATAACTTTTATCTTCTTTACTACTATCTACTATTATTAGCTAATTGTAGCTTTTTTATATAAAAGAATTCTTATTAATACGGCAATAAAAGAAAAAGTATTAATTTTACTATATTGATTACTTTAATAAATCTTGTAAACTTAAACCTTCCTCAGCCTTCTTTTCATTATCAGGAGCATCTTTAGTACTTTTAGTTGTAGAATCTTTGTTAGGATTTTCAACCTTGCTAGACTCTGTTGTTGTTTTTTCTGTAGTTGGTGAAGTTTGTGAATCTTGTGTGGCTTTTTCAGTACTTGATTTTTCTGTTATATTTGTACTACCAGCCTTTGTATTACTATCTTGACTATCTTGTAGATTTTTTGTAGTTTCCTCTTTTGGTGTATCCACTGGTTCTTGTGAACTACTACTTTGTAATTGAGTTGCATCAGTAGTATTACTATTTCCCTCATCTATAACCTTAGAGTTTGGAGAATCTTGAATAGGAGTACCTTTAGCTTCTCCACCTTCTTTTTTAGAACTTAAATTAGTAGGTGCTGTAGCCTTAGTTGTATTATTGTCATCTAAAGTTTTCCTAATTTCATCATTATTCAAGCTATTTACAACCTCACCTTTTTTTCCTCCTTTAGAAAAAATTGAATAATTTAACTTATCTAAAGGACCAGTAATCGCCATATTAATTTGTAATAAATTATTATTGTTACCTTCTTTATCATTGCCTAGTAACTGCCTAATAATAGGAGCATTAGAAATTAAATGGGTAGCCGACCATATTGGTACTAGTTTACCTCTAACATCAAGGTACTTTTTATTATAGTCTAGGTAACCAGCAAGATGCCCTCCCATTAAGTTACCAGTTAACTCTATATTAGTTAGGTTAAAATAATAACCTTTACTATTAAAATCTATCACAACAGATGAAAACCCTAAAGCTAAGTATAAAGAGAAGTCATTTAAAACAGCAGAACCTTTAGAAATAAAAACTTCACGTTTTGTGGTAGAATCTAATATTTTTTCAACCTTAGCTTTTACTTGTAAAAATCCATTTTTTATTCGTGCTTTTACATCAAGGAATTGTAATAAATTACCTACATTACTCACTTCCATTAATAATCCTTTTTCCTTAGAATTATAAAAAATATAACTTTTATGGGATCTTTCAAAATAAGAAAAATCCATATAGTCTAAAATATTATTTAAAATAATTAAATTAATACTAGGATTAGCAAAAGTAATTTTATGAGACCTAATACTTTGTAATGCAAGATCTATTTTGTAGTTATGTAAAGGTTTAGAATTAACCGCAATTTTGTCTATTGAAGAATTATTATTGTTAGATGAATTCAATGTTTTAGTTTTTGTGGAGTCTTGGTTACCAACATCATTTAGTTCAACCTTAGAATTAGGAGGATTGTTAGCATCTTGTAATGTATTGGTATTATTTTTTTCTAAAGAAGATGTTTGTGCATCAGAACTTTCAGCTTTTTCAGACTCTTTATCCTTACTTTTAACAACATGTAAATTAGCATTAGTCTGATCCTTAGAATTAGGTAAAGGAGTAGTATTAGGAGTTTCTAAGGTAGAAGTTGTATTTTCTGGTGTTTCCATTTCTATTGTTTTATTAGTATTGGTATTATTTTCATCTTGAGTATTATCATTCACAGCTTTAGCATTTTCATCTTGAGTAATACTAGGAGTAGCACTAATAGAGGTATCTTGGTTATTTATAGGTACTTCACTATCAATTAATTCAACATTGTAAGAATTATTAATAACACCACTATTAACTTGGGATAATGAGTTATTTTGCTTTAACAAGGAATCTTTTTCTTTGTTATAAATTGGAATACCTTGCCTATTAAAAGCTATAGGGTTTAATTTACTAGCTTGTTTTTTGTTCTTTGCAGAAGTTTTTTTGGTATTATCTCCGGCTTTAAAGTCATCTATAAAGCTTGTAATATCTAGGAATTTACCTCTTACAAAAATATTAGTACTATCTTTTTGCCATAAGAAGTTTACTCTAGCGTCAGCCTTATTTCTAATAAAAAGCCTTGAAACTTTCATAGCCAAGCTATTATTACCTTTTGTTACTCCTAAAACAATATTAATATCATTATTGCTTAGGTTTAATCTATCAATTCCTAATAATTTATTATTATCTAAGCTAATCTGCGTATTTAAAAATAAAGGAGTTCCCACAGGTTTAGTATAATTAAATTCTTTTAATTTCCACTCTGCTTGCTTTAAATCAGCTTGAATATTTGCACTTGCAACTTTTTCATATTCTTTATAATTAATAGTTAAATTGGTAAAACCTTTGAATTGGTTTAGAATTTTCTCATCAACCAGATTTAACTGGTATAGTTTATTAATAGCTAACTTATCAAAATTCAAAGCATACTTAGATACAGTTTTGCCAGAACCCCAACTATAACGAATATCTAAATTTGCTGGCGTTTCTAAATATACAGCTTTACCATTAAAAATTATATAATCTTTACCAATAGAAACATCTAAATTACCATTATTAAGGCTTTTCTTTTGAAAAACATTTTTAAAACTTAAATCCTCAGTTGTGACCTTTCCACTGAAATCCACAAGTTTATCATCATCTATGGCATATAGTAAGGTTATATTACCTTGTGCTGTACCTTGAAGATCAGCAATATTAAGATCTATACCATGCAAAAGCTCTAAGGGTTTTCTATCAATATAGTTTAAAACATCAGAAACATTAGATTTATCAACATCTAAATCTACATATACACCTGGTTGGTAACCATTGGCAAAACTATAATCGTATATTTTCACCAACCCTTTGGTGGTACGCATTTGTGCCGTAGTGGCCTCACCAAAAGTTATTATTATATCTTCACCAGATGATACTAGCTTAACTTCATTAGATTTTACTGAAGGTAAACCTTCCAAATAAGTTAGCTCTACATTATTAAATAGTATTTCTGATGAGACTTTCTCAATATTGGTAGAATTATTTGTAAAAGAAGCTAATAAGTTGAATTTAATACTACTAATATTGGCTTTTAATACATTATCATCAAACCATTCACGTACATCTAAAGAAACTTTTGTAGGCCATAAACTTTTTAGGTCTTGCAAACTCATGTTACCAATATCACTAGAAAAATTTACTAATCTTTTATTAGTGTCTGCATAATTATATTTTGCGGAAAAATTAACTTTTTGTGAATTTCCTAATAAAAAAGACTTATACACTAATATTTGCTTAGTTTGTAAATTTAATTTTGCATTCATAGATAACTGTGAAAGCAGAATATTAGCACCTATTCTGTTTAACTTTAAATGATTATTCTTTTTAAAATTAACAACTAGATTAGTAAAATCTAAGTCTTCTGTAGTTTTATTATATTTAAGATTCATTTGCAGTTTATCAATCTCTAAATTTCTAGCTAACCTACCTTCATAGCCTATAGAGCCAGAACCAATATGCAAATTACCTTTTATATCTTTAAAACCACTACGTAAATTATAAATTGACTGCATTTCTATTTTGGCTAAAAGCCCTTTAAGGCTTAAAGGTTGAAGTAGCCCTTTATTAACTAGCCCAGTGGAAAAAGTTGCTATATCTTCTAAAGATAAATCTTTGATAGTTAAACGGTTAACTACTTCTTCTTTAGAGTTTAAAACTAAATTACCTGTAATTTTTGCCGACTTACTAAAACCAGAATTAATTTTTAAAGTAGATTTAATATCTACATGAATATTTTTTAAATCTTTAATATCTAAAGATTCTATATTAAAAGTTAATGTATGCTTATTATTCACAAAAACAATATCCGAATGCGAAATACTAAATTCATTCAAATAAGCTAATACAGGTGCCATACGTTTTATATTTTTAATATCAGCATAAGCATTTGTTATGTTGAATCTTTTGCCTAAAGCAAGGGGTTGCTTGGTACCTTCTTTTTTTTCATTTGTATTAAGGTTACTAATATTATTTAGTTTTATATTGATGTTTTTTTGCATATCTTGGTTGATGACTATATGTAAACCTTCAACATAAACTTTTTCTATTAAAAAGTTTTTTTGCTTAATAGAATTGGTAATATTAGGGTAAAAACCAATTTTATCTAATTTAGTAACTTTGTTACCACTAGTATAAGTAACATTTTTTATTAAAATAATGGGGCGATTAATTTCATAGTTCCAAGCAATAGATACTCCTCTAATTTGTAGATTATCTATAAATTCTGCTTGTTTAGCATATTTTTTCTGTAATAAATGAGCAACATTATCACCAATAAAAGGAATAGGTATTTGAAAAAGAACTAAGTAAAAAACTACTAAAACAACATAAAATATGTATAATATTAGCCTACCAAATAACTTCAAAACTAAGTTCTTGAACCTTAACAACTGAAAAATACTCTTTGATTTTATTATTTTGTTTAGTAATTAATTTTACTATGAAGCCACTTGAAAATCAAACTACTATTTACGAGTTAATCTTTCATAAATTAAATTGGTTAAATCACCATCTAAAATATCTTTAGTATTATGATAATCTTTTTGAGTTTGATGATCTTTTACCATAGCATATGGATGTAAAATATAAGAACGAATTTGGCTACCAAAATCTATTGCATTTTTCTCTTTATAGCTGTTTTGTTTTTCTGCCTCTTGTTCCATAATTTGTTTTGAGAGTAATTTTGCCTTTAGCATACTAAGTGCCATTTCTTTATTTTTATGTTGGGAACGCTCTCCTTGTGATTGCACTACTAGGCCAGTTGGAATATGGGTAATTCGCACAGCACTATCTGTTGTATTCACATGTTGCCCCCCTGACCCCGAAGATTTATATGTATCTATTCTTAAATCTTTACTTAAAATTTCAATAGTAATATTATTATTTAAAATAGGATACACTGCCACTGAGGCAAAGCTAGTTTGTCTTTTTCCCTCAGCATTAAAGGGGGAAATTCTTACCAAACGATGTACTCCTGATTCCCTTTGTAAATAACCATAAGCATACTGCCCCACAATTTGTAAAATAGAAGATTTAATACCACCACGATCTAGGCTATTCTTTTCTAAAAGACTAACTTTAAACTTCATACGATCACACCACCTTATATACATGCGTAAAAGCATAGCAGCAAAATCTTGGGCATCTAAACCGCCCATACCAGCAGTAATTTCTAAATAACAATCTAACTTATCATGCTCATGGGTAAACAAATATTTTATTACTTGCTTTTGTACCAATAAATTTAACTGCTGCAAGTTTTCAAAACACTGTTTTAGCAAGTTATCATCTGACTCTTCTTTTGCCATAAGAGTTAACTCTTGCAAATCTTTTAAGGTTTGCTGCATATGTTGCCAAGTAATTAATTCGTTTTTCAACTCATTATATTCTTTCATAATTACAGTAGCTTGTGGAATATCCTGCCAAAAATTCTCTTGGTGAATTAATTTTTCATATGCTAGAATTTTATCCCTTAGAGTTTCTTCATGAAAGTTCTTATTAATTAAAGCAAGGTTAGACTTAACCTGAATAAGTAACTCATCTAAAGTTAATACCGACTTATTAAACAATAAGCACCTCTTTAGTATAGGCTATTTTGTTCATCATCATTTTCAAGAGGGATAGGGTCAGTATTATTGCCAATTCCTGTATTTTTAATTCCCAAAATATGCGGATTAACATCTTGACCATCTTTAATTGGTTCAGCTATAACATGGCTAAATTGTTTTGGTAAACTAGGTTTACCAGTTTTATAATCTACCCAACTCATATGTATTCCTGCGGGAGTTCTAAAAGGTAGAGATTCTCTATCTCGTAAAGCATTAACCATAAAAGATCTAAAAATAGGTACCGCTAAAGTGGCGGCTTCCGATTTTGCACCTAAACTTATAGGGTTATCAGCTCCTAAGTAAATACCTACCACTAAGTCAGGAGAAAAACCAATAAACCAAGCATCTTTAGAATCATTGGTGGTGCCTGTTTTTCCAGCAATTTTGTAACCTTTTATTCTAGCTCGTATTCCTGTTCCTCTTTGTACTGTACCTTCTAACATATTAACTACAATAAAAGCATCTTTAGGATCTATTACTTCTACTCTATTATCTTCTAAAATAGGTGGCTTTAAATTAGATTTCCAGTTAATCCCATTACATTCATTGCATTCTCTAGAATCTAAGCGAAAAATAGATTGCCCATTATTATCTTGAATTTCTCTAATAACCGACGGTGTTATTAATTTCCCTCCATTAGCAAGCATAGCATAAGCAGATACCATTGTTTGCAAAGAGGCTTCCCTTGAACCTAAAATTTCAGAAAAATTCTCTAAAGGGCTATTATAAATATTTAAACTCATTAACACATTAGAAATTGCTGGTAAACCAATAGTATCAGCTAAACGAATAGTTGCTAAATTCCTAGAGTGTTCTAAACCACTTCTTAAAGTTACAAATCCTCTATAAACCCCATAAGAATTTCTAGGACGCCAAGTACCATCTGAATCCTTATTATCCATCACAAGTGGTGCATCTAAAACGGTATCGTTAGCCTTAAAGCCTGCTTTAATAGCTGTTAAATAAACAAAAGGCTTAATAGATGACCCCGGTTGCCTTAAAGCCTGAGTAGCACGGTTAAATTCACTTAATAAAAAAGAAAAACCACCTTGCATAGCTACAATCTCACCGCTTTGTGGATCCATTGCTAATAAAGCACCATTAATTTCAGGAATTTGCCTTAATAAATATTGTTTTTTATATTCTTCAACTAAAATTACATCTCCATTTTGGAAAATAGTGCTAAAACTAGTTAGTTGATTATTTTTTTTGTCTTTTACCTCAACTGGCACCGCCCAATTATTGAAGTCATTTAACTCCACTTTAGCTCTTTCACCATTTAATAAACCTACAGTCAACTCTTTCGGTTTAACTCCAAGAATAACTCCAACTCGCCAAGGGTATACTTTTAAACTATAGTTTTTAACGGTATCATCATTTTTAAACTCATCTAACCATTCATTATTATTTTCAGTGTAACCACCCTTTGGAATAGATAAATCCACATGAGCTAAAACTCCTCTGTAACCTCGTTTATTTTCATAAGCAACAATACCAGCTCGCAAGGCATTATAAGCATATCTTTGGTAATTAGCGTTTATACTAGTTTGAACAATTAAACCTCCACCATAGAGTTTATCGTAACCTAGCTTTTTAATGATATCTCTACGAATTTCTTCTTTGGCATAGTTTAAGGTATAATTTTGTTTATTATTACTAGTTGCATAGTTTATAGGTTCCTGTAAAGCCTGCTGATACTCTTTAAAAGAAATCCTGTTATTCTTATACATTTTATCTAGCACCCAATCTCTTCTAGCTTTAGCTAAATTATAAAACTTTTCAGGATCATAAGATGATGGTGCCTTAGGTAAAATGGCTAAAAAAGCTGCTTCGGCAATGTTAACATCTGTAATAGGCTTATTAAAGTAAGTTAAAGCCGCCATACTTACCCCATAAGAACTTCTACCTAAATAAATTTCATTAAGATACAACTCTAGAATTTTTTGTTTAGAATATTTTTTTTCAATACTTTTTGTTAAAATAGCTTCACGCATTTTACGCCGTAAAGTTCTTTTATTATTAAGTAAGAAGTTTTTAGCTACTTGTTGGGTAATAGTTGAAGCCCCTTCTATATTTTTAGATAATCCTAAAAAGTATTTAACATTATTAAAAGATGCTCGTAAAAGACCTAAATAATCAAACCCTGAATGCTTATAAAAATTCTTATCTTCCGCCGATACAAAAGCATCTTGCACTGCTTTTGGAATCATATAAATTGGTACAAAAATTCTATTTTCTAAAGCATAGGTCTCTATTAATTGAGAATCCGATGAATAAATTCTAGTAATTTGTGGTGGATGATAATTAGATAAAGAACTATAATCTGGTAAATTCCAA
Source organism: Candidatus Hepatincola sp. Av (assembly GCA_023518375.1). NCBI lineage: Bacteria > Pseudomonadati > Pseudomonadota > Alphaproteobacteria > Rhodospirillales > Candidatus Hepatincolaceae > Candidatus Hepatincola > Candidatus Hepatincola sp. Av. The sequence continues at coordinate 657,025 of CP068450.1, forward strand.
AAAACATACACCATATAAACACAAATAAAAACAAAACCTAATAAATAAATTTTTGTTTTATTAAATTTTTTCTTACCTAACTTAGTTGCACTTACTGAGCTCTTTTCCCTTAATGGTAAGTCAACTTTCTTTTGCTTAGTATTAGCAATATCTTGTTGTACTTTTAATAAGTTTTCTTTATTAACTGCATGTTCTTCATTGGAATTCTTACTTTGTAACTCTTCTATCTTAGAATGTTGCTTTTCTTCATTAGTTTGGTTTTTTAATAAAATTGATTTTATATCAACACTTTTCTTTTTTTTAGTAAATAGATTTAAAAAACCTTTAACAATAGAAAGTACAAGAGTTTTAATTTCATGAAATAAGTACACGAAACTTTCAAAAATTATATTTAAAGAATATTTAATAACATCAAAAAAATTTTTCATGTAAGTTTATAAAAGCCTAAAGTTGTGAATAAATATTAGAATACTACATATTAGTGATTTTATGATAACGCCATTTTTTCATACTGCAAACTGTATTCATTGTTTTAATTTTTCTTCGCAGTAAGTATAGGGCTAGTTTTATAATAAGCACTACTTGGAAAAGAAGATAACAAACCTTTATCCCACAAATAATATTGAATCCCTAAAGATAAAGATTGTGCTGATCTATCTGCATAAGATTCATCTTTAAATTCAGCTAAATCCTTAATATTAGATAAAAAACCTAATTCCACTAACACCGATGGTGTATTTGGAACCTTTAAAACCGCAAAGTTAGCTGAACGCACAGGATTATTCAATATTCTTAATTGTTTAGACGAGTAGTGAATAATACTTTTAGCAAGCAATACTGAATCATTTTGCTTTAACCGCTGAGATAATCTTGCTAATACTTGGTTTACTTCTTCAGTTTCATGAGATATACCAACACCAGCAATCAAGTCAGATTTATTAGCATCATTAGCTAATAATTGTGCCTGTGCATCGGAAGACACTTCCGATAAAGTATATACCGACATTCCTGAAGAATCTTTATAATTATCGGCGGTATCAGCATGGATTGATACAAACAAATTCACCCCTAAGAATTTTGCCCACATTACCCTATCTTTTAAAGGTAAATAATAGTCATCTCTTCTACTTAAAATAACTGAAATCTCTTTATTTTGTTCTAAATCAGTAGCTAATAATTTAGAAACATTCAAAACAATATTCTTTTCTTCTAACTCATTACCATCTGTTGAGGCTCCAGGATCTTTACCACCATGACCAGGATCTATCATAACTACAATACTTTTTTTAGTGCTTTCCAGATGAGGTTTAGGATAAGCTACACTATTTAGATATTCTCTAAGTTTTTGCTCATCACTTTTTAAAGATGCTACAGATGCTTTATCTTGGTTTTCAGAACTTGTTGACATTTCTTTTAGTAAATTAGTGTTATCAACAAAAACTAAATTATTAGATAAAGTAACAGGCGAGGCAATATTACTACTTTTGTTTAGTGTAATTACTACTTGGTAAGAATTATTACTAATAGTACTCATAGTAGTTTGTTTAATAACAAAGTTTTTTGATAAATCTAATACCACCCTAAACGTACCATTTTCTTGCCGCCCATAACGAATACCTTGCACAATTGTTAAAGGAACTTTTTTTACATCAGCTACAGGAACTTGCCACTTGTAGGGTTTATCAATATCCATTACTAAGCGATAAGGATAATTCAACATCCTTAAATTAGCCATAAAAGGCTTGTTCACAATAAAACTTATTTCATAAGATTCATCACCTAAATTCCTAAAATTAACTCCAGTAATTTTACCAAAATTATCCACAGGGAAACTATTTACTTTTTTATTTTTCAAAGTATTTAGATCTTTTTCTAAATCTGTATTACTTGTATTAGAAACATTGCCCTCAGCTGCAAAAACAATATTCAACTGTGATACTAAAATTAGTACTAAAAAAACAGGTAGTATTTTCATAAGTTTTATCATTAAATTAATGTTCACAAGACTCTAACTATAATATAAAGTAATATAAAGGTTCATATTGAACATAATATACACTATATAATATTATTATATAAAAATAAATTAAATATTAACAAACATACTATTAAATAACATATTATTATTATAAAAAATTTTTTATTTAATTCATAATGTATATTTATTTATGGTATAAAATATAGATTAATGTTACAATTTGATTTAGAAAAAATTATTGAAATTAATATCAATACACCAAAAAATATTAATAAAATAAGTAAAATTAATAAAAAGTTAGTTACTACAAGCAGTTAACATTAAAATAAATAATTAGATTATCCTCTTATAAATTCTTTAACTACTTTTGTAGAAAGGGATATTTTTTGAAATTATACTTAATGGGTTCATTTTACATACTTTGCTTATTCAATAACTTAAATTAATTAAACAAAACAACATAATTTAAAAATAAATAAAACTTATACATGGAATAAAAATTAAATGACTAATAAAAAAATACTAATAGATGCTTCTCAAGTAGAAGAAACGCGAGTTGCAGTTTTAAACAATAACAACAATTTAGATGATTATGAATTTGAAGTAGCAACAACAAAAGAATTAAAAGGTAATATTTATTTTGGTAGAATTACTAAAGTAGAAGCCTCTTTACAAGCAGCTTTTGTAGACTACGGAGGAAAAAAACAAGGGTTTTTACCTTTTTCTGAAATTGCTCTTGTTCATTTTAATTTACCTAAAAACAAATTAGATGAATTATATAAAAAACAAGCTGAATATAAGGCTTCATCAAGGCAAAGAAATGAATTGACAGAAACTACTAATGAAGTTAATGGTAACCTAGATGAACAAAACTCTAAAGAATTCAACAATGGTAATGAATCTGATGCTTTAAAAGAACTTAAATCTAACACCTTTGCCAATGAACCTGAAATTGTAGAACCAATAGAATCAGAAAGTACTAGCTATGGTACTAGGTTTGAATATAGCATTAAAGATGTAATAAAGCCGGATCAACTTGTTATTGTACAAGTTGTAAAAGAAGAAAGAGGTAATAAAGGAGCTTCTTTAACTACATATTTATCTATACCCGGTAGATACTGTGTGTTAATGCCTAATACGCCATTTTCGGCTGGAATTTCTAAAAAAATTACTAACATATCTGAACGCCAAAGGTTACGTGACTTATTAGAAAGTTTCAACCTAGATGAAAATACTAATCTTATTATTAGAACAGCAGCAATAGACCGCCCCGATGAAGAAATTATGCAGGATTATAAATATATAACCACTGTTTGGAATATGATTCAACAACAAGTAAAAACAATGAAAAACCCTGGTATTGTTTTTGAAGAAGGTATTTTAATTAAAAGAGTAATTCGTGATTTATACTCTGGTGAGATTGAAGAAATTCTTGTTGAAGGTAAAAAAGCTTTTCATATGGCTCAGGAGTTTGCTAAGTTAATTGCTCCAGATATTGCAAAAAAAATCAGGTTATTTCACCATCCTAAACTTTCTTTATTTAAGTTTCATAGGATTGAAGATCAGGTTAAAGATATTTACTCTCCTGCTGTCTTTTTAAAGTCTGGCGGTTACATTGTTATTAATACTACCGAAGCCTTAGTTTCTATTGATGTTAACTCTGGTAAAACCAAAGGTAAACGTAATATTGAAGAAACAGCTTTTAATACTAATTTAGAGGCAGCCAATGTTATTTGTAAACAGTTAAAATTAAGAGATATTGGTGGTATAATAGTTATAGACTTCATAGATATGGAAAATCTTAAAAATAGAGCTATCATTGAAAAAGAAGTTAAAGATTTATTAAAAGAAGATAAAGCCAAAATACATATTGGTAAAATTTCTAATTTTGGTTTACTAGAAATATCTCGCCAAAGAATTAAAGCCTCTTTAGTAGAAAGATTCTTCAAAGTTTGTAACAAATGCCAAGGGGTTGGTTTTGTAAAACCTTTAGAATTAAATGCTTTACAAATCCTTAGGAATTTAGAAAGTGATATTGAAAATAAAAAAATTAGAATCTCATCAGAAAAAACTAAAATTTCCATGCCAACTAATGAAGCCTTTTATTTACTCAACAATAAAAGAAAAGAGTTAAATAAGTGGGAAAATGCTTATAAAACAACTATTCGTATAGAATGCGACGATAGTGTTCCCTACCCTTTTTATACCGTAGAACCCGATGATACAGGAATAGAAGAAGTAGAAGCTGTATTATTGCTACAAAAAGAAATTGAAGATAGCCATTACAATAAAAATAAGTTTAAACATAATAATAATTTTCATGGCTCTAAACCTAAAAAACATGTTGTTAAACCTAGAAACCACGGTGCAAAATATCAGAAACCTGAAAACAAACAAAAAACACCATGGTTAAAAAAAGTTTTAGGGTTATAGCTTTTAATAAGTAGCAATAATGTTAAAAAAATATCTAATTTTAACAATATTATTTACCTTGTTTACCAATTCTGTTTATGCAGCAGGGCAACGTGGTATATTTCTTATAAAAGATTTAGAAATAGAACATTTTTTAACAGAATTACTACAACCTATTTTTGTAGCTGCAGGGGTTAACCCTAAATCTATTCATATTTACATAATAGCCGATCCTTCTCCTAACGCTTTTGTTGCTGGTGGACAAAACATTTTTGTCCACACAGGATTAATAACTTTTGCTAATTCTTATGAAGAAATTGCTGGCGTACTAGCCCATGAATTAGGGCATATTGTGGCAGGGCATGTTTCAAGAGGAGAAGCCGCTTATGCTAAATCTAACATGTTGGTTCTCTTAGGTTTAGCTGCTATGCTTTTAGCCGCCCCACTATTAGCCGCTAGTAATAACGATTCCGGTAGTTTAGTTGATGTTGTAGGCTTTCTTGCCTATGGTTCCCAACAAGCATCTATCACTTCTGCTATGCAATATTCTAGGGGCGAAGAATCCCAAGCCGACCAATTAGGAGCTGAATTTATTGCTAATACTAATTATTCTTTTAATGGTTTTTTAAACTTTATGAAAAAACTATACAATAAGGAAGATAAAACCCGCTATGAACAAGATTACTACCTATGGTATTCAAGCCACCCTTTAACTTTAAACCGTATTGCTTTTATAGAAGAATATATTAAACAACACCCAAGAAATGTAACATTAGATTCAAAACTACAAACGGAGTTCCTATTTTCTAAGGCTAAAATTCTTGCTTATACTTCCACCTATAAACAACTGAATGACCTTTACCAAGAAAATACCCCAGATGGTTTATATGCTAAAGCAATTTATAATTATAACCACCATGATTTCACAAAGGCAACTAATACTTTAACTTCATTAACTAAAAACTATCAAAGCATTTATATTCAAGAATTAGTCGCCGATATAGCCTTTGATTCCCAGCAATATACTCAAGCTATCCAGCTTTATAAAAATATAGCTAAAGTAGAACCAAATGATATTATCTTCTTAAAACTTGCTAGATCTTACCTGTTACAAAATAACATTCAAGATGCTTTTCAAACTATTAATATTTCTTTATCTTATAATAATCAGAACCCGTTAGCATGGCATATTAAATCTTTAATATTTGGGAAAATGCAAAAATATCCCGAGGCTAAGTTAGCTACAGCTGAAAAACACTTAATTTTACACCAGTTTGACCAAGCAAAATATTTCGCCGTTAGTGCTTTAGCCGATATAAAAAATAATCCAGAGGCTACAATGCAAGCTAAAGATATTCTTAGTTATATTAAAAATAATCAAAAAAAATAAACAAAATTAAGTATATTTAGCGTTAGATTTAAAACTAAAACCTCATATGTTTACAGATAAAGAGTTTTCTAAGGCTTGGAAGATGAAAGATAAATTCAGTATTAACTCCGATTTTCCTGTTGTCTTGATTAACACAATATACACTCAAAACAGCACCTACTATTGTTAAACTAATTACATTTTCACTTTTAAGGTAAGGTAAATAGCAGATTCTTTAAAATTAATTCTTTGTTTAGCACTTACCGCTGATACCTCTTCTAAGCTAGGAATATTAAATAAGAACTTATAGTTAATGCCTATATCAAAAGCATTATTAAGAGCATAACTAAAACCACCTACAAACTGAAAAGCAGGTTCAATATTAGAGCCCCCATCACCAGCATTAGCATAAGGAAAATTCACTTGAATAATACCTGTACCTGCTTTTGTATAAAAGGTAAAATCACCAATTGAGAAAAGGTCGTACTTAATGTTTATCATATCATAATCCGACCGTGCATAGGCTTGGTAAGCATTATTATTATTACCAGTTTCCCCGTTTACTTTATCAAAGGCAATATCGTAAGAAGCCATTTCAAATTCAAAAGACCAACCTGAATAAAAATGGTAACCTACTAATATATTAGAATTATATTGGGCATCAAAAAGTTTTGAATCTAAACTATCATAACGGGGAGAAATTTCTCCTTCGTCGTTTTGTGTTTCTGTATATTTAGAAGCATGAGTACCTACTGCCCAACTTTCACCTATTTCTACATAGGCGTAATCTCGGTTAGCTGCCCATAAGCTAGAACTTACAACAGGAAAAAGAACTAAAATAAATAACAGGTAAGATTTTTTCATACACACAAAAATTCAGTTAATTTCCTATGGCGGATGAAGAGGGATTCGAACCCTCGATGAGATTTTAGTCCCATACTCCCTTAGCAGGGGAGCGCCTTCAGCCACTCGGCCATCCATCCTTTATTTTATAAACCACTTAGCCTAACTGATAAAAGAACTACTTCATGGTATACCTAAAAATTATAGGTTATTTTCCGTTTGAAGTAAAATGTTTTTTCCGTGTTAATTTGATTAAATACCCTTTATTTTCCAAAGATTTTTTTACGTAACAGCACGTTCACAATTTCAGGATTTGCCTTACCTTTAGTTACTTGCATTACCTGCCCTACAAACCAACCTAACAGTTTATCTTTACCTGCTTTTATGGCGGTAACTTTATCTTCATTATCATTACAAAGTTGGTTAACAATAGCTTCAAGTTCTTTGGTATTAGTAATTTGTTGTAACCCTTTAGCCTCTACTATAGTTTTAGCATTTTTTCCCTCTAACCACATAGTTTCAAAAACATCTTTAGCAATTTTACCTGAAATTACTTGAGACTCTACTAAATCTACAAGTTCTGCCAACATAATTGGTGTAACTTTACTATTTTCTAAACTAATTCCTTCTTTATTTAAGAAGGCAAATAAGTTAGTGGTAAGCCAGCTTGCCATCATTTTAGGGTTCTTTAATTTATTATCCTGAGCCATTAAAGCATCTTCAAAAAAGTTGGCATAAGCAGTATCAGAAGATATTAAAGTAGCATCATAAACATTTAAACCATAGTCATTAATAAATCTTAGTTTTTTCTTATGAGGTAACTCTGGTAAAGATTCTTTTAAACTTGCTACATAATTAGCATCTAATGAAAGTGGCATTAGGTCGGGGTCTCGAACATATCTGTAATCACTAGCTTCTTCTTTAGAACGCAACGAATAAGTTTTACCCGAGGCGGAATCAAATAATTTAGTTTCTTGCTGAACTACCAAGCCTTGTTCCCAAGTTTCTATTTGTAAATTAGCCTCATATTCAATGGCTTTTTGAATGAATTTAACTGAATTAACATTCTTAACTTCCACTCTAGTTCTAAACTCTTCCCCTAATTTTCTTACAGAAATATTTACATCACACCGCATAGAACCTTCGTCCATATTAGCATCACAAGTACCTAAGGCTCTTACTAAACTCCGTAAATTATTTACATAAGCAGCAACTTCCTCAATAGAACGTAAATCAGGATCAGATACTATCTCCATTAGCCCTACTCCTGCTCGGTTCAAGTCAACAAAACTTTTATTAGGATGGTATTCATGTAGTAATTTTCCTGCATCTTGCTCTATATGCAGGCGGTTAATATTAATATTTTTTTCCGTACCACCTTCTAGTTCAATAGTTAAACTACCATTTTCCATAATTGGCTTATAAAATTGGGTAATTTGGTAACCAAATGGTGAATCCGGATAAAAATAATGTTTTCTATCAAAATATGAAACTAAATTAATGGTACCATTTAAAGCTAGCCCTGTTTTAATAGCTTGCTCTACGGCAAACTTATTTAACCTAGGTAATACTCCAGGTAAACTAGCATCTATAAAAGACACACTAGAATTAGGATCTAAACCAAATAAAGTAGAAGAATTAGAAAACAATTTAGCTTGACTAATAATTTGGCAATGGACTTCCAAACCAACTACTAATTCCCATTTAGCTGTTTTGCCAGTAAGTAAGTAAGACATTTAATATTCCTTTATTTTTCTTATTGTAATTTTTCTTAACCTTTCTTCAAGTAATTACTTTAAAGCAATTTAAAATCTGCTTTCTGCTCTAACATATAAGCAATTTGGTAAAGCTCGGGCTCTTCATAATAATTACCTATTAGCTGTATTCCAAGAGGTAAATTATTATCAGATAACCCCATAGGAATATTAATAGCTGGTAACCCTGTTAAATTAGCCGTTACCGTAAAAAAATCACTAAAGTATCTTTCAATAGAATTATTAACTTTTTCATGCAAAGGAAACGCTTCCGAATTAGTAGTTGGCGTTAAAATAGCATCTACTTTTTTAAAAGCATTGCTAAAATCTTCAGTAATCAACCTACGAACTTTAGTAGCATGAATAAACTTGCCAAAATTCTCATGTAATAAGTTATAAGTACCAACTAATACCCGCAACTTTACTTCAAAACCCCAACCTTCACCTCTGGAATTAAAATATAAATCCTCAATATTATCAGCCTTGGCTCTATTACCATAACGTACTCCATCAAAACGAGCTAAATTAGAACTAGCCTCAGCCGGAGCAATAATATAATAAATGGGTAAAGCATATTTAGAACGAGGTAAAGAAACTTCAACAATTTCAGCTCCTTCTTCTTGTAAAAACTTAATAGCCCTATTAAAATTTTTTTTCACACATTCAGGCAAAGAAACATCTAAATATTCTTTCACTAAACCAATTTTTAAGCCTTTAATACTTTTGCCAATTTTACTAGCATAATTTGGTGTTTGAAAAGGCTTCATAGAAGAATCTTGGTTATCGTACCCTGCCATATGTTGTAAAAGCATGGCATTATCTGTAACAGTTCTTGTTATAGGACCAGCTTGGTCTAAAGATGAAGCAAACGCTACAATGCCATACCTAGAGCAAGTACCATAAGTTGGCTTCAAGCCAACTGTACCAGTAAAACTAGCAGGTTGCCGAATTGAACCGCCTGTATCTGTACCTAAAGCAGCACAAAAAGCCTTAGCGGCTACTCCGGCTGCCGAACCACCAGAAGAGCCTCCAGCTACTCTTTCTTTCTTATCTTCACCTACCCATGGGTTAATTACGGCACCATAAAAGCTACTTAGATTATCAGAACCCATAGCAAATTCGTCCATATTAATTTTACCCAAACAAACATAACCAGCGTTTAATAAGTTATTGGTAACTGTGGATTCATACGGGGCAATAAAGTTAGATAAAAACTTAGAAGCATTAGTAGTTTTAATTCCTTTAGTTAAAAAAATATCTTTAACTCCAATAGGAATACCATCAATAGGGCTTAAAGGTTGCCCCTTAGAATATCTAGCATCGGCGGCAGCGGCCTGTTTTAGAGCTTGTTCAAAAGTTTCTGTAATATAAATATTTAATGGCTTAAGTTTTTTAGATGATTCTATATAAGCAGTAGTTAGTTCTAAGGAACTAATTTCCTTACTTTGTAGTTTTTTAGAAGCCTCTTTTAAAGTAAAATTTGTAAGATTCATAGTTAACCTATTTTTTAATAAAATATTGTGGCTTAGTTGTATTGTTTTCTATTTATACAAGATTCATTTATATTAAAACACTATTTGCTAGTTATTTTATTTAATAACTTTTGGCACACAAATAAATACATCTTCTTTATCTGGAGTGTTTTGTAAAATTTCTTTTTGTAAACTAACTTTATTGGGAGTATCTTCTCTTAAATTTTCTAAAACATTACCAAAATAATCATTAACACTAAACATAGGTTCAACATTAGTTGTATCTACTTCATCTAAACATTGTACCCACTCTAATAGTTGGTTAATTTTATTATTAAGTTTTTCATGAATATGTTCATCAATTCTAATTTGCGAAAATTGCATAAGTTTGTTAATATCTGTCATTCTGATAATACTTTACGTTAAATGTTATTAGTATTTTGGCATATAAAATTAATAAATAAAGCCCTTTGATTAAAAATATAATATAATCTATTATACTTTTTACCAATAGTTTAACAAAAAAGCAATTATTAACTTATTTTAATACAAAAAAATGATTCAAGAAATTTCATTAACTTCCATTAAACAGAACATAAAAAAAGAGCAAAGACTACTTGCCATAGATATGAGCAAGAAACATTTAGGGTTAGCTATATCTAACCCCGAATTATCTATAGCTTTTCCTTATAAAACTATTATTAGAAAAAAATTTCTACAAGATATGCAAATTCTACAAGCAATTATCAAAAAAGAACAAATCTTTGCTTTAATTATTGGTTACCCCTTAAATAATATTGGGGAAGATAATTCAAGGACTCAATCCGTGAAAGATTTCACTTTAGACTTACAAAAAGTTATAGCTATTCCTTGTTATTTTCAAGATGAAAGGTTTTCTACTTATGCCGTTCAACAACAAAGCATCAAAAATATAAAAAAAAATAACGACGACCAAGCTGCAGCTTGGTTTTTACAAATTGTGTTAGATAAACTACAACGTCTTTAAAGAAAAATATAAAAAATAAAATAATTTTTTGTTTTTTGTTGTTTATAATATATTATAATTTTTTTTATATAAAATTTAATAACAGGCATAAATATAATGATAGATATTGCAATCATTTTTGGCATTGGCTACCTTTTAGGTTCTTTACCCTATGGTTTTATTTTAGTAAAAATCTTTAAACACAAAGATATTAGAAAAATAGGTTCAAAGAATATTGGAGCCACCAATGTGTTAAGAGCTGGTTATACTTGGTTAGCCGTAGCTACTTTACTAGCCGATGCTTTCAAAGGTTTTTTAGCCGTTATGATTGTAAAGTACATGATCTTCATGAATTTGTTTATTACGCCAGATATTGCCTTTGCAGCTTTAGCTGGCTTATCGGCTATTATTGGGCATATGTTCCCTATTTGGTTAAAATTTAAGGGGGGTAAGGGAGTTGCTACATCTTATGGTACTATTCTTGCTATTAGCCCTATTCTTGGTATTATTATTCTACTTGTATGGTTAGTGGTAGCTGCATTAAGCAAATATTCCTCTTTGGCTGCTTTAATATCTTTTGCCTCTTTACCTATTGCTACTTATTTTTTAGCACCAAATTTACAACTATTTATGGCAATCATTACCCTAATGGTTTTTCTTAAACATAAAGAAAATATAAAACGATTGCTAAAAGGTACGGAAACAAAAATAAAATTTAGAAAAATAAATGAAACAAAATGAAAACGAATTAGTTAATATTATCCGTTTAATTAGATCGGAAAATATTGGTAACATCACCTTTATTAAGTTAGTAGAAATGTTTGGCTCCTCAACAGAAGCTATTGCTAATTTACCTTCACTACTAAAATCTTCCAAAAAAAATATTAAGTTATACTCCCAAAAAAGTGCTGAAACAGAAATTAATAATGCTCTTAAACAAAATATTCATCTTATTTCTTATTTACATGAATATTACCCACCATTACTTAGGCAATTAGAAGACTATCCACCATTATTATTTGTAAAAGGGCATGCTCATTTGCTAAAAAAGTCTAGTGTGGCTATTGTTGGTTCAAGGAATTCCTCTATTAACGGGCAAAAACAAGCCTTTAATTTTGCTAAAGAATTAGGAGAGCAAGGTTTTTTAATTGTATCTGGTATGGCTAAAGGCATTGATTCATCTGCTCATAATGGAGCATTAGCTAAGGGTACTATTGCGGTTTTAGGTGGTGGGGTTGATATTATCTACCCTGCAGAAAGTAAAAAATTATATGAAGATATATGCCAACATGGGGCTATTATTTCAGAATTCCCTGTAGGGCAAAAACCTATTCCTACTAATTTCCCTAAAAGGAATCGCATTATTGCAGGTATAGCACGGGGGCTTTTAGTGGTAGAAGCCTCTTTAAATTCAGGTAGCTTAATTTCAGCTAATTTTGCCTTAGAACAAGGTAAAGATGTTTTTGCTATTCCTGGTTTTCCTACAGATCCCAGAGCCAAAGGAACCAATAAACTTATTAAAGAAGGTGCAATTTTAACTGAAAATGTATGTGATATCATTAATAATTTAAAGAACTTTAACCTCCACGAAGATATTACTATTCCTACTTTTAAATCACAACAACCTAAGTTACAAGAAAAAGAGCTGCTTGCACCACGTAAATTTTTACATAATATACTATCTGTAAATCCTATTGCTGTAGATGTTTTAGTACAAGAAAGTAGTTTTTCTTACGGGCAAATTACAACTATCTTGCTAGAATTGGAATTAAATGGTAAATTAGAACGCTTGCCTAATAACCATGTAGCATTAATTGCACAATACGAAAAATTAGAAAAAGCAAAAATGATAACAAATAACAAGGATAATTATGAAGTTAGTAATAGTAGAATCTCCTAGTAAAGCTAAAACCATTAATAAGTACTTAGGTAAAGACTACAAAGTAATTGCTAGTTACGGGCATATTAAACAATTACCCTCTAAAAAAGGTTCAGTAGACCCAGAACAGGACTTTAAAATCATTTGGGAAGAAACTCTACAAGCTAAAAAACGTTTAAAAGATATCCGAGATAACGTTAAAGTAGCTGATGAAATTTATCTAGCCACCGACCCAGACAGAGAAGGTGAGGCCATTTCATGGCATTTAGTTATGTATATGAAAGAAAAAAGGCTAATCAAAAAAACTACACCAATTAAGCGAGTTGTTTTTAATTCTATTACTAAAGAAAATATCTTACAGGCTTTTACTAATGCTAGAGAGATTGATAAACATTTAGTAGAAGCCTATTTAACAAGAGTTTCTTTAGATTATTTAGTAGGCTTTGGTATTTCACCTATTTTATGGCATAAAATGCCAGGTAGCCGTTCCGCTGGGCGGGTACAGTCGGTAGCTTTAAGAATAATTTGTGAAAGAGAAGATGAAATAGACGTTTTTGAACCTATTGAATATTGGGCAATGTCCGTTCTATTAGATGATAAAAAAAAGCATGAGTTGTTAGCTAAGTTAATTCAAATAGATGAAAAGCCTATTGAAAAACTAAGTATTACCAACGGAACTGATGCCCATAAAATTAAAGCCAGAATTGAAAAATCTGAATTTAAACTACAAGAAATTGAAAATAAAAAGTTAACCCGTAACCCTTATGCCCCTTTTACCACAGCCAGTTTACAGCAAGATGCTTTTAATAAGTTAGGTTTTTCGGCTAGATTCACCATGCAAACTGCCCAAAAATTATATGAAGGAATTAATATAGGTACAGAAACCCTAGGTTTAATTACCTATATGAGAACAGATGCTACCCAGATAGATCCTAGCTTTATAACCACAATGCGTAGCTATATTAATAAAGAGCTTGGTGAAAAATACTTAGCAACTGATATAAGAGTTTATAAAACTAAGGCAAGAAATGCCCAAGAGGCACATGAGGCTATTCGCCCCACTAACATTCATAAAACGCCAGAGCAAATTAAAAAATATTTAACTCCTGAACAATTTAAACTTTATAATTTAATTTGGCGAAGAGCCCTAGCTTCCCAAATGGCTAGTGCTATTTACGATGCCTCAAGCTTCTTTATTAACTCTATAGATAATAAAATAACACTTAAGGCTAGCGGTTCGGTGCTAGTTTTTGATGGTTTTTATAAAATTTACAACCCTGATATTGCAGATAAAGATAAACAAATCCTCCCTAATTTATCCCTAAATACCTTATTATACCCGAAAGAGGTCAACACTAAGCAATGCTTTACCGAGCCGCCACCTCGTTATTCGGAGGCAACATTAGTAAAACGTTTAGAAGAACTTGGTATTGGGCGGCCTTCTACTTATGCTAATATAATTTCAGTATTGCAAGAAAGAAAGTATACTCGCCTTGAAAATAAAAGGTTTATTCCGGAACCACGAGGTAGAATTTTAAATGTTTTCTTACTTAATTATTTTTCAAAATATGTAGATTACAACTTTACAGCAAGCCTTGAGGAATCCTTAGATGAAGTATCTGATGGCAACATTAATTGGAAAACTGTGCTAAAAGAGTTTTGGCAACCTTTTTCTGCTACTTTAGCAACCACTAAAGATATTAGTATTCCAGATATTATGGAAGTAATTAACAAGGCCGCTTTACACCACTATATAGGAGATAAAACCACCTGCCCTAAATGCCAAAAAGGTAAGCTTCAAATTAAAAACTCTAAATTCGGAGCCTTTATTGGTTGTTCTAATTACCCTGATTGTACTTATACTCATCAATTAGAAACTTTTGATGAAGAAGACGATGAAGCAGATATTATTAATAACTCTTTACTAGGTAAAAATGATGATGGTTTTGAAATCCATATAAAAAAAGGTCCTTATGGTTTTTATGTTGAACTTAATACTGAAAAACCTAAACGTACAACCATTCCTAATGGGATAGATCCTAAAAATTTAACTTTAGCACAGGCTAAATTTTTGTTAGCTATGCCCATAGACTTAGGAGAAGGTATTATTTTTTCTTTAGGCAAGTTTGGACCATATCTTAAGCAAGATAACTTATTCTATTCAGTAAAAAGTGATATTTTTGCTATGAACCTTGAAACAGCTAAAGCTATTATTGAAGAAGGTAAGCAAAAAAAATTAGGCAAGATTTTAGGAAAGCATCCTAAAACTAATTATGATATAATCTTAAAACATGGGCGTTATGGTACTTATATAGTTTATAATAACAAAAATATAAAAATTCCAAAAGAGTTCAAAAAAGCAGACTTAACCCTAAATGATGCTATAGTAATAATTAACCAAGATCAATAACCTTCACATGAACAAAAAATTCTTTAATAAAACTTCTAATTCGTCTCGTACTTTTAAACATCGTGGCAATAAATTTGAACAAAAACCTAAATACTCTAAATATAGCCAATCAGATTACTCAGGTGAGTATACTCAAGCAGATGCTAATTTTAATCCTAGTGATAATTATAAACCTAATAATTTCCATAATAATAAAGAGAACAATAATAAAGGTAAAAATAAACATTTTGCTAATTCTTTCAAAGAAAGTAATTATCAGGGTAAAAAAAGATCTTTTAATAACAATCACTCTAATAATAACCAATCTTTTAGTAATAATTACCGCAAAGGCTCCTCTTTTAAAGGTCAAAAATTTACAAAGGAAAACTACAATAATAACAACCGCAGAAATATTTTACATAAAGTTTCTATTGAACAGGTTGTTCATTATTTATCTTTACATCAAGGGGTTATTAACCTAGATACTTATAACACGCAACATAAAGAAACTCTGTATGGTAAAATTAACTTATTAGCCCAACATAATATTTTGTCCTCAACAGATAATATCATTTTTACAGTTAATAAAGCTCAAGTTGCCAATGAAATTCCTAAATATCTTGTTATAAGAATCAAAAAAGAATTGCTGGCTAACCATTACCTCATTGCTGCTCGCCCCCTAGATACTACTGAATTTTCTGAAGAAGAGGTTATGCTACCAGAGTTAAATGAAAATTTAAAAAGAAAATTAATTATTGTTGAGATTTCTTCAGAGGGCGAAAAGTTAATAGCTAAACCTTTATTTTACTTAGAAGACTATGAAGATTCACCACAACCTTCTAATTCTAATTATTCTAAAAATAATAGGGTTAATAATAAACAAATAGCTAAGGGTATTTTTCAAAAATACGAAGGAATTAATTTTTTTATTCCAATTAGTTTTAAATCTCGCACTAATTATATTCTTCATAATATTCCTGAAGATTTACCTATTAAAGCTGTAGTAGAAGTTGAAATAGAATCGGGTAATCCTAATGTACCTTCAGCTAAATTTTTAAAAGTATTAAAAGCCGATAAAATATCTACCTCTCTTTCTATGTTATCAGTCCACCAATATAACTTACCTTACGAGTTTTCAACTGAAGCTTTAACACAAGCTAAACAATCAACGCAATGTACTGTGGAAAATCGTAAAGATATTCGGGACTTGCCTTTAGTAACCATAGATGGTGAAGATGCTAAAGATTTTGATGATGCCATTTATGCTGAAAAAATCCCTAATTCCGATTCCTATAAAATTTATGTTGCTATTGCCGATGTATCTTATTATGTTAAAGCCGGTTCACCTTTAGATATGGAAGCCCAAAATAGAGGTAATTCCGTGTATTTACCAGGTTATGTTATTCCTATGCTACCAGAAGAATTATCTAATGGTTGGTGCTCTTTACAACCATTAGAGGATCGTGGTTGCGTTCTTGTGGAAATGGTTATTAACAGAAATGGCATTATGGAAGACTTTCAATTCTCTCGTTGCTTAATGAAATCTAAAGCCCGCTTAACTTATACCGAAGTACAAAACGCCTTGAATGGCAATATTAGTGAACATATTGCTTCCCACATGGAAAGTACAATCAAACCTATTTTTGAAGCATACAAATTGTTAAATCAGGAAAGGGAAAAACGCCACACCTTAGAAATTAATGTTCCTGAAACAAAAATTATTTTAGATTCCAATGATAACATTATAGATATTACCATTAACAAATCTTTAACTGCCCACAAAATTATTGAAGAATTTATGATTAGTGCTAATATTGCGGCAGCAAAAATGGTTAGAAAATATAACATTCCTAGCATTTTATCTATTTACCGAGTACATAGTGAACCATCTTTAGAAAAGTTAGAAGAATTCCACAGAGTTTTAAAATCCTTTAATATGTTTGAATCTATACCTAGAAAAGTAACAGGAACATTTTTTAACCATCTTTTAGAAAAATATAAACACCATCCTTTATTTAATTCTTTAAATGAAAATATTTTAAGAACTCAACAACAAGCTATTTATGATAATAATAACATTGGGCATTTTGGGCTAGGACTTCAAGAGTACTCTCATTTTACCTCGCCTATTCGTCGTTACGCCGACCTAATGGTACATCGCTTAATTTTATCTATGATTACTCCGGAGAATCCTTACAAATATTCAGCCCCCGAGGTTAGCAGTATTGCGGAACATATATCTATTACCGAACGGGTAGCTTTTAATGCTGAAAATATGGCTAAAAGTAGAATTTTAGCTAAATGGCTTGCTAGCCGTATTGGTGAAACTTTTTCGGCTTATATTTCATCTATTACGCAAGCTGGTTTATTTGTTAACTTAACAGATATAGGAGCCTCAGGATTAGTACCTATCCGCAGCATTAGCAATTCTTATGTGATGTTTGATGCCATAAACCACACTATTAAAAACAGAGCTAAAAAGAAATTATACAAGCTAGGAGACAAAGTACAGGTAATTTTAAGTGCTACTGATGAAATTCGTGGCTTAATTACTTTTTCTTTAGCAAAACCTCATTTTTAATGTTTGCTGTGTATTATTTGCTAATTATAGCCTTAACATACTTGATGCTTATATAAAAGAATTTTTACCTCACTCTTAATATTTGCCAATTATCCCTAAACGGTTCCAATAAAATATATTATTTAAAGTATCCCTCCCTATACATCAGATATTTTCTGTTAAATCCCGTTATTTCCCGTTATTTTTACCGGCTTACCCTAATAAATTCTTTGCCATGATACTCTTGCTCTTTATAAGAGTTGTTATTATGTTTTTCAATAAGGTAGTTTCTTGTTGCTTTTTTATAATTTGTTATATATAATCCCTTGTATTATTGCATTACAAAAAATAAATTATTATTAACAGAATACCAAGTAGAGTTTTGAAACATGGCTAAAAAAGTTAAAACTTTAATTAAATTAGAAAGCACTGCTGATACTGGCTATTATTATATTGCCAATAAGAATCCTAGAAATACAACTGAAAAAATGTTATTAAAAAAATATGATCCCGTTATAAGAAAACATGTGGATTTTAAAGAAACTAAATTAAAATAGTATTTGTAGCAATGTAATATTATTGCTTAATTACTATGTAATTTTACGTTAACTACTAACAAGTTGTGCTCTAACTTATTAGTACTAATAACCTAATATAATAAAATATAATTCATTATTCGTACTTATTATACTAAAACATTAGATTCTCCTTTTGAATATTTTAAAAAAAATAAAAATTAAAAGGATCCACTCTTGCCAATAGAATTAATAATATTAATTACAATTTATTCATTACAGTTATTATTTTTTATAAAGTGTGGTAACAACTAAAGTATTAAGTTATACTCCCAAAAAAGTGCTAAGAATTACAATATAACAGCTGAAACATTATGTTACTTACTTTTAGTTCTTGGTTAATAAAGCTATAAATTCTTTAGGAATAATAGGTAGTTCGTAAAATATTGTATTTTTTAAATTATGCTTAATTTTTATTTTTCTAGGAACTAAGCAAATAATTTTACTTACCTTAAGTTTATTATAATACTTTGCTAATAAAGTATAATCTGTAATTAATATACTGTTTTTTTCTATTTTCTTTAAAGATTTCACTAAACTAGTATTAATAGTTAAACATTCTGTTGCCCAAGCATGCACTTGTAAAATACTATGAATTACATCTTGGTAATTAGATTCTAGTAATAAATAAGCAAACCCTTTAACCATTTTTTTCCTCTATCATTACTTTAGATTTTACTAAGTTAATATAATGGGAAAATAGTTCTTTATAAACTATTTGTAGGTCGGCTGGTTCAGGCTCCTCTACTTGTAAGTATTGGCCATTAGGGTGGATAAAACCTAACTTATAAGCATGCAAAGCCTGATGCGATAAACCATTAATTAAATTTAAAATTAATGGTGGTAAGTTTACAACCTTATGTTTTTTTCCATACAAAGGATCTCCAACTACAGCATGCCCTAGTGCTGCCATATGGACTCTAATTTGATGAGTCCTCCCTGTTTTTAGGCTAACATCTATTAAAGAAAAATAATTACCATAAGATTCAATAACCTTATACATAGTAGTTGCAATTTTACCTTTAGAACTATGAGTTACCATTTTCTGCCTATTACTTTCATTACGGGTAATATGTGTTGTTATTTCCCCAAAGGCTTTTGGCACTCCCCAAACTAATGCCCGATATTTTCTTACAATACTATGTTCTTGGAATTGTTTAGCTAAAAAATTATGAGTGGCATCGTCCTTAGCTACTACTAAAATTCCGCTAGTATCTTTATCTAAGCGGTGGACTATTCCTGCTCTAAACTCTCCATTAACGCCTGATAAACCTTTTCCATATTTATAAATTAAACCATTAACTAGCGTATTAGTTACATTACCTGCTCCAGGGTGTACTACTAAGCCCCAAGGTTTATTAATTAATAAAAGTTTATCATCTTCATATAGAATTTGAATAGGCATAGGAGTTGCTACTAAATCTAACTCTGCTGTAATGTTAGTTTCATGTAAAATAATTACATCATCAGCCTTAACTTTATAATCAGACTTAGGTAAAACTGTTTCAGCACCATGCAAAACTTCAATATAATTACTTTCTATAAGTTTTTGAACCTTAGCACGGCTTAATGCTGGCACATTCTTTGCAATAAAAACATCTAATCTGTTGCCATTATCCGTAGAGCTAACTTTAAGTTTTATTATAGGTTCTAAGGTAGGTTGTACTTTAACACTGGCCATAATATTTTTTATAGTATATTTAATTCTAAATTTATTATATATATTATATATATCTTAATATTAATTAATACTATAACAGATAGTAAAAAAGTAACAGAGGAAATAATGCAAGAAAATTCTAACAATCTTGCTAATATTGCAAGTAAAGTAAAAAAAATGGTAATTTTTTTAGGAATTTTATTATTCCTAGGCGTTACTTTCCTAATTATTGCTTTAGTATTAAAATCTAATAAGTCAACTACCAGTACTCTTCATAACAGCTATAGGCAAAAAGGAGTAGGCTCTACTGAACAAAATATTAGTTTATTTCCTAAAAATTGCTCTCCTATTAGTATTATCTATAAAGAAAATTACATTGCTTTAACTTCTAAAAAGTGTGCTGTAACAAAAATTATTAACCCCAATGGTAAAGTAAGTAGTTACCATTATTAATTAAACTTGCACCTTCTAGCACGCAGAATTAAATAATTAACTAATACTCATAAATTAGTTACTATTGTTAAAATACTTATGCTAGACAGACTTAAGTAAGTAACTAATATTTAGGATTGTCTTTTATAAGGATTCCTTATAAATTGCATTTTCCCATATTTGTTCGTCAGGAAATACTTAAGATTAGCTTAATAGGGGTTCCTTATAAAAGGAGCATTATACTTTTTATTAAAATTTTCGTCTGAGGTAAAAATTAATATAAAAAAATCTATAAAAGCTAAAATAAAAGGAATAAAAGTCCAACAAAATATTAAGTATAATAATCCTAGTAAATTAGAACCTAAATAAAACTTATGGATTCCTATGCCCCCAAGAAACAAACATAAAATTATAGCTGTGCCTTTGTTTTTCACTATTACTTACCTCTTTTAATATTATAAAATTTGTAACTTAAAAATAATGTAGCTAAAAAACAACATACTTAAAAAGTATTTATATTTGTATATTATAAAAAAACCTAATTAAAAAACCTAATTAATTTCTAGCAATTTCTAAGAATTTTAAAAATCTATACTTTTAATTAGCATTTCACCTAATTTTTTATCTTTTAGCTTGTCTCTTAGTTTAGCATATTTTTCATCATTCCAAAAGGCTAAACAACCATTACAACCTTTAGAACAACAATTATGGTTAATTTGCTTATTAACTACAGGATCTCTTAGTATATTATTAGCTATTTTATTTTTTATATTTGCTAAAACCTTTTGGTTAGCTTCTTTAGTTTCTACTTTGAAAGCAACTTTATTTTGTTGGAGGAATAAATCATAACGAGAGTCAACATGCTGTTTTCTTACAATAGTTAAAGGAGGTAACAACTCTTGTAACCGTTTAGCATCTTCATTATGAAAAGCAGTAAGAGGAATTTTAATTTTCTGCCCTGCTCTTCCGGGTGATACTTTTTGTAAAATTCTATTATAACCGTAGTCTATAAATTCGTATAACCTTAAACGAATAGGCTCCAGTAAATAAGGGCTAATAAATTCTAAAATATCACCTTGATTTAATAAGTTTTTAATTTCTAAAATTAAAAATTCATTTTCATAGCTATCTATAATACCAGCAAACTGGTAAGAGCTTAAGGTTTTAGCAATATCATAATTTTGCGATAAATTAGTTAAACGTCCATCGTGGAAAGCTGTAGTATAACCCCTAGATGAAATAGCGTTTAGGTCTTCCATGTAATCTTTAGCACTCCAAGTTGCTGAATTTTTATACCAGTTATCTATAGCTAAACGGTAAGCACGAGTAACCAATGCCACATAATATTCACTTTTATTACGTCCTTCAATTTTTAAGGTATCAATTCCTATTTTTAAATAGTCAGGTAATACAGGCATTAGGCATAAGTCTTTAGAATTAAGAATATATGAACCCATTTCGTCTTCCTCTAAGGCAAACATTTCCCCTTCTCTATATTCTTCTTCTAAATAAAATTCAAATAAATCTTTATTATCTTCATTAATATTCAATTCAAAGATTTTATCAGTTTTTAATTTTGCTTTAACCTTATATTGCCAACGGCAACTATGAGAACAACTACCTTGGTTAGCCCCTCTTTCTGCCATAAAATTAGAAAGTAAACAACGTCCTGAATAGGTCATACACATAGACCCATGAATAAAGGCTTCCAACTTAATATTAGAACATTTTTCCCTAATTTCAGCTAACTCTTGGAAGGATACCTCCCTAGCTAAAACACATAAGCTAGCCCCTTGCTTTTGCCAATAATCAACAGATAGCCAAGAACAAACATTAGCCTGCGTTGATACATGTAAGTTAATATTAGGAATGTGAGTTTTGCAGTACATGAATACCGCTGGATCTGCTATTAAGACTCCATCTGGTTGAATATCTTTAATGGTTTTAATAAAATGAGGTAATTTTTCAATATCTTTATTATGAGAAAATAAATTCAAAGTTAAATAAAATTTTTTCTTATTCAACTTACAAATACGTGCAACCTCAAATAGATCGGCCAAAGAAAATTCCGACTTAGATCTCAAAGACATATCTGGTGTACCCACATATACCGCATCAGCTCCGTATAACAAAGCTGTTTTTACTTTGCGTAAATTGCCACCAGGAGATAATAACTCTACTTTATTCATATTAATATTTAGGGCTATGGGAATTCATAATTACAAGCTCTACTCTAGCTTTCTTAAAGATAGTAACAGCATCGGTACTAGCTTGGTAATTATTTTTAGCTACAACTTTAGTAATTCCAGCTGCGGCTATCATCATAGCACAAGAATAACAAGGGCACATAGTACAGTATAACACTGCTCCGGCAATAGGCACTCCATAACGAGCCGCATAAATTATAGCATTTTGTTCGGCATGCAATGTTCTTACA
Organism: Candidatus Hepatincola sp. Av; assembly: GCA_023518375.1. Lineage (NCBI taxonomy): Bacteria > Pseudomonadati > Pseudomonadota > Alphaproteobacteria > Rhodospirillales > Candidatus Hepatincolaceae > Candidatus Hepatincola > Candidatus Hepatincola sp. Av. The sequence continues at coordinate 679,770 of CP068450.1, forward strand.
CAATGTTGCCTTAGTTTATCGTCTTCATATTTAACTTCTCGTAATAAATGCCCAACTTCATCGCATTCAGGTAACCCGCTAGGAGCTCCCACATAGCCAGTAGATAGAATTCTGTTATCTTTAACAATTACACAACCAGATTTACCTCTATCGCAAGTAGCTCTTGTAGCTACTACATCTACAATACTTAAAAAATATTCGTCCCAATTTGGTTTTTTCATTTTTTCTATTCTTTACTTACTTTTAGTTACACTCTTACTTTTTACTAAATTCTCATTTTTAATTTGCAAATACATACCTGAAAGTAGCTCTTTATTTAAAACATCTTTTTCCGGCACAACTAAATTAAAGCTAATCATTTTACCTAAAATTGTCTCTTTTGGTTTTTTACCTAATTTTACAACTACTTTTAAGTTTTTAGTCCATATAATTTTATCAGTTTTTTTATCGTGTAACACAATAAAGTATGGAACCTGCAATGTTTTTATAGGAATATTTGAATCATCTTTTAGTTTTTCAACACTAAAAATTAGCCTAACACTACTAGTTAAATACATATTTCCAGTAAATTGTTCTACTAAAGTATTTGCATACTTTACATCTGTGGATTTAGTAAACAGCAACCTGTCTCTTTCCCAGTTGCATGTACCTTGAAAACCAACAATTTTAATAGCATAAACTTTTTCTTTAGCTTTATTCATAATATATAAAGTATCTAGCCCATCAATTATTAATGGTTTTAAACAAGCTAAATTATCTTTTTCTCTGGAGATTTTATAAGAATTAGCAGCATCATGCTTTTTTTTATTATTTGCTTTAATTTCTTCAAGGTTAGGATTTCTTGAATTTGTAGTAGTAGCGGTATTGTTTACAGGTTCGGCCGAAAAAGTTACCTTAGGTAACATAGCTCCACTAAAAATTAAAATAATTATAACAAACAAAAAAAAATGCTTTAACATCTGACAAATAATTAGTTAACATATTATTATTCCTAATAATAAACTATTTTTAAATAAAACAAAATGAAAATACCACATACAAAAGTTGTACAAATTTGGACAGATGGCGGTTGTATTAATAATCCTGGAGCTGGTGGTTTAGGTATAATTATGAAATACCAAGATTCTTATAAAGAAATTTATGGTTATGTTCCTCTTACCACCAATAACCAAATGGAATTACTAGCCGTTATTATTGCACTTAATAGCCTTACAAGATCTTGTGAGGTTGAACTTTATACCGATAGCCAATACGTAAAAAAGGGCATTACCGAGTGGATCCACGCTTGGCAAAAAAAGAATTGGAAAACAGCCAACAAAAAACCTGTAAAAAACCAATTATTATGGCAAGAATTACATCAAGCTACTCAAAAGCATAATGTTTCCTTTCATTGGTTAAAGGGGCATGCAGGGCATACAGAAAATGAAAGAGCAGATACCTTATGTGCTAAGGCTATTAAAGAAAAAGCTCCTTTGCTATCTGAGTATTTACATTTATTAAAAGATTAACTATTATAAGTAGTAGCTAGAAAAAAATTATAAAGTTATAAATTATATTGTAAAAGGATTTTCATGAGTCAAAAAACATCTTGTTTTAAAATAGGTGATTCACTAAAAGGTAAGTTACTTGTGGCACCACCCACTATGTTAGATAACCGTTTTTTTAATTCTTTAATTTTAATCACTTCACACGATAGTAACGGAGCTGTAGGTTTAGTAATTAATAAAAAGTCTGCTCATCAGTTTCACCATATTGTATCAAATATAGACAAAAACTTCAATTTAGAAGAAATTAACACTAGTGGAAAGCAAGTAAATATTGTATTAGGTGGCCCTATGCACTCCAATAGCATTTTTATTTTACATTCCAATGATTACCATGAAGATACTAGCCTACCTATTAATGAATACTTATCTATGACTAATAAGCCAGACTTAATCATTAAACTTGCCCAAAACCATGGTCCCTACCATTCTTTAATTTCTATTGGTTGTTCTACATGGTCGCCCCAACAATTAGAAAAAGAATTGCAATCTTACGGTTGGCTAATTACAGACTATAACGAAGATTTTATTCACCATGATGCAGATAATTTATATAACCTTGCCATGGATAGTTTAGGAATTAATAATTCCAACTATGCTTTGTTTTTACATAATACCCAGAAGTAATTTTACTGCTAGAAACAACTTTTAAGTATCAACTATAAATTGAAACCTTACTTGCCTGATATAAAATAAATATATTTTACATCCATCTTAAGAAACTTTTGCTTGGTATAGCGGTTAATTTAGTTATTTACAATATTCAAAGATATAAGCTATAATTATTTTATAATTAAATTTATTATTTATTATGTACAATAAAAATAATTTTAATAACAAAAATGCTAAAGGTACATCATTGTATAAAATTATATTCATTATTTTAAGTACAGTATTAACTAATATTCTATGGGCGGCCGATTTACAATACAAATGGTATGCTACTGCAGGTAATACTAATATTCAAGTTCAAAGTGAAGAAAATAAAGCATTTTCTATTGGTTGGGATTGTAAAGGGTTTTATGTTACTATGGTTTTTGATTCTAATTTTCCTTTACCTAAACAACCAAGTGAGGAAGCAGATATAACCATTGGTAATAAATTCATTTATTTTAATAGAGTACTAGATAACACTACTGTTAGATTTACACCCCATTTCCAGCAAGATGAAACTTCTATTGCCGAACAATTAACTAGTAGTGAATATATAACTTTAACTCCATCAGATTCTACACAAACCAATAATATAGAGCAATTAACCTTTAGTGCTAAAGGTTTTTCTACTTTATTTAAACAATTAAAAACAATTTGTGCCAGTAATTAATATAATAAAGGAATCCTAACTTATAATAATATAAGCATTATATTATTATTGCTTGTTTTAACTTTAAGCCTCAATAGTCAACTTTCAATAGTAAAATTTTAGTTTGTAACTTAATAATTGCTTAGAATATAAACTTAAAGATTTATCTCCTATTTTACCTTTTGCCCTTACCAGTAGAATTAATAATAATATTACTATAATAATTTTTATCAAGTATGGTAACAACTAAAATCTCTAAGTTGCATTCTTTAGTATATCAGTTTTACATAAAAAACTTCTAAAACTACAATATAACAACTGAAAAAGCTATTTTACTTACTTTTAGTTCTTTGGTAGTAAAGCTATAAATTCCTTACCTATATATAGGTAGTTCATAAAATATTGTATTTTTTAGATTATGCTTAATGTTTATTTTTTTTAGGAACTAAGCAAATAATTTTATCTACCTTAAGTAAATTATAAAATACTTTGTTAATATATATGTTAATTAAATAGCCAAATATAAGTACTTTTTAAGTATGTTTTTTGTTAGCTACCGTCTTGTTCAAAGTTTCTGTTGGCTTTGTAGGAACTATTCTCATACCATCTTCAACTGGAGTATCTTTAATAATGTTACCATTAGAATCTCTAGCATAAGGAGTGAGAATCATACCTGTGCTTGGAATTCTTACAATAATTGTATTCAAAGAAGTTTTATAAAGATCAAACCCTTTTCTTTCTTCAGGTTTTAACCTTGTATTAGAAGGCATTCTAACAGTTAAAGGATTTACAGCCTTATTGTTAACTAAAATCTCATAGTGTAAGTGAGGCCCTGTTACTCTACCAGTTGCCCCAATATAACCTATGGTATCCCATTGTTTTACCCTTTTCCCTACATAGGTTCCTTTGGCAAAACCCCGCATATGTGCATAAGCTGAAGATAAGTGGTCGTTATGTTTTACTTTAATATAATTACCATAAGAGGCAGATTTATACTCTTTAACAATTACTCCATCACCACTAGCATAAATTTTAGAGCCTACAGGACCTGCAAAATCAACTCCCTTATGTAAGAGAGTATAACCTAAAATAGGGTGTTTTCTCCAACCAAAAGGTGATGAGATCCTACTAGTATTAGCATGGTCAAATGGCGTTTTTAATAATGCCTTTACTACACTATTACCATTTTCGTGGTAATAGTCGTTGTTAAATTTGTAAAAAGTTAAACTCCTTGTAGATAGTTTTAAATGCCCAAATAAGAGCTGGTCGCAAGTTACTAATTCATTGTTTTGGTTATATAAACATTCAAACACAACCTCAACTATATCTCCAGATTGAATTTCCCTTTGAAAATCAACATCCCACGACATAATTTTAAATAATAAATAAGTAATAGAATTAGGCACTCCAGCTTCTTTAGCAGACTGGTATATACTATCATCAACATGAAATTCCCTACGAATAATATACCTAGATAACTTTTTTTGCCTTTTATAAGCTAGGTAGTTATAATTTGAGTCAGCCTCAATTACTAATTCTTGTTTGTTACTAATTGGAATATATAAATTTTGAACTTTAGCATATTCCCAATTTTTAGAAGTAACTAAAATTGCACTAATATCCCAATTACTTTTAATATTTCTTAAATTAAAATATTGGTTTAAATATTTACTTATTTGCACAATATTAGCTGGGTCTACATTCTTAGAACGTAACACATCATATAAACTTTTACCCTGAGGAACTTGAAAAACCATTTTAGAATAGCGAACAGGTTTTAGTAAATCGCTATCTAGCATCTTTAGAATAATTTCTGCAGGCTTATTAAAAAAAGCATAACTATGGGATTTTTGCGTTATTTTTGCAAAAGTATCCTCATGTAAACCTAAAAAATAAATGCCCCCAAAACCTAGAATCAATAATATGTATATTAAAGTAAAGAATGATAACAGATTCTTTTTAAGCCAAGTATTAACCTTATTACGAATTATTTTATAATATAGCAAGATTACTTTAGTAAGTGATTTAAACATTAAGTGGGTTACTCTTATAAAAATTATAAATTCTTTATAAATAAATATAACTAATTTTTTAGTGGATTGTATTAAAAAAACATTTAACACAAACTTAGAATTATTTATTTTTCTAATAGATTTACGCCAGAATGTTGCCGTAAACAAAGAAATTAAAATAAATAAAATACCTTTAATAATAAATATGCTTATTATTATCATACTTTGTGTAAACATTAAAGTATTAAATATAAATAGCAGTAAATTATAAAGAATAGTAACAATAAAAGAGTAAATATTCACAAAAAATTGGTATAAATATACAAAACCATTAATTATAAAAGCAAATATTTCATTAGCAAAAATGGCTTGTAAAACTAAAACTATCTTACCAATAATAAAACCAACAATATTAGTAAGCATTAGAATTATTCTAGTAATAATAAATCTAATAACTTTAAAGAAAAATCTTAAAGAAAAATACTCACGTTTTAACCTTATAGAAGATACAAATCTATAAAAAAGTTTTAGTAGACGAACAATTTTTCTTGCTAAAGAAATCATGCTATTTTGTAAAGATTGAAAAATAAAAAATAATAACCTGCTAATATATAGGAATACGTTTTTTGGTAACCGCCACAAAAATTTACCAAAGAATATAATAATAAAAACAAGCAGTACGCAGAATTTATAAATAAAATGAACAACAAACTTAATTGTTTCTACAATGGCATTAACGCTAAACACCATGATGTAGGTAATAACAATTGCAATACTTGTAAAAATTAATAAAAATAACTTTACTATTCCTAAAGTAACTATTTTTATTAATGAAAAGATTGCCTTAACTAAGTTAGCAATCGTATCATATAACAATTTTAATCTAAACATAAAATAACATACGCATCGCAATAATTACCACATACAAGATTGTTATTTTAACATGTTTAGCAAATATTTTCAAAGTGATTATAATTTTATACATTTAACTTTTTTGTAAATGGATAAAAAGCTCCACATGTTTAGAAAAAATAAATTGTTCAATCATTGCCATTCTAATTATTTGAAAATTATTAACTTGAGATTGCTTTAAAATTTTTAAATCACGCACGGCACTAGATACATCACAGTAAACCATTATAACATCTTTAATCTTACTACCTTTAACTGAAGCAATTTCATTAACCTGTGCTCTAGCTCCTATACGAGGAGGGTTAATAATAACAGCTGAAAATTGTTTTAATTCCTTTTCACAATAAGGGTTAGCAAATAAATTACGTACTTCAGTTGTAACATTTGGTTGCTGCCCTAAGATTTTTAAAGGATAAGCGTTATAATCAACTCCATGTACTTTTAGTTTTCCCGCTAAACTTAAAGCATAAGCACCAAAACCACAAAATAAATCTAAAACTTTGGTTTGATCTTGCAAGGCTTGTGATATTAACTTAATTAGAATTTTTTCTCCAAATTCTTCAGCTTGCATAAATCCCCCACTAATAAAAGGCACAGTATAATTACCATAAACTAGTTGCAGTTCTTTCTTAATAATTATTGGGGTTAATTCTTTTTTATACTCCCAGAAGATTTGTTGCATTACTTCAGTATTAAATAATGGTTGTAAAACTTGTAATTGTGTTAATTCTGCCTTAGTACTAGATTTTAAATGTAAGTTAATTTCCCCTTGAATATCACTTATAATAATTTCATTTATCTGTAAAATAGCATTGTGGTTACTTATATATTTTTGTAATAAAGCTATTACTGTATTAATAGCATCTGTAGCAATAGGGCAAAAATCAATGGGAATAATATTGTGGCTATGATACTCCTTAAAGCCTATTTTATTTTTCATTACTCCTAAAACAATCCTTCTTCTACCTTTAGAAGATTCCATATGGTGAAAGATTTCCATATTAATAAATTCAGGAAAAGGAAACTTATAAAAGCTAAAAATATTCTTTATATTTTGCACTTTGTAGTTTAAATAATCCTTAGTTTGAAAATGTTGCCCTTTACAACCTCCACACCTACCATAATACTTACAAATTGGTAACTGCCTATCAGTGGAAGCTTTTATTAGCTGCATATTAGCTATGGGAATTTTATTTTTAGTATTTAGGCTTGTAATATGTACTACATCACCTAGAGTACTAAAAGGTACTTTAATAGTTTGTCCATTAATTTTAATAATGCCATCTAGGTCTTTATCTATATTCTGTATTATTAAATCTTTATTCATTATCATAACTTTTATCTTATAATTTAGTTATTTTCTATTTTATTTTATAAATTAATAATATATCATTATCAATAAATAATTAAATTGCAGAGTGCCTTGTAATGCTATCACCTAAAATTATTCAAGAAAAAAATGGTTTAACAATTGTTCTAGACTATCTTCCCTATATTAATTCTGCTATTTTAGGATTATGGACAAAAACAGGCTCTCGCCTTGAAAACCTAAATAATAATGGAATTTGCCATTTTTTAGAACATATGGTTTTTAAAGGCACAAAAAACCGAGATTCCTTAGCTATATCTGAAGAAATAGAAAGTAAAGGTGGTTATATGAATGCCTATACATCTAAAGAAAAAACTGCTTGGTATGCTAAAGTACTAAGTAGCGAGGTAAGCTTAGCTACAGATATTATCTTTGATATTATAAAAAACCCAACATTTCCTAAAGAAGAATTAATAAAAGAAAAAGGGGTTATTTTAGAAGAAATTAAAATGTACTTAGATAGCCCCCAAGATTTAGCTTATAATTTATATGAAAAATTAGTTTATAATAACCACCCTTTAGCTTACCCTGTAATTGGTAATGCTAAAAATATTACAGGCTTTACCTCCGATACTTTCTTTAAGCATATAGAAAATTTTTACAATCCTAAAAATATGGTTTTTGTAATTTCTGGTAACTTTAATGAAGAAGCCATCTTAAGTATGGTAAGAAGCCATAACGATAACTGGGCTAGCCATGATATTACTTTAGACTATGGCAAACCAGCCTTTCATGCCCAAAAAGAAGTTTTAGTTAAGCCTGAAATTGAACAAACTAACGTTTTTTATGGGCTACCAGCTGTTTCTTATACTAATGAAAATTATACCAAGCTATTAGTTACTAATAATATTTTAGGAAGTGGTATGTCTTCTCGTTTTTTTGTAGAAATTCGTGAAAAAAGAGGTTTAGCTTATTCAGTGGATAGTTTCTTAAATTCTTATGAGGATACAGGAACTTTCGTAGTACAAGTAGGCTGTGCCACTGAAAAAACCTTAGATGTTATTAATTTAATTAAAGAAGAAATTACTAAAACTCTAAACACCGTAGCCGATAAAGAAATTCTTAAGGCCAAAAATCAATTAAAAAGTTCTATTATTATGTCTTTAGAAAGTCCTTATTCCCGTTGCAATCGTATGGCAGCTGATATACTTACTTATAGAAAGATTAAAGATCTTAACCAGTTTATTACTGATATTGAAAACGTTAGCAAAGATGATGTTAAACAAGAACTCCAAAAACTATCCACCGCCGAAGAAGCCATTGCCGTAGTTAGTAATAAAGAGTTAAATATTTAACTAAGAGGAATAAATAATAATGAAAAATTTAATAATACTATTATTTCTTCTACTTACTTTAAATGATTGCTCTTTTAATTAAGAAAATAACAAACAACCTACATTAAACTACCTTGCAGTTTGTAATAGCTATTGTGATATTACTGTCATTGATGTTTTTAACCGAAAAGTTAATTCGTTCTTAAGAGCTTATGAATATAAAGATGTAACAATTGTTGCTAGAGTTTTAAGTGTAGTAGATGAGAATCACATACTAGTTACATTTTTTAGTGGTGGAAATGTTTATTTAATAAAAGGAGTTAAGGTTTTAAAACGTGATTATGTAGATGGTGAAGTGCTCGGGGTTACTTTTAAAAGTGGTTATTATTATGAGTTAAAAGGTACATATACTTACACTACAGCTATAGGATCTAGTAAAACAGTAAGAGTGATTCAAATCGTCAAGGATACCAATAATGAGAGATATGTTGATTTATTCTACTAAATAAAATACTTACTATCAGTTTTTGTAATTATTTATTCATTTTTTGAAATACTTAGTAAAATATTGAGTATCTTAATATTAATTATTATCAATCCCAATTACTTACTAACAAATTTGCCCTAATCTTTAGGCTATGTATGTGTGTAACTATTCTTTATTTTCAGCATCAAGATTGTCAGTCTTAGCTATTAACTCTAAAAACTCTTCTTCATTTAAAATGGTAATACCTAGTTCTTGAGCTTTTTTCATCTTAGAACCAGCTTTCTCTCCCACAATTAAGTAATCTAAGTTTTTAGAAACACTACTCACAATATAGGCTCCATGCTTTTCCGCTAAGGCTTGGGCTTCTAAACGGCTCATTGTTCGTAAAGTTCCACTAAATAGAACCTTCTTCTCTGAAAACAAACCATTACTTACCATTTTGCTAGTATGGTTTATAACATGTAAGTGTGGTAATAAATGTTGCAATACTGCCTGTTGTTTAGCATCCTTTACATATTCATAAATAGAAGTAATAATACTTTCACCAAAGAACTGCATATTAATTTGGCTTACTAATTCTTCATTTTGATTCAATTCCTGAAAAGTATTAATAAAATTTTCTATATTTTTATATTGCCTTGCTAACATTGTGGCATTTTTCAAACCTATTTGTGGGATTCCTAAAGCAAAAATTAAATTTGCTAAATTAACCTGTTTAGAATTCTCTATAGAATTCAATAAATTAGTAATAGATAACTCCCCAAAACCTTTAATTTTTATTAATTCACTTTGATATTGTTGTAATATATAAATATCTGCAAACTCTTGAATGTAGTTATTATCTAGTAAGAATTTTAGGGTTTGCTCTGAAAGCCCTTCAATATTCATAGCATTTTTTGAGGTAAAATGCTTAAAGGATTCAAGGCGACGCCCCTTACAAAAAAACATATCAGCCGAACAGCGAATAGCAACTTCACCTTCTACATGTTCCACCAGTGAACCACAAAAAGGACAAGTCTTTGGCATGGTAAATTTAGTAGTTTGCGTCCGCTTATCCAAAAGTACTTTAGTAATTTTGGGAATAACATCACCGGCTCGGTACACTTCTACATAATCACCTATTTGAATGTCTTTTCGTTTAATTTCGTCCATATTATGCAAAGTAACTCTAGCAATCAGCACACCACCAATACCAATAGGCTCCAATTCAGCTACCGGAGTTAAAACGCCTGTCCGTCCAATTTGGATAGTAATATTTTTTATACATGTAACAACTTTTTCTGCTACAAACTTATGGGCAATAGCCCAACGGGGAGCCTTAATTAAAACCCCTAACCTTTCTTGCAAAGCTGTATCATTAACTTTATAAACAACGCCATCTACTTCAAAAGGTAACTCTTGGCGAATACTAGCTAAATAATGGTAATACTCTAATAATGGTTCTACTCCAATACATAATTTATTATAGGGACTAATTGTAAATCCCATGTTTTGTAGTTGCTGAAAAATATTAACTAAAGAACTAAATTTATTAGTACTATTAGAACTTACTTCACCTAGCCCCCATGGCATAAACTCTAGGTAACGATTTTTACTTTCAGTATTATCTAATAAACGTAAGGAGCCAGAGGCAGCATTTCTAGCTGTAGCAAAAATTTTTTCATTATTTTCAATTTGTTGTTTATTAAGAAGTTGAAAGTTTTTTTTGCTAATAAATACTTCACCTCGTACTTCCAAAAATTCTGGATAACCTTCTTTTAATTGTAAAGGAAGATTTTTAACAGATTGAGCATTCAAACTAACATCTTCACCTATTAAGCCATTACCACGAGTTATTGCTTTTACAAAATGTCCTTTTTCATATAAAATAGCTAACGATAAACCATCTATTTTTAATTCCACATGGTAAGTAATATCTGGTATATCTTTATTATTTTGTAATTCTTTATTATTAGTAAGCAAATTAGCCTGAGCTAATTCTTTATTTTCAATCACTAAACTTTGGTGCAAACTATCTTGAAATAAATCATCTTCCTCTAATAAAGTACTGCTAGATTTTAGAGTTTCTTCTTTGTGCTTATTTATATGGCTTTGATTAAAACGCCCTGTAGGATATAAAAATTTTTTAATGCGGTTATCAAAGTCTATTACATCTTCAGAGGTAAAAGCATTATCTAAAGAAAGCATAGGGATAGAATGAGGGATTTTAGCCGTTTTAGCACTTACCATAGCTCCTACTTTTGGCTGCATAGTTTCATTTTGTAAAACCAAATCTAAAACAGGTTTAGTGGAATTTTTATTTAATTTTTTCTGTTGGTTTAAGTAAGTAACTAGTTTTTTCTCTAGGGCATCATAAAGTTCATCAGCAACTATAGAGTTATCTTTATTATAGTATTCATCTTTAAACTTTTCTAATTCCTTAGCAATGAATTTTGCTTGCTCTTCCGATAGATAATCAGCAACAGCTATTTCTTGTAATTTTTGAATTTCTTGCAAAGATAAAGACTTAGGCATAGTATTAAAATTATTTATTTTCTAATAAATTAGTAGCTGTGGCTAGAGCTTCTTGGCTTATAATACTACCGGAAAGCATTCTAGCAATTTCTTGTACCCTTTCTTGATAATTTAAAAGTTGTACTGTAGTTATTGTATCATCATTATAGATATTTTTAGCTACTAAATAATGGTTCCTTCCCTTTGATGCTACTTGATGCGAATGGGTTACCACAATAGTTTGAATATTATTAGCTAAGTTAGCTAAGCGAACGCCTATAGCATCTGCTACATCGCCACCTACTCCTATATCTATTTCATCAAGAATTAAGGTAGATATAACATCAACTTCTGCTAATACCATTTTTAAAGCAAGCATGAACCTAGCCATTTCTCCACCTGAGGCAATTTTGTTTAGGTCGCCAAAATTACTACCTTTATTAGTTTTTACTTGAAAAATAACTTTATCTTGCCCTTTTTTAGAATAACTATCGGGTAATACTACAACTTTAAATTCCCCATGAGGTAACTTTAAAAACTCTAATTCCTTATTAACTTTACTGGCAACTTTAATTGCTGTTTCTTGCCTTAATGCTGTTAGTTTCCTAGCATAATTAAGATATATATCATACTTTTCTTTTTCATCTTCTTGTAAAGCTAATAGTTGCTTATCACTAATATCCATGGAGTGCAGTTTTTCTTGGAATTCATCTATTAATTTTGTTAAATGATTACTAGTAGTATTATGTTTTTTAGCAATAGTTCTTAATTCTATTAAACGTTCTTCTAAAGCATGTAATTCTTCTTTAGAAAAATCTAATGAACTTGCTAAATCTTCAAAAGTTTCTATGGTATTAGATAGCTGAGTATAGGTAGCATCAACACTATTAAGAAACTCTTCTATTGCTGGAGTATCACCTAAGATTTTTTTAGCGTTATCTACTTGTTTTAGTACTTTATGTAATTTTTTTAAAATAGTACTACCTACCAATTCTTTGCGAATATCAGAAAAAATGTCTTCCAACCTTTGGGAATTATTTAATACAACTCTTTTTAAAGCTAACTCTTGTTCTTCATTTTCATAAGGTTTCAATTCCAATAGCTCATTTAATGAATATTCTATATAATCTTTTTCAGCAACTAAACGAGAAACTTCTTCTTTGGTAGACTCAAATAAACCCCTAGCTACTAAATAATTCTCATAAGCCTTTGCAACATTATTTAAAATTTCTTTGGTAGGTAAAAAACTATCTAAAATATCTTGGTGGTAAGCAGAATTTATAAGGCGGTAATTATCAAACTGCCCATGAATATCTAAAAGTTTTTCCCCTAGCTTCCTTAAAAGAGCCACACTAACAGGTACATCGTTAATAAAAGCCCTAGACTTACCATCTATGTGTAATACCCTACGAATAATAATACTTTCTTCAACTGGCAAATTTTGTGATTCAAGGAAATTTGTAATCAATTCATGTTCATTATTAAAAACAGCAGTAATAATTCCTTGCTCGGTTCCTTGACGAATTAAAGAAAAATTTGCCCTCTCGCCTAAAGCTAAAGCTAAAGAATCTAGTAAAATACTTTTACCAGCCCCAGTTTCTCCAGTAAAAACACTAAAGCCATTGCTAAAAGATAAAGAAAGTTTTTTTATTAATAAAACGTTATTGATATGTAATTCAGTTAACATGTTACTTTACAATTCTAGCGGATGGTAATTCTTTAATTTGTTTCTTGGAATACTTTTTTAAAAGTTTTAAAGATTTAGTATACCACTTACTATCTGAATAATTATAACCTAACACTGAAGCTACCCTAAAGGCTTCTTCATCCTCTCCTAATACTAACCATATATATACTAAACGGTACATAGCCTCTTGAGTAAAAGCTGTATCTTGGTATAAAGTTATAATCTCCTGATACCTTGGAATAGCCGCATAGTAGTTTTTATTTTTTAAATAGTATTTACCAATTTGCATAGAGCGGTAAGCTAAATTATATTTAATAATTTGAACCTTAAAGATACCATCTTGAGCATAAACTGAACCAGGATGTTGTTTTATAATATCATAAAATTCATCTAAGGCTTTTTTAGTATAGGATTGATCCCTCGTTGCATTTTCCATTTGTTCGTAGTCAACTAAGGCTTTCATATAATAAACCCAATCGGTATATTCATTATAAACATAGTATTTTAAAAAAGCATCTATAGTAACTTCAGCTTCTATAAAGTCGTTATCTATGTAGTATGCCCAAATTAATAAAACTTGAGCTTCAATAGCTTCATCTTTATAAGGGTATTGGCTAACAATTTTCTGTAAAGATTCTTCTGCTTTAGTTAGGTCGCCATCTTTTAACTCGGCTAAAGCATTAGCATACATATATTCTAAGGTTAAACCAACCTCCTTATTATAGGAATCACAAGACCATAAAGTAAGGGAAATAAAACATAATAATAAGAATGACTTGAGTTTTCTCATAAACAAAAAATACCATATATAAGGATATATTGTAGGTAAATTTTATAAAATTATCAAGATTTATGCAATTTTAATACTTATTAAGAATATTTTCGGTAGTATAAAAATAGGGAATACGATAATAAGATAAATCATCTTCAATTTTATAATTACTAGAATTATTAAAAATAGCTCGTAATAATAAATTATTAGCCTTATGCCCAGATTTAACACCAAAGAAATGCCCTTTAATAGTATAACCACCTAAGTATAAATCACCAATAGCATCTAATACTTTATGCTTAGCAAATTCATTATTAAACCTTAAACCTTCAGGGTTAAGAACTTTATCGTTATCTATTACAATAGCATTTTCTAAAGAACCACCTAAGGCTAAACCTTTAGATTGTAAATATTCTACATCTTTTAAATAACAAAAAGTTCTAGCTGGAGCAATATCTTTTTCGTAATCATCAAGATCTAGGTTATGAGTGTAAGTTTGTTGCTGAATAATGTTATCGTTAAAGTTAATATCTAAAGAAAAAATGGATTGATCGTGTGGAATAATTTTCACTTGCCACTTTTCAGTAACTACCTCTACCGGTTTTAAAATTCTTAATATTTTTTTAGGAGCATCTTGAGTAGCTAAACCAACATGTAAAATTTCTTTGATAAAAATTTGGGCACTACCATCTAAAATAGGTACCTCAGGAGCATCTATTTCTATTAATAAATTATCAATCCGTAAGTAAGCTAAGGCAGAAATAAAGTGTTCTACTGTACCTACTTGCACGCCATAATCATTCACTAAAGTAGATGATAAAGTAGTTTCTTTAACATAATTATACTTAGCTAACACTATATTTTGGCTAAGGTTTTTACTGTTTTTAAGATCTATCCTTTTAAAGATGATCCCATTATTAATAGGTGCAGGATGAAGCACCATAGTTACAGCTTTACCACTATGTAAGCCTATGCCTTGTATTTTAACTGATTTCTTTAATGTTAATTGTTGCATTAATTCACCTAAACTCCTTACTTATACTAAGGGAATAATACTAGAATATAACAACTTTATACATTAAATAATCATTACACTTCATTACAAAAGCCTTATTTCCCCTTATTTGCACCTTGTGGTTACTAACAGTAACTGTAATCATTTTACATTGTCTATTATATCATAACTCTATTAAAACTGGTAACTAAGTATTGCTATTAAATAGTAAATAATATCACTTTACTAAGATAATTATTAGCTATATAATCCGTATTTTACTTTCTATATTGCTAAATGATTCTACTTATCCAGCTGTATTATACATGCTTCAAAAAGACATTAAACAATGCAAAAGAAAAGTGAGAAAAGAGAAAAAAACAGTATATAAATATCAAAAATAGGAAAATATTATATGCATGAATCAAAAGATTATCACCATATTCAAATACTAAGAGCTTTAGCAGTTTTTGTTGTAATTATTTTCCACTTAAATAAGGATTTACTTCCCAATGGTTACTTAGGCGTAGATATATTCTTTGTTATCTCTGGCTTTGTCATTACCAACTCTATTATAAATTCTTATAATAAAGGAACTTTTACCTTTCTCTCTTTTTATACTAATAGGGTTAAAAGGCTATTCCCAGCTCTTTTTGTTATGATTGTTATAACTTGTATTTTTGCCTTTTCCATGTTTACATCTGTTGAATACCATTATTTACAAGAAACCCATTTTAGGTATGTGCCTTTGCAAATCAGTAATTTTGCTTTTGCTTTTTATACAAAATCTTATTGGGATACTGGTGATAAAAGTATATATTTACATACTTGGTCTTTAGGGGTAGAAGAACAAATTTATTTAGTTTTCCCCTTTATCTTACTTGGAGCATACCTAATATATAAAAAAGAAGCTAAAATGATGAACTTCTTCCTTATATTGTTAAGCCTTATTTCTATTTATTTTTTTATCACTCTTAATCAACAGCTAGCATTTTATATGCCTTATACTAGAGCTTGGGAGTTTCTAGCTGGTACTATTGTATTTTTTATTTTTCAGCTAATCAAAAACAAACCGCAACATAGTACTTCACTCTTGATATTATTCTCTATTTTATTAATTATATTTTTGTATTATGGTTTCAATTTTGATAAACATATATTATCCCAATCTCCACATCTTAGCAGGCTTAACTCTCATCTAAATAAAATTAACTTTCATCAATTTCTATTATGTTTTTTTGCTGTGTTATTATCTGGTTTAGTTATTTTATATGGTCTTTACAAACCAATAAAGATAAACTATTTCACTAACTTTTTTATTCACTTAGGTGATTTATCTTACTCCCTTTACTTATGGCATTTCCCAATTATTATTTTTTATAAAAAACTGTATCTTACTATTACTGGTAATAATATTAATTGCATTGATTATGTAATTATTCTTATTATAACTTATGTTTTTGCTTGCTTATCTTATTATCTAATAGAAAATCCTTTTCGGAGAGTCAAAAGTAATACTATGCTTCAACAAGTTACCATATTACTAATTTCAATTATTACAATGGTTACTTTAGCAACTTTTATGCATATTTCTAGTAAATTTATTCGTCCTTATTATGATGCTAAAATGGAAGGAGTTATTTTGCAAAATGCTTATAATTCTATAAGTAATAAAAAGGCTAGACTTAAGAAGCATGATTTTGGTTTTAAACGTTCAGTACTTTACATAGGAGATTCACATGGAGTAGAAAAGAATGAAACCATGTTAAAATGGGCTAAGAAAAATCATGTAAACATTTATGTAGCCACATCAGCAGCAGTTTGTTATTATTTCGCTTTTACTAACCCCATAGTAAATGATGAATGTTTTAATACTAAACAATTCATACATAAAACTTTATTAACAGATAGTACTATCAATACAATTATACTAAGCTATCAGGGAGAAGATGAACGAGTACAAAAAAATATTGATTATTTATTATCTATTAATAAGAAACTACATCTTATAATTATAGAAGATCATCCAGCATTAATATTTCGAGCTAATACTTGTATTAGAGATTTTACTCTTCTTGCACAGAGCAAATACTTAAAAACTCTTTTTAGGAAACATAAATGCTTAATTCTAAATTTTAAAGATGCAGAGGCAAATAGCAAGAAATTACTTACATTTATTAATAATTACAATAAAAAAGGTATGAACATTTCATTTATTCCCATGCAACAATATTAT
This sequence comes from Candidatus Hepatincola sp. Av, assembly GCA_023518375.1. Classification (NCBI taxonomy): domain Bacteria; kingdom Pseudomonadati; phylum Pseudomonadota; class Alphaproteobacteria; order Rhodospirillales; family Candidatus Hepatincolaceae; genus Candidatus Hepatincola; species Candidatus Hepatincola sp. Av. The sequence continues at coordinate 696,853 of CP068450.1, forward strand.
AAAACTCCAGAAGCTAGAGGTATAATATTATTTATAGACGACCATTTAAGTGTCAATGGTGAAAAATATATACAACAACACACTAAAGCATTTGACTTTAAAATTGGTAAATAGCTACTTTGTTTTTATCTATAAAGAATTTTCTAATTTCTTAATATCTATTTTAGTTAACAACAAAGATAGTAGCAAAAACAAAATAACAATAATTTTTCAAATATTGCTTATATATTGTATTTTTGTTTCATTGCATGGATACCTTAATTAATAAGTAAGTAACAGCAATGAGTAATTCTACTAACTACCTTACACAGCTAGGTATTATTTTATATACTTAGAAATTTTAATTTTATTTTACATTAGCTTCTTTTTCTTAAAAAAGAGGGAATATCAAAGAAACTTTCTTCATCTTTGTTATTATCTTGGTGATTTTGTTTATTATGTTTCCTGATTTTACCTTCAACAACATCTGCATCTTTATTTACATTACTATTACTTTTTTTAGTAATTAAATTAAATAAATTAGTAGATTTATCTTCAGTATCTGGGTAGATTACCTCGTTTTCTTCTTCAGATTCATCGTCTTCATAGTCTGTATATTCTTCCATTTCTTTATCTTTATTGAAAGAATCATCGTGAAAAGGTTTTGGATTTTCAAATTGTTGGGTATTTATTTGCATTTTTTTACTAAGATTCAAAGGTTCCTCGTGATAGGCTGCTACTTTAACTGCTTTGGAAGCTAATTGTACTTCAGTAGCAGCTAGCTCTTCTCCGTCATCTACTTCAAATTCCACATTTTGGTTTAAATCCATTACATTATTATGATTTAAATTATTTTCAGTTTTTTTTAGAGGTGTTGGCTGGTGCTGCATAATTCTACGCTTCATTTTATTTTTATCGTAGGCAATATTGTGGGCGGTAGTAAAAATATCTGCCCCTTTTTCATTACCTAAACCTGTAGCTACCACAGATACTCTAATTTGTTCATTCATACTTTCATCGTAAATTGTTCCAAAACTAATGAAAGCATCAGTATCTAATTCCCCTTTAATATATGTAACAATAGTATCTACTTCAAATAAGGTCATATCTAAACCACCTGTAATATTAATTAAGGCTTTTCTTGCCCCTGTTAAACTACCTTTATCTAGCAAAGGGTTATTAATAGCTTGCTTAGCAGCTGCTTCTGCCCTATTTTCACCAGAGGTTTCAGCCGAGGCTATCATGGTTCTACCCATGTTTTCCATAACAGAACGAATATCATTAAAGTCTAAATTTACTACTCCATTAGAAACTATTAAATCTGTAATTCCTTTAACGCCTGAATACAAGATATTATCAGCTACTTTAAAAGCATCTAACATTGTAGTTTTTTCATCAATCACATTAAATAAATTTTGGTTAGCTATTACTACAAGAGCATCGGTACATTTTTCTAATTCTGCCACCCCCATTAGTGCCGTATCCATACGTTGAGTTCCCTCAAAAGTAAATGGTTTAGTAACAAAAGCAATGGTTAAAATGTTTAAATCTTTAGCAATTTTAGCAATTACCTGCGAGGCTCCTGTACCTGTACCTCCACCCATACCACAAGTTACAAATAATAAATTAGTATCTTCTAATAATTCAGTAATATCACTTACAGATTCTTCTGCTGCTTGAATTCCTATTTCAGGTTTTGAACCTGCACCTAAACCTTTAGTAATTTTAGGACCAATTTGTAATTTATTCGGGGAAATAGATTTTTCTAAAGATTGGGAATCAGTATTTACTACAATAAACTTAACCCCCGATAAACCCATTTCTATCATGTTATTTACCGCATTTGTACCAGCACCACCAACTCCAATAACAGCCACCTTTGGTTTAAAAATATCCTCAGATGTTAAGTCTGAAACTTCATCAAATGATTTAAACTTTTTTATCAATCTTCCTCTCCCATAATTAACTGTTCTATTTTTTTATTAAAAATATTTAGTGTATTCATATGCTTTGTTTGTTGTGCTAAAAACTTCATGAATCCAAAACTTGTAATATATTCTAACATAATATTTATTTTAGAGTTTTCATTTTCGTTTGTAATAATTTTTTGGAACTTATCATTAGCTATAACATAATTTTTAAAGGTATTATTTATAAGAAAATTACTACACTCACCAACAAAATTTATATTGTGTAAATCCTTACCATTCAACTTTAGTAGTTCTTGTTTTAAATTCACCATAAAACTACATAAAACCTCTTCTAAGCTTTTAGCAAAATCATCATGTAAAATGGTATAAGTCTTATTTATGTATTCTAGGTTGATGCTTTTACCATGTAATTGAAAAAAAGAATCATTATTTAAAGGAATCTGCCCTAATACCCCTGTTGGTAATTTTAAAGACTGGGCTACTTCTGCCATAATATTACCTACGCCATAATTTAATTGTTTAATGTTTTTAACTATATATTTATTAAAAACTACGATTCTACTTGTATGCCAACCGATATCTATAAAAGTATCAATCTTACTATCTTTATTATAAAATAAATATGGCAAATATAACAATAAATTACTTGCAAAAATCATATCTAATGAAAAATAATCCAAGAGCCGATAAACTGTTTTAATATATGGAATTTCCACCATAGTTAAATTAGCATTAACGCTTAAAGTTTTCGCATATAATCCTATAGGGTTAACATATTCCGTATTATCTACATAATAATTACTAAAGGTTTCATTTAATAAAAAATAGTTTCTAGGAATTTTATCGTTATAAAAGTTAGGATCTTTTAACTTAATTACATCTTTTAAACTAACATTACTATTAATAGTAAGGTCGTGCACCATTTCAATAAAATGAAGAAACTGATAAGGGACATGCCATATAACTTGTTTTATTCTAGAATCAAGATCCTTTTCTACTATATTTAATAATTTAGTTAAAGTAGCTATAGCTTTTTTAGTATCTACAATTTCTCCAGCAAGAAAACCATGGCAAGGAACATACCAACAGCCTTGAAATTGGTATTTAGAATAGTTATGTAGGCAACTAAAGACATAACAATAAATATAGGAATCACGAGTTTCTAAAACCGCAACATTAGTATGTTGCAAATTATAAAACTGATTTTTTATAAACTTGTACATAAAAACTACTGTAATTTTGGCATAATATATAACTTATACGCAGATGTTGCATCTATATATTGAATATCTTGTTTTAGCAACCTATATTTTCTATTAGCCTCTAAGAATTTATCGTAAGATTTATTAATATTACTTTCCGATAATTTTAATATCATACCATTTTTAAATTGAATATCCCACCTATAGCCATTATAAACTAGTTTACGAATTTCTTGTAAAACTGCAAAATCTTTATATATTAAAAATTTAATATCATCGGCATTTTGTAAGGCTAATGTACCTTTCTCAATTACAATTAATTGGGATAGTGGAAAACTTAACCGTTCATTCACTACCTCATTAACATTATTAATAACTCTATAATTACCAGAATCGTTAAGCCACATAAAATATGGATTTTTTTCAACAATATTAATTTCTAATTGTCCTGTTAATTTTCTAGAAACTGAGGCTTTTGCCACCCAATTATAATGTTCTAAATAGGCTTGTATTTTATAAAGTTTCAAATCAACAATACGTTCACCATTAAGAACTCTTAAATCTTTATAAATAATATTTTTTACTCTGTTTGATGCTCCATTAACAACAATATCTGAAACTAAAATATTACCTGTAAATTTATAAACATTATAAGCAAAATATAGTATTCCTAAAAAAACACAAAAAGAGAAAATATACAACAAACCACGAAGATTTCTTCTATAAGCTCTTTTAGAATTTTTTCTAATCTTTCTTTTTTTCTTTAACAATTTTTACCCTATGATTCTTTAAGGTTAAACATCAAAAGTTGCTTGTTGTATTAATAATTTACATAAATCTAAAAAACTAATTCCTTTATACTCCGCTTGTTCTGGTAACAATGAAGATGGAGTCATTCCAGGATGAGTGTTAATTTCTAAACAAATAAATTTATCTTGTTCTTTATTGTAAATAAAATCTACCCGAATAGTGCCCCTAGCTAACAAAGCTACATATAAATCTTCAGCATATTTTTTCATAGTGGTTTGCACTCTTTGGGGTATTTTGGAAGGTAAAATATGTGAAGAACCTGCAACGGCATACTTAGATTCAAAATCATAAAATTCATTTTTAGGAATAATATCTGTTACTCCTAACGCTTGTGCCTGTAAAACTCCTACCGTACACTCTACCCCCTGAAAATACTCTTCACACATTAGCGTAGAAAATTTTTGTAAATCTTGTTGTACTTTGTTAAAGTCTTTGGCATTATGTAAGATATAAATCCCAACACTAGAACCTTCGGCAATTGGTTTTAGCACACAAGGATATTTTATATCTGTGCTTTTTAATTCCTTAGGAATAACCACCTTATGGTATGCTATAGGAATTCCCATACTTTTAGCCAGCTGTTTACTAAGAACCTTATTCATAGCTATAGCCGAAGTTACAACGCCACTATGGGTATAAGGAATTTTGAATAAATCTAACAAAGCTGGGATTCTACCATCTTCACCATAGGTACCATGCAAAGCATTAAAAACAATTATTTTTTCTTTAAAAACCTTTAGGAATGTTATAAATTCTGTAATATCCTCATTAAGAATATACTTTTCAACCTCAAAACATGTTTGCAAGGCTTTAAAAACAGAATCTCCTGTTACTAAAGAAATCTCCCTTTCAGCTGAAATCCCTCCCATTAAAACAACTATTTTCTTTGTTGAATCTGGCAATTAGTTTTCTCCAATAATTTTAATTTCTGGATGTAACAATATATTAAATTTTTCTGCCACTTTTTTAATAGCATAACTTATTAAATTTTCTATATCTGCTGCTGTAGCACTACCATCATTAATAATAAAATTACAGTGTTTTTCTGAAAAAGAGGCACCTCCTATACTATAGCCACGTAAACCTGCTCTATCTATTAATTCCCATGCTTTAAAACCCTTAGGATTAGTAAAAGTAGAACCTCCTGTTAAAACTTTTTTAGGTTGCGATTCCTCCCGATTTTCCTTTATTTTTTCCATAGCAATTAGAATTTCGTCTTCATCTTTTGCTTGCCCTTGTAAATTGGCTCCTATAAAAATGTAAGGCTCTTCTAAAGAATTTTGACGGTAACTAAAACCCATTTCCTCATTAGTAAAATTAACTAATTCTCCTTGTAAATTCAAGGCATTAACTGTTTTACAAACATCTTTAAATTCATAGGCAAACGCACCAGCATTCATAGTAATAGCACCACCAATACTTCCAGGAATACCACTTAAGAACTCTAAACCACCTATTTGTAAATCTTTAGCAAAATTTGCCACCGATATATTTAAGCAACCCGCCTCAGCATAAATTTCATAATCAGCTACCTTAGACATCTTATTTAAGTTACTAAGTTTAATAACTACACCCTTAAAACCACCATCACGTATTAAGATATTAGAGCCAGCCCCCACCACAAAAAAAGCAACATCTTGAGGTTTATTTTTTAGGAATAATTGTAAATCCCTAGTATCTTGTGGTATAAAAAAAGCATCAGCTTCACCACCTACTTTAAACCAATTTAAATTCTTTAAGGAATGGTTATAGTCTACTCTTCCTGTTTGCTGTTGTAAAAACTCATAGGCTTTATTCATGATTCTTTAAATCCGTGTATGTTTCTCTTACAATATTAGTAATACTTCCTGCTCCCATAAAAATAGCTAACTTGAGTTTATCTTTTGCATTAATATCTAAAATAGTTTGGGTTAATTGTTTTACATCTTGTAAGTATAGCACATGTTTATGCCCATAATCTTTAATACCTTGTACTAAAGCCTTACTATTAACCCCTTTAATCTCTTTTTCACCAGCAGAGAATACATCTAAAACAATAATGTAATCAGATTTATTAAAACAACGGCAGAATTGGTCAAAATGAGCCGATAGCCTAGAATATTTATGGGGCTGTACCACCGATAAAATTTTACCTTCCCCCATAATATCATTAGCTGCTGTAAGGACAGCTTCAATTTCTGATGGATGGTGGGCATAATCATCTATAAAAGTGATATTTTTGAAAACTCCCACATTGGTAAATCTACGCCCTATACCTTTAAAATTCTTCAACGCATCTTTAATAACCTCAAATGTTACTCCAATATTATGGGCAAAAGTAATAGCAGCCAAAGCGTTTAAGATATTATGGTAACCATACATAGGAAGCGTAATATTCTTGACAGTTTTAGGCTTATGTTGGTAATTATAGGTTACATCAAACATAGAACCACCTTCAATATTACGAATATTAGTAACTCTGTAATCAGCCTGCGATGAACTACCATATTTAATAATTTTTCTTTGTTTTACAAAGGGAAGAATATCTCTCACCCCTTCGTTATCTAAACATAAAATTGAAAAACCAAAAAAAGGAATGTTATTAATAAACCTAATAAAATATTCTTGTACCTTAGCATAAGTTTTGTAATAATCCATATGCTCGGCTTCTATATTGGTAACAATAGACATAGTTGCAGGCAAATCTACAAAAGAGCCATCGGATTCATCACTTTCTGCCACCAACCAATTACTTTTACCAAAACGTGAATTATTACCCCAAGAATTTACTATACCCCCAATAATAGCAGTTGGATCCAAATGGTTAGCCGATAAAATATGGGAAACTAAAGATGTTGTAGTTGTTTTGCCATGTGTACCCGCCACTGCCACACTCCATTTAAAACGCATAATTTCTGCTAACATTTGAGAACGTTTATATACAGGAATTCCTAAACGTAAGGCTTCTATATATTCGGGATTATCCTCTTTTACTGCCGAGGAAATAACTAGAATATCGGCATTTTTTATATTCTTACTATCTTGAGATATTTTAATATTAATTCCCAATTTTCTTAAGTGAATCACATTACCATTTTCTTTTAAATCACTACCTTGAATATGATAATTTAACTTATGAAATAATTCGGCAATACCACTCATACCTATACCACCAATACCTGTAAAATGAATGGTTTTTATAAAAGAAAATGGAGTTTGTAATAAGTTTTGCATTAATGTTCCTGTTTAGCACTTAGGGCGAAAGTTGTAATTAAATTGGTTAAACGCTCTGTAGCATTTGTAATTGCTTGTTTTTTTATTTCTAACGACTTATTATAGTATAAATCTTGGTTTAGAAAGATATTAAGTATTTTATTAAATAATAATTCAGATGTAAATTCTTGCTCTAAAATAATTTCTGCTTCTTTCATTTTTTCAGCACTTTGGGCATTTAATAACTGATGATTATCAGCCGCCTTAGCAAAAGGAATATAAATAGCAAATTTACCAAGCAGTTCTACCTCTTTTATAGTTGATGCTCCCGAACGAGCTATAACTAAATCACTTTGCCAAATAATTTCAGCCATATTTTTAAAGAATGGTTGCACCTCGGTTTGCACAGCTAAGCCTTGCCATGCTTGCTTTACCTCTTGGATATCTTCAGCTCTAACTTGATGATACACCGTTAAACTCTTTTGTTGTTCTATTGTAAATTTACTAAAACTTTTTACAACTTGCGTACCAAAAATTTTTGCTCCTTGTGAACCACCAATAATAGTAATGGTAAACCTAGAATTCTTATTATAATACTTATTACGATACAAATAAAAGGGTAAACGAATTGGTAAACCTGTTATCTCTACCTGCTTGATGTTTTTAGGAATATTGTGCGTATCAGCAAAGGTAATAGCCAAAGCCCTAGCATGCTTTACAAATAACCTATGAGCCTTACCTAAGTAAGCATTCTGTTCGTGCATAATAATAGGAATTCTTAAAATTATTGCCGCTATTACAGGCGGTAAAGATGTATAACCACCAAAACTAATAAGGCAAGCCGGACGATTCCTTACAAATAAAGCAAAAGATTGGCAAAAACCTACAAATAATACTAATATCATAAAAAAAATATACCCAATATTCTTTTTATGTAAGCCTAAGGCTTTGATATAATTCACTTTAAAGTTGTTATTGCTCTCAAGGTCTTGGTAAACCCTAGCTCTATCATCTAATAAAAGTTGGACTTGGTAACGGTTACCTTGTAAATAGTTAGCTAAAACCTTAGCAGGAAAAATATGCCCTCCTGTGCCACCACTAACAATGGCTAATTTTGCTAGTTTAGGTTTTAAGTTTTTTGTAGCCTTAAATGAGCCACCTTTAAAAGGTTTAGCTTTATCTCCTTTATAATTAGGTTTTCTATAAGCTTTACCATGAAATGAATTTTTATTCTTACTATAATTACTAGTTTTCTGATTTACCATAATAATTACCTAATTTTTTATTCTGATGCTATTAGCATCTTTTTTAGTTAAATTTAAAATCATTCCCATTAAAATAGCTGTGGCAAATAATGAAGAGCCACCATAGGAAATAACTGGTAAGGTCATACCCTTAGTTGGCATAAGGTTTACATTAGAAAATATATGAATTAAAGTTTGTGTAGCTAGCAAACTAACATAACCTGCTAAGGATAATATAGCTATCATACTATTTTTTTGTTTTATATGCTTAATTATTCTTATAATAAGGTAAATATACAAATAAATTAAAAATAGCCCAAAAACTAAACCAAACTCTTCTAAACCAACCGTAAAGATAAAATCGGTATGAGCATCAGGTAAAGCCGCTTTTAAAGAACCTTGCCCTGCACCTTTACCTAGAATTTTACCACTAGAAATTGCCTCTAGTGCTTTTTCTATTTGGTATGGGTGTTTATCAAGGAAAAAGTTATTCACTCTATAATTAACATGGGGGAAAATAAAATAGGCTGCTACCATTAACAAACTACCTAAAAACGAAAATAAAACTCCCCAAAACCAGCTAATACCAGTTAAAATTAACAGCACAAAAAAAGTAGCCGTTATTAAAATAGTCATGCCTACATCAGGTTGTAATAATAATAACCCAGCAAACAAAGTGTAAATTAGTACCCAAATAAAATATTTATATAATACTTTTAAATTTAATTTGTTAGTATAATCCCACATATATGCCATAAAACCAATAAAAAACACTTTAGCAAATTCTGAAGGTTGAATAGAAAAACCTAAAATGTAAACCCAACGTTTAGCTCCCTTTACATCTGTTCCCATAAATATCACCCAACACATTAACAACAAGCTAATACTAAAACCAATTAAAGATAACATTATTAATTGTTTTTCATTTAGGTGGAAAATACAAAAAATTATTAGCATAGATAATAAAGAATACAAAATATGATGTTTAATAAAATATAAAGGTTCTACTCCAATTCTTATTGCTACATAAGGGGAAGCAGTAATAACTAAAATAATACTAATACAAAATAAAAGAAAAATTGGAAGCAGGATTTGTTTATCTGTTTGCCACCAAAATTTAGAAAAAACATTGTTATAATTTCGCAGTAATAAAATCATATATGGTACACATTACACTTGGTATTTAGTTTAGTATAAGGATTAAATGCTTAATTTTCAGTAAACTTACCCTTGTAAGAGATTCACAGCTTTTATAAAGGTTTGCCCTCTTACTACAAAATTAGCAAACATATCATAAGATGCACAAGCAGGAGATAACAAAACAACTGTAGGTTTATCTATAGATCTTGCTAAAGCATAAGATTCATTCACGGCATTTTCTAAACTAGAACTTACATTATAAGCAAGTTTATTAGCTTTCAGTATTTTTGTAAATAACGCAGAAGAACTACCAATAAGAAAAGTATGTAAAACTTTTGTATGAAGCTGTGGTAATAAAATATCTAGGTTATCTCTTTTAGCAACACCACCTAAAATTAAAATGATGTTTTCAAAATTGTTTAAGGCAACAAGAGTAGATTCAGGTGAAGTAGCTTTAGAATCATTCACAAAAGTAATATTATGTAAAGTTTTAACCACCTGTTGCCGATGTGGTAAACCTTGAAAATGATTAATAACCTTAATAATAATAGATTTATCTAAATTAAAACATTTAGCACAAGCATAGGCAAAAGCAATATTTTCTTGGTTATGAACACCCCTTATTAACACTTTAGATAAATCTAACCTAACGGCCTGATCTTCAAAATAAGTATCTATTAATTCATTATTTTTTATAGTGATATCTTTTCCTACTAATAATAACTTTTGCTTTGTCAGCTTACTAGTAATTTGCTTAGGCAATAAACTATTAACAATGGCAATATCGTCTTTACCTTGGTTATTAAAAATTTTTTCTTTTGCTGTTATATAATTTTCTAAATTACCATGATAATCAAGGTGGTCAGGAGTCAAATTTAAAAACAAAGCACACTGGAATTTAAAATTATTCATTAAACTTAATTGAAAAGAAGATAGTTCTAAAATAATATATTCAACCTCATTAGTAGCAATAGCAAAAACAGGTGTACCAATATTACCTAATAAGGCTACTTTTTTGTGGGAAGATTTAAACATTTCATAAATTAAAGAAACTACGGTAGATTTCCCATTAGTACCTGTTATTGCAATATATTTTTTACTAGGATTTAATTCATAAAAAATATCTACATCACAACAAATTTTTACCTTATGCTTTTTTGCATTGGTAACTATTAAGTGTTCTTTAGGGTAATAAAGTGAAATACCAGGAGAAACAATAATAGCATCTAAGGTTGTAAAATCCCAAGTTGCAGGATCCTGTAACTTCATACCATTTGTATACTTAGCTCGCACCCTTTCTTCATCGTCCCACGCCATAGTATTAACAGCTGGATAATACTTTTTAAAGTACTTATAAGTAGCTAGCCCACTACTTCCTAAACCTAATATAGCAATATGTTTATATTTCATAATTTAATATACATCTAACAATAAAATTGCCAATACACACATAATAATGGTAAAAATCCAAATACGTTTAACTATTAAGGTTTCACTCATACCCTTTTTTTCATAATGATGATGCAAAGGAGCCATTAAAAAGTAACGTTTACCTGTAAATTTAAAATAATATACTTGAATAATAACCGATACCGACTCACATACTAAGAAAATGCCAGCTACAGCTAAAAATAATTCTTGTTTTAAAGAAACTGCAATAATGCCTAAAGTTCCACCTATACCAAGTGAACCTACATCACCCATAAAAATTTTAGCTGGAGCTGAATTATACCATAAAAATCCTAACAAGGCTCCTATTAACGCTGCTAAAAGAACTAAAATCTGCCTGATATTATTATAATAAAAAATAGCTGAATAATTGAACTTTGTGTATTTATCTGGGCTTAGAATTAATATTAGTAAAAACAAAAAAGTTATTAGAATAGTTATACTAACTAAAGATGCTAAGCCATCTAAGCCATCGGTTAAATTAACACTATTGGCAGTACCTACTACTACAAAGCCACTAAAAAATATAATAAAAATACTAAGTGGTATATAAAAACTATGAATAAAAGGGAAAAACACACTAGTAGCAATATTTGGTGGGTATTGCTCTATTAAACTATAAGCAGCACAACTAGCTACAATAAAACCTAGTAAGAGCCTAATTTTACCACTTAAACCTTTAGAATTTTTAAAGGTTAACTTTAATACATCATCAATAAAACCTAGCAAGGCAAAAACAAAAGAAACCAATAAAATATTTACAACTATTTTATTAAATTGCCCCAACCATATAAAAGAAGATAGCCAGAAAGCTCCCATAATTATGACTCCACCTAAAGTTGGCGTACCTTCTTTGTTGAAATGTTGTTGTGGACCATCTTCACGAATTGGTTGCATAATTCTTTGGGATTTTTTTGCCAACCTAATAAATTGTCTTCCCAAAAAAATTACTAAAAGCACCGATGTTAAAAAAGCAAATCCTGCCCTATACATAATGTTTAAATGCCAAGAAATATGAAATAAATTACTTAGTAATGCCATATAATTCCCTATATTGTTTTATTAATGTTTTGTATTTGTAGTAATATTTTCAGCTATTTTATAAGTATTTGCCCCTAAGGAACCTTTAATTAAAATAACATCATTGTTTTGTACTAGGCTTTGCAACTTCAGTTCAGCTTCTTGCCAATGTAAAAAATGGTATATTACCATACTATCTGGTAATATATTATATAAATTTAACATTTGAATACCAAGTAAAATTACAGCTTTAGGTTTAATTTTTTGGATAATCTCTTGTAAGTCTTCATGCTCTTGTTGTGCTTCAGCCCCTAATTCTAGCATATCACCTAATACTAAAATTTTACTACTTGTAGGTATAGCCAATAAAGATTCTAACGAGGCTAACATAGACTTAGGATTAGCATTGTAACTATCGTTAATTAACATAATTTTTTTGCCATTAATAACTTCTTGGCTAATATTACCCCGCCCTTTGGGTAACTGAAAGTTTTTAAAAGTCTGAGCTAATTTTTGAATATCTTGTTTTAATAGATAAGCCATTCCTAAAGCAATAGTTGCTAAAAAACCATGATGCAATGCAATTGAAGGTAAAGTATATGCTACCTCTTCTTGAAAAATACTAGCACTTATTTGTAATAAATAAACTCCATTAATATTTTGTACTATCACCTTTTTCATATATATATCTGCAAGCTTATTATTTGTAGAAAAAGAATACACATGTTTAAGTTTTTTGCTAGCAATATCATAATGTTTTTGGTAATAGGAATTATCTAGGTTAATACATAAAGTAGCATTTTTAGGCATAGCTGTAATAATTTCTAACTTAGCTATGGCAATATCATCAAGCGATGTAAAAAATTCACTATGGGCTTTCGCAATATCTATAATAATACCAATATTAGGTTGTAATACCTTAGAAAGTACAGCAATTTCACCAATTGAACTCATACCCATTTCAAATACTCCAAAATCATCATTGGCTTCCATTTGTAATAAAGAAAAAGGTAGACCAATCTGGTTATTATAGTTACCTAAAGTTGCAACAACTTGACCACACGGCTGTAATAAAAAAGCTAACATATCCTTAAGCGTAGTTTTACCAATACTACCGGTTATGCCAATAACAATCCCTTTATTTTGTTGCCTTATATAAGTTGCTATTTTCAGTAAAGCATTCAAAGTATTTTCTACAATAAGTAAATTAGGGAATGATATATTATGTTCTTCATAATAGCTTTTATTAATAAGTAAAGCTCCTGCTTTATTGGCAATAGCATCTGGTAAGAATTTATGGGCATCTTGCTTTTCCCCTGTTAATGCAATAAATAAATCCCCTGCTTTAACTTTAGTAGAGTGAATAGCATAGGACTTTACCGTAAAGTTACCAACAGTTTTACCCCCTGTGATTTCAGCTAAAATTTCATTGTTTAATTTCATGCTGTAACTCGTTGATTGTTTCTTTAACCACTTCAATATCCGATAATGGTATTTTTTTATCTTTAATAATATGGAACTTTTCTGGCCCTCTGCCTGCTATTAATAGAATTTCATGGTCTTGCAATTCTCTTATAGCTTGCTCCATTGCTTGTTTTCTACTATCTATGTTAAAAATAATTGCCTTAGGATTTTCTTGCATAGCACCAGTTATAATCTCTTGGCGAATAGTTGCAGGATCTTCAAACCTAGGGTTATCATCGGCAACATATATGGCATCGGCTAAGTTAGCAGCTATAGCCCCCATAAGAGGACGCTTATAAACATCTCTATTGCCACCACAACCAAACAAAACTTTTAACTTAATAGGCTTTTCTTTTTTTAAAACAGTTAAAACAGATTCCAAAGCATCTGGCGTATGGGCATAATCTACAAAAATTTTTCCACCACTAGGAGCCCGAAATAACAGCATACGCCCTGCAGCACTTACTAATTTTGGTAAAATTGGCAATATATCATCTAGCGAAATACCATGTATAAGTAACAAAGTTAAAGCACATAAAACATTATATACCTGAAATTCACCCATTAAATTAAGAGTGAATTTATATTCTTTATTTTTATAAGTTATTATTACCGTCTGCAAAGAATGTTTAGGAAGAATTTGCTTTATATGTAGATCAGTGGAACTTTTACCATAGGTAAAAATATTTTTATTTTTACAAGTTTGTTGAATTTTCTTGCCGTAAGTATCATCAGTATTTACTACGGCATAATCATAAGAATATTCTGTAAACAATTTTAATTTTGCTTGAAAATAATTTGCTAAATTATGGTAATAATCTAAATGATCTTGAGTTAAATTAGTAAAGGCAACACCTTGAAAGTGTAAACCAAAGGTGCGGTATTGTTCTATACCATGAGAAGAACTTTCTATTACCACATAATTAATATTCCTTTTTTTAGCTATTTGAAAGTACTTAATTAAATCTGTGGTAGCAGGAGTTGTCATGGTATCTGCTAAACATTCCTCACCTATTGTTACACCTAGTGTACCAATAGCCATATTAGTAATACCTAAAGCACTTAGAATCTGGCTTACAAAACTGGCAGTTGAGGTTTTACCATTAGTACCAGTAACTGTAAAAATATTTTTAGGAAGAATATCTTTATAAAAATAAAAAATAGAATTAGCAAAAAACTTTCTAGGATCTTCCACTGTAATAATATTTTTGTATTCTAAAAATTGTGCCTTTTCTTTTTCAGGAATCACAACTACAACAGCACCTTGTTGTAAAGCCTGTGTTACAAAATTTATGCCACTTACTTTATAACCCACAATAGCTACAAATAAAGTATTGGGCTTTATATTGTTAGAATTATCAGTAATATGTTTAATTTCTATATTTTTAAGTTGTTCATTTAAAGTTTTTGTAGAAATTTTATTGTATTTAAGTAATTCTTGTAATTGCATTAAGAAAAATGCTCCTAAATTCTTTAAGGTTAATAATTAATAATTTCTGGCATATCTTCTACATATTGTAAAATAGTATCTACTTTTTTACTATTTACTTTAGTATATAAATCGTCCTTTTGTTTGGCAATTCCTAAATTAAGACCAATTTTTTCTACAATTTCTGCCACTACCGGAGCAGATAAATAGCCCCCTGTAACATTAAAATTATTAGCAGCTACTCTTTTTGGCTCATCTATAGTAACTAAAATAGCATATTCAGGATCGTCAGCTGGAAAAAATGCTACAAAAGAAGCAAAAACAATATCTTTATTGTAATGACCATGTACTTGTTTTTCGGAAGATCCTGTTTTACCACCAACTAAGTAGCCTTTTACATCAGCTTTTCTACCATACCCTTTAGCTACTACTAAACGTAAAATTGCCCGCATTTCCCGTGAAACTTCCTTAGAGATTATTCTTTTACCATAACCATTACCATAAGTATTAGCAGATTTCTTTAATAAAGTTAAAGGCGTATAAATTCCCCCATTAATAATGGGTAAAAAAGCATTTAAGTAAGTAGCCTGCGACATGGCTATGCCATAGCCATAAGAAATAGTCATGGAATTTAACTGATTCCACACAGAAGGTACTAACGGGGCTGTATTTTCAGTGATCTCTAGTGGCGGAGCATTTAGAATACCAAAACGTTTTAAATATTTTTTTTGAGTAAAAATACCAATTTCTCGCATTAAAATAGATGTACCAATATTAGAAGAATACATTAGAATTTCTGGAATAGTTAACGTTCTATCCATATAATCATAGTCTACAATTAAGTAAGAGTTCTTAACAATAGGTTTAGAAACATCGTAAGTATCATAAATTTTATGGTCACCATTATCTAAAGCCATTGCTACAGAAAATACTTTAGCAATAGAACCAGGTTCAAACAAGCCCTGCGTTGGGTAATTAAACATATTTCCTATGTTAATATCATGGCGGTAATTAGGATTATAATCTGGCAAGGAAACTAAAGCTAACACTTCCCCTGTTTTAGGATTTACCACCATAGCATAGGCTCTTTTTGCTTTATTTAAGTTTTTAGCTTTTGCAAGGGCTTCATAAACAATTCTTTGAATGCCTAAATCTAACGAAAGAGTTACATTATGTTGTGTTAATTCATTGTTTAAACTATTTTCAATACCACTAACTCCTACACCATCTAGGTTAGTCATACCTACAGTATGAGAAAATAAAGAGCCATAAGGGTAAAACCTTTTCTTTTCTTTAGAAAAATAAATACCAATAACTCCATAATAACGAAGTTTTTTTTCCTCTTTAGCCGCAATATTTCTTTTAACCCACACAAAAGGAGAATCAGCATAAACAAGTTTATGAGCTATACTTTCCTGTATTCTTAGGGAATCTCTTAAGGCTCTTACTGCTAAAGGCTTATTTGTAATTTCTTTAGGACGCAAATACACAGAAACGGAGGGAATATTAATAGCTAAAACATTGTTGTTTCTATCTAGAATATCATAACGAATATTTGATTTAATTTGGGTATTAGTAAAAACATAATTCTGGTAAAAACCTAAAACAGCTAAATAAACTAACTTAATAACTGCTACAAGAAATAATAAAAAAATAAAGTAGGCAACAATTTTTATCCTACTTTTAGCCACTTTTATTTCAGTATTTTTACTTAGCATGTTTAGGCTTACCTAGAAACTGTTCAATGTTGGTATTTTTAATTTCATATTTTAAATCTGGTAGATATTTTGCGGTCAGCATTTTTAAATAATCTTTATTATTTAGGTAATTCCACTCTGCTTTCAGGCTTTGGAGTTTATCACGGTTGTTAGCAATTTCTTTATTTAATTTTTCTACTTTAGTTTCTAAAAACTTTTCTTGTAAAGACAAAATTGTAGCCGTTAAAATACAAACAATCATAAATAATATACTAAACTGAATAAATATACGCATTTTATATTTTCCTTGCTACTCTTAATTTTGCCGAAGCCGAAGGTGGATTAATAGCAACCTCCTCTTTTGAAGGAATAATAGGCTTTTTAGTTATAATTTCAAATAATTTCTTATTATTATTTGTACCAAGATTTAGTTTATTTTTAGTAAATTTTTCTAGGGAATCATTCTTATTAGAGTATTTCTTTAAGTGAAAACCATTAGTATTTAAAAAATCTTTCACTATACGGTCTTCTAAAGAGTGAAAACTAACTACTAACAATTTTCCTGCTGGCTTTAGGTAATTACTAGCATTATTAAGAGCCGTTGTTAATTCTTGCAACTCTTCGTTAATATAAATGCGAATAGCTTGAAAAGTTTTGGTAGCTGGATCTATTATTTTTCTTTTTCCTATTAAATTTTTATTAGAAGTGGCTTTATTTTTACCTTTAAATCCTACTACACTTCTTACAATATCTGCTAATTCTTCTGGCGTATTAATAAGCTGTTCTTTACGAAAGAGCACTATTTTTTTAGCAATTTGCCTAGCTTTATGTTCTTCACCATAATGATATATCACATCAGCTATTAACTCTTCTTTGGCATAATTAACAAACTCATAGGCGGTGGTGTTATTTAAGCCCATTGTCATTAACAGTTCTCCCTTTTCTTTAAAAGAAAAGCCCCTACTTATAGCATTAATCTGCATAGAGGAAAAGCCTAAATCCATAATAATACCATCTACCTTATCAACACTAGCTTCCTGTAAAACTTGGGGATAATTAGCATAGGTATTAAGGTAAAATTGAAATCTCTTTGGATATTGTTTTTGCAATTCTTCAGCTATAGGCATTACGGTTTCATCACGGTCTATGGCTATTACTTTAGTATCTTTATGGGAGAATTCTAAAATATGCCTAGAATAACCACCGGCTCCAAAAGTACAATCTAAAAAACATTGGGGTTCATTAGGATTTAATTCTAAATTAGCTAGCACTTCTTGAATTAATACCGGAAAATGTGGGCTAGTATTTTTTAATAATTGGAGGTTTAATTTCATATAGAAAATCCTAACATTAGAAAAATCCACCATGTACTAAGAATGCTCTTGAAACTAGAAAAGGCAGTTTCATTAGGGTTGATGGCTATTACTTTAGTGTTCTTATGGGAAATTTCTACAATATGTTTAAAATGCCCCCTTAAACCAGAAACTACTATTTCATCAGAGTCTATACCTATTACTTTGGTATTTTTATGGAAAATTTCTAAAATATATTTAGCATAGCCCCCAAACCAAAAGTACAAGCTAACAAAAACTAGGATACTTGAGATTTTAATTCCACATTGGCTAGCCCTTCTTGAATTAATACAGGAAAATGTGGGCTGGTATTCTTTAATAATTGGAGTTTTAATTTCATTTGGAAAATCCCAGAATGTCCTTAGAATATCCCTCAAACTAAAAGTATAATCTAAAAAAGATTGGGGTTTATTGGGGTTTAATTCCAAATTAACTAGCACTTCTTGGGTTAATAAAGGCAAATGAAAAGAAGATTTAATCTTTTTTAATAATTGCAGATCTAATTGTAGGAGCTGTGAAAGGTTTAACTTCATAAGAATCAAAACAAAAAAATTACTAGATAGTTTATAAGCCGAGTTCTGTATTTTAGCAAGCTAAAACGGTAATTATTTATCTGGGGTTATAATTACTTATAACCTCTTGCGATCCACCAAAGTATACTCCAGAAACTGAGATGTTGTAAAAACAACGCTACTTTATTTGATCTTGCTCCAAGGAAGGTTTACAATGCCTTTTCTGTTACCAAAAAAGCGGTAGGCTCTTACCCCACCTTTTCACCCTTACCTATATAATTAATTTAATTGTTAATTACTGCCACATAAATAATTATGTAACTTATTGTAATTTACTTACTTATATAAAATTATATTTATAAACACAAAAGTATAACTTACAACATATTTATAACATATAACTTCAATATAACTCATATAAACCAAGTATAAATTAAGCAAATAACTTTACATTTATAAAATGTTTAGCTATTTAGTTTTACATTATATAGGCGGTATATTTTCTGCTGCACTTTCTCTTGGGTTACCCCAGCTGGTGGTTAACCAGTCCTTTGTTTCTGTGGAGCTCGGACTTTCCTCTGTGCTTAATTTTCACCAAGCCCAGCAATTACCCAACTACCTAGCAACTGTTATTTTAGCTTAGTTATCAGGGGAAGTCAAGGTTATCATATAACATTGCTTATAAAGATAAGGGAAAATGTTTCATATTATTAAATAAAAATTTAGAGTATATAAATAATTTCATTTCTTTCATCTTGCTTGACAGGTTTATTTTATATCACCATATATAATTTATATATATAAGCTGTAATAAACTATGCCTAAAAAAATCACTTTAAAACAATTAATTGAATTAAAAAAAATCAAACCCCTTCTAGAAAAACATAAAGAAGGTAAATTAATTATTTTTTGTGGTGCTGGTATTTCCAAAGAAAAAGCTAATGTTCCTCTTTTTGAAGAATTATTAGAAAATATACTTAGTAATGCAGATATTATAGATATCCATACTAGAGATAAATATTTAACAAAAAAGAAAAAACTCAGAAAAAAGCCTAGCAATGAAATTTCTAGTATTTTTGAAACTTTATGCAAAGAGTATGATAGAGAAGCCATTGATAATTTTATTGTTGAAAAGACTCAAAAAGGTAAAAATACTGAATACCATGAAGCTATTCTTAAATTATCAAAATATGATAATGAATATAGAATAATTACTACTAACTTTGATGATCTATTCAAAAAAGCTGCTACAAAACTAAATATTTTATATAACCCTTCAAAGAAAACAAACCAAGAACATATTAAAACTTACAATGTAGAATGTATGCCTTTTTTTGACGATTTTAAAGACAAAGGTGGCTTAATTTACTTACATAATACTATAAATGATGAGAAAATTATATATACTAGGCAAGACTTTATAGAAACATATATTGCCCAAAGCAGAAACCGAGAATTGTTACTACAATTATTTAAAGATTATACTGTATTATTTTTAGGATATTCATTAGGAGATTTATTAATAAACTATATTCTTTCAGCTTCTTCTAAACAACAAAAACATTATTTAATTACAAAAGATAATATAAAAGAGAAGACTGATAATATAGAAATTATCAATGATTTTACTAATTATTCTTCAATTTATACATTAATTGAACTCTGGAGTACAATATATACAGCTGATTCAGAATTAAAAAAACAAATTATAACTGATTTACTAAATTCTGAAGATACTACTCTAGATTTTCTTTTTGAATATACTCTTTACCCTACGAAAGATATTAATTTTCAAGATATAAACACTCTAGCATTATTAAAATGGTTAAAATATTATAACGATATTGTTAATACCACAGATGACAAATTACATAACCTTAACAAAACACAAATACAGGTATTACATTATATTTTTTATATTTTAGAAGAAACACTAGTACGCTCAAATGAACCTACAGAAATTAACAATGCTATTAATTTCTGCATAAAAAATAATATTGACTTTAGAGGTAGAACTCTTCAATTCCTAACAATAATACCTAATTTGAAAATAAGTGATGAGGGTAAATTAAGGTTTTTTCATTACCTGATGAATAATAAATTAGATAGAAGATATATAGATAATGTAGATAAAGAATATATAGATAATGCACTTATAAACCTATTTACAGCTATTAGCCACAAAGAGTTATTAATAAAATATTTAGCATTTAGTCAACCTGATATTCAACTATCATCTTCAGATCAAAATACCCTTTATGTAGAATATACTAATATGTATATACAAGCTTTTTATAATATATTTATAAATAATGTAAATGCTTTTCTACCATACTTAAAAGAAATTAACCAATATTTTATAACCTTTATTATACTAAATCAAGGTAACTCAACCCTTGATCTACCTGACTTAAATATTAATGTTAATGACGGTTCTTTCTATCAAGATAAATTAATTGCATATTGGTTTTTAATAATGAAAGAATTGTTGCAAAAAGAATCTAGTAACATAGAAAAATACATCAAACAGTATTCAGAACTAGCTGAAAAACACTATACTTTCTATGAATTTATTTTGTATTTAGGAAAAGAATTAAAAGAAAAAATACCTTTTGAAGTAATAAATAAACATGCTATACAGCCATTATTAACAACAACCAATAATAACAATTATATCCCATACCATCTTCGTTATGATAAGCAATCAATTCAGGTCTACTTAACAGCAAATTTTACATTAATACCACAAGAATTTAAAAATAGTACTTTTCTAAAACTAAATAAATATCTTAAAGAAGTAAAAAATACTTTATCTGGCAATGATGTTGCTTTTTATAAAAAATATAATAATAGTATAACTAATATAGAAATCAAACAAAAAATAGAAAAAGAACTAGAATGGATAACAAAAAAATTACAAGCAATTTTTAATGGTAAAGAAGAAATTGAAAATTATAATAATTTTCAAACAGAGGTACTTAGCCCTGAAATAAATGAAAATGAAGTTACAGTTTTAGAAAAAGATAAAGTTTATAAAGCAATTAAAGCCCTAAACAATCATTATGATTGGTTTTCCAGTAATAATTATAAAAATATTATTTATTCTATAGCACTAGACCTAGATTCATATATAAAGGATCTACAAAAAAGTTTTGATAATAATAATTACAATACAAAACAAATAAAAATAAAAATATTACTTTACGCTATAAAGTATGTTCAAGAAAGAAAACAAATAAATCTATCTTCATCAACAGTCAACATTATATTTAGTATTATTGATAACTATAGCAATGAATTAGAAAAAGATAATGAATTATTTAATCAAATTTTATCTATATATCCCAATAAAGTTTTTTATGAAACAACTATTATAGATACTAGTTTACAATACTTATTCAAATTATTTAATATACATAAAAAGCCAACTGAACCTAGCAAAAATTTTGTAGGAAGATCACTATTAATAAATATAGAATATCTATTAATTAAAAATTTAACATACTTTATCAACCTAACAATTAATTCTAAATCAGATAATTACATTGAAAATAGGTTTAGTAATTATATAGAAAGTATAAATAATATCTTTTTTGCAAACTCAGAATTATCTCAAATCTATAGAATACTAGCTTTCTACTCATATGAGAAGAATTCTAATAATTTTTACAATGGCTTTAATTTATATAATTCTAATTTTAAAATATTCAATAAATTACTTCCATATATGAACGTAAATGAACATGGCAATAACGCACTATCATTACTTAACTTATTTAGTCCACTTAACATAACAGATGAAAACCTTATAGCCACACACACAATATATATTTTAGATGCTATTAAATATATAAATAAGGAAAATATTACAGATTATTCTAATAACCAAATAATTTTCTTTTTTTATATAAAAAATTTTTTAAATAGCATTAAACAAAAAAAGGATATCAAAGAGTACAAAGAAATATTACAGACTATATCACCCCAATTTGTAGAAAGATTATTATATATTATCATTTTAAAACAATTTACTAAATATTTTCAAAGCTATGATTGGAAATTTATAAAAACATTAATAACTAGCATGTCTAACAAAGTAGAGTATAAAAAAGAATTTTCTATTATAAAAACAATATTACAGATTGCTGAACTGTGGAACAAAGAAGATGAAATATATCAATGGTTAAAAGAAAGAAAATTCTTAGATGAAAATAGACTTTTTATAAAAGATTATACTAAAATGTTTTATACAAATAAAGATAGTAAGTTAGAAAAAATTAAAAAAGACATTTTAGAAAAGTATTTTATTTAAAATATTTCTTCACTTTCTTTGCTATCTAAATAGTAATATTTGTTAATTACTTTAATCAAAAACAAACATGGTGCCCAAGGGCGGAATCGAACCACCGACACAAAGATTTTCAGTCTTCCGCTCTACCGACTGAGCTACTTGGGCTTAAAAGGATTATTCTTTCTTTTGGTTGTAGAAAAGGCTAACACCTTTAGGGCAAATAAAACCTTTCAAACAAATAAATCAAAGAACTTGAAAAGTGTAATACATAGCCTGTTAAATATCAACTAAAAAATTAAACACGAATAACTTAAAATTCATAACAATTCTTAAAAAACAAGAATTGTTATGAATGCTTAATTTTTGGTCATGTTAAGATATAATCATCAATCTTCAGTAAATTAATCAAAGAATACTACTATCTTTTAACCAAGAAAACCAAGTAAGTAAAATAAGTATTTTATTTAAAATAATTTTTATATAAACACTAAATCATTGGTAAAAAATTTTAGGCAATTATATATTAACTAAAATATAAAAAATATAGCCGTGTTAAGTATACAATCACCAAAAAACTTTACGCCCAAGAACCTTTAATAGGTTTTGCAAAATATGCTAATATGGCAATTAAACAAATTTCTATGGATATTCCCCATAAAATATGCCCAATAATTTCACTCCACAATTCATAGCCATTTAGGTTCCAAAGCCAACCAACCTTGCCCGGATTATAAACTGGATACCTCAAACCAAAAATAGGTATCATTAAACCGTGTGCAAAAACAGTAACTATTAATCCATATACTGCTCCATAAAGGGCTCTAATTTTAGGACAGTAAGCAGATACAAAAACATACAAAAAAGTAAAAACAACAGAGAATAACACATGATATATTGATACAGCACCAAGTATCGTTGAACCTTGATACACATAATCTAACGAGTGCTGGTTGAAGCCAGTCCATCCTAGCCAAGCATTAATATGTGCACCTGGGGGAGATATTTCACCAGCAATTCTAGCTGGCATAATAACCTCTCCTCCCCATTTAACTAAGGCACTTATAAGCCCGCCGATAATAGTACCCCAAATAAGAATTTGTAGATTAGCTTTTTCTTTCCATATATTCCACATGATTTATTCTCCGTTATTTATTATTAAAGATTTTAACAATTAATCCTGTTACATTGTGTATAGTTTTAACAACTCTAAACAAAATGTTACCACATAACTAAATCAACATCAATAATTCTATATTGTAATTACATTTTATTTTGCCTTTGAAATTGTTGTAAACACAAAATAACAATTTGCTAGGCTTTAATGTAAATAATATTAATCCTAGTTGTGGGCTTAGTTTTTAATACAGTTAGAATCTTAATAAATAATTGAAAGAAAACCTATGAAAAACCTATAATTAAAATTTGTTTTAGCATATATACTAAAGCTATCTGTAATTTTCTGCCTAACAATTATTGGTAAAAAACTTTACGCCCAAGAACCTTTAATAGGTTTGGCAAAATATGCCAATACGGCAATTAAACAAATTTCTAAAGATACTCCCCATAAAATATGTCCTATAGTTTCCGCCCATAATTCATAGCCATTTAGATTCCAAAGCCAACCAACATGACCCGGATTATAGATTGGATTTCTCAACCCAAAAATAGGTATCATTAAACCGTGTGCTAAAATAGTAATGATTATTCCATATACAGCTCCATAAAGGGCTCTAATTTTAGGATAGTAAGCAGATATAAAAACATAAAAAAAAGTACAGAAAACACAGAATAACACATGGTATATTGATACAGCACCAAGTATTGTTGTTCCTTGATACACATAATCTAACGAATGCTGGTTAATCCCAGCCCAACCTAGCCAAGAGTCAATATGTGCAGCCGGAGGAGATATTTCACCAGGAATTCTTGGTGGCATAATAACTTCAGCTCCCCACTTAATGAAAGAACTTGTAAGCCCACCAATAATAGTACCCCAAATAAGAATTTGTAGATTAGCTTTTTCTTTCCATATATTCCACATGATTTATTCTCCGTTATTTTTTTTATATTAAGGATTGTAATAATTAACCCTGTTACATCTTGCTACTGTTACATCTTGCTAATTATTTCCTTTACAGGATACCACATAACTATATTAATATCAATATCAATACTTGATAACTCTATATTGTAATTTATTGTGTTTTTTCTTGTTAAATTGTGGTTCACATAAAAAGGCTAAAAATTTATAAAACATTTATAAAACACATAAACTAACTAACAAAAATTCTAAATAACTAATTATATACTATGATGTTCTTGCTATATTATGGTATGGCTTAAGGGAGAGAAGTTGTTAATTTAGTTATAGTGTAGGAATTGAAGTATTACTAACTATGAATAACAGCAACATTAAAAACTGTATTAGTTATTAATTATGATGCAATGAAAAAAAAGAGTTTTTAAATCCTTAACTACTCTTTAGAGTTCTCCTCTTCTTCCAATAGTTTAATTAGTTCATCTTTCTCCACATCGTCTAACTCATAGGCAGGCATACTATAAGAACCAGCAAACCAATTATACATATCTAATTCCGAACACCTTAAGGAACAAAAAGGAAAATACTTTTTATGTAATACTTCTTTTCTACAAATTGGGCATTGGTTTAAAGTAGGCATAAGACACATCTGTTTTAATTTTGCTTCTTGCTTCACTTTATCTCCTATTTTTAATTTGTTACTTAGAATCTCTAACATCAGGAAGCTAATTTTATAAACCTAACAGTCTTAGTCTTGGTGCTACCTGCTACCTTGTATAGTGTATATTCATTGTAGTTTATATAGGTTATGTAGCCCTTACAACTTCATTATCTGTAGTATCTTTTCCCTAAAGCAACCTTCTCATCATCTTTTAAAAGATAAAGATTACCTCCTATGAAAATACTTGGTTATCTTATTTGTAATATAGGTATTTTACTACTTTCATTTATTATAAACCCTACAGGTTTACTTAGCCAAGAATTTAAGTTAGTAATTTCTGTTGAGGCTAACTGCAAAATAGCCTGGTGCTGAGCTTTAGTACAAATAATATTAATACTAGCTGTTGGCTTAGTTCTTGCTACATTTATAATTTGAATAAATAATTGAAAAACCCTATAATTAAAATTAGTTTTATTATATATACTAAGGCTATCTGTAACTTTCTGCCTAGCAATTTCCATAATACCTAAATTAGAAAAGCCTAATACTGTGGTTTTGTTATCATCAATTAAAAAATATTTTTGTAAGGATTTTAGTAAATTATGTTTATACTGCTTACCGGTAATTTTTAAAACATCAACTAGAATTTGTCCACTAAGATTCTTTAACATAATGTTATAGGCAACACTCTCTAAAACACTTAAGTTAGCTTTATATAAGGCTTCTTCTTTTTTTGCAATTACATTATAACTACCTTTGTAGTTTACATCTATATAGTTAAAAGCCTCTGTTTCAAAATAATTTAATGATAATTCCTTATTTATTTGAAAAACAGGCTGTATGAGTTCTTGTAAATAGTTTAACAATACCTCTGGAGCGTATTTTGCATTATTCTCTTCTTTAACTTTAAGTTGAGTTGGTAAATAATCATGTTGTTGTAAGAAATTTTTACAAAAACTAACATCTTCAATCTCATCTAAAATTATAGTATTAGGTATTAATTTAGAATTATTACTTATTAATCTACTAAGAAAATGAGGTTGATAAGCTACTCCCAGCTTAGTACATTGCTGTAAACTTTGGTATAATTCCCTAAGTGCTTGCAAACTAGTTTTTAAATTAGGCAATAAATTATGCTTATAGCTACTTCTAATTACTATTCCTTCATTGTTTAATTTTAAAGTTGTAGTAATTTTAGTATAATCAGAAGATGGAATATTTTTAGCAAAAATTATACCACTAGCTAAAGGTTTATAAACTAACAAAGGAGAAGCTATATTTAGGTCTTCAGTTACTACAGCATGTTTATTAGGTGTAGTTGGTTCTTTTACAACTTGTACTAGAATCTTTTGCCCCTCATGAAAAGTACTACTATTCTTAGTAATTTTTAAAAGAGCCTGCTGATTATTTCCTAAATCCAACAAAAAACAACCAAGTGATAACTGTTTTTTTATAATTTTAGCCAAGTATATACTTTGTAATTTAGGTTGCAAACTTTGCTTATCATTAAAGAAGATAGTTTGCAAAGTATTATTATAAAAACGATATGCAACTTGAAAAAAACTTAATGATAATGTAATTATTTTAATATTATTCATGATGCTTCAAAAAAATCCATTGAACTTATATAACCATTCCCTACTAAGCTATGGTACACAGCCTGCGACGGTAAACCAATAACATTGGTAAGTGAACCATTAATACTTTTAATAAACACCTCAAAACAACCTTGAATTGAATATCCACCAGCATAACCTTGCCACTTATTAGAATCTATGTAATTTTGTAAATCAGTTTCACTTAAACGTTTTACCTTGACATCTGTTTTAATAACTTTAGTAATAATTTTTGCTTGGGTATTTTTATATTGAGGAATTTTTAAAGTAAAACCTGTTAATACTTTATGCTGGGCTCCACTTAGTTTTTTAATTATATGTAAAGCATCAGCCGAATTTTTAGGTTTACCAATAATTTGGAGTCCTTTAACAATAACAGTATCAGCCGCCAGAACAAAACAAGTATCAAAGCCTTTCACTGCCATAGCTTTAGCTAGGGCTATACGTTTTACAAACTCATAAGGACGTTCATTTTTTTTTGGAGTTTCATCAATATCAGGATTCACAACATAATTAGGGATAATACCAATATTTTTTAGGATCTGTAACCGTTGAGGCGACGATGATGCTAGTACTAATTGTTTATTTTGCAACAAAACTTACCTCAAAAGAATTAATTATTAATTATACTAAAATGAAAGAATAAAATTAGGCTTTAAACCTATATTCAAGGCGGGCATTTACTAAAGTATCTTTCTTTTTTAAATTTTCAATATCTGAATTACTAATTCTAACTGTTACCTTATCAAACAAAATTATTCTAATTCTATTCTTCCTCATTTTGCCAGCTGTATGAGCCAACACCACAACTCCATTTTGAAGTTTTACTTTAAATTTAGTATTAGGTAAAATTTCAATTACCTCACCTGTTAAAGTAATACCTTTTTCATCTTGAGTTACCTCCAATCCATCTAACAGTATGGTTTTTTTCTCCATATTTTTTCTTTATCCTCTTTTATTGATCTCTTGTTATTTTTGCCTTAAGCCCAGAAAGTTTACCAACTACATCGTTATAGCCTCTATCTAAGTGGTGCAATTTAGTAACTACTGTTTCCCCTTCAGCTACTAAACCAGCAATAATTAAAGCAAAAGCGGCTCGTAGATCTGTAGCTTTCACATTGGCTGAAGTTAAGTGGCTTTTACCTTTAATTAATACACTATGGGAGTCTTGTATTATTATCTCTGCTCCCATTCTAGCTAATTCTGGCACATGGGTAAACCTATTTTCAAATATTTCTTCTTTTATAGTACTATCACCCTTAGCACATAACATGGTAGACATAAAAGGCGACTGTAAATCTGTAGGAAAAGCTGGAAATGGAGCCGTAACAATATTAACTGGCATAATTTCTTTAGGAGCCGTTACCTGTAAAGAAGTAGCATTTAACCACTTAAGTTTAGCACCTATTTTTTCTAAGATTGTTAGAAAATCACCAAAGATGTTTTGCTTTACATTTTCTAACACAATTTCCCCTTTAGTAGCAATAGCTGCCAAAGCATAACTACCAGCTTCAATGCGGTCGGGCATGATGGTATAATTAGTATTACCTAAGGACTCTACCCCTGTAATTTCAATAGTACTAGTACCCTGCCCCGTAATTTTAGCCCCACCTTTATTGAGGAAGTTAGCTAGATCTATAATTTCTGGCTCACAGGCGGCATTATGAATAACGGTTTTTCCCTTAGCTAATACTCCAGCCATCATTACATGTTCGGTAGCACCAACTGATACCTTACTAAAATTAATTTCTGTGCCAAGTAAACCATTGCTAGCACTAGCAATAATATTACCATGTTCTATGGTAATTTTAGCTCCCATTTGTTGTAAAGCCTTAATATGTAAGTCTATAGGACGTTGCCCAATAGAGCAACCACCAGGAAGGGGTACAATTGCTTGTTTATATTTAGAAAGCAGAGGTCCTAAAATTAGCATAGAAGCTCGCATAGTACTTACTAAATCGTAACTCGCCTGAAATTTATTTATATTAGCACTATTAAATGTAAAAGTGTTAGGACTCACTGGAGTAATTTCTAAGTTTAACTCTTTTAAAATGGCTAAAGTAGTTGTTATATCTTCTAAGATAGGAATATTATTAATGGTAACTTTGTCATTAAATAAAATAGTAGATATTAAAATAGGTAAGGCAGCATTTTTAGCACCTTGTATTTTTACAGTACCATGTAAGGGGTAACCCCCAATAATTTTAATTTTATCCATACTTAGTTTATGTTCTCTACTTTTTGCTTATTAGCTGTTAAGTGATTATCTTTATTAGTTTTTTGGTTTAATCTAGCAATTTGTTGTTTTTTTCTTTTTCTTAAATTTTCTCTTAAGGCGGCGGCTTTTTTAGTAAACTTACTATTTGCAGTATTATTTAACATTTTATTTATAAGAAAATCTGTTTACTATAATAGTTTACTATAATACAATAACAGGTTAGCATTAATTACTTAACCATGCCACTATTCATTGTAATTGACAAAAAAATATTTTGCAATTATTTGTTTATTTAATTAATATTATGTTTAAATTTAAAAATACATACATTATGCCATCGTAGCTCAGGGGCAGAGCACACCCTTGGTAAGGGTGGGGTCGCATGTTCGATTCATGCCGGTGGCACCACTATATGTAAAAAACTAGCATTGTATTATTAAAAATATTATTAAGTAGAATAAAAATAACTCTTGCTTTTAATAAGACAATATGGTATAATAGCAACTTATCTTAGTTAGATAGTCTTTAAATTAAATTTCAACATCTGTTTTAAAAATTTGTACAAATTAAACATTAATTAATAAATTATATAGCTTGGGTTTGCCTTAGGGCTTCCGCTATAATAATGCCGCAAGAAACGGCTAAATTTAAAGAACGCTTGCCAGCTAGCATTTTAATGGTAATGCTAGAGTCTGCAATATTATGCACACATTCTGGAACTCCCATACTTTCTTTGCCAAATAATATAATATCATTATTTTGAAAATTAAAATTGGTATAGGAAGTGCTAGCTTTAGTAGTAGCTAAAATTAAACGGCTACTGGGGTAATTTTTGTAATAGGCTAAAAAGGCTTGGAAGTTATCATGTAGTTTATAATCCACACTATGTAGATAATCCATAGCGGCTCTCCTCATATGGCCTCCCCCAAAAATAAAGCCACAGGGTTCAATAATATCAACATGAACGCCTAAACAATCGGCTGTTCTTAAGATAGTCCCTGTATTTTGTGGGATATCAGGTTCAAATAAAGCGATAGATACCATTTTTTATAGATAAGTTGTGTTAAAGCTTTCAATTAGTAAGAAAGTATGCTACTTAGTTACTTTACAAGAAAACAATAAAGTAAAAATTGTAGTAACGCAATGACAAACATTAGCTTAGCAACAGATGTTGTAATTATTTCAGGGGCTACCGCTTCAGGGAAGTCTAGTTTTGCAATCTCTTTAGCCAAAAAAGTTAAGAAGGCAGTTATAATTAATGCCGATAGTGCACAGGTATATACTAATGCTCCTATTTTAGCAAATATACCAACAGAAGCCGAGCGACAAGGGGTTTCCCATAAACTATTTGCTTTACAACCAATTACTGAATATTTTTCGGTAATGATGTGGTTACAACTAGTTAAACAAGAAATAAGTCAAGCTCAGGCAAAGGGTATGTTACCTATTGTAGTAGGTGGTAGTGCCATGTACTTGTTAAGTTTATTAGAGGGGATATCACCTATCCCTTCTAATATATTATATAGAACTAAATCTGAAAACCTTTATGAAAAAAAAGGTCATCTAGAATTTGTCAACCTTGTTAGCAAGGTAGACCCTATTTTCGTGGAAAAATTCCAAGATAAGCAAAGGCTTATTCGTGCTTATGAAATATATTTATATTCGGGGCAACCTTTTTCTTTTTGGCAAAACCAAGCTAAAGAAAAAGTAGTAAACAAAAATTTTGTGCATTTACATATTCACAAAACTAAGGAAGAAATATATGAAAATATCAATGCTCGTTTTGAAACTATGTTAAAACAAGGGGCAGAAAATGAAGTGAGAACGGTTTTACAAACTACAACCAACCCTCTTCATTTAAAGAAAATTCTTGGCTTGTTTGATTTAGCAAGGTATATTACAGGGGAAATAACTTTGGCAGAAGCTGTAATAATTTGCAAACAAAAAAGCCGAAACTATGCAAAAAGGCAACTTACTTTTTTTAAAAATAAAATGCCTAATAAAAAAATTATAGAAATTGAAAATAATATTTCCAATATTGCATTAAACATATTACAATAAATACAGTTGAAAATTATTATTAGTTTATTAACTAATACCTTGGTTTTACAACTATTACGTGTTATTGATTATTATTGTATTTATTGAAGAAATAGTTCATTCTTTAATAATGTAATTATTTTGTAAATTGGAACTTATATAAGTATGGGACGTTTAAGAGATTTATTTTTTGTAGACATAGCAATAGATTTAGGTACAGCTAATACCTTAGTATACATTCGTAACAAAGGGATTATGCTGAATGAACCTTCAGTGGTTGCTATTCAAAGGCTTCGTAATACTACTAAAGTATTAGCCGTAGGTAATGATGCTAAAAGAATGTTAGGCAGAACTTCTGGCAATATTTCAGCTATTCGCCCTTTAAAAGACGGAGTAATTGCCGACTTTGAAGTAGCCGAACAAATGATCAAATACTTTATCAAAAAAGTATTTACTACTAATTATTTAAAGCGGTCTTTAATTTTAGTGTGTGTTCCTTCTGGCTCTACTCCCGTAGAAAGAAGAGCCATTCAAGACTCTGCCTATAATGCCGGAGCCACTCATGTATACTTAGTAGAAGAACCTATTGCTGCGGCTATTGGTGCCAACCTACCTATTTTAGATCCACTTGGTTCTATGGTAGTAGATATTGGTGGTGGTACTACCGAAGTAGCTATTATGTCTTTAGGGGGTATTGTATACTCACGGTCGGCAAAAGTAGCAGGCGATAAAATGGACGATTCCATTATCCAATACTTAAAAAAACACCATAACATGATTATAGGTGAAACTACTGCCCAAAAAATTAAAGAAACTATTGGTTCAGCCATGATAACCAAGAAAAATCCTAATAACACCTTACTAATTAAAGGGTTAGATTTTTCTACAGGCTTTCCTAAAGAAATTCTCATAGATGAATCTCAAGTGCAAGAGGCACTATCGGAATATGTGGCTCATATTTTAGAAATTTGTAGGGATTCCCTAGAAAGTACTCCACCTGAATTAGTTGGCGATATTATGGAAAAAGGTATTGTGTTAGCTGGTGGTGGTAGCCTACTAAAAAATTTAGATCTTTACATTTCTCAAGGAACTGGAGTGCCTGTAATTATTGCCCCGAATGCTTTAGAGTGTGTGGCAAGAGGTACTGGTAAAATGATTGAAAAATTTGATAAATTTAAAAATCTTTTTACTTATTATTAACTTTTTCTTATTATTAAAAAATAATAAATAAATGAAAACTACTAATTCTCAACCTAAAAATTATTATGTTTTTTGGCTTGGATACTTTCTTTTTGCTCTGTTAATTTTAAGTTTTAACTTAACTAATAAAGAGTTAAATAGAAGCGTAGCCTTAACTATTCAGCAATTTTCAACTAATATGAATTTGCTTTTTACTAAGGATCTTGCCACAACTTATAGTAATTTTTTTACTTCAACTAAAACTATTAAAAAATTACAACAAGATAATGAAAATCTTAAAGCTGAAATTGCAAAATTACATGAACAATCGTTACAAATCACTATTTTACAAGAGAAATTAAAACAATTAAATTCTTTACTAAAAATTAAAGAAAATAAAAATATTTCTAAAATTATTACCACCCATGTTATGAGTAACCATTTTGCTGCTTTAAATACAACTTTAGATATACCGCTAGGTACCAATGACAATATTAACAAAAATTCCTTAGTAATTTCCAATTTAGGAGTAGTAGGTTATATTGCCAATACTTACAAAAAGAACTCAGAGATTATTACTATAGTTAACCCTGTATTTAAAATATCAGCTCGTGGTGAAAAATCTAAAATAAATGTTGTGGTAATTGGCAATGGAACTTTAAGCCCTAACCTAACTATTTATTCTAAAAATAGTAATTTAATTAGTGGCGAGAATTTACTAACTTCAGGGTTAGAGGGGCATTTTCCTCCTAATATCCCTATTGGTTATGTTACCACAGGTAAAAATAACAAATGGCAAGTACAACTATTTGAGAAATTCTCACAAATTAATTACGTTCATATTGTAAAATAACATGCAGAATATTAAAATGCAGAACATCAATAAAATAAACTATTTTAACCTGCTTTTACCAACCTTACTTTTTATATGTTGTGTAATTTTACAAGGTGTACTTAATAGCAAACTGTTATTTGTTATAGCTTATAGTTTATTACTTTATAACTTTTTAAAAAATAAATACCGTATTAATATTTTTATTTATTTTATAGCAGGCATAATTTTAGATAGTAATAATAATATTATCTTAGGTTTATCTACTTTAATCTTCCTGTTAACAGATTTGCTAAGTTCTATAGAAACTAAAAAATTTAAAATGGATTTTATTTATAGTTATCTATTCTTTTTAGTAAACATTGTAACAATTTGTATATTTATTAATATTGTACAATTATTTTCTAATATTCATTTTATAAACCTTGTATACTTTATAAGTACTGCTTTTATTATATATCCTGTAATATATTTAATAAGTACTATATACAACGGTTTTTTAGTGAAACAAAATGAAAAATAAAAGCACTATATTTTCACGTAGAATTTTCGTTTTATTAATTGCACAATTAGGTTTCTTTTTTATTCTGGTAGTTAGGTTATTTATTTTACAAATTAAAGACCAATTTTATTTTGAAAGGTTATCTGAAAAAAACCGCATAAGTTTTGTTCCTTTAATTCCTAAAAGAGGTATTATTTACGATACCTTTAATAAAGTTTTAGCTGAAAATATTTTTTTATGGGAAGCCTTGTTTATCAAATCCCAAATTAACCAAAGTATAGAGCTATTCATTAATACCTTATCTTCTATTATTGTTTTACAAGATAAAGATAAGGCAAGAATCTTAAAAGATTACCAAAATTTTCCAGCTCATTCCCCTATTTTAATTAAACAGCCCTTAAGCCAAACAGAAATTGCGGCTATAGAAACTTTTTCCTATAATATTACTGGCGTTTTTATTCGCCCTTTTTATAGAAGAACTTATCCTTATAAAGAAGTAATGTCCCACGTGTTAGGCTATACTAGTATTACCGATGATATGGCTAAAACTAATAATGTTCCTAATTGGCATATTGGTAAGTCTGGCATTGAACTAGCTATGGATTCTTTTCTACTAGGTGAGGCTGGTTATTCTAAATACGAAATTGATGCTAAAGGGAATGTGATAAAAAAACTAGAACAAATTCCATCTAAACCAGGCTATAATGTTAGCCTTACTATAGATGCTAACTTGCAAAGTAAAATTTATAAACTTCTTAGTGCTTATAACAGTGCTTCTGCCGTTGTAACGCATATACCTACTGGTAACATTATTGCTTTAACATCGTATCCAAGTTTTGATGCCAACGACTTCACCGAAGGTATTTCCTCTGAAGTGTGGGAGTCTTTAGTGCATAATAAAAAGTCCCCCCTTGCTAACAAACCTATTCAAGGGCTATATCCACCTGGTTCTACTATTAAACCTATTATTGCTTTATCTGCCTTAGAAAAAAAAATTATTAAACCTTCTACCGTAGTGGAATGTAAAGGTTATATAGATATTGGTAAAGATCGTTTCCATTGCTGGAAACATGAAGGGCATGGTAAGGTAGATGTAGCTCGTGCTTTAGCCGAGTCTTGTGATATTTTCTTTTACCAATTAGCAGAATCCATTAAATTAGCAGATATGGATCAAGTAGCCAGAGATTTCGGCTTCGGGCAAAAACATTTACCAATTATTAGTACCGAATACAAAGGTAGAACTATTTACAATTCTAAGGCCGACCTCCGTAGGCATTATACCTTAGGTGATAGAATTGTTTCTATTATTGGGCAAGGTAAATGGTTAACTACCCCTTTACAACTTAATAGAATGATTACTCTCATTGCTAATCAGGGCATAGATTTTAGGTTTAACTTACTCAAATACATTGAATTTGATAATAAAATTATTTACCCTAAAAGCGAAACAGATCACAGGCAAGTTCTTAATTACAACCCTAAGCACATGGAATTAGTAAGAAAAAGTTTATTCAATGATGTTAACACTAAAGCAGGTACAGGTTTATTTGCAAAAACTAGAATTCCTACATGGGAATTATCTGGTAAAACAGGCACCTCACAAGTAAGAAGAATTACCCTTGAAGAAAGAGAAACAGGTGTTATTGCTAATAATCTGCTACCTTGGGAACAGCGGGATCATGGCTTATTTGTTGGTTTTGTTCCCTTTGAGAATCCTCAATATTCAATTTCAGTAGTAATAGAACATGGTGGTGGTTCTTCCTTAACGGCGGCTCCTATTGCCCGAGCCATTGCTAGGGAATTATATAAAAACAATACAAATTTACAAAATGCTAACCAACCTGTAACCAATTAATTACAAGGTAAAATAATGAGAAACTCTAACAAAATATTTGATATAAGTAATCTAAGTAAAGCTCTAATAGCTCTAATTCTTTTATTAACTCTGCTTGGAGCTTTAATGCAATACAGTGCTGGTGGAGGTGACTTTTTTAAATACTCTGCCCCCTACCTTATAAAACTTTTTTTAGGATTTATTATTTTAATAGTTATTGCTAGAATAGATTTAAAAATTATTTTTTTACTAACTAACTTTTTTTATTATTTCTCTTTATTTTTATTAGTTGTAGTTACTGTTGTAGGCTCTGTTCGTTTAGGAGCCCAAAGGTGGTTGAATCTTGGCTTTTTTGTGATTCAACCTGCGGAACTTATGAAAATAGCCATAATTCTAATGCTGGCTAAATACTTTCATACTTTTTCAGTTTCCCAAGTAGGAAAATTAAAATTCTACATTCAACCTTTAATTTTAGTAGCTATACCTACTTTATTAATACTAAAACAGCCCGACTTAGGAACGGCAATAGTTTTAACTCTTTTAGGTGCAGTAATTTTCTTTTTATCTGGTTTTCGTTTAAAATACTTTGTAATCATTAGTACTGTATTTTTAATGATGCTACCAATTCTTTGGTTCTCTTTGCACGATTATCAGAAAAACAGAATTTTAACTTTTCTCAACCCCGACCGTGATCCCTTAGGTGCTGGTTACCATATTATTCAATCTAAAATTGCAATTGGTTCAGGTGGTTTATTAGGTAAAGGTTTTCTACAAGGAACCCAAGCCCAACTAGATTTTTTACCAGAAAAACATACCGACTTTATTTTTACTCTTATTGCTGAAGAATTTGGGTTCTTGGGAAATTTTTTAATAATTTTAATATATAGTGGCATGATTACCATTATGGTTTTAATGAGTGAAAAATGCACCTACCGCTTTGGGCAATATGTTATTGCCGGTATTGCAAGTATGTTTTTTATTTACATTTTTATTAATATTGGCATGGTTAGTGGCTTACTACCTGTTGTAGGAATCCCTTTGCCTTTTTTATCTTACGGAGGAACCGCCTTAATTTCTAATATGATAGCCTTTGGCTTAGTATTTAATATAGATAACAATAGCTCTCATAAGTCTTAGAAGTGGAACTTAAATAATATGAAATCTTAATTTTGAATACATCTTAGGCTTGAATCTTAAGGTTATAATCTATTAAAAAATAAATGGTAACTATACGCTGCCGGAACCTTTAAAAGGATTGGTAAGATTACAAAAAGAATTCAATACAGAATCAAAGAGTGTTAAATATCTAATTAAATTACGCTGGAATAATAAACGAATTCTAAACCTGTATGTATACACCGCTAATCACATAAAAAAATTTACTGTTGCATTCATATACTTTATACTCTGTAAAATAAGTTGTAAAGAGCAAGGATATAATGGCAAAGATTTATTATGTTAAGTAGGTAAAAACAGTGGGAAATAATGGGATTTGACGGGAAATACCGATTCAAATAAGTGCAAGATTAAATGGCAATAATTTTTAGTGAACTATTACCATTAAATTATCCACGCTACAATAAGGTTATTTTTATGAAACTATCAAGGTACATTAATTACAGATGTAGCCTAATCATGCTAAAAATAATCTTAATAAAATATTCTTAATTTATGAAGAAAAGGATAAAAAATTCATATATAATAATTCCAATTTAATACACAACTTCAAAAAAATTATTTTACATTTACAAACTATAAATATCTTTCAAATTGTAAAATATAATAATAGTTAAGGAATTACCCTGCTAATAGTATAATAGAATTTTTAGATTAATTAATGGTGATTATATACTTAAATACTTAACACGACTAAATGATAATTACATCACCTAAAGTACTTTTCTTAAGCATAGTATGATTTTACTAAATCCTTTTTTATTTTTAGTTTGACTTTTCTTACACTCAAAATTAATAATCATTTATATATGGATAAATACTATAGTTTTAAGTAAATTATTACTTCTTCTTCACAAGTATACTAGAATTTTTAGATCCTTTATAAGATGAAGCAACATTAATAGTAGTGTTTAGTAGTATATTATTCATATTACAATAATTTTAGGTTAGAAAATTTAGAAGTTTTTTACAATAACTTACTTCTTTTTCACAATTTTTACTATAGTGATGTTATCTAGATCTAAGTTATCTAAGATATCTTGGTAATTAACCTTACTAATACTATTCATAGTATTTCTGGATTCAATAAACTCACCAATAGTTTGGTTTCTAAATTGAATAGTATTTAAGGTTTGTGCCATTTCTTCATTATTAGAGAAAAAATTTAACTCATTAGCCAGTAGCCAATCTTTAGCAATAAGAATATTTTTGTAATTAGTATTTTTACGAGATTCTTGTAAAACTCTTTTAACTTCATCTATGGCTTGATCCGCTGTATTTAAAGAACTACCAAGTGATACCACCCAATAATGAGCTAAAGCATTTTGTAATAAAGAACTACTTACAGTATATACTAACCCCTGATTATTACGAAGCTCTTGAAATAAAGCTGAATCAGGAATTCGCCCTAGATAAGTATTTACAACTTGGGCATAAGGGTAGTCAATACTGTTAACATCTGGTGAACTAAACACCATATAAACTTCCGACTGGGCTACATTTTGAATCGGGACACTAATTGTTTTATTAACAATTCTAGGGGTAATTTTAGGTAAAGTAATATTAGAGGTAGCATGTGGTAACTTAGCAAATATTTTTTCTAAATTATTTTCAACCTCGCCTTGGCTAATATTACCACTAACTGCTACATATATGTTATCTTTAGTTATTACTTTGGCCTTAAACCTAGCTAAAATTTCTGGCGTTATGCGAGCTATAGTTCTAGGATTCCCTATAATATCTTTAAAGTAAGGGCTATTACCAAACAAAGATCTTCTTAAACTTTTTTCTACAAAGTAAGTAGGGTTAGCAGTATTAACATTATATTCAACTAAAAGGTTATTCTTAGATATTGCTAACTCTCGTTGACCTAAATTAGGGCGGTTAATAACCATATCTAAAATATCAAACAAATGATTACGGTAATAAGATAAAGTACTAATATTAACAATTATTTTGTCTCTTTCTGTTGAGGTATCTATAGAAATGGAATAATCTTCTAATAATTTTTTAAACTCGTAGGGGCTATAACCTCCTGCTCCTTGTACTAAAGCATTAGCTAACAAATAACTAATTCCATCGTATCCCTTAGTGTCTAAGGCGGCTCCCCCCTTAAACATAATATTTACAGAAATAATATTTTTAGAGGTATTTTCATAAAATAAACCATGTTTAATAGATTGAGTTTCCATTTTTTTTACAGAAAATAGAATTTCCCTAGAATACTTTAACAAGTTGATGTCCTTAGATTTACTAGTATAAGAAAAAGATACCCATAATTTAAGAATAACCCCAATAGCAATAACCCCATATAGTAAATAGGTAGTATAATATGATCTACTTGTTTTGGTAAGTCTGCTCATTGTTTTGTAACCCTGTTATTTTTTTAATGCTTCAGAAAGCACATAGTGTTGCCGAAGGAGCCTTTTATAATAAAGGTTTATATCCTTTACTTTGGTAGCACTTAACTTATTTGGTAAATCTAAAACCTCTTCTACACTAACTCCTGCATTAATATAGCGTGCCATGGTAAACAAGTATTCATTATCATCTTCTTGCAGCAGTTCTAGTTCATCTTTAATTTTTCTAGAGCTAATAGCTATTTCTTTTCTGGAAAACCCTCTTCTTGCAATTTGTGCTAAAGTTAAATTAAGTTCCCCTATTACTTTATTCGCACTAATACCATCTTGAGGGACAACCGTAATAGAAAAGTCGGTATTACCTTTAGCAAAGGGGTCGTAATCTATTGAAACATCTACTGCTAGTTTTTTATCTAACACTAAATCTTTATATAAAATATTAGCTTTAGATTGTAAAATTTTAGATATTACCACTAAAGCATAGGCTTCTTTTGAACCTTTAGAAGTATCTGAAATTAAAGATGGAACATTATAAGACTTTAAAATAACATCTTGTTTAATATTATCATTTTTATATTTAAGGGTATAATTGGCTAGATAGGCTGGCTCAAGGTAATTGTTTCTTTTATTAATAGTTCTTGTTGGCTGTAGATTAGTATAATATTTATTTAAGTATTCTTCCACCTCGTTAAAATTCACATTACCAATAATGAAAATATTAGCATTATTAGGGGTATACCATTTTTCATAAAACTGTCGTAATTCTGCTGGAGTAATTTGTTGAAAAGTATTGTAATTACCTATAACTGTTCTGCCATAGTTAGTAGTAGGAAAAATTGCCCGCCTTGCTACATCATAAAATTGATTATAAGGCTTATTGTTATACATATTCCTTTCTTCATTAATAACCTTTTTTTCGTTGGTTACTGGTATGTTTTCAATTTTTAACCACCGCATTCTATCGGCTTCAATTTTCATAATAGTTCTTAAATAGATATTAGGTAAAGATGTATAATAAAGGGTAATATCATAAGAGGTAAAAGCATTATAATAAGCACCCATTTTCTTTATTAGGTCGGCATATTCTTTTTTAGAATAACGGTTAGTTCCTAAAAACATTGTGTGTTCTAAATAATGGGCTATTCCTTGCTGATTCTCTTCTTCGTCCATAGAACCAACATTATAAGCAATAGCATAAGTAATAATAGGATTGGGAGTTTTAAAGATATATGCTTTTAAGCCATTTTTTAAGGTAAAAGTTTGGTATTCAATGGCTCCTAAATTATTTATGCTAGCAAAAAAAACTAGGCAAATAGTAGGAACTATTAGTTTATTTATGATTATATTTAAAATATTCTGAAAGTTTATCATCTAAACCTTCTCCTTGGTTATCATAATAAATTCTTTTTACTAGGCTTTTATCTTTAATAACTTTGCCTTGAGTTTCTTCATCTATTTTAGCTCTTACACCGAGAAAGTCTCTATTAGCACGAGCCAACACTAGTAGTTGTTTATCTCCTGCTGTCATATCAGAAGAGTACTTCATAGAATTAGCAATAGATACATTTAGGTTAAAGAGTGAATCTTGCACTACATTTTGGTTATCTTTAATATAACGGCGTTCATCTATAATTTCTTGGGAAGATAAATAATAAATAGGTGGTAAAGATAAACTAGGATACCTATAAATAGTAAAGGGATCATAAGTTTTTTTATTAAGATAAAAATTTTTATTGTGGCTACAAGCCGCTAATAATAACAATAAAAAACAAGCAAATATACGCCCTAACAAAACCTTTAGTTCCCTTTAACTTTTTTGCTAATAAAAAAAGATTTAATTATTAATATTGTAGATAATGTTATCATACAATCAGCTAGATTAAAAATAGGAAAATGCCATTGTTGATAGTATACATGTAAAAAATCTATAACCCCATGATTTAATACTCTATCAATCCAATTACCTAAGGTGCCTGCACTTAACAGAGCCAAAGCAACAATAGCTTCCTTATTAATTTTTTTATAAATAGATGCCACCACTAAAAAAGATACAATAAAAGCTAACAAGGATAACAGCAATATTAGTTTATAATCTAAGCCTTGTAAAAAACTAAAACTAACTCCTTTATTTAAAATAAGAGTTAGGCTAAAAATTGGTAAAATTGGAATACTTTCATAAAGCTGCATATTACTAATTACCGCAATTTTACTTAGCATATCTATCATAAGAAATACAATTAGCAAAATAAAAAATAACCTAATTTGCGGAACTGTTAACCTTTCTGCCCATTTAAACATTAATTAACCACACTATTACAACGTTCACATAAATCATTGGTTAAACTTTCATAAAACTTCCAACATCTTATACATTTTTGCCCTGAAGATTTCTGGAATTTTACAAAAATCTTAGAATATTCAGGTAAACTAAATAAACCCTTACCTTGTGGCATATTATCTAGCAGTTCTACCGTAATACTAGAGGTAATACAAATTTCTGCAAAATTAATAGAATCTAAAATTTCTTTATATTCTTGGTTAACATAAACAATAGGAGCTGCCTCTAAAGAGGAACCAATTACACCGGCAATTCTTTCTAGCTCTAAAGCACCTGTTACCACTTTGCGTACATCTAAAATCTTCTTCCATTTAGTGGCTAAAACATTATTGCACCATGTTTTATTGGCAACTTGAAAATCGTGTAAGAATAATGTACCTAAACTTTTATGATAGTGTAAGGCGTATACTTCTTCCATAGTAAAAGGAATAAATGGTGCTAACCATTTTAACATAAATTCATTTAAAATGTTTAGTACAGTTAGTGTTCCTTGAAAATTAGCACTATCTTCTGCATCGCAATATAAAACATCTTTTTTTACATCAAAGAAAAAAGCAGATAGATCCAATAAAATAAAATTAAATAATCTACTAAAAAATTGATGCAAAGCCATAGTATCTTTAAAGGTTGCTATGAATAAATTATCTATTTCATAAATTCTTTGTAGAAGCCATTTATCTATTTCTGCTAGCTTTTCATAGGCAACATCATTTTTATAATAAGTTAAGTTTGCTAGTAAATATCTTAGAGTATTCCTAATTTTCTTATAAATTTCAGTTTGTTGTTTTAAAATATTATTACCAATTTTAATGTCTTCAGCAATATCATTACTAGCTACCCATAACCTTAGAATATCTGCACCATATTGTTGTAAAAAGTGCTTGGGAGTTGTTGTATTCCCTAAGGATTTAGACATTTTCTGGTTACTTTCATCCATAGTAAAGCCATGAGTCATAACTTTTTTATAAGGAGCCTGACCTGTTAGCAACATACTCATAACTAAAGAAGATTGAAACCAACCACGATGCTGATCTGATCCTTCAACATACATATCGGCAGGAAAAGCCATATTATCCCTTTGCTGTAATACATAGTTGTAACTTAAGCCAGAGTCTATCCATACATCAACTACATCTGAAATTGCATTATAGTCTTCTGGGTTATATTTACTAGGAATAAACCTTTTATTATTACCTGTAAACCAAGCAGAGGAGCCATCTTTTTTAAAAGCATTAATAATATTACTAAATAGTTCTTCATCTATTAAAGGAACCTTAGTTTCTTTATGAATAAATAAACTTAGGGGAACTCCCCATGCTCTTTGCCTAGAAATGCACCAATCAGGGCGGTTAGTAAGCATAGCGGTTAGACGATTCTTACCAGATTTCGGGTAAAAGTCTACCTTTTCTAAAGCCGCTAAGGCCTTTTGCCGAACATTGTTATGGTCTAGGCTAATAAACCATTGGGTAGTTAAACGGTAAATTAATGGAGCCTTAGAACGCCATGAATGCGGGTAACTATGTTCAATTTCATAAGTGCCAAGTAATGTATTAGCTTCTGCTAAGGCTTCTAAAATTACTGGAGCTACCTTAAAAATATGTTGCCCTGCAAATAAAGGAACACTATTAATATAAAGCCCTGCATCTGAAATAATCTCTAAGGGAGTAATATTATTCTTTTTACATAAATAAAAATCATCTTCCCCATGAGCCGGAGCAATATGCACCAGTCCTGTACCAGTTTTTGTATCTACAAAGTCGGCAGATAAGGTAGGAATAATATATTTAAAACCACTATTATACAAAGGATGTTCTAATTGCAAGCCTTGTAAACCTTGTTGTTTATCTAAAACATTATAAGAATTTATTCCTAACCTTGCTGCTACTTCTTTTACTAAGTCTTCTGCTATAATTAGTTTAATACCTTTTTTTAATAA
The DNA here is from genome assembly GCA_023518375.1 of Candidatus Hepatincola sp. Av. Taxonomy (NCBI): domain Bacteria; kingdom Pseudomonadati; phylum Pseudomonadota; class Alphaproteobacteria; order Rhodospirillales; family Candidatus Hepatincolaceae; genus Candidatus Hepatincola; species Candidatus Hepatincola sp. Av. The sequence goes on from CP068450.1 coordinate 740,295, forward strand.
GCTATCTTCAGCTACAGTAACTACTTCTAATAAGCTATAAGCAATAGATTCACCATAGGCTACCGCTTGGTTTGCCGGTAAAGTCCATGGGGTTGTTGTCCAGATAGCTACCAAAGCATTCTGCCAACTTTCAGCTACCGCTTTAACCACTTTAAAGCCCACAAAAGCAGTAATAGCTTTTTTATCGTGATACTCCACCTCTGCTTCCGCTAAAGCTGTCTTTTCAACACAAGACCATAAAACCGGACGTTTACCCTGATAAAGCCCACCTTGTTTTAGTACTTGAAAGATACTTGTTAGGATTGTAACTTCCACTTGGGGCTGGGTGGTAATATAAGAATTATCAAAATCGGCAAAAACACCTAATTCTTTAAATTCTTCTTTTTGAATAGTTATCCATTTATCGGCAAATTCTTTACACTCTTGGCGGAATTTATTTACTTCTATTTCTTCTTTAGCTTGCCCTAATTTTTTATATTTTTCTTCAATTTTCCACTCAATAGGCAAACCATGGCAATCCCAACCTAAAATTAAAGGTGCTAGAAAACCTTGTACACTGTAAGCCTTTACAATAATATCTTTTAATATCTTATTCAAAGCATGCCCAATATGAATATGCCCATTAGCATAAGGAGGGCCATCATGTAAAATAAATTTAGGCTTCCCTGTATTCTTTTTAATAATTTCTTTATAAATACCAATTTCTTGCCATGCTTTTAATACTTTTGCATCTAGTGCTGGTAAGTTCGCTTTCATGGAAAAGTCTGTTTTTGGTAATCTAACTGATGCTTTTATATCTTGTGCCATATTTTTTATTTTCTAATATCTTTGCTTTTTACTTAAACACTTTAAGGTGAATAGTAGATAATGTTTATATATAACAATATTAAGATACTAGTATATATACTAATATCTGTTACCTTTATTGCTTAGCAAAATACTCCTTTAGAGTTGTTACATCTTTACTTATTTGTTGTTTTAGTAACTCTATAGAGGGAAACTTCATTTCATTACGAAGAAACTTTAAAAACTCTACTTTTATGAGTTTATCATATATATTTTTATTGTAATTAAAAATATGTACCTCTAAAAATTCTTGGTGATCGGTCAAGGTTGGGCGGATACCAAAGTTCGCAATCCCTTGGTATTTAATTTCATCAATTATAGCATAAACTGCATAAACGCCATATTTAGGTGAAACATAATCTTTTAATTTTATATTAGCTGTAGGAAAATCTAGGATTCTAGCTAATTTATTACCTTCTACTACAATTCCTGAAACTATATAATTACGCCCTAATAAATTGTAAATACTAGCACAATCACCTAAAGAAATACTCTGACGCACAAGGGATGATGAATAAACCTGCCCTTGCTTATTTTTAGCAAAAGGTACAATAATATGCTTAATATTATATTTTTTAGCTATTGCGGTTAATAAGGTTACATTGCCTAACTGTTTAGTGCCAAAAGTAAAATTATTACCGGTTACAATAGTTTTTACCTTAAGTTTATTAACTAAAATTTTTTCTACAAATTCTTCAGGGCTAAGTTGATATATTTCATTAAAAGGTAAAACCTTAATTTCACTTACGCCATAACTCTTAAGAAGGTTTATTTTATCGGCTGTTTTAGTAATTAAATAATTACTAACTTTCTTAAAAAATACTACAGGATGCGGTTCAAAGGTTATTACTCCATAAGGTTCAGTTTTAGCTACCTCTTGAAGAACTTTTAATAATTCTTGGTGCCCTTTGTGGATACCATCAAAATTACCTATTGCAAATATTGAACAATTATTTTTTAACATAGTCTTCCTTGTTTACTTACTATCCTAAAGGTAAGTATACACAAAATTGTTGTGCATAATAGTTACTTTTTTGTAATAAATTGTAAGAGTATATCATCTTCTGCAATAATACTAGATAAATTATCGGTATTAAAAAGCCTACCTTCTTTTAAATTATAAGGGTTTAAAGCGAAAGAATTATAAATATTACCTAAATGCTGGGCTACTTGTGATGGCGCATTAAACCTATAACTAGCAAAGTTTACTTTAGTTAAAGGAAATAAATCTGTTTTTTTAATTAGTAAAGGTTGGTTAGCGGTATGTTCTTGCCATAATACATAATAAGTTTCAGGCTTATTATAAATTCCATTAGGATTAGTAAGATTAATTTGATGCTCGTGAGAAGTTGTTGTTACCTCTTGTGCCGGAGCCTCTTCTTTTTTTCTTCTAAGAGGAACACTAAACATACGGCGGTTATCTTTTAAACGCCTCATAATAGAGGCAAACTGCATATCTTGGTAACCAAATAAAACTTTATCGTTTGCTCTACCATACAGTGCCGGATTCCGAACTGATTGTTTATATTCATTTAATTCTTCAGTATTAGCAAAGGTTCTTTCCTCGTATATAAATAGGCTAATAATTGCAATAATTTTCTTTTCATTCCTTAACACTAAGTTATAAACTATATTACCCCTTGAACCGGCACTAATTACCATAAATTCTGCTTTATATAAATTAAATTCAATAGCATATTGGTTTTGTTCTAACAGTTCTAAGAGTTTATGAAAACTTTCTTTGGTAATAGAAAAAGTAATGGTATCGTCCCATGGGGCAAATTTTTCATTACGGTAAGACCCTAAGAGAGATTGAAAATCTAGCCAATAATCTGTAATATTATGTTCCTGCAAAAAATCTGTAAAATTACAAGCTAACTTTAAGCAACTAACTTGAAATAATTTTAGTATCCCTGTGGTTTCTTGCATATGCTCTATATTAAACATATAAGAAAAGAACTCATTAAACTTATTTAATTTAGCATTAATTTCAGCTACCTCATGTTTCACTTTATTTAATTGAGCCAATTCCGACTTAATTCTTTCTAAGGTATCTGGTGCTTCCCTTTTATTATTTTCAACTATTGGTACATTCTTTTCTGATTTATTAAATAGCATTTTTCTACCTATAAGTTTTAATTATTGATATTACTAGTGTTGGCATATTTATGTTTTACTATGTAACTTGCAACTAAGGCTTATGCCAATGATTTATGTTTAATTTTTTTAGGAACATCATTTTCTATACCTAAACGTTTTCTTTTATCGGCTTCATATTCTTGGTAATTCCCCTCGTGCATTATTACCTTAGCCTCACCTTCAAAGGCAATAATATGAGTAGCAATTCTATCTAAAAACCACCTATCATGAGAAACAACTAATACACAACCTGTAAAATCTAGAATAGCTGTTTCTAATGCTCGTAGAGTTTCTACATCTAAATCATTTGTTGGTTCATCTAGTAATAATACATTATGCCCTTGCTTTAACATTTTAGCTAAATGAACTCTATTGCGTTCTCCACCTGATAATTGGGATATTTTCTTTTGTTGGTCGGCTCCTTTAAAATTAAACTGCCCTACGTAATTCCTTGTGTGAATGGTATGGTTACCAATGGTTACTTCATCTAACCCTTCGGCTATTTCTTGCCACACATTATTGTTATCATTCAAAGAATCCCTTGATTGATCCACAAAGCCTAAAGAGACTTTCTCGCCAATTTTCATACTACCACTATCTAACTTCTCTATTCCTGAAATTAGTTTAAATAAAGTAGATTTACCAACTCCATTAGCACCAATAATTCCTACAATGGCACCTTTTGGTATATTAAAAGAAAAATCATCTATTAGCTTTCTACCAGCAAAGGATTTACAAATATTTTTTGCTTCTATTACTACATCTCCTAGGCGGTTACCAGATGGAATAATTAAAGAAGCTCTATATGCTTTGTTTTGTTGAGTAGTAGCTAATAATTCCTCGTAAGCTCTAACTCTTGCCTGATTCTTAGCTTGCCTTGCTTTTGGTGATTTTGAAATCCACTCTAGTTCATTTTTTAAAGTACGTTGTTTTGCCGATTCCTCTTTTTCTTCTTGCTGTAAACGTTTATATTTTTGGCTAAGCCAAGCTGAATAGTTTCCCTCGTAAGGAATTCCTTCCCCTCTTTCTAATTCTAAAATCCAATTAGTAATATTATCTAAGAAGTATCTATCGTGGGTTACTACTAATACCATACCCTTATATTTTTTTAAATAATCTTCCAACCAAGCTACGGATTCCGTATCTAAATGGTTAGTTGGTTCATCTAATAGTAAAATATCAGGGTTAGATAATAATAATTGGCATAAAGCGATTCTTCTTTTTTCACCACCAGATAAATTATGCACAGCTAAGTCTGGGTCGGGGCAGTTTAGAGCGTCCATAGCTATGGCAACTTTTCTATCTAAATCCCATGCGTCTTTAGCTTCAATTTGCCCAGAGAGTTCATCTTGCTCGGCTAATAATTTGTTAATTTCTTCTTCATCTGTAACTTCGGCAAACTTAGCACTAACCTCGTTAAATTTATTTAGTAGGTTAGTAATTTCCGATAATCCTAAAAAAATATTTTCTTTAACACTTAGGTTATTATCTAACTTAGGTTCTTGTGGTAAGTAACCAATTTTAGTATGCTCTCTAACCCAAATTTCCCCTGAATATTCTTTATCTAGCCCTGCTATTAATTTTAAAAAGGTAGACTTACCTGCACCATTATGCCCTAAAATGCCAATTTTTGCATTGTGAAAAAAAGATAAATACAAACCATTTAAAATAGTTTTTCCACCTTGATACACTTTTCTTACATCTTTCATTGTTAGTACATAATTTACCATGCGTCTTCCGTAGTTCTTGATTAATATAGATTAATATTATAGCCTATTTACAAGTTTAGTAAAGGCTAGCATTCACAATTAGTAAATTCATAAAAATCTATAAAATTATTAACTATCAACTAGTCAAGTTATTTTAACTAAAAATTAACTTGCAAGTTATACAATAAAAATATGTTTAATTAGCATGGTATAATCTTATTTTCTAATTATCTTAGAGAATAGTAATGCTACTTTGCTTAAACCATAAGTTTAATAAAAAGTTAGATAGCTAATCCATTATTCAATAGGTTCAATAGGTGAGTTTTTATGAAGAAGAAGTTTAATCATGTAAAATACTTAGTAATTTCATTATTTTGCACATTGCTTGCAGTTAATGGTTATACAAAAACCACAAATTTACCCGAAAACTCTAATTCTAATACGGCAACTGAAAATTCCAATACAAGTAATAATTCCCAAATGGGTAATACTAACCAGGCTAATACGCCAGCAAACCAACCACCAGCTAGTAAAAATAACAATAGCAATAACTCTACTGACAATAATAATTCTACAACAAATGATGACAATAATAACAGTAATAACTCTACCCCCAACAATAGTTCGGCACCAAATGGTGAGAGTAACAATGGGAATAACTCTACTGAAAACAATAGTTCGGCAGTAGATGATGAAAGTAACCTAGATGAAGGCATGACAGATGCTGAAACTATGGCAGAGGAAGAAGCTAACTCAAATACTTCAGGTAATACTACCAGCAGTACTACTACCCCAAATAAAGGGCAAAATAACACCATGAATAATAATGCTAATGGGAACAATCCCACTTCTAATAGTAATTCTGCTAATAAAAGTCCTAAAGTGGATCCTTCAAGCAATAAAAATATTAATGCTGAAGCTCCTGTTAATCTTGGTTCTCCTAAGCAAAACTCTAATGTTGAAGAAGATACTAGTGCAGCCGGAGGAATTACTGAAGGTTATAAAAATCCTTATATTTCTTCCCAGAATTCTGCTAATAAGAATTCTCCTAATAAAAAATCTAACAAAAAATAGTATGAATAGCTTAAATATGCTTTAGAAGAAGCATAATAAGGTGATGTTTTTAAGCCAAAATATGAAGCCATAGAACTTACAATAACAAATTAGGCTTTCATTCTCCTTTTCAAATAGTGCTAGTTTATTATTTGGGAATTCTTTATAAAAAAGTTCAATAACTCTAATAAATTTAATAAAAAAAATCTTATGAGTTTTTTGTAACCTTTGTATTTACTAACAAAAATGATATCAATGAAGATATGCTAAGGCTTGAGAGGTAATAAACATCATGTAGGGGCATTATCTTGTAGGAGCTTTAGCTTAACTTTTCAACCAAATAAAAATGGCAATAACTCACTAAAAATTATTGCCATTTAATCTTGCACTTATTGAATCGGTATTATCTGTTAAATCCCACTTTTCTAGCAGAACATTCAATGGCAATAATAGTATTATTGTTTTTTACTAAAAACTAGCATTTTATTAATTATTAATTCTCTAATACTAAGAGGTAACAAAGATAAAACATAAATTAAAGCAAACATAGGTTTTGGAAAAATAATAGTTCTTTTTTGCTTTTTAATACCTTGAAAAATAATTTTACTAGCAGTTTCTGCACTCATTAACATAGGTAGCTTTTTTATAGTACTCTGCTTTAACATTTTACTTTCTATAAAACCAGGAATAATAGTAGAAAGAATAATATTATGCTGTTTTAATAGTGGAGATATCCCCTCAGCTAATACTCTAATTGCTGCTTTAGAAGAAGCATAATAAGGTGATGTTTTTAAGCCAAAATATGAAGCCATAGAACTTACAATAGCAATTTGCCCTTCCCCCTTACGCATCATAACCTCAATGCTAGGGTGTATAGTATTAAATACTCCATTTACATTGGTAGAGAATATTGTATTAGCCATTTCAGCTAGGGAAACTTGTTTGATAAAACTACTAGCAATGCCTGCATTGGCAATCACAATATCTAAACCATAATTTTGGGCAACATACTGAATAAAAGTATTCATTTCTACAGCATTACGAACATCAACTACTTGCCCTAAAATAAAATTAGGATATTGGCTAAAATATTGAACTGTTTCAGCAACTTTCTTCTTATTACGTCCTGTAAGAATAACTCTATAACCATGATTCAAATACTGTTCTACTAAAGCAAAACCAATACCTGATGTTCCACCTGTAATTAAAACTAACCTCACCTTAACCTATATAAAAATTTAGCATACTAAAAATTAAAATAACGTAAGCAAAGTGTATTAACTTGGTAAACAAGAAATAATATTTTTATACTTAGCTACTTCTTCATGATTTTCTAATAAATCATCAAATAAAAAAGCAAAACTACCTTTTTCCTTTAAGATATTGCTAATTAATTGTCCTTTTTGCTGGAAAGCGTCCATTATTAAACGTTCATCATTCAACCAAAGGTCATGCTTTGCTAACCATTGTTTACTCTCTTCTCGTAAACTAGACGAACGTGCTGTAATATAATAAACACTATCTTTATTATCCCTTAGTAAATACTGTAATAATTTTACGGTATTGTTGGGAATTAAAGGGATATTATTATAACCTATTTCTTCCTTAATTTTTAGATCTATAGCTACATAGAAATCATCTTTATTGGAAAAATCTTTTAAATGAATATTGTGTTTTACCGATAAAGAATCCACCACACTCTGGGTATGGCAAATGGTATCATCAAGGTCAAAAAAATATAAATACATTTTAAGGTTTAAATTTACCTACAACTGGGACTTTCTTTAGATTCTCCCTCATTGTTGGATACTTACGAATTGGCACACTTAAATCATTACCAGCAGAATAACCATTATGCTCACCATTATGCCATACTTTACTAACATCATACACTACACCATCAACGGCAATATAAGCAGGTTGACCTTTCTTGCCATTAAATTGTTTTAAACTTTTAGTTGTAAATTGTTGCTGTTGCCCAGCGTATGCTATATTAGCTCCAATAAGAATAATAAATAAGCAAATAATTACTTTTTTCATAAAAACCTCTAAAATAAAATATTAAAAATTTTTCTATATACAAATAGTAATTATTATTTATTTTTTATTCAATCTAATTTTTATTTAATTTTACAGTAAGCAAATATTTGGTAACTTAAATTACACCTGTAATCACTTACAACTATAGTAAAATACTAGCAAATATAATCCAATGATTATACTCGTTATAGTTTATATTATAAAGTTTTGGTATTTACTAAATTTTTAGTATTTTCTATTAGTAGTAGAATTTTACACTGCTACTATAAAGTTTGTTGTAATACAACCTAAAGTATTATGAATGAAACTACTAATTTCATTACAACTGCCAAATAATTGTACTCTTTGCTCTTTATTCATAATATATAAATTATAATTTATCCTGATTATCTACTTTGCTTTTTAGCATAAAATAATAATTAATTCCATACAAAGTAAATAGATCTATATTTTGCTAAATTTCTTAGGTTTAAGTAAAGGATATACTAAGTTTTATGCTGTGATACTTTTCAAAATAAACTTAATTAATCCCTAAAAAGATATTGCACTATTATAAATTTATAAATATAGTTATATATACAAAATTTTGATTTTTAGATAGGTATTAGATAGTTATTTATTATGAATTTTGTAAAAAAATGATTCTTATTTTAACCATAATAATACTTTATACAGGAGCTATTTTTGCATCAACTCATAAATGGAAAAATAACAGTATAGAATCAACAGAATATGGGGATTTGCTAACTTTACTAATTTTTGAAAATGGTTTGCAAGAAAAAAATATTGGTATTATCTTTCCAAGTGATGAATGTTCTTCATACGATAGTATACCAACAAATGCACCATCCATGTATATTAATAATACCAAAGTGCAAATGATGGCACAGTGTTTAGCCAAAGGGAAAAGAATGGATTTCCCTAAAACTTCAGCAGGCAGACACTATGTAATTAATGAATTACGAAATAAAAATCAAATTATTTATAAACAGGGAGAACTAACCACTACCTTTAAGGCTAAAGGATTTACAAATGCTTATAACTCTTTTGAAAGTATATCTGGTGGATTATAAGACCTAAAACCAAGCAATATAAATATCATTATTACAGAACTTACAGTTGCTAAACTTAGATTTATTTTATTTATTAACTACCCCCAATAAATAGTTGTGTTTAAAAAATTATCTTACTATATGTAAATAAATTGGGTATTATATTAAAGATATACATACAACGAAAACAAGCTCCATAGGTAAAACAATAATGATAGCTCAAGTTCTTAACTCCCTAGCAGTAATCCTTTTATTAGTAATTCTTGTTATTTTACAAAGAAAGCACATTAAGTTTAACAAAAGAGTATTTTGTGCTTTATTTTTAGGAGCAATCTTAGGTGCTTTGTTCCACTTACAAGATCATGCCAATTTTACTAGTGGCTTGGCAATCGCTTCAACTGTAAGTACTATTTATATTCGTTTATTACAAATGATAATTTTCCCACTGGTGGCTATGGGTATTTTATCGGCCATTACTAAAATGAGTGAATCTACCCATTTAGGAAAGTCTTTAGGTTTAATTATTTTAATGTTACTGGTAACCACAGCTATTGCTGCTTGTGTAGGTATTTTTATTACCTATGTATTCCATATAGATTTTCGTTCTTTAAACCATATTATTCCTGAACAAGGGTTTTTAAATCAATTAGCTGAAAAGAAATCATCTATGGATCCTTCTTTACTTACAACTCTAACTAATTTAATTCCTACCAATCCTTTTGCCGATTTAGCCGGTATGCGAAATAATTCTATTGCTGCTACTGTAATTTTCTTCTTGTTTATTGGTTTTGCTTATTTAGGAGTAAGTAGAAAATATCCTGAAACAGGAGAACAATTCAAAAAAGGAGTTGATGTTCTTTTTACCATAATTATGCGAGCTGTAATTCTAATTATACGGTTAACTCCTTATGGTGTTTTTGGTTTAATTTTTCAAGTATTTGCTAATACTAACTACCATGATTTACTATCTTTAATAAGTTTTGTTGGCGCTTCATATTTAGCCATTTTACTTATGTATATAATACATTCTCTTATTCTGGCTCTAAATGGTTATAATGTACTTACCTATTATAAAAAAGTTTTTCCTTTGCTAACTTTTGCTTTTCTTTCTAGGTCATCAGCCGCTAGTATCCCTTTAAATATTGATACACAAACAGATGCTTTAGGAGTAAACAGTGGTTTAGCTTCTGCCTCTTCGGCCTTTGGTGCAATTTTAGGGCAAAATGCTTGTGCTGGTATTTACCCTGCAATGCTTGCTATTATTGTAGCTCCTACTGTTGGCATTGACCCATTCTCATTACATTTTATGGCAACATTAGTGCTGGTTATTGTGTTAAATTCTTTAGGAGTAGCAGGTGTTGGTGGTGGAGCTACCTTTGCTGCTATTGCTACTTTTTCCTTCTTTAATATGCCTTTGTATATTATTGCCTTATTAGTAGCAATTGAACCAATTATAGATATGGCTAGAACATCTTTAAATATAAATGGTTCTTTAGTAGCATCTTTAGTATCAGCAAAGTTTACTAACAATATTAATAAAGATGTTTTTAATTCTTAAATTAATAAGGAGTTAACTATGAAAATTGTAATTATTGGTGGTAATGGAGCAGGTATGACCTGTGCGGCGAAACTTCAACGCAATTTACCTAAATCTGAAATTGTTGTTTTTGAAAATAGCCCTTATGTATCTTTTGGAGCTTGTGGCTTACCTTATTATATTGGCAATTTTTTTAATAATTCTAATAATTTATTTGCCCGCACTAAAGAGCAATTAGAAGCTACAGGTTTTAAAATTTTTACAGAACATGAAGTATTAAATATTAATCCTAAAACAAAAACTATTGAGGTTAAAAACTTACAAAAGCAAACCACTTTTACTACAAATTATAATAAATTAGTATTGGCAACGGGGGCAAATGCCATTACCTTAAATTTACAAGGAGAAAATATCAGTACGGTTAAAACCTTAGCTGAAGCCGACAAAATTAAGAATTACCTGACAAAGCATAAAGTGAAAAATATTGGTATCCTTGGAGCAGGTTATATTGGCTTAGAATTATTAGAAGCTTTTACTAATTACAATATTAATATTATTGATTTAAAAAGCCAATTAAGCCAAAATTTTTTAGACTCTGAATTTGAAGAAGTATTAGCTAAAGAAATTAACAGCCACTCTAATATTAAACTTCACTTAAATACAGCTTTTAAAGAATTAACTAATAATCAAAAGAATTTAACGCTACACTTAATAAATAAACAAACTCAAAAACCTTTTGATATCAAGGTAGAATTTCTAATTGTTGCCTTAGGCTTTAAGCCCTTTATACCTGAAATTCTTCATAGTAAAATTAAAACATTACCCAATGGTGCCGTATTAATTAACCAAAAAGGTGAAACTAGTATTAAAGATATTTATGCGGCTGGTGATTGTGCTTCTATTTGGCATAATATTTTAAAAACTCAAACCTATATCCCCTTAGCTACCGTTGCTAATAAAATGGGAAAAAAGGTAGCAGATACCATAGCTAAACACTCTAATAGTTTTACAGGAGTTTTAGGTTCAGCTTGTTTAAAACTATTAAACTTAGAAATAGCTAAAACAGGAATTAGTGAGTCTGAAGCAAAAGCTAATAATATTCCTTATGTTGCCACATTTGTAAAAGACTATAACCATACTAATTACTACCCTAACCAAGCAAAACTTTTTATGAAGATTCTACATTCTCCTAAAACTAAAAAAATCTTAGGAGCCCAATTAGTTGGTAAAAATGGCACTTCTCTAAGGCTTCATGCCCTTAGTGTAGCCATTGAAACAGGTTTAACCATTGAAAAACTAGGCAATTTAGACTTTGCCTATGCTCCACCCTTTAATAGAACTTGGGAAGCATTAAATGTTTTAGGCAATGTAGCTGCTAAAGCTAAGTCCTCCTCTTAAGTTTATTTTGGTTAAAGCCTTTTAAATTCTACTTTACTTACAAGAAGTACTATTACTTATTTTTCTTAATACAGTTAATATTTGTAGCAGGAAAATTATAATGGCAATTTAGGAAAGATTAAATGGCAAATTTTTAAATGCACTATAAAATAAAGGTAGTACAGCCACAGCTACTGTAACTAAATATAAATACTTATTTACTGCCACTCAATGCCCTACAATTAAGGGGGGGGGGTAGAAGAATGTGAGATTACCCTATATAGAAGTTCACAAAGTTATTAAATAAGCTGCAATAATTCAAGATCACCTAATATATCTTTTTTAAGGTTAACAAGATTTAATGGTATTCTACTTAATAGGAAAACCATATTCTTTTTTGATAACTCTTGTAATATGAGTAGTTCTTATACGTTTTAAAAAAGGTACTTTAGCTACTTTAGTATTAATAATATTTTTGTAATCTAGCCAATCTTTAACTTTGAACTTTAATAAATAATCTGTTTCTAAAGATAGAGCATAAATCTCACGGATTTCAGGAATTTTAGCTAAAGCTGTTTCAAAGGCATCTTTTTCACTTTCATCTTTAACCTCAATAGAAACTGAAGCAAACATAGTAATATTGTAATTAAAAACTTTTGCATCAATATCTGCAAAATAACCTTTAATTACGCCATGATCTTGCAAAGTTTTTAAACGCCGTAAACATGGTGAAGGTGATATTCCTACAATGTTAGATAGTTCTATATTAGAAATTCTTCCATTATCTTGTAAAATTTCTAAAATTTTAATATCTATATCATCTATTTTTATAGTATTCTTCATAGTTTTACTCATATAATATTACTAAAATGATACAATACAAATAAATGCCTTTACAACTAAAATATCTTTCATTAGCATACTAATAAAGGTATTTTTTATAAAACTTTATAAAACGGGAATTCATATAATGGTAGCCACAATACATAACTTAATTATTATCGGAGCAGGACCAGCTGGTTACAGTGCCGCAATTTATGCCCAAAGGGCAGGTTTAAAACCAATTTTAATTCAAGGCTCGGAACCTGGTGGGCAACTAATGCAAACTACCGATGTAGATAATTACCCTGGTTTTGCTACAATCTTAGGACCAACTTTAATGATGAATATGCACGCTCAAGTTGATAAACTAGGGGTAGAAATTATAGCTGATGTTATTGAAAGTGTAGATTTTTCTAAAAAACCCTTACAATTAAAAGGTATGAATAGTAGTTATAGTTGCAAGAGTGTAATTATTGCCACAGGTTCTTCTGCTAAGTGGTTGAAAATTCCTAGTGAAAACACCTTTAAAGGCTTTGGTATATCCGCTTGTGCTACTTGTGATGGTTTTTTCTTTAAAAATAAAAATGTTGCGGTAATTGGTGGTGGTAATACTGCGGTAGAAGAGGCTTTATATTTATCTAAAATTGCTAAAAAAGTTGTTTTAATTCATCGTAGAGATGAACTAAGAGCAGAACAAATCCTACAAGACACTCTATTTAAAACTAAAAATATAGAAATTCTTTGGAATAAAGTTGTTACAGAATTTCAAGGAGTTGAAGGTGAACTTACAGAATTACAAAGTTTAGTACTAGAAGATACTCTAAAGAAAACTCAACAAACCTTAAAGGTAGATGGAGCCTTTATTGCCATAGGGCATACACCTAATACTAAGTTTTTACAAGGGCAAGTTGACCTAGATCCTGATGGTTATATTACATCTTACAATAATAGCACTTTCGTTACTTTAAAAGGTAAGCCTCTGGTTGGTGTATTTGCCGCTGGTGATGTTAATGATAAAATCTACCGCCAAGCTATTACTTCGGCAGGATCTGGCTGTAAAGCTGCACTAGACGCCCAACAGTATTTGTTAAAAAAGTAAGTAAATTAGCTTAATTTCTACTCTCTTTAATTTCTATATAATAGAAACCTACTACTTATAATAATTAGCGTCTACTAAGGATTGGGCTTTTTTATAAGATTCTATTTCTTGTTGAAAGAAAGTTTTGTCGGTTTCTGCTGTTGCAGCGGATAGTAAATCTTCATACCTACTTATAGCCTTAGTAAAATATGTTTTGTCTACTTTAGCTAAATCTAGGCAATCTTTGTTGACCGAGATAATTATTTCATGGTCTGTAGATAATACAGATCCTGCAAAAATTAAAAAACGTCTTGCTACGCTAGAACCTTTATACACATAAATAACCCCTGTAGTTAATAAATGAACAAAGTCTCTACCTACAGCGTTAATACTCATATCACCATAAATACCTGGTATAACTACCATATCTACATCATCATTAAAAATTTTACCTTTTAAACCTAAAATGCTTAACTTTAAAGCCATTAATTTCTCTACTTGTTTAAATATTTTTTATAATCATATTAGTTGTATTCAATATATCAATATATAATTACCTAAAATTTTATTTTAATTACCGCTATGGTTAGCCTATATGTCCCATTTAGAAAGTAATTGTTTCTTTGTTTATTATTACCTTGTTATTTAGTAACAAGATTCTTAGCCTTTTCTTTTACTTGCTCTAAGTTACCAACTAAAAAGAATGCTTCTTCGGGTAAATTGTCTACCTCCCCTTCACAAATAGCTTTAAAGCCGGCAATGGTATCTTCAATATTAACAATAATACCTTTTACACCACTAAATACTTCTGCTACATTAAAAGGTTGCGAGAAAAACCTTTGAATTTTTCTGGCTCTAGCCACAATTAGTTTATCTTCGGCAGACAATTCGTCCATTCCTAGAATTGCAATAATATCTTGTAAATCTTTGTATTTTTGCAATATTCTTTGCACTGATAAAGCCACATTATAATGTTCTTCCCCTACAATTTTAGGATCTAAAGACCTAGAACTAGACTCTAAAGGATCAACTGCTGGGTAAATTCCTAAAGCAGCAATATCTCTTGATAGCACTGTAATAGCATCTAGATGGTTAAAAGAAGTAGCTGGAGCTGGATCGGTTAAGTCATCAGCTGGTACATATACCGCCTGAATAGAAGTAATAGAACCTTTTACGGTAGAGGTAATCCTTTCTTGTAAAACTCCCATTTCATTAGCTAAAGTTGGCTGATATCCTACAGCTGAGGGAATCCTACCAAGTAGTGCTGATATTTCTGAACCAGCTTGAGTAAAACGAAAGATATTATCTATAAACAATAACACATCTTTACCTTCTTGATCCCTAAAGTGTTCGGCAATAGTTAAACCGGTTAAAGCTATTCTTGCCCTTGCCCCTGGGGGTTCATTCATTTGCCCAAAAACTAAAGCACAACGAGATTTACTAGAGTCTCCTGCCACATTTACGCCAGATTCAATCATTTCATGGTATAAATCATTCCCTTCTCTAGTTCTTTCACCTACCCCTGTAAACACTGAATAACCACTATAGGTCTTAGCAATATTGTTAATAAGTTCCATAATAAGTACAGTTTTACCAACGCCGGCTCCACCAAATAAACCAACTTTACCACCTTTTAAATATGGTAACATTAAATCTACTACTTTGATTCCAGTATGCAGAATTTCAGTTTTTGTAGATTGCTCTATAAATTCAGGTGCTTTGGCATGAATAGGAGCATAAGTTTTTGTTTTAACTTCACCAAAACCATCAACTGGTTTTCCTACAACATTTAAAATTCTACCTAAAACTGCTTCACCTGTTGGTACGGTAATTGGTGCTCCTGTAGCAACAACTTCATCACCTCGTACTAAACCATCTGTAGTATTCATAGCAATAGTTCTTACTCTACCATCACCTAAGTGCGATACTACCTCTAAGGTAACTTCTTCATGTTCTTTTTTATTAATTTTTAAAGCAGTATTAATTGCAGGTAAGTAACTATACTCTGCAAAATCAACGTCCACTACCGGACCTAAAACTTGCGATACTTTACCTATAATTTTTTCAGACATTAAATCCTCCAGTTTTTATTTATACGTAATCAATTAAATTAAATTGATTCGGCACCTGATATAATTTCTATTAATTCTCTAGTAATAACATTTTGTCTTGTTTTATTATATTCAAGATTTAATGAATCTTTTAAATCCTTAGAGTTGGAATTGGCTGTATCCATAGCATTTAATCTACTAGCATGTTCTGCTACCTGAGCATGAGCTAGTTTATCTTCTAAATTAGCTAGAATATACCTATAAAATAATTCTTCAATATTGTATCCAGCTGTTTCTACATCTGTATTTATTTGTTGGCTCTCTAAGTTTATTGGAGTTTCAGGGTGTTTTTTAGCCACTTTTTCAGCTTCCATAGCTGTTTTCTTTGGTAGAATAGGTAATAGTAATTTAGTTAACACTACTTGTTCTAATACAGATAAAGATTTAGTATAAACAATTTGAATAGAATCTACAGTTTTATCCTTTACTAACTGTGTAATTTGGTAAGCTAATAAAGGTAATTCGTAATCTTGCAGATCTTTTAAATTAGAACTTACGCCCTTTATAGCTTGAGTTTTCCCCATATTATTACTAAAAGCTAAGGACTTTGCCCCTATTGGTACTAATGTGGTATAGTCATAACCTATATTCAATACTTTAGTAGCAACTTGCCGAAATACATTAGAATTATAAGCACCACATAAGCCTCTATCTGAGGCTATAAATATTATCATAGTATTTATATATTTATCTTTTTCTATAAATAATTCTGAAGAAAAAGTAGATAAATTCTTAGAGGTTTTATAAAAGTCAAAAATTTTCTTGGTTACCACTTTAGCCGTACTAAAATACTTAGTATTATTATAACGAGTCTCCTTAGCTACTGCTAAACGAGTAGTAGATATAACTTTCATAGACTGGGTAATTTTTTCAATTACACCAACGTTATTTATCCGTTTTTTTATATCTCTTAAACTAGGCATAGGCTTTATTCTTTATTGGTTTTTAAAAAATCTTTTGTAAATTTTTCTAAGAATTCAGAAATTGTTTTTATATCTGCTTCCGATAAATCTTTAGTATTTTTTATATTGGCAATAACACTAGGAATAGATTTTTTAGCTGCTTCTAACATTTTAATTTCATAGGTTTTAATATCTTCAACGTTAATTGAATCTATAAAACCTCTATTTACAGAAAATAAAGATAATACCTCTTCTTCTAATAACAAAGGTTGCCCTTGTGGTTGTTTTAAAATTTCCACCCATCTTTTACCTCGTTCTAAGGTTTTTTTAGTGGTTTCATCTAGATCTGAAGAAAATTGTGAAAACCTTACTACTTCCCGATATTGAGCTAACTCTAACTTCACAGGACCCGTAACCTTTTTAATAGCTTTAGTTTGAGCCGCACTCCCCACCCTACTTACAGAGTTACCAACATTTACTGCTGGTCTGATTCCTTGAAAGAAAAGGTCTGTTTCTAAAAAAATCTGCCCATCTGTAATAGAAATAACATTAGTTGGAATATAAGCAGCAATATCACCAGCTTGAGTTTCAATTACAGGTAATGCCGTTAAAGAACCACCGCCTTTTTCATCGTTTAATTGGGCGGCTCTTTCTAATAGCCTAGAATGTAGATAGAATACATCACCCGGATACGCCTCACGTCCTGGAGGCCTTCTTAATAATAAAGATACCTGCCGATAAGCTACAGCTTGTTTAGATAAATCATCATAAAATACTACCGCATGTTTGCTATTATCTCTAAACCATTCCCCAATAGCACAACCAACATAAGGTGCCATGTATTGCACTGTAGCTGAATCTGAAGCTGTAGCAGCAACAACACAACTATAGGCCATAGCTCCCATATCTTCTAACATTTTTACCATTTGCACTACCGATGAACGTTTTTGCCCAATAGCCACATAAACACAATACATTTTTTCAGATTCATCTTTGGCTTCTTCGTTAATACGTTTTTGGTTTAAAATTGCATCGGTAATTAAGGTAGTTTTACCTGTTTGCCTATCGGCAATGATTAATTCCCTTTGCCCCCTACCAATAGGAATTAAGGAATCAATTGCTTTGATTCCTGTTTGAAAGGGCTTATTAACCGATTTTCTATCCATAATACTAGGTGCTGGAGATTCTACCTGTCTTAAAACTTTGGTTTTTAATTCTCCTTTGCCATCAATAGGGTTACCTAAACCATCTAAAACTCTACCAAGAACCTCTAAACCAACCCCTACTTCTAATAATTTGTTTAAACGTTTAACTTTTTGCCCACTTTCAATTTCACTATCATCACCTAAAATAATAATACCAACATTATCTTCTTCTAAATTAAAACAGATACCTGTAACCCCGTTTTCAAACTCAACCATTTCACCTAAGGCAGCGTTATCTAAACCATAAACTTTACTAACACCATCACCTACAGAAAGAACTACTCCAGTTTCTAATAAGTCAACCCCTACTTCTAAGGTTTCTAATTGCCTTCTTATAACTTCTGTTAAATCATCATTTTTTGCTGACATATTATTGTGTTCCTTTTTCTACACTTTATTACTTAATTACATTATTTATATTGCATATTTATGCAGATTTAATTTTAACTAATTTTCCTCTTAGACTATTGTCATAGGTATAACCTTTAAAGGTAAGTATTAAACCACCTAAAATAGATTTATCTATAATTTTTTCTAAATAGAACTTCTCACCATGATGTTTTGTGATTAGTTTCTTTATTTTAGTTTCCTGAGCTTTACTAGTTGGTACTACACTACGCACTTCAACTTTAAAATAACCCTGATACTCAAGAAAAATTTGCTCCCACTCTGAGGCCATTGCCTGAATAATATACAGCTTTTTAGAATGTAATAGCAAGGTTAAAAAGTTGTATGTAAACCCATTGATTCCAACATCATTGGCAATATTTTTTAAAATATTAATTTTTTTACCGTATGGTAAAATAGCAAAATTCCTAGAAATTATTAGATAGTCTTTTCTAGTAGTATCATTGGCAAATATTATTTCAAAAAATACCCTTAATTTGTGCATATCTTTATTTAATACATCTAGCATTTTTTTTTCAGTGGCAATTTGCAAAATAGCAGTACTATATTTTTTAACACTTCGTTGTATTTCTAATTCTGTCATTTTTTCCTAAGATTTATTAAAAAAACCAATATATACAAACATTATACAAACACTTTTCCATATTCACAAACTTAATTTTTCAAGATTCATAGAAAATTAAAAGAAACTTATTGGGTCAACATCTATTTGTACTTTTATAGTACTTGGAATCTCTACTTTCAAAAGCCACTGTTTAACTATATTTTGCAAGCTAAGCTCTTGATTCCTAGCTTGTACTAAAAATCTATAACGGTAAAAATTTCTTAATAAAAACATAGGAGCCTGAGCAGGACCTAAAATTTCTAAATTTAAACCCTTAGGTTGTATTTTTGCTAAATAATTGACAAATTGCTCTAATAGTTTTGCATTTTTAGAAGATACGATTAAAGCAATAAATTTACCAAATGGAGGGAAGCTTAAACTTTTTCTTAATGATAACTCATTGTTTACAAAAACATTGTAATCTTTCTGCAAAAAAGACTGCATAAATTCCGACTTAGGATTATAAGTTTGCAATACTACCTCACCTAACAAGTTATAACGCCCTGCTCTTCCTGCAACCTGATACAATAGTTGCCAAGCTCTTTCTGTTGCTTTTAAATCTACAGAACTAATAAAATCGGCATCTAAAATACCTACTAAGGTTAATTTAGGAAAGTTATAACCTTTAGATATAATTTGCGTACCAATAATTATATCGTATTCATGGTTATGAATTTGTTGAATCAATTCTTGGGATTTCTTATAACATTGCATAGTATCGCTAGAGGCAATAACTACTTTAGCCTTAGGGAATTTAGTTGTTACTTCTTCAAAGATTTTTTCAACTCCTACCCCTAAGGCCACTAGTTTTTCTTCACCGCAATTAGGGCAACTTGAGGTAACATTTGTGGTATAACCACAATAGTGGCAATATAATTTATTATGGCTTTTATGCTCTACTAAGGTTGCCGAGCAATATTTACAAGTTATTTTCTCTAGGCAAGAAGTACATAAAATACTACCAGCATAACCTCTTTTATTTATAAATAATAAAACTTGTTCTTGTTTATTTAAAGTATTGGTAATTTTAGTATGCAGAACTTGTGAAATATATTCTCCTTTCGTTAACTTCTCTTGTTTTAAATCAACTTGGGTAATAGCAGGAAAAATACTTTTATTATAACGTTCCTGTAATAATAAATGTTTATACTTTTGCAGGCTAACATTATTCATGGTTTCTAAGGCAGGGGTCGCTGAACTTAAAATAATTGGAATATTTTCTACTTTTGCCTTTACAACGGCCATATCCCTTGCATTATATATTACTCCTTCTTCTTGCTTGTAAGAATTATCGTGTTCTTCATCTACCACTATTAACCCTAAATTAGCAAAGGGTAAAAA
The DNA here is from genome assembly GCA_023518375.1 of Candidatus Hepatincola sp. Av. Lineage (NCBI taxonomy): Bacteria > Pseudomonadati > Pseudomonadota > Alphaproteobacteria > Rhodospirillales > Candidatus Hepatincolaceae > Candidatus Hepatincola > Candidatus Hepatincola sp. Av. The sequence continues at coordinate 760,519 of CP068450.1, forward strand.
CAAGGCGGATCTTGCCCCTATAATAATTTTTAACGAACCATTTGATGCCGATATCCATGCCTCTTGTTTATTTTTCTTACTAATATCTGAATGCCATAAATAAGGTTTAACTTTAAACCGTTTTTGGAATCTTTGGAAAATCTGGGAACTCAAGGCAATCTCTGGTAATAAAATTAAAACCTGTTTGCCTAAATTTAAAACTCTATTAATAGCCTCAAAGTATATCTCTGTTTTACCTGAGCCTGGTAACCCTTGTAATACCACAGTTTGAAACTTTCGTGAATCTATAACCTGCAATAATTGGCTAGTAACTTCTTGCTGGTTGTCTGATAAAGTAATTGGTTCATAACATATATTTTGCTCTAGCATAGGTTGTTTAAAATTATTTGTTACTTGCAGGTAACCTTCTTTAATTAGCTGGTTTACAATACTACGGCTAACTGTTGCTTTTGCTATAAGAGTATTTTTTTCTAATGAACCTAACTCTTGCAAGGTAGTTAAAAGTTTTTGCCGTTTTGGTGTAATTTTTAATTGCTGAATTTTTTTAGTATTAATACTAATAATTTCATCGTAATGATTAAAATTAAAGCCGGCAACATTAATAGCCATTTTTAATACTTTGCCAAAACTACTAAGATTATACTTAGCAACCCAAGCTAAAAAATCTATTAATTTACTATTAAGAGAAGGTATTTGCTCTATTTTTTTAATAATATGTTTAAGTTTAGCTACCTCAAAGTTAATTTTAGTTTCTTGCTTAAAAATAATGCCATATACTTGTTGATTCCTTAAAGGAACTAATACAATATCACCTTTATTAACATTACAGTCTTTTGGTACGGTATAAGCATAAAACTTACTAAGTTTAAGGGGTAAACATACAGATACAATATCGCCTTCTTTATACAATATAATTATCCTCTGTGTTTACATATGATATAATTTATATATCATATAATTTATTATTAAATAAATAAAAATTTTTATTTATTTAAGGTAACTGTAAAGCTCATAAAACCATAATAGGCTACTTAATATGGAAAAAATTAATAACTTACAAGCTGAACCTAATTTAAAAATTGAATTACAAAAATTTGCTGACTCTTTACTTCATGAGGATAGAAAATCCCCTAAAACATTAGTAGCCTACCTTAATGATTTATCTGATTTCATTACTTTTATGAACCAGCATTTAGGTTTTACTATTGGGCTTTTAGATTTAGAAAAATTAGCAGTTTTTGACTTTCGGGCTTTTTTGGCTCATCTTAATAATAAAAAAGTTACAAAAACTACTATGAGTAGAAAATTATCGGCAATTAGAACTTTTTTTGCCTATTTAGATAGTAAAAAAATTCTAACCAATAGTAATCTTAAAACTTTAAAAATGCAAAAAATATCCGAAAAAGTTCCAAGAGCAGTATCTGAAAATATTGCTTTTGATGTTATAGACTTAGCCTACAATACTTCTAAAACTTTATGGGTACAAAAAAGAAACAAAGCCTTAGTTTGTTTAATTTATGCAACAGGTTTAAGAATTGAAGAAACTTTAAATATTAATCTTTCAGATTTACCTAAAAATACCCAGCATACTTTAAGAGTTCTAGGCAAAGGTAATAAAGAACGTTTAGTACCAATTATGCCAGCAGTAGTTTTATTATTAGAAGATTATTACCATGCTATCCCTTTACATCTTCAACAAAAATCACAAACTTTAGCAGAGTCTGCACCTCCGTTGTTTATTGGCGAACAAGGGAATAGGCTAAATCCTAGAATTGTACAAAGAATCATAGAAAAAATTCGTAATACTTTAAGCCTTCATGAATCTTTTACCCCTCATGCTCTTAGGCATTCCTTTGCTACCCATTTATTAAATAATGATGTAGACTTAAGAACTATCCAGCAGTTAATGGGGCATGCTTCATTATCGGCAACACAAAGATATTTAAAAGTAGACTTAAAAGAATTAAAAAAAACTCAACTTAACTTCCACCCTAGAAATAAAACACCTTAAAGGAGAAAATTATGGAAATTGAAAAAATTTATAAAGATACTAACTACCGTATTCTTAAACTACCATTAAAGAATGCAACAATCCATGTATTCACAGGATTGCAACCTCTTAGCGTTAATAGTTTTATTATTGAAACAAATAATAATTTAGTAATTATAGATGCTCAACTAAGCATTGAAAATGCTAAATTACTAAATAAATATGCTAATAGTTTGCATAAACCTATGGCAAAAGTAATTTTAACTCATGCCCATTACGACCATTACCGTGGTTTACCAGTTTTCCCTCATGAGATAACTTACGCTTTAGCCGAAACTATTGCCGATTTTACAAAATTAGAGGTAGAAGACAACGTTATTCCCCAAAACGCACTACCTAAAAATTTTACTGTTGAAAATTTAACTTATGAATGTTTTAATTTTAAAAACGCCCATTGCCCTAACCATTTAGTTATGTATATTAAAGAAATTAAAACCTTAGTATTAGGCGACCTTGCTCAAGAAAATACCCACCTACTTGCTATGAATTTTCCTAGTTTTATTCATGCCTTAACTACTATCAAACAACAATTTTCTAAGGCGGAATACTTGCTAACAGGGCATGGTAAAATTACACCTTTAGCTACTATGAGTACTAATTTAGCTTATATGACAAAATGCTTTGAGATTTATAAAAATTCTAAAAGTAATGAAGAATTCAATACTAAAGTATTACAAGAATTCCCTAATATGGTAAAAATTAATCCACCACTATATTATTTATTTCAAGGAGACCCTAGTATTCCTATTGAAACTAAAACAAATTAAACTAACTTTTATAGAAATATTAAAATAAATATTTCTATGGTTAATTATTTATTTTTAAAGGCTTTTTGTTTCTCAAGGATCTCTACATGCTTAAGGCATACAAAAGTAATAATGATAACAAAAAGAAGCCAAGCAAAATATAACATTGGAATCTTCCTCCTTTTAATATTCAATATCCTGAGCATCTTGTATACTTATTTTACCTCGTAGTACATGAAACATCCAAGATGTATAAAAAATAATGATGGGGATAAAAATTATAGTTACTACTAACATTAACGTTAAAGTAAGTTTAGATGACGATGAATCCCATACAGTTAAACTACTAATTAAATCTGATGATGATGGTAAAATAAAAGGAAAAGTAGTTACGCCAGCTGTAGCAACAATTCCTAAAATTGTTACAGAATTACTAATAAAGGCCTTAACAAAGGCTTTGCTTTTTAAAAAAACACTAGTAAAAACAATACCACCAATAACTAATATAGGAGCCAATATAGGCCAATATAACTTAATAAAATTATGGTATAAAGCCCCTCTTTGTTTTAATACAACCTTATGCAAAGGGTTAGATGGAGCATTATGTGCCATAGTTGAACCTAACACATAGCCTTCTATAAAAAACATAGAAACTATACTAGCAATAACATACAAAAATAATAATAGAAAAACAGCCTTATTAGCAATCTTAGCTGACCGTATTGCTATATTACCTTCAGTTTTTATAGCAGAATAAATAGCTCCTTGAGTAACTAACATTACTAAACTAATAAGACCTATTAATAAAGCATAAGGATTTAATAACGCTAAAAATGTACCACTATAAGTAATTGATAAGTCTTCAGCACTTATAGAAAAAGGAATTCCTAAAATTACATTACCTACAGCCACACCTGCTAATACTGCAGGAACAATACCTGCTACAAAATGAGTATATATCCATACTCTTTTCCAAATTTTATTTTGAATTTTTTCACGAAAAGTAAAAGATATTGGCCTTAAAATAATAGCTAACAACAATAAAAATAAAACTAAATATAAAGCTGAAAAACTTACAGCATAAACAGCAGGCCATGCTGCAAAAATAGCACCACCACCAAGTAGTAACCATACCTGATTACCCTCCCAATAGGGAGCAACAGTATGAAGAACACTTCTTCTCTCTTCTTCTGTTTTAGCAATAAAAGGTAATAAGGTAGCTACGCCTAAGTCAAACCCATCCATAATGGCAAAACCAATTAATAAAGCTCCTAACAGACACCACCAGATAACTCTTAAGGATTCATAACTTAATAATATATCTAACATTTTTAACTCTCTAATAATTCCTTAGTTTGTGGTTTAATTATTAGGACCTTTTTTTACTTGCCTTACAATTAAGCATACATCAATTATTATTAGTCCAGTATATAACACCATAAAACCAATTAAACTAAAGGATACAGTAGATACTAATAATTTAGAAGCACCTTTAAAAGTTGGTAAAATATCTTGAATTACCCAAGGCTGCCTACCATATTCAGCCGCAAACCAACCAGTATGAATAGCTATCCAAGGTAAAGGTAACATACATAAAGAAACTACACTTAACCATTTGTAATCTGTGATTTTATTTTTTAATACTATATAGTAGTATCCAACAAAATATATTAAGAATAATAAACCTAGCCCTACCATTAAACGAAAAGCAAAAAACAATGGAAAAGTATTGGGAACAGAATTAGTAGCTGTAATTTTAATTTCTTGTTCAGTAGCATTTGGAATATCATTAGTAATTCTATGTAACAATAAAGCATAACCTAAATATTGAATATTATCTTGTAGGTATTTTTTATTAGAATTATTAGGATTCTGCTTGTATTTTTGTAAAGCTACATAAACTTTAATACCTTTTCTAATTTTTATTTCATTATCTTGGATAATATCATTAGTACCTTCAATAGGAGTTCCATTTAAAATAGTCAGTAACTTAGGGATAACTATTTCAAAGTCATTTTGTTTTTTCTTTTGGTTAGGCCAAGCTAATACTCTAAAGCCCGCTTGTTGCTCGGTATTCCACACTCCTTCAAATGCTGCTATTTTACTTTTTTGAGTATTATATATTATTAAACCTTTTTCATGCCCTGAACCTAAACTAGCAAGGGTAGATAACAAACCTACTACCACTGCTACCATAATACTTCTTTTAGCAAACTCAATATGACGATTCTTTAACAAGTAATAACTAGAAATAGCTATTACGAAAATAGCCCCCAAAGTATAAGAAGCCATGAGTGTATGTAAAAATTTTAATTGAGCCGCTGGATTAAAAACAAGATCTACAAAACTACTCATTTCCATTCGCATGGTATCTAAATTAAAATAAGCACCAACAGGGCTTTGCATCCAACCATTAACTATTAGAATCCATAAAGCTGAAAAATTTGAACCTAAAAACAAAAGCCAAGTTATCATTAAGTGCTTTTTTTTAGAGAGTTTATCCCAACCATAAAAGAACAAAACAATAAATGTACCTTCTAAGAAAAAAGCTATTAACCCCTCTATAACTAGGGGAATCCCCAAAACATCACCTACATAATGGGAATAATAAGACCAATTAGTTCCAAATTGGAATTCCATAGGAATACCAGTTAGTACACCAAAAACAAAATTAATTGCAAAAATAGCACCCCAAAAACGTACCATATCTTTATAAATGGCTTTATTAGTTTTAACATAAATAGTTTCCATAATTGCCATTAATAAGGTTAAACCTAAGGTAAGAGGCACAAATAAAAAGTGAACGAATGTGGTATAAGCAAATTGGAAACGAGAAAGATCTGTAGATTCAATTAACATAATTAAATAACTCTGTTGCTTAGAGTAAAATACATCTTGAAAAATAGTGTTTAATTAAATACCTGTCTATAAGAAGAAAAAAAAGAAACACATACACAATTTTTAACCTATAGCTTACTAATATTGTATAAAGTTAAAAATACCTAAAAAGGAATCTTAAATATATCTTTTTCTTTTACTTAAAAAACTTGTAAACACAAACTCTTAAAAGACCTAGCACTACTATTTTTATTGTACTTATATTTCACAGAAAATAATAGTTATAATAATTCTATTATTTTTTCTGCAATTTGTAACATATTTAAAGCAGTACCTTTTCGTAGGTTATCTGCTACTACCCACATATTAATTGTATTTATCTTACTAGAATCTAAACGAATCCTACTAATGTATACCTTAGATTCTCCAGCCGCCTCTACAGGGGTTACATACCCTTCATTTGCACGATGATCTATTATAGAAATACCTGTGGTTTGTTGTAAAACATTTCTAATTAATGCTTCAGAGACCTCATTTAAAAACTCTACATTAATAGACAAAGCACTTGAAATAAAGGTAGGAACTTGCACACAAGTAACACTAAGAGCAATATCTTCACCTAAAATTCTATTAACTTCTTGGCTTAATTGAACTTCATTATTAGTGTTACCACTTTTGTCAAAATCACCAATATGAGGAATTACATTAAAAGCAATTTGTTTCGTAAATACTTTTTTAGTATCGTAAATAGAAACTCCTTGAAAAACGGCTCTGGTTTGTTCAAATAGTTCCTCTAAACCACTATTACCTTCCTCTGATACTGCCTGAAAAGTACTAGCAACCACTCTTTTCAACATAAACACTTCATGCAAAGGTGCTAAAGCCATAAGCATAATAGTAGTAATACAATTAGGAGTTACTACTATGTTCTTATTTTTATATTCTAAGATAGAATCACCATTAACTTCAGGAATAATTAATGGAATTTGAGAATCGTTTGAAAAAACATTTGATGTATCTATTACTATAGTACCTGTAGTTGCAATTTTTTCTACATAGGCTAGGCTAACTTTAGAACCTGCACAAGAAAAAACAAAATCTAAAGCTACTTTAGTAAAATCATAAGAAGCAATATTTTTAATGATTTTACTTGAACCTTGAAAAGAAGCAATAGCCCCTTGACTCTCTTCAGTATCTAATAAAATTAAATCTTCAATAGGGAATTTTCTTTCCTCTAATAGTTCTAATAGCTCTGTACCAATACGGCTGCCAGCACCTAAAATAGCAACTTTATATTTCTGCATTTTTCCCCATAATTTTTTAGTAACCAATTAATTTTATTTAGTATTACATATGTAAAAAGGAGCAATATAGGAATATAATGCTCCTTTTTGAATTTACTAAAACTTTTTATAATAAGTAACAAACTAATACTTAGTTTTATAACCTGTAGTTTCCTCGGCAATTTTAGCTGATTTACCTAACCTACCTTTTAAATAATATAATTTGGCTCTTCTTACTTTACCTTTTTTCAATAGTTTTACCGAATCAATGTTAGGAGAATAATATGGGAAAACCCTTTCAACTCCTGTACCATAAGAAATTTTACGTACGGTAAAAGCAGAGTTTAACCCTCGGTTTTTAATAGCAATACATACTCCCTCGTAATTTTGGAATCTTTCACCTATTTTTACTTTTACGGCAATACTATCACCTACATTAAAAGTAGGGTATTTATTTTCTACTGTTAATTTAGCTATTTGTTCTTGTTCAAATTCAGCTAATACGTTAGTCATTGTTAGCTCCATTAATTAAATTTTTATATTTTTGCCATAAATCAGGGCGAACTTTCTTAGTTTGTTCTTCTGCCTTTTTTGTTCGCCATTCCCTTATTCTAGCATGGTTACCCGAAAGTAATACTTCAGGAACCTTATGGTTTTTCCAAATATTAGGCTTAGTATATTGAGGATACTCTAATAAGTTATCCTTAAAGCTCTCCTCTGTCAAACATTCATAGGAGTTTAACACATTTGGTAAGAATCTCAAAATAGAATCTAACAAAACCATACTAGCTAACTCTCCACCAGATAAGATATAATCACCAATGCTTATTTCTTTTGGTTTATATTCATCAATAATGCGTTGGTCAATACCTTCAAAATGCCCACAAATTAAAGTAATACCATCTTCTTTAGCTAACTCTTGAGCCATTTCTGCATTAAATACTACTCCCCTAGGGCTAGGATATACTAAATTTGTTGAGCTTTGCTTACTTAGGGCATAATCTATAGCTTTACCTAGTACATCTGGTTTTAATAATAAACCTTTGCCACCTCCAAAAACTTTATCATCAACCCTTTTGTAAGAATCTTCAGCAAAATCCCGAATATCAATAATTTCTAAAATCCATTCTTTACCTAAAGCCTTACCAATTACTCCAGCACTTAAATAACTTGGAAAAACTTCTTTATATAAAGTTAAAATTGTAACTTTATAAGGTTTATTATTTGTTGTCTGGTTCATATTCAAAGTCTATGTAACTAAGAGAAGCTATTGTTATATACTTTTTTGGTAAATTTACCTCTAAAACATTTTTTTTAGTAAAACTAATGAAAACCTTCTCCTGATTATCTTGTAAAATTTCTAAAATATCACCTGCCCCAAAGTCAAAAATTGCTGTAATTTTACCAAAATGCTCTTTGTTTACTGTAAAAACGTCTAAACCTATTAAATCTATATGATAGTAACTATCATCTTCTGCTAAAGCAGGTAAAGATTCTTTTGAAGTATATAAAGATTTATTAATTAATTTTTCAGCATCATTAATGGAATCTATGCCTGCAATTTTTGCCACTACAATAGTTTTATGGATATAGGCTTTTGTAATGGTATAATGATTATTTTGCTCATCAAAAATATCATATTCCATTATGGCTAAAGGATCCTCTGTAAAAGATTTTAATTTTACTTCCCCTTTTAAACCTTTAGTGGCTACTATTTTAGCTAATAACACATATGAATTGCTATTTACCATCTATTCACCTTCTTATAAAAATTAGAAAGGGTTATGTAAACTTTATGTAACCTAATCAGTTAAACCCTTTATTTTTTAGATTCTTCTGTAACTTCTTCAGTTGCTGGTGCTTCTTTAGTTTCAGTTTCAGGCTTTTCTTCCACCTTTTCTTTAGGCTTTTCTGTTTTTCCTTCAGATTCAGCTGCCGCTAATTTATCGGCTTCTGCTTGAAGTTTAGCTGCTGCTTTAGCTTTTGGCTTATGTTTTTTGGTTTGTTCTGGGTAAGTCTTAGCTTCTACTAAACCAGCTTTAGTTAAAAGTTTGTAAACTCTATCAGTAGGAATAGCCCCAGTAGATAACCAATATTTTATTCTTTCTATTTTTAATGTTATTCTTTGCTCATGTTCATGATCTAACATAGGGTTATATTTCCCTACTGTTTCTAAAAACTTACCATCTCGTGGTGACCTAGCATCTGCTGCCACAATATGATAATAAGGTTTCTTTTTCGCACCCCAACGAGCTAAACGAAGCTTAACCGCCATTATGTATTTCTCCTATTCCTTTCAACCTTAGTTTCAAGGTAATTTATTACATTAATTTAGTTTTTTCTATACAAAAACATAATATTAACTATTTTTACAATATTATTGTAATAATAGAAAATCAACAATTAATCAACTAAATTATTCATTATAACTACTTTTTTATTATTTTATAGTTTATTTATAAATAATTTTTAATATATATATTACCCTAATTTCTTCCATTCTTTTGTATTATTTAGGATCTTTCATTGTTAAATTCTTTAAATTAGGGTTATTCATAAGGTTACCTAAACCTAACTCTTTGGCTACACCTAACATATTTTTCATATTGCCTCCTTTCATTTTTTTCATGGTTTTTGCCATCATTTCATATTGTTTTAAAAGAATATTAATATCTTGCAAGGTAGTAGCTGAACCTGCTGCTATTCTTTTCTTTCTTGAAAAATTTAAAACCTTAACAGACCTTTTTTCTAAAGGAGTCATTGAATTTATAATAGCAATTTGTTTTTTAAAAATTTTTTCATCTAAATTGCTATTTTGAAGTTTACTTTTTAAAGCCCCTAAACCTGGAAGCATAGATAGTAAAGAGCCTGTACCTCCAAATTTTTTCATTTGCAATAATTGTTTTTTGTAATCTTCTAAAGAAAATAAACCCTTTGCTAACCTTTTTTGAAGTTTTGACGTTTCTTCTTTATTAACATCAATATCTTCAAATTTTTCAATTAAAGAAATAATATCACCTTGATCTAAGATGTTATCTACAATTCTTTTGGGTATAAAAGTTTGTAAATTATGAATTTTTTCCCCAACTCCCATAAATTTAATGGGTACATTGGTTACATATTTACAAGAGAGAATTGCTCCTCCCCTAGAGTCTGCATCGGCTTTTGTAGCAACAATACCACTAAGGGGAACCTTGCTTTGAAACTGGCTAGCTACTTGTAAAGCAATCTGCCCTACCATAGCATCTATTACCAATAAAACTTCTTTTGGTTTAATTTGCTTGTAAATGTTTTGTAGCTCTACCATTAGAGGTTCATCAATAGATAACCTACCAGCAGTATCAAGAATTACTACATCGTATATATTCTTTTTAGCATAGCTTTCTATATCTGTTAGAATTTTATTTAAGTTTTTTTGTTCATGCTGAAAAAAATCTAAACCATTATCTTGGCAAAGAGTTTGTAACTGCTCGTAAGCCGCAGGACGAGCAAGATCCAACGAAGTTAGTAAAACTTTTTTATTTTCTTTATTCTTTAAAAAATAAGCAATCTTAGCAGCTGAGGTAGTTTTTCCTGTACCTTGTAAACCTATCACCATACAAAAAGTAGTTGGTTTTGTATATAAGGCCATTTCCTCGTTAGAACTACTTAAAATTTCAAAGATGTTATCGTATAAACTCTTTAAAATAACTTGCTTAGGAGAAACGCTTTTATAAATTTCTTTACCTAGTAAATCTTCTTTTAATTTGTTAATTAAAAATTTTACTAAAGGCAGAGCCACATCAGCTTCTAATAATACAAGGCGAATTTCCCGCAACACTGAATCTAAATCTTTTTCATCTATGGTACCTTTTTTGCCAATAAGTTTAAAAATATCTTTGAATCTGGAACTTAAATTTTCTAGCATATTTCCTTATATGTTAATTATAATAATTACATGGTAACTTATTAATTATAGTATAGTAACTAATATATTCAATGCAACTTTAGTTAATTTATAAAACCTATGTTGAAACAAATTCCATTTATAAAGATGCAAGCTTTGGGCAATGATTTTCTTATTATCTCCCATAAATATAAAAATTATTTCCTAGCAAATAATAAAGAAAAAATAAAATTACTGGCTAACCGTGTAGCTGGAGTAAATATTAATACGGCTAATTTTATTAATAACGAATGCCTGAGCTTTGCTAAGGAACAAGTAGGAGCCGACCAAGTAATTTTCTATGAGATTGTAAGTGAAGCTCAAAAAATAATTTCTGTAAGTATTTTTAACCAAGATGGTAGTGAAGCCTGTGCATGTGGTAATGGTTTTCGTTGTATTGGTAAATATTTTTGGGAAACAAAAGCATGGCAAAACTTAACTTTGCAAGTTTATAACAACAAACAAAAATATCATGTACAACGTGTAATTAATCCCCAACTTAAACTAAACACTCATTCTGATGAATATATAGTAAATATGGGTTTAATATGCCCTGAACCATACAATCCTAAATTATCTAAAAATATACAACTTCTATCAACTAACCATATTAGCCCTACTATATTAAAAAAAATCACAAAATATGAAAATCTTACTCGGTATGTTTATGCTCCTAACCCTCATTTAGTATTATTTATAAAAGATAAACTCACTTTAGAGGAAATTACAGAATGTGGTAAAATGTTAGAACCTGCCAATATTAATAACCATAATAATGGGCAAAATATTAACTTTGTCACAATTCTTAATGAAAATAATTTACACCTAAACACTTATGAACGTGGTACAGGGTGTACTCAGGCTTGTGGTACTGGTGCTGTAGCAAGTTTTTGTGCTAGTTTTACTAATTATATAGAAAATACTAACAATAATACGCAAAATATTGAAGCTAGCAGATTGAATACTAAATATCCATTTGGCAAAATTAACTCTTCTGTTACAGTTCACATGGATGGAGGAACACTACAAGTTAGCCAAAAACCTTGCCGTAATACTTATAATATTTTCATGCAAGGACTTGCTACTATTGTATTTCAAGGTAACATCAAAATATAATTGGTTATTCTTAGTATTATCTTAGTATTAAAAGTATATCTTTAGTTAATTAATTATTTATTATAAAACAAAATAAGTAACTTATTGCTCTTAAACCATAGGAATTTATTACCACCTATACAGAAAAAATCTTTTAAGAAAACTACACTTATGCTATAGTTTCTGCTACATTAAACTTTTATAGGAATAATTACTTTAAATAAAAAAATATGCCACATAAACCAATAAAAAACCATTCAAACCAAGTTGTATCTTTAGGTTGCCGTTTAAATATTTTTGAAGCCGAGCTTATTAAAAAACAAGCCCTCCTTGCTAATGTAGAAAATTCTATTATTGTTAATACTTGTACGGTTACCCAAGAAGCCCACCGCCAATCTATGCAACAAATTAGAAAGTTAAAAAAAGAAAATCCCAATGCCAACATTATTGTTACTGGTTGTGGAGCCCAAGTAGATCCTAAAGGTTTTGCTAATATGCCTGAAGTAAGTAAAGTGATTGGTAATACAGATAAATTCTCTATTAAAGCCTTAGAAAGCCCAGAAAAAATTATTGTTAATGATGTTAACAACCAAGATAATACTTATAAACTCCCTTTAATTCAAGGATTTGCCAATAAAACTAAAGCCTTTATTCAAATTCAACAAGGTTGCGACCACCGTTGCACCTTTTGTATTATTCAACAAGCCAGAGGTAATAGTAGGAGTGTATCTACTGAAGATATTATAGCCCAAGTGAAACAAGCTGTAGCTTTTGGGCATAAAGAAATTATTTTAACAGGAGTAGATATATCCTCTTGGAATAGGAATGCTTTAAGTACTGAACCCTCTCAAATAGGCTTACTATGCTTAGATATTTTAAAAGCTGTACCTAGTTTGCCAAGGTTACGTTTAAGCTCTTTAGACCCAGCCGTACCAGATACAAATATCCTTACCTTATTAAAGAATGAAGAACGTTTTATGCCCCATATTCATTTAAGTTTGCAATCCATGAATAACTCAGTTTTAAAACATATGGGAAGAAGGCATTGTAAAGATTCTGCTATTGCTTGGATTCACGAACTTACCTCTGCTAACCCTAATCTTGCCATTGGAGCCGATATAATTTGTGGTTTCCCTAAAGAAACAGAAAACCAATACCAAGAAACTTTAGCTTGTATTCAAAAATTACAAATACCTTTTTTACATGTTTTTCCTTACTCTGAAAGAGCCAATACCGTAGCCACAAAAATAAAACCGCAAGTTCCCATTCATGTACGCAAAAAAAGGGCTAAAACATTAATAGATATTGGTTATATTAATAAAACTAATTTTTTTGCTAAATATGTTGGTAAGAGTATGCAAATGTTAGTAGAAAGTAAGAATATAGGTTACACTCAAAATTATTGCCCTGTAGAATTAATTAGTAACAAAGTATACTCTAAGGAAATTATTAATATAGAAATTATAGGCTATAACAAACAACAACTATTAGCTAAAGCTATAATATAAAAGAATAAGAGAACTTTGAAATGTTTAATTACTTTAAAATATAATAGGTTTTTTTATTCTTTATATATATTTTTTCAGTTCAATTACTCGCCAATATCACTATGCCCTTCTTCCAATTCCCATTGTATGCCATACTTATCTACAAAATAAAAATATTTAATATTACTGATAATATCACACACTTTTTGCTTTTCTTCTGTTCTTTGCTCTAGACTTTCATCAAAAAACTTAAATTCTTTTGGTGTTATATTATCTATTTTATATGGTTGATATTCTAAATGACTAGAAATAAACTTTACTTCTGCAGATGATTTTAAATATTCAAAAGCACTATCTATATTATCTACTTTTAGGGCTATATGCCCTACATTTCCAATTTGGTAAGTTGACTTATTAGTTTCTATTTTATTAATACCTTGAGGATTATGATAATCCATTAACTCTATAGTAACATTGGTATTTGGGAGTTGTAAAAACACTATAGAGACATCTACAGTTTCAGGACGATCTATAAAGCCTGCGGATTTCGCAAAACCTACATTCTTAAAGTTAGAAAACTGTTGCAAAGGAATCGCATTGAAAATCTTTTTATAATATTCTATCCCGCTATTGATATCCTCAACTACAATGTTAATATGGCTTAATCCTTTTAGTTTTATCATAACTCACTCCTTTCCTAAGTAATAATTAACACATTTGAATATTATAGAACAAATCAAAGAATAAAAAATAATCATAATTATATCAGATACAAAGTTATAGTTGGTTATTTTAAGCCAATAACTTGGATACATCTTATATAAAAATATATAATCTGTTATATATACATATATTAACATAGCAATTATACTACTTATAATACTTGAAAATATAAAATTCCAGTAAATTCCAATCACTCTTTTTAAGATTTTATCAAATAAAAAAGAAAATAGTAAAATATCACAAATCATAGATCCTAAGATACCAATAAAATTAGCCTTATATATAGCAAATGCTAAATAAAATAATCTATTAAAATCATATTGCAATGCCCATAATGGGGAAGGTGATAATGTTAACAGATAAGACATAATAATTAGTATAATTATAAATACCATTTCTATAACAAAGAATTTCAAAGCATTAAGTTTTGTTGAATAAGCTCTAACTAAATCTGTTAAAGGAAAAACAAACATATAAGTAAACGTAGAACTCATTAGGGGAATATTAGTACAAGGTAAAATAATTATTTTGGCTGCAATTAAATGTGAACATACAGAAAATAACAATAATAAAATAATTAAATAAAAATCCACAGTCCTTATTTTATATTTAAGCTTGTAATTCATCATTAATACTCTCTAGAAAATGGTTCATCTCTGCAATTTTTCCATAAGTGTGTAAATAAATATATACTCCTTGTATTCTATAAAGTAGAATTTGATCTTGCTGGTTAAATTCTAAATTTTGTAGAGATAAGTTACTTAAGTCAAATTTTTGCACTTTGGTAAATTTACATTTGAATTTGTAATATACTTTTACTCTATTATGCTCAAGTTTTAATGAAGTTAGAGTTACAAAAAGTTTATGTGAACATTTAAATTCATCAATTTTATATAGTATTTTGTTTTGTATATTTGTTAACACTTTCAAATCTCCTTTAATAGTTACAATTTAATTAACCAAAATTTCTTTAACCTCTACTATTGGGAAACAAAATGGTGTAGAAGTTAGTTTTTCTACAATTATAATTTTATTCTTTTGCACATCTAACTCTAAATACTTCTTAGATTTAATTGTTTGATTACGTGAACAGTAATAATAAATATTCGAATCACTACTATTAAACACAAAGTCATTTTCTTTTAACTTTATATTATGTGTAACAGATTTCTCAGTAATTGTAGATACATTATTACTTACTAAATAACTCATTAATAAATAAATATCATGAAAAACAAATATTTCATTTATACTAATGAAACTTTTATCATCTACACCCTCTGCTAACCAATCATGACTAACATTTAAAGCTAAAGCTAGTTTTAAAGACAGTTTAGATTTATTTAAATTGTTGTTAAGTATATAAGTAATAGCTTGGCGAGTCACTCCAGACATTTTTTCTAATTCTGTAGGACTAATATTTTTTTGCCTCATAACACTTTTTAGGCGTTCAGAAAAAGTTTGTTTAAGCATTAAACTCCTTTAATTAAAATTTTTAAAAATATTATTTGACATTATTTTTCCTTAAGGTAAACTGTTTGCATAAAAGCAAAAAAACAGGCAGATAGAAAATATGTTAATTGTTTGTTAGAATCTTACTAATTTAATTCTGTTTTGTCTATATATAATTTTTATATTTTGCTGTAACATATAAAGCAATCCAAAGGTTAATATTCAATGAAAGACCTTAAAAGAACTTTTCCATCTTGGCATTATGCAATGCTTTCAGACAAAAAAAGAAATGAACAGATTAAATACTCAATAAAATCAATAAACTTAATAGGTAAAAGTGTATTTGAAATTGGTTCTGGTGCAGGGTTAGTTGCTTTATTATTTGCAAAATATGGAGCGAAAAAAGTTTTAACCTGTGAAGAAAATCAACAACTATTTGAGATAACTAAATTATTAATTAAAGAAAATGGATACGAACATATAATAACAGTTATCAATAAAAACTCAAAAGATGTTATTGAACAAGGATTATTGGATTTTCAACCAGATATAATTTTTACAGAAACTTTAGATTGTGGGGTTATTGGAGAAGGCTATTATTCAATATCTCAGGATATATCAAAAATAAAAACAGAAAACACTATTATTTTACCACATATAATTAATCAATTTGGATTTTTAGTTAGCAGTGAAAGTATGCAATCTTTAAACTATATTGCACACAATACACTTTCTTTTGATTTATCCTTAATAAACCAATATAGCACCAAAAATTATTTCCCTATTCGTTTAAAAAATTATGATTATAAAAAACTATCACATGACATAAGTATTAAAAATTATAAATATATTCCTGAGCAAAGTGATATAAAATCTATTAAATTTAGAGCCTTACAAGATAGTTTTTGCCATGGTCTAGTTTCTTATTTTGAGGCTTATTTTGGTAATTATACTGTTACTAACCATATCTCTGAAGGCAACCATTGGCATCAAGCTTTCCACCCATTAAAAGTTCCAGTATTTCTAACAAAAGACCAAAAGTATGAATTAAAAATTAATAAAAATTTAGAAATAAAAATAATATAAAGGAGGTTTATTATTATGTCATCTCAAAACAACATATTTAAAAATAACAATATTTATAAAGAGGCTGTATTAAATTTTGTTGACAGTACTTTATTTAATGATACTCATGATAGATATGAAGAAAAATTATTTTGTAGAAAAATTAAACCTCAATTATTAGAAAAACTTGATTTTAGCTCTCCTTTAAAAATAAATGGTATCTCTTCCTTTAGTGCTCTTTATGCGAATAGAGTTTTATTTGCTATGAATGACACAGATTTTTTATATTTACCTGAAGATAATGAAACATTAAATTTTGATGATTTTACAGAGTTTTACAATCCAGCAAGAGTTGGAAGTGCATATATCGCAATGCCTTATTTAGAGAATTATTTGTTTTCATTTCTAAAAGATGAAATTATTATATCAGATAACTGGGATTTGAAATTAGTTGAAAAATATTTTTCTGATTATGCTAATGATATTAAAAATATAAAAACAAGTGAAACAGCCGAAGCAATTAGAACTTCAAAAAATCCTAAAAACTCAGCAAAAGAATTATTAATTCAATTAGCTCCTGATTTTTTAATTGAATCTAGCCCTATGGCTAGATATACTCCTGGATCCTATGGTAATATCTCATCTGCTCTTTTTAAAGTTATAATAGATGAGCTTGGATACGGAGATTTTAGTAAAAAACATTCTACTTTATTTAAAGATACTCTTCAATCTGTTGGTTTATCAAGAACTCCACATAAGTATTGGCAATACTACTTAAATGGTAGTTTATTATTAGCTAATTATTACAATATGATTACTCGTGTAAAAAGAAATATTTTTAAATATATAGGAGCCATTTATCTAGCAGAAACTACTTTTATTACTAGTTGTAAAATTTGGATGGATGTTTTAAAAGAAGCCTTGCCAGGAATTGATACACTTTATTTTAGTGAGCATTGTCATATAGATCATCACCATAGTAAAACAGTACTTAATGAGATTGTATTACCTACTATTGTAAAATATGGAAATCAAGCAGCTAATGAAATAGTTAGAGGTTTTGAAGAAGCTAAGCTTATAGGAGAAATTGCAGACAAAGATTTTATAGAACAAATAGCATGGAAAGATAATGCAGATAAAAATATTAAACTATTTAAAAATATATTTGAAAAAGTAAAAAAAGAAGCATTAAAAGGGAATGTAAAAACTCAAAAGTTTTTAGAACCTAAAGGTGAGTTATCGATAACCCACTCACATGACCAAGATGAACTATGCTATATTAGATCTGGACAAATGGAATTTTTAAATGGTTTTGAAAAATCTACTATACTAAAGTCTTCTGAAGGAATTATTATTAATAAGAATAGATTACATGGTGCTATAATCCAATCTAGTAATTGTGAATATGAGATTTACACTATTGAGAATATTAACAAATGGCTATAAAAATTTTTAAAGACACTGACAAAAATATATTAGTTTTTCTACCATTAAGGGGTTTAAATAGAGTATTTATTGACATAAAAACGCAAACTCACCCGTTAGTTATTAATGATCGATGTAAACATAGAGGTGGTCCCCTACATTTATGTAAAAAAGATAATAAAGGTATTAAAAGATGCATATGGCATAATTTACCATTAGTTTCTTTTCAAAAAAGTAATGATGTAGGAATTATTAAAATTACAAGTAAAAAAGAAATTAAACTGGTAATAAATGGCAATGATAGTATATGGCCAGTAAAATTTATTAATTAGAATTAATCTGCTGAAAAGTAACTAGCATTAATATGGGTATTGTAAAAATAATTATCTAAATTAGATAAAGTTAAAAAAATTAAATAAGATAGATGTATGGACAAAATAGAAAAAAGTAATTTTTATAAGCTTTGGGCTGGACAAAGTATAGGTTTAATTGGAATACAAATTACAACTGTTTCCCTACCTATTTTTGCTATTGAAGTTTTACATGCTTCAAACTCTATGGCAAGTTTACTTAGATTTGCTATTTTATTTCCACAATTACTATTAGCTTTAATTGCTGGAGTAATAGTAGATATATTTAACCGTAAAAATATGATGCTAGCTTGTGATATGTGTCAGGGTATTATTTATTTTATTATCTTTATACTTAGTTATACCAATTTAATATCATTTAGCGTTTTAGTATTTTGTATATTTATTAGTGGTATCTTTAGTACTTTTTTCCAAGTTGCTTATAGTTCCTTTATTCCTGATATAATAACAAAACAAAATGATATAAAAGCTGCAAATTCAAAGCTTTATATATCCGAATCTATGGCATTAATATTAGGACCTATGATTAGTGGATTGGTTATTTCTTATATCGGTTTTTCTTCATTTTTTATTGTTAATGCTTTTACTTATTTCGTATCTTTTGCTTTTGTGGTTTTTATAAGGAATTATATCTCTCATAAGGCTAGACATAAAGAAGAATTAAAAAACATTAATTTAAAAAAAATATATACTGATATTTTGGAAGGGTTAATTTTTGTACGAAAAAATCCATATATTGAACCAATTGTTTCTTGTGGTTTTATTTATTGTTTTTCTAAAAGCATTTTTAGTATCGTTTTAATATTATACTTATACCAAAAAATGGTTTTATCTCCTGTATTAATAGGAGTTATTATAGGTGCTCCTTCTATAGGTTTAGTTTTAGGAAGCATAATCGCAACTTCTTTATCAAAGTACTTTAATGATGCCTTTACATTAGTATTAGGAGCTACTATGACAGGTATAGGGATTTTTTTAATATCAATAATGGGATATTTTGAGTTAGTTTATTTAATGATAGTATTTGGAATCTTTCATGGTATTGGTGAAGGAATATTTGCTCCATTATCTTTTGCAATTAGACAAATACATTCTCCAGCTAATATGATAGGTAGAATTACTGCAGTTCAACGTACATTTGTTTATGGAGCATTCCCTTTAGGGAGTTTAGCGGCTTCTATATTACTACTATATGTTGATTTATCAACTACTCTTATTATAGGAGGAGTTGGGGCTTTATTATGTGTTATTCCCCTTACTAGAAGAGCAATCCTGCAAGATGTTAAATCTTTATTACACAAACCTTAAGCTAATAATTTATATATTTAACATAGGAGTTAAAGAATGAATAAAAAAATAGCCATTATTGTAGACCCTTTTTCTTCTGGAGCTTTATATGCCAACTTGTTTAAAAAACAAGAAATAAAATGTGTAGCTTTGTTATCAAACTTTCCAAATCAAGATGCATTCAGATCGTCTATAATAGAAAAAGATTTTGATGAAATATTAAAAGAAGAAGATTTTAATTTTTACTCTTTAGTAAAGTATATTAAAAGTTTAAATCCTATAACTATTTTACCAGGTTGTGAGTTAGGTGTTTTCTTATCAGAAAAATTAATTAATAAAATTATTCCAGAGTTTAAAAACACAACGAATCTAATTAATGCAAGGGTTAACAAGTGGGATATGTATAATGCAATCTCTAATAATAATTTAGCTAATATTAAACAAATTGCCACAAATAATATTAACGAAGCTTTATTATGGATAGGAAGAACAAATTTAATAAATAAAGACCTAGTGTTAAAGCCAACACAATCCTTAAGAACAAATGGAGTCACAAAAGTTACTAAAATACAAGATTTTCAAAATGCTTTTTACCAATTAATATCGGATAGAAACATCGCTGGATTTAAAAACAAACAAGTTTTAATACAAGAGTATACTAAAGGACCAGAGTATATTATAGATAGTTTTAGTTATGAAGGTATACATTCCATAGCTAACATATGTAAATACAAAAAAATTGATAATGGTAATTTTATGGCTGTTTATGATAATATGATATGGGTTAATCATACAGATTCAGTAGTAAATGAGCTAATTCTCTACGCTAAGAGTGTACTAAATACATTAGGGGTTAAGTTTGGAGCTTCACATATGGAGATTATATTAAGTAATGAAGGTCCAAAATTAGTAGAAGTTGGCATGAGACCACATGGAGGAGGACATGCAAACTTTTCTAGGGTGGCAACAGGAGACAGTCAAATAGACAGAGCGGTTAATTATTTTAGTTCATATGGTAAAAACACACCGGATAATTTTTACAAATTACAAATAAATTTTATGATAGTTTTCCTTATTGCTAAAAAAATAGCTACCATCAAAAACTTATTTATTTTAGACGAAATAAAAAAATTAGATAGTTTCTTTTCTTCATATATACAACTTAAAGAAGGAGAGATAGTTTACCCAACTAAAGATTTAAGCAATAGCTTAGATCTAGGATTTATTGCTCTTTGCCACAAAAACTCTAAGCAAATTGAGCAAGATTATAAAAAAATACGTTTACTTGAAAAACAAATTTTTATTTAATATAATTTTTCTAGAGACTATGTACAAGGCTTACCAAAAAGATTATTGTCCCATAGAACTAATTAGTAACAAAGTATACTCTAAGGAAATTATTAATATAGAAATTATAAACTATAAAAAAAACAACATTTATTAGCTAAAGCTGTAATATAAAATAATAAATAATAAAGAATAAAGAATAAAGAATAATCATAATTATATCAGACGCAAAATTATAGTTGGTTATTTTAATCCAATAACTTGGATACATCTTATATAAAAATATATAATCTGTTATATATACATATATTAACATAGCAATTATACTACTTATAATACTTGAAAATATAAAGAGAATATTTATTAATTAGGAGTATGTTATGACTTTTAACAATCCACATTATATAGGCGTAAACACTACGAAAATACTTTGTAAACCTAACTGTAAAGATTTAACTAAAGTTGCGGAATCCCATAAAATAGTATTTGCTACTTTAGCAGAAGCACATACTAAGAATTTCATCAAATGTAGTAAATGCTTTCACAAGTCCTCAAAAATACTAAGGGATAACTTATTAAGGGCAGAGTTTAAAAGTATTATGGATACTCCCATTGGTCAGTTAACATTCTTGTTTCATCATAACAATTTAAGCCAAATTTTATTTGATAATGATAAAGATTTACTAGCAAAAACTAAACATATCCCACTTAATAATAACTATCCCTCTTTTCAAATTGTAGAAAATATTTTTACTAAATATTTTAAAAAAGAAAAGGTAGACTTTACTAACATTCCCATAAAAATAACTGGCACCAGTTTTCAACAACAAGTTTTTCAAGGGCTTTCTCATATAAAATATGGGGAGGCTATTAGCTATAAAAGTTTTAGTGAGAAATATTTTAAACTTTCACAACTAAGGGCTGTATCTTCCCAAATAGGTAAGAATCCATTACCTATTATCTTTCCTTGCCATAGAGTTATTGGCTCTAATAATTCACTAACAGGGTTTTTCGGTGGTCTTGATAAAAAACAAAAGCTATTAGCACTAGAGGGTAACATCAACACTTGGAAGTAATAAGGGGAAGGTTTAGATAAGACTTATTTTGTTAAATCAAATAATTCATATTTATTAGATAGTGAATTAATATGTATTCCCTAAAGGGAACCAGCTATGGCAACACATACAAAAATTTCAATCAATGTAATATATGTAATATTTTTGCAATGTAACATTGTTGTTTTATAATAAGATATGGAGTGAAATAATTCCTAAAAGAACCAATCATAAGTTTGTATATAAGAAATTAGTACTATTATAACAGGACTTAACCTATGCTCATCAATCGTAACTATACTCTATTATTTATAGCCCAATTTATTACAGTTTTAGGTAACTGGTTATTACTTGTGGCGGTTCCCATTTATATTTTTCAAACTACAGGTTCATCTTTCATGATGTCTGTTGCTTATGCCATTGAGATTTTAGCCACTGTCTTTATCATGCCATTTGGTGGTGTTTTTTCCGACCTAATCAACCGCCACAAAATACTCTATGGTGGTGACTTCATTAGCTGTTTGATTGCTCTTATACTTGTAATTTGCTTATGGTTTAAGCCAACTTCTATCCTTTTATTGCTACCACTATTATTTATCCTTGCTGCCATAGGATCTGTACAACATCCAGCTTTTCAAGGCAAGGTACCTGAAATTGTAAATAAAAACCAACTAGGTAATGCCAATTCTTACTTTGCTTTTATTAATCAATTTATGAGTATGCTAGGTCCTTTAATTGGAGTTACCATTATTAGTTTTTTAGGAGTTATTAATGCCATTATTGTTGATGCTTTTAGCTATTTAGTTTCTGCAATTATTTTACTTTTTATACAGTATGAATATATTAAACAAGCTACCGTTATTAATCTTGCTAAAATATTTAGTGATTTAAAAAAGGGCTGGCAATATACTTTCGCCCACCCTCTTATGGGTTCTGCTACCATTATGTTTACCGTTTACTGTATTTCTTTAGGCTTAATTCAAGGAAGTATTTATTTTTTTCTGTTGCATGTTTTATCTTTTTCCAATAGTCAATTAGGGATTGTTCTAGCGGTTAGAGGTTTAGGAGCAGTGATTGGAGCTTTATTAACTCCTAAAGTAAATAAATACTTTGCGAAAGGACGCTTTATGTTGTGGTGTATTATCTTAAGTGCTATAGGAGTTAGCTTGCATATGGCAACTAAAAACCTAATTGCCATATCTTTATTAGGAGGTTTTTGTATGTTCTGTGAAGGTATGATTGCCGTTACCATGTTTACCTTAAGGCACCACACTGTTCCCCAAAATATGCTAGGTAAAGTTGTGGGTATTAGCCGTCCTATGAGCTGGGCAACCATTCCCCTTGGAGCTGTAATTGGTGGCTATTACATTGGCATCAATTATTATATTGTCTTTATTATTGCGGTGATATCACAATTAGCAGCTTTTGCCGTTGGTTTCTTCTCACCTCTTAATCAAAGTGATAAGGAGATATATAAAAGCTAAGAATGTTGCTCTAACAAAAACCAAATGTAATTAGAAAAGTAAGATGAATAAGGCTGTACTTTATTTTTAATATTATCAACATTTAAGTTATGTTTTTGCAACCATTTATTTATAGAATAATCATTTTCTATAAAAATGTTATTATCTACAGTATTACGCAAAGCCACACTAGCACAAGTCCACTTACCAATACCTTTAATAGGTAATAATAACTCTTGAATTTCCTCATAAGTAAAAATTTTATCTTCTAAGGTTGGAGTTTCTAAAAATATATTAGTAACCTCTACTATAGCCCTTTGTTTTTGTTTGCTAAAACAAGTAATAGATTTTAACTTACTTATATCAAGTAGCTGTGGGCTTAACACAAAATAGTGTTTAAAATTATTTATATCTTTTTTAGTTTGCAATAACAAATTAAAGAAGTTATTAAGCATAGTATTGGCAGCTTTAGTAGTTACAAGCTGGGACATAATTGCTCTAATAATTGCCTCATAAATACCCCAAGATTTTTGTATAGGTATACATAAATCATTATTATAAATTTCTTTAAAGCCTTCTATAAACTGAAAATGATTATTAATAGTTTTGTAATTAACCTCAAAACCTAACATAACGGTAATTTTTTGAAGTAACCATTTTTCTTCTTCTTGGTTTAGCTTAATTCCATGTAGTTCAACTATACAATTATTATCCTTAAAACTAATTTTACAAAAAACATCTTTATTAAACCACGACCTACGGTAATAGGAACTACCTATGACTTGTTCTATATTAGTAATAGCTCTTTTTTCATTACAGGATAGCCAATAATTAAATTGGTAGCTCTTCGGTAAAGGTAGTTCTATTGAATAAAACATTGTGGAATTCATATTTTATAACACTTGTATTTTATAACGCTTAAACCTTAATTTTTTCAAATTCTTCTATGGCTCTTAGAATTACATTATCCATATTATAATATTTATATTCAGCTAATCTTCCTATAAATAAAGTATCTTTTAATTTACTAACTTCTTCTTGGTACTTGGCTACAATGTTAAAATTTTCAGAGGTTGGAATAGGGTAATATGGCTCCCCTTCACTTTTTGAAAACTCAAATGATACCGTAGTTTTAGCATGCTTTTGGTTAGTTAAATATTTGTATTCTGTAATTCTAGTAAAATCATAATCATTGGGGTAATTAACTACAGGAGCATTTTGATATTTTTCCTGATTATAAGTTTTAAATTGGAAATCTAATGAACGATAAGGTAATTTACCATGTTTATAATTAAAGAATTCATCTAAGGCTCCACAGTAAACTAATTTTTTATATAACAAGGAGTCTTTAATTTTAAAGAAATCCGTTTTTAGTTTCACTGTAATATTTGGATGTTTTAAGATATTCTCAAATAATTTTGTATAACCATGTAAAGGCATTCCTTGATATACATCTGTAAAATAACGGTTATCAAAATTTTCTCTAATAGGAATACGGGCAGTCACAGACTTATCTAGTGCTGCAGGATAAACTCCCCACTGCTTTTTGGTATAGTTTTTAAAAAATTTTTCAAAAAGCTCAACTCCAATTCTAGAAATAATAATATCTTCTGAAGTTTTAATATTTTTTTTATTAACTTTAACTTTATTAAAAAACTCATGAATAGTAAAAACGTTGTAGTTAGTACCATATAGTTGGTTAATAGTATTAATATTAATAGGCATTGGCAGTAGCTTGCCATCTATAAAAGTTAATACATAATGTTGAAAATAATGCCAAGCAGTATATAAAGATAAAAAATCCCATACTTTTTTATGGTTAGTATGAAAAATATGAGGGCCATATTGATGAATTAAAATTCCATCTGAATTGTAACAATCAAAGGCATTGCCAGCAATATGAGAGCGTTTATCTATAATGCACACCTTAGCATTATGTTTTTCAGCAACTAAACGTGCCAATACGGTTCCAGCAAAACCAGCTCCTACTATTAAATAATCATATTGCATAATTAACCTTCCTATTAAAATCTTTATTATTACATATAATAATTTTCTATATATATTAGCATGGCTTATGTTATTTGTATAATATGTTAAAACCTATTATAATAAAGTTTTTATAAATTTGAATTGTATTAGTATCAAAATGTTTAACTTTTTTCGCACTCAAAAATTAGATTCAGCAATCTTAGAACAAATTGAAGATGAACTTATTCTTGCTGATTTAGGATCTAACTTAACTAAGTTAGTAATAGAAGAACTAAAAAAAGTTCCTAACATGAAAGATATTACAGTAACAGAATTAAAATTTACTGTAGCGAAAATTTTACAAAAAGAAATTCTTAAATACTATAAAAAAGATACACTATTTGTTGATGATACCCCTTATGTAATTTTAGTGTCAGGTACTAATGGTAGTGGTAAAACTACCTCCATTGCCAAGTTAGCCTCATACATGAAAAATAATGGCTTTAAAGTTTTATTAGCTCCTTGCGATACTTTTCGGGCAGGTGCTACCAAACAATTAGAAATTTGGGCTAACCGTATTGGAGTAGATATGTTCAATACTGATGCTAAAGACCCTGCAGCCGTTGCTTACCAGTCTTTAGAACATGCTAAAAAGAATAATTACGAGGTTATAATTGTAGATACTTCAGGGCGTTTAACTACAAACACTAACTTAATGGGAGAGTTACAAAAAATTGAACGTTCTTTAACTAAAGTAATTCCTGAAGCTCCTCATGAAAGTTTACTGGTATTAGATGCCACCATAGGGCAAACAGCAGTAACTCAAGCCCAAGAGTTTGCTAAAGCTATTAATATTAGTGGTATTATTATGACCAAACTAGACTCTGAATCCAAAGGAGGTATTTTATTAAATGTAGTTAAATCTTTGCAGATTCCTGTATATTTTATTGGAACAGGAGAGCAAGAATCTAACTTTCAAGAATTCAATTTAGAAGATTATTTACATAAACTTCTTTCCCTAAGTAAGTAAAGTAACTTTCATTTAATATTATAAGTATTTTTTAATGAATAAAAGTTTAAGAGCTAAATAAATTATTTTTGCAAAGCTATATTTGCCGTATTATAGCCTTCTTGTTGTAACATACTCATTAATTGCACTAGTTTTTCCGATTTAGAATCTTTATCGGCAGCAATAAGAATAGAACTTTTATTAGTTGTATATTTTCTTAAGTAATAGCTTAACTGGTTAACATTAGTAAATTTGTGGTTCTTGGCAACAACATACTCGTTACTACTTGTGATTTCAATAGTAAAATTTTTAGTTAAATTTTCACCGCTATTAGGGGCTTGAGGTAAAGCTACATTAATACTTTGAATATTAGCTCCTACAATTAGCATAAAAAATAAAATTAACACAAACAGTATATCTATTAAAGGTGTTAGATCTAAAATAGCATCGGTATGTTCGTGGTTAAAAGTAAATTGCTTGTGGTTTTTAGATGGCATTTTGGAGTATCTTCTTTTTTGCTTTAATATATATAGTTTCTAACCTAATTTGTAAAATAGCTTGTAGAAAATATAACACACAGCTAGCTATAATAGACATAATTAAACCAATCGCTGTAGTTAGCATAGCTTCCCATAAACCATTAGCTAAAATATGAGGACTAACTGATACTTTTAAGTGTGAAATTGTAGCAAATGTTTTAATGATTCCTAAAATAGTGCCTAACAAGCCTATACTAGGAGCAATAACCCGAATAAATCTTAAAAAACCAAAATTACGGTAATATAAAAGCTGCAATTGATACATATAAAAATCTAAACTTTTTTCATTATTACTGTTAGCTAATGCTAGCTCTACTGCTTTATTAATATTACTAGTGCTAAATAAAAAAATACATCTTTCTATTATAACTGCTAGTAAAACTACAGATAATAAGGCAAAAACCCAAAATAGGCTTCCCACATTATTAATCATATTTGCCATATTTAATATCCTTAACTTTCAAATTCTTATTATAACTAATATAAGTATTAATATCTTATATATTTCTTTTCACTTAAGTATTTTTAAGATTGTAATTAACTGAAAATTCTACCCAGCCACCAATTCTAACATTATTTCTTACAATGGGATTAATTTTCCACTTACTTACTGTTTTCAAGGTTGCTTCATCTAGAATTTTATAATTAGAAGATTTTATGATAACTATTTTTTGAATATCCCCTGCCTTATTTACTAAAGCTCTTAAAGAAATGGTTCCCATTATTCCCAACTCTATAGCTCTAGGTGGGTAATAAAGTGGAGTTTGCTTAGCAAAGGTTGGGTTTTTAGCAATA
The DNA here is from genome assembly GCA_023518375.1 of Candidatus Hepatincola sp. Av. NCBI lineage: Bacteria > Pseudomonadati > Pseudomonadota > Alphaproteobacteria > Rhodospirillales > Candidatus Hepatincolaceae > Candidatus Hepatincola > Candidatus Hepatincola sp. Av. The sequence continues at coordinate 788,385 of CP068450.1, forward strand.
ACAGTAGTGGAGTTTGGAGCTTTTTTATTTATTCCCACATTTTTTTTAGTAGCACTAGCAGGCTTTACAAGGCTTTGGTGTACTACACTCTTTTGAAACTTAATAGCTAAGATCTTACTTTCATTAGCCGAAGAACTAACTTGACTATGAAAATCTATAGTACTTATAAAACTATGTTTTTCATGAAAATAAAAAGATATACCTAAAAGGTGAATCCACAAAGAAATTAATAAGCAACGATTCCAGTTTATAAAATTATTTTTTACCATTTATAACTAACTAAAACTTTAAAATTCCTACCTGGTTGTTCATAATAAGATGAAACAAGTTGATAGCTAACATCAAATATATTATCAATCCCTAAGTAAATCGTCAAATTATCTGTAGATAATGGCATGATTTGATAGTAAATATCATTTAAAAAATACGAATCACGATAAGCTGGATTATCAGGTGAATTATAAGGATTATGCTCATCTGGTGGATTCACTTGATTAAAATCTGCAGCATAAGTTATTCTATAGCCTATTGCTGTTCTTTTTTTAGCATCAAAATTATAAATAAAGTTAGTAACTATAGTATGTGGCATAATATTAGTTAAATATTCACCTGTATCAGACTTACCTGTGGTATAAGCATAACTAGTTTTAATATCAAACTGGTTATAAGAATAAGTACCTTCAGCACTAAAGCCATGTAAATTAGCATCTTCAACATTTACATATTGGGTAGTAAATGCAGTTATGTTTAAGTCTATAAAATCTTCAGATTTAGTAGCAAAAGTAGCAAAACGTAAACTATAGCTACTGTGGCTAAAGTCTTGTTGTATCCCAAAACCTGCCTCAACCGTATCATTAGATTCTGGCTTGAGATCTGGATTTGCTATAAAGTGGTTAGAAGGGAAATGTGGTCCTGTGGCAAAAATTTCTGTCATTTTAGGGGCTCTAAAGCCATGAGCATAATTAGTAAAGAAAACTAGGTTCTCTATAGGTTTGTAAGACAAACCTAACTTAGGTGAAAGTTGGTAATAATTATTATTAATATCTGTAGTATTCACTGCGGTATAATAATCATACCTTATACCAGGTACTAAATACCATTTACCAATAGAAGACTTCCACATCAGTTCATCTTGTAAATAAGTACCTGCAAAAGTATCATGGGCCTCAGGAACTCCTGCCATGCCACCATCGTCTAGGCTACCGTCTGCTAAAGTATTGGTACTTTTTTGTTTATCCTGATAAACTTCCGCCCCATATAATAAAGTATGTTTTATTGATCCTGTAGCAAAACTATTCACATGTTCGTTATCTATACCATAAGTTAGAAAATCCCTTTGCCTATCTTCCCCTGCTTCATTATACAAAGGTGTTGTAGGATCGTTAGTTAAGATTTCTTCTTCTATAGAAATATAATCTACATATAATTTTGTTGTAATGTTATGGGTATTATCATCATTCATATATTTATGAGTAATACTAGCAATACTGTTATGGACATCTTTATTTACATCACTATCATCTACATAACCAGGGTAAGCATAATCAGGAGCATTAGGTTCTAAACCATTATTGTAAAAACCCATAGTATTAAAATATAAAGAATTATTATTATTTAGAGTATAGCTAGCTTTAGCTAAAAAACTTGTTATTTTATCATTAGCTCTTAAGGTATCTCCATTGCCTAATTTAATATCACCTGAGGTAGTATAGTTAGCAGATACTACATAGTCTAATTTATCTGTTCTACCATAGGTTGAAGCCCCTCTTAAAAATTGGTTATTTACACTATCGTAACCTAAGCTAACTCTGGCTCCAAAATTCTCATTGGGGTCTAGTAAATCTTTAGCATCTTTAGTAGTAAATAAAATTGTTCCCCCCAGTCCACCATTACCATACAATGAAGAAGTTGAACCATAAGCCACATCTACGCTCTTAAGCAAGAATGGATCTAAAAATATACTACCATCGTGTTCTGAATAAAAGTTTTGCCTAACACCATCTATTACAAAATTAATAGACCGATCATCATACCCTCGCATAGTAATATCTTGCCCATTTTTACGAGTCCCTGTATGGCTTATACCTGCCTCGTTACTAAAGATATCTCCTAAACTAGTGGCGCCAACATTTTCTACAGAATCCATATCTATGGTTTCTGTTTCAAAAGGTAAATCAAAACTATTATGAGCAGTTTTAGTAGCTACTACTGTAATTGTTGGTAATTTACTTGTAGGTATATTATTGTTTGCATTGTTTGATTCATTAACTTGAATTTGTTTATTGGAATCTTCAACTATATCAATAGAAGCTTTCCCATTTATCATAGAAGAATTATTAACGCTATTGTTACTTCCATTATTATTACCTGATTTGCTAGTAGTATTCATAATAGAATTATTATGTTTTGTATGATTTTGTGTAGCATGGTTTATATTGTTAGAAGATGAGTTTTCATTTTGTATAGATTTTAATTGCGTTGCATCTTCAGGATTCTTACTATTAGTATTTAAGTTAGTTTCTTTACTTTGTAAATAAGCCTTTCTGATAGAATCTAAATTTATAAAAAATAAAAAAATAAAAAATAAAAAAATAAAAAATACAAATTTAGCCATAGAAAAACAAGTAATTCTAATATTGAATTAAGCCTATCTTATAACATAAAAATAAAAAGATGTTAATAAAAAGATGTTGCAACAATATTAGGAAAATTTTTCTTGTTATGTAAAATTATTATGTAAAATTGTTTTATTTATATATTAATAAATTAAAGCATTAAAATAAACCAAACCTATATACAAACAATAATCCTAAATACTTAATTAAAAAGAGTGTTTATTAAAAAATTTAACTGAAAAAATAATTGACAAAAGCCCTAGTAGTTTATATAATAAGAAAGTTTAGCAGACATTAATACTATATAAACTTTACAGAGCAAAAAGGAATTTTAACATGTTCAAAACTTCTAGTCAAGATAATTATCAAAAAATTTATAATCAAGATTTAATATTAGCTACTAAGTACCACTTTGTAGTACAAAAAGTACGTGATTTTTTTCTTTCACGAGGTTTTATTGAAGTCCCTACTCAATCCAGAAGGTCTATTTTAGCGGCTTGTGAAGACCCAAAAACAATTCAAACCTATACCTTTGAAAATACTCATTGGCCTCTTCCTCAAACAGGGCAAATGTGGTTAGAATATGAATTATTAACAAACCCCCAAGCTAAGGGGTTTTTTTGTATCTCTACTTCATACAGACAAGAACCTAATCCTATCCCTGAACGGCACAAAACTATTTTCCCTATGTTTGAGTTTGAAACTCATGGAGGGTTAAACGTGTTAGCTCAATTAGAAAAAGATTTAATCATTCACATGAATTTAGCAGAATCTTATGATGATATTAAAAGCATATCTTATCTTGAGGCTGCAAAATTCTATGGAGTTACAGAGTTATCATCTATCGAGGAAAATAATATGTATAATGATTTTGGCAAGACATTATTATTAGAATCTTTTCCTATTGAAACTAGCCCTTTTTGGAATATGAAAATGAATCCTAATGAAAAAACGGCTAAAAAAATTGATGTTATCTTAGGTGGGCAAGAAACTATTGGTTCAGCTGAAAGAGCCACCGATAAACAAGAAATGAAAGAATTATTTTACACCATCTCTAATGGTGAATATGCCAATATACTATTTAAACAATTTGGAAAAGAACGTGTAGAAAAAGAGTTATTTGAATACTTATCCTTAGACTTTTTTGAACGTTGCGGTGGTGGAATTGGCATTACCAGATTAATTCAGGCTTTAGAAAAAGAAAATATCTTATAGCATCTTAAAAATTTAAGATGTTGCTTACTAAGAAAAATTTATTAATTATTAATATAGGATATTTATAATGACAAACTTATTTATAAAACAGAATTTTAAAATGCACTCAGGTGGTTATAGCGACTTTAAACTAGAATGTGATGCTTTAACGGAAAAAGACTATCATACTTTGGCTCATTTAGTATCTAAACAATTTAGCTTTCAAAAAGTTTTAGGAATTCCACGAGGTGGCATTCCTTTTGCTTCTATTTTAGAACAATATGAAGACAAAAAGTCTAATAACTTACTAATTGTAGATGATGTACTAACTACAGGTGCATCTATGATCTTAGCCAAAAATAAAGCATTACAAAACTTTGAGGAAAAAAATATTAAAGGTATTGTAATTTTTGCTAGGGGTGAATTACCCAACTGGGTTAGCCCTATTTTTGCTCTTAATTCATTATTTTGGCATTAGTAAAGTAAATTATGTCTATTATTTTCTCGTTAGATATACCTTTTGATGATAAATCAGCAAAGCTAATTAATTCTATAAAACCTTTTATTAGTGTTCTAAAAATTAATCATCTACACTTATCTCAAGAGTTAGTTTCACAAATAGGTAAAAAACTCCCTTTTTTACCTATTTTTTTAGATGTAAAGCTATATGATATCCCTAACACTACTAAACTAGCAATCCAAAACTATGAAAAAAATATTCCTAACCTGAAATATATAACTATTCATGGTAATGTAGATAAAGATATTATTGAAACAGCCTTAAGTAGTACTAAAAATATAAATATTATTTCTGTTATTCAATTAACTAGCACTAATATTTCTCATAATAAATTTTTAGCCATAGCTAAATATAATTACGATTTAGGAATTAGAAACTTTATTGTACCAGCACCAATGATTCAAACTATGAAAAAGAACTTTGCTAGTATCACTATCTTTACTCCAGGAATTAGAGATAGTAATTATTTAACTTCAGACGACCAAAAAACAGTAGGAACTCCAGCTTTAGCTAAAAAATATGGAGCTAATTTCATTATTGTAGGTAGACCTATTTACAAGGCAAATGATCCTATTCTAGCAACTAAAAAAATATATCAAGACTTTCATGAATCATAATATTTTAAATAATCAGCTTAGTATAAGTAATAATATTAAACCTCTTATTATATCTCCTCCTTTTGGTAATTACTTACACTATAAACATACTAGTAATGTTTATGGTTCTTATACTCTTTATGAAAGAAAAGGAAAATTACAACAATTAATCAAAACTTTAAGATATTCTAAAAAACATAAAGCATGGTTTAACCAAATAGGTTTAAGAAACTCTGGAATTCAAAAAGCTAAAAATCCTCATGTAGGTAATATTATATCAATTTGTGCTTTAAATGCTTCAGACTGGTTCTTCCTAACCAAAGAATTATTAAACTTAAAGGCTAAAGGGTTTACATGGAGTGCTGTTGAAATAAATTTAAGCTGTCCTAATGAACAAATTGCTAGTATTTCATCAGATGACTTACAAGAACTACTAAAACATTTCCCTCTTATTGCCAAATTAGCCCCAACAAAACCTGCAAGGAAGCAAGCTGTTTTCTTATATGAAAACGGAATACGTTGTTTTCATTTATGTAATACCCTTAAAACTAACAAAGGTGGGGTTTCTGGTACTTTATTGAAAAAATATTCACTCCAACAAATCAAATGGTTTAAGAATATTATTAAAGATAAGGAAGTAATAATAATAGGTGGTGGTGGAATTAGTTCTATTGATGATGCAAAAGAATACCTAGATTCCGGTGCTAATAAGTTATCTTTAGGAGTATGCAACTTTAACCCTATCAAAAGTTACAATTTAATAAAGAACATTTATACATTAATATAGGTAGTTATCATGAAAACAATCTAATAGCAAAAATTATTTTGCTTTTCACTTAATTTCACTTAAACTATGTTTGTTAATAATTAATAAGGTTAGGGAGTGCAGAAATTAGATATAAAATTTAGAAAAGATATAAATATATTAAGAGCATTAGCTGTAATTATTGTAGTTCTTTTTCACTTTAAATTTAAAATTATTTCTGGAGGCTTTATTGGTGTTGATATCTTTTTTGTGATATCTGGTTATTTAATGACCTCTATTATATTGAAAAAATTTCATACTAATACTTTTAGTTTAAAGCAATTTTACATATCTAGATTTAACCGAATAGTTCCAGCCTTATTGTTTATGACAATTACTTTTTTGGTGATTTTCTTTTTTGTATTATTTAATAATGAATTTAGAAATTATGTAAACTCATTAATATACACTCTAACATTTACATCTAATATTTACTTTTATAAAAGGGCTATTGATTATTTTGGCTCAAACATTTATTCTCAATATTTATTACATACTTGGTCTTTAGCTGTAGAATTTCAATTCTATATTTTATACCCCTTAATTCTAATACTGTGTAAAAAAATTATTCCTATAAAATATATAAAATATAGTATCTTAACCCTATTTATAGGTTCACTAACTTACAGTTTAATAGAAAGCTGTTATAATCCTACACTTTCTTATTACATTTTAACCACACGAGCTTGGCAATTACTAGCTGGTGCCTTAGTATTTTCATTTCCACTTAAAATTAGAAAGTATAATAAATTATTACATTATGTATTTTTCTTCGCTATTTTAATATCCTCTTGTTTTATAAAGGATAAAATGGCATGGCCTGGATTTTACAGTATTATTCCTATTTTGTTAACAATATGTTTTTTATATACGAACTATCAAACTTCATATTTAACAAATAATAGAGTACTTAATTATATAGGCAAAATATCTTATTCTTTATATTTGTATCACTGGCCTTTGGTAATTATATGCACATTTTTATATGATGACTTCATACTTTCAAAACCTATTTTTATTGCTTTTTCTATTATATTTGCAAGCTTTAGTTATCACTTTATTGAACAAAGACTAAATAAGAAATTAAGTTTTGTGTTATTTATAATTTTTCTGTTTGTTCTTATTTTGGGAAACCAGTATATCCAAAATAATAACCACATGCCAAAACAAATAGAACAAGATTTATACAAGGATTATCATCCTAAGCAGATACCTAATGCAAAACCCCAATCTTATGTATATATAGCAGGTGACTCTTTTGCAGAAAGAATAACTAGATTAGTTGATGAAGTAAATATAAATAATTTGCACTATACTACCTTAGTTAGTGGGGTAATTAGATGCTATGTAGATGGACATTTAATGGGTTATCGAACTACTCATAATTCACATGAAAATATAGAAAAATGCAAGACTTCACATCAGGACTTTTCTAAACTACTACAACAAGAACACTTAAAGGGCTATATTGTTATATGGACACGTCGCTGGGAAATCTGGGTTAATAAAGGATATATTAAAAATTATAATTATTTTTTAAATAATAAACCGTTAGATGTTAAAAATATGTCTAAAAAAGATTTTGAGAATATAGTTTATACATCTATTGATAAAACTTTAGAAACATTAAATAAAAAAGGTGCTAAAGTGATTATTATACTTCAAGCTCCTAGACAAAAGTTAGGAGCAGGAGATTTATATAAACAATTATTTAGATGGCATAATAATAGTAAAGAAATTATAAATCAAAAACTTAGAGAAGCCAGTATTTCAAAAGCTAAGCATATAGATATGCAAAAAGCAATAAATGATAGATTAATACACATTGCTAGTAAATATGAAAATGTATCTGTTTTAGATCCTACTCCTTTTATGTGTGATAAAGATAAGTGTTTGATAGGCACTGCCAGTAAGTCTTTTTATATAGATGACAACCACATATCTAGATTTAGTGGGGCTGATGAAATCAGTACACCTCTAAAAAAGTTGATAATAAAACAAAAATAATTTAAAGTATAATATCTAATTAAGTGTTGTAATATCAAGATTCTTGCCTTTTCATATATAAACTCGCATTATACAACACTAATATACCTTTTTATCAATATGGCTATATTGTAAGTAAATGCTAGAATTTCAACTACTTAGAATAGAACTTAGCACAATATAGAGTTTATATACAAAAACCTACACGGCAACCTAAGATAGATTTTCACTTGATACATACCACAAATAATGAATCACAGAGGTATATAACACTTAAGGTATATTTGTTTAGTAGTTACTTACCACTTGTAGATATTCTACAATTTTCTTAATGTCTCAAGAAGGTGCTATCTCATATAATTTACTTGGTTTTCTATAGTATTTAAAAGTTTAGAACTTATTAGCGGATTATAGCTGTTATAGGAGTTATATATTATGCAACTATGATTTTTACTATAAGTATTGAATTTATAGAATGCTTAAAGTTGTGTTTTACAACTATTTTGTGTATTATTAACTATTATATTCAAATGACCAACACTAGAAGGTAGGCAAATGGCAAGGTTAGAGAAATTTACTAAATGCAATTTAAAGCAGTTGTTAAAAAACAAAGGTTATACTTATAAAGTATTATCAGAAAAGCTAGGAGTAACCTATCAACAGGTACAGAAGTATTCCGATGGTACTAATGAGATGTCATTGAAGGCTTTACTAGAATGTTGTAAAATTTTAGATTGTACGCCTGCAGATATTTATCCTGAGATTGAACTTTATCATAAGGGTTTTGATATACCAAAAACTCAAACTGTTTTGCAAGATGAAAATGCAAAGGTTGTAAATGTTACCCATAATCATTATCCAAAAAGTGGGCTATTAGAGGTTATTGAAAGTTTTTTTAGTAATATTAAATTACTAGATGTTAATAAAAGAGGAGCCTTTTTAATTAAAGCAGGAATTATTATTATTGCTTTTTACCTTATAGGATTTTACTTTGCTAGAGCTATTGGCTTTTCAGCTACTGATAGAGCCACACAGCTTGTGTTTTCTTTAACTGTATGGAATGTAGTAATAGGAGGTATAGCTCCTCTACTTATTAATTCTGTTCTTAGTTATGTATTAAGTTTTGCAGCTTTAAAAACTGTATTTAGTAACCTTTATTACTTTTTTCTAGTAGGTAATATAGCTAATAATAACGCTATAGATTCAAGAGTATCTTTTTGGTTAATTTTATTTATTGGCTTGGTATTAACTTTAACCTACGCTTATATTGTTCGCAAGTATCTAAGAAAAGCTGATATACCTTTAAAGAGTTAATGCAAACATCATAATCTTGATCGTGCTATCTATTTGATTTAGGAATAACAACATATAATTTGAGTACATACCATATTATATACTTTAGTTATTCCTATTTTTCACCGTTTAGCTAAGTGTTATAATTATATTTTACTTAAAATACTAAGTTTGTTATATTAAACTAGTAGTTTAATCATCTGTTATGGAATCAGAATAGGAGGAGTTATGTCAATTCAAGATCAGCCTGCTTATATTATTAAAATGCGTGCGAAACCTGGGTTAGGTAATAAATTGTTTGAACTAGCTACCGCTGGAATGGAAAAGTCAGGAGCTTCTGACCGGTTCATTATTGCTCGTGAAGATGAAGACCCTGATGTCCTTTGGAACATAGAGGTCTTTAGATCTGAGGAGGCCAAGACTAATTATGAGACTGGGCCGCTAGCAGATAAACTCAGAGATGAGATAATTAGCTTATTGGCTGAGCCACCAATGCGTATTGCCGTTCATCCATATGCTGTGTTACCCATAGTTAAATCATAATATAGTAGTTGCTATATAAAAGCCTTTAACTCAATTAAATTCATTAAAAAGTTAGATAAATAAAAAATCTAATAGAAACAATCTGTAAGCTTTATTCTATAAATATTAGATTATATTTGGTGCCCCCAAAGAGAATCGAACTCCCACTCTTATAAAAAGAAGCAGATTTTGAGTCTGCCGCGTCTACCAATTCCGCCATAGGGGCATGAATAATATTAATTTCAAAGATAATTCTTATCTTACACTATTATAAATAATAAAAAAGCAATGTTATTTATTGTAGCATCTCACTTAGGGGGGAGCAATAGAAACATCAAATAATAATACAACAATTCTAATATTTATAATTAGAATTCTTGCAACCGACAAGTATTAAGAAAAACTTTAATAAAACTTAATGAGATTGACATAACATTATATATAAAAGGCTTGGGAATCTCTTATTAAAAAACATTAGAAATTTAACAAGAAAATAGATAATTGAAAAAATTGACTCCCTAACAAAGATTGCAACAGTAAACCTAGTTAAACAATAATCTTCTGTAAAAAAATCCACGCACTACTATAAATTTTTCTTCCTAACCAAGTCTTTTTAAACAGAGAATATAAAAACATAACACAAAATACACCATAGATTTTTATCAAGTAATAGGATATTTTTTTATTTTCTTTAATAAAAGGTCTTATTGCTGCATACCAAAGTAATGTAGCTCTTATTCCAAATTTTCTACATGTTGACATCAACCAAGGCTTACGACCTACACAATGAAAAAGCCTAATTTGGTAAAATTCATTAGGTGCAATCTTTTCTCTTCTAGAACTCAAAGTATATATATACTGTGATAATATTAAAGTATCTTTAAAATATCATCTATTTAAAGCCTCTTCTTCTGTAAGATTCTCAGAATTCAATTCTTCTAAACAATCTGCTTCAACATTCTTTGTACGGCAAGCCTTAAGATTAATCAATAATATTCCAACATTCAATCTGTGAAATACCTTGTTGGTCTTGTATGAAAAAATTTGATCGGCAATAAACAAAAATTCACCATTACTCTTTTTTAGGTTATGATTATAGATAGCATGAATATCACCATTACATACGGTATCAGTATCTAAACATAGTATACGTTCCAACTGTGGAAAAAGAGAATAAGATAATACTTTATAAAAGATTTCTTTACCCCAATGAGCAAAACCTTTATTAATAATATTAAAACTCTTATGTTTACTTATATCTATTAAAATAATTCTAAAATTATTAAAATTAAGGTTAAGCCTATCTTGGTATTTCTGAATATCATTTTCCTTAATTCCTCCATCATTTACCAAATAAACTTCAAAAAAAGAGGAAGAATTATGGATCAACAATGAGTTAAGTGTTATCATAGCAAAAATTAGGTGAGCTTTATTAATAGAAAACATTATATTAATAGGATTATCAGGCATAACCCTACTCTTCTCAGGCATATTTATTCTTCCTTATTATTGTTTTTATTCATTTATACTATCAAGCTTTTATCTTTCAGTCAAAGCCAATAACAACTATTATGTAACAATAATCCAATTAATAAACTCTACCTACTAATCAAGGAATTTTCTGCTTCTTTACTAATTGTTTTTTATTAACTCAACCCCTAACCCAAGAATTAAAATAACTTTTTCTACTCTGGATTCATAAACCTTACTAAGAATTGTATAAGTCTATATCCCTTATGCAAAATTATGGCATAAAAAATATAAAAATGATTTGAATAGCTCAGTTTGTTAAAATTTGATAAAGAATGATAACAGGTTGCACTTGATATAGCATAATTATCAGTTGAGGAGCAACTAGCTTCACCATAAGAAAATAATAGTTTAGAGTTGGTTACACCTGCCTTTAGTGATTGCACCTACGGTTCTACCTTCAAAGCCTTGAATTCACTAGGTTACACTGATTCTCTTAAAAATATAGATTAAAATAAAAAAGAATAAAAAATGGTTGGGAAGGGAGGACTCGAACCCCCGAATGGCTGGATCAAAACCAGCTGCCTTACCACTTGGCTACATCCCAATAAATCAAATTAATTATAATCATAAGTTTTTTCGATAGCAAGGCAATTTTTACTTATTTTGTAACTTTATTCCTGAAAATATTAAAATAGGGTAACCATTGTTATCTTTTAAAGTTAATTGATCCACTAAAATATCGTACCTAACAACTTTATTTAAAGATTTTAAAAACTCAACTTCTAAGGCTTGAAAAGTACTATTTTTACAGGCTCTTTTTGTACTAATTAAAGAACCTACTTTAAATTTATGAGTTTTAGTATTAATATCTATAGCCCCAACAAACTTATTACAACCAGCAAAACCTGAAATGCTACCCTCTTTACTAATTAAAATATAAGGAGTTACATGCATGTTAATAGGTATTTTATCTGCCCATTTACCATCGTTAAGCTGCACTTTATATTGAACATTGTAAATACTAAAATCAGGTGGGATATGGTAAGCGTCAGCCCCTGCGTACGCCCACATACTATGTAAAATAAATAGTATAATTAATAAACAATATTTTCTCATGGTTACACTCTTAATTAATATTAAGTAATAATATTGGTAATTAACTTACTTTACGACTTAATACGATATCCCTTAGCCCACAAAATAGTAGTAAAAATATATAAAATAATATTCAATACAAACAGGACTATTCCACCAATATACACATTAAAATCTGTAACCCCAATAAAAGCATAACGGAACCCATCTATCATATAGAAAAATGGGTTGTAATGAATAAAAGGTTGTACTACTTCTGGTAACCTTTTTGTAGAAAAGAAAGTACCAGATAAAAAAGATAATGGTGTAATTACCAAATTAGTAAAATTAGCCAGTTGGTCAAACTTAACGGATACAATCCCCCCAATGGTTCCCAGTAAAGCTAATAAAGTAGAACCCATAACAGCAAAATAAATAGCCACCCAAATATTATAAATGTGTAAATCTACAAAAAAAGCTGTGTACAAAATAATAATTATACCTACTCCTACTCCCCTTGTAATAGAAGATAGGACATATCCCCCTACTACAAAACTAGCATTAACAGGAGCCATAAGTAAATCCACAATATTACCATTAATTTTAGCAATCATTAAAGATGATGATGAATGGGAAAAAGAGTTCTGAATAATAGTCATCATTACCAAACCTGGTACTAAAAATTGGGCATAAGTGTAACCTAAATGAGTCGTAGATTGATTCCCCACAGAAACAATAAAAACCACAAGAAACAATGTAGTAGTAATCATAGGACCCAAAATGGTCTGCCCCCATACCTTAAGGACACGAGCCATTTCTTTTTTATAAAACGACCAAAAACTAATGAATGGATTATAATTTTGTAGCATGTGTTATACTTATCCAAAATAAAATTTATACTAATATTGTTATTAAGTTTAGTCTACTATGCTACAAAACACAACCATAGATTCCCAAAAACTAAAGCAAAAAGCTAAGAATATTGCTTATAAATATTTAGCTAAATATAGTACTTCAAAAAATAACTTAGCAAAGCATTTATTAAAAAAAATGCATCAATATTATAAAGCAGAGTTAATTGAAAATGAGCCATTAAACACAGAATTAAAAAAAATTACCACAGAGGTTATTAATTATTTAGTAGATTTAGGTTATTTAAACGATGCGACCTATACTAAACAACAGTCCATAAAGTTTATTAAAAGCGGAAAATCTTATCTTCATATATCTTATAAGCTTAAAGAAAAAGGAGTTTCAGAAGAACAAATCAAAACTATTTTAAACTATTATAACAAAGAAGATGTAGAATTACTTGCTGCACTAAAGTATCTTAAGAAAAAATCCTTTGGTGCCTATAGGAAAAAAAATTTTGATGACAAGCAAAAAAATAAAGAAATTAATGCTTTAGGGCGTAATGGTTTTAATTTTGAAACTATTAATAAAGTTTTAAAATACTCAAATGCTCAAGAAATAGATGAAATTATTAACAAATTACAAAAACAAATAGATGATTAATGCATGCTTTTCAATTCATTTTAAATAATCTTAATGTCGCTACGGCTTTCTTTAATCCTAAAGGAGAATTAGAACAATATAACAATCTTTTAATCAATCTATGGAGGCTTGAAGAATCTTTTTTGCAACAAAAACCTTATATTGTGCAATTTTTTGAAGCCATAAGAGAAAAGGGTATTTTCCCAGAAAAAGATGATTTTCGGTCTTTTTGTAACACATTGGAGAATATTGCTTTAAACACACCTGAACACCAAAACAAAAGTAATTTATTTTTACCAAGTGGGAAAATGCTAAGTGAAACCCAAATTAAATCAGCAGAAGGATTTATTATTTTTTGGGAAGATACTACAGACACTCTAGGTTTAACTCATAATCTGAATAATCAAAAAGGTATTTATCAACGCTTAATAGATAAAAATCATAATGCAATTATTGTAGTGGCTAGTAACGGTTTAGTAGATAATTTTAATTCAAGATTCCTTGAGATGTTTAACTTACCTGCCAATATATTAGAAAGTAAACTCCATATTAAAGAAGTATTAAATTTACTAACCCCATTTAGTAATCTTGATGAAGAAAAAGCTAATTTACTAGGTAATATTGTTAGTAATCGTACCTTTCAAAAACAATATACTACTATTAATAATGATTTATTTATTTATGGTATTGCTCTTCCAGACAGTAGCTCTTTTGTTAGTTTTAGTAATACTGCCGAATTTAAAAAATCTTTAGATATTCCCTATGAAAATGTCCTTCGTTTTCATAATGATTTAGTAGTAGATCTAAATACTGTAATTGAAGCCCCTTTAAGTAATATTTTAGGTTTTGCTAATTTATTACAAGATGAATACATTGGTACTCTTAACATTCGGCAAAAAGAATATCTTGAAAAAATTATTACTAAAGCTGAATATATTAATTTAGAATTAAATCATAAAATTGCTTTCAATGAATTTGATACTGTTTACCAAAACTTAGAACTATTACCTGTTGACCTTAATATTATTATTGCCCATATTCTTCATAGTTTAAAACCTAAAATTAAGCTTAAAAAAATTGCTGTTAATCTTAATTTAGCTAAAGAACTACACCCTATTATTTCTCATGAAGAATTAATAAATAAATCTTTAATTCTAATAGCTAATTACCTAGTAGAGCAAAATAATCCTAATAGTGAATTAATAATAAATATAGAACAAAATAAAGAAACAACTACTTTTTCTTTTAAAGATTCCTCTAAATTACCTTTATTTAGTGAGTACGATCTTCAAAGCCGTTACGATCTTCGCTTAGCATTACAAGGTTTAAAAAAACTTAAAAGTACATTTGAACATTTCTCTAAGAATAGGAATCATCGGACTTTGAATATTAATTTTTATAATAATCAACAATAATTCATGAAAAAATAATTTATATATCAACAATCTATTATATTACTTATAAAAAATAGTATTATTTAAGTCTATAATATTATGGTTTCATAGTTAGTTATATAAAGAGCTAAACTATAAAGCTTTTTTGCACCCAAAAATTCGGATATTTTTGCTCTAAAGCCTGCTTGGCTTTATTGGCAAATTCTTCATTACTATATAAAGCAAAGCAAGTAGCTCCGCTGCCACTCATACTTACAACATTACCTTTCATAACTTTTAAAGTATTTAAGATGTCTTCAATAATAGGTAACTCATGGATTGCATTACTTATTAAACTATTATTTTGCTTCTTTAAAAAGCTAAATAAATCTTTAGTACTTGTAAATTTAACTGGTAGCTCTTGAGGTTTTTCATAATTATTTATCCCTTGAAATATTTTAGCAGTTAAAAGTGGTACTTTAGGGTTTACTAGTAAAATATATATTTTTTTTAATGGTAAGGTTGTTGGTATAATTTGTATACCAGAACCTAGCATAAACGCTACCTTTCCTTGTAAACAAACCGGAATATCAGAACCAAATTTTGCTCCAATATCTAAGAGTTCATTGTTAGATAAGTTTAAATTAAGTAATTGATTGCAAGCTAAAATTGTAGCAGCACCATCAGCCGAACCACCACCTAGCCCTGCAGCTACAGGAATATTTTTTATTAGATCTACTTGTAAATTAAAATCATTACTAAATTTTTTAAAATAAGTAATAATTTGAAAAATCAGGTTATTAGCCCCATGTGGCACTAGGTGGGCAAACTCTCCTGTTATATGAATACTAGTTTTCTTAGATAAAGTAAAAGTTAACTTATCGGCAAGGTTACAAAAAGCAACTAAACTTTCTAAATTGTGCAAACCACTTTCAAGTTTACCAAGCACATGTAAATATAAATTAATCTTAGCTTTAGCAAAATAAGTAACAAACATTAGGTGTTTAATGCTTCTTTAGAATCTTAGGTTTAGCTTTAGTATTTAAGTAACTAGGTAACTTACCATTAATTTTATCTGTAATCTTAGGTAAAATCCCTGTAGAATCTAAATTAGCAGCAATTTTCCATTGCCCTTCAGCTTCTTTTTTATAACCATTTTGCCAAAGAATATCTCCATAGTGGTCTATAATTGTTGGGTCATAAGGCATAATTTTGCTCGCCTTAGTAGTATAAGTTAAAGCCTGTTTATATTTACCAGTTTTAAATAATCCCCAAGAATAGCTATCTAATAAATTAGCTTGCTTTGGATTATTCTTTAAAGAATTTCTTAACATTGTAAGAGCTTCTTTCACATTAATACCTCTTGTAATCCAAGAGTATGCTAAATAATTTACTAATAAAGGATCTGTAGCATCTATACTTTTAGCAGCTAACAAATCTTTTTCAGCTGCCTCCCAGTTACCTTGTTTATCATTAGATACTCCTCTAAAGTAATAAGATAACCAAATACCTAATGTATAATTATATTTTTGCGAACTAGCTAAAGCCTGTGTGTAAGATTCTATAGCCTTTTTATATTGTTTCTCTTTATGGTACAAATGCCCTCGTTCTAACAAAAGCCTAGCATTAGTTGGGTCGGCTTTTAGGTATTTATCTACTTGAGTAATTGCATCTTGATCTTTATTTAAACTTTTTAGAATCTCAATAACTTGTGGGTAGGCCAACCTAGCATAATAAGAGTTTTGTGGAACAGCATTATACATAGAAATAGCAGAGTTATAATCACCTATTCTTTCATAAAAGTTAGCTACTCCTAAACGAGCCATTTGGTTATTGTTATTTAGCATTAAGGCAATATCTAATAAAGCTACTTCATCAGAAGAATTATAAATTGGATTTACCTTAGCAGACATTAAAGAAGATAACTTATAAACAATGGTAGATAGCAAAGTATCTAAATCCTGTGAGGTATTTACATTAGCTAAATAGTCTTTAATTTTAGATTCTTCTAAGAAATGGTCATCTAAATATAATTTAAAATTTTCCATAGCTTGAGGTTCATGCTCTTCTTTTAATAATAAAGCTGAATACAAAGTGATTGTATCTATACTCATATATTGTTTATTTAAAGTAAGTAAAGCCGCTTTAGCTACATTATTGTTCCCTTTTAACAAGGCAAGATGAAAAATTTCATAATAATATAATTCAGGTAATGAAACTTTAATAGGAGCTAAAGCATCTTCAAAATTTCTCATATTACCTTCTTGGTAATATTTTATACTAAGCAAAATACTGAAAAGAATATCATTTAAGGAGTCTGGTTCTGGTTTTAAAACTACTAGGTGATCTAATGCTTCTTCAAGATTGCCATCTTTAACTGTAAAGGTTGTAAGTATTAAATTTGCTAAAAAATGTGATGGATTATATTTTAAAACCTTAGTAGCTAATTGCCTTGCTTTTTTTTCATCTCTTTGAAGGACAGAAAATAGCATATATTCTTCTAAAATATTAGGATTTGAAGAATCTGCACGAACAGCATAACGGTAAAAGGAATCAGCTTTCTTATAATCAAAATACAAATTAGCCTCACGTGCCTGCAAAACATAAGTAATAGCATCTTCTTTTGGAATAAAAAACATACGGTAACTAACAACCGCTATACCTAAAAAAATTATTAAGCTAAAAGAAATTATAAAATAAATTTTTTTGGAACTTTTTTTCATAAAAAATGCTATTCCCTACTTGTTGCTACAGTGATATTTTTAACCACATGTTCCAATTGTAAATATTAGTATTTTAAGTTGTATATTACTTACTATTAACAATGTTAAATTAACATATTATTAAATAAATTAATAGATAATTATAATATATGTTTATATTATTTGTTATTCTTATTGTAAAATAAATCTAAACTATTTTTACAGTATTTAGCATGGTAACAAACAATTTACAAATTATTAAAAATATCCTTGAACTTTACCAAGATGTAGGAGTTAACCAAATACCACATTATATTTCTAAGGAAAGTTTACAAGGTTCACTGGTTTGTACCACATCTTTAAATCAGTCAACAACCTCTAGTGTTATTAGTAATAAAAAAATAGCAACTATACACTCTAATACTATTGAAAAAGTTACTACAACACATAATCCTATAACTAATAAAAATAATGTTATTACGCCCTCTGTAATAAAAAGCAACACTAATAACCATGTAGCTCCCCCTATACAATCTTCTACAAACAACTCTCAATATGAATTTCTAAATTCTATTAATACTTTAGATGGGATCAAAGAAGAGTTACTAAAATTCAACGGTTGTGATTTAAAAAGAACAGCAATGAATACTGTTTTTGGTGTTGGTAATGCTAATGCCGATATTATGCTAATAGGTGAGGCTCCAGGAGCAGATGAAGACATCAAAGGAGAGCCTTTCGTAGGACGTAGTGGTCAGTTACTTATGCAAGCCTTAGCTAGTATTAAACTTCATAGGGAAAACCTTTTTATTACTAACACTGTTTTTTGGCGTCCTCCTGGTAATAGAAATCCTACCCTTGAAGAAATGGTAATGTGTTACCCTTTTTTAACTAAAATGATTAGCCTTATTCGCCCTAAAATTATTATCCTTGTAGGAAAAGTAGCTACAACTAATATACTAAAATTAGACGATCCTATTAGCAAAATCTGTGGAGTATGGTATAATACTCCCTTTATCTTTAATAAGGAAACAATTAACGTGGAAACTACAGTTGTCTTTCACCCTGCTTATTTATTAAGAAACCCTATCAAAAAACAAGTTTTATGGCAGGATTTACTAAACATTAGGGCAAAAATTAATGATCTTAACTTAAATATATAATAGATACTTTATAATTAGTATAAATAAATTAACATTGATTCCTATGCCTTTTCTAAAACACAAACTACTATTTTGTTTATTCATAATTTTCGTTAGTACTAATTTACATGCGGCACTTAATCCTCATACTTATGAAACTAAGTATTACTTTAACCGTTCTATGTATTCACCTGCCTACAAGGATTTACCTAAAATCTTAAGTGATTCAGATATAGAGAAATACTATGCTATTCAGCAAGCCCAATTAGCACATAATTACAAAAAGGCCGATCAATTAATTGAAACTTTAGACAATAATATTCTAGTAGGATACGTTTACTATGCTAGATATATCTCCCCAGAGTATCATCCTACTTATTACGAATTAAAAGAGTGGTTAAGTAAATATAATACTTTAGCTGTAGCATCTATTATTTATAAAATGGCAAAGAAAAAAGCTAAGTATAATTACCAAGTTCAAGAATTAACTACAACCAATAGTTTTTATGATCGTTTTGTTCCAGTTTATATGCGAAATGATTTATTTAAAAACATTACTCCAGAAATTACTAATTTACCCAATGAAAAACCTGAAGTTATCAAAAACTATATTACTAAACGCCTCAATCGCCATATTAAAGATGGCAATACTTTAAACATAAAAAGAATATTATTAAGTAATAATACTCGTAGGGCTTTACCTCATCAAACTTATGATTACTATGCTTATAAATTATCTAAATTATATTTTTTAGATGGTAATGATACTCTAAGTATTTACTGGGCAGATAAGGCGTTAAAGCATACTCCTAAACTGTTTTCCGATGCGGCTTTTGTGCGTGGATTATCAAACTTTAGGGTTGGTAATTATGTAGCGGCTGCTAACTCTTTTTATAGTATCACAAACAGTGAAATATACTCCACCGGTGTTGTAGCTAAAGCTAGTTATTGGTATGCTAGAAGTAGTTTAGCAGCAGGAAACATTACAAATTACTATAAAGGTTTAAAAAGAGCTTCTAAATATATTTACGATTTTTATGGTATTATTGCTAATGAAGAACTTGGAATTGATGTCCAATATCCTTGGTTTTATTTTAATTTTCCTAAAGAATCTATTAATTTAATTACTAACAACAAGTATGGGCAAAGAGCATTAGCATTATTACAATTTGGCTTGGTAGATTGGGCAGAACAAGAACTTATTTTCCTAGCTAATTACGATACAGAAGGTATGAGTAAAAGCGATGAAAGTAAAATGCTTAATGCTTTAATTTATATGGCACAAGAAATTCCAATGCCCGCTTTAGGTTTAAAATTTTCCGGAGAGCTTGGTATGTACTATGGTTTATCACACCTATCTTATCCTATATTTTTTGTAGATTTAGACGATGACTACGAGCTAGATCCCGCCCTGCTATTAGCCATTATGAGGCAAGAATCTTTATTTTATACAGGTGCTATTAGTGAACCAGGAGCTACCGGCTTAATGCAACTTATGCCTACAACCGCAACATTTATTGCTAGTAAATATGGCCTTAATCAACATACCTCTAACCGTTTAACTGAGGCTAAATACAATATTACAATTGGACAAAAATACGTAGAAACTCTACTTAATAATCCTAATGTTGAAAATAATTTAATATATGCTTTAGCTGGTTTTAATGGTGGTTTTTTAAATGTTTCCAAATGGAAAAGTGACTCTTTTCGCCATGTTGAAGATCCTTTATTTTTTATAGAAAGTATGCCCTTTTATGAAACTAGGCATTATGTAAAAGTTGTTATGGGCAATTATTGGATTTACCAGAAAAAAATTGGTATTCCTAGATACTCTTTGTACTTATTAGTGCAAGGTGGGCAACCACAATACTCTAAAATTAACCATGAGGAGATAAAAAAATTACTTAACTTTAGATACCAACAAGCCTATGTTCCTAATAACCAAGAATTTAGTGTTTACGAAATCTCAGGAACCATAGATGAAGCCCCTAAACCAGAAATTAAACCAATAAATGACTTTGGCCTAAATAAAATTAAAATGAATAAAAGTTTAGTAGAAATCAAGCCTTCTGTAAACCTTGATACTAAATAAAAAAATAATTAATCTAAAGTAAATCCTGAATATGACTCCAACTTTTTAGAATAATCATATAATAAATAATAAATTATAAATTTACAAAAACTAACAACCATTGCCATAGAAAAACCTAAGAAAGGATTCACCCTAATTAAGTATAGAATCATGATAAACATTAAAAAAAACATAATAATATAAAAGTACAAAATACCTTTTTGCCTATTATATAGGTCTGTAATTATTATAAATAATCCCCTATTTATATGAAAAGAAAGAGAATTTTTCTTATTATTTTTAGGCAATATATAAGGTAAAAAAATATAAACTATAATTAAAATTCCTAAACCTAAGTATTCACCATAATAAACAGCTATATATGCCAACCATTCTAGGATAATATATAAAAATATTACTCCTTGTAAACCTGACTTCACACAACGATACTTAAAGAATTCTAACATTAATTACCATGCTTAGGTTGGTAATAAATTAGCATAAAAAGAAATAAAACTATAGTAATAATGAAACTATAACCTGCTAAAGAAATAGAAAAAAAACTAATATCTATAGTATTACAACTAGGTAAAACCGTTTCAGATAAGTTAATTTTACAAGTACCTTGTAAAATATTATATTGTAATAAAATTTGATACAAGCTAACCCCTATATTGGCAATTAGTCCTAAAAGAATAAGGATTTTCTTACTATATAACAATGCAACTAATAACACAATAATTAAAATAATCCTTTGGATTAAGCATAAAGGACAAGGATGAATACTATAAAAAAACTCTAATAAAAAAACTGCTAACAATAATAAAGTAATAACTACTTGTAAAAATAATAAAGGTTTTTGTAAAAACTTTTTTATTGGCATATAAAACTTCATTAAGTTCCTATAAATTATTTTTGGTTAAAAAGTTTAATAATTATTCGGCTAAATAAAAATAATAATAAGCAACCTGTGATTAATCCTAAGCTAAAGATCATAATTATAGCACTCCTAACTCCAGTAGTACCTTCTGCAAACAAATTAGCTTTAACTAGATATTGAAATATTTCAGGAGAAGATACGGCTTTCACTAAAAATAACATAATAGCAACTAAAAAAATTGTTCCTAATGTTAACGTTAGATCTAAGGGTTTCATATAAGCTAACCATATTTAGCAATTACAGATAATCATATTTTCGGTATTTACGTATACAAAAATTCTTAATACTAAAAAAAGCCTTTAATAATAACAATACAACTAAACCAATAGCTGCTAAAACCACAAATACTTTTAATAATATACTTAATAAACATAAAAACAGTAAGATACCTACTATTAAACCTAATACTCTCATACTTTCACAAAAAAATAAATTACACATATTATTAATATAGTTACACTAATAATTATTACAATAGTAGAAAAATATTTTGTAATTATATTCTTACCTTTATTATGGTAGTACTTTATTAATATTGCCAATAAGAAAAAACGCAAACCTCTAGAAATAATTGAAACAACAATAAAAGATATAAAATTAGCTTTTACAAAACCTGCACTTAATGTAGCTATTTTATAGGGAATTGGTGAAAATCCAGCAATGAAAGTAATAACAATTCCATAATGGTTATATAAATTTTCAAAATATAGAAATTTATCTTGGTAACCAAAATAATTTATAATATGTTGCCCAATTGTATTAAAAACAAAATATCCTAAAGCATAGCCAAAAGCCCCTCCTAAAACTGAACCCATTGTAGTAATTAAAGCGTAAAAGAAGGCTTTATTGGGGCGAACAAACGCCATAGGTATAAGAAGAACATCAGGAGGAATAACAAAAAAAGCACTTTCTGTAAACGCAACTATAAACAAAATATAAGTAGAATACTTAGATTGAGTATATTTATCTACACAATGTAGGCAAAACTGCCACCATATTTTACTTTTTAGTATAAATTTTTGAAACTTATCTTTCATAATAAATGTTATAATACAAATCTCTAATAATTAGGTTTCATAAGTTTATACTTTATTTATCTTTAAATTTATTTTTTTAATAAACAAACTACCCCTGGCAATTTTTTACCTTCCATCCACTCTAAAAAAGCTCCTCCAGCCGTAGAAACATAAGTAAAATCATTATATACGCCAGCTTTAGCTAAAGCAGAGATTGTATCTCCACCACCAGCAATACTCACAAGTTTACCTTGTTTGGTTAAACTAGCTACAGCTTTTGCTACAGCATTAGTAGCGGCATCAAAAGGTGCAATTTCAAAAGCTCCTAGTGGACCATTCCAAACTACAGTTTTAGCCTTTTCTAAAACTGAAATAAAATAATCTATAGATTTTTTTCCAGCATCTAAAATTTCATACCCTGCTTCTAAAGAACCATGATCTCCTTGTTTTACTTCAACACCTACAGCTAATTTTTGGGCAGATTGGAAATCTTTTGGTAACACTAACTGACAATTACTCTTTTTTACTTTTTCAATAATTTCTAAACAAGATGCTTTCATATCTTTTTCACATAATGAATGCCCAACATCTACACCTAAAGCATATAAGAAAGTGTTTGCCATACCCCCACCAATAATAATGTAGTCAACCTTTTGTAACAGATTATATAAAACATTTAATTTAGTAGAAACTTTAGCACCACCAACTACTGCAACCACAGGTTTCACAGGATTCTCTAAGGCTTGCTCTAATGCTGTTAATTCAGCTTCCATTAATCTACCTGCAGCATAAGGTAATTTTGTAGCTAATCCTACGGTAGAAGAATGAGCCCGATGAGCTGCAGAAAAAGCATCTGAAACAAAAACATCTCCTAATTCAGCTAATTTAGCTGTAAAATCTTTATCATTCTTTGTTTCTTCTTTATGAAACCTCACGTTTTCTAAAACTAATACACCACCGTTTTCTAGCTTCTTAATAGCGGTAATAGCTTTTTCACCAATACAATCTTCAGCAAAAGCTACATCTTTTCCTAATTTTTCAGCTAGAACCTTCACTATCGGTTTTAAACTAAATTCTTCTTCATAACCATTACCCTCAGGACGCCCTAAATGTGTAATGATAATAACTTTTGCTTGTTTTTTGCTAAGCTCTTGAATTGTAGGTAAAGATCTTACTATCCTTTCATCATTCATTACTTTACCATCTTGCATGGGAACGTTTAAGTCTAAACGGACTAATACTCTTTTTCCCTGCACATCAATATCATCTAAAGTAACAAAATTACTACTCATAATAACCTCTTATAGTATAAAATCTTTATATTTAGAAAGTATTATAACTCTTAATTATATATTAGTAAATCCGTTAATTACTTAATTTGCTTGTAAATCTAACGCATCAGGACTATTTAAGTTAATAAAAGGACCAAATTTATTACTATATCTTTCAATAAAACCTCGTACTCTTATTAACTTGCCTTGAAGATCTGTAAAAGAGTTAATACCAAGTTTTTGTAAAAATAAAGTTTCATCTTTAGATTTAATACGAAGTGAAAAACCATAAGGACCATCTTTTGTAAGCATTAACCATACTGAATTTTTAGTAGTTCTAACACTCCAAACCATACCATCAACTACTTTAAATTGTGAAATATGTTGCCAAGATTGTAAAGGTATAATAACCTTGTAAAAACTATTTTGCCAAAAAGGTAATTGCTCTTTAATTGCTTTATTTTCTAAATTCTTTAGTTCCTCAATTTTAGGAATACTGGTTGCATTTAAAATATAAACATAAGCTAAACCATATTTTACTAAATCTCCATTAACCCATTCCCCATTCATAGTATAAATATCTGCTAAAACTCTCCCATATTTATCGTACTTAGCCTTTTTATTATAAGCAATATGCACTTTTTTATTATTCACTAAATTGAATAGTTCATTTTTGGATTCTTTTGCAAAAGCCCAAGGAGGATCAGCAAATAGTTCTGGTGCTTGAATACCTAGTAAACGAATTTTAAAAACCTTACCTTTACTATTTTTAACAACTACCGTATCACCATCTACAACTCTTTCAACAAAAACCTGCTCTGTAACTTCTGCAAAAACATTGGATCTTATGCCAATTATTATAGATAGTAGAGCTATTACAAATGTTAGCTGTTTTAACATTAAAAAAGTAAACCGCAATAACATTATTAATTTCTTTAAAGAATTTTGAAGTTTTTAATATGGTTGTAAATAAGAAGGAGGCACTTCTTTAAGATTATTTTTATAATTAGAGGTTTGCTTGATTTTTAAAATCATACTTTCTAATTGATTTTGATTCCCAGTTTTTATATTGTCTTGTTTGATCATGGTTGCGTATCTGATTAATGATAATTTAGTAGCAGTATTAGACATATCCATTCCTGTAAATCCTTTAAAATTTAATAACTTTTATTTAATAAAATTAAATACCTCACTATTATAATTATCATATAGTTAATTTTTAGTTTAAACGGTAAAATACATTAATAAATAAAGTAACTTTATTTATTAACAGGTTTGCTTAACCCCAATAGATGTTCAACCCAACTATTAAATAAGGGGCATTCAGCACGAATTCTTTCTATACCAATCTCTTGGGCAATAATATAACCGTGCATGATTTTCTGGTATCTTTTATAAATTTTTTTAATTCTTTTAGAAGGTGCGGTTTGAATACTATCATTAACATCTTCAGGCTTTTTGCCTTTTAGATTATCTACAAACTTCTTTTTACAAAGATTCTTTTCCGATTCTGAATCGTAAAAATAGTTACACATCACATCTAAATTAGAAAACAACAAGGCTTCATATTCATACTTTTGTAAATAAATATAAATATTGTTTTTATAACAAATATTAGAATCTGCATATAGTTTTTTTAGTAGTGTTTCTAGAGTATCATTCTCTTCTTTACCTTGAAAGCCATAAAAATCGTATAAAGAAGTAGCATAATCATATTCATCTGCTAATAAGGCTAAAGTACCTGTAACTCTGGCTAATGTAACATTACCTCCTAAAATTATAGGTTCTCCTAATTTAATATTATGCTTTGCTAAATACCTACCTAGAACATATTTAGCAAAATATGCTTCTGTTTGCCCTTCTACCGATATACCAAGGGTAATGTCTTCCTCTGCTGTATTTATAATGGATTCCCTCCTAACAAATTCATTATCCATAAATCTCCTAATTTATATTTTGCTAACCATTTCTTTATTTTTTCTGGATTCAAATATTTAATTTCGGTAGCATGTGCATCATTAATATATAAAATATATACATTACTAGGGTCAATAAGGTTTAGTAATTGAGGTGATTGGGTAGCAAGAATTATTTGGTTTTCTTCAGCATAAGTTTTTATATATTCCCCTAAAAAATTGATAGCATGTGGGTGCAAAGCAATTTCTGGCTCTTCTAATAACAATAAAGATGGACGCATATCAAGAGGCAAATTTAACAAAAGCATTAAGAATATAAACCGCAAAGTTCCATCAGATAAGTATTTTAAAGAGGAAGGATCTTCAGAATCATAAGTTAGAATAGTTAAAATAACCATTTTTTCTTGAGTAATTTCAAAGTGAAAATCTTTAAAACTTTTAATAACCATTCTAATACTATTAACAATACTTTCATAATTAGATTTATCGTTATTATATAAATAGTATAATAAAGCTGCAATATTTTCCCCCTCAGGAGCAATAGAATTTGTGTCATTAAGATGTGCTGTATGAATTTTCTTTTTAAAAAATTTTGTATTATAAAAATTATAAGAATGTACTTTCGTAAAAAATTGGGATACTAAAGCACACTCATTAATACTTTTCGCTTGTTCTGCTAACTGCAGTTCATTATTTTTATTTACCAATTTATAAGATGTACCTGTAGTTACATTCTTAAAAAATTCTCCTAATAAATGAAAATCTAGTTTTTTATCATATTCTAAGGTAAAACCATAATTATACACATGATTAAGCTCTGTATTTTTTAAAAAGAAAGAAAAATTAATTTTGTTCTCTAAGTTCCATTGGTGTACAAATCTTTTATAGTCAATTTCTTTATTAGCTAAATAATTAGTAATATTAGTAGTTTGTATTTGGGAAAGAAAATCAATGATTGATAAAAAGTTAGATTTACCAACACCGTTGGAACCAATTAATACGGTAAGGTTTTTAATATGATCTAATTGCAAACTTTGAAAGTTTTTAAAATTCAACACTTGGAATTGTTCTAAAACAATCATTATTTCCTTCTTTTGTGAATTCTACAATTAATTGTATAATAGTATTAATTATATCATTTTTTCTAAAAATAGGATATCTTTGAATGAGCCAACATATATCTAGCTGTATTACAAGTGTATTAGCTCCTATTTTTCAAAAAAAAGGGGAACACATCGTTCTTTTAATGAATAATTGGGAAAAAGTTGCTACAAGTAAATGGTGCAATGCAGTTTTTCCTCATAAACTAATATGGAATAACAATAATCAAGCTGTACTTATTTTAAGTAGTAATAATCATTTAGTAGAAAAGCTAGTATTACACGATAAACACAATATTATTAATAATGCTAATTACTATTTTGGTTATAATTGTATTACTAATATTAAATTCTCTAAATAAAACAACTATTATCTATGGCTAATTACACTTTTAAACTTGCAGAATCAGTAGTTATCTTTTAGAATGTATAATTATTGTTGTATATAAATATAAACTATGGGAAATTCAATGAAAAAAATTATACGTAGTATTTTTGTTTTAGTAAGTTGTTACGTAGCTCTTTTCTCTTATTTGCAGGCTAAACCTATGGAATACAAATATTTAGGTAAAAATAATGCTCCTGTAATTATGTACGATTTTGCCTCGCTTTCATGTGTTCATTGTGCTGATTTTTCCAATAATATTATGCCACAATTAATAAAAGATTATGTAAATACAGGCAAGTTAAAAATTATTTTTATTGATGTCCCTTTTGGATCTCCTAATAATTTATTTGCTCATACAGTTTTACACTATACTAGCTCTAATGAAGATTTCTTCCAACTAGCTCATGCTTTATTTGCTAATCAAGATAAGTGGGTTCAGGCAAATAATCCTGTTACTGAAATTAAAAAATATACAACACTTTTAGGAATGTCAGATACTACTTTAAATAAAGCAATTAACGATAAAACCTTACAAAAGTGGTTAAAAGATAATGCTACTAAACAAATTTC
Source organism: Candidatus Hepatincola sp. Av (assembly GCA_023518375.1). Classification (NCBI taxonomy): domain Bacteria; kingdom Pseudomonadati; phylum Pseudomonadota; class Alphaproteobacteria; order Rhodospirillales; family Candidatus Hepatincolaceae; genus Candidatus Hepatincola; species Candidatus Hepatincola sp. Av. The sequence goes on from CP068450.1 coordinate 816,443, forward strand.
AGCCTTACATATTCAGGGAACTCCTACTTTATTCTTTGTAAAAAAAGGGGAAAAACTAACACCTGCAAGTACTAGTATAGTGGGCGTACCAGATTATAAAAAGCTTCAAAATACTATTGATAATCTTATAAAGAAAACTAAGAGTTCATAAGTTGAGTACCCAATTAAAAAATCTAGAACAACAATTATTACAACTCAAAGCTAAACATATTGATAGAAAAGCTAACAATCTGAACAAATCTAATAGTTATATTATTGCTTTTAATGTGCTATTAGAATTATTAGCAGGTATTATTGTGGGAGCAACTTTAGGATATATATTAGATAAATATTTACATACTAAATATATTTTTTTTATAATCTTTTTGTTTGTCGGTTTATTATCAGGTATATTAAATATGTATAGATACTTAAGGAAAAAAAGTTAATGTTATTAGAATCTCCTGTAGCACAGTTTACGGTTAAAGATATTGGTAATAAAATTATTATTAGTGGTTATAATTTATCTTTTTCTAATTCTGCCTTAGCTATGTTAATAACTGCTGCTATTATTATGTTATTTTATTATATAGCTTTAAAAAAACCGGCTATTATTCCTAATAAATTACAAATGCTTTCTGAAATAACTTACGATTTTTCTTTAAATTTAGTTCAAGATAATATAAACAGCAATAAAGCTAAGTTGTTTTTTCCATTAATTTTTTCAATTTTTATATTTTTTGTGGTAGGTAATATGATTGGTTTATTGCCAATGTCTTTTGCTTTTACTTCTCAATTAATTATTACTATGTGTTTTGCTATATTTATTCTAGTTCTAGCAACCATATATGGTATTTATTATCATGGTTTATCTTTTATACGAGTTTTGTTACCAAGTGGCTTGCCCATTTATTTAGCTCCAATGATGGTAATTATAGAATTTGTTTCTTATTTTGCTAGAGGGTTAAGTATGGGAGTAAGGCTATTTGCTAACATTATGGCAGGGCATGTAATATTAGATATTTTTGCAAGTTTTGTAATTGCTTTAGGAATATTTGGCATTATTCCTTTATCTTTTACTGTTGTATTATATGCTTTTGAATTTGCTATTGGCTTATTACAAGCATATATATTTGCCATATTATCCTGCATTTTTATTGATCAGGTTATCAATTTACATTAATATTAAATTTTAAGAGGTTATTTATAATGGAAAATACTGAACTTATTGCTACAGCAATTAAATATATTGGAGTTGGATTATGTATGATACCTATGGGTGGAGTTGCTGCTGGTATTGGTAGCATATTTGCATCTTTAGTGGCTGAAATATCTCGTAATCCTGCTGCTAAGAATAGTTTATTTACTTATGCACTAATTGGTTTTGCTTTAGCAGAAGCAGCAGGCTTATATGCTTTAGTAGTAGCATTTATTATTTTATTTTCTTAATATTTATTCCAACAGCAAAATGAAAGTTAATCATTTAATTTTAAGAGTTGTTTTGTTCTTATGTTGCTCTGTAAGTTTACATGCCGAGCAACTACCTCAATTTGATAGCAAAAAATATTCACAACAAGTATTTTGGTTAATTATCATTTTTAGCCTGTTATATACTTTTATAAAATATTTTGTAATTCCTTCTATTGTAAAACTAAAAGACAAAAGAAAGAATAGAATCTTAGATACTTTAGAAAAAACCTCTAAAATAAATAAAGAAATCATGAAAATTGAAAAAGAAATTAATGAAACTCAATTAGATATTCTACAAACTGAAATTGATATTAATGATGATATTAACAAAAAAGTAGCTAAATTAACAAGGCAAAAAAATGAGGCTTTTGAAGAATATAAAACAGAACAAAATAATATATCTCAAGAAAAAATTGTTAGTACTCAAAAAATTTATCATAAAACCTTTCATGCAGATGTAAATAAATTAACAAAAATAATCTTACAAAAAATTAATTTACAACAATATGAAAATAAAGTGAAATAATTATATGGAATATATCTTTCATAACTTAAACTTTTGGCTAATAATAGCCTTTTTAATAGCCTTAGCACTGTTTGCTAAAAAGGCTTATGTGGCTTTTAACAATATATTAACCAATGAAATAAAACATATTGTTAAAGATATTGAAGATTCTAAAGAACTTTATAATCAATCGTTTAGTTTAATCAATGAAAAAAAAGAAAAATTAAAAGATTTAACAATCTACAAAAATAAGTTTCTTACAAATGTAAAACACAAAGCAGATACTTATTATGAAAAAATAATTAATAAACTAGATCAAAATTTACAGAACTCTAAAAAAAGTTTTAATAATTATTTACACCATGTAGAAAAAGATTTAATTCAAAAAGAATCAGATAAAATTCTAGAAGAAAGCATTCAACATGTAAGAACTATTATTATAAATAATACTACAGAAAAAGAGCATACTGTTTTCATTGATGATTCCATTGTAAATATTACAAAATTAATGAATAAAAAACATGGGGAATAATTCTTTTGGAACTATTTTTCAAGTAACAACTTTTGGTGAAAGTCATGGTACAGCTGTAGGTGCAATTATTGATGGTTGCCCTGCTGGTTTAAACATTACTTTAGAATACATTCAAGCAATTGTTAATGAACGAAAATCCGCAAATTCCCCTTATACTACTAAACGTCATGAGCCTGATTTAGTAGAAATTACCTCAGGTATTTACCAAGATAAAACTTTAGGTACTCCTATTAATTTAATTATTAAGAATAAAAAACAAAAATCTACTGACTATAATGATTTAACTAATATATATCGCCCTTCTCATGCTGACTTTACATGGGATAAAAAATTCTTTCATACAGATCCTCGTGGTGGAGGTAGAGCTAGTGCCAGAGAAACAGTTGCTCGTGTAGCTGCTTCGGCTTTTGCCTATAAAATATTAGAAAAGTATAATGTAAAAATTTATGGCTTTTTATCACAAATTGGAGGCTTAGCCATTAACCCACAAGAAATTGACTACAATTATATTAATAAGAATTCCTTGTTTTCTCCAACTAAAAATATTATACCACAATGGGAGAAAATATTAACTGAAGCAATAGATGCTGGCGATTCTTTAGGAGCAATTCTAGAAATTCATATAAAAGATTGCCCTATTGGTCTGGGTGAACCTATTTTTAATAAGTTAAATGCTAAATTGGCTCAAGGAATTTTTAGCATTCCTGCGGTTAAAGGGCTAGAATTTGGTAATGGTTTTTTTATGGCATCACAGCAAGGCTCTGCAGTTAATGATGCCATGAGAGTTCAAAATGAAAAACCTAAATTTATAAATAATTATAGTGCTGGTATTAATGGTGGCATTAGTAATGGAGAAAATATTATTTTAAGAATTGCTATTAAACCTACCAGTTCTATTAGTAAAACTCAAACTACCCTAGATAAGCAAATGAATACTGTAAATATAAATATTAAAGGAAGGCACGATCCCTGCATTGGAATTCGAGCTATAGCTGTTTGTAAAGCTATGTGTGCAATTACTTTAGCCGATTTTATTTTGCAAAAAAACAATAATACTATTTAGTACCTTTTCTATAAAAATACTACTTTTACTGTTAGATTATATATAGTAACTATTAACTTAGTGCTTAGAATCTAACAATATAATAACCAAAAAGTTAAATACTTGTGTTTAACAAAGTTGAAACTACTTAAGTTCACATCAACACTACTTACAAGGTAATATCTAATAATCTTAGTTTTTCTTAAGGTTCAATCAAGGCTGAATCAATTACTTTAATAATTGGTTTTAATAAATAAACCATTACAGTTCTTTCACCTGCAACAATATCTACCTGAGCTATCATGCCAGGATATAATGGATTAGCTGCCCCCATTTTATTCATACTAGCTTCTACTTTTACTAAATAGTAAGGTGAACGAGTTCCTTCATCTAATAAAGTATCTGCACTAATAGAAGATACAACACCCAATAAACCACCCTTCATACTAGAATCATAAGCTGTTACTTTAATATGCACCTTTTGCCCTGGCCATATTCTTGCCCTATCTTTTGGTTGGATTCTTGCTTCAACTAATAATGTATCATTTGATGGAATAATTTCTGCTACAGTATCCCCTGGTTTAATAATCCCTCCAATAGTATTATAATGTAGAGTTTTAATAACTCCATATACAGGTGATACAATATCTGTACGGGAAACTCTATCTTTATTAGCTGCTATTTGTTCTTTTAATTTTTCAATTTCTAATAATACATCAGATAAATCTGTTTGCACTTCTACATAGTTTTTAGTTTTAGCTTCAGTAATTCTAACATCAGCCTCGGATATAGCTTTTTCGGTAGTAACCATTTTATTTTGGGTATCTTGTAGATTAGTCAATAAATCTTGAGTTTTTAGTTTAGAATCTATTAATTCTTTTTGGGATCCTGCACCATTTTTCACTAACCTTTCCAAGATTTTTTCTTGCTGTCTAGCAAATTGATATTGTAACTCTAGGTTTTTTGCTCTAGCTCTAGATTCTTGTAATTCTGAACGCCGTTGTGAAGCTTGGTTTTGTAAAACATCAATATTATTACGAAGATTAATTTTCTTTTGTAAAAATAACCTTTTTTCATTATCAAGAATATTAGGTACTTTATCTGCTAACTCTGCTGGGAATTGGATTTCATCGGCATCAGATAGTTCTGCTCTTAACCTAGCTTCAGAAGCTAGTTTAGCATATAAACTAATTTGAATTTCTCCTAAATCCGACAAAGCAAACTCATTCCTAATTTTATATAAAAGTTGCCCTACTTCTACTTTATCCCCTTCCTTTACATAAATTTTTGAAACAATACCTCCTTCTAAGTGCTGGACTGTTTTTACTTGCCCAGAAGGTACAATTTTACCACTACCTCTTACAAACTCACCAATCTTCATAAAAGAAGCCCATAATATAAAAACTAGTACCAATACAAAAATTGGAAATGCTACTAACTGGTAATGCCATTTACTAATATTCATAGTTTATATTTCCCTTCTCTTACCTTTAGATAAAAGTTCAATTACTTTTTCTTTAGTATCGTCTATTACTACAGTAGAATTATCTAATAAAATTACTCTATCTACCAAATTTAATTGCGATGATTTATGAGTTATTAAAATAAAAGTTTTATCTTTTACATATGCTTTAGTTTTTTCAACAAAGGTAGCCTCTAATGTTGTGTCCATACCATTGGTAGGTTCATCCATAATAATAATTGGTGGATTATGCAAAATTGCTCTTGCTAAGGCAATAATTTGTTGCTGTCCGCCTGATAAATTTCTACCCTGCTCTAATACCAACATATCATCTGCTCTATTAGATAAACTAGTGATTATATCAACTCCTGCTTGCTTACAGGCTTGTTGGTATTGCTCTTCGGAAACAGTAATATTATTCATTAAGATATTTTCCCGAATAGTACCACGAAAAAAGAAAGACTTTTGTGGCATAAAACCAATATTAGAACGTAATTCATTGATTTGAATATCGTTAATGTTTATATCATCTATTAGAATTTGTCCTTCATTATGAAAATCTAAGCCCAAAATTAACCTTGTAATTGTACTTTTACCTGAGCCTGTTTTTCCTATAATAGCTACTTTACTTTTAGGCTGAATATTAAAGTTACATTTATAAAGAATAGGAGTTTTTAAACCTTGATAAAAAAAGGCTACATTCTTAAATTCAATATGTCCTTTTAAAGGAGAACGCTTACCTAGATTTTGAACTTCTCCTTCCATTGGTGAATTCACTACAGATTCTAAATATCTTAAAATATTTTGAATGGAACGGTACCTTACAACTACAGCAGAAAATGCAATAATATTTGTCATAATCCGAGAAGCAATAGTGGTAGAAGCAATTAAGGCACCTGTAGTAAGTACATTATTTGTAATTTCAAATACCCCAATTACCATTACTAGAATAACTACAATATTCATTACAAAAATAGAAAAATTAGAAGAAAAATTAAACCAGATATTGTGGGCAAAGGTAGTACGATAACTTTTATCTAATACCCTCCGCCATCTAAACAAAAATTTCCCTAAGGCATTAAAGATTTTAATAGTCTCTTCCCCAGCAATGGCTTCTACCAATAGGCTTCCTCTATTCTGATCTTCCGCTACCATTTTTGAATGGGATTGCTGTAAAGGAACCTGCAATAAAATATTAATCACAAAAACCAAAATAGCTGCAACAAAAGGAACTAGTGCTATCCAAGGTGAAATAAAAAGCAAAACTACTAAAAACATAACTAAAAAAGGTAAATCTATTAAGGTAGGAATAAACCTAGAAAAATAAAAGTCTCTTACCATACTTAATTCTTTAAATAAAACATTTTTAGCACCGTTACTTAAATTAAGTCCGGGAGCTTTAGCTAACATAATTTTACTAAAAAGAACTTGATCTACCTCATTCCCTATGTTTAAAGAAATATAGTCTACTAGGTAACCTCTTATCATTTTAAAAATTAAATCAAAAATATATACTAAAATCATACCAAAAGCTAAAACAAATAAGGTAGAAGTAGCATAATTAGGAATTACTCTATCATACACATTCATGGTAAAAAAAGGAGAAACAATAGCAAACAAGTTAATAAATAAACTCATTACTACTACTTCAATAAAAATAGGTTTAAAAGATTTTATAGAATCAAATAAAAAACTAGTTTTCTTTATAAAACTAGATAGAGTTAGCTCTTCTTCTGAAATAAATAAGGTGTAACCAATATAGTCTTCTATAATATCTTTAGGATTAAAAGCACTGTATTTTCCTGTTTCGGGGTCAAATAATTGGTTATCATTTAATAAAACCTTATGCTTATTATCTTTTAATAAAAAAATACACGGACCATACTTTACATCTAAAATATTAATCCGTCTCATTTCAGCTCTAAGTTGTAAATTCTTAGCTACACTAAATAAATCAGAAGTAGATAATTTACCATCTTCTCCTAGAACTACATTAGAATACATAGCCTCTTGAGATAAATGTTTATCAAAAACTTTTATGATTTCTTCAAAAGATTTTTTTAAACTGACAGAACTACCAGAACTTTCTTTCAATTTTTCATCTAAGACAGACTCTAATGTAGTGGACTCCTCTTGATTGTTTTTAACTTCTTTGAAAGTTGCTTCTGTATTAATAGCAGTTTCAGTATGCTTAGATTTTTTTTTCTTAAAGCCCCACATTAAGTAATATCCCAAATTAACCAATATTTATAATTATGATTTTTCTTTTTTTATTTTTTCAGAAATTTCTTTATTCAAATAACTTAAACTTTCATCAACATTAATTGCTTTTTTTACAGCAGTATTTTTTTCCTTATTAGGATTTTCCACCACAGTGTTGTCTATATTATTCATTAATGCTTGAATTTTATTTTCTAAAGAAGATAATTTTGCTAAATTAACATCAAACAAATTACCTTCTAAACTCTTAATGTAAGAAATTACTTGATTGGTATTCTCATGATACTTTTTAAAAAAGGCATCTTGGATTTTTTCTAAACTATCTATTTTTTGGTGTAAAGCAGAAATCTCTGTAGAATTCATATTTTTTAATTGCCCCATAGAAGATAAACTTCTCACCTCAGCACTAAGAGAGGCAATATTACTGTTAAGGCTATTTACAGCCTCTTCATGTAATTTAGAAAAACTACTAAACTGTTGAGCTAATTTACTATAACTTGAAGAACCTTGTAAACTTTTTAGAATCTCTTCATTTAAGTTCTTAAACATATCATTAGTAACTTTATATTTCTCCTCTAATAAAAATAGTTTGTGAAAAATATCAGCAGCAATATCTTGGAACTCTGAATTATAACTACCTTTTAGTAAATTAATTTCATCTTTAATTTCACTATGATTTTTAGATACCTGATTTGAATTTGCTAGCAAATCCTTTTGGGCATCAGCTAATTTAGTTAGTGTAGTATTAAGGGTAGACATATCTTCGGAAATACTTAAAGACTGCAAATGATTCCTTACAAAAGAAATATCTTGCTTAACCTCGTTACTATTAATATTTAGAATATCTGTATTAGCTAATAACTCCTTTAGAAAAGTATTAACAGTTACTCCATCGTTACTTAGATTTACAATCACCTTAGAAATTGCAGCAATTTTTGCATACACAGACTCTAATTTTTCATGTAATAGATCTTTATTACTTTCATTAATATTTAAGTTCTCTAAAAGTTTGAGTGTATCATTCTTAAGTTGGCTAACCGTTATAAATAACTCATTAAATTGTGCATTTAACTGGCTATCTTTAGAATTTAGTGCCTCTATTTTCTTTTCTAAATTGCCAAAACTCTCACCACAAAGATTACTAATAACTATAGAAATGTTATTTAGCTCTTTATCTAGATGTTCATTATAGTTATCTAGCTTATTTAAAGTAGCAGTTACTCCATTAGCATTTTGGTTTATTAAAACCTGACTTTCTAACATAGTATTAACAATATTAGCTAGTTCTCTTTTTAAAGATTCTTGAAGGTCTTTTACTATTCCCTCGTTATTATTTACAGTATTTAGAGTTTTATTAAGAATATTATTTAAATCTGCTAAACTAGTAAGAATTGCATTGTTACTACTAACCAATTGCTTAGCATTTTCTTTATTAACTGCAATATCAGTAAATATTTCTGAAGTTAGTTTCTTAAATTCTACTACTTCATTGTTTAAATTATCTAATTTAAGTTCTAATATTTCATTTTTATTATTAATTTTTAAGTCTTCTAAACCTTTAGTCATACTTTGCATATTAACTGTTAGAGAATCATAATAATGGGTTTTTAATTCGGTTAGTTTATCAGCTAATTCTTTAACTTGATTGATTATATCTAAAGATAATGTGTTATTTTTTTCAGCATTAACATTAGTATTAGAATAAACATTCGCAAACAATTCTAATTTATTTTGTAAATTGATATACATAATTTTAGACTCTTGCATATGTGTGGCTAATTCTTTTAAAGCAGATTCAGACAAACTACTATCTTTCACATTACCGTTACTAATAATTTTACGGATATCACTTGCAATATTTTCTTGCTCTAATTGCATATTTTTTAATATATGAGAAATTTTTGTAAAAGTATCATTTTCTTTATTTCTAATATATCCTAAATCATCTTGTAATTTATTAAAGTTTTGCAGGTTATCCCTTTGCATAGATTGTATATTCTTAGTATTATCTGCTAAAGAAATATATCTACGAGCCGCTTTATCATCGGAATCATCTAAAGTAACCAGAATAGTATTCTCCATTCTTAGTAATTGCTGGTTTAGAATATCTAAAGATTCTTGAATGTAACCTAAGTCAATAGAAGTATTATTAATATTTTTAACCTGAGAAACTAAATCACTAAAATAATTAGTTTGATCTAAAATAGAGGTTAAAGTTTTTAAAGATTCTTTATAAGAAACAAAATTACCATCAGCAATTAAGTTATTTAAAACTAAATTTCTTTCATTAACTTCTTTCAATAAATTTTTAATATCTGTAATTAAGCCTTCTGTATTGTTCTGATTAACATCTTGTTTTAAAGCAAGTAAAGTATCATAAAAATTATGCTGTTGTTCTTTAATATGATGCAAAGTATTTAAAGTAGCTTCTTTAGAATTTAATTCATCTAGTTTTGTAGATTCCATATTATGAAATGAAGCAATACATTTATCTTGTTTTACTAGAATAGTATCTAAAAAATTAAAAATTTTACCTAAAGTTTCATTATGACCTAAAGCGTATTGATTATAAGTACCCTGCATATCTTTATGAGCTTCGCATATATTAGTAATATTCTGTATACCCTTATTCACATCATAATGAGTCCTTACAACTTGTTCCTTAATTGTTTGGGATTCTACATTGGTTCTTTCATGAAATATTTTTAACTCCTTACTTAAAGAGCCTAGCTCCATAAAAATATTCTGTAACAACACACTATCTGAGGTTGCCTGATTAGGGGAATGGTGGTTAGTAGATCCTGAAGATCCAGCCACATGATTTGTTAATTCATTTTCTTTCAATAAACTATTAACCAACTTATATTGAATCAAATCTTTCATTAAAGTATCAGACTTATTATTAGTAAAATTAGTTACCATACTTTGCATAAAATTCTGTAATACTGAATTCTCATGGGTTCTATAACTTTCATTTTGATTTAATAAAGCTAAGTTTTGCTTTACAGCTTGTTGATTTACTAATTGTTTTTCAATTTCTAGTTTATTAACATGTAGTTTTAGGTCATTAATTTTATCTAACAAATTATTTCTTTCTACATTATTAATTCTCTCTAAGTCTATTTTTTTTTCCTGTAATTCGTGGTTTTTAATATCCGTTAAATCTTCTTGGAGTTTGATGGCAAAACCTTTTATTTCTGCTACTTTTTCCTCTAAAGATTTTATTTCTTTCATTTCTAGTGAATGAACAGATTCCACTTGTTCAGATGCCTGACCTAATAATGCCTTATTTGCAAGATTTTCAACCTTTGCTAGTTTTTCTATTAATGCTATCTTTTCATTATGAGACACCGACTGCATTGCCATTTTTTCAGCAGTGACCTTTTCTTGCTCTAAACGCATCACTAATTCTCTAAGATCAGCAATACGTTCATTCAGTGCCGATTTTTCAACATTAGCTAATTCTACAGTGTGTAATTTATCTTCAGATAATTTATCTATTAAATCTTCCTTTTCATTACTATGTAAACGTTCTTGGGTTAGAATTTCATTATTAATTCTAGCAATAGTAGCACTAGCATTAGCTAATTGTTGTTGTAAATTAGCTTGCTCTTGGAAAGAAAAGTATTCATTTAATAATTGTTTATTAGAACTTGAGCCTTCAGTTTCAGTTTGCTTTAAAATAAACCTTTCATTTTCAATTTGATCGTAAGTTTTTTTTATACTTATTAATTTATCACTCAAAGCAGACGTTTCTGCAGATGATAACTGCCCTAACCCCAATTTTTCAGTTTCTTCTATTTCTCCCTTAAGTTTTTGAACAAGGTTTTTTAAGTTGTTTATTTTATCAAGTAAATTTTGACCTTTTGTAAAGAGAGGAGTATTCTCAACTCTTTGGTTATTAGCTGTGCTAGCATTTACACTACTAGAAATTGAATCAGTAGACCTATTAACTATATTATTTGTTGAAACTTGTTCTAAATTAGGACGAGAAGGCTTATAATCATTAATTTGTTTAATTTTATCTTCTATTCGCTTTTTTACATCAGCAAAATTAATAGTTTTAGGGTCAACCTTTGCTAAATGGCTTCTTAATTTTGCCACAACATTCCTCTTGAACTAATATTATCAGTTATTTTAATTATATTAGAAACCAACAAGCATTGCAATTAATCAAATTAAGAAAATTATCACATTTCTTGATTTAATTAACCAATTACAAATTTCTCATAAACTATGAAAAGTAATTAATTATATATTACTATTACCATTATTAGAGTTATGCTTATGTAAGACAGATTGCAGTGCTGCTATTTTATCTGCACTATCATCAAAATGCTCGGTAACCTCGGCTATACTACTCTCTTCTATATGGTTCATATTAAAGTCTAAATTATCTAAATTAATAGTTGGTAAATTATTAGCTAAGCCATCTAAATGATTCATTAAGCTATCAATATTATCTTCATTACTTGCAAAAGCTTTACTTACCAGATTAGCTAAAGAAATTGAAGATTCATCATGTGAGCCATGATCCAAAACTTTACCTTCACTGTCATTAAATAAATCTTTAATATTACTTAAATTAATATCATGATTAGCTATAAACTCATCATGATCTACCTTAGAAAGATAATCTGTTAATTTACCTAAAATTGTGGCATGATCTTCGTTATTATTTGTAGTGTTATCAATTACAGTAGGTGTATCATTATTAGTTGAAGTTACAGACTCATTACTTTTACTATCATCATGCAAATTATTTTCATTAACTACTGGTTCATTATTATTATTGGAAGAAGAAGAATTACTTGTATCATTTGCATTCCAAACAATATCATCCATTGTGGCATCACCAATGTATACCGTATTACCATCTTCATCTGTTACTACTAAGTAACTACCACCTGTTATATATGTAATTCCATCTATAACTACAGTATCTTCATCTATTTCTTGAACTGCATAATCACCGTTAATAATTATATAATCGTTATTATCACCAGCCCATAATAATACATTATTATCAATTTGGTTAATAATGATTGTATCGGCTTCATCCGATAGTATATATTTAGTGCCATAATCACCGGTTTCATCATTTATATACATAGTTAAAGCTGAATCTCCAGTAAGAGTTTCAAAATTTTGTACAGTGATTATTCCTCCAGTAACTGTAACTTCATTACCACTAAGCGTACCACTTTCATAGTGTAGAGTATCTACTCCTCCCTGACCCTGTTGCCCTCTGGCGTCAATAGTCATAGAAGCACTACTATCCAGCGATGTACTAGAATCTATAGTAATAACATCTTGCCCACCACTTAGGTATAATTCATCTACTCCTACTAAAGAATAAGTTGTACCACCTGTATCAAATACAACTGTAGAATTAGTACCTATGTTTGCATTCACAGCATCAGTTGGGCTATAAGCAGAATAATCAACTTGGAAATTTTGTTCAGCATCTACACTTACACTTTGTAAGGAGGTATAATTACTATTACTTCCTGTTAATCTCAAGTTAACATCATTATTATGAATTTCTAAATTAGTAACACTTTGTAGAATTAAGTTTAAAAATAAATCATCACTAGCATCTCCTGCATCACCAGTAGAAGATTCGTAATACAATTGTGAGGCTTGGAAACGGTCATTACCAGAAGTTCTTAAATCTATGGTTTGAGAGGATTGTTGAGAAAAAACAATAGTACTACTATCTAAAGTAATTTTTTCCCCATCATTACTATCCACAAAAGCATCAACATCTACAGTAATGGTTGAAGCAACAGCACTTATTGTTTCAAAATTTGTAAAAGTATTACTATTTTGGTTTGTTTGAGTAACCACATCTTGGGAGATTTCCACATCAGTAGTACTAGATAAGGTATCATTTCCATTATCAGCATCAATAGTAATAGCATTACCACCTGTAGCATAATTAGCTACATTAACTACATCATTCCCTGAGCCCAATACAATTTCATCAAGGTTTTCAAAATTAATATCAATCGTTCCCATAGATAAATCTAAATTTGTAGCAGAGTTTATATCTATGCTAACAGCAAAAGTAGTTTCCCCACCTGTACCAGATGCAACATTTAAGGTATTAGTTCCAGTAGAATCTAATACCACAGCATTTACAGAACCATAGTAATTATCTTGTAAAGTAATATTGGTATTTGCCCCACTTATTTCTACTGATTCAAAACCTTTATACACAGTACTACTACCTGTAGACATACTACCCTGAGAAAAAACTAAGGCTACATCAGTTGCAGTATTCAAAACTAATTGGTCTTCTTCACCTACTGTTTGCCCTCCAGCATCTATAGTTGTAGCTACATCACCAAAACTATCTTCTATAACTACAATATCAGTATCTGAACTTAGAATGATATTATCTATACCTGTATAAGTAGCAATTGTTGAACCTGAAATATCATTACTAGTGGTTACAGTAAAGCCGGTGGCAGAATCATAATTAGATAATGTATAAGTTTCTTGGTTAGCATTAGTTCCATAGTTTCTTAAATCTAACGTATCGGCACCTTCTTCTGCATTAAATGTTATATTTTCTAAACTCTGGGATACTAAAATCGTATCATTTGAAGCACCTGAATTATAAGTTTCAAAACCAGTTAAAGTTAATGCTAAGGTTCCTCCGCCAGCTAAGGTTGAAGATACTGTATTTGAAGTTAAATCATAAAGAACAACATCAGATGTTGTATTGGTTGCAATATTTAAGTTAATAGTATCCGATGTTCCTGCTGTAGCATCTATAGTTAATTGTATATAACTGTAAGTAGTTGCAGTATTAGATAAATCAACAGTTAAATTATTAGCCTGTGAAGACAATTTCAACTTTTCTACATTTTTCAATGTAGATGTTGCCGTACCTACTGTTAGGGTAATTCCTGTTTCATTAACAACAATTGTAGAGGTATCTGTCATAGCTGTTAAATCTACAGTATCTTCAACTGTTTGCGAACCCATATCAATAGTAGTACCATCAGCTAAAGCTTCTGTAATATTCAAAGTATCATCAAAACTTGTTAATACTAAATTTACTTGGGTATCATAAATAATAGTATCCACCGCCCCTGAATCTGCTGTAATTTCCACGGTTGTGCCATAGTTAACCGCAACCCCATTAGTAAAAGTAGAGTAATCCATATTAATAATATCAGCATGAATAGTATAGTCTGAGGATAATCCACTAGCATTAGTTTCAGCTGCTGTAAAATTTACCTCATCAAAATAAAATTCATCTATATTTGATACTACCATACTACCGTCTACTGTGGTTAAAGTTCCTGTTTTTAAATCAAAGTCTACTTCCCCACTTGTAGCAGTTAAAGCTACCGCATCAAACACATCATTAGCTCCTGTATTACCATCAATAATTAAACCATCTTGGACATTACCTGAATAAACAAAAGTATCGTTATTAATAGTACCTATAATTTGCTCTGCATTAGTAACCGAATAAGAAGAATTACTAACTGTACCAGCATCAGAAAAAATAAAATCTGCACTAGAATCTGAAATATCAGCTACTAAACTTTCAGACCCTGTATAGGAAGCAAAGGATACAGTATCACTGCCTGCCCCCATATCTATGTTAATAGTAGGCATAGTAGAGCTTGTATTCCATACCTGAATATTTAGGATATCGTTATTATCACTTAAAATTAAAGTTTCAAAATCTGAAAAAGTATTTTGCCCCCCAGCATTAGTAACTAAAAATTGATTAGCGTTCTCTTGATCGTAATATAATACTACCCCTTCGGTAGCACCAGCAAAATTTAAAGTATCATTACCTTCTCCACCACTAATTACAAAGCCAGCTGCATCACCTGCATTTACAGTATCATCTTGAGATGTAAGCTCATAGTTTTCAAAATTTATTAAACTATAACCTGCAAATGTAAAAGATCCTCCTGAACTTAAGTTTACAGTAACGGCATTAGCATAACCCCCTAGTGAAATTGTATCAACTCCATCACCTGCATCTATAGTTAATAGAGTTTCAGTACCAGCATACTCCGTTAACTCTACAGTATCACTGTTACTAGTTAGTACAACTGTATCAATATCTATTAAGGTATCTCCTGTAGTATTAAGATCGGAAGATGTATGTACAACTACTCCACTCGTACTAATGCTTGTAACACTTAAGGTTATACTTGAACTAGAGTTTGCATAGGAAACTACATCATTTACAGTATCCCCACCATCAAAAGTCATAGATAAGAATCCTGAGGTCTCTACATTCAGAATATCATCATCATCTACTGCAATAACATCAAAACCTGTAGCTTGAATAAAATTAGTACCACCTGAAGTAATTGCTATATTATAACCATTAATACCTAAATCAGTTATATAAAAAGTATTACCGCTACCATTTAAAGTTAAAGTATCAGTACCCCCTGTGGAGGCATTAAAAATAAAATTAGCTGCAACAGATTCATCATCTGCAGTATAGGTATAGTTTAGAGTATCATTTCCTTTACCTAAGGTAACATTATGAAAATTAGTATAACTATTCTCGGGAGTAGTTGTAGAGCCATCATCAAAAGAAGCTGTAAAAGAGGCATTAGTAAAATCTACGGTAATATCATAAGCATCTACTCCCTCAAAAGAAATAATATTATTACCAGCACCCCCATCAATACTACCTAAAATTTGTCCATTACCTAAAATAAATAAATCGTCACCATCACCACCAACAGCACCCTCAAAATTTGAAAAAGTATCTGTAGCAGTATCTCCTGTTGTTGTATTTGTTTTGGTTGCTGTTCCTGTAGTAAAATCAATAATTACACTATAACCTGTAGCTTGTGAATAATCTAAAGTATCAACATCATCTAATCCATCAATCAGTACACTACCTTCGCCATAACCATAATATGTATCTTTTTGATTAGTTAAAGCATAACCTTCAATATTTACAAAAGTATAATCATTAGTCAAACCTGTATCGGGAACTCCATTACCAAATTCGTTATTATCTGTAGTAATAGATTCAAAACTAACCTGATCGTTAGAACCATTCCCACCATCTAGAATAATTTCATGTCCTGTATCATTAATAGCTAATATAAAAACATCATCAGCGGCTGAACCTTTAATGCTTACTATATTATCCATGTCAAAGTAATCATTATACGTATCAGTAAGACCATTTTTAGAAACAGAACTATCTCTAAAATCTACAACTACTCCAGATACTAAATTAGTATAATCAAGAGCAACATTACCTAAATAAGTATATCCCTGAGAACCACCATGAATTGTAGCTGTACCTGTACCTGTATACTCTATTACTTCTATACTAACTAAAGTTTCTGTAGCAGTAGCAGAGTTATTTAAGGTAACAATACCTGTAAAAGCATCAAATTCTATATCATCATTACCAGCATAAGTAATGGTATCAACCCCTGAAGAGCCATTAATTGAAGTACTCTCTGTAAATCCGGTATCAATAGTTACATGATCATCATTATCTGTTAAGGCAAATACATCAACCCCAACAAATTGAATTGTATAATCTGTAGTAGAATCCCCAATATTAAAAGTTGTATTACCACTTGCATCAATACTAATACTTACAGCATCTGTTGTATTAAACCTTACAATATCCTGAGCAACAAGAGTACTAGAGGTATCTAAATTCACACTTAAAGAATTTACCAAAGCAGGATCTAAGTCTAAAAAAGAATCATCTACAATAACTGTATCGGAGCCTGATGTTCCTACTAAATTATTAATTTCTTCATAAGAATCAGTAATACCTACAATGTTAACTGTACCTTCACCTATATTAATAGTTACAGGTAAATTAGATTCTTCATAGGTTAAAGTATCGGAGCCTGAACCACCAATATAAGTATAAGAAGCTAAATCAGAACCATAAAAAGTATTATTTGAAGTTGCTGAGCCTTTAATTATTTCTACATTATCAATACTAATAGCGCTATCACTATCACCCTGTATAGTATTAGTATTAGCATGAAATTCAATCTCTCCTGCATAGCTAGAAGCATCTAACATATCAGCACCATCTCCAGCGTCTACGGTAATACCAGATAAAGAGGTAGAATAACCAACACTTAAAATAATAGTATCATCATTGTCAGATAATTGAATTCGTTCAACAGAAGTAAAAGTATCAATAGCCATAGAGTTTGTACCATCAGATACAGTACCAGCTGTAACATCAAACGTTAAACCCACATCAGTATCAAAAGCTAAAGTATCATCACCAGCCCCTAAGTCAATATTCATTCCGTCTGACCCTATGGCTAAATTTGTAACTAAGATTGTATCATTATAATCTGTACCAATAATTGTTTCAATATTCTCAAAACTATCATACTGAGCAGCATTATTTTTCTTAATGACTGTGTTACTTGATAGATCAATTGTAATACTAGCTCCACCTGTAAAATTTGAATAATCTAATGTATCGGAACCATCTCCTCCATCAAAATTCATATTTTTTAATTCAGAAGTATAAACAATATCGTCTCCACCTGTTAATACTATATTATCTATATTCTGCATATTAAGTGTAGCATTTATACCGCCTGTAATTGTATCATCTACAGCATAATTACCAGATAATGTAAGAACTACAGCAGCTGTAGAAGCATCTCCTATTTGAACAGTACTAGAAGATCCAGAAGCATTATTGCCAATCAATGTAATGCCATCCACATCTCCAGAAATTACAAAAATTGTTTCCCCTTGTGATGCTTTAATAGTTTCAAAATTATCAAACTCAACCTCTTTGTCTCCGGAGAAACCATCAACATTTAAGGCAATATTACCTGAAACCGTTGAAATATCAATGGTTAAATTATCTGAAATACTAGCAAAGTCTAATATATCATCACCACCTTTGGCATCAATTCTTACAATACTATTAGTTGCATACGTTTCTTGAAATACTACAGAATCATTACCGTCTCCTAATGATAAATCCTCTACATTAGTCAAAGTATTGATAGATACCGTAGTATCATTGGTTTTATTCACTGTTGTACTAGAACCTACAGACACTACAAAAGTTACTGTAGCTAAATCATTAAAAACTACAGTATCATAACCATCATTACCATCTATAGAAAAACCTGTATCACCGGATAATGTAAAACTATCGTCATATGTTGTACCTACAAATCCTTCAATGTTAGCTAATTCCCAAGTGATTCCACCTGCCTCAAAAGTATTAGTAGCACCTGTTAAAGTAAGATTTAAAGCATTAGCCGAATCAGTAAAACTACTAAAATCTATAGTGTCTACTCCACCTAATCCATCTAAGCTAATAGTACCACCGGCACTATCTTCATAAGCTAGAAATATATCATTTTTATTGGAAGCTTCTATGAAATCTATATTTATTAAGGTATCAGTATATAGAGGAGTATTATCAGAACTTTGCCCCTTATAAACCAAACCATTAGCTAAATCAAAAGTAACCCCCTGACTTGAGTTTAAATAACTTACAGTATCGTCAACTCCATCAACTCCATTAAAAGTATAAGAAAACTGATAAGAAGCATAATAAGTATTTTCTACAGTACCACCATAAAAAACTTCAACATTAGAGATTGAATCTGTATTTGTTCCTTTAGTTACATTCTGAGAAGTTGCAGTTAAGTCAAATACTAAGGCAGTATTAACAGCACTATAATCAGCTATATCTGTGCCACCAGAACCATTAAAACCAATGTCAATCCCTTCCACAGCATATAATGTATCGTTGTAAGTTGTACCAATAGCACTTTCAGTATTATGGAAAGTAATAGTTTTAGGAGGTACAGTTACTAAATTAACTATCATATCCGAACCTGAATAGCTTACCTCTATCCCCTCTGGACCATCTAATAACACTGCAGAAAAATTGGCAGTATCGTTACCATCTCCTAAATCAATATCAATTCCTGAAAGAGTATCTATACTATCTATGTTACTAGTAAAATTTACCTCATCATTACCAGCTGTACCTACAATATTTTCTATATTAGAAAAATAATCTACCCCTCCACCATCATCTTTAGTTACAAAATTAGATGTCCCTGCAAAATTAATATTAATTCCACTACTACCAGTGTAAGAAATTGTTGAATAATCTAATGTATCGGAACCATCTCCTCCATCTATAGTGTGAACTTCATTAGCACCCGCACCTTTATTCATATAAAAGGTATCATCAAAATTAGTACCTACAATAGTAGCAACATTTAACGAACTATCAGCATTAAAAATATTAAACGTATCAGTACCACCTGTTTTTGTTATAGTTCCTGTGCCTGCAGTATCATCAAAAGTTACAACAATACCCCCTGTTAAATTAGAATAATTTAAGGTATCATTACCTCTTCCTGCATTAATTGTAAAATCACCATTATCAGTACCAAAAACCACATCATTACTATTAGATAAATACACATTATTACCATTATCCCAATTATCAAAAGTATCGTAATTAGCATTTGCCCAATTATCAGAATCTGTAGATTTATAAATATTACCTGTACTTAAGTCAAAAGTTACGGCATTGCTTGAATATGAATAATCTAAAATATCTGCACCACCACCAC
This sequence comes from Candidatus Hepatincola sp. Av, assembly GCA_023518375.1. NCBI lineage: Bacteria > Pseudomonadati > Pseudomonadota > Alphaproteobacteria > Rhodospirillales > Candidatus Hepatincolaceae > Candidatus Hepatincola > Candidatus Hepatincola sp. Av. Next base: position 836,267 of record CP068450.1, read on the forward strand.
TTTGAAAATCGTAAGAATTTTCAAAGCTACCATAAAAAGTATCATCGTAGGTAGTACCAACAATTACTTCAAAATTACTAATATAGTCTGTATGACTATCACCTTTTTCAACACTACCAAAACCATAAAAAATTATTCCTTCACCACTATCTAATAAAGAATAATCTAGCGTGTCTGTGCCTTCCCCGCCATCTAAATTATAATCATAGCTAGCGGATATATCATCACTATAATAAGAATAAAAGTAATCATCATTGCTTGAGCCTTTAATGTTTTCAAAATTTGCAAAGGTTATTATAAGGTTATTATCGGCATCATAAATTGTAAAATCTTTAAGATTAATTGTTGCTTGCCCGTTAAAACTCTCATCAATAAAAAGGGTATCACCACTTATACCTTCACCAGCATCAATAAAAGGAGTAAAAGTACTAAAATTACTTACATAAACATAATCTACATAGTCGGTCAAATATATATTTTCAATATCAAGAATAGTGCTTTCACCAGTATTAGTTTTAACTGTAGTAACACCTTCTCCAGAATCTGGATCTTCAATTCCTACATATACATATATGCCTGTAGTACTTACGTAAGTATCATAATAAGATTCTTTAAAATTTATACCTGTAGAGTCAAGACCAGAATTGAAATTATTATAATACAATGTATCTTCACCAGTGCCACCATCAAGTGTATCACTACCTCCGGCACCCCAAATTTGGTCATTACCATCGCCCGCAATAATTGTATCGTTACCATTAGCTGTAAAAATACTATCATTTCCACTATTCGTAGTTATGCTATTATCTGCACCACCACCTATAACAACATCATCACCAGAACCTGTATTTACGTCTACAGGGTTTGGTACAGAAGATAGCACATCACCTGAGGAAATCAGTACATCATCTTGCGATGTAACAGGAGTAATAACCAATGATTGATTCACAAAAGTTTGCTGCATCTCCCCAGTAGAAGCCGAAAAAAATGTAATGTTATAGGTTATATCAAAAAATGTTGTAGATGTATTTTCAGGGAAAGAGACTGTAATATAAGATTTACCTGTAGGATCTAACAATGATAAGCGATACACCACACTACCATCAGTATCTGTGTAATGAGAATCTATTACAGTATTATCATAACCATCAATTGTTACTCCAGCATCAACAGCATTTTTAGGAATAACAATCTCAATAAGTTCAGGTCTTGTTTCACCAGCATAATCTAGTTCTACAACATAGTCCATTTGCCCTGAAGCAGAATGGCTATCTATGTATATATTTTCAGTACTAGAAGATTCATCTATAGTGTTGGGTACAACTTGTGAAGCTTTATCGTCTGTGTATGTTTCACCATTAGAATATTGATAATGGATATAATCAACGCCTTCCATAGTAATATTGCCAGTTGAATTTACATTAGATCCATAAAAAACCGTAGTGGTTAAATTAACACTTTCAACAATCTCAATAGTTCCTGGCTCTAAATTAGACTTATCAAACAAATATGGGTTATCTGAAGTGTAAATAGTTGTAACAAAAGATCCTGAATTAGTGTAGTCATGTTGAATTGTTGATACAGCATTAGAAATAATAATATTTGATGGTACACCATCAGATAAAGTATCAGTATCACCTGTACCTGTAATAGGAATACCTGCTTCATTTTCAGCTTCATTATCCGTTGATACTTGTACTAAATCTGGGTCTGTATCACTATAAGATACACTATCTTTATTTGTTAAAATTAATTTTGCTTCATTGTAATCTAAGGCATCTGCTTTGTTTAAAAAATCTTCTACAGATAATTGCTTACCCTCTAAATTAATAATTTTAGGGGCATCTTCCCCAAAAGCTAAAGCTGCCAGCGAGACAATAGTTAAGGTTGCATTATGAGGAAAAACAATATGAACATCACCTTTAATAACCTCAATTCTTATATTTTCATCAATTGAAAAATTAAAATGAATTTCATCGCCTGGTTTTGCATAAGCAACATAACGAGAACCTTTTCCAGCAGGTTCGGAAAAAGTAATTCCATTATCATTATATTCTATAACTTTATTAGAAGATGTTTCATTGGTATTGTTTTCATCCATCTTACTTTTCCTTATTAAATTACAATTTGTTTTTTGTTTCTATAAGAATAATATAAAAGTTATCATATTTATAAATTGGAGGAAACTTTTAATATAATAGTGCAAGAAAACGCAATTTTATTGCGACAATTTATTGGTTAATACCAAACTTTTATTTTTTAATCTTAAGAAACAATTATTTGCTATGCCTTTATGAGTATGCACAAACTTTGTTTTTATTGATATTCTTATAGAAAAAATAGCCATAATTGTCTAATATTATGGCTATTTTTAATAAGCTATGAAAGTAATTAGCAAAGTTTTAAATTACTTACTTCTAAATAATTTTGAAATCCAAAAAATTCTACAAAATCACCCATAAGCATTAAAATTTGTAATCTTGAGAATAAAATTGAATAATCAACATTCACTAATTTAATTCTAGCATTGGTTAATCTTTCTAAGTTATCTAACCTATCTGTTAAATTCCTATTGGCAAACTGAAATTGCATATTGTACATTCTATCTACTTCTTCTACAGTTTCAATTTCTTTTAGTACAGAAATTCTTTGTTGTTCATAACTTCTTAGGATATTTAAAGCACTAAAAGCTTTATCTGAAGTATCCCTAACTAAAATATCATATTGATACTCTTGTTCCTTAATAATACTAGAATATTTTCTAACACCAGATGCTCTTGAACCACCTTCATAAATAGAATACCTAGCCTCAATTGATACTTTCCCATACCTATCAAAGGAGTTATTAGTTCTCTCTTCCTCACTTCTTAATTCTGTAATTAAATTTACCACAGGCAAATAACGTGATTTTTGAATTTCTAAGTCATAACCCATTGAACATAAGCTAGAACGTAAAGTTAAAATATCTACATTATTAGAGAGTACTCTATTAATTAAAGTTTCAGGGGTTAATGGTAAAGCCACAATTACTTTATCGGCTAAATCGTAAAAATCTTTGTCTGTTAAAGTTGGTAAAACTGAACCAGATTGTGTTAATTGATTTTTTTCAACTAAATTTAACAAATATGCTAATCTTAGTTTTACCTTATCTAAATTTGCTTGTGAGGAAATTAATTCTGAATTAGCATCAGCAACACGAGACTGAGCCAAATTAACATCAGCTAAAGTAGAATCACCTTGTTTTCTCATGCTAATAGTTAATTGTTCAATATCTCGTACCTGACGTAAATACTCTTTATAAATTGAAGTCATATATTCAGCCTGAATTACATCATAATAGGCTGCTATTGCCATTTGAATAAGAGATTCTAAAAGTTTCTGATTTTCAAATTCTTGGGTTTGTACTACTTGAGCTTGTTTAACAATCTTAGTGATTTGCTCCATATCAAAAATTCTTTGCTCTACAAAAACTTGTAGTTTATTAATAGATGTATAGCTACTTTCCCCTGGTGCTGTTAACGGATCATCTTTTTGGTATTCTCTATTTAAAATAGTATAAATTTGTGGTAAATAACCAGATCTTTGATCTTTATAATCTTCAATAGCTTGATTTTTCTTTTCAAAAATTACTCTTAATTCAGGGCTATTATTTACTACTCTTTCAATTACCTCATACACAGTTAAACTGTAGGCTTTATTAAATAGTATTAGTAAAAATAAAAGTATGTAACAAATAAATCTAATCATTTTTCTTAACAGCTACCCAACCATAATTTTGTTCAACATCACTATCATCTTTTGTATCTGCAGAACTAGCTTGACCTGCATTGTTATTTGTATTAGATTCTACTGTTTTCAATTTAATAGCTGTTGGAGGAACTCCTAAATCTATTAACATGGAACGGAAAATTAATAATCTTTCAACGGCAATTCTTTGCCCTTCAGCACCTGATACTGCGAAATCAGTTACTTTTGCTTCTAAAGATACCCCCTCTTTATAATCTTCAACTTTACTTGCTAACATATCTTTAGCTTTTTGATAGCTTTCTTTAGAAACAAAAGGAGCATTATCATTAAATGAAATCAATGTCCCCTCAGGCGTATCTTTTAATGAAACTGTAGCTTTAGGATTATTAGGAGGACTTAAAAAATAATTACCAGAGCCTTCTGGGTTTTCATTAGCTCCAGATACTCTTTCACCTGTTTTATCAGTTTCTATAAATTTAGCCTTATCAGGTGTAGGATTAATTTTTTGCCTAATATCTTCTACTTCATTTTCTTTAGTTACTAAAGCCAGTAAACTTTGATACTCTCGTACTGTATCTTTTACTTTTTTATCTGTTTGTTCTAACACTTTTCTTTGTTGAGAAATTACATCTCTTTGAACTATAATTAATTCTTTTAACACTTCTAAAGATTGTGTATCAATAGTTTTAGGAATATCTCCTAAAACCTGATTTGTACTATCTCCTGGTTCCCTAATAGTTTGATCGTCCTCAACCAAATCAGGCACATCAAGTGGTACATAAATTGGCTTTTTATCATTTTTATCTACAGTTGGTTGATCGCTTTGAATTTTCATTTCTCTTCTAAGGCTAGGGTTAGCAATAATAGCCAATTTTTGAAAACGAGATCTATAGTCACCCAACACATCAGACTGTATCTGAATAGAAGAAGGACTTGATTCTTTATCAAGATTTTTTGTAGCTGACGTAATTCTACTAATTGTTAAAATAATAACAAGTACTAAAAGAGCAAAGCAAAGCACTAATACCGTAGAAGATAAAATATCCACAAAACTGGGCCATGCTTGTGTAGCAGCTTCATCGTAGTTATTTCTTTTTGACATTAATTTCTCGTTAATTAATCCAATTTAATTAAACTTTATTAGATGTTGCTAACTTAGACACTACATCTAAGATTGATTGTGTAACATCTCTAGAATTCAACATTTCTGTTATTAAAGCATCTACAGCATTTGCCATAACATCTAATCTAGCATTACCATTTGTATGAGAATCTTTCAAATCTACTAAAACTTTTAATAACTCACTATTATCAACTTTAATATTTTTCAGTGAAGAATCTTCATTCTGTAAATAAGTTATAATAGAACTAATAGAAGGCATTATTTCATTTAAACTATCTAATAAACCTGTTTGAGTAGTAGAAAGTTCATCTAAATTTTCAATAATTCGTTCTGAAATATTATTACCTAAATTTTCTCTGATTAATTTTACTTGCTCTACGGCTGATTCCATACTTGTAGTTAATTGATTTTTAAAATCTTGATTAGACTCAATAGAATCTGCAGCAAAAGATTCAAATCTTTCTAAAAGAGATGAGATATTTTGAAAAATTTCAATAGTCTGTTCAGCTATCACACTATCTTTATTCATAAATAATTCTGTAAAATGTTCTAAACGTTCATTCATTGTTTCAAATTGCGATACTGCAGTTTCAGCAAAATTATTAAATGATTCTTCTCGAGATGTAGTTACACTCTCTAAGTTAGCCATAGTCTCAGCAAAGTTAGTAAAATAAGATAACGCTTCTTGTAAAATTTCACTTGAGCCTTGTAAACTATTATTTGATACAGCTAACTCAGTAAGGGCAGAAGATAAATTATCAGATATAGTTGTATTAGCCTCAATAGCTTCTACTTGCCGTGGAATCTCATTAGCAATATAAGTCATACTTGAAGCAACATCTTGGAAATTATTGGTTAACTCAGTAATAATGGTTTGCAAATTAGAGAACTTATCGGCAATATCATAAGTAAATTGGGCTGTTAATTCTGGGTAATTAGATAAAGCATCACTTAACCCAGTAATTTTTTCAATTTGTTCACTCATGTTCATATTCAAACTGCCTAAAGTTCCTTGTAATTCATTCGCTACTTGAGATAAACCACTAGACATATCGTTTACAGTAGATTGAAAAGAATTTAGAAACTCCCCTTGAGATTCTGATAGATAACCCATATTATCTCTTAAAAAAGATAATGTTTCTAAATGAGTAGCACTATTATTTTCTACGGTAGAATCAAATTTATCAATTAAGGTATCTAAATTATTCATATTATTAGATAGATAATCAAAAGTAGTCATTACTGTTTCTAAACCATTAGAGAGTGAAGCAGTAAATTCACGTACCTCTGAAGCATATAAATCCCTTAAAGATTCAAAATTATTTACAACTTGATCAACCATTTCAGGGAAACTAGATAAACGTTCTACAGCCTCAGCCATTAAATTACTACTATATAAATTACTTTCTGCAGAATTAGAAAAATAATCAACAACCTCACCCATAGAGCTTGATAAAGTATCAGTTGATACAGCTATCTGTTGCCCTAAAAGTTCTACATTTTCTGCTATATTTGTATTTTCTGCTAATAAAGTACTAGCAAAGTCATTTACAACTCCTGATACTTCTAATGCACTAGCATTTAAATTATTCATAGATTCTACCAATTCAGTTAAAGCCGAAGCATTATAAGAAGAAGTATTCACTAGTTCTGATAATTGTGGCACAGCTTCTTGTAAAGAATTAGATAATTCTAGCATTCTAGTATCTAATACAGAAACTACTTCAGTAAAAAGATTTACAGAATCTAAATTTTCAGCTAAAGCTCCTGTAAAATTTATAAAAGTATCATTTAAGCCAGATAGATACTCACTAATTCCAAGTATATCATCTTTAAAAGAACCAACTAAATCATTAATAGCAGGAACATAAGAAGCAACTACATTAGAGATATCAGATACACTCATTGATAAATCGTTGAAAGCGTTACCCATTTCCCTGTTAGTATTTGCTATTTCATTATGAGAATCTAAGATTGCTGTACTTATAGCATTACTATCTTGTGCAACATTTAAAAAATCTAGAAACATAGTGTTGGAATTATTTAATAAAGCTGCCACCTCATTAGCTAACTCATTACCATTATCTATTGCTCTAACAATATCTAAGATAGGTTGATAGTAATCTTTGCTAGCTATTAAATCTAGCATCATATTAGTATTTATACCTTCATTTAGCATAGCATTTTGTAAATTATTATTTTCTTCTCCTAAAGAACCCAATAAATTAATACCTTCAACCGCTGCTATTGCAGAATTATTTACAGCATTAACTGAATCATTAACATCTAAAATAGCATTACTGGCATTACTAAGAATATCATTGCTATTTAAAACAGAACTGTTTACAGCATTAACCGAATCATTAACATCTAAAACAGCATTACTAGCATTACTAAGAATATCATTACTATCTAGTATTGAATTATTAATAGCACTTATCCCATCATTAAGATCTAAGTTAGTATTATTAGCATCATCAAGGGCATTTTGTATATTTTGTAAACTATTATTTGCGTTTTCAGAAGAATCAAATACTCTTAAAACAGAATCGTTTACATCTAATACAGATTCATTAACTCTACCGGCAACACCAAGCACTTTAATAACTGATGAATTAGTAGCTTGCACATCTTCTGAAATGTTTTTAGCAGAATCGTTTACATCTTGCATAGTTAATTCAACTGACTGAACAGAATCCGCAACATTTAAAGTAGCATCTACATTATTCAAAACCGAATCATTCACCATTCTTAAAGTAGACTGTAATGAAGAACCAACATCTTCTATTACATCCGTTGCTTCTTTGACACTACCATCAGTTTTAACAACCGAATCATCCACATCTTGTACCGCACCTAAAATATCAGCAGATACATCTATATTTTCTGAACTTAATTCATTAAGTTTATTATTTAGATATTCAATCCTTTGTAAATATTTAACAACATGAGTATCTAAATAATCCATTAAATCTTCTTTATTAGCAGTCATACTCCGCATAATATCTAAACCAATATTACCTAACATAGAAAGTTTTTTCATGGATTGATTAAAGTCTGCCATAGAATCTTCTAAGTTAGCAAAGCTACCTATCATTACTTTATTTACTTTATCTTGCCTATCTTGCCCTCTAGCAATAACCCTAGCCATAGCTATAACATTTTCACCTAAAGAATCTAAACGTTCTGTTAAACTAACATTCAATCTACTAAAAGAATCTTCTAAAATTAATAATAAATCTTGGGCTTCTAAAACCCCGTCTTCTTTCACAACTGAAGTTGAAGCTGCCATTAAAAAATTTTTCAACTTATGTGATAAAATAGAAAGTTTTTGAGATGCAACAAAGTTACCATAGTTACCAAAAAGCGAACCTACCAATCCAAATAAAGAAGTACTAAAAGCAACCGACATACCTTGTAAAGGATCTGATAACAAACGCACTAAAGCAAATACATCAACATTCTGAGCATCAGATAAAGAAGCTAACGCTTTACCTACCCCATCAATAGTTTGTAACAAACCAATAAATGTTCCGAACAAACCTAACATTGTAAAAATACTAGTTAAGAATTTACTAGGACCTAATACCCTATCTCCAGATTCTAATACACTATCTACAATTGCGTCTGCGTCTGTTTGCGAAATATCTAGGCGTCCAACACGTGCTGATTGGCTTAAAACTTTAGAAGTTATAGGATTATCTATTAAGGTTCCCGCAATAGATGAAGCAACATAAAGGGATCTTTTTCTATTATCAGGATTAGCTGCAGCCCTACCAGTTAAAGGCACGATACCTGTAAACAATCTATTAATTACAGTAGTACTTCTACTATAATAAGAAAGCACACCCAAAATCCATAACATACAAATAACAAATAAAGTTATTATCACTCCATTAATATATATGTTTGAACTCATATATGTGTAAACTGTATCACTAAAAACAATAACAAAAGCTATTAACGCTAATATTGAAACAATAAAATGTAGTGGGAAAAAATTAACCTTTAAAGACATGCCTAATCTCTTATTATTACACCATATTAAAAATGCAAACTACTAAATAGTATAACAAATATTCAAGTAACATCAATTAATAAAAATATAAACAACCATACATTAATGATTACATGGATTGGTTGTTTTATCTGTTAATATAAAAACTTATATTTTTACGAATACGTACTATACCATTTTCATTTACTAAATTTACTCTATCTATTTGAATTTTTGTCCCAACAAAATGTTTTCTAAAAACACAATCAACATAAGTTTCTAAACCATTATTATATCTTAAATGCAAAGTAATTTTTGCTGTAAATAAGCTATAATTATCATCAGTATGTGATTCTAAAACTTGAAAACCTTCTTTAGAACCATCTTGAGTTACTTGTAAACAATATTTATTGGCACTTACTAGCACTGGGTCAGATAAGGTTAAATAATTACGTATAATTACAGTATAAATTGCAAATAAAAAACAGCCTACAACCAATAAAATAATTAAAATTCTGTAGATTAGCCTCATACCTAAAAAAGCAGATAGAAATTGAGGAGGGTTAGAATTACTTCTTGTTCTACTTGTTTTTTTAGCCATTTTTTACCCTTAACTATCCTTTTCCCAAGGGAATACTAACCAAGTATCCTGTGAAAAAGACTTAACATAACTCTTTAAATATGGAAATTTTATCTCCTTTAAATATACTGAAAAAAACAATGCTTTTGGCATTAAATTTTCAATATAGGCTAAAGTATTTCCTGTATCTACTAGTTCATCAATTATTATCCAGTTATTACCCCTTTCTTTCAAAGCCTCATAAGGTAAAGAAAGTACCTCTATATCACATTGACGTTGATTTTTATCATAAGATTTAAGAGAAATTGCTTCAATTTTTCTAATATTAAACTCATTAGCTATAATAGCTGAAGGTACCAATGCACCACGAGTAATTGTAACAATTCCTTTAATTTGTTCTTTCTTAATGATATGTGCAATTTTTTTAGAAAGTTCTAATACATCCTTATGGAATATTTCCCAAGATATATAATGTTTATTTAAAACCACAATACACTCTAACTACTAGATAATAATTTAATATATTTTATATTAACATAATTACAAACTGAATACTAGTTTTTTATCACATATTTTGCCATAAATAAAAGGATTTAAAAGAGGTTATCAATTTAGGAATTCAATATTAAAATAAAATAATAAAATACAACATTATAGGATAAAAAGAGGAGTAAGGTAAGAGGATAAGTTATGAGGGTAGTAGTGAGATGAAGGAAAGGTATATAGATACATTAGTACTAGGTAGAGGAGGTGATTAATTAGAGGATAAGTTATAGTGAGGTTTTTCATTTTATTGGGAGAGGATAAGTTTTACAGGGGGGATATTAAGATTAAAATTATGTAGAAGCATACGAAATTGCTAATAGAAAACTAGGTATAGAGTTAATAAGGTAATATGAAAGTAGATAATATTAAGGTGTGAGGTTTATAGTTATAGGGAATTCTAGGGATTATTTTGTTAATAATGTAGATGAAAGTATGATTTAAAGGGAGAAGATGGGTAGTGATTAGCGTATATTTAGGAGTGGGACAAGTAAGTAAGAGAGTGAGGTGTAATCAGTCTAGTAGGTTTGGCAATGACCTTCTCTTCCATGCCTTAAGACATAGTACCATTGGCGCTAAAGCTCTTCACTGTTGAGTTCGGTATGGGTTCAAGTGTTTCCTCTTCGCTATAATCACCAAACCTACTAGACTGATTGGAATAAAGTAAGTATCTTCTTCTTAAAAAGTTTTTGAGAGCATATTATATTAAACAACTTTTAACAGTTTCTTATAAAAGTTTTTTATATTATATTCCTTCATTTTCCTTAGTGTTAATTATAGTCTTCCTATTAATTATCACTGGACATGTTTTGTTACTCAAGTCTCTCGAGTTATTAGTACTGGTTAGCTTCACATATTGCTATGCTTCCACACCCAGCCTATCAACGTTGTAGTCTTCAACGCCTCTAATGGGGATATCTTATCTTGAGGCGAGTTTCCTGCTTAGATGCTTTCAGCAGTTATCTCTTCCGCACTTAGCTACCCTGCTGTGCCACTGGCGTGACAACAGGTACACCAGAGGTGCGTCCATCCCGGTCCTCTCGTACTAGGGATAGCTCCTCTCAAATATCCTTCGCCCACGGCAGATAGGGACCGAACTGTCTCACGACGTTCTAAACCCAACTCACGTACCACTTTAATTGGCGAACAGCCAAACCCTTGGGACCTGCTCCAGCCCCAGGATGTGATGAGTCGACATCGAGGTGCCAAACACCGCCGTCGATTTGAACTCTTGGGCGGTATCAGCCTGTTATCCCCGGCGTACCTTTTATCCGTTGTGCGATGGCCTTCCATTCAGAACCACCGGATCACTATGACCGACTTTCGTCTCTGCTCTAGCTGTCGCTATCGCAGTCAGGCAGGCTTTTGCCATTGCACTCAACGACTGATTTCCGTCCAGTCTGAGCCTACCTTTGCACACCTCCGTTACTCTTTGGGAGGCGACCGCCCCAGTCAAACTACCCACCATACACTGTCCCAGATAGGGTTCTCCTACCTTGGTTAGATATCACAATACAAAAGGGTGGTATTTCAAGGGTGACTCCACTTATACTTGCGTCTAAGCTTCGTTGTCTCCCACCTATCCTACACATCTGTCTCATAATACCAATGTAAAGCTATAGTAAAGGTGCACGGGGTCTTTCCGTCTAACCGCGGGTACTCCGCATCTTCACGGAGAGTTCAATTTCACTGAGTTGATGTTGGAGACAGTGTGGAAATCGTTACGCCATTCGTGCAGGTCGGAACTTACCCGACAAGGAATTTCGCTACCTTAGGACCGTTATAGTTACGGCCGCCGTTTACTGGGGCTTCAGTTCAAAGCTCTCACCTCTCTCTTTAACCTTCCAGCACCGGGCAGGCGTCAGACCCTATACTTCCTCTCACGAGTTCGCAGAGTCCTGTGTTTTTAATAAACAGTCGCTTCCACCTCTTCTGTGACCCCTCTCTAAAGTTTCCTCTAAATTGGGACTTCTTATCCCGAAGTTACGAAGTCAATTTGCCGAGTTCCTTCAACATCATTCTCTCAAGCGCCTTAGTATACTCAACCCTCCTACCTGTGTCGGTTTGCGGTACGGTCTATCTCTGGGGCTATTTCCTGGAACATAATTACACGCAATATCAATCCTCTCAGACATCACTAGCTCTTACATCCGTCACCTCCAGATGGTCAAGGAATCTTTACCTTGTTCCCATCAGCTACGCTCTTCAGCCTCGCCTTAGGGGGCCGACTTACCCTACGCGGATTAACCTTGCGTAGGAAACCTTAGGTTTTCGGCGATAGAGTTTCTCACTCTATTTATCGTTACTCATGTCAGCATCCTCACTTCCGATACCTCCACATTACCTTACAATAATGCTTCTTCGGCCTACGGAACGCTCCGCTACCACTAAATATAGCTCTCACTACATTCAATCCTTAGCTTCGGTGTGTGGCTTTAGCCCCCTTACATCTTTGACGCAAAAAAACTTAACTAGACCAGTGAGCTATTACGCTTTCTTTAAAGGATGGCTGCTTCTAAGCCAACCTCCTGGCTGTCTTGGTCTCCTCACTTTCTTTCACACTTAGCCACAACTTCGGGACCTTAGCTGAAGGTCAGGGCTCTTTCCCTCTCGTCCATGGACCTTAGCACCCATGGACTGTCTGCCGCATATTACTCTTAGGTATTCGGAGTTTGATTAGGTTTGGTAAGTCGGTAAACCCCCTAGCCTATTCAGTGCTCTACCCCCTAAGGTATTAACTGCGACGCACTACCTCAATAGTTTTCGCGGAGAACCAGCTATCTCCCGGCTTGATTGGCCTTTCACCCCTATCCACAGTTCATCCCCTACTTTTGCAACAGTAGTGGGTTCGGTCCTCCAGTAAGTGTTACCTTACCTTCAACCTGACCATGGCTAGATCGCTCGGGTTGCGGGACTAATACTGCAAACTCTCGCCCTTTTAAAACTCGCTTTCGCTTCGCCTTCACCTATCGGCTTAAGCTCGCTTGCAACATTAACTCGCTGACTCATTATGCAAAGGTACGCTATCACCAGTAATAAAAAATTACCAGCTCTAACTGCTTGTAGGCAACAGGTTTCAGGTCTATTTCACTCCCCTCTCGGGGTTCTTTTCACCTTTCCCTCACGGTACTTGTTCACTATCGGTCACAAAGGAGTACTTAGCCTTGGATGATGGTCCACCCTTCTTCAAACAGAATTTCTCGTGTTCCGCCCTACTCTAGCTCTAATACACTTCCTACCTATACGAGACTTTCACCCTCTTCGGTTATGCTTCCCAACATATTCTAGTTCCCTATGTATTAAAGACTCGGCTCTTCCGGTTTCGCTCGCCACTACTTCCAGAGTCTCTTTTGATTTCCTTTCCTACAGTTACTTAGATGTTTCAGTTCACTGCGTTTCGCCACCATTAACCTTACAGCTAACAGCTAATCCTATACGGATTGGGTTCCCCCATTCGGATACCTTAGGATCAACGCTTATTATCAACTCCCCTAAGCTTTTCGCAGATTTTCACGTCCTTCTTCGCCTCTTTGTGCCTAGGCATCCGCCTATTGCCCTTCCTTCCTTGAGTTACTCATGTCCAGTGATAATTAATCCCTTAACTATCACCTAACGCTCTTCAATGAATTCTTCTCTCTCTTACTTTATTCCTACTAACAATAACTCTATGCCACCGCTAGCTCTCACTTACTCTCACTACTTCTCTCTTAACTCTAAAATAACTACTAACTATCACCTAAATGTCCTTCTCAAAACCTTATGTAATAACTATTCGCCACCCTAACAACTCTCACTAGTCTATATCCTTTCCTACCTCTTGTCAACCCCCTACTAACACTTATTTTCTCTTTTCTTTCCCACTACCTCTCCTACCCCCCTCTAAACCTTTAAATCCCTACTACCAACCTCATTCCTACCACCCAATAACCCTCCTCCTACCTCAAACTAAATTAACCTCTCTACACACACCACTTTGATACCAATCTCCTTCCCCTCAACCTAACTTATACTAACTCCTTCAATCCTATCACTCTATTTCTTACTAAACCTAATTACCTACAACACTAACTCCTCCCCACCCCCTCCTTCCTAATTCCCTTACCTCAACCCTCTACACACTTTGACTCCAACTACACTACCCCCCCCCCTCAAAATAATTCCTAACTAAACACTTTTCACCTTGCACTCCCCTCAAAAGTATATATTATTTGCATAAAATATAGATTCTATGATAGATTAACTAAGAAGAATAAAATAAGGTTAAAACCTTATATACAATATATATTATAGGAATACGTTTTATTATGTTTATTACTTTTTCCCAAATTATTATTTTTATTTGTATTCTACTTTTTTGGGGATTCCACTTCTATTCACAAAGAATAGTTAAACGTACCAAACAAAATAAACTACCTTTATAATAGGAGTTTTTCAACTTTGGTAATATAAAGCAGTATATGCTCTTAAAAGATTCTTCACATGTTTTTTATTTATGCAGTTATCTGTTATATTGCCGGATTAGCAATATTCTATACTATTTTTTTCCCTTTCACTTCCCTATTACTTTTTATCTTTCTAGTAATATTATTTTGCATTAATCTTTTAATGTTATGGCATTATAAGAATCACCTTGTCAGACCATATTTATTACTATCTTGCTTTGGAATTTTAGGGATCCTAATTGCTTTGCTCCATAGTTATGCTAATAACACAGTCATATTACAAAAGCCTTTAACAGGAATTTACTTATATGGAAAAGTTTATAAAACTGAACAATCAACTTATAACCAAAAAAGTTATATATATTTAACAGATTTAATTACGAACAAGAAAAACATTGATTCCCTTAATCTACCAACTACTATAAAAGTTACTTATAAAGGTAAAGTAGAACTTAATGATATTATTCAGGCTAATTTTTATTTATATCCTCCTAGTAAGGGATTATACCCTTGGGGTTTTAATTTTTATAAAAATGCTTTCTTTAATAGAATTGGTGCAAATGGCTTTATATTAGGCAAAGTAGATATTATTGATAATTTTAATACTAAAAACCATTTTTTCTACTACTTACAAAAATTAAGATTTAAGTTAAAAGAAAAAATAACTCAAGATATTAACCAATATAGCTCTCCTCGAACTTCTCCTTTCTTAAATGCTATTATTATAGGAGAATCAACCTTTTTACCAAATACTGATAATACAAACCTAAGAAAAACATCTTTAGCACATTTAATTGCTATTTCTGGTTATCATATTGGTTTAATTACATTATTTCTATTTTTTATTATACGATTCCTTTTAGGATTATTGCCTAGGATTTCTTTATATTATAATATTCAGCAAATTACTGCATTAATATGTATAATTTTCTTATTACTCTACGCTTTACTAGTTGGTAATCATGCTCCAGCACTACGAGCTATAATAATGGGAATAGCTGCCTTATGTGGAATAGTTTTTAAATTTAATGTAATTTCTTTAAATTCTCTATTTTTAGCAATATTAATTATCTTAATTTTTAAGCCTTTTTATGTTTATTCAGCTAGTTTTTTATTATCTAGTGTTGCTACACTTGCTGTTATTAGTTTGTGGAATAACAAGCACGTACAAACTGTATATAAATTTTCCACAAAGAATTTGATATACCGTATATTATTTTTCTTTGCTGCCTGCATGGTAACAAGTTTATTTGTAGAAATTGTAATTTCTCCTATTTTAGCTTTTTACTTCCAAGAGATTCCTACAATAGGTATTGTTGCAAATATTTTAGCTGAACCTATTTTTGCTTTTATTATAATGCCTAGTTTAATTGGGTATACAGTTTTACCTATTATACTTGGTAAATATTTAATTATGCTAGCTCATATTGGTATGTTAATTATTTTAAAAATTGCTACAATTTTTGTTAGCTTCCAAAAAATTACTTTGTATACTCCTTTCTTCCCTTCTTACTTAATGTATATATATTTGGCATTACTGATATTTATGTTAGTAATTAAAGGATACTATAAATATTTATTACTTGGCTTAATAGTCCTAATCCCAACTCTTTACTATTGTAGCCCTAAGCCTGATATTATTATTGATGATTCCTTAAACCTTGTAGCTTTTCAAGATACAAATCATCAGTATGTTTTAAGCAATAATAAAAATAAATTTATTGCGAATATTTGGTTTAAAGATTTCAATAAAATAGCTAATTCAACTATTTATAAACATAAGGAATTTAATTGCACACAAGATTATTGTATATGGAGAAGTAAAAATAAAATAATCACATTTGCTAATAGCTTAGTTTCTTATAAAGAAGATTGTGGGATTGCCAATGTAATTATTTTAACTATCACCAAACCTTTTATTTGCACTAAAAGCCTTGTTATAGATACAAAATACATTAAAAAATACGGTGCTAGTTTTATTTTTATTAATAAGAAAGAAATTAATATACAAAACAATTATTAAAATAAAAATAGTATATTTCTATTCATACAAAATATTATCCTAGCAAAAAACAAATTGCATAACTAAATATATAACTTATAGTAACTAGTACAACTAAAGGAGTTTAAGTACTAGCTATAGTTAGTATAATAAGAATAATAATCATTAGAAAGTTTTATGATGGATTTTATATTTGGGATTATAGGGATTTTAGTAATAATAATATCATGTTTAACCATATATTTAACATGGTTGCTAGCCTTTTGGATAACTATACTAGGTGTAACTATAGTATTTTTGTTACATTTAATATTGTAAATAATTACCTATTTATTAATTTTCTCTAGCCCCTGATATTAAATATTTAAAATAACTGATTAAGCTTTCTTATAGTTTGAAAATAATAGATTACTAAAAAATAGTTTTAGCAATTCAAGTAGGATAAATACAGTTAATATTATGCAAAATTCCCTTGAATAATTGTTATTTTATGATAATCTAACTCTTGGACAGTTGGCTGAGCGGTTGAAAGCACCGGTCTTGAAAACCGGCGAGGGTAACACCTTCGGGGGTTCGAATCCCTCACTGTCCGCCATAACAAAAAAATGCTATATTTCATCTGATCTCAAGTTTGGAATAAATTAGTCAAACTTTAAAATTAATATTATGAAAAATTCTTTAATACAAAACTTATAATAAACCTTTCTAAGTTTTATTATTACTTTTACGACTTATTCAATAAAATTAACTATAGTGGGAGGATCAATTATATTAAATTGTGTAACTAAATGTTCCCAAAAAAACTTTAAAACACATTTCTAAGCAATACAATTAATGAAAGAAAGAACCTTAGTTCTTGTTAAACTAAGCAGTTGGTTTCTTATACTCTGCCATATTAAACAATAAAAATTCTCCACCTTCTTTGCTACCTTTTAGAGTAATAGTAGTTTCATTTTCAATGGCTACAGCGTCTCCTACAATAAGCTCCAACTCATTAACATGAATACTACCTGTAGCAACATGGATATAAATTTTTCTTTCGAAGGTGAAAGTATATTCAATGCTATGCTTTTCTTGGAGAATACTTGCATAAATTTCAGCATCTTGTTTAATTGGTAGAGAATCTTCTTTAGCATTAGGAGAAGCTATTAATAACAATTTACCTGTTTTTTCAGCAACACTATAAAATTTATTATTATATTCAGGTTTAGTGTTTAAAACTTTAGGAAGAATCCAAATTTGTAATAAATGAACTTCGCCTTCCTTAGGATTTTTTTCTGCATGTAAAATCCCACTACCTGCACTCATATACTGCACATCACCATAACCAATAATAGCCCCATGATCTAAAGAATCTTTATGTTCTAACTTTCCAGATAACACATAGGTAAATATTTCCATATTTTCGTGGGGGTGAAGATCAAAACCCTTAAAACCTGAAACTTTATCTTCATTCAATACTCTTAAACAACCAAAAAGCATGTTTTGTTTATTAAAATAGTTAGCAAAGGAAAAAGAATACTTAGTATGTAACCAAGTATTATCTGCATGACCTCTACTAGATGATTTCTTTACTGTTAATACCATTGCATTATTCTTTTACCTAAAACTACCATACTTTATTATACAGAATAATATAGTATTTTAGGTAAAAGAATATAAACAATAAATTAAAAAGCTAACTCTTAATGGTTAAAATTTTCCTTATTTCTTGGTAAACCAAAACCATGATGTTTATGGCGTTCTGCAGACTTACTACCATAAGGTTTTGGACTATAACTATGAGAAGATAAAGGCTTATGATGCACTCTTCCCTCTAATCTATCATCACGATTGGAATTACCATGATTATAATTTCCGTGTTTACCATAAGCAGTATGCCCACTCTTAGCATGATAGCCTGACATTTTTCTAGGATAACTTTTTCTTGGTTTATAGTTAGAAGATTGTACTTCTTTTCCCTCTAAAAAGCGTTCAATATTCTTCCATTTTTGGCTATCATCGGTACCAATAAATGAAATAGCTATACCATCACGTTCTGCTCGAGCAGTTCTTCCTAAACGATGAATGAAATCTTCAGGATTATCAGGTAAATCGTAATTAATTACATAAGCAATATGTGGAATATCTAAACCTCTTGCAGCAATATCAGTAGCAACAAGAATATTAAATTTTTTATCTCGATAGTTTTTAATTACACTAGTTCTTCGCCCCTGACGTAACCCTCCATGTAATACATCTACTTTATACTTAGCATGCCGTAGCTGTAACATAATTCTTTCTGCTGAACGTTGAGTTTTTACAAAAATAATTATTGTACCTTCTAAAGTTGGCAATAACTCCTCTAAAGAGTTTTGCTTATTATGTACTTGCATAACTTTTTGTTGAATGTTTTTAGCAACAGTATTTAATTCACCTGAAGTAACTCGTACAGGTTCAAGCAAATAATTATTAACTAATCTTAAAATTTGCTTTGGTAATGTAGCTGAAAATAAGGCTGTCTGCCTCTCTTTAGGCATATGTTTAAAAATATCATCAATTTGAATTCCAAAACCCATGTCTAGCATTCGGTCAGTTTCATCTAAAACGGCAAAAGAAGTATGTGATAAATCTAAAGTACTACGATTAAGGTGGTCATTCACCCTGCCTGGTGTGCCAATAATAATTCTTGGCTTTTGTTTTAAATGAAATAGTTGTTTTGTCATGGAGTCTCCCCCTATCAAAAGGGCAAGACGCATGTTTCTATCGTGCTTTATCATATCTAAAGTTACTTTAAAGATTTGTTGGGCTAATTCCCTAGTTGGAGCTAAAATAATAGCTCTTGCTGTAGGTGTTTTTTCTAAAAATGTAATTAAAGGAATTAAGAAAGCTCCTGTTTTACCGGTACCGGTTTGGGCGGTTCCTAAAACGTCTTTCCCTGCTAAAATATTAGGAATAGCTTGTTTTTGAATATCTGTTGGCTTAATATACCCCAAACGTTCTAATGAATTTTGTAATCCTGCTGATAAGTTAAATTCTGAAAAATCTTCCATATGTTTGTAATTGTTACCTCTTATTTAATTTACTAATACAAAAACTTAAATATTAAGGTAAAAGAAAAACTTTTGATTTCAGCTTTATTATGATTATTTGTATACTTATGTAATAGTATGTTTATCTTAACTCCAGCATGATTTGTAAAAAGTTTTATGTATCCCATTTATATTTTAATTTGTGTATTATATATTATTTTTAAAAATTAATCCGCTAGTAGCTAGGATTTTAGCACCTAGTTCAAAAGAAGATTCTCTACCCCTAGTTACATCTTCTTTTTCAGAACATAATACTAATACCTCTCCCTTAAAGAAGAGCTTAATTTCACAACCAGTAGAATAGTACAACCAATAATACAGCTAATACCGAAGATACTGCGGATTTTAACAATAACACGGATAATACTAATAAGCAAGTTGTATTCTACAAAAGCATTATTATTCATAATAGTTTTAAAGATAACTCTTCACTAACAACCATGATTGGAGTAATAAAACAGCATCAATCCCAATGTAAACATACTAAATACACGAATAAATGTAGCAGCAAACAATATACTTAAAAATGCCTATATGTTATACTTACAAACTCTTTTTGACCTAAATATACTATTTTATAACTAGTATAGGATCTGAAAAAATTAATACTTTAATTTATTGGTAAAACTAAAAATGGGTAAATTATTACCTAATAATGGTATGTTAACCTTATGAATATACTTTTTATTAAAAACATAAATCTTACTAATACAGCTAATTTAGCAAATTTTAATTATACAATTTTAGTAAGCAAAGCAACTAGTAGTACAAAGCAAGCAATGCTCCTACCACAAACTTTAACAAAAAATAAATCTCATTCAAACAACAAAGTATAAATATCTTAAAAAAAAGAGGTATAATAAGAATTAACTTTAATTAAGGGGTTTTATTATGCCTGTGTTAACTATTTTAATATTAGTATGTGCGTTATTTTTTGTAGTATGTATTTTTCTAATAATAGCTTTATTAAGAAAGAACAGTGATACCAATGTAGAACCTATGCTAAACTTAACTAATCGTTTATTTGAAGATAAACTCCAGCAACATACTGCCCAATTTGAAAATAAACTTTTACAAGTTGTAACTCATTTTACTAACAATACTAAAGATACCATTCACCAAATTTTTGACTCCAAGCATAAAAACCAACTTGAAATTACAGAAAATATTTTAACTAACAAACTAACTCAATCAGATGCAATCCTCTCTAACAAGTTACAGCAATCTTCTAATACTTTAGCTACTGAAAAAGATAAACTTGTTCACACAGTACTACCAATTAGTGAAACTTTAATACAATTAAATCAAAAAATAGAAAAACTAGAAAAAGGTAATTTGCAAAATATATCTACACTTGTAACGCAAATGCAAGCCTTACAAAGCGAAACTAACAACTTAAACAAAGAAACTACTAAATTATCTCAGGCACTAAGAAAACCTGAAGTACGTGGTAAGTGGGGTGAATTACAGCTTAAAAGAGTGTTAGAAATAGCTGGTATGCGTGATTATTGTGATTTTAGTTTACAAACCTCAATTAATGATACCGAGAATAATAAATTCCGCCCTGATGCTATTATTAATATTCCTGGTGATAGGTGCATTGTTATAGATTCAAAAGTACCCCTTGAAGCTTACCTTGATGCTACCTCTACCGATGATGTAACAGAACAAAACCGCCTATTACAACATCATTCAACTAAAGTACGAGAAAGAGTAAAAGAATTATCCGATAAAACCTATTGGTCTAAACTATCAACATCTCCTGATTTTGTGGTATTATTTTTACCTAGTGAAAATCTTTTTTCTTCGGCACTAGACTACGATCCTCAATTAATTGAATATGGAACTAATAAAAATGTTTTAATAGCTACCCCTACCACTTTAATTGCTTTATTAAAATCCATTGCCTATGGTTGGAATCAAAAAAGACTAGAAGAAAATTATACAGGAATTATTGAGCTAGCCTCTGAATTGTATGCCAGATTAAGCACTATGAGCGAACATTTTGATAAAGTAGGAAAAAATCTTACAGGGGCAACCACAGCTTATAATGATGCCATTGGTTCTTTTGAATCCAGAGTCCTTAGTACAGCTAGAAAAATTAAAGACTTAGGTGTGTCTTCCGATAAAAATCTTAAAGAATTTTCTAGGATAGAAAATACCGTAAGACCCGTAAAACACATTGACTTTAAAGAATAATAAAATAATAATTTATTTATTAGATAAAAAATAAATATAAGGAATAAAACTATGTACAAAAACAAAGTTATACCCTACCTTATGGTAAGAAATGGAAAGGAAGCACTTGAATTTTACAAAAAAGTTTTTAGTGCTACAATTGGCGAGGTTATGTATGCAGATAAAATACCAGGGCAAGAAAATAATGAAAATGCAAAAAAAACTATTATTCATGCTCCCCTTACCATTAATGGCAATACAATCTTTTTAGCCGACGCTAACACCAACTCTAACTCTGAACAAAATCTTACTGTTTTTGGCAATAATATAGCATTATGCCTATTATATGGTAATAAAGAGAAACAAAAAGCCACTTACGATTTACTAAAAGCTAATAGTTCTAAAATCATCATGGAATTAATGGATACTTTTTGGGGTGATACTTTTGGTGTAATTGAAGATAAGTATGGTATTACTTGGCAATTAACTTATAATGAAAAGTATAATTCTTAGTTATTATTTATATACATAATCTAATTATACTAGATTATGTTATGAAAGAATTTTTATGTCTAAACATCATAATATTATCGTTAATATTGTAGTAAGCAATTTAGTAGAAGCCATAGCTTTTTATAAGAAAGTATTCAAAACAAAGGTAAAGCATATCCACTACGATGAAAAGATCTTACTAAAGCCAACAACTAGCAGAAATATTATTCATGCTATCTTAACCATTAATAATGTAGTAATTTCTATAAGTGAATTAATAACTAGACCTAATTTAAAAACTATTCCTCCTACCTTACAAGGAAACAATATAAAATTATTTATTCTTTTTAAAAATTATAATGAATTAGAAAATGTTTATCATTTACTTAAAAAGAATAATTCTACAATTATTCTAACACTTGATCCTAAAAAAGAAACTCAAGCAATCATTAAAGATAAATATGGTATTACTTGGCAATTAGCCGTACATAAGGTTACTCATTAACCACTAAAATTATAACTAATAGAAAAGAATTACAAAGAAAAAAGAATAATTAACTTAAAAATTAATTGATAACAAATCTTAAGTAATTGGAATTGTTGCAGTATTTCTTTTATCATCATCTTGTTCTTTGATGTCTATAGATAAAATGCCATTTTCTAAACTAGCTCCTAATACTGCAGAATTTTTACCTAATATAAAACTTTTATAAAATTTTGGTAATAAACCAATATGAATATATTTATCTTTATCTGGGTATTTTAAATCACCAAATACTACCAAAGTATCATCTGGATTTAAAATGATTTTCATATCCGCCTTAGTATATCCAGCTGCTTCTAAGCTAATTTTATAAGTATGATCCGATAAAATTTTTACGTTACAATCACCAAAAACATTATAAAACTTTGAATTATGTAAATCTTCATTTGCATCTTGCATATCTTCATATGCAGATTCCAGTGCTAAAGCATGTAAGTTAGTTAAGTCAATAGGTTTTTTATTGCCAAAGCTAGTATCTTCTCTTAATGGAACTTCTTTAGAAGTATCTCTAACAAAAGGATGTTGTAGCTGCTGATTACCAAGAGTATTCCCAAGTTGCATATTTCTTCTACTCTGAAAAGAATGTGGCTCATAACTTCTTTTTTCTATATTAATATGTCTTCTTAGATTATGAGAAGCAAAAGGAGTTCTTTCTGTAGCAAATTCATGATATTCATTATCATCATACATATCTTCTTCATAATCTACAGGCTCTACGCTATCCTTGTTAAATACAGGACGAGTGTTTAACGATTTATTCATATCTAAATGTTCATGCTGGCGTGGTGTGCCATAAGTTACAGGTTTTTGTTGCCAAGAAGTAGGAGTTGGTAAATCATCATTATGTTGAGTAAAACGAGACTTAAAACCTTGAGATTCTGACAAAGAAGGACGATGGGTATTACCCATTCCTTGACCTAATCTAGCAAAAGAAGTATTACCTGATAAATTAGCATTCCCTAACCTTGTTGGTAGTTTTGCAGTATGAGTATTGCTTAAATTATTCTTAGCATAAGATAAATTAGATCCCTTACCTAAATTACTACTAAATCTATTGAAAGCAGGTTTTGCAAAAGGATTTTCTTTTTGTAAAGAGCCAAACTTATTTTTACTTTTTAATGCAGAAGTAGTTGTACCTGAATGAGGTTTACTAAAGCTAAATTTATTATTACTTTGCCCAAAATGATTCTTTGAAGCAAAACCATTTTTACTAAAAGATTTCATTGAATTACTATTAGATTTCAAAGATTTACGATTGAAAGAAAAATTATCCATTAACAAACACCTTACTAACAATTAGTTTACACTGATGAATTAATTACAGAAAAACAGCTAATTCCTTGCAATTTTACCTAAAAAATTCCATAATAAAAACATACTTCCTATATAAAAAAGATAGCATATCTTATTTCATAAAGGAAGTATTAATTGTAAAATATTTTCTTGTTTATTTATAAAAACTTTCCTATTTAAAGCTGCACACTAAATTATTTTATAGGAATTTTTTTAGCATGCTTTTTATCTAATAAAGGCTCTTTAATTGTAATTGTTAAAATGCCATTTTCTATAGAAGCATCTGAAACTTCTGCCCCTTCTTCTACTTTAAATTGATTATAAAATTGCGAAGAAAAACCTTGGTACAAGTATTTATCTTTACTTTGATTCTTCATAGAACCTTTAATAATTAATAAATCATTTTCTAACACAATTTCAATATCTTCTTTTTTATAACCTGCAACATTTATACTAATTTTATATTTATCCTCAGAAAGTTTTTCAATATTATAGTTATTAGCAAATCTATGATATTTACTTAATTCTCTGGGGAATGAATCAGAATCAAAAAATTCATCAAAAGCTGACAAGAATTTTTTGTGCATATTATGAAAATCCGACATTACATCATCATAAGAATCATTAATATAATTTTTAATTTTTCTGCCACGCATTGGAATTAACTTATTCATCATTTATTCCTCCTAAAATTATTTTAATATCTACGAAATATTATTTCTTCTTAATATAAAAGTAGTCTTCACTTAAATATTTAGCAAGAGTTAGTAAACCTTTTTTTACACTCTATCAATTAAATTCAACTAACAATAGTTGACTAAATTAGTAAGCTATTATAGAATAGTTTTTCTAAAGACAATAAAACCAATAAAACTTTTATGGATTAATTTCTCATGTTACTTAAGGATCTTAAAGCTGGCTCTAAGGTTGCTATTTTAGACTGCGAACAAAATTGTAAAAACCCCTTATGCCAAAAGCTATTTGCTTTAGGATTTTTACCTAATGAAGAAATATGTATAGTTCGTACTAGTCTGTTTGGCAATACCATGCAAATTAAACAAAATAAAGTATCTGTATGTATTCGTAAAGTTGAAGCTAATATTGAGGTTCAATAATATCTTATGAAAATTCTCCTGTGTGGCAAACCTAATGTTGGTAAAAGTACCTTATTTAACCGTTTAACTCATAAAGAACAAAAAATCTCCAATTGGGCAGGTACTACTGTAGGTATAAAATCTGCTTTATTAAAAGGTCATAAAACTTCTAATATTGAAATTACTGATATTCCAGGCTTACAAGAATTAAGCTATAACCTCCAAGATAATACCATAGAGCAAACTGCCTCTAATTATTTACTACAAGAAAATTATGATTTAATTTTAAATGTTATAGATGTTAGCAACTTAGAAGCTAACTTACTATTAACTTTAGATCTTCTTAGTTTAAAAGTGCCTACTATTATTGTATTAAACATGATGGATGTTGCAAAAACCCAAAAAATTTGCTTAGATATTCAGCTTTTAGAAATTCTTTTAGGTACTAAAGTTATTACTATTTCTGCTAAAAAGAATCAGGGTTTAAAACAATTAAAAAATACTTTAACTAATTTTAATTATACTCCTAGCCCTAAATTATTTTACGGGCAAGGTATAGATAAAGAACTAACAACTCTAAAAACCAAACATGAAGTTTTTAATTTCTTTCACCAATTAAAAACTGAACAACCTAAAATTTTTTATAATACTAAAGCAAGGCTTATTAAAAACATTCAAACAAAGTGTATCAAGCAAGGAGATTACATTTCTATTACTGATATTCTGGATAATTTTTTATTAAATAAATATTTAGGTTTACCAATTTTTATTTTAATTATGTACAGTTTATTTACAGTTACTTTATCTGTAGGTAGTATATTACAAACCTACTTTGACGATATGGGAAAACTATTATTAGTAGATACTACCCATTTTTGGTTAAACAAAGTATCGGCTTCTCCTTTTTTACATATTTTATTAGCTGATGCTATTGGTGGCTCTATTCAGGTAGTGGTTTCCTTTTTTCCTATTTTATTTGTTTTTTTCTTTTTAGTATCTGTTTTAGAACACACAGGCTACATGGCAAGAATAGTCTTTTTATTAGATAAAATGATGAACACCTTTGGTTTAAATGCTAAATCTATTGTTCCTATGATTATCTCATTCGGTTGCAATGTTCCTGCAGTTATGGCAAGTCGGGTAGTAGAGAATCCTCATCAAAGAAAATTAATTATTTTTGCTTCCCATTTTGTTTCTTGCTCGGCTCGTTTTAGTGTGTATATTCTATTTATTAGTGTATTTTTTAAAACCTATGGCAATCTAGTGCTAATTTCCCTTTACTTAGGTGGTGTTGCTTTAGTTTTTTTAACAGCATATCTGTTTAAAAAAAGAAGCACAACTAGTGAATTTTATGTAGTGGAACTACCACGCTACCAAATACCACCAATAATGATGATAACAAAATCTTCAATTGCACGGCTACAGTCTTTTATTAATAGGGCAGGAAAAATAATTATTCCTGTTGTTACCTTAATAACTATTGCTAATAGTTTTACTTTTCATGGCTTGGCTAATCAAACTAATAAAGATTCCACAATTTTAGTTTTAGGTGGAAAATTTATTACGCCCGTGTTACATCCCATTGGTATTGCCCAAGATAATTGGTCAGCTTCTGTGGCTATCATTACAGGTATTTTAGCTAAAGAAACTGTTGTAGCTACACTGCAGTCTATTTACAACAATGAAGATACAACCTTACCACAAGTTACCCTAAGCACTTTAAAAGAAGATTTCCATACAGCTAATAATAATTTAATAACCAGCTTATTACCACAATCTAACAATAATTTAAACAGCCAAAATATTGAAGATTACCAAGAAATATCTGGTGTAATGCACAATAAATTCACTCCTATTAGTGCTTTTGCCTTTTTATTATTTTTTATGATTTATTCTCCATGTACTTCAGCTTTAGGTAGTTTAAAAACAGAAGTTGGCAATAAAATTATGATAAAATCTTTTTTATGGAGTACTAGTTTAGCATATATTGTAGCCACTTTGTTTTACCAGACAGCCACTTTCTTTGAAAATCCTTTAAAGAAATCTATTATTATAGGTAGTATTCTTGCTGTTATAGTTTTATCCTTACAAAAACCTTTTAAAGAGTATATTTTTAAGTTATAAAAAGCTTAATATACAACATACTTACAATTACTACTTATTTTACCATTGTATCTATAAAATTTATCTTATTATTGAATATGATTATATTTAATAAATTTTGTATAGTAAGTGCAACCTGTTTTAAAATAACTGCATGTTACTTTAATATTAAACAAATTAAGATACTCTTAGTACTAAGGTTATTCAAGGTATTACCTAAAATATTGCTTTATATATTCCCAATAATAATGAACTAACTAGTTTAGATAGTAAAGGTAACCAATTATTTTTTGGTAAAAATTTTTATGTATTTGTAGTTTTTTAAACTAAAGCTAAATTTATAATGGTTTTATAAAGAGAAGATAATTAAATTTTTGCAAAGCCTACTTTCAATAGATTTAGTAGTAATTTAGGTAAGGGATCTAATTTATCTTATGGTAGGAATATTTAGTAGATATCTTTAAAGATATCTACTTTTTTTATTCTTAGTAAAAAAAGAAGTAAAGAAGGAGGCAAGGGAGGAAAGATAAAATGTTTTGAAGTTTAAATAGTACAAACTATCAATAGTATAAAATTGAATATATAAAATCATAGTAAACATAGTACATAAAATATACTATAACCTATTCATATTATATACCATAAATCATATAATTCTATTCACTGTTTATAGCCATTCAACCTTCTTAAAGGAGGTGATCCAGCCGCAGGTTCCCCTACGGCTACCTTGTTACGACTTCACCCCAGTCACTAATCCTACCTTGGTTGGCTTCCTCCTTGCGGTTGGTTCACCACCTTAAGGTAAAATCAGCTCCCATGGTGTGACGGGCGGTGTGTACAAGACCCGGAACGTATTCACCGCAACATGCTGATTTGCGATTACTAGCGATTCCACTTCATGTACTCGAGTTTCAGAGTACAATCCGAACTGTGGTAGCTTTTTTAGATTAGCTCATCTTCTCAAACTCGCAACTCTCTGTCACTACCATTGTAGCACGTGTGTAGCCCAAGACATATGGGCCATGAGGACTTGACGTCATCCCTACCTTCCTCTGGTTTAACACCAGCAGTTCCTCTAGAGTGCTCAGCACTACCTGTTAGCAACTAAACGTAAGGGTTGCGCTCGTTGCGGGACTTAACCCAACATCTCACGACACGAGCTGACGACAGCCATGCAGCACCTGTATTACCCCAACTTAATGACAATCATAATCTCTTATAATCTCTGGTAATATGTCAAGCCTTGGTAAGGTTCTTCGCGTATCTTCGAATTAAACCACATGCTCCACCACTTGTGCGGGTCCCCGTCAATTTCTTTGAGTTTTAATCTTGCGACCGTACTACTCAGGCGGATTGCTTAATGCGTTAGCTCAGATACTAATATAACTCTCTATACTAACATCTAGCAATCATCGTTTACAGCATGGACTACCAGGGTATCTAATCCTGTTTGCTACCCATGCTCTCGCTTCTCAGTGTCAGGTTCAGGCCAGATAGACGCCTTCGCTTCCGGTGTTCCTCCAAATATCTACGAATTTCACCTCTACACTTGGAATTCCACTATCCCCTCCTGTCCTCTAGTAATACAGTCTCAAATGCCATTCTTAACTTAAGATTAAGGATTTCACATCTGACTTATATTACCACCTACTCGCTCTTTACGCCCAGTGATTCCGAACAACGCTAGTCCCCTTCGTATTACCGCGGCTGCTGGCACGAAGTTTGCCGGGACTTATTCCCTGATTACCGTCATCATCTTCTTCAGTAAAAGAACTTTACAACCCTAAGGCCTTCTTCATTCACGCGGCATTGCTGGATCAGGGTTCCCCCCATTGTCCAATATTCCCCACTGCTGCCTCCCGTAGGAGTTTGGGCCGTGTCTCAGTCCCAATGTGGCTGATCTTCCTCTCAGAACAGCTATTGATCTTCGCCTTGGGGTGCTCTTACCACTCCAACTAGCTAATCATCCGCGGGCTCATCTTATAGCAGACTAATCCTTTCTTGTCTCCAACTCATCTTGTATTACCTATCGTTTCCAATAGCTATCCAAAACTATAAGCCAAATTCCCACGTGTTACTCACCCGTTCGCCACTGATATCTCTATCCGTTCAACTTGCATGTGTTAAGCATGCCGCCAGCGTTCGTTCTGAGCCAGAATCAAACTCTTAACTTATTCTCTTCTAACTCACTCTCTCTCAAAAAATTTACGTGCTCTCACACATCTCTCTCTCAAAAAAAAGCAACACCTCTCCTTGCCGCCTTCTCTACTTCTCTTTTTCTTACTACTTTCACTTGCAACTGCTTATATTTCAAAGCACTTTCGTTGTAAGCTACTTTAACTAAACCCCTTTTTAAGCTTTTAAAAGTTCGTTAGTTTCTTTCACCAGCAGTTATCCATTTCTAACTACCAATCCAACTCATTATACTATATTCCTATATTTTTTGCAAGCCCTTTTTGTATTATATCTTTTCTTTTTCATCTATAACATCTTACAAACTAGGTTTTCCTTTATTTCTAATTTATAAATTTTTTTATATGAATTTTGCAAAGTAATTTGTAATTTCTTTACTAAGCAATGTAACTAAAGGTTTAGTTTTAGCTTCAACCATTATTCTTATCATATTTTCGGTACCAGATTTTCTAATCACAATCCTAGCTAATTCTTTATTTTTTTTGGTAATATTATTTATAAATTCTTGAACTACTTTATTTTCTAAAGGATTCTTACCACTGTACTTAATATTATGTAAACTTTGTGGCGTATTTGTATAAAGCCTTAAGGCAACACTAGCTGGTTTATTAGCTTTTGCTAAAGCTGCTAACACCTCTAGCGATGCTAAAATTCCATCACCTGTTGTACTATAGTTTGGAATAATTATATGCCCTGATTGCTCTCCTCCTAAGCTAAGTTTCTCTTCCATTAAAGCCTCATTCACATATCTATCACCTACGGCTGTTCTTATTAATTCAATCTTTTGCGTTTTTAAATACTCTTCAAAGCCCATATTTGCCATAACGGTACTAACAATTTTATTATTACTTAACATTCCTTGTTGTTGCCAACGAGTAGCAATAATAGCTAAAATTAAGTCTCCATCAATCACTTCGCCTTTTTCATCTACCATAATTACTCTATCGGCATCACCATCAAAAGCTATACCAAGATCCGCCTTGGATTCTAAAACTTTTGATTTTAAAGTTTCAATATGAGTAGAACCACAATTATCGTTAATATTTAAACCATTAGGTGCTACCCCAATTTTTATTACTTCCGCACCAAGCTCATAAAATACTAAAGGGGCAATTTTATAAGCGGCTCCGTTAGCACAATCTACAACAATTTTAAAATTTGATAGCGTAGCATTATCGGGGAAAACTGACTTTACATATTCAATGTATCTACCAAAACCTTCTTTCAGCCTTTCTACTCGCCCAATAGAATCGGACTTCGCAAAATATTTAGATAAATCATGGCTTACTAATTTGGTAATTTCTTTCTCATCTTCATCGGACATTTTATAGCCCTGATTATCAAACAGTTTAATACCATTATCGTAATAAGGATTATGAGAAGCTGAAACCATAATGCCTAGATCTGCTCTAATAGCTTTAGTTAACATAGCCACAGCAGGAGTAGGTATAGGACCTAACAACAAAACATTTTTACCTAATGCTGTTAAACCAGAAACTAAGGAGTTTTCTATCATGTAGCCTGAAAGCCTTGTATCTTTACCTATTACTACTCGATTCGTTCTACTTTTTGTATTACCTAAATACAACGCAGCTGCCATACCTACTTTCATGGCTATTTCTGATGTCATTGGATATTTATTAGCTAGCCCACGAATACCGTCTGTACCAAATATTTTCATTGTTTACCTCTTTTAGCATTAGTTATTAATAGGCTTATATCTTGTAGTTTGTTCATGATATTCTATCCTAGAATCTAAGTAGTGTGATTACAGTTGTTCGTCGTTCACCACAGGTACAGAAGTAGGTGCATTATTGGCATCTACAACATCTGCTACCTTATTTTTATTCTCCTGTGGATTCATTTCTTCGTTATTACAAATTCTTTTTGCTTGTTCGCCACTTAAAATTTCATATTTTAGTAAAGCTTCACTTAATTTTTTATGTTCTTGTGAATATTTAGTTAAAATACTTTTTGCTTTAGCTTCGGCTGCTTCAATTAAAGCTCTTGTTTCTTCTTCAATAATTTTTGCGGTATGATCTGAAATTGGAGTAGCTGGATAATAGCCTTCATTTTCGTCTTTATGCCGCACTCTTCCTACTAAATCACTGAAACCCCATTCTGTTACCATTCTTTTAGCAATATCTGTAGCCATTTTGATATCCATAGAAGCCCCTGTGGTAATATATTCCTTACCAAACTTTAGCTCCTCGGCTAATCTACCACCAAATAACACTGCAAGTTGAGCGGTTAATTGTTTATAAGAACGGCTATATTCATCTCTCTCTGGTAAAAATGAAGTCACCCCTAAACTACGCCCTCTAGGAATAATTGTAACCTTATGCACAGGGTATGAACCTTCAACTTTAAATGCTACTAAAGCATGCCCTGCTTCATGGTAGGCTGTTAATAGTTTTTCTTCATCTGATAATTTACTAGATTTACGTTCTGAACCCATAATGATTTTATCTCTTGCGGCTTCAAAGTCGTCCATTGTTACAACAGTACGGTTAGCTCTAGCTGAAGATAATGCGGCTTCATTCACTAAATTTTTTAAATCTGCTCCTGAAAAACCAGTAGTTCCTCTGGCAACTACATGAGCATCTACCTTAGTATCTAATGGAATTTTTGCTAAATAAATTTGTAAAATTCTTTCTCGCCCTACTAGGTCTGGCAAAGGTACTACTACTTGCCTATCAAACCGACCTGGTCTTAATAAGGCTTTATCTAAGATTTCTGGCCTATTAGTTGCTGCTAAGATAATAATTCCCTGATTTTGTGAAAAACCGTCCATCTCAACTAGTAGTTGATTCAGGGTTTGCTCCCGTTCATCATTACCGCCCCCAACTCCAACGCCACGTTGTCTACCTACAGCATCTATTTCATCTATAAAAATAATACAAGGTGAATACTTTTTAGCTTGCACGAATAAATCACGCACTCTAGATGCACCTACACCTACAAACATTTCTACAAAATCTGAACCTGAAATAGAAAAAAATGCTACACCTGATTCTCCTGCAATAGCTTTTGCTAGCAAAGTTTTCCCTGTACCAGGAGCCCCAACTAGTAAACAACCTTTAGGCACTTCTGCTCCTAATTTTTTAAACTTATCGGGATATTTTAAAAATTCTACAATTTCTTGAAGATCTTCTTTAGCTTCATCTACTCCAGCAACATCTGCAAATTTTTCTTTAATATCTTGGGGATTAATCATTTTAGCTTTAGAACGACCAAAACCAAAAGCTCCACCAACTCCACCTTGCGAACCACCAGAACCCATATCACCCTGATTTTTTACTCTTCTTATTAAAAAATAAATAAATAACATGGCTAAGCCTAAAAAGAATAAAGTTCCCCAACTATTTTTACTTTCTGGTAAAGGAACTGAAATATCTATTTTATTTTGCTTTAGTTTATCTATTAAAGAGGAATCCCCATATGGAAAAGCTACCATATACACATTGTGCCTATTATCTTCGGCCTTAACCATATTAGAATTAATACTAGCACGAATAATATTTACCTTTTTACTATCTAAAAGGTTCATAAATTGGGTATAACTCACTACTTGTGTGGTAGGTTTATGCTGTTCTGTATTATAATAATTAAAACCTACATATACCGCAATTAATAATAATAATGCAACCACTAAACTATTTTTCAATTCTTTCCCCCACTTAATAAGTAAATAAGATTGTTACAGTTTAACATAAAACTATATCGTATTTAATAAAAATTCCTACTAAACAAACTTATTCATGAATAAACTTGTACTAAATTTTAACAGCACACCTTTATATTGCTGATTATGCCATGATTGTTGTATATTTTTAGAAAAAATACAAGGAATATCTTGTAATTCTTTAAATGTTACAAAATTATTTTTCATAAACAACTTAAATGCACTATCTGTAATTAACTGCCGATATAATTGCAAAGAAATATATTGGACTATATAATCCTTATTAACGGTATTATCTATTAGAAACCTATTATCCCAACGGTTATGTGCTAGATTTTTTACTATTTCTAATTTAGTACGGTCTTTAACTTCTTTATATATATATATATAGTCTTCTTTCTTTTTAAAAATACAACCACCAACGGTATAGGTTTTTAGTTTCTTATTATGAAAGAAGTTTAATAACCTTTTAGATTTTTGTAATTTTACTAAATAGTTAGCACCTGCTAATAATTGCATAACTTTTCTTACATACATTAATTGCAAGTTAATATCTGCACTTAGTAGTACAGCTAGTTTAACTTGTACTGCCCCTAAGTTACTAATTATTAAACTATTGGCTAGTAGTTTTAATAAATTTGTTTCTAATACTTTGCGTATATGAATATTTTGTTGTAGCTCGTTAATATATTGCTGTTTTTGCAGTGCTGTAAGTTGTTGTAGCTCTTGACGAATCTTGACTCTGGTAAACTTTTCGTTCAAATTAGATGGATCCTCAACCCAAGTATTAGTATAGAGTCTTATTGTTTGTAAAATTTGTTCCTTGGTATATGGTAACAAAGGACGTAATAAAATTACCTCCTCGCACACATGTTTAGCCGATATACCAGCCAATCCTACAAGATTATTACCTTTTTCTTTTCTCATTACCATAGTTTCAAGGGAATCATCAAGATGATGGGCTAGCAATAAATGGGAATAAGCATTTTCTTTACAATAATTATATAACAGTTGGTAACGATCCCAACGGGCAACTTCCTGTATTTTGGTTGTTAATACACTCTCATGTCTTGTAAGAATAATATTGTTAATTTTATGCTTTGTTAATAAAGATGAAACCCACTTAGCCTCTGTTGTAGATTCTTTTCTTAGTTTATGGTCTACAATTAAAGCTGTTAAAGAAAAAGGTAAAGATTTTGCAATGTTCTGCAATAAAAATGCCAAACATAAACTATCTGCACCGCCTGAAACAGCTACAGCTATTTTAGTATCTTTAGGGAAAAGTGAAAGTGATTTAAGATGTTGTTTAAACTCTTCAGGTTTAATAATAGTATTCTTTAGCATGTGCCACTATATTCCTAACTTATGGCTACAATTGCACTTAATTATTACCCAACTTAGCATAAGCATCTTCAGGTATTTTAGGTGCTTGCAAATTAGGTGCTGGTTTTTTAGGTTGATTTTTCAAGGCTTCTTTTTCCGCATCAGTTACAGGAGCACTACCTGGAAGAGTTGTTCTAATATTCCGGTTAGCGGTTGGATATAGGTCGCTTGTGTTTACGTATCCTTCTTTCACAGAACTTGCTGCCTTATAACCTTGATGCACACTTGCGGTTGAACTTGAATCTACAGCTAAATTATTTGAATTGTTATCTATAGGTTTAAAACCTATTGTAGAAGATTCCACCTGATTACCATTATTAGAAATTGGCGTATTAGCACTACTAGGTATAACCGGAATTGATTCTTTTCTAACATCTTGTGCTGGTTTATCTGCGGGCTTAGAATTCAGTGTATTTACATCTTGCTTATTACTTTTACTAAAGGTGGCACCCTCGCAATTATTATGCTCCTGTTTAGCTTGTAAAGTTACTACAAAATTTTCAGGAAATTCATAATTAACATTAGATTTTTTAATAGTATCTGCCGCATTTTGTAAAGATTTAATAGTTAAACAAGCCTCCTGCTTCTTACCTAAGGCTTCAAAAGATTCCATTACCCCTAATAAAGAATACACAATAATATCATAATCGTTACTAGATTTATAAGATACTGATAAGTAAGCTAAAGTGTTTTTATAGTCAGCCTGTAATAAATAAATTCTTCCTAAGAAAAAATCCGCTTTGTCTTTATCTAGTTGTAACTTATGGTTAAAGTCAGCAAGACGCTCTTTTTTATTAAGAGCATCGGCATTTGCTTTAGCATATTCAGGAAATTGTGTAGGATCTTTAGCTAAAAAACTTAAGAATTTTAATTGAGCAGCTTCAAGATTCCCTAAATTCAAAGAATAATAGGCGTTATCAGCATCTATATCTGGTAATAATGGCTTGAAATTAGGTTTATTGGCTAACTTTTGGAGAACTTTTAACTGAGAGTTTTTTGTTTCTAAAGCATGCTCTTTTTGCTTATAAGCCTCTAACTGATCATTTAAGTTATTTTTTTGTTGCTCGGAATTAGCTAATTGTTGTTTTAGATCTTCCAACTGGGAATAAAGCCCTTTAAGTTCAGCCGACATTTCTTCTTCAGTATTATAAGCACCTTTTTCCATAGCATTAACTTCATCTGGAGACAACACACTTTCTTGGGTTTGCCCCACTGATAGTAAAAATATAGACAAAACACTTACATAAAAGAAATACTTTATTCTAAACACTCTATTCCCATTGGTATTAATTGTAACAAGTACAATTTTTATTTAAACAGAGTTACCGTTCTTCTGTTTTTAGCACGCCCTGCTGAAGTATCGTTACTTTCTATAGGCTTGCTTTTACCGTAAGATACTATTTTAATACTGTTAGAATCAACTCCTTTTTGCACTAAATATTTTTTAGTAGCATTAGCACGACGTTCACCTAAGGCAATATTATAAGCGGTAGTACCAATTGAATCGGTATGACCTTCTATAGTAATTTTTTTAATGCCTTCTTTTTTAATTTTCTCTATTTGTTTATCTAACACAACAGCCTGAGAAGGTTCAATGATTGATTTATCAAAAGCAAAATAAATATTAGGACTAAATACAACTTTATTAGTTTGTTGTTTACTTTGCTTAGTAGTGCCTTTGTTTTTCTTTTGGGAATCTCCTGCTGTAGAATGTGATGAACAAGCAGCCATGATTAACAAAAGAGAAGTAACAAATAACAATTTTAACTTATTAAGATACATTTAATTTTCTCCATCAAGGTAAATTATATTACGAAATTATTATGAATACTAAATTATATCATTAAAAGTTATACTTTGTATTAATTTTTTTCATGTATAAAGCCTCTTTAGAAATCTGTGGATCTCTAACGTCTTTAGTAGGTTGGATTTGAATTTTATAGCCTGACATTAAATCCATAATGAAAAAACCATATTGAGCTTCACCTTTTTGTTGCTTATAAGCATATTGGTAAATAATATGGCGTCCATCTGGCAACCATGATGGGCTTTCTACAGCTTGGTCTTTAGCAACAAGTTTTTCCTGATGCCCCAAGTTTAATAAACCAATTACAAATTGCCGATTAATAATTTTAGTAAATAAAATAATATTCCCCATAGGTGAAAATGAAGGTGTAAAGTAGGTTCCTTCTCCGTAACTAACAAGAGTACTTGTTTTAACCTTATTATTAAAAAGATAAATTTCTGGTTTGCCAGATTTATCGGAATTATATACTAAATAATTACCATCTACCGATTCATTTCCTGCTAAATTAATAGAATAACCTGAGGTTAATTTATTTAGTTTTTTTTCATCTAAATTCAACCTAAATATATGGGTTACCCCTTTATTGGCAATAGAAAATAAAATATCTTGCCCATTAGCACTAAAAACAGGAGCCAGACTTAACCCTTGAAAAGTAGCTAACTGGGTAGATTTTTTAAAATACAAATCATAAATGTAAATTGTACTTTCCCCCTTAAAGAAATCCACATATAAAATGGAATTACCATCAGGAGATATAATAGGAGACATTACCCGTTCTTTAGTTTTTACTAAAACTTCAGGGTTCTTACCATTGTAGTCTGCCATCATGAGTTTATTACCTGCAGCATATACTAAGGAAGATAGAAAATATCCTGGTAAGTCAATAGTTGTATGATATATCTCATTAGCAATATCATGGGCGATATTACTATACGAATCCTCTAAATCTCTTTTAGATAATTTATAACCAAATTTACGGTTTATATTTCCTAAACTATCAAAAATAACTATTGTGATATTATAAAGTTGAGTGTTTTCATTGTAAGTAATTTTTCCTAAAGTAATACTACTATACCTAGAATATTCAGATATTAAATCCTTTAAGTCTTCATTTTCACTAAAATCTGTGTAGTTATTAATAATGTTAGAATCTGTAAATCTTGGTTCAATTGCCCCAGACTCTTCTAGATCTTGGCTAATAGTATTTTTAATCTTTTGGAAGTATTGATTGGTTTTATCTGTTGTATAAAAATTAACAATTAAAATAGAAACAGGTGTGTAATTTTCATTTAACACATCAACTTCTATGTTAACTCCATATAAATAGCTAGAACCAAGTAACCACACACCAACGATTAACTTAATAATTTTTGTTATGTTATTCATTAAAAAAACCTTCTAACCTTAATTTTACACTAAACTTATGCCATATTGTGAATCCGTTCGGTGGTAATAATAATTTAGAACAAGCCTTACTATGAAAAATAGAAACAACTCTTTGTTCTAAGTTACTTAATTGTTCTTGTGGCACCTTTTGGTTATTCCTAATTATATCTACATTTTCTACAATTGCATCTTCATTTATGGTAAAACTTAAAAATAATACTTCATCATGCTCCCTTATTGCTGGTAAACTTGCCACACAATTAGATAGATTCTTAGCTAAAATTTGTTTATCGGCATCGCTTAAATCTAGGTCTTCTAAATCCCTAGGAATATCTTTTTCTATTATAGATTCTTCCGTTACTTCATTGGTTACACTATTTAAGGTAGGTAGAGAATCTTTCTTTATTAGTGGCTTAGCTACTTCAGAATTAAGGTTCTTATTATAATCTTCTTTAGAATTAACCTTGTCTGCCAACTCTATTCTCTTATTCTTTAAAGAACTTTTTGAAGTAACGGTTCTACTATTTGTTGGCA
This sequence comes from Candidatus Hepatincola sp. Av, assembly GCA_023518375.1. Taxonomy (NCBI): domain Bacteria; kingdom Pseudomonadati; phylum Pseudomonadota; class Alphaproteobacteria; order Rhodospirillales; family Candidatus Hepatincolaceae; genus Candidatus Hepatincola; species Candidatus Hepatincola sp. Av. The sequence continues at coordinate 874,464 of CP068450.1, forward strand.
TGGTATTTGCTTTAACAAGTTGTTTTTTTATAGGAATATTCTTCTTTTTTTTTACTACTTCCTTGTTTTTAACTATTTTAGGAGCAGTTTCTTTTTCTTTAAAGTTTTTAATAATAATATTATGAAACTTTCTAATAGGTTTTTTAGGAGATTCTAACTTAGAATGAAACGCTTTAGTTTTAGTTTCTTTAGTAATATTAGGTACACTATTTACTAGGCTTACTTGGATTTTAGTTACAGGTTTTTGGTATTTAGCCACCACAATACAAACAATTAACAACATCACATGAAAAAGAATTGATAATTGTAGCGGTTTATTTAACATCTAGCTTTAATTATTAGTTATTGAACATCTGTTACTAAAGAAATATTCACAAAACCCATAGAACTTAACATACTCATAATTTTAATTACATTATTATATGCCACAGCTTTATCAGCTTTAATAAAAAACTGGGTTGTTGCTTTATTATACCCTTGCAATTTTTTAGTTAAAGTTCTTTGGCTTACTAGTTCTTCATCTAAATAAAGATTGGCTTTTTTATCTATGCTTAGTAGTATTTGTTTATGCTCTTCCCCAGTATTTAATTGGTTCCTTACGGATTTTGGTAAATTAACATTAAACCCATTACTCATCATGGGAGCCGTAACCATAAAAATAATTAACAGAATTAGTAAAACATCAACAAAAGGAGTGATATTAATATCTGCAATAATTCTTCTTGATTTGTAATTTTTTTTACTCTTTCTCAAGTTTTGCCTCATCTGTTGAATGTACAGGAACAGCAGTATTAGTTTCTACCTTAGGTTCAACCACACTAGTATTTTCATTTTGGACTACAAAAATCACTTGTTCTAAGATAGTAGCAAAGGCTTCTTTATAACTTTCTATTTTAGAAGTATTCATATTATAAGCTACCATAGCAGGAATAGCTACAAACAAGCCCAAAGCGGTAGCATATAAAGATTCAGCAATACCAGGAGCAATAGTAGCTAAAGACACTGAAGCCTTCATGGCAATATTATTAAAACTATTAATTACCCCAATAACCGTTCCTAATAAACCAATAAAAGGAGCCGAACTAGCAATAATAGCTAATTTATCAACATTATTTTCTACTTCTTCCAATGATGAAAATAAAACAATTTCAGCTTGTGATACCAATCTTTCTAAAGGTAACTGATTTATTTTTTTAAAAAGTAAGTTTAACATATAAGTATAAGGATTACCCTTAGAATAACTAGCTACATAGGTTTTTAAAGATTCTAACTCTTTAGTTCGCAGACTTTTTTGGAAAATAATAAAAGATTTTCTATACTCTTTTAATTCTATATATTTTCTAATAATAATAGCCCATGAATAAATAGATAATATTAATAATAGTATAAAAATAAATTTATTAACTAGCCCTGCATTAATAAAGGCACCTATAATACCAAAGTTTGTCATGTAGTTTGTACTCCCTTGTTGGTTATTTCCTTAATTATATTAAAAACAGTTGTGGGAATTTTTACAGGGCAACCTGTAACATTAACACAACATAAGTGTACCTTATGTTGTTGTACTAATTCACTATTATTATAAAAACTATGGGAAAAAAATAAACTTGCTCTTGTTAGTTCTAGAATTTCACTAAAACACTTTAGTGTGCTATCAATTTTTACAGGTTTAAAATAGTTGGCTTGCACACTTTTAACTACCCAAGTAAGTTCTTCATTAATTTTAGTAAACCCTAATAAAGACTTTAACAATTTAGAACGAGCCTTTTCACCATAATTAAAATAATTAGCAAAATAAACCATACCTCCAATATCTGTATCTTGGTAGGTTATCTCAATCTTTAAAGTATTGTAACTATTTTCTAAATCTTGTAGTTCTTTAGTATCTTTATTCTGCATCGTATTTTAAGTTGGTTTGTAAACTTTTATTAGGAGGTAACCCTAAATACTGCCAACCGGTTGCACTTATTACTCGGCCTCTGGGAGTTCTTGCTACATAACCATTTTGCATTAAAAAAGGTTCTACCGTGTCTTCTATTGTATCTTTGCTTTCTGACAGCATAGTAGCAATTGTAGTAATACCAACAGGACCACCATTATAAAACTTAGCAATAGCCTTAAGGTATTTTCTATCTAGCAAATCCAAGCCTTTATCATCTACACCTAATTGCAACAAAGCATAGTTAGCTAGTTCTTTATCTATACTCTTTTTAGTAGAGATAGTTAGAAAATCTCTTATTCTGCGTAATAAACGGTTGGCTATTCTAGGTGTTCCCCTAGAACGTTTAGCAATTTCCATAGCACCATCTTCAGTAATTAATAATTTCATAATATTAGCCGACCGCATAATAATTTCTACTAATTCTTCTACTTTATAAAAATTTAATTGCATGGCTATACCAAACCTATCTCTTAAGGGCGAAGATAACAAACCATAACGAGTAGTAGCACCTACTAAAGTAAACTTAGGTAGATCAATCCTTAAAGAACGAGCTGTAGGTCCTTCACCTAAAATAATATCTATTTTAAAATCTTCCATCGCCGTATATAAAATCTCTTCTACTACTATAGGCAAACGGTGGATTTCATCAATAAATAACACGTCAAAAGGTTCTAAATTAGAAATAATAGCTGCTAAATCCCCTTGTTTAGTAATAGCTGGTCCGGCAGTAAATTTAATATTACTACCCATTTCTTGAGATATAATTTGCGATAATGTTGTTTTTCCTAAGCCTGCTGGACCATAAAACAGTAGATGATCTAAACTTTCTGCCCGAGCCTTTGAGGCAGCAATAAAAATTTTTAAATTAGTTTTTAAATCTGTTTGCCCAATAAATTCATCTAATTTATTAGGGCGAATACTTAAATCAGCTTCCCCTTGATTATTAGGGGAAAGGACTCTACTTTCCATAATTAATTAGTATCCTGTGTTATTAGTTTTAGGGCTTGTTTTAATAAAGTTTCGGTTGAAGAGTTAGGTAATTCCATACTTTGTAAATTAGGCATTATTTTATTAATTTCAAAGGGATTATAACCTAACCCTTTTAATGCAGCTATTACATCATTCATACTATTATTAGCATTAGGAATACTAAAATTAGGAGCTATAGAGTCTTGCAAATTAAATACTTTTGTAATTTTATCTTTTAATTCGCCTACTAACCTTTGAGCTACCTTTGCCCCTACTCCATTCACAGACTTTAAGAGGTTAATATCGTTTTGTAAAATAGCACTTTGTAGGTTTTGCACAGGTAAAGCTGAAACAATAGTTAAAGCTAGTTTAGCACCAACTCCTTGTACACTCATAAGCAAATTAAACATTCTTTTAAGAGCTAAGTCTTGAAAACCATATAAGGTAATAGAATCTTCTTTTACTAAGGTTTGAATAAACAAATTAATAGGATTATTTAATGATTCTATTTGTAAAATAGAACTAGGAACATACACTAAATACCCTACGCCATTTACATCTATAATTAGGTTATCCTCGTCTATATAACTAATGATTCCACTTAATTTTGCAAACATACCCTTTCCACATTAATTTTATTTATTATAAACCTTTATGGTAAAAATGACAAAGAGCAATAGATAAAGCATCTATGGCATCATCTTTCATGTTTTGCTTCATGTTGGGCATAATAAATTTTAACATAGCTTTTACTTGCTCTTTAGAGGCATGTCCACTTCCTGCCACTGTTTTTTTTACCGTGTTAGGTGAATATTCAAACACAGCTAAGTCGTGTAAAGCTGGCAACATTAACAAAACTCCCCTAGCATAACCTAAGTGTAAAGAACCTTTAGGATTCATACTTACAAATGTTTCCTCAATTGAAACTTGCTGGGGCTTAAACTTGGTAATTACTTGGTTAACCCCATTATATAAGCTAAATAATCTTTTAGAAATATGCTCCTTACTAAGTGGATTAATAATGCCACAATCTACAAATTTTACCGAAGACTTAGCAGTTTCAATCACTGCCCAACCAGTATAATTTAAACCAGGATCTATACCAAGAATAATCATTTTATATTTGCTCTAAAATATCTTCTGGGATATCAAAATTAGCAAAAACTTTTTGGACATCATCTAAATCTTCTAAAGTATTAATTAACTTTATAATTTGTTGTGCTTGTTCTAATTTAGTAATTGTAATTTCTGCTTTAGGTTGCCACACTAAACTAGCAGAGATATAATCTACCTTTAGTGAATTTGTGAGTTGAGTTGCTATTTGGTGTAATTCATCTACTGCTGTTAATACTAATAGTTCATCATCATTTTCTATAATATCGGTGGCACCTAATTCAATAGCTACTTCAAATAAACTATTAAATGGAACGCTATCCTTAGCAAAGGTGATAAAACCTAATTTATCAAACAAAAATTGTACTGAACCATTTTCACCTAAGGAACCACCATGTTTCGTAAAAGTAGAACGAACTTCTGAAGCGGTACGATTCCTATTATCTGTTAAAGCTTCTACAATAATTGCTATACCAAATGGTGCATAACCTTCATACCGAATTTCTTCATAGTTGTCTGCCTCGTTTCCACTTTCACCTTTTTTTATAGCCCGTTCAATATTTTCTTTAGGCATATTTTGGCTTTTTGCCTCAAGAATAGCACTTCGTAAACGAGGGTTAGCATTAACATCTGAAGAACCCATTTTAACGGCTACAGTGATCTCTTTGATTATTTTTGTAAAAATTTTAGCTCTTTTTTTATCTTGTGCACCCTTACGATGCATAATATTTTTAAATTTAGAATGCCCTGCCATACACTACCTTATATTTTTTGTTATTACATCATGTGTTTTATATTACCATTTTTGCGAACAAAGTGGTTAAAAACTACCGCTAACACATGAATACCAACTAACAAATACAGGGATATTACCATTATATCAGTATGAATTAATTGCATTAAATAACGAAAAGTATATTTATCTATAAACAAAACATTATTAAAAAAAGGATCCACCCATTGTAGTTCGTAAATAGAAGGTAATATAAAAAAACCAAAATTAATGGCTTTAAAACTAGATAAATAACCAACAATAGGCATAAAAAATAATAGGAAATACATCAAGAAATAAATAAGCACTTGGATATTACGTTCAACTACATTAGTTTTTACGGTTTTAGGATTCACATTAATAATCCGCCAAACAATAGTCCCCACTACAAAAACAAAAAATATAATCCCAAAAGCCTTATGTAAATTAATGTAACTAGTTTTTACTAAAATTAACAACCATACTAAAAATAATAAACGAATCCAATGAAGGATTTTTGTGGCTTTGCCATAATGAGTTGCACTATCAAGTATTTTCATAGTATGTATCCTGTATTAAAAGGTTAATAATTACTTTTTAAAGTATTAAGAACAAAAAATTAGCCGATTCTCCGTAATAATACTTTGTAAAGGTACATCATGCTTAGCACACGGTACCTTTTCTACCTCCTGAAAACTGTAACCTAAGCCCACAGATACTACCTGAAAATTTTTTGTAGAGTAATAAGCTAAGGTTTTATCGTACCAACCTTCCCCATGTCCTAGCCGATTTCCTATCTTATCAAAGGCTAATAAAGGAACAATAATAATGTTGGGATCATAGAATATGTTGTTATCTATTTCTGTAATGCCATAATCATTTTTTCTTAAAATGCTATTAGGCTTCCACTCATTAAAAAGAAGATGATCCTTAGATTTACTTACCACAGGTAATAAAACTTTATAAGAATTGTTATACAACCATTCTATAATATCTTGGCAATCTGCCTCGTAGGACATAGGAAAATAAGCAGCAATAAGGGGATCAGTATTAAAATTTAATTGTTGCAAAAATTTTTGCCAATTTGGAAGGAAACTTGTAGGATACCATAAAGACTTTCGCTTTAATTTTGCAATACGCCTTAATTCACTTTTATGATTCAAGTAGATCTCCATATATAGTGAGCTAGATTAAAATGAGAATCCTATAGACCTTAGGATAAAAGATAAGCAATATAACATATTCCACGAAATATATCAGAGACCGCCCTACCATAAAAAATTTTGTTCTAAGTTCTGTATTTAACCTAACTCACATAAAAATTATAACACAGTAACAAATTATAAAAACCTAAAATTTACGAATTGTAGTATTAATTTGATCAATCTTTTTTTCTAATTCTTGGTAGAATTCTAAGCTTTCAGTATTCACTTTAGAATTTTTATATTCAGCAACTTCTCGTTGTAAAGTTTTTACTGTAGTTAATAAATTATCTATTTCTTCTAAAAAAGATAATGACTGAAACAAAAAAACTCGCTCGTTATTTAAACCTAAAAAAAATATAGGATTTTCTTTTTCAAATTTAGTAACTTTTTGAGATAGCATACTAGCATACTTTTTAATTTTAGCCTTCTCTTCTGGCTCGCAACCTATTTGATAAAGTTTGTTATTAATTTTAACCTCAATAACTGCCATTATTTCAACCTTTTTACTGCTTGAGATAATTCAGCTAATTCTTGAATAACCTCGTTAAGTAGTTCTTTATGCTTTGCTAATTGTTGCTCTAAGTACTTATTTTCAGATTCTAAAGTAACATTAATACTTTCAAAAAGATTCATGTTAGGATCTTCAGTTTTAATGTAAGGAGTGTTATCTTTATTTAATAAAATTTCATTTAAATTCTTATTAATTTTGTCTAGAGCTTTAATAAATTTAATATTTCCCAATACTAATACCTACTGTATGCTACTATAAATAGTGTAGTATTAATTTAAAAATTTGTAAATTATAATTACAGTACATTTTGTTATATAATGAATAATCTAATTATAGCATATAATCCAATATTTATTTCTTTTTATAAATGTTGTATAATGTGAAAATAGATAGTATTAAATAAAAAAAGGAGAAACACATGATTCGTGTTGCTATTAATGGTTTTGGAAGAATTGGTCGTTTAACTCTTAGAGCCATGCTAGAAAAAAATAGAAAAGATATTAATGTTGTAGCAATTAACGATTTAGGTTCAGCTGAAACTAACGCACATCTATTAAAATACGATAGTGTGCATGGTATTTTAAACCAAGAAGTATCTGTTAAAAATGAAAAAACCTTAGTTGTTAATGGGAAAGAAATTGCTGTATGTGCCGAAAGAGATCCTAAAAACTTACCATGGAAAGATTTAAAAATTGATGTAGTCTTTGAATGTACAGGTTTATTTACTTCAAAAGAAAAAGCGGCATCTCATCTTGAAGCTGGTGCTAAAAAAGTTCTAATTTCAGCGCCTGGAACAGATATAGATCTAACTGTAGTTTACGGTGTAAACCACGATAAACTACAAGCAAATCATACTGTTGTTTCTAATGCTTCATGTACTACTAATTGCTTAGCACCTGTAGCCTATGTGTTAGATAAAGAGCTAGGTATTGAAAGAGGTTTTTGTACAACAGTACATTCCTATACAGGAGATCAACCAACTTTAGATACTTTCCATAAAGATCTAAGAAGAGCCAGAGCTGCAGCTTTATCTATGATCCCTACCTCAACTGGAGCAGCTAAAGCTGTTGGTTTAGTATTACCAGAACTTAAAGGTAAGTTAGATGGTTCAGCTATTCGGGTACCTACTCCTAATGTATCTTTGATTGACTTCAAATTTACTACTAAAAAGGCAACCTCTAAAGAAGAAGTAAACAAATTCATCACTGAATATGCTAATGGTAAATTAAAAGGTATTTTAGCAATCAACGATAAACCTTTAGTATCTATTGATTTCAACCACTGTGAAGCTAGTTCAACTTTTGATTTAACCCAAACTCAAGTTATTGATGGCAACTTTGTAAGAGTTGTATCATGGTACGATAACGAATGGGGTTTTTCAAACAGAATGGCAGATACAGCTATCGCTATGATGAAAGCCTAATAGCTTTTAAATTAATGTAAAGATGCTAACTAAAGTTAGCATCTTTGTATTATTATGTTGTTAATATGAATTTAATAGAAATAACTTCTCAGATCCATTTATTAGAAACTTTTAAATTAACAAAAAATGAATCTAATATTTTAATTATTCCTTATACCTTTATTAATAATTTAGGTCTTGACCTTTTAAAAACATTAATTATGCAATATAATGTTAACCATATCCCTTGTGTAATCAACTGTGAAAATACTTTAGCTTATACAATTTATGCTATTGAAATAAAGTTTCCTTACATACTTTTTTATCATAAAAATAAAATTATTCTAAACAATATGAAAGTCTTAGCCCAACAAGAAAATGTAACAATTTTTACAAATAATAAAAATATGTTTGAGTATTTTAGGAAGAATCACTACAATAAGTAATTAAATTATAACAACCTAAGAGCCAACAATGAAAATAAATGGTAACGCTATTCGCCCCAGTATGGTTATTCTACATAAAGAAAAACTTTATAAAGTTGTTAAAATTCAACATGTAAAACCAGGTAAAGGTGGGGCTTATGCCCAAGTAGAACTTAAAGATATTATTAATGGTAATAAATTAAATGAAAGATTTCGCTCTGATGAAAGTGTAGAAAGAGCTATTCTAGAACAAAAAGAATGCCAATTTTCTTATATAGATAGAGGTTTCTACGTATTTTTAGAGGCAGAAACTTTTGAACAAATTAACATTGCTAAAAGTACTTTAACTGAAGACCAAATACCCTACATGCAAGAAGGAATTCAAGTTATTGTAGAATTCTATGAAGAAAATCCTATTAGTGTTACTTTACCTTCATCTATTATTTTAGAAGTTGTAGAAACCGAAGCAGTAATTAAAGGGCAAACGGTATCTAGTTCTTTTAAACCTGCAATTTTAAATAATGGGGTACGAGTTATGGTTCCCCAACATATTGAGGCAGGAACTAAAATTGTTATTAACCCCCAAGATTCAACTTATGTGGAAAGAGCAAAATAAATATGAAAACTCCTTTATTAAACTTAATGATAATTGCTATTCAAAAGGCGGCTAATTATGTTAACCGAGACTTTAGTGAGGTTTCATTTTTATTGAATACACCCAATAAAGCCATAGATTTTGCCCAGCAAAGCCAACTTAAGGCTTGTAAAACTATGTATAACGACTTAAACAAATTCAAAAAGTCTTATAGTTTCATTATGCCTGATTCCACCAAAGATATCCAAAAAGATTTATCTAACTTTTTTGTAATTAATGGTATTCTAGGGTTACATAATTTTTCAGCTGGTCTACCACATTTTTGCTTATCTTTAGCTTTAGAACGGGATAGTGAAATTTTTGCAGCCGTAATACTTAATCCTATTACTAATGAATTATTTTATGCTGAAAAAAATGTTGGTGCCTTCTTTAATAAACAAAAGTTACGTTATAACTCAACAGATAATTACTTAAGTAGTTTAAATGGGATTGTTAGTACCGATATTCAAGGTATTAAAGAGTATCAAAATAACTCTACAAAAATGCCTGCTTTAATTTTAGGTTGCCCCCCTTTAGAGCTTTGCTACCTTGCAGCTAATAAATTTAAAAGTTGTAACTACCAAGTTCCATTAAAACCAAATGAACTAGCTCCTGCCTTATTAATTGCTAGTGAGGCTAACTTAAATTTAAATTATGAAGTTCATAATAATGTTATTACATTTTTAAATAATTCTGAATAATGTGAAAAAATGAATATGCAAAATTCTTATATAGTTACTATTCTGTTATTAGTTTGTATTGCTTTTTCACCAATTTTTAATAAAGATAAAATTTATACTTTACAAAAACCATGCAAGCCCCAAAGTACAATTTATGTAACCCATAAAGAATATAATCAGCTCCCTAAAACTCCGCGTTATCCTAAACAAAAGCCTAAATACATAAAAGTAAGTTGATAATAACAACACAATATATTACTATGTACTGTAAAAGGAACACTTATGATTTGGCTATTTTTAATTGTATTAATTGATGGTATTGGTTTTGGTATAATTCTACCTTTACTACCTTTATTTGTATTAAAATTTAATCTTACTCCTTTTCATATTGGTATTTTAGCTGCTGTTTTTTCTTTCGCTCAATTTATTACTGCCCCTATTTTAGGCATGTTAAGTGATAAATTTGGTAGAAAAAAAATTATTGTAGTCTGTTTATTTATTATTTCGGCATCTTATTATTTACTATCTATTGCCTCTACTTTTTTAATTGCTGTACTTGCTAGGTTTCTTGCTGGTTCTTTTTCTGGGAATATTTCTGTAGTTCTTGCCAGTGCTTCCGATTTATCTAATAGCCGTAACCGTACTAAATATATGGGAATTATTGGGGCAGGCTATGGTATTGGTTTTGTGTTGGGTCCTATTATTGGTGGTTTTTTAGCTGGTGATACCAACAGCGGTGCTAACTTCCATTTAGTATTTTATGTAGCAGCCTTATTTACCTTACTTGCTGGTGTGATTGCTGGTGTTTTTTCCAAAGAAACCATTAAAGTCAAAAACAATCCTATTAATATCTTCGTTAATATTAAAAGAACATTAACTTTAATTGTTAATAATAAAAATTTGATGTTTTTAATTTATTTATCTATTTTAATGTGGTTTGCTTTTGCCTCCATTAATGTTTTTCTAACCACTTGGGCAGTGTTAAAATTTAATTTGAATCCGATGCAGCTTGGAACCATTGCTACAATTTTTGCCTCTATTGCCGCTATTATGCAGATATTATCACCTAAACTTATTTCTGGTGGTAAAGCAATTTTATTAGGCTTTCAAATTTCAGCTTTCTCTATTTTTGCTATTATTTTTGAACCAAATATAAATTACTTATTAATTTTATTAGCATTTCTAGCTACCGGTATTGGCATTTTATTCCCAAATCTTAATGCTACTATTTCAGTACAAGGCTCCACCAGAAGTAAAGGATTCATTTTAGGGCTTTCCCAATCTTCAGGTATGTTAGGGCAAACTTTAGGTCCATTAATTGTAGGTTTTCTATATTCAGCTTATAGCCCTACTTATGCTTGGTTAACTATAACTGCTAGTTTTATTTTAGCCTCGTTTATTACTCTATTTTTTATGTTAAATGAAAAGTAGCTAATTAAGAAAAAACCTTGACAATTTGCTTATTATTAAATAATCTTGTGTAACAGAATTATTATTTATAGAAGAGACATGACTTATGAAAAAAAACATACACCCAAATTATCATAAAATTTTTGTTCAATTCACTGATGGCACTAAGATAGAAACTCAATCTACTTGGGGTAAAGAAGGTGATGTAATGATTTTAGATATTGATAGCAAAACTCATCCTGCTTGGACTGGCGTACAAAAACTAGTAGATAATGCAGGTCGTATTTCTAAGTTTAACAATAAGTTTGCTGGTTTAAACTTTAATAAGTAATTAACTTTACACTCTGCAATTTAACAAGCAACATGATACTTTTAACTTTTATTACTTTTATAGACCTTCTTGGTTTTGGTATAATTTTTCCATTGCTACCCGCTATTCAGGAATATTTACACCTAAATGACTTACAAGTTGGCTATATGGCATCTATTTTTTCTTTAGCTGCATTGTTTGGTTGCGTAATTTGGGGAGTATTAAGCGATAAATATGGTAGAAAATATTTAGTTGTTTTTCCACTACTAGCTACAGCTATTACTTATTTATTAACAGTATATTCTAAAGATTTTTATTCACTTTTATTACTTAGATTCCTATGTGGTTTTTTTGCTTCCCATGTAACGGTTATTTTTGCTATTACTATGGATATTTCCAAGCCTGAAGAAAAAATGAAAAACTTTGGAGTTCTTTCAGCTGGTTTAGGTTTAGGCTTTATTTTAGGACCTACTTTAGGAGGAAGTTTAGTAAAACTTAGTACATATTACCATATGCTTCCTTTAGCCTTGCCTTTTTATACATCAGCAGCCTTATCTTTAATAGGTGGTTTATTAGCTTTTAAATTTCTTAAGGAAAGTTTATCTGTTAAAGAAAGAGCCGAAAAATCTAAGGGTTCATTATTACAAGATGTACGTGCATTATATACACAAAAAACTACCATTATTCTTACTTATTTATCGGTTATAACGTTTTTATTATTTTCAGGCTTAGAGGTTTACCTAACTTTGTGGTTAAGCAATAATTTTAATTTTAGTGCACCTAAAATAGGAATTTATTGGGGAGTCTTTTCTATTATTATTACCATTACTCAACTTACTTTACCAAGATTTCTTTCTAACCACCAAGCCTTAGTAGGTGGTTTTATTTTATTTGCAATTTCTCAATTATTGTTGTTAGTTACATATAATATTTATATACTATTCTTAATGACAACTATTTTTGCTATTTCATTTGGTATTGTAATGCCTGCCATTAATGTCCATATTTCAAATTTAGGGGCAAAAAATCAGCAAGGTTTGTTATTTGGAATTAACCAATCTTTAGGTAACTTAGGTAGATTAATAGGACCTTATCTACTTGGAATTATTTACCAAATAAACCATAGTTGGGCATGGTTGTTTTCAGCAATGATTGCTACAGTATCTACATTTATAACTATTATCTTTTATAGGAAAGAATCTTAGTATGTTGATTTTATTTTTTATTACTGTTATAGATGTTATGGGATTTGGTATGATATTCCCCCTGTTTCCATTAATTAAAGTTCGTTTTGGCTTTAGTAATATGGAAATTGGTTATGTAGCTTCATTGTTTGCTATTGCTGGTATTTTTGGTAGTATTCTTTGGGGTATGTTAAGCGATAAATTTGGTAGAAAATACGCCTTAGCTTTACCTACATTATGTTTAGCTGTTATTTATTATTTCACAGGGCATGTTGAAAATAGTAATGTCTTTTTAGTGTTACGTTTTTTTGCTGGTTTTTTTGCCTCAAACTTTTCAGTAACTTTTGCTGCGGCTTCTGATTTATCTACTCCAGAAACTAAATTTAAAAATATGGGAATTATTGGTGGCTCCTTTGGTTTAGGGTTTGTTTTCGGTCCTGCCATTGGTGGTATATTAGCGGGTAATAATCTTGATATTAATTCCGTAAACTTTTCTTTACCCTTTGAAGTATCAGCTATTATTAGTGTAATTATAGGGTTAACAACTTTGTTGTTTTTCAAAGAAAGTTTAAATAAAAACCTAATAACCGATAACAATGCTCCAAGAGAATCTATACTAAAAGCAACTCTTAGCACTTTCTCTAACAAATATTTATTATTCTTTTTAGTTTTAAATGTAATTTTTACCTCTATGATGGGAGGAGCCCAAGTATTTTTAGGTGTTTGGCTAAATCAAGCATTACATTTCACTCCAAGAGATATTGGCTTATATTGGAGCTCATGTGGCTTGTTAATGTCTTTAGTTCAGTTTAATATTTCCAAATTATTTAAAACTAAACAAGCACTTGTAACAGGCTTTATTTTATATGGAGCCTCTATGTTTGTTCTTGCTTATACTTATAATTTACCTGTACTAATAGCCGCAACAGGAATAATGACAATTGGTATAGCTTTGGTATCTCCTAGTGTTAATACTAGAATTAGTATGAGCGACCCCCACCGTCAAGGTTTAATTTTTGGTTTCAATCAAGCCATAGCTAGTGCTGGACGTATTATTGGCCCTAATAGTTTAGCTTTGGTTTTCTCTTTTAGCCATAAAATTGCTTGGTTAAGCGTTAGTGTACTTTCCTTAACTGCTTGCTTAGCAATATTATGGTTTGTAAAAAAAGACTAATATAGTTTATACTATAATTGATAATACCTTATAAAAAGAAAGGATACAAAATGACACCATTAATGCCAAAATCTATTGCCTTATGGTTAATTGAAAAAACTTCTCTTACATTTGAACAAATTGCAGATTTTTGTGGTCTGCATATTTTAGAAGTAGAAGCATTAGCTAATGACGATCACCCTAAAACTTTACAGGCTTTTAGCCCTATTATTTCTGGTGATTTAACTATTGAGGAAATTCAACAAGGTGAGGCTGACTCTACTCATAAGTTAAAAGCTATAGAAAATACCGACTATGAAAAATATCTAAAGTCTACTAAAAAGCATACCTCAAATAGCCAAAGTAAGTTTAAACGTAAAGCTAAACCTGAAGCTATTTTATGGTTACTAAATAATTATCCTCATATTTCAGAGTATCAGATTAGTAAATTATTAGCTACTACTACTAATACTGTAAAGGCTATAAAGTCTAAAGCCTATTGGAATTATGCTAATCTTGTTCCCAAAAACCCTGTGAATTTGGGCTTATGTACGGAAGTTGAATTATCAGAAGTTATCCATAAAGCTAATGAACAAATAAAAACTAAATAAGATTTTTTTATAGTAATTATTTTATGAGGATATATTATATTTTATTTTATAATAAATAATTGTTTTATTTATTTTCAATGATGATTATATACTTAACACTATTTTCTTTAAAAATTTTCATATTAAGCACTCCTTAGGTATTTTTGTTATTTTATCTTACTTTCTACAAAGAATGTGATTTAAAATCAAATTGTTGAATGACAATATTAAACATTGATTTAATTCGGTGTAGTATATCTTTTGCTAAATCAAAAGATATTAAAGAATGCAATAACCATAAGCCATACAAAGAATTATTCAATCTATATCACCAACAAATTAATAAATTGTTATAATTTAGTTGTGTTAAGGATATAATCTATCATCGCTTAATTTTAACTTATTTAGAATTCTTGCTAATATAAAAATAAGTTGCTACATTACTTTGAAGTAAGGCAATGTGTATGCCTTATTAAATAAGTTAGTACCAATATCATTTGTATATTTTATAGTTTATATATAAACAATCATCATCATAAATATGATACTGATACTAACAAAAAAAACTAGTCGGCTTCACCAAAACAAATACCTAAGCCTCTAGCAGTATTCATTAAATCTCCATCTAAATCTACGGCTCCTGATGTACTAGTAATCTGGCTAATATCTACATCAATTACTTTACGATTCATCCAACCAACAACTCGTTTATTTTTACCTTCAGCTAATAATTCTACGGCTCTTACCCCAAAGGCTGAAGCTATTATTCTATCTAAGGTTACAGGAGAACCTCCTCTTTGCGTATGCCCTAATACCGTAACACGGTTTTCAAAACCAGCAATTTCTTGTAATTGCATACCAATCACATGACCTACACCACCATACCTTTTTTGGTTATCATTCCCTTCTGCAAAAGTTTGGTTTCCATGTTTAGAAATAGCTGCCTCTGAAACTACAACAATAGCATAGTCTCTACCTGCACTATAAATATTGTTTAAACAGTTAGCAACTGCATTAATATCATAAGGAATTTCAGGAATTAAAATAATATCTGCACCACCAGCAATCCCAGAACTAAGAGCAATATGACCAACATCCCTTCCCATAACCTCTACAATCATTACCCTTTTATGGCTAAGAGCAGTATCATGTAACCTTTCAATGCTCTCTACTGCCACACTTAATGCCGTAGAATACCCTATAGGGAATTCAGTAAAAGGAACATCGTTATCAATGGTTTTAGGAATACCTATAAATTTAATTTTACCTAAATCAGTAATTTTTTCAATTATCCGCATGCTACCATCACCACCTATGGCAATCAAAGCATCTAACCCTAATTCTTTATATCCAGCAACAATTTCACCACTTCTATCTTTAAAGGAACCATCTGGCATTGGATAATTAAAGGGGTCTCCTTTATTAACCGTTTTTAAAATAGTACCACCGTGCTTAAGGAGATCTATCCCTGTGTTAGATCCATCTAGTTTAATACAATGCAAAGGACGAGACATTAAACCTACAGTTCCCTCTTGAATACCATATACTTCCCAACCTAATTGTATTGCTTTTTTCACTACTGCTCTAATGGCAGCATTTAAACCAGAGCAATCACCGCCACTAGTTAAAATACCTATTTTTTGTATTTTTGACATAATCCGTCGCTTCCTCTTTTGTATACATAAATAATTGTTTTATTGTAGCATTATTAAATTATGATTGCAATTTACACAATTCTCGTATATTATTACATTTCATATAAATAACAAGGAGTTGGTGCACGTGTGTACAGTTACCGTTAGAGATAACAACATTGAACAATCACTAAGAGTTTTGAAAAAAAAGCTCCAAAGAGAAGGGATTTTCAGGGAATTAAAACTAAGAACTGGTTTTGAAAAGCCTTCAAAGAAAAAAGCTCGTGAAAAGTCTGAATCTTTACGTAGAGCCAGAAAACTAGAAAGAAAGAAATTAGAGAAACAAGGTTTTTAATTCTTTCTTCATTCAATTATTCTTATATTAAAAATAAAATGGTTTATATAAACTATAAACCATTTTATTTTTTTCATATTTAGCCAACAAGCTAGCAAAGTAAACATTATTATATTATTAGACTACTGCATAAAGGTAATTCTATCTAACCCCTATTAATTTTCTATGTTCCAATAAGAACTTAATAAACAAGTAAATAGCAAAAATACTAAAGAATATGCCTACAAGTAAGAAATCTGTAGCATAGTTTTTAATATGAAAAATTGCATCAAAGTTTTCAAAAAATAACGGTGATAAAAATTGAGCCAAATACATAGAAGCTACACTAAAAGCAATAGCATTTACTTTATTAATCCTAGAAGAACTAATTGTAATATCGGCTACAATAGAGCTATAAAAACTACCATAACCTATACCTAATAAACATGCAGAAATATAAACCTCTGTAATTGAAATATTATACGAAGAAAGCATTAATAATGCTTGTGCCATAAACAATGTTTGCAAAGCCAACAAAATTTTTGCAGATATTTTTTTTATAGGGTGCATTAAGAAATTAGATAATATAGCAAAGAACATAGTCATACTCTGGGCAATAGATGCCTCAAAAGCACCACCTATTTTAGTATCTATAATAAAGAAAGTAATATTAGAAAAATATACAAAAGTTAATAAAATCACTAAAAAGTTTAAGAATAACAGCTTATAAATTTCTATTTTAAAAATAAAGGCAAAGAATACAGGGTAATGATGTTTAAAGGTTTTCTTCTGCACAGCACCTAAATTTTTACTTATTAAAAACAAAGGAATAATTGCAATTAAATTAATTAAAAAAGCAATCCGCCAATAAACTAATACTAACCCTCCGGTTAGTAATAAAATTACTATAGCACTAGCGTAGGTTACTATCATAGAATAACTAAGTACTTTTTCTCTAGCAGGACCATAATAATAATCGGAAATTAATGCAACCCCAAGTGGCATAGTCAAGCCTAAAGCAATACCAATAATAGCCCTAAAAAATAGCATAGAAGACTGATTATAAGATAACATACAGCCCAAGCCACCAATAATAAATAAAATCAAGCCAATTTTAATTAATTTAATTTTAGAAATTTTGCTAGATAAAAACCCCGATAATAATAAAAATGGAATGCTAACTAATGAGGGAGTTACAAAAAATATATGAGCAAATAACTCACCACCGTTGAAATGCTCGGCAATTGAAGGCAATAACGGCGAGGCTCCAATACCAGCTAATATAGTAGTAATGAATATTGATAATAAAGTAACCTGAAGCCACATTTTATTTTTTAATCTTCTCCAAAAAGACCTTATTATTTTGATTAGATTTTAAAAATAAAACCGCACAACCTAGTATCCTATCTTTATCTACCCCATATTCAGGGCAACTAGTATCATTAATAGTAATTTGTGGTTTTTTATTATAATTATCTTTAATTTTTAAATAATTTTTATAATCTTTTTCACGAAACTCAGCTTTAGTATATTTATCTTTAATGTAAATATCTGGCATAATACCTATTCCTTGAAAAGTAGCATGGTGTGGAGCATAAAATAACTGGGTAGTAACATTAAAAATACTAGAATTCTTTAAGGTAAAGCTATTTTGAACACTCCATTTCCCAAAAGTGGGAGCACCCATTAAAATTGCCCGATTGTTTAAAGATAAACTACCTGATAATAATTCTGCGGCTGAAGCTGACATAAAATTAGTTAACATAATTACAGGTAATTTTTTTCTAATTTTTATAGTATCTTGGGAAACAAACTGGTGGTTATTTTCCTCTATCCTACCTTCAATTGATACAATAGTTTCACCTGATAAAAATAAGTCGGCAATTAACACTACAGATGTTAATAAACCACCTGGATTAGAACGAACATCTAATACTAAACCATCTAATTTATTAACATTAAGTTTTATAAGAGCTTGTTTAAATAAACTCACAGTATCATTATTAAAACTATTAATAGAAATGTAGCCATAATTGTTTGATAATTTACTATATTCTACAGAAGGTACGTAATAGTCGCCCCTAGTTACTACCACCTCACGCTTTTTATTATTACTTTCAATAGTTAATTGCACCTTAGTGCCCTTTTCACCTTTGATTGAGGCAATAACATCTTCTAATTTAGAATTTGGCAGAATTGGTTTACCTTCCACAGCATAAATATAATCATTCTTCTTTAAACCAGCTTTTTCAGCAGGTCCATTATTAAATACTTTAATAATATGAATCATACTTTTTTGTTTATCGTAATTAAATAAAATCCCTATACCCTTATGATTCCCTGTTAACTGTTCCATAAACTCAGAAGATTGCTTAGGAGACATCCATACTGTATGGGCATCAATGTTATTAAATACCTTATCCATTATAGCTTCCATTACTTTATCGGCTTTAAGAGGTTTATTGCTTTTTTTCAATTTAGCTATGGTATCTTTTAAAGTTGCTTTAGCTGTATTGTTTACTTTTTCTTTTTGGGTACTTGTAACCTGATAAATATAATTTTCTATATATAAAAAATATGCTTCTTTGTATACATCTCCTTGCTCTCTGGCAGCTTTTTGTTCTGATTTAGGGAATGCTTTATAATAATCAGTTAAAAAACTCTTTAGACTTTCATCTTGAAGAAAATAATCTTGAAAATAATTAGTAATTGAAGAAAAACCAAAAGCATATGCCCCTTGGGACAAAGCCACAACCAGAATAATAACTTTAAGGAAACGAATCATAAGACACCTAGATATTTAACAATTTATGTTAATCCATACTGCTTGAAAATACAACAAAAGAAAGTCCTTATGGATATAATATATTTTTATTCCAACTATTATGTTGATCTTTAGTAAAAGATTCTCTTAAATGTAATCTAGAATTTCCCTCTTTCCAGAATTCTATGTTTACTGGCATTACTTGAAAACCATGCCAATGATTCGGTCGTGGAACATCAACAGGAAATTGTAAACTATATTTAGCAATATCTTTATAAAAACCAAGTGTACTAGGCATAATTTCAGATTGCTTTGAAGCCCAAGCACCAATTTTACTTAAGTATGGTCGGCTATTAAAATAACTATCCGACATAACAGGAGCTACATTCTCAACATGCCCGATAATTCTTATTTGCCGTTTAATGATAGGCCAGTAAAATAACATAGCCACATGTTTATTCTGAATAATCTGTTGCCCTTTTTTACTATGCTCATTCGTATAAAAAATAAAACCTTCTATTGAAAGATCTTTTAATAATAGTACTCGGGAATCAGGAATATTATTAATAGAGGTAGATAGCACAAAAGCATTATAATTATCTATTTTATTCTCTTGGTATTTTTTCTTGGCAAATTCATACCATTTTCTAAACTTAAAAAATACATCAGCGGTAGTATATGTTTTAACCATTAAAGTAACAACTATAGTTTAAAAATAATAGTATTTAATAAATTATTCATATCATCATCTAGATCCTCAGCAATATCTTTAAATACTATGCTGTAATCAGTTCCTGCATGGTGAACACTAAACTGGACATCATTATCGTGGCTTAATACATCGTAATTAAAAGCACCTTGAAAATCTTTAATAAAATTATTAATATCTACTTTATCTTGTTTAAGATCGTAATTAAAAATTTCTATACTATCAGTTTTTTCAAAGCTATCTTGTAAAATTTCATAAATTCTACCATCGTCAACTGCTTTTACTTTATATGGAATATTTTCATCTTGAGCACTAATAAAATCGGCTCCAAGATTTTCTTCATAAACAATACCTAATAAATTACCAATATCAATATTTTCTAAATTCTCATTATTAATTTGGGTAACTACTTTATGGGACAAGTTATTATTAGCACTTACAACAGGTTGTACACTATATTCCTCTAAACTAAATGTTTCCCCATTTTTACTAGTATACTGGGCTTCAATAAACCTATCGGCATTACCTTTCCCTTCAAGGCTAACACTATTAATAATGTGGTTAATATTAGCACTTTCATTAGTATTAATAATTAATGATTTCAAAGAAGGTTGCCAAGAATAAGTAAAACCCTCTAAGTTTAATAAGAGTTTATCGCCATCTTGCCCCTCACGTAAAATAAAAGTAACAGTATCTGACTCTGGAAGTTCAGTAATTTGGGTATCAATATAGTTGTTATCTAACTTTGAAGACATAAAATATATCCTTCATTCCTTAAATTTCATTAAAAAGTACAAAAAATTTTATTTATAAGTATAATTAAAGTATTAAAAAAATAATATTAATATTTATATACTTTATTTATATTTTATACTTCTTGTTAGGAATTGTAAATTTCTCCTTAATTTCTGTAAATAAAATAAAGTATAGACAGTATAAAATTGCTAAAATCTATATAAGAGGTAATTAATGACAAAACTAATGGCTGGTAAAAAAGGACTCGTTATGGGGGTAACCAACGAAACTTCTATAGCATGGTCAATTGCTAAAATTTTACATGAACATGGAGCAGAAGTAGCTTTTACTTATCCTAACGAAAAAATTGAAAAAAGAGTTATACCTCTTGCAGAAACTCTTAATTCATCAACAATATTACATTGTGATGTAACAGAATCTACTACTATAGCTAAAACATTTCAGGCTATTAAAAGCAAATGGGGGAAAATAGATTTTTTAGTTCATGCTATTGCTTTTTCCGATAAAAATGAATTAAAAGGTAAATTTGTAGATACAACTCTAGCTAACTTTCTAAACACTATGCACGTCTCTTGTTATTCTTTAGTAGAAATATGTCAGCATGCCTTTCCTTTAATGAATGAAAACTCTAGTGTTCTTACCTTATCTTATTATGGTGCTAATAAAGTATTACCTAATTATAATGTAATGGGCGTAGCTAAAGCTGCCTTGGAAACTTCCGTTAAATATTTAGCTGAAGATATAGGTAGAAATAATATTAGGGTTAACGCCATTTCGGCCGGACCCATTAAAACTTTAGCTGCAAGTGGTATTAGTGATTTTAAAGAAATTTTAAATTGGAACGCCGATAATTCACCATTAAGAAGAACAGTTTCACAACTAGAAGTAGCTCAATCTAGCTTATATTTATTAAGCAATCTGGCTAGTGGAGTTACCGGCGAAGTTCACTTCGTAGATGCCGGTTACAATATTATTGGCATGAAAGTATCTGATTACCACCCACAAGAAGATTAATGCTTCAAAATTGTTACAACAAGTAACTCATCTAAAAAAGGCAATCATATTGTTATGGTTGCCTTTTTTATTATATGTATTAGCTATATACATTCTTATGGTTCTTCTGGAAAGCCCGTTTTAATTTCTTGGTTACTGATAGAAATAAATATGCGATTCTTTTTCACATCCTCTATTAAAAATACCAATCCCTTAGCTTTATATTTAGTAATTAAATCATCAAAAGAATCTAAATCTTTCACAAGCTCTTGGTTCACCGATATAATCCTTAAACCTTTTCCTAACCCTTTTTGTTTAGCAATAGAATCTTGCTTAACTCCTAAAATAATAACTCCTTTAGAGTTTTTATCTAATTTAAAGTAAGTTCTAATTCTATCATTTAAGTTAGCTACTTGAATGCCAATATCTTCATATGTTCTTTTTTTAACATTATTAGCTACATTTTGCTTACCATCTTGGCTTCCCATAGCTGCAGGTATAATATTACTTGGAATTTCTGTGATTTGAATATTTACTTCCTTTACCTTCTTATTAGAGAGTAAAGTAGCCTTTATGGTAGAACCAGGACTCATATTACTAACCATTTTTGGTAATAGTTTACTATCGGTAATTTGCACATTATTTATTTTCATAATAATATCACCACCTATAATACCAGCTTTAGCTGCAGGACTATTTGGAATTACACTAGCTACTAACACTCCTCTAATATTTTTAAGCCCTAACGATTTCGCCATACTTGGAGTTAGTTCTTGAATTTGTACACCTAACCAACCTCTTATAACTTTTTTATGTAATAATAATTGAGCAACTGTTTGTTTTACAACATTAGAGGGAACAGCAAAGCCAATACCTATACTACCACCACCTGAAGTACTAATAATTGCCGTATTAATACCAATAATTTCTCCTTTAGTATTGATCATTGGTCCACCTGAATTTCCTTTATTTATAGCAGCATCAGTTTGAATAAAATCATTATAACGACCAATGTTAATGTCTCTTGCAATAGCCGAAACAATCCCTGCCGATACCGTACCTCCTAAACCAAAAGGATTCCCAATAGAAATAACCCAATCACCTGGGCGAACTTTACTAGAGTCACCAAAACTTAAAGTTGGTAAATCTTTAGCATTAACTTTTAATAAAGCAATATCCGACATTGGATCTGTTGCATAAACTGTTGCTGGTAATTTTTTACCATCATGTAAAGTTACTCGTACACTTTCAGCCGATTGTACTACATGGTTATTAGTAACAATAAAGCCATCAGAACGAATAATAAAACCTGAACCTAAACTTAGGAAACGTTGTTCTTTTTGGTCATCAGGTTGAGGAATCATATTTTTGAATAATTCCTTCATACGAGGATCCATATCTTCTATAGGTAAATTTAAACCTTGAGTCTTAACCACTTTAATAGAAGAAATATTCACAACAGATGGAGTTACATATTCAACTAAATTAGCAAAACCCTCAGCAACTGCAAAGCTCTTATTATAAACTTTAGAATTATCCCCAAAATTAGCTTCTTTCAGGTTGTTAGCATTGTTTGAATCTTTGTTGGTAAGGGCAGACTCTGGTAACGCCACATCTTGCTTATTAAGATTATTTGGCGTATCTAATTTTGAACCACTAAAGTACCATACGAATCCATAAACAATTATTCCACCTAACACCACAAAGAGGATATATTTCAAAGACTTCTTTACAAATTTCATTATTACCTCTACATATATTATTACAAGCAATCTTTGTCAAAAGACTAAGAAACCTGTAAGATAAAAATTTAAGTATATATTATAGTAGTAATAATAACAGAAATGCAACAAGAAGACATTAATAACAATAAAATATTATCTTTTCTAAAAAATCATAAAATTAATGAGTTTATTGAGGGTATCAGCGTAGAAGAAAGTATTATCTATTGCATTATTAATGCAACTACCTTAAACCAAGAAGATTCACACATTGTTGCCAATACAATAAAAAATTTATTATTTCAACATTATCCTGACTATAAAGTAAGTTGTAGTTTTATTAAACAACCATTACCTAAAAACACTTTACCACCAAAACAATCCATTCCTCATATTCAACATATTATTGGAATCGCCTCAGGAAAAGGTGGAGTTGGTAAATCTACCCTTAGTGTAAATTTAGCCTATGCTTTAAGCAAACAGAATATAAAAGTAGGTATTTTAGATGCCGACCTATATGGTCCTTCTATTCACTTTATGCTAGCAGGTAATAATCTTAACTCAAATCCTGAAAAACTTCCCTTATTTTATAAGGAGGGTATTAGTTATACTTCTATTGCTTTATTATTAAAACAAAGTGAAGATCCTATCTTGCTAAAAGCACCAAGAGCTGTTAAACTCTTGAAACAGTTATTACTAGAAACACCTTGGCAACCTTTAGATGTACTAATTGTAGATCTTCCCCCTGGTACGGGTGATATAAACCTACATTTAGCATTAAACTATAAATTAACAGGAATCATTAGTATTTGCACGCCACAAAAGTTAGCAATATTAGATTTACAAAAAGCCTTAAATATGTATAGAAAAACTAAAACTCCTATTTTAGGGATTATTGAAAATATGAGTTCATTTATTTGTCCGAAATGCTTAAATATAAGTAATATTTTTGATAAGCATAACCTAAAACAATTAGCAATAGAACAATCAATTCCCTTTTTAGGAGATATTCCTCTTGATCTTAATTTAAGAGAATCTACAGATAATGCACAGTTCATTTTGAATACTAGCCCTAATAGTGCTACAAGTACTAGTTTTCAAAGAATTGCTAACCATCTTATAACCAATATAGAAAAAGCATAGCAAACATGAAACATAAATTAGGTTTTAATCTTAATTTTTTAGATCTATATACTACTAAGGCTTTAAAAAAACTAGATGCTACCTTTTTAGCTTATCTAAAAGCAAAAGATCTCAATACCTATAATTTTTTATTACAAGAAAGAAGTTTATTTAAAGAGTTCACTGAAAACTATAGTAATGATGCTCGCCTACTTATTGCGGCTTCTATTCTAGAAAGTTTTTTAGTAGAATTATTTTCTATTAAAACTCCTTACATACAGTTACATAAACAATATAAACAACAACAAAATCTTTTTTATTTTAGAAAAGTGTTTGTTAATAAATATATTAAAACTTTTAATAAAGAGAGTTTATTAAAGTATCATTTTCCAGATATTGAAAAACAATTATTTAAGTTACTGAGGATCTCAACTCTTGATGAACTGCAAATTATACAAAGTATTTTAACAGCTTTAAAAAAACCTAAAAGTAATACAGAATTATTAAACTTAGCTACTATTTTTGGTGCTTTTTTAATGTTTGATGAAACAGCAAAAGCAAAATATCCTAAACAATTACTATTTTTTAAAGCGAAAAAAACTAATTTTCAACATTTAATTCCCTTTGATAGAAATCATCATGCTATTAAAAAATATACACTAGACTCCAACATTATTCGTAATAATTTTAGCTTGTATAATCATACTACATTGCAAGAAGCACAACACCAATCTAACTATTGTGTAAAATGCCATTTAAGGAATAAAGATTACTGCTCTCATGGAGAAAAAATAAATAACAATTATAAAACTAATCCTTTAAAGCAAACATTAGAAGGCTGCCCTTTAGCTATGCATATTTCTGAAATGCATAGTTTATATAACGAGGGTAATTTATTAGCGGCCTTAGGAATTGCTACTATTAACAACCCTCTTTTAGCAGGTACAGGAGAAAATATTTGCCACGATTGTAAAACTTCTTGTATCTTCCAAAAACAGGAAACTGTGGATACTCCTAAAGTAGAAAGTTATATTTTACGTGAAACATTATCTTTACCTTGGGGTTTTGAAATTTATAGTCTGTTAACTAGATGGAATCCTTTAAGGCATTACCGCCCTTTTCCTAAGCCACCTACTCAATATAAAGTATTAGTGGTAGGTTTAGGTCCGGCAGGTTACACCTTAGCCTACAATTTAGCTATGGAAGGGCATGGAGTAGTAGCTATTGATGCCTTAAAACTTGAACCATTATATAATGTTAATACTGCTAAACCTATTATTCATTGCCATAGTATTTGGGAAGATTTAGATGAAAGGTTTACAGCTGGTTTTGGAGGTGTTGCCGAGTATGGAATTACCAGCCGTTGGGATAAAAACTACTTAACTGTGCTGCGTATTATTTTAGAAAGGCAAGCCAACATACTACTACAAGGTAGTACTTATTTTGGTGGACTTATTAATTTTCAAAACGCTAAAGAACTAGGTTTTCATCATATTGCTCTTTGCACTGGAGCGGGGCAACCTAATATGTTACATATGAAAAACTCTATGGTAAATGGTATAAAAACATCTTCAGAATTTTTAATGAATTTGCATTTAGGAGCCTTTCAATTACATAATTTACTAAATTTACAAATTCAATTACCACTAGTCGTAATTGGTGCAGGGTTAACTGCGGTAGATTGTGCCACAGAGGCTTATGTGTATTACCAAAGGTTATTGCAAAAAGTAGCATTAGAATATAAAAAAATACAAAATCATCAAAAAGAAGAAGCATTTTTACAAACTTTAACTAGCCAAGAAAAAAAATTATTAATAACTTACTTAAAGCACCATAAGTTACTAGAACAAGTAAAAGATAGTCCTGAAAAAATAATTCCTACATTACAACAACTAGGTGGCGTACAGATTATCTATCATAAACCTTTTAACGAGTCTAATGCTTATAAACAAAACTATCAAGAATTACAAAAAGCTCTGCAACAAGGAGTAGAGTTTATAGAAAATACCATAATGCAACAGATAAACCTTAATGAATACCAAGAGGTTACCTCTATTAAGGTAAAGAATAATCTTACTAAAGAAATTACACAAATTCCTGCAAAAACTATTATTTTTGCTTTAGGCACCCATCCTAATAGAGTTGCCTTAGAAAAGTATTTGCCTCCTAATATCCATAATATTAATAATAATTTCAAGCAACAAGATGATAATTATCTGCATAGAACTAACAATAGCAATCACTCCTTAGAGTTACATAATTATATGCAAACTTATAAAGGTAAAAACTTTTCCGTATATCAACAAAAAATAAATTCTACGGATGTTACTGTATTTGGTGATAGCCATAATATTTTTAATGGCAGTGTAGTTAAAGCTATGGCAAGTAGCTATTACGGGCAATACACTATTAATAAATTATTAGCAAAGATTCAGCCCTCTTCATACAATTTCTCTAAATTCAAAAGTAGTATTCAAAAAAAATTATTGCTCAAAGTTACAAGTATAAAAGAATTACAACCAAAATTAATGGAAATCACAGTTGAAAACCCTTTATTGGTTAATAATTTTCAAGCAGGACAATTTTTCAAACTTCAAACTTACGCAACCAATAACACTAAATTAACAAAAAATATAGAAAATATAGCCGAGCCCATTTTCCTAACTGGTGTTAAAATTTCTAACTCCAGTCCCAAACAACAAATCAAACTCTTCTTACAACCTGTAGGTGCTTCTAGCAAACTGGTATTAAATCATCGCAATATAGTAATTAGCGGACCTTTAGGGGAACCAACGCCCCAACATCAAAATAAAAATATCTTATTAATTGGTGGTGGAGTTGCTAATGCGGTTACTTTTAATATTTTAGAAACTCTTCATAAAGAAAATAATATATATTATATTGGTGGTTATCGTAACCAAACAGATATTTTTTATGAAAAACAAATCAAAAAACATGCTTTAACAACGATTTTTACTTTAGAGAATAATAATTCTAAAAATTATGTAACAGGCAATGTAATTAATGGTTTAGAATATTTTATGCAACATAATCCTAAACTACGTATTCATGAACTACTAGTAGCTGGATCATGCTCCATGATGGAAGCAGTACAACAGTTTACTAAAAATCATAAATATTTTACCAAAATAAACAGTACTGCAAGTTTAAACTCTATGATGCAATGTGGTTTAAAAGGAATTTGTGGCACCTGTATTCAACAGGTTGGTAACCAATTAGTTTACTCTTGTAAACAGCAAGAGCAAGAGCTTACAAACACTTCTTTTAGTTTTTTAGCCAATAAATTAAGGCAAAACTCTTTACAGGAAAAACTTTCTTTCTTTCTAAAGAACAACTAAAAGTTTAAGAGTAATGCAAATAAATTAAAAAAAAAGTATAATAAATAAGTAATGAAAAAAATATCTAAGAAAAAATCTATGTTAAAAAAAATACTATCTCTTATTCTCCGCAATGAGGATCCTAAAGAATTAAACTCTATTACCAAAGTTCTTCAACGCTTTGGTAAAGACTTCATGAGGCCTCATTTAAAAAAAATATTAATTTCTTTATTTTTCTTGGCAATTTATTCAGCAACCAATGCTGGTTTAGCGTGGTTAATTAAACCCATTGTTAACCAAGTATTTATTATCAAAAACATGCAATATGTACTTGAGGTTAGTTTAGCCATTATAGGAATTACTGTAATTAAAGGAATTGCCCAATATATTTATACCATGATTTTATTTGCTGTTAGTATTTATGTAACAACTGATGCTAGAAATAATTTGTATAAATCTATTTTACATCAAGATATGTTTTTCTTTCATACTAATTCACCTGGAGTATTAGTATCTAGAATGATGAAAGAAATTGATAATATCAATAACCTAGCTACAGAAGTTCCTATTAATATAGGTAGAGATTTCCTTACTTTTATTGGCTTATTAATTGTGATGTTTATTCTACAACCAGTATATGCAGCTATTATTTTAGGCTCAATTTTTGTTATTATTATTCCTATTAAATTAGTAACTAGAAAAGTTAAAGACTACTTCAAACGTACCAATACAGGCTATGGGCAACTTACTTCTCATTTAGAACAATCTCTTAATGGTATTAAAGAAGTAAAATCTTATAATATGGAAAATAAAGAGTTTAATACTTTACATACAATAGCCAGTAGCATTAATAAAACTCAATTAAAAGTTCGTAAAGTTAATTCTATACTTTCACCTCTTATGGAAACATTTGCCGGTGTAGCTATTGCTGTTGTACTAATATATGCAGGATATCAAGTAGCCTATCACCATGCTGATGCTGGAACTTTCTTTTCCTTTATTGCCGCTTTAATTATTGCTTTTCAGCCATTAAAACGTTTAACTACCGTAACTGTAAAAGTACAATTAGGAGTGCTTGCTATTCAAAGGTATTATAAACTACTTGATACTAAACCTTTATTAAAAGATAAACCTAATGCTAAAATTTTAGCTATTAATTCGGCAAATTTAACTTTTGAAAACGTTTCTTTTGCTTATGAACCTAATAAAAGAATTTTAAACAATATAAGTTTTGCAATAGAATCTGGCAAAAAGGTTGCCTTAGTAGGCCGTTCTGGAGGAGGTAAAAGTACTATTATTAACTTAGCTGCCCGTTTTTATGAACCAAACAGTGGTAAAATTCTAATTAATGGGGTTAACTATACCAACTACACTACAAAGTCTTACCGCCATCATTTAGCTTTTGTAAGTCAAGAAGTAGTTTTATTTGATACTAGTATTTTTAACAATATTGCTTATTCTAAAGAGGATGCTACAGAAGAAGAGGTAATCTCTGCCTCCAAAAAAGCTGCTTGTTATGATTTTATTATGAAATTACCAGAACAATTTAATACAACAATTGGACCAAGGGGTATAAAATTATCTGGTGGACAAAGGCAAAGAATATCCATTGCCAGAGCTTTATTAAAACAAGCTCCTATTTTATTACTAGATGAAGCTACCTCTGCCCTAGATACAGAGTCAGAACAAGCTATTCAAGTAGCTATGGAACACTTAATGAAAAATAAAACAACAATGATAATTGCTCATCGCCTTTCTACTATTATTAATTGTGATACTATTCTTGTAATTAATGATGGTGAAATTGTTGAATCAGGTAACCATACTAATTTATTAGCTCAAAACGGAATGTATAAATACTTATATGATTTACAGTTTAAAGAACAAGAAATAATTAGTAATTCAAACAATTTATAGAACCATGAATACTTTTTATAAAACTTATAAACGATGGTATAATAAATATATTGTTAATAATGACTTTATATTTTTTAATCTCATTAGAATTTTATCTGTTATTTTTTATATATATTTAAAATTTGTTTTTCTAACTAGTAAAATTGATTACCAAATTAATTTAGATGATCCTAAAAAATTAAAAACCAATACTACTATTCTTGCTTTTTGGCATGGACGGTTATTAGCTCCACTTATTACAAGGCACTATTTTGATAAAGGATATGTTTTAATTTCTTTAAGCCGTGGTGCTTACTTAATTAAGTTAATTTGTAGATACTTTAAAGTTCAAATTATTGAAGGTTCTGCCAACCGTAATGGCAAAGATAAAGGTGGTAGAGAAAGCATAAAAAAAAT
This sequence comes from Candidatus Hepatincola sp. Av, assembly GCA_023518375.1. NCBI lineage: Bacteria > Pseudomonadati > Pseudomonadota > Alphaproteobacteria > Rhodospirillales > Candidatus Hepatincolaceae > Candidatus Hepatincola > Candidatus Hepatincola sp. Av. Next base: position 904,427 of record CP068450.1, read on the forward strand.
CTTAAATCTTCTAAAGCAATCTAATACTTGCTTTGCTATTGCCCCTGATGGCTCTATTGGTCCTAGAATGCGTTGTTCAGCAGGTTTAGCCTCTATTGCTTTATTATCACGCCTTGATGTAACTCCTTTAGCTTACAGTGCTAAACATATTTATATAGTTAATTCTTGGGATAAATTCATTGTCCCTTTTCCTTTTAATCATATTACTGTTAAAATGGATACCCCCATTGCTTATATGGAAAATGGTAAACGCAAAGAAACCGAACAACTAAGGTTAGAAATTGAAAATAAACTCAACAAGCTAACTTGGGAGCTAGACTCTAAATATAAGCATTCTAAAATCTTACCTACCAATGTAGGTAGAAAAGGTGTAACTGTAAAAATTAAACACAAAAATTATGATGACCTCTATAACAATTAAACTATATCTTTATTTAACGTATATAATATATTTTTTGTTAGTTCCTATTGGCTTCTGTTTTAGAAATTCAACATTAAACAAACGTCTTTTGTTATTTAAAATAATACCCACTACCAATAAAAATACCATTTGGATTCACGGAGCAAGTGTAGGTGAAATTCTTTCAACTTATACTTTAGTTAGCAAACTTAAAAAAAATTACCCCAACTATAATATCATTATTACTTCCCATACTACTACCTCTAAGCATATTGTAAATACAAAATTCGTAGCACTAGCTAAACATTATTACCTACCTTTTGATTGCCCCTATTTAATTAAAAAATTCATAAAACAACATAATATTAAGTTAGTATTATGGTTAGAGCAAGATTTTATGCCTGCTACTTTATATACAATTAATAACAAACAAATACCCTTGTTATTATTAAATGCTCGTATGTCTACTAAGTCTTTTGCTAATTGGTATAAAATTAAACCTTTTACCATTACTTTACTAAAGAATTTTAATCTTATATTACCTATGACTATTAAAAATTATAAGTATTTAAAAAGGTTTAGTCAGCATGTTAAATTCTTAGGTAACTTAAAATATACCAATACAAAGTTTAACTTAAACAAAGCTCTTACTAAAGAATTAGAAAACTTTTTCCCTACACAACAAATTTTTGTAGCCTTGAGTACCCACGATGATGAAGAGAAAAATATTGCTAAGGTTCATACTGAATTAGTTAAACAATATCCTCAATTAACCACCATTATTATTCCTAGGCATCCTCAACGTTGCAAAATAATTTATAAGCAACTAAAAAAAACTCACCCTCAAATTACCATATACAAACGAGGAATTCAAAATACCTCAAATCTTTACTTGGTAAACAGTATTGGTGAGGTTAAAGAATTTTGTTCTATGGCCTTAATTACTTTTGTTGGTAAATCTTTATCAACCACGCAACAAGGCGGTCATAATCCGTTAGAACCTGTATTATTAAAATCTTGTACAATTTTTGGTCCTTTCATGCAAAATTTTACCGATATTGTAAATGAAATTCTAAAATATAAAGCTGGACTCCAAGTAAATAGTTTTGAAGAATTACAAGAAAAACTTCAAATTTTATTACAACAAAAAGACGAATTTTTTACAATTATTCATAATACTAATAAACTAAATACATATAGTGAAGAAATCCTAAATAAATATTTAAAGGAAATTCAATGTTATTTGTAAAAAGTGTTACTAGCTTTTGGCAAAGACGTAACCTATTTCATTATTTACTATTCCCTTTAAGCCTTATATGGTTATTAGCTAGTTATATAAGGAAAATAAAAACGCCATACCAAAGCTCTCTTTTTGTAATTTGCATTGGTAATCTTAATATAGGTGGTTCCGGTAAAACTCCTACGGCTATATTACTTGGAGAATTACTAAAACCTCATCATAAAGTTGTTTTTTTAACTAAAGGTTACAAAGGATCTTTAAAGGAACCAACTTGGGTAACCTTAAATCATAATGCCACAGAAACTGGTGATGAACCTCTTCTATTAGCCAAAGTACTACCAACTATGGTAGCTAAAAACCTAAAAGCTGGTTTGCAAGCTATTGAAACCTCTAAAAAAGCTACAATAGTTATTATAGATGATGGTTTTCAAAACCCTACTATTATTAAAAATTTTAATATTTTAGTTGTAAATGGTAACTACCAATTTGGTAATAAACTCCTTGTTCCTGCTGGTCCATTAAGAGAAAGTATAAAATCTGGCTTACAAAAAACACAGGCTTTGGTAATTTTAGAAAAGAACTCTTCTTTTATTCACAAATTAGCAAAAGAGTACAATTTATCAACTTATGTAGGGCAGTATCAACCTATACAAAAATATCAAACTTATAAGGAAGTTGTAGCTTTTTGTGGTATTGGCATGCCTGAAAAATTTTTAAGTACCTTAAAAAATAATCATATTAAGGTAGAAACCTTTTTAACCTTCCCTGACCACCATAAATATACTAAAAAAGAACTCCAACAAATTATTATAAATGCCAATAACCGCCCTATTATAACCACAGAAAAAGACTATATAAAAATTCCAAAAGAATATACTCCCGCTATTAGCTCTTATAAAATAAAATTAAATTTACAAAATGCAGAGGTCTTACTGCTACAAATTCTAACTAAAATTAAATTATTTAAAAATTAAAGTTATAATTAATGATGAAAAATAAAAAATTCTTTAAAAAACTTATCCTTTTAATTGAAGCTGGATTAGCTTATTTTACTTATTATTTATTTAAGTTACTACCAGTAGATGTTAGCACAGCTATTGGGTCCTTTATAGGCTTTCACATCTTAGGGAATATTCCTTTACAAAGGAAAAGAGAAGTAATGCAAAATATTATGAAGGTTTTTCCTAATTATTCATTAGAACAAGCAAGTATTTTATATAAAAAATCTTGTAGTAATTTTTGTAGTACAATAGCCCAAATGCCCCATATTTTAACTCTTTATAAACTTCAAAGAGTAAAAGTTGACGATAAATACAATGTTCTACCTACTATTTACAACAGTAATAGCTTGTTTTTTAGTGCTCATACTGGAAATTGGGAATTTATTGGCTATCCTTTTATTGCTAAACCAATTAAAGCTAAGCAGTATGTAATTTATAAAGCACCTGGTAATCCTTATTTAGTGGAACTATTTGCCACTATGCGGCAATATGGGTTTACTCATAATATGATTACTTTGAATAAAAAAATAATCATACAGCTTTATACTAGTTTTAAAAAAACGCCTACAAATCTTATTATGCTTGTAGACCAAAGAATAAAAGAAGGCATTAAAGTACCTTTTTTAGGGGAAATTGCCTATACCTCACCCATATTACCAATGCTAGCAATTAAACAAAATATTCCTTTAATACCACTTCGTTCTATCAAAAAAAACAACAAGGAATTTATAGTTGAAATTGGCAAACCTGTAATGTTAAACGAAGTTGAATCTAAATTACCTGAATCCGAACAAATTGCTTTATTAACCACTAGAATGAATGATGTAATTAGTAATTGGGTGAAAGAATATCCCGAGCAATGGTTTTGGCTTCATCGGCGTTGGTAAGAAAATTTTATTTTTTTGGTTTTATTACAAATTCCACATCTATTACTGAATCAAAAAATTCAATATTATAAGTATCATTATGTAACGCATGGGCTGAACGCACCAGAGTACCATCTTTAGCAATAAGGCTAAAACCTCTTTTTAAAGTATTTTTTACGGAAAAGCTATTTAGTACTCTATCTAAAACAACCACATCTTTTTGCCAACTTGCAATTTTACTCTTTGTTTTTTCTAGAAATATTTGTAATTTTATTACACTATTCATTTTCTTATTAATAAGTATTGGTTCTTGTAAGGCTAACACCAGTTGGCTTAATTGTGAATTATAAGTTTGTAACTTATTATTACATAGATTATACATTGTGGTTTGAATACCATTTACTTTTACAAAAGATGAATTTAAATTCCCTAAAGGATATTGCAAAAACTTATTTAAAAAACTAGTTTTATTTTTTAATAAGCTAAGATAATTTAACCATGCTCCATTTTGTTTATTTTGCAATTTTTGAATATTATCTAATAAATCTGCTACTTTTGGTAAAAATAATACTGAAGCAGTAGGAGTAACAACAGCTTTATCGGCAACTAAGTCGGCTAAAGTAGTATTAGATTCATGCCCTAAGGCACTAATAATAGGTATGGAACAATTAAACATTGCTCTTATTAAACTTTCGTTATTAAAATGGAATAAATCATCTAACGCACCTCCTCCTCTTGCCATAATAATAAAACTAGGCTGTTCTTGTAATGGTAAGGCCTGAAAATATGCTAAAGCCTTCGTAATACTAGGAATACTATCTACACCTTGCACATTCACATCATAAAACTTTACTATACAAGGAAAGGTTTGTTGTAAAGTAGTTAAGATATCACCTAACACTGCTCCGTCAGCTGAAGTAATAACTCCTATAGATTGAGGGAATTTGGGTAAAGGTTTTTTATGCTCTTTAGCAAATAAACCTTCTTGCTGTAATTTATTAGTTAGGTTTGCTAAAGATTTAGCAATATCTCCTGTTTCATAAGTAGTAATATGCTGTATATCTATAAAAACCTTACCATTTGATGGAAAAGTAAGAACCCGCCCCCGAATTTTTACATTTTTACCTTCAGTAATAAAATCTTTATATTTATCAGCTTTATTTTGCCAACAAGCACAAAGTAAAGCATATTTTTCTTCCTTTAAAGAAAAATATACATGCCCAGATTTCTTATTTATATTTACCTCAAATACTTCCCCTACAACATCAACTAAAGGAAAATTTTCAGCTACTGTAAGTTTGATGTTTTGTAATAATTCAGAAACTTTATATTGAAGTATCATTTTTTTTTATTCTTATTTAGCTAATATTATTATAATAATGATATATCATTTTTTATAATTTTATATTAAGATTTGATAACCAATATACTCTAGGGCATAATTATGAAATCATATCCAGCATTCCAAAAATTACAAAAATATTTTACAGAGTTTAAAGATATAAAAATTACTGAATTATTTGAAGATTCTAAAAGAATAAAACAATTCACTTTTCAAGAACATGAATTGACTTTAGATCTTTCAAAAAATCTTATTACTAAAGAGGTTATTGATCTATTTATTAAACTAGCACAAGAAATTAAAATTGAAGATTCCATTCAAGCGATGTTTTCAGGGCAACCTATTAATTTCACAGAAAAAAGAGCGGTACTCCATACTGCCTTAAGGAATCCTAATGTTAAAGCTAGTGGCTTAGAAGATAGCCAAGATGCTAAAGAAATTTATGAATCTAAACAAAAATTCTTTGACTTTGTAAACAAGGTACGTTCTGGCATTATTACTGGTTCTACTAATAAACCCTTCAAATATATAGTAAACATTGGCATAGGAGGTTCTTACTTAGGAACCCAAATGGCGTATAATGCTCTTAAAGATTTTGATGATAGCAACCTATTAGTTTACTTTGTATCTAATGTAGATGCTGCTAATTTAATAGATATTCTAAATAAAATAAATTTAGAAGAAACTTTATTTGTAATAGCTTCAAAAACTTTTACAACTCAAGAAACCATGATGAATGCTGAAACTGCAAAAAATTATTTAATTAATAAGTTAGGTAAACAAGCACCAACTAAACATTTTGTAGCCCTTTCTACCAATATTGAAGAAGTTACAAAGTTTGGTATTAACCCTGATTGGATTTTTGGTTTTTGGGATTTTATTGGTGGCAGATACTCTATTTGGTCTTCCATTGGTTTACCGTTAGCCTTAAAAATAGGCAGTAAGAACTTTCAAGAATTTTTAAATGGTGCAAACTTAATAGATACTCATTTTCAAAGAACTCCTTTAACTGAAAATATGCCTTTTTTACTAGCTATTATTAGCATCTGGTATAATAATTTCTTTAAATATAATAGTTATGCGATTATAGCTTATGATTACCGTATGCGAGATTTTACTAGGTATATCCAACAACTAGAAATGGAAAGTAATGGTAAGTCCGTTAATAAACAAGGATATAGAGTAACCTATAACACTTCTCCTGTTGTTTTTGGTGAACCAGGTACAGATTCCCAACATTCTTTTTTTCAAATGATTCATCAGGGAACTAATATTATTCCATGTGATTTTATTGGTTTTATTAAACCACATCATCACTACCCTCAGCACCACTTAGCCCTTATTGCTAATATGTTTGCTCAAAGTGAAGCCTTAATGGTAGGTAAAACCGAACAAGTAGCTATAGAAGAAATGGATACTTCCATTTATAGCGAAGAAGAAATTACACTCATAGCTCCTCATAGAGTATTTGAAGGCAACCGCCCTAGTAATACTTTCTTATTTGAAAGTTTAACCCCTAAAACTTTAGGTATGTTATGTGCCTTATACGAACACAAAATTTTCGTTCAAGGTTTATTTTGGGAAATTAATTCTTTTGACCAATGGGGAGTTGAATTAGGAAAAAAACTAGCAAAGAATATTATTCATGATATAACTGTTGAGGTTGGTTTAAATACAACAAATGCTTCAACTTTAAATTTAATTGATATTTATAAAAAATATCAATCTAAGTAATATCAAAGAATACTATGGCTACCGCATCTATAAAAATTCTACCTCCTTTATTAATTAATCAAATAGCTGCAGGGGAAGTTATTGAACGCCCTGCTTCTATTGTTAAAGAGTTAATGGAAAATGCTATTGATGCAGAATCAACTAGTATTGAAGTATCTATTAACAATGGTGGTAAAACATATATAGCTGTAACCGATAACGGGGTTGGTATGAATGCACAAGATTTATCCCTTTGCCTAAAACCCCATGCGACTTCAAAAATTATTGATAATAATTTAACTGAATTACCTTTTTTAGGTTTTAGGGGGGAAGCACTCGCATCTATTGCCTCAGTAGCACAAATTACTATTGCCTCTAAACATGCAAGTGAAGAATATGGCAACTTTATTGCTGCTCAAGTAGGTATAGCACAAGATATTGTGCCTAACGCCATTCAGATTGGTACAAAAATTCAAATAACAGACTTATTCTCTGCAATTCCTGCCCGCTTAAAATTTTTACGAACAGATAGCGTTGAGGCTTCCTATTGCTTTAGAGTATTTAAAAAATTAGCCCTTAGTAACCATAGATGTAATTTTAAGCTTATTCATAATAATAAAACCATTTTTACTTACAACGCTATTAATGATTCCCCTATTAAACAACTCCAACATAGAATAGCAGAGGTATTAGGTAAAGATTTTATCCAAAATAGTTTGTATATTAATGAACAAAACCCCATGTTAAAACTGTATGGTTTTATTAGTGTCCCTACTTTTCATAGTAATAAAAATGATAATGCTTATTTTATTATTAATAATAGGCATATTAATACTAGCTTTTTATCTACTATTGTAAAAGTTGCTTATGCCGACGTTTTATTCAGCATGAAATACCCACGTTACATTTTATTTATGGATATTAATCCTCAAGAAATAGATGTAAATGTAAATCCTACAAAAAGTGAAGTGCGTTTTAAAGATATTGGTTTTATTAGGCATTATCTTATTAGCACTATTAAAAAGTATTTACAAAATACTAAAAATCAAAAAACTAATAGTACTTTAGGGCAAAAATTGGTAGATTCTTCTATTAAGATAAACACCTCTAATTCATACAACAATACACTATGGCAACAAGCCCTCTCTAACCATGTTACCCCTACAAACGCTACACCTATACTAGCAACTAATAACACAAATAATCATAAACAAACTACTTTAACTTTGAATGATGTACAAGGTAATCTGGTTACAGAATCCACACAACCATTAGGATATGCTAAAGCCCAAGTTCATCAAAATTGGATTATAGCCCAAAACCATAATGGCTTAGTAATTATAGACCAGCATGCTGCCCATGAACGTATTGTTCAAGAAGAATTAAAAACTAAATATACTACCAATAGTGTTAGTACTCAATTACTCTTAACGCCTGAAATAATTGAATTACCCACTGAAGATTATAATCTCCTTACAGAATTTCACACTCCAATTAAAGCCTTAGGTATTCACTTTGAGAAATTTGGCAAAAACCTTATTTTAATTAATGCCATTCCTGCCATTCTAGGGAATATCCCTATTAAACCTTTAATTAAAGACCTTATTTACGACCTTAAACATTTAGGGCATCATCAAACCTTTGATGAAAAAATCAATCATATTATTGCAACTATGGCGTGCCACAACAGTATTCGTTCAGGGCGAGTTATGAATAAAAAAGAAATGAATGACCTTCTAAGAACTTTAGAAGCAACTAATAATTATGCTCAGTGTAGCCATGGTCGCCCTACTTTTGTTAATATTTCACTTCAAGAATTAGAAAAACTATTTAATAGAAAATAAGCTATATCCTTATGTTATAAGAATAATATTGTTTATTTTAAAATATTTGTATGTTATAATTTTTTACTTATTTATATTATATAAATATTATTAAATTTCAAGGAGAAACTATTCTATGGATAAATTTAACACTTATACTGTTGCCACAGAAGCATCAGCTGGGTTAAAAGCATATTTATTAAAAGTCTATAATTATATGGGTTTTGGCTTAATTATAACAGCATTAGCTGCTTTTGCCATAGCTAGTTCACCAGCAGCTATTAATTTAATTTATAATAGTGGTTTAAAATATATTGTTATTTTTGCACCACTGGCTTTTATTTTAGTACTTAGTTTTGGGATTAATAAACTATCTGCAACTCAAGCTCAATTACTATTTTGGTGTTTTGCTTTGGTAAATGGTATATCATTATCATTTATTTTCTTATTGTATACAGGCGTATCCATTACTAAAGTATTTTTAATTACGGCTGTAACTTTCTTAATAATGAGTATTTATGGCTATACTACTAAAGCAGATTTATCAAAATTTGGTGCTATTTTATTTATGGGCTTAATTGGTATTATTATTGCTTCAATTGTAAATATTTTTATGAAAAGTTCAGGGTTAGATTTTGGTATTTCTATTATTGGTGTACTAATTTTTACAGGATTAACCGCTTGGGATACCCAAAAAATTAAGTTAAGCTATAATATAACTGCCACAGCTGAAGATCTTAAAAAAGGAGCCATCTTTGGAGCTTTAAGTTTATACTTAGATTTCATTAACTTATTCCTTATGCTTTTACGACTAATGGGAGATAGAAGATAAATATAAAAATAACTAAACTTTTCATAAAGCCTACACTAGTGTAGGCTTTATTACTTTAAATATAAGTTATTATGTACCGCTATAAATTACACATTGAATATGATGGCACAGGTTATTCAGGCTGGCAAAAACAAGAAAATGCTGTATCTATCCAAGAAACTATAGAACATGCTATTCATAAACTTACAAAAATACAAGTTACACTATATTGTGCAGGACGAACAGATACAGGAGTCCATGCTATAGAGCAAGTTGCTCATTTTGATATGGAAAAGTATTTTGAAAACCATGTTTTAAAAAGAGCTTTAAATCATTTTCTAAAAGGAACAAATATTGCTATATCTACTGTGTTTAGTGTTGCTGATCCTAACCAATTTCATGCTAGATTTTCTGCTTCAGCTAGAAGTTATACTTATAAAATCCTCAATAGAAATTACCCACTTACTTTTCAAAAAAATTTATATTGGTGGGTAGCAAAACCTATAAATGTTAATAATATGTTTGTAGCCAGCCAACTATTATTAGGAACTCATGATTTTTCTAGTTTCCGAGCTGCAGGTTGCCAAGCTAGTAGCCCTATAAGAACTATTAACTCTATTACTGTTTATTCTAATCATGAAGAAATTATTTTAGCAATAACCGCTAAATCCTTTTTATATCATCAAGTAAGAAATATTATGGGATCTTTAGTTTTAGTTGGTTTAGGTAAATGGAATATAGCAACTTTTAAAAATATTTTTCATGCTAAAGATAGAAAACTAGCAGGACCTACTGCACCTGCTCATGGTTTATATTTACAAACAATACACTATTAATAATAAATTAACAATTCGGTAATTAGTTCATGCTAAGATCTTCAGTTAGGATTACAATATTCAAGAGCCAAGAAAATATATATTATGAAAGCTAATTCTAAAATTTTATCTTTTTCTTTAATGCTTTGTGGAGCAATACTTTTAAGCATTCTCTGTACCTATATTACAACAGATGTATCATTTAACTCTACGGGTTTTAATTCGAATCAATCATTATTTTATAGCTCAAGAAATTATATTGCCGACACGCTACTACAAGTATTTGGTGTAATTGCTTATTTTATTCCTATTTTGTTTTTAGTTTGGAGCTACCACTTCTATTCTAATCCTAAAGTATCTTACACAAAATCTAGGTTCCTAACAGCTTTTCTTTTTTTAATCTTAGCTCCTGCTTTAATTTATAAATATTGTTCTTATCATAATGCAGGAATCTTAGGTTTATATTTCTCAAGTAGCGTAATTTTTAACCAATTTAGTTATCTTGGAATTATTTTAGTTATATGTTTAGGTTTATGGGCATTAAATTTACCACCTACTAAAATATTTTATTTTTTTAAGCATGTTTATATATTATTTAGCTTAACTTGGCAAGCTATAGTAAAACGTTTTAAACACACTAAATACAATTTACACAATGTTAACAATGAAGAACATTCCCTAAAAAAAACTACTTCTTTTAAACTCATACCAGATTTAAATTTTTTAAAGTCAAAAAATTTTAGCCATCTCCCCTTAAAAAAAGTTGAAGAATCGTTACCTAATGATTTATCAACATTTGAAGATAACTTAGATAAAGATAAATTCTCCTTACTGCAAAAAATTAAGGCTAACCAACAAGCAGAGGAAGAAACTACTCATAACATGGTTGAGTCTCCTCTATTTACTAATACACAAACAACAAATGGTATTAACCATAATACCATCAATGAAAATAATATTATTCAAGATTACGCTATACCTATTAGTTTTCTCAATTCAAAAAAAACTACAGCTAAGAATGTACCTGAAAAAGAGTTAGCCACTAATGCTATTAACTTAGAAAAAATCTTTATGGAATTTGGTATTAAAGGAAAGATTGTAAATATTGAAACTGGTCCTGTGGTTACATTATATGAAATGATTATTCCTGCGGGAGTAAAAACTTCAAAAGTAATAGCACTTGAAACTGATATAGCCCTAAGAATGAAAGCTACTTCAGTAAGAATAGCCATTGTACCTGGTAAAGATGTTTTAGGTATTGAAATTCCCAACCAAAAACGTTCCATTGTGTATCTTAAAGAAGTACTTCAATCTAAAGAGTTCCAAAAAAGTTCAGCTAAACTACCTATTATTTTAGGAAATAATATCAATGGTAAGCCTATAGTATCCGACCTAAGCACTATGCCCCACTTGCTAATTGCAGGTACAACTGGTTCAGGTAAATCTGTAGGGGTTAATGCCATGATTTTATCTTTACTTTATAAACTACCCCCTGAAGAATGTAAATTAATTATGATAGATCCTAAAATGTTAGAGCTATCTATTTATCAAGATATTCCTCATTTAATTACTCCTGTAGTTATTAACCCAAAACAAGCCATTACTGCTTTAAAATGGGTAGTTAAAGAAATGGAATACCGCTATTATCAAATGTCTTTACTTGGAGTTAGAAATTTAGCTGGTTTTAATGAAAAGATAAAAAACAAAATTGCAATTCAAGGAATTCAACAAAAAACTCAAGCTTCTACAGGCAATACTATAGAGTTTCAACACTTACCTTATATTGTAGTAATTATTGATGAAATGGCCGACTTGATGATGGTAGCAGGTAAAGAAGTAGAATCTGCCGTGCAACGCCTTGCCCAAATGGCAAGAGCCTCTGGTATTCATTTAATCATGGCAACCCAAAGACCGTCCGTTGATGTAATTACTGGAACTATTAAAGCAAATTTTCCCACTAGAATTAGTTTTCAGGTAAGCTCTAAAATTGATAGCCGCACTATTTTAGGTGAACAAGGAGGTGAACAACTACTTGGAAAAGGCGATATGCTTTATATGTCGGGAGTTTCTCGGATTCAAAGAATCCACGGACCATTTATTAGTGATGATGAAGTACTAAATGTAGTAGAATACTTAAAAAAATTGTCAAAACCTAATTATCTTGATAATATACTAACAGATGATGGTGGTAATACAAGAGCAACAAGCTCTGGTGAAAAAGACGATTTATTTGATGAGGCAATTACCTTAATTAAAAAAGAACAAAGAGCCTCCACCAGCTTCTTACAACGTAAGTTCCAAATTGGTTACAATAGAGCAGCTAGGCTAATGGAACAATTGGAAGAAGCAGGAGTAATTAGCCAAGCTACAGCTACAGGAAAAAGAGAAATTTTAATAAAATGACTAAACTATTAAAAAACATATGTGTTCTGTTAGTTTTTTTATTGACAAGCCATTTAGTTATTGCTAAAGAACCTATTCACTTAAGTCAAGATAATATAAAAACTTTAGAAAAAATAGCATCAACTTATAACCAGTATACCTTAGTAAAAGCTAGATTCATTCAAAAAGATAGTTTAGGTAATTCTGCTAAAGGTTGGTTAATCTTACAAAAACCAGGCAAAGCTAGAATTGAATATGAAAATATTCCAGTTAGGTTTATTGCTAATAAAAATGTTATTATGTATCAAGATATTAAATTAAAACAAAAATCTTTTGTACAAACTACCTCTTCACCATTTGGTTACCTTTTAGAAGAACATTTTTCTTTCTTTAGCCCCTACTTTACCATACTTAATTATTCCAATAATGGATCTTTAATCAAAATTACTATTACTTCAAAAAAACACCCTGAAATGGGGCAATTAACTTTATATTTAGCCTCTCTTAATGCTGAACTTATTGGGTGGCGAATTTTAGATGCTAAAGGTATTATTACAGAATTTTACTTGAATAACCCTACCTTTGTAAAAGCAAACTTGACAGATAAAAGCATATTTAATATGCAAAGAATTGTAGAAAAGGATTTTACTGATATTAAATAATATTAGTAACTGATATTAACAATACTTGCGATTATATACTTAACACTATTAAATCATAATATTATAATAACATATTAAGTATAACTCTCACTCACCATTAATTTCTAAACGGTACCCCTTAGGTTCTTTAATAATACTAACTTCAGGAAAGTAGTTTGCTAATTTTTTTCGTAAAAATGAAATATGGCTTTCTAAGGTAAATGTTTCTATTTCAGAATTTTCAATATACCAGATTTGTTTTAATAATTCTGCTTTAGAAATTGCTTTAGGGTATACATTAAATAAACTTTGTAATAATAATGTTTCTTTATCGGTTAATTTTACACTTAGATTCTTCACCTCATTTTTAATTTGCCCTGTATTAAAAGAGTATATTAATTGTAGATGTTTAAGGGTAATAACATTTTGCCTACGATTAATTAAAATATTAACTAAATTGACTAGTTGGCTAATATTAAACGGATAATACAATAATGAGACCTTATCCTGCTGGTGTTGATGATTATTAGTATTAGTAATATTAATCAAGATAACTAAATTATCTATGGGTAAATTGTAAGTATCCATATTTTCTTCAGTTATTAAATAATTGCAATCAGGAATATAGCCATAAATACACACCTTACCAAATATATTATTTAGGTATTCTACTAAATGTTCTGCTACTATTTTGCTTTTTAAATTAATAGAAATTTTAGTCATTCATCTTCTCCGTTAAATACGGCTTTACCTAACCTTACCATAGTAGCACCCCATGTAATAGCTTGCAAATAATCAGAACTCATACCCATACTTAGTTCTGGAAAGTTATATTTTCTGTTTAATTTAGCTAATATTTGAAAATAATTTTCAGTGTTGGCTAAATTATGGGGCAGAATCCCCATTAAACCTATTATTGGTAATTTTAATTTCTTACAATGTTCTACTAAATTATTTAAATTATCTAAAGTAACTCCATGTGTTTTCTTGGGATCTAAATTTACTTGAATAAAAAAAGATATATTATGATTAACTGGTAATTTTGCAGCTATACTTTCTGCAAGTGTTATACTATCTAAAGTTTGTATAACATCAAAGAAAGCTAATGCCTTTTTAATTTTATTATGTTGCAAATGTCCTATTAAATGCAATTTAATATATGGATACTTTATTTTTAAACTCTGCCATTTAGTTAATGCTTCTTGAACATAGTTTTCAGCAAACTCACAAGCACCGGCTTCAATCGCTTGTTCAATATCTTGTATACTTTGTTTTTTTGTTACCACAATTAACTTAACATCTTTGTTAGCAATTTTCTTAATTTTATGTAAAATATTGTTTAAATTATTATGAATATCTTTCATTTTAATATACTAAAGTTAAACCTATTAATGCACCAAGACTATTTTCCCCTTCTAAATTTTCATAAGTTAAGCCCACACTAAGATTCATATTTTCATTAAAAGTATACATTACATCATACTCCCAAAAAGTATTATCATAGCTATCTACTTTTGAATCTAAAACATAAATTCCTGTGCCAAAAGCACCAAAATAGTAAGTTAAGGAAGTTTCAAAAGCATTATATTTTATGTTATTATCACTAAAGTCGTCGTAATGCCTTTTGCCAGATAAAGCTCCTAAATCAAAATAAAAGCCTAAATAATCTAACATTAAAGTTCCTGAAAAATCAAAAGTAGCATCTGTATTAGAAATATTATTATACTCATAAAACCTATTAGCAACACGGAATCCATAGCCTAAAGCATTGTATTCATTATAGTATATTAATACTTCATCTAAAGCTGCTTTAACATTATCTACTGTTAAAGGATTATTATTACTTAAGGTAGCATTAAAATTAGGAGTATAGGTAAAACCTAAATACAAACGGTCATCTAAGGCTTCATATAAATACGATAAAGAAAAAGCAGACTCGTTACTAATATAAGTATTTGCCATAATATAATTATTATCAGAAACATCACGCTGGTTAATAGCATGAGTTCCTACTGCTAATTGATTACGGTCTAATAATTCATACATAAATTGTTTAGATGCTACAGAATCCATATAACCTAAATAAAATCTATTATGGTTAATGTTATAAGAGCTATAAACATCTGCATTAAGATCAAAAACCGAAGTATTGGTAGAAAAATCATAAATACTGTTTTCATTATTAAGCCATAAATTAACATTAAAAGAAAAATTATCATCACTTAATTCTTGCTTTAAATAACCTATAACAGTAGCATCACTATCTGTACTAAAACCATAAGCCCCAATATTCACAGATGATTCATAATCAAAGGCATATACAGGATATGCTGTGATTATAAATAAAATAAATATTGTAATTAGTTTTAACATATTTTATCGTTCTAATATAGGCATTGTATCTTTATGCTATTGCTAATATACTAGATATAGTATATATAAAGTATTGTAAAAAGGTTAATTAAAGTCAAAGAAATGAAAAAATTAATTTTCATATTATTATTTATATGTTGTTCAGTTCAAGTATCATTTGCTGAAAATAAAGATGTACCCGCATTTAAAATTGGTGTTAATCGCTTTGCTTGGTATGCTGCATTACAAGTTATTAATTTCATGCCTCTATCTTCGGCTGATCCTTTTTCAGGAGTCATTATTACCGATTGGTATACTTTAAACGATCATGAAAAATATAAAATTGATATATATATATTAGAAGAAGCCTTAACCTCTAAAACTGTTGATGTGAAAGTTTTCAAACAAATCAAAAAAGATGGTGAATGGGAAAATGTAGTGCCGGCAGCCTCGCTATCTCATAAAATTGAAGATGCTATCTTAAATACAGCAAGACAGTTAAGAGTAGAGTATGTAATTAATAAGTAGTTTCAATTCAATATGCAACACAAATATTCTTTTAAAACAATTGAAAAAAAATGGCAAAAAAAATGGGATTCTTCACAAGCTTTTGTTGCTAAAGAACATTCTAAAAAACCTAAGTATTATATTCTAGAAATGTTTCCATATCCATCTGGGAAAATACATATGGGGCATGTTCGTAACTATACCATTGGTGATGTTGTAGCCCGTTATAAAAAGGCTAAAGGTTTTAATGTCTTGCATCCTATGGGTTGGGATTCTTTTGGATTGCCAGCCGAGAATGCGGCTTTAGAGCATAAAATTCATCCTAAAGTTTGGACATACCAAAATATTCAAGAAATGCGAACCCAATTTCAAAAATTAGGTTTAGCTATTGACTGGACCAAAGAACTTATCACTTGTGCACCAGAATATTATAAACATGAACAAGCTATGTTTATTGAATTTTTTAAACATGGTTTAGCCTATAAACAAGAGTCTTGGGTTAATTGGGATCCTATTGAACAAACAGTGCTAGCCAACGAGCAAGTAATAAATGGTAAAGGTTGGCGTTCTGGAGCTGAAGTTCAACAAAAGCAATTAAATCAATGGTTTTTAAAAATTACAGCTTTTGCTGATGAATTATTAGAAGAGTTAAAAAATTTACCCCACTGGCCAGATACCGTAAAAAACATGCAACTCAATTGGATTGGTAAATCCTTTGGGGCTACAATTAATTTTGCTATTAATAATTCTAACGAATCTATTAGTGTTTATTCAACCAAACCAGAAACGATTTTTGGTTGCAGTTATCTTGCTTTATCTATTCACCACCCGCTTGCCATAAAATTAAGCCAAACCCAACCTATAATCAAAGAGTTTATAGAAAAATATCAAACTCTTGGAACTATTGAAGAAAATATTAGTAAAGAAGAAAAAGTAGGAATTGAAACAGGTTTATTAGCCATTAATCCTGTTACTAACCAACATATACCTATTTATATTGCCAATTATGTTTTAAATTACGGAACAGGAGCTGTTTTTGCTTGTCCTGCTCATGATAGTAGAGATTTAGCTTTTGCAAAGAAATATAATTTACCAGTTACTACTGTTGTTAAACCACATCATGCCGATAATACTTTCCAAGTAACCTATGAAGCATTTGAAGAAGAAGGAATATTAATAAATTCTGGATTCCTTAATGGTTGTAATACTACTGAAGCTAAACAGAAAATTATAGATGAAATAGAAAAACATGGTTATGGGACAGCTACTACTAACTACCGCCTAAAAGATTGGGGGGTATCTCGCCAAAGGTTTTGGGGTTGCCCTATTCCTATTGTGTATTGTAATACATGTGGTACTATACCTTTGCCTGCTAAAGACCTACCAGTATTACTACCAGAAGATAACGAATCGTTATCTTTAGTTAATCATCCTACTTGGAAATATACAACTTGCCCTAAATGTAATAAGGCTGCTATAAGGGAAACAGATACTTTAGATACATTTTTTGAATCAGCATGGTATTTTTTGCGTTACCCTACCATAGGTAAGGATAATCCTTTAGATTCAAAAACTCTTAACCACTGGTTACCTGTAGACCAATACATAGGAGGCATTGAGCATGCAGTTATGCACCTCTTATATGCTCGCTTTTTTGTAAAAGCCTTAACAAAAGTAAAATTACTTAATACTAACTTTACAGAACCTTTTCATGCTTTACTGACGCAGGGTATGGTTTGCCATAAAACCTATCAAACCTTAGACCATAAATGGGTATATCCATCTGAGGTGATAGAAAAAGCCGATGGTAGCTTTGTCCATAAAGAAAGTAACTTACCAGTAATTGTTGGTAGAGTAGAAAAAATGAGTAAATCTAAAAAAAATATTGTTGACCCTAACTACATTTGCGAAATTTATGGAGCCGATACTGCTAGAATGTTTGTTTTATCTGATAGTCCTCCTACTAAAGATCTAGAATGGACAGATGAAGGTATTGAAGGAATTCATAGATTCTTACATAAATTATGGAATTTCAGCTGTATTATTTACTCAAAAAAATCTAGTTCATTAAATATTGCTAAATTAACAAAAGAAGATTTAAAAATTTATAGTGAAATTCAAAAATACTTGTTTAAAATTGAAACTAATATTCAAGCTTTACATCTTAATAAAGCCCTAGCTCTTAATAGAGAACTTTTTAATTTATTAGAAACTAATAAATCAGGTAATCATACTTTGCTTTCTTATGGGCTAGATACTTTACTACAAACTCTTAATCCTTTTGTTCCTCATATTACTGAAGAATTGTGGGCTAAATGCCATAATAAGCCACTTTGTAATTCTTTATGGGTTGAAGTAAATTCAAAGTATTTAGCTGAGGATTCCTTTATTCTACCAGTACAAATTAATGGCAAAATAAGAGGTAAACTAACTATTAGTTCTAAATCTACAGAAACCGAAATTTTAGAACTCATTAAAAAAGATGAGAGTCTAACCAAATATTTAGCAAATATTACTATTAGGAAAGTCATTTATGTCCCTAAAAGAATCATTAGCCTTATTGTTTAAATTTTCTTTAATTTACACATTCTTACTTTTTTTACAAAGTTGTTATAGTATCGCTGCTAATGAACAATTAACCAATATAGTATATATTTCCCCTATCTCTGAACGAAGTGGCATGTTAATTAGAAATAGTCTCTTACCATACTTCCCTAACCAAGATACAACTACTACTAAATTTATAGTTAACATTAAACTACAAAACAAAAATAATTTATATCTAACTAACCGCTATGGTTATGCCACTAAAGGAGAAGCAAATTTAATTAGTACTTTAGTAATTACAGATAGAGATACAAAAAAAGTTCTACTAACTCTAACTAGCAGATTTAAAGAAAACTTTAATATTGAACCAACAGGATATGCCGCTAGAAAAACCAAAGAATTTGCTGAAGAAACTAACGCCGAACAAGCTAGTAAGGATATAAAAATCAAAATTTATAGTTTTTTACAACGCTACCGTAGTAGTTTAAACTCTAAAAGTAAATAACAAATGAAACTCCAGCCAAAACAAATTCCTAATTTTCTTAAAACAATCCCTATAGATACCACTTTTATTCTGATTTATGGAGTAGATAATGGTTTGGTAAGAGAATATAGCCAACATATAAAAAAACAATATTTAGGAACAAATTTTGAAACTAGCCAATTAATTTATCTATCAACCACTATTTTAAAAGAAACACCCAATAGGCTACAAGAAGAAGCCTTTAGTATTCCTTTATTTGGTGATAATAAAAAACTAATTATCCTTGAAAATGCTAAAGATTCTCTTACTTCTTTACTAAAGGAATACCTAAATAAACCAGATGATTCTACCTTAATTATTGCCCAATCAGATGAACTAACGCCTAGTTCTAGCCTACGCAAACTAGCAGAAAGTACGCTTAATAATGTGTACGCTATAGCTTGCTACAAAGATAGCCAAGAAATTATTAATACAAATATTCAAAATACTTTAACCAATCAAGGATATAAAATTACTAATGATGCTTTAAGTTTATTAACTAGTTACTTAGGTAACGATCGGGCTATCACTACTAATGAAATTGAAAAAATTATGCTGTATACTGCTCAACATAAGTATATTGAAATGCATCATGTAGAAACTATGGTAGCTAACAATAGTGATATTGCTATAGATAAATTAATTTATAGCTTATTTTTAAAACAACCACAAAAGGCTTATGAATTATTAGAATCATTACTGAATGATTTTAACCCAATTATAATAGTAAGAAGTCTTGTAAACCATACTTTACGGTTATTACAAGTACAAAATGAGCTAACCAAAGGCAATAATTACGATAGCATTGTCGCTAGTTTAAAGCCCCCTATATTTTTTATGAATAAAGCACCATTTAAACAACAAGTTTATAAATGGCAAACTACCAAACTTGAACAACTACTTGATGAATTAAATACATTAGAAATTCAAACTAAATCCAAAGCTAGTATTGCTTCTTTGTTATTAAAGAACTTTATATTAAGAAAATTCTCTAGTTAAGAGTTTTATCATTTTTACCTTTGTTGTTTAGGTACCTCGCAAGAACAAAACAATAATCAGATAGTCTATTTAAATACTGTTGCACTCTGGTATCTATTTGTACTTTATGTTGTTCTTTTACCTTAATAAGATATCGCTCACATTTACGAACAATAACTCGAATCAAATGGCTTAAAACGCTACAAAAATTACCACTTGGAATAATAAATTGATGTAGAGGCACATTTTGACTATCTAAAACATCAATATATTTTTCTAAACTATCAATTTCTCCCTCTATTTTACTAATCTCTGGTAAATAACCTCCCACATGTGAGCCTATCATAATCAAATTCTTTTGAATTTGTAATAAAGTATTAATGATACCTTCTTCATTTTCTACATGAACTGCTAATAAACCTAAATAAACATTTAGTAAATCTAATTCACCTAAAAGTTCAAAGTAAATATCACTTTTTTTTAAACGTGTAGCATTAACAGTACTAAAACCTGCATCACCTGTTTTGGTATAAATAGCCATTTAAACTACACCTTTAAGGTAATTATTTAGCCAAGTATAATGTTTGGAATCTAAATACGGTTGTAAGCTACTTAGTACTAAACGATGATAATTATTCAACCAGTTAGTTTCAGCCGTTGTTAGTAAACTAAAATCTATATTTTTTACATCAAAAGGTAGCATACTTAAAACTTGAAAACATAAAAAGTCTTTATGGTTACTTTGGACTATTGTATACAAGTTTTCCAAACGAATCCCATACTTACCTGTAAAATAAACCCCTGGTTCAATAGATAAAACCATACCTTGTTTCAGTAACATATTACTATTAGCACTTAAAGATACACCTCCATCATGCACACCTAAGAACATACCTACGCCATGCCCCGTTCCATGAGCATAATCTAAACCTTCTTGCCATAAATTATGCCTAGCTAAAACATCAATATAAGAGGCTTTAGTATTTTTTGGAAAAATTGCATTAGCAAGGCTAATATGCCCTTTTAATACTAAAGTGTAATGCTTTTTAAAATCCCTACTTACTTTTTTAAAACTCAATGTTCTAGTAATATCTGTTGTACCATCTTGATATTGGGCTCCACAATCAATTAGCAAGTAATCATCATCTGATAAATCTTTATTGGTTTTTGAAGTAGCTTTATAATGCACAATGGCTCCATGCTCGCTAACTCCTATAATACTTGCAAAACTACAACCACAATATAAAGGATCTTCTTTTTTAATTACTTCCATAGCTTCATCAATATTTAATTCACTATATTTATTAGGATCTTCATAAATTTTCGCAAATAGTTTTACTAAGTAAGCACCATCACGAGCATGTGCATTTAAAATATGTTTTATATCTGAAGAATCTTTTATAGCTTTCTTTTTCTCGCATATATTACTAACTATTACTACCTTAACTTGCTTTCCTTTAAGAAAGTTAAGGTAGTAATAGGGAGTTGATATTGGTAAACCAACTAATAACGGAGTATTTACACTAAATAATTTATTAATATAAGAATCTATACTAGATAACGGTAAAAACTCTACTTTATCTTTCATCTCATTTTGAATTTCTTGAGATAGTTTCGTAGAATCTAAAAATACTTTACAAATCCCTTTCCTATTAATTAAGGCAACACTAAGAAAAAAAGGATTATATTCTATATCATTACCACGTAAATTTAGTAACCATGCAATACTTGATAAATCTGTACATAAAAACCAATCTAATTGTTCTTTTTGTAAATCTTTTGCTATAGAATCTAACTTTTCAACATAAGATTTACTAGCAAAATTGTGCTTAACTATCTTATTATAAAGAATAATAGGTTTATCTTGCCAAATTTCATCTACTAAATGGTAATCTATTGTACCAATTTGAAACTTATATTTAATACATATTTCATTTATTTGATTGTAAAAATTAATACTTGTAACTTTTTCTGGTAAAATAATTTTATTATTTGTTGCTAAGTTTACTGCTAACCAGTCTTCAATATCTGCAATTGTGAAGCTCTTGATTGTAAATAAGGTATTATCAACTTGTTGCTTAGCTTGTAAAGTATAACGACCATCTACAAAAATAGCACTAGTTTTTTTACCCACAATACATAAAGCTAAAGAACCTGTAAATTCTGTTAAATACTCTAAACGTTTAGCTGCTTCTGGTACATATTCACTCATATATTCATCAGTAGTAGAAAATATAAAAGCATCTATATTTAATTTATGTAATAATGTTTGTAATTCATGGAGTTTTTTCATATCATTCACCTATAAGTAAAATTCGTAGGTTATTATGAAGTATTTTATTCTAATTTGTGTAACTCTGCTACTAGTATCTTGTGGCAACCAAAAAGCTAATATTCCCAAAGGGCATAATAATACCTATCCGGATCCTAATCCTAAACAAGTAACAAAATAAAGTGAGAATTTATTGAGCAATAGCCTGCTTAACAAAAACGTAAGCATTGGCTGTAACTTTAGATGTTTCATGAAAAATAATATTAATTCTTACAAATTCTCCAGCTCTAATTACTTTATTAGGAGTAATTTTTCGGGTACTAAGTTTCTTACCACTAGCGTTTACAAAAACCAATTCCATTTCTTGTACTTTATAAGATTTTGTAGTGCTAGAATTATACAAAGTTACTACTGTTTTAAACTGAGGAGAGTGATTACTAGTTTCCCAAAATGAATTAACTTTATAAACTTTAACAGTATTAAAAAAATTAGTAACAGATTGCTTAGTTTGTAAAATTGATTTAGAAAATTTTGCCCCTATTGAAGAACCTGCAGCATTGTTATTCTCTTGAACTATTTTGTTTTGAATATCTTGCTCTAAAGACTTTTTAGAATCTAGCTTTTCTCTATCTACCTTCAGTACTTCCAATGAATTTGTCTTACCTTTATTAACCTCAATCGCCACCTTGTTATCATTTCCTAATGTAGCACCTTTCATACCTGTTTGCTTACCATGTGGCACAGTATAATCTGCTACTGCTTTATCATCTATTGCTGGAATACCTTCAACTGTTTGCTTATTTAGTTGCTCACCCTTTTTTAAACTCATATAAGAAGCTGAAAAGAAATAAAATACTGCTAACACCAAAATAGCTATAATTACTAATATAATATATCCTTTAGGAGTTTTTAACCTATTCATTTTTTTCTGCATATCTGTTGCTAAGTCTGTAGAAGTATAATTACTAGCCCCTAACAGTTTTTCTTCTTGATTCAAACTATGTTGTTGCTCTTGTTTTGCTATTTCTTGGGTTTTACTCATAAGAGCTTGTTTAATATCTTCAGATTTTAGTGTATCTATTTTCTTGTTTAAGAAATCTAAGTATTCTTTGTCTCCCTCTTCAATCTTTTGTAATAAGAACTGCTTAGCACTAAATTGTTGGGTGGTATTTGGAGTAGGTAGCTCATTTGGTAATTCTTGCGAGTTTGAAATGGAATTTGAAAATTTTTCCCTTTCGTTATCTTGTATATTTGGTAATTCTATATTGTTATCATCTTTCTTTTTTAGAAAAGTAACTGAATCTTTTGAAAGTATAGGTTCATTATTAAGCTTTTGCTGCCCAATAGATTCATTCTCTATAAAAGATTTATTAATCTGTTGTGGGTTAGGATCAACTATTTTTAAATTTTCTTTAGTGTTTTGTTCTATCAAGGAGTCGTTTTGTTGATCTATTTCTGGATAGGATTCTACTTTTTGGTTAGTTGTGGTAACATCTTCAGGAGAATCTTTTGCACTATAAGGTTCTGGACTCATTAAATCAGTTAAACTAATTTCTTGTTGAGGTAAAGGTTGTGTAGAGTCTTGGTGTTGCCTAGCTTTCTCTTTAGAGAATTCTTGCATTTTTTCTTTTAAATTAAAAGGCCGTGATTCTTTATAGTCATTATTAGGAAGGTTTATATTATTACTCTTTTCAAGAGGTTGTTGATAATCTTGAGAATCAACAAGAGAACGAGGCTCTTCTTTAATATCAGAATGTTTAGTGGCTTTACTTTCATATTTATCTCTTGAATACTCACCTTCAGTAATATTACTATCATTATTAACAGTGTCTTGCTTACTTATATGGTCTCGTATTTTAGTTGTACGTTCTTGCCTTCTTGCTAATAAACTTTTTCTTTTTTCTTGCCTTGATAATACTTCTTCTTGATTATCCCTTTTGGTAGAAGCTACTGTTTCTTTATCTTCCAAAAATTCTTCATAAAAAACACCACCATCTTCATTATTGGTAAATATTAAATCATGACGATCTCTAGATACTCCTACGGCTTTTAAAGAATCTCTCCTCTGATTTAACAAATCCCTATTAGGTAACTCTTTATTTCCTTTTCTCTTAAGAGTATCTGATTCTTGTATTTTTGCTGTTTGATGGCTCTTTTTTTCAACTGTTCTCATATCATTTTCTATTTTCAAGTTATTATTAAAAATATTAGAATCTTCTTTTTCATAGAAAAAACCCTTTGCTTCAGGAGGTATAATAGATTGGGTTAATTCTTCTTCTTGTAAAAATTTTCCCGCAAAAGTTTGCTCTTGTAAACTTAAAATTGTATTATTTTTATTACTACTAGTAGAAAGAGTACGATTACGAGAGCTTAGTGCTTTAGAATCTTTAATTTCTTGGGTAAAAGAAAAATCTTGATTAATATCTTTTAATATTCTCGCATCAGTTTCTGGAAGATTACTATCTTGATACGAATCTGATAAACTTCTTTTTATCCTAATAGGTGCTACTTTTAAATGACTGTTTGGTACTTTCGCAAGATCTACTGCCCTTGAATTAGAAGGTAAACTATATTCATTACCTAAAGAATTTTCTTTATTATCTTCTTTATGCTTAGTTTCATTCACTAATTTGCTATTTTTTATTAATGATAATTGTTGTAACTTACTCTCCTTATTATTAGCAATAATTCTTTCTTTAGCCACAATGTTAACAAGATCCTTATTATTTAAAGGAGAAGATAAATCATCTGCATTAAATATTTGATTATTTCCTTGTGTTTCTTGGTTATTTGCCTTTCTTGGAAGGTTTTGATAATTATTTGTATTAGTACTTGTTGTAGATTCTTTATCTTTTGTAATGCTTTCCCTAAAATTATTATCTTTATTGGCAACTAATGGATCTACTATAATTCTTGGAGTTCTTTGAACCTCATTAGTATTGTTAGTTACTTCTCTATTAGAACCTGATTCTCTTATATTAATATTATTATGAGGTAATTTTTGTAACTCTCTTTCCTTAGCTCTTCGTAAAGCTATCTGCCTTTTTTCAACTTCAGCCTCCACATTATTATTAAAAACAGTGTTATGGCGTTGTTTTAAAGAAAAAACATCTCCGTCATTAAATTTAGCTTGTTTATGTGGTACATATAATTTAGGTACCTCATACTGATCATCAGGTTCTTGATTATAAAACTTTGTTAAAGTACCTAATTCTTGGGTTGCAATCTTATTTAAAGTTTTATATTTAGTAGCATTTAGTTTGTCACCAACTTCGGTTAATGGTGAAGAAGGTAATAACTTTTTTTTCCTAAAACCAAAAAATGCTTTGATTCTATCTAAAGTACTTACTTGTTCTTTAGGAGATGTCTCTAATGAATTTTCTTTCTTATCAACCTTTTCTTTGCCTAAAATTTCTGTTTTTTCTGTTACTCTTTCATTGTTGGCTATCCCAACAAAATTAGTTGTAGCCTTAGGTATATCTTTTTGAATAGGCAAGGGATCTTCCTCATTAATAACACTACTATCTTGAGGAAAGAATTGATTTGTTAATTCTTGGTTAAGATTAATTTGTGGCTTAACTCTAGTACTAATTAAATCACTTTGTTTAAATTGCCTTATTTTACGTGGGGCTGAAAACTCTACATAGTTATTATCCATTACAAAAAATGGGTAAGTAGAGTTTTTATCTTTATACCTACTTATAGTATATTTATAATGGTTAGCAGTTTTTGTAATAACCTTAATATTTTTTTTATTCTGATAGGCAGAATTTTGCATACTCAACCATTGATGTTGGCAATTAGGACACACTCTAAGAGAATCATTATCTGTAGAGTTAAGTTCTTGTACATAAGAGCAATTAGGACAAACAATACGTTTTACCATATAATTAACCAAAAATTAAAATATAATAAATACCTTTCACAAAGTGTTATATTATATATATTATATAACAATAATGCGAATTTTGATTAAATAATAAACTATACTTAACAATTCATGAAAAAAAAACAACCTATAGTATCATTTGAAAATATCGGTTTACGATATGGAGACAATCCCGAGATCCTAAAAAACATTAACTTAACCATTAACAAAGGTGATTTTCTCTTTTTAGTAGGAGATAGTGGAGCTGGTAAAACAAGCCTTCTTAATCTTATTAACTTATCTCTAAAACCTAGCCGTGGATTTTTAAATATTTTTAATCATGATATTGCTAGTATTAAACCTAAAAATGTAGCTTTATTACGTCGCCGCATGGGAGTAATTTTTCAAGATTTTCAACTGATTAATCATCTTAGTATTTTTGATAATATTGCTCTTCCATTACAAATTGACCAAGTTCCTCCTAAAGAAATTAAAGAAAAAGTTACTGAAATTTTAGAGTGGATCAATTTAAAACAATTTGAAAATTCACTACCCTTAACTTTATCGGGAGGGCAACAACAAAGGGTAGCAATTGCTAGAGCTATTATAAAAAATCCTGATATAATTTTAGCTGATGAACCAACAGGTAGTATTGACTTTAAAATGTCTGAAAAAATATTGCGTATGCTAGAACAATTGAATAAGCAAGGAGTTGCTATTGTATTTGCTACTCATAATTTAGAACTATTAACTCAAAAAAATTATCCTGTAGCTCATTTAACAAATAATCAATTAGAAATTATAAGAAGTTAGAAAAAATAATGAAACAAAAATTGCTTTCCTTTATTCATAATATAATTTTCTACATTAAAAAATTATTACCTATTCCTTATAAGAATCGTTACCAATTGTTTGCTTTTGCAAAGCTCACTTTTTGGAACCGTTTTTTTATTATTATTTTAACAGCTATTATTTGGTTATGCTTTTTATCTATTTTTAGTGCTAATATTTTAGATAGAATTCTAAATCCTATTGCTTTTGCTACCTCTAAGTCTTTAATTGTAGAAATTTATCCTACAGCTAATAAACAGCAACAACAAAATAGAATAGAACTTGTTACTAATTATCTTAATAAGAATAAATATATAAAATCCTATAGGCAAGTTCCTAAAAAAGAAATTATTAAATTAATAAATGACTTTACTGGTGATTTTAAAACTCGTAGCCTTGACCTTAATGTCCCTTCTGTTTTAGTAGTTAATTTAACAGATTCTTCCGATGATATCATTAATGAAATTAGAGATAGCCTAAGCCAAACTATTAAAGATATTTATGTAGATACTGAAAAAGAATTAATTCAACGACTTGCTACTCCTATTAATGCAGCTAAATATTTTGCAATTATTGTTCCTATAATTGCTTTTATGATTCTATGTGGAATTTTATTTTTAATTACATCATCTATAGTTTTTGCTAATAAACAGGTTATTAAAGTTTTAATTTTACTAGGGATTCAAACTAGTGATCTAGCTATTGATTTTGGTAAATGGATTTTTGAAAAATCTCTATATACACTAGCCTTTGTATATAGTTTAGTAATGGTATCTATTATTATTGCTTACTTATTAAATATTAATATTGCTTTATTAGCTACAAAACACTATATTTTAGCCAATTTAGTTTTTATTGTAATATTTCCTTTATTCTCTAGCTTTTTAGGTATGAGATTTGTAAAAAACATCATTGAAAAATCATTTCAGGACTAACACACATGATAGCAATTATTCAAGGTATTATTGTTAATATATATTTTATGACATCAGGGATTATCATAAGCCCTATTTTATATGTAACTAGTTTCTTTATTTCTCAGAATACTTCCAGAGCATTAGCTTTATGCCTTACAAAAAGTCTTAGAAATTGTGGTTATAAACTGTTAGGTATTCAGGAAGAACATAGAGGATTAGAGAATATTCCTAAAGGACCTTGTATTTTTGCTAGTAAGCATCAATCTTCCCTAGAAACTCTGTATTATTTTAATATGTTTAAGCCCAATACTGTTTATTGTTATAAAAAAGAACTAATGAAAGTACCTATGTGGGGAAGAATCCTCCAACAACTTGGGGGCGTTTCTATTGATAGACAACATGGTAGTAAAATCTTAACTCATATGCAAACACAAGTAAAAGAATACTTAGAAGAAGGAGTCAGTGTAGTAATTTTTCCAGAAGGTACTAGGATTCCCTGTGGAGAAACAGGAAAGTTTAGAAAAGGAATTCAACTGTTATACACAGAAAATAATGTACCTATTATCCCTGTAGCCTTAAATACTGGTTGGGTACTGCCCAAAAATAGTTGGATTATTAGAAAACACAATATTATTGTAGAATTTTTACCACCTATTTTACCTAATTCATTACCAGAAAAAGATTTCTTACCTTTTTTAGAAAATGCTATTAATACTAAAATGCAAGCTATAGAAGCAGAAACCAGAGCCAAAGCTAATTTCAAATGTTAAGCTACAAAACCTAACCACAAGGGTTAAGTAATTTTCAAGCTCTTTTTAAAAGTAGAAACCTCTCTTTTTGATAAACCAGACGTCTCATAGTCTACTTTTTCATTATTAATAATTTTGTGTAATACTGCCATCTCTTTAGCTGAAAAAGTATGGGAATTTACAGTATAATCTAAAAAAGCCTGATACGTTATTGGCACCCATTTAGCAACCAATTCTAGCATTTTCTCGGCATAAACTCTAATTTCATATTGGGCATGGGAATCTGCCCTTAGCATTAAAAAATGCAATAAATTATGAAGATCTATTTTCCAATAAAATTGTGTATACATATTAACTGGTAAAATTATTCTAGCTAACTCTTTAGCCAAACCTTGCTTATTTGATTCAGAATCAGTTATAGTTAACAACTCTTGATACAACTTAACAGCTTCCTTAGAGGCTATATTTAGGTTATTTACTATCTCGTTGGTAGTTTTTTTTGAAAAACTTTCACCCCTACCCTGTTTGTTAGATACGGATTGAACCTTAATTTGTTCATGATCTGGAACATAGTAACTTTCATCTAAAATAGAATATCTAGCAGAATATTCATTAACATTTGCAGTACGATGCCGCAACCATTGTCGTGCTACAAAAATTGGTGCTTTAATATGAAACTTAATTTCACACATTTCAAAAGGAGTAGTATGTTTATAACGTAATAAATAGCGAATTAAACCTGTATCATCACTAATAGTTTTAGTACCTTTACCATAAGATACTCTAGCAGCTTGGGCAATAGAGCTATCATTTCCCATATAGTCAATGACTCTAATAAAACCACTATCTAACACATTAAACTGTTCATATAAAATATTTTCTAAATCAACACTGATTACTCGCTTAGTTTGTTCTAAATCCATTGCATTTTCTTGGTTTTTCTATTATTTGCTTTCATTATAGCATAAAATAGTGTATAATTTACTTGTTATTTAATATTTTTAATTGAATAACTATTAAGATAAACGTTTATATAATTACTGCTTTGGACCTGGGGGCAGTACCCAGCGCCTCCACCATTTTTCTTAAGGGGGCGAAATAGCTTCGACAAATCAGGAAAAATAAATTTTCTTACGGTATGATATCACCGTTATCGAGTCAAATTTATAAACGCCAATGATAATTCAGGTGTTGCTTTAGCAGCTTAGTTGCTCTGAAGTAAGGGGGTTTGGGTATTACCTGGCAACAGAAAATACCCATTTTTATTTAAAATACTAAATACTAATTACACTTAATATGACAACAAGTAGTTTTGATTTTCAACAATGGCTTGAAGCTGCCACAATGAACATAATGAAACAAGCTTTTACTACTCTTGAAAAATTACAACATACTGAAACTCACAGTTTTTATATTACTTTTGTTACTACAGATATTAGGGTGCAAATACCTAAATTCTTGCACGAGGCTTACCCTGAAGAGTTAACAGTTGTACTAGAACATCAATTTAATAATTTTACAATCCTTAATAATGGATTTAAGGTTACTTTATATTTTAAAGGACAACCTGCAGAAATTTTTTGTCCTTTTGATTGTATTACTAGGTTTTACGATAAAACAACCAGTATTCAATTTCTTTTTAATTACTCACCTACTCCTAACAAAAAAACTAACACTAGTAAAACATCTAGTAATACAAATCAATCTAAGGGGAAAAGCATAACTAATAAAGAAAAGCCTAATAAAAATAGTAATATTATTCCTTTTAAAGTATAATATGTATCATTATAGGACTAATTATAACATTAAGATTCTTCAACCCCAATAAATTACTAAGAATTTTCTTGTTACTTTAAACAAAAGGAGATCATAAAAAATGACTTTTAAAGAATTTATGTTAGAAATATGGTATTTTATTCTTTTAGGCTTAATATTGTTCGTAATTATAGTTGCAGGTGCTGGCGGGCTATTTTTAGCTTATCAGTGGTTAGGTTGGCTTGGTGTTCTTTTTACAATGTTAGCTATCACCTCTTATTTTTACCGTAATTTAGGTAGCTAAATTAAATGGTAAATTTATATTAAATAACCTACTACTATCCTTTATTTACTTATTAGGTAGCAAGTAATAATTTATTTATACAAGAATTTTAACAAATTAGATTACTTAATATAAGTTTAGTTAGAATAATAGCCTTACAATTTTCAGCACTTCTTACTTTTAAAAAGTAAAAGCTATAAATAAGTATCATGGATACACAACTATAAGTTTAGAGGAGTGGGAGCGTAGCGATGTTACCTATTGGGTAAAATATTTGAAAGAAAATAAATAACACAAATAACTAAAGGAATATTTTAATTGAGGATTGCAATATTATTAATATTATTAGGGGAATTATTATTGACAGGCTGTGCTTTTTTCCAAGACGATCAAACAAGTTATACCCCAGTTGTAAATGAGAAACAAGATTATATAGACTGGGTAGAATTAAAAAAACAAAGAAAAATAGACGAAGAAAATACAATACAAGATTATATAAATTCTCAAACTTGGGGTGAAATAGAAGAAAACGATACCTTTTTCTCTTCTACATTAGGGACATCTCAGGAAATAACTGATGATCTAGCTGATAGAGTTAAATTTGAAACCTTATTATATTTTGTAGATAAAAATAATTGTGATACTGGTACATTGGCGTTTTTAGATATGGATATTGTAATTTACAATAAACGCAGTCTTTATAGTGATTATATTGATGTATTAAAAGTAAATAATAAGAATGTAAAATTTAGTAGTTCAGGTTATACATATATAGGTATGGAATTAGCTAAACCAACTAGCTATAAAGGGAAAAAATATTTAGAAGATCAATTTTTATATAAGAAAAGAGTAATTATAAAAGATTTAAAAGGTGAAGTTATATCTACCTATAATGCAAAAGGCTTTTCTAAAATGAGAAGAGCAATGATTAAGGCTTGTAAAATTAATAATAAAAATATTAACAATGCTTTATAACACAAATAATTAAAGGAGTTAAAAGAAATGAATAAAGAAGAATTAAAATAAACTATGTTAATTTGCCAGCTGATGATTGTGCTATTGATGTTATAGAAACAGTAATGATGTATCTTGTTGATTGTAAAATTCTATTTTGCAAAGGTGAAGACGAGTTAAGTGATAATGAAGTAAAAGATTATATAAATCTACTTATTACTTTCCTCTGGTAAGAAAAGGTCGCTATTCTTCTCTGAGTCTATTTTTTGCATATCTTTTTGGTAAAATTGCTCTGAAAGTTTATTGTTATATTTAGGGGAATGCTTATCATAATGCTTATAAAAATAGGTTTTCCCATTTACATCATTCACGCCATTAGCTAATACTGCCGTTTTTTTACTCTCTTCTATTACATCAACTTCTTTAGGAGGAGCTTTACCCATATTACTAGCATGTTTTATTGTAGGTACTCTACTAATTTTAGGGCTTAACAAATCACCATTAATATTAATTTTTAACCCTTTACGAATATTTAAAGTATCATCAGCTTCACCGTTAACCTTAATAGTAGCATCTTGTAAATCTACCATAGCCGATAAAGCTCCACGATATTCTTTGTTATTTAAAATATATAAGAAAGATACAGGATATAATTCTATTAAGTTATTTTTTATTTTCAAAGTACCATATATATCATTTACAAAAATCCTTTTATTATTTTTATTACCTTTTTCACTAACAGTAATATATAAGGAATCTAAATTAGCAAAACGGTTAAGATCTATTCTTTCTTTTTTAATTAAAGTAATTTCTCCTGAGGTATTAGCAATTGGATTATCTAAATTATTACTACTAAATTTAAACTTACCATTTAGTACCACATTGCCTATAATTTTTTCTTTAGAAAACATAAATTGTTGTAGTTCATTAAAATTAAGTACTAAATTATCAAAAACTATATGCCCCACGATCATAGGGTTCACAGAAGTATCAGAATTAAATACTGCCACCGCTGTACCACCATTTACTCCTTGTAATAACATTCTGTCTACCAAAAAGCCACTCTTTAGAAAATCTACATTAAAACGCACATTTTTAAAGTTTAAGTTTTTATAATTTAATTTTTTTATTTGAGCATTTAAAGTTAAAGAAGTTTTATCAGATAAACCAAAAACATTAATATCACTTTTTTGTTCAAAGCTAAGATCAGCTATTTGCTTATTATAAATACTAGTTAAATAACTAAAATCTAGATTATCTAATTGGCTATTAAGAGAAATATCTAAATTATCAGCCCTTTCCATTACTATGGCATAAGTATCAGCTATAGGAAGTTTTCCTAATTGCCCTTTAATATCGGTAAAAGTAATACGGTTCTTTACAAAATCTACCCTAGAACTTAAATTATAAGCATCTGAATCTTGTGCTACAGAAATTAATAACAGCTTCATTTTATTAGGAATATGCAATATTGTTGCACCATCTTGCAATGAACCCAAAGTATGTAAACTAAAAATAGCATTTTTACTATTAAGATCCACCTTACCTAACATATTAATATTAGTAGAAGCCGTTCCCACAGAAAAATGATCCATATAAATTTTATCGTGTGGTAGATCCATTAAAAACGCTATATTAAAGTTATTTAACTTAGATTCATATAATTTTGTATTACGAATTGTTAAAGTCAGCCTTAAATAATCTAAATTAAAAAAGTTTACTTTCTTATTCTTCCATTGCTCAATATTATTTAAAATAGCTAAAAAAGTAGAACCTTGTTCATTTTTTATAGTAGAAATCCCTTGCATATAGTGTGTAAAATAATCTGTTGCATTGGCAATATCAGCAATAAGATTCACATTCATAAACTTATTGTTATTAGCTAAAGCTAGTAAAATATTACCACTGTAATGAACCTCATTTAGTTGCAAATCTACATCGGTAATTTTTAAAGAATCTTTATTTAATAAGAAATTAGCTTGGAATTTTTCTTTTTGGATCTTTTTTACATCAAAATCCATTGCTAATTGTTGTAACCATAATAAAACCCCACCTTGCTTAGAAGTAATGCTACCTATAATACTCCCATCAGCATAATTTCTTTGCCCTTTAATTTCTATAGACTGTTGAGGATTAGAGTCTAAAGCAGAATGAATAACAAATAGTACATCTGAATCAGCAAAAGATATTTGGGAATTATAAGTAAAGTTATAGTTCATAAAACTATAAGAACCATCTAATAACAAACTAGAAGTATTAGATTTAATATTCATGGCTACATTATTAAATGTTAATAATATTTTATTAGCATCATCTAAAACATTAATATTGCCTCTTTGAATATTAAGTTTATCAATGTCCCGAAAGTTAAATTTAATATGTTCTAACATAGGGGTAAGTAAACGGTTTAACAAACTATTATCAGTTTCCAAGATGTTATCATCTAAGTTATTAACAGTTAATTCTTCATTGGAAGTATTTGAGATAGAATCTAAGCCTACATTGGAAGATGTTTGGTTATCTGTTGCCACATTATCTATTTTAATTTTAGATGATTTTTTATGAGTATCTACCACCTTATTAAAATACTCTGGCGTTAGTTTTTGGTTAACAGTAGAATTATTTGCTTTAGAATTATTATAACTTAATGTTGTAGCAGATTTATTATTTACACCTTGCGTAATAACTTGAGTAATTTGTTTGTCAATTTTATTTATTAATTGATTATATTGTAACAAATTATTATCTTGCACTTCATGTGCTGGCATTTTAACATCAATATGAGTTTTATTTAAGTTTACAGATTCCACTTCTAAATGCCCAAAAAACATTGGCAACCATGCAAACTTTAAAGTTAAATAATCTGATTCTAAAAGACTAACCTCTACATTAGAATTAACAGCTATTTCTTGTTGTTGTTTTTTAGAAGCAACATCAAAAACCACATTATGTAAAGAAACTGAAAAGGTTGGTACTAAACTAACAGTAATTAAACCATTAATTTTAGCTTTATAACCTGTAGCTTTAAAAATAGAATTTTCAATACTTAGCATATTAGCTTTAGTATTTAAAAATCTTGATAAAATACTACCAGATAAAAATAGTAAAATTAAAACAACAACTGTGGCTTTTAACACCCAACTATTTAATATTCTTTTTAATAAAGGTAACCGTAAGACAATAAATTTGGTTAAAAAGCCAATTAACCAGCCTATTTTATCCAGCACCATAATAAAACTTTTTGTAAAAGGCAAAGTTTGTACCATA
Organism: Candidatus Hepatincola sp. Av; assembly: GCA_023518375.1. NCBI lineage: Bacteria > Pseudomonadati > Pseudomonadota > Alphaproteobacteria > Rhodospirillales > Candidatus Hepatincolaceae > Candidatus Hepatincola > Candidatus Hepatincola sp. Av. Next base: position 939,264 of record CP068450.1, read on the forward strand.
AGAGTTTTAAAAGGTACAAAAAGTTGTTTAATGGAATCTAGAACTTGATCTATTTTTTGTTCAAAAGTTAATTTATCCGCATTAGTGTTTACATTATTAACCTTTTTTAATGGCTTAGAACTCTCATTTGGGAATTCATCTTTAACTAACTTCTTATTTTGAATTTCATTATTTGGCTTAATAATTGGTTCTACTTTTTCCTCATTGGTAAGAGTAGGAACAACTTTAATTGTAGGTGAATTATTACCTATGTTTTGCTTAGACTGCTTTGAATTTTCTTCAATAGAAAGTTCAGTATGAACTGGGGGCTTTGATTTAACACTCCCTAGTTCTTCTTCCTTAGTTTGTTTATTAGTAATACTAGGAGTACTAATTTTTGGTACAGGATTAGATACACTAGATTCAGAAGAATTGTTTAAAGTAGAAGATGAGTTAGCATTGGAACTATTAGAAGAAACAGATCCATCACCTTTAGAAACTTTTTGTTGTTGCTGTTCAGCTAATATTCTATTCAATTTTTCAAAAAATTCTTTAGACACATTAACCCTCTTAACAAGAAAAAATTTATATATTGCTAAAGGTTAAAAGATTATTGTGAACTATAATTAACCTTGACGAGCTTTAAATCTTGGATTAAGTTTATTAATTATATATAGTTTACCTCTACGGCGTGCAATCACACAACCTTTTCCTCTATGCTTCATAGATTTTAAAGAACTTTTAATTTTCATCTTTACCTTCAATATTTTAATTATACTACTTATAGTTAGAATATATTAGTATTTTTTTTTTAATTTAGCAAATTTTTTCTTAATTTAACTTACTTAAGAGTAATTTAAGGTAATTATTAATACTACATAAACGTTCTTCCCAATTATCTTGGATTTTTAAGCCCTTACCTAATACTTTTCCCTTAAAGCGTATAATATCAGCAACTAGAATATCAACACCATAGGCAAAATAAGGGTAATAAGCATCACCTAACCCTAAAATCATAAAAGATTTACCGTGAATACTATCCTTATTAACATATTGCCAAAAATAAGCAAAATCTTCTTGTAAATCGGCAGGCTCTATACCCCAAGTGGAAGTAACTAAAATATATACATCATAACCTGCAAAACTAAAGTTTTGTTGTAGATCTACTACATTAACTACAGTCACCTTAGCTTTTATAGAGATATATTGTTGAATATATATAGCTAAGTTTTCACTATTTCCTGTAGTTGAACCGTATATAACTAATATATTTTTTTGCATTATTCGTTGATTAGCCTTATTATTTATAAGTTTTTATATTAAACTAAGAATACTAATATATTATATGAATTACAATAATATCAAGATTATTTATGAAAAACCTTACATTAGATACTTTTAATTTTAATTTACCACCTAACTTAATAGCTCAGGAACCTTTAGCTAATAAAAGTAGTGCGAAGTTATTACACGTGGCTAGTAACTGCTATACATCTTATTTAGTACAAGATTTAACAAAATTATTAAACAGGCATGACTTATTAATTTTTAACAACACTAAAGTTATTCCAGCTAAATTAGTAGGTAAGAAAGGCTCTGCTACACTTTCCATTAATTTACACAAACAATTAGATAACAAACATTGGTTGGCTTTTATTAAAAACGCTAGACGTTTAAAAATAAACGATGTAATTACTTTTCACCAAGATTTCCAGTGTAAAGTAATAGAAAAATATGAAACAGGTGAGGTTAAACTATACTTTAACTATGATAATCTTTATGAAAAATTAGATAAATTTGGCTTTATGCCCTTACCACCTTACATTAAACGTTCACATATTAATAATTCCAATGACTATACTAATTACCAAAGTATGTTTGCCAAAATAGAAGGAGCTGTAGCTTCCCCTACCGCTAGCCTTCATTTTGATCAACCTTTAATTGATGCCCTCTGTAACAAAGGAGTTAATCATACCTTTATTACCTTACATGTAGGAGCTGGTACTTTTTTACCAGTTAAAGTTAATGATATTACTCAACACCAAATGCACGAAGAATATGGTGAACTATCTGAAAACACAATCAATAAAATTCAACAAGCTCAGACTAATGGAGGAAGAATTATTACTGTAGGAACAACTAGCTTAAGAGTTTTAGAGTATGTACAATTAAAATATGGTAAACTTCAACCTTTTGCTGGCAATATTAACCTTTTTGCTTATCCTAGTTTTAATTTTCAAATAGTTGACTGTTTAATCACTAACTTTCATTTGCCAAAATCTACTTTGTTTATGTTAGTATCGGCATTTTGTGGCTTAACTAATATGCAAAAGGCTTATCAGTATGCTATTAACAACCATTACCGCTTTTTTTCATACGGCGATTGTTGTTTCTTAGAAAAACACCTTAACAATTAGCAAGGAAATTTATTATGCCTTTACAATTCACATTAGCACATCAAGATAAAAAAGCTAGAGCAGGAATTCTACAAACTAAACATAGTACAATTCACACTCCTGTTTTTATGCCGGTAGGTACTAAAGGTACGGTGAAAGGAATTTTACCTTCTATTTTAGAAAACATAGGTTTTGAAATTATTTTAGGTAATACTTACCATTTAATGTTAACACCAGGGGCTAATTTAGTTGAATCTCTTGGTGGGTTACACAAGTTTACTAATTGGAAAAGATCTTTCTTAACCGACTCTGGAGGTTTCCAAGTAATGTCTTTATCTACCTTAAATAAAATTACTGAAGAATATGTGGAATTCCGATCACACATTGATGGTTCCCGCCATCAAATGACTCCTGAAATTTCTACCCAAATACAACATAAACTAGACTCCAATATTAGCATGGTACTTGATGAATGTATTCCCTATGGAGCAAATAAAGAATATGTAAAAAAATCAACAGCACGAACTACAAGGTGGGCTATTCGTAGCCAACAGGCTTTTATACCAAGAGACGGTTACGGACAATTTGGTATTATTCAAGGTGGTACTTTTCCCGATCTTAGAAAAATATCAGCTGAAGAATTAATATCACTAGATTTTGATGGTTATGCCCTTGGAGGTTTAGCAATTGGTGAACCGCAAGCAACAATGTTTGAAATTATTCATTATACAGAACCTTTTATTCCTCAACAAAAACCTCGTTACTTAATGGGTGTAGGACGCCCTAGTGATATTCTAGGTGCTATTGAGCTAGGAGTTGATATGTTTGATTGCGTTCTCCCTACTCGTATGGGTAGGAACGCTAGGGCTTTTACACATTTTGGTGAAATCAACATACGTAATACAAAACATAAAACTGATAACGCTTCCTTAGATCCTTTATGCTCTTGCGAATGCTGTAAGCAATACTCCAAAGCCTATTTACACCATTTATTTAAAGTACAAGAAATGTTGGGTCCTATTTTATTAACTATCCATAATCTTACTTTTTATAAAAATATGATGAATCAAGCACGTGATTCTATTTTACAAAACAATTTTAGTACTTTTAAACAAGAATTTTTAGCCCGTATGAATAACTCTGTATAAGTAATACTATGAAAGCAGCTATAACTAATTATGCTAAAGATATCCTCAAAATAGATGCCATAGGTTTTAGTCCAGCTGAAATTCTAACAGCAGACTTATCTAATTACCATAAATTCTTACAAGAAAAAAACTATGGTGATATGTATTGGCTTCAAACTCGGCAACAATTACGAGATAATCCTAAACAATTACTCCCTCAAGCCAACTCTGCTATTATTATTGGCCTTAATTACTTTAACGTTAAGCCTATTAAAGATTATGAAATTAGTATTTATGCTAATCAACTTCAAGATTATCACCTATGGGCTTATAAGAAAGTACAAACTTTAGCTAAATTTTTAAATACTACTTACCAAGATACCAATCGTTATTTTGTAGATAGTGCCCCTTTGCTAGAGAAAACACTAGCAAAATATACTCAAATTGGTTGGCAAGGTAAGCATACCTGTATTGTGTCTAAAGAATTTGGTAGTTGGTTATTTTTAGGAGTTATTCTTACTAGCTTACAACTTCCAGCTGATACTCCCCACAAAAATTTATGTGGCACTTGCACAAAATGTATTGACGCTTGCCCCACAAAAGCCCTAAGCCCCTATAAAATACAAGTAAATAAATGTATATCTTATTATACCATTGAACATAAAACAGATATTCCTAAAGAATTACAAAGTAAATTTGGTAAAAAAGTATTTGGTTGTGATGCTTGCTTACAAGCCTGCCCTTTTAATAAATGGCAACAAGTCTCAAAACATCAAGCCAGCTCTTATAACCCACAATTCCCTACAACTTTACAAGATTTTATAAAATTAGATCAAGGTAACTTCAACCAAATATTTAAGAATACCCCCTTAAGAAGAACGGGCTTTAACAGACTCATGAGAAATATTGCCATTATTAGCAATAATTAATAAATTTAATTTACACATTTACCTTGAACACTTAGTACATAATCTTCATTGGCTCTAGCTACATGGTGGCTAAAAGATACTGCTAAGGTTTTTAGCCTTATACTTACCACACTAGTAGAGTTTTCAGTTGTAAAAACTCCTGAAACTAAATTATTAGAAGCATTAACAATTTTATAAGTATCATTATTAAAGATAATAACATTATTAGGTAAATCTATATTAATAGTTGATTTATTAGTTAACATTTCAGGTTTAGATGTATTTTTTCCATTTACAGCAATAAGTTGATTACCTTCCATAGGATCGCACGTTAGTTTTACCACTTTAGCCTGTAAAGAAAAAGTTGTTAAAATAACAAAAATAGGAATTATGCTAATAATTTTATAGTATAGCTTCATAGTAAGGCTCCTTATTACATTAATTATATGGTGCACCTAAGAGGACTTGAACCTCTAGCCTTTGCCCTCGGAAAGCAACGCTCTATCCAGTTGAGCTATAGGTGCATAAATTATAAAACATCTTTTTTAGTTAAAGCTAAAAATACCTCTTCTAACTGTGGCTCTTTTATTTTTAAGGTTTTTATTTCATAACCTGATGCTGTAATACCATTAATAATTATTCCAATATCTTCATCTGTATGATAGTCAACTCTTAAAGTATTATCGGCAAGTTTGTTTAACTTTAACTCTTTTATGTTTATATCATTATTATAACTTTTATTTAAAACTATCGTTACATATTTTGTAGCAATTTTAGCAAGTAAGCTGTATTTATCTTCGTATGCAACCATATTACCATTATGAATAATAGCAATCTTATTACACATTTGTTGAGCTTCCTCTAAATAATGGGTAGTTAAGATAATAGTTCTACCTTGCTTATTTAATAAATTAATAAATTCCCATAATTGTTGACGTAATTCAATATCTACCCCAGCCGTTGGTTCATCTAAAATAATCACTTCAGGATTATGAATTAAGGCTTTAGCCACTAACAACCTCCGTTTCATACCTCCAGAAAGCCCCCTAGCATGAGTATGCATTTTATCGGCTAAACCTAGCTGTACTAATACTTCTTCAATTCTTTCCTTATTAAAAGGTAAACCAAATAAGCCTTGTTGAATTTGCAAAGCCTCGTATGCTGTACTAAAGGGGTCAAAAGTTGTTTCTTGGGGAACAATTCCTATGCTCCGCTTAAAATTTATTTTATCAGTATCAAAATCATAACCATTAACTACCGCTTTACCCGATGTTTTTATAACGATATCCCCTAAAATGTTAATCAAGGTAGACTTACCTGCTCCATTTACTCCTAATAAACCAATAAAGTCTCCTTTATTAACAGTTAAACTTAAATTATTTAGGGCAACTTTGCCATTTTTATATGTTTTACACATATTTGTAATGTTTAATATTTGCATAGTGTATTTATTGATAGATTTTTACTTTCTTTATATTATACTAAATATAATAATTGTGTATGTTTATTTTACAAAAAGCAACTAATTTAAAAGGATACCTAAATTATGCGTAATAAGTTAAAAAACCTTACTTTTAACATATCTAATCGTAAAGAAGATAAGGTAATGAATAAACAATTAACTGATATTATCACTGAAAACACTATTGTATCTTGTGATGGAGATAAAGAATCCAAACACCCTAAGGTATATTTGAAAATCCAAAATACTCGTGCTGTATGCCCTTACTGTTCCCGAGTATTTGTGTACCAACCAAACATCTTAACTACCTTAAAAGATAAGTTATTGTAAATGAAAAAAATTTGCTTAATTGATGGTTATGGTTTTATTTTTCGTGCCTTTTATGCTATTAAAAACTCTTTAACTTTTAATAATATGCCTGTAAATGCTGTTTTTGGTTTTACTAAATCTTTAATGGCTCTCCAGGAAGAAAAGAATGTAGAATATATAGCAGTAATTTTTGATTCAGCTGGGAAAACTTTTCGTAATGATTTGTATAAACTATACAAAGCCAACCGTCCTACTGTGCCAGAAGATCTCATTTCGCAATTCCCATTAGTCAGGGAAGCAACAAAAGCATTAAATATTGCCAGCGTAGAATTATGTGGCTTTGAAGCGGATGATTTAATTGCCACCTATACTAAACTTGCCACTCAAGAAGGCTTAGCAGTAGAGATCATCTCCTCGGATAAAGATCTTATGCAACTAATTGATGATGAAAAGAAAGTGTATATGTTTGATGCCCTAAAAAAACAAAAAATTACATCCACCGAAGTTTTTACTAAGTTTGGGGTAAAGCCCCAACAAATTATTGAATTCCAAGCTCTGGTTGGTGATAGTGTAGACAATATCCCTGGTATTAAAGGTATTGGTATTAAAACCGCTGCTGCATTGCTAACAACCTTTGGGTCTTTAGACAATATTTTTAATAATGTAGATAAAATTACAAAACTAGCTCTTAAAGATAAAATTATTCAAGGTAAAGATTCCGCTTATTTATCTTTAAAATTAGTAACATTAAAAAATGATGTTCCCTTAACCATTCCTATTGCTAACTTAAAAAAACAACCACCTGATGCTACTACTTTATACAAATTCTTAACCAGTCTTGCTTTTAATTCTTTAGCTGTAAAAATAGCTAATAAAGCAGGTTTATCAGTTATAGATATAGCTGAACAACATCAAGCCTCAACTCCATGTGTAACTCCAGAATCAACTACAGAAACTGTAAATAATAATCCTGTATTGCCAAAAGAAAATGTGAAAAATATTGATATTATAGATAGTGATTCTCTCACAAAAACCTTAGCAACATTCAGTAGTAACTACTATTTACCTATCCTTTATACTTTGAATAACAAAACTATTACTAATGTTAGCCTTTATGATACAAAACATCATATTAACTATAATATACAAATTACTAATAATCAGGCTGAAGATTTATTTAACTCTAAGAATAATGTTATTACTTTGCATAGCCTTTTAGAAGTTCTAAAACCACTTTTAGAAAATTCTGCTATCAAAAAAATCTTTTTTAACTTAAAACCTCTTTTACATGCTATTGCACCTTACCGTATCCAGTTCCAATCTTGTGAGGATATAATGTTAATGGACTATATTGTGTATGGTCCTAACCTTAATAAAAACCCATTAGGAGCTATTATAGCAAAACTGTATTTATGCAATTTAGCAATTGAAGATATAACCCCCCATTGGCTTTTACAATTGTACAATTTTTACAACTCTGAATTAGTTTTAAAACAAGGTAAATATTTATACGAATACTTTGATAAACCCTTACTATTTGTGCTTTATGCTATGGAATTACAAGGAATAACTTTAAATAGCCAAATTTTAAAAGAATTAAGTATTGAATTTCAAAATTCTTTAACTAAATTAGAACATAAAATTTTTGCTTTAGCCGAACCTTTTAACATTTCTTCACCTAAACAAATAGGTGAAATACTTTTTGAAAAACTCAAGTTAAAAGGAACAAAAAATCGCTTAGGAAGCTGGAAAACAGATGCTAGTGCTTTAGAAAAAATATCTTCAGAACATAAAATAGTAAATTTCATCTTAGAGTGGCGACAAATTAGTAAATTAAAAAATACTTATTCTGATAAACTACCTGAAAAAATTAACCCGCAAACAGGCACACTTCATACCACTTTTTTGCAAGCATCTACTAGTACTGGAAGGTTATCTTCTATAGAACCTAATTTACAAAATATTCCTATTAAAAGTATAGCAGGTAAGAAAATACGCCAAGCCTTAGTTGCTAAGAAAGGTTATAAAATTATTTCTCTTGATTACTCACAAATTGAATTACGTCTGTTAGCTACTATAGGGCAAGTACCCAAACTCATTACAGCTTTTAAACAAGGAGAAGATATCCATAATAAAACAGCAATGGAAGTTTTTAAAGTTTCTAAAGAAGATGTTACTCCAGAACACAGACGGCAGGCCAAAACCATTAATTTTGGTATTATTTACGGTCAGACTCCCTATGGCTTAGCTAACCAACTTAATATTTCTCCCGAGGCAGCTAAAGAATATATTACCGCCTATTTCCAACAATATCCCGAAATCAAACTTTATATGGATAAAGCTATCCAAGAAGCTAGAACTAATGGTTACGTTTTAACTAGCTTTCATAGAAGATGTTTTATTAACGATATTAATAGTAAAAACCATCAATTAAGGCTTTTTGCTGAACGGGCAGCTATTAATGCTAAATTACAAGGAACGGCTGCAGATATTATAAAAAAAGCTATGATCAACATGTTTAATTACATTCAATCTCATAAGTACGATGCCCACTTGTTATTACAAATTCATGATGAAGTTGTTGTAGAAGTACAAGAAAAACAGGCTAAACAATTAGCTCAAAAATTACAAAATATTATGGAAAAATCTACCAATATAGGTATTCCTATAGTAGTTGATTATAATATTGCTAATAATTGGTTAGAAGCTCATTAAGACTATTTAGCTTGTTGCCAACGTTCCAGTTTGGGAATATTTCTACTTAAGAACTTTGCTAAAAACCTAGGTATTTTCATAGACACCATTTTTTCCACTACCAATTTTTGCATACCTTTTGCGTCTATATCTGTGCATGTAAAATTACCATCTTTAAAACAATAACCACAATACTTTTTACCCTCATACATAGGTGCAGGATCTTTACTAAGTGGCATACCACAACTTTGACATACTTTATATTGTTTCGGCATTTGCGTCTTTCTCCTCAGGGTTAATATTTAGTGCTTCTTCTACTAAAAGTATAGGTACCCCATTAATAATTGGAAAAAAAACCTTTGCCAAGGGTGAAAATAACATATCTTTTTCTTGGCTATATTCTAGTTTTCCCCCAGAAATAGGACACTGCAAAAACTTCAACAATTCTTGTAAATTAATTTTATTCATAAGCTTAATGGTAAAGTTTCTATACTATTATGAATAATTATAAATTTAAGTTGCAAAATTATCAACTTAATATTATTATATTGAGGTATTATGAACTGCGGGTGTAGCTCAGGGGTAGAGCGCAACCTTGCCAAGGTTGAAGTCGAGGGTTCAAATCCCTTCGCCCGCTCCAGTTAATTGGAGAATCTCTGTTCTGTAAAGATTAAACTCTAACATCGATCCCAATCTTCTTTAACTATTTTTCCTGACTTATTAAATACTACTATAGCATCAATATATTTTTTAAAATCCCCATTCTCACCTGCAATTCTATTCATCATATCTAAATCTACTTTTTCCCTTTTTGAGGCAGGTATTATTATTTGGCTTTCATTTACATCATCTGTATCAAGCTTTATTACACCAATTTTATGAGGTGGGCATAATATTTTCAGTTCTTCCATTGCATCATAGGATACATCTAAGACAACTAAATAAGCAAAATTAGCCCATGAAGAATTAGATACTGCCTGAAAAAAACACTCCCTCACATTTGCCCTATTTACTTTAAGTTTTACTTCAAAAGACCAAAGACTGACTTTAGTATAAAAACCTACTTCTGCATAGACTTTTATTTTATCATTCCAATTCTCAGTCAAATTCTTTATTCCTACAATATCTGGGTGCAACCATTTATTGCCATTTTTACCTTTTGTATTAGATGAGGTCTTTTCATCTATTCTTTTAGGATATAAACCTAATACATTATACAAATAATCACATACTAATGGATAAATTTCTTCCTCAAGAGGCTTACTTGCTTTATTTTGCTCTACTTCGGCAATCTCTTCTTCATCAGATTTATTTGAATAATAAAATTTTCTAGGTCTATCTGCTGTTATTTTTACTAAGCCATCTTTAGTTATTGTTTTATCAGCCCCTATTTCAGCTCCTAACTGTTGTATTAATTCTTCATAAGTTTTTAAGTTTTTGCTACGCTTTAATTTTGCCTCACATTCTTCAGGTTTAATTTTACATATCTCTTCAGCTATCTGCTTTGTAGTAAACTGCTTTTCCGGATTTTCCTTTAATAGTTGAATAACTGTCTGAGATAAATTTAATTTTGGCATATTACCTTTCCTATATATATCTTATACTTACATAAGTATGCTACTTCATTTAAGTTGTGTATACTTAAATTATAACTACCTATACTGATTAGCTCTTCTTTGAGATACCCCTTTTCTACTCTTAGGTTTGTTTGAAGGTCTTGAATTGTTATTATGTGCAGGGCTACTGAATATATTTTTCACTGTTTTCTTTGTCTTTGGTTCATTTTGTTCTCTTTGAATTTTTTTAATAGCTCTTCTAAGTTGAGGACCATTAATAATATCAACATACCTTAAAACAGATCTGTTCTTATTAAGGATAGTTAAAGTAGAATAACCTAACATTTTACCTAGCATACTTTGCTTTAACGTAACATCATCAATATTATGGATATCTAACCTAATAGGCACATAATGTTTAACTTTTAAAGTTTTCTCTTTCAAGACAATACTTAAAGTAAAATATTCTTTAATAATAAAACCACAATAAATTATTACAAATAAATTCACAAACCCAACTAAACCATAAATTAAATATTTATTTTTGGGGATAAGAAACTCTATATGTTCTTTAATAAGAGGATAATTAAGTAAAATTAAAGTACAGACTAATACAATAGCTATAGCACATAATGGAACAAAAACTTTCTGTAAATGGTAACGGGATTTCAAAACTTTCACTTTACGCAACCGATGTTGTGGTAGTGAAGAATGAAACATTATAGGCATATTTTTACTCGTTTTTCGTTTTTTCATATTCATTTTCCTTTTTGTAACAAATTAGCATAATCAAGCATATTGTAGTTATAAAAGTTATAATCTTACAATTTTATTGTAAAAACTAACATATTATAAAACAATAATAACATAAAATAAACTTTTTATCATTCTACTATTGTAGTTGAAATATTCCATTCATTTTTAACTATTTTGTTTTGTAAATTAAAAGGAATATCTATGGTATAACATGGTTGTAATAATCCTAATTCCCCTGCATAGATATTCTTTGAAATTTGCATAGGGTTGTCACATGAAACAAACAAATACTCAACTTGTGCCATAGTAATAAGTAAAGCATGATTATGTTTTAACAATTCTAAGTCTTTAATTTGAGGTGATAAATGTATTCGTAAAAAAGCCTCTTTGATGCTAGTTTGTACTGGCATTTTAAAATTTAGATAATCTTCGCTTAAAATATGTGTTGGCGTGGATCTAGAAATATAAATAGTATGAAAATAATCAAAAACTGGTACCTGCTCGTGAATATAATGCATTTCAAGAATTTCCCAGCTTTCTTCTGTACGTCTTTTTTGCTTAATATTACTTGGTTTAAAATTAAAAAACATAATTTCATTATTATAATTTTTGATAATGAGCCCAGAATAACTTAATCTACCAAATAATCCTTGATTTAAAATATTATTTTTATCAGTTTTAAAATTTTTACCTAAATTAGTAATTAACTTATTATTTTGGATTGATAATTCAAAAGAAAGTAAGGCGTTGTCCGCTTTAGTGGGAGCTCCTACATCAACAATTATCATTGCTTCTTTACCTTGAAACCTAGTATAATTACTAGCTCGTAAATGTACTGAAGCTTGGGAAGAATTTTGGCATAAAGATAATAAAAAATCAATATGTCGCTTACCTCCTTCATGGCCACCATTAAAAACACCTAATGTTCCATTAGGATGCCTCATAGTTCTAATAAAATTAGTAATTTTATCTATAGTAACTCTTAAAAAAGTAACGTCATAAACTCCTTTATCTTTCAACATATAATAAATAATTAAAATATTTTGTAAGCAATCTAATGTAAAAGAAGGATTCCTAGAAATATGTCCTCCATCTGCTAAAATTCCTTCTTTTATTACTGTTTTTAATACTGTAAACCCTGCTTCTAATAATAACTTATCAATTTCTTTATCTTTAACAAAAGATACCGCTATTAAAGCTTTAGCCACATGAAAATCATTCAGGACTCCAAATTTCTTGTAAGCATTTAATAAATGGTTGATCTGCACTGTTAAGAATTTATCTAATTTACTCATTCCTACTGTATTATTAGATCGCATTAAAAAATTGTAATTAATAATAATATGAAAAACTCTCTCTGCTAAAACACTAAGATCCCAAACTTTCTCATCAAATTCAGAATATTGGTTTAACCAGTTTTCTATAAGATAAACACTTTTAGCTGCAGCCTCTACTGTTTGTAATACTGAAAAATTAGGTAACCAAGCAAAACGATGAATAAATTCTATCTCTTTAGAATTTAAAACAGCTAGATTTTTAAAGTCATTAATTTGGTAAAGTTGTCCTAGAATATTAAACTCACCAGCCAACACAGAATGCCCTACAAAATACATAGGGCTAAATAATTGTAAATTAAGAATAGGGTTAATATTAAAGGTTTTACGTAAAAACACTTTTTGATATAAATTTGTAGAATAAAATAAGTTTAATATATTAAATATAAATTCCTTAAACATTTATACTGTTCCTGTAGAGCCAAACCCCCCTTGCCCTCTTTTGGTATCCTCTAGAGCTTTTGAGGGAACCCACTCTGCAATAAAATATTGGGAAATAACCATTTGAGCAATACGATCGCCACGTTTAATTGTAAAATCTTTTTGCCCTAAATTAATTAATATTACCATGATCTCACCACGGTAATCACTATCTATAGTCCCAGGAGAGTTTAACACTGAAATCCCATGTTTTGCTGCTAATCCGGAACGAGAACGAATTTGTGCCTCATAACCACTTGGTATTTGCATACATAAACCTGTTGGTATTAACACTTTATGCTTAGGTGCTAACACAACATCTTCATCAATTGCTGCACATAAATCAACACCCGAACTACCTTCTGTTAGTCTTTTCGGCAAGGCAATACCGTGTGCATGTTGTAAAAGAACTACTTTAATAGAAACATGAGACATAATTTTAATAACTACCAATTATAAAAATACACATTAAGCATAACACAAAAAACATTAACATAAGATTAATCTTCATATAAAGGCTTTGTTTATGTAGGAGTTTAACTAAAGAACAATTATAAGTAAATAAAGATTCCTTTAATAGTTTGAATTCATTTAAAGGTTCCATATATAACTTTTTAATATAATACTCTAAACCATACCTGTTAGAAATGTTTTCTTCTATAATACTTTTAGAGACAATCCACATATTGTTTTTAGGAGATAATTTCCTACCAATATGTTCTAGGTACAATAAATTTTTTTGCAATAAAAGTAAATTTTCTTGTATTTCCATAGCAAAATCACCTGATATAACAAATAACTGATGTAGTAAGTCTCCTAACATAATTTCTTCTTGGGGTAAATATAGAATCTTTTCTACAATACTACGGCAAGCTAATGAAAAATCCTCTATGGTATATTTATTACTAATCCACCCTGCATCAAAATGAATCTTTGCGGCTTTATAATAATCTTTGTTTAAAAAGGCTATAAATAAATTAGTTAAGTAATCTTGATTTTTTTCATCTAAACGTCCCATAATACCAAAATCTACTAAAGCAATTTGTCCTGTTTTTAAAACAAAGACATTACCTGGGTGAATATCACCATGAAAAAAACCATATTGCAAGGTTTGTACAAAAAATACTTTTGTTATTTTCTTAGTAATACTTTCTAATGATAAATTATTATTTTGAATTTGGGATATATCTGTAATTTTAAATCCATCAATCCATTCTTCTACTAAAATGTTCTTACTAACATAGCTCCAATATACTTTAGGCACATATACATCTGGATCCTCTTTAAAATTATCACGAAATTCATCAATAGCAGCTGCCTCATAACTTAAATCCAATTCCATTTTTATAGATTTTTCTAAATAATCAATAATGCGAGTTGGTTTAGAGATTCTTCCTCTTTTAGTTAATACCTCTATCAACCAAAATAAAATCTTTAAAATTGCAATATCTTGTTTAAAAATTCTAGCAGTATTAGGTTTAATAATTTTTAAAGCTACTGTTTTACCATTTTTTAAAACTCCTTTATGAATTTGAGCAATAGAAGCCGATGCCACAGGCGTTTCTTCAATTTCTTGAAACACATCTTGAACCTTTAAGTGTAATTCTTGAAATAAAATATTATCTATAATAACACTATTGATAGGTTTAGCCTGATCCCTCAATTTCTGTAATTCTTCAAGGAACACATCATTAAACATATCAACTCTAGTTGATAGTACTTGCCCTAACTTTATAAAAATAGGTCCTCCATACTCTAAAAATTTTACTAATCTGGTGGATCTAGTTTTAGAGGTAGAAAGTTTTAAAGAACTATATAATAAAAAAAAACAATTATAACGTATAAACAAATAAGTAATATGGCATAAACGTAATACAATCATTATTTATTTCTCACCATAATGAATACAAGCAATCCCAACACTTAAATTTTTATATCCTACATTCTTAAAGCCTGCTTGTTTTATTAATGTAGCAAACTCTTCTTGTTTAGGGAATTTTCTTATACTTTCCACTAGGTAAGTATAGGCATCTTCATTTTTTGCTACATACTTACCAATTTTTGGAATAACTTTAAAAGACCAAGCATCATATAGTTTTGCAATAACTTCATTATCTACCTTAGAAAATTCTAAGCAAAAGAATTTAGAACCTACTTTTAATACTCGGTAAGCCTCAGCTAAAGCCTTTTCAATATTAGTAACATTACGCAAACAAAAAGCTGTGCTATAACAATCTATCATATTATCCTTAATAGGTAAATTTTCAGCATTGGCACAAATAAAATCTATGGAAGATACATAACCATGATTCAAACTTTTCTCTTTGCCATAATCTAACATATTATTATTAATATCTAATACAATAGCTTTTTTGCCTCCATGATTTAAAAAATCTATGGCAATATCAGCCGTACCACCCCCTACATCTAATAAATTTTTGTTACAATTAGGCTCCAGCATTTTTACAAATTCTTTTTTCCATAAACGATGAGTACCTCCACTCATTAAATCATTCATTAAATCATATTTACCTGATACACTATCAAAAACATTTTTTACTAATTTCACTTTTTCAGCTATATCAACGTTTTTAAAACCAAAATGTGTACTTTTGACCATTTAATTCTTACCCTTATTAAATTAACTATTGCCATATATAATAAATAAATATAGCATTTTCTTAAGAAATTAAAAAACTAATTACTATTATGCCAGAACTACCTGAAGTAGAAAATATGGTACTTGCCCTTCAGGCTTGCCAACACCAAAAAATTGAAAAAGTATATTCTTCTTATAAAAAACTTAGAAAACCTATACAATCCAATTTAACAGAATTACTGGAAAACTGTACTATTACTAGCATTTTTAGAAAAGCTAAGTATTTAATTTTTAACCTATCTAATAACTACTCTATTATTGCCCATGCTGGTATGAGTGGTAAATTTCTATTAACTACTCCTGCTAAAAACCAGATAGAAAAACACGATCATATAATATTATATTTAAGTAATAATACACTTGTTCGTTATAACGACCCTAGGCGATTCGGCTTATTTTATGTTACACCTACAAACACCTTAGAAGAAATATTCTTTCAAAATACTGGCATAGATGCTTTATCTAATGAGTTTAATAGCTCCTATTTACAAAATAAGCTGCATAAAATTTCAAACAACATTAAAAATACTTTGCTTAACCAAAAAATTGTTGCAGGTATTGGTAACATTTATGCTTCTGAAGCTTTATTTTATTCTAAAATTAATCCTACAACTGTAGCTAATAGTTTAAATTCTAAACAATTAGATATACTAATTACTAATATAAAAAAGGTTTTAGAAAAATCCATTAAACTAGGTGGCTCTACCTTAAAAGATTACAAAACCCCTCAAGGGGAATCTGGCAACTTTCAAAATCATTTTGCTGTTTATGGGCGTGAAAAGCAAGCATGCTATACTAAAGGATGCCATAACCTTATTATCAAAATCACTCAAAATGGGCGTTCTACATATTATTGCCCTCATTGCCAACAATAGATAAAACATATAAATCTTTACTTATTTACACTTGTTAATGTAAAATACATACTACCTTAACTTTATTTAATAAGGCTTTTACTAAGTTTTAGTTGAAAAATATTTTATTCGGTACTATAATAGTTTTGTACTTTAATATTACAAGTATTAAAGTACTTTGATTATACCCTAATAACTATTAAAAATTATTTTATAAGGTAACAAAAGAATATGGCAAACACAGCAAGTGCTAAAAAAAGAATACGTCAAACATTAAAAAAAACTGTTATTAATAAAAGCAGAATGAATAAATTAAGAACTTTTGTAAGAAAAGTAGAAGATGCTATTAAAGAAAACAATGGCGAAGCAGCTAATAAAGCTTTTCAAGTAGCTCAATCAGTAATTGCGTCTACTGCACAAAAAGGTACTATACATAAAAACACAGCTAGAAGAAAAATTTCTAGGCTTCATGCACGTATCAAGTCTTTAACTTAATGTAATAAATGGAAACAGCACAAAAAGTAAACTTTGATTGGGATTTATTAATTAGTAAAATTCAGCAAACTTTAGATGATATTTCCTTTGAAAGTTGGATAAAACCCATTACTTTTCAAGAAATAGATAAAGACATTTTACGTATTACTGCTCCTTCAAGGTTTATGAAAGACTGGATTGTTAACAACTACTCTCAATTACTAATTTCTGAAGCTAATAAAATTCTACCAAATATAAAACATTTAGATATTATTTTAGTAGATAACTATAAAATAGATATACCCATTCCCACTTCCGAATTTAATGAAGATATCAAAGACTCCATTAGTTTAAATGTTAAATTACAAATTCCTTTAAACCCTAATTACACATTTAATAATTTTGTGGTAGGTAAACCTAATGAATTTGCTTACAATGCAGCATTGACTGTTGCGAAATTAGAATCCAATAAATTTAACCCTTTATTTATTCATGGAGGAGTTGGTTTAGGGAAAACTCATTTAATGCATTCTATAGCATGGCAAATTCAAACTGAACACCCTAATAAAAAGGTTTTATATGTAACGGCTGAAAAATTTGCTAATTTATTTATTATGGCCTTAAGAGAAAAAAATATTTTTTCTTTTAAGGAACTATTTCGTAACATTGATGTGTTAATGATTGATGATTTCCAATTCCTTGCGGGTAAAGAACAAACCCAAGAGGAATTCTTTCATACCTTCAACGCTTTACTATCTCAAGGGAAAAAAATTGTTCTTTCAGCTGATAAATCTCCTTTAAGTTTAGATAGAATTGAAGATAGAATTCTTTCTCGGTTACAAGCTGGCTTATCTGTTGATATTCATGCTACCACTTATGAATTAAGAGTAGGCATTTTAGAAACTAAAATTGAACAATTTAAAATAGTTATCCCCAAAGAAGTGATTGCCTTTATTGCCCAAAGTGTAACTTCTAATGTACGGGAATTAGAAGGTGCCTTAAATAGAATAATCTCTTATCATCAGTTAATGAAAACAAAAATAGATCTAGATATGGCTATGAATGTTTTAGAAGATATTCTAAAACATCACAATAAAACTATTAATATTGAATTAATCCAAAAAAAAGTTGCTGAATACTATACTGTAAAATTAGCTGATCTTAGCTCTATAAGAAAAGATAAAACTACAGCTATGGCAAGGCATATTGCTATGTATTTAGCAAAACAACTTACTAAAGCATCATTACCAGAAATTGGTAGAAAATTTGGTGGTAGAGATCACTCTACTGTTATTTATTCTGTGAATAAAATTGCAGGATTATTAAAACAAAATATGAATTTAGAAAATGAAATTAAAGCACTAACATTAATTATTCAAAAAAGTTAGAATAAACTCCTAAATAATAGGATAAAATAAATATGTATATGAAAAATATTTATTAAAAATTAACAATTATGTTATTATTAGTGTTATTGTAACTGAAAAGAGGTCTACATGAAATTCACGCTTGAATCAACTACTCTATTAAATATTTTAGAAAACATGCAAGGCGTAGTAGATAAAAGGAATATCACACCTATTTTATCTAATGTTCGTATTCATGCTGACAATGGAACTTTAGTATTTAACGCCACAAACATGGATTTAGATGTTGTAGAAACTTTACCTGCTCAAATTGAAACAGGTGGAGCAACCACAACTAACTTAACAATGCTTCTAGAAACAGCAAAAAGATTACCTAAAAATGTTAACGTAAATTTTACATTAGAAGGTGAAAAATTAAATCTCCAAAGTGGAAAATTTAAAGGTAGTTTTGCTTGTTTACCTGTTGAAGATTTCCCCACTGTAAATTCCGATGAATTCCCAAGTAGTTTTAAAATTAATAAAGATGATCTGAAACATTTATTAGATAAAACTAAGTTTGCTGTTTCCTTAGATGAAACTCGCTATTACTTAAATGGAATTTATTTTCATACTTTAACTAAAGATAAAAAAAAGATCCTTAAAGCTGTAGCAACTGATGGGCATCGCCTAGCCGCCGTTGAGGTTCCTTGTGATAATGCTATCAACATTGATGAAGGCATTATTATCCCTAAAAAAGCTGTTGATGAACTATCTAAAATTATAGATAAAAGCACTGATACGGAAGTTACTATAGAATCAAGTGCAACTAAAGTATGTTTTAAATTTAATAATTTAGTTTTAACCTCAAAGCTAATTAGTGGTAATTTCCCTAATTACAATAAGGTTATCCCTAATAACGATAAAATAATTACCGTCAATAAAAAACTTTTTATTGATGCAGTTAATTTAGTATCAACCTGCTCTGATGATAAGCTAAAAGCTATTAAATTAGATATAAATGATAAACAAATTAGAATAACAGCTAATAGAGAAACAGCTTTAGGGGAAGATGTTATAGATATTGAAGAAGCTATAGAACCAGTAACTGCTTGTTTTAATGCTAAATATATCAGTGATATTTGCCAACTTATTACTACCGATAAAGTAGTAATTCAATTAGCTAGTGACTCTAAACCAGCTCTTATTAAAAAGCATGGCGAAGATGATGAAATTTTTGTGGTAATGCCAATGCGTTTATAGAATTACATGCTTCCTTCAAAATTTTGTGTGATTAATTCTGTAACTTTAAAAAATTTTAGAAACTACCATAATTTTTCTTTACCCATTTCTGAAAAACTTATAGTAATATACGGTGCCAATGGAATTGGCAAAACTTCTATTTTAGAAGGTATCTCCTTATTTGCCGCAGGGAAAGGTTTAAAAGGTGAAAAGTTAGAAACTCTACTGCAACATAATGCATCTAATGCTTATTTAAGCCTTCAAACCCTTAACCATTTAGGTGTACAACATTTAGAACTAAGTATTGAACCAAATAAAGAAAATAATGGGTTAAGAAAATTATACTATACTAGTGGTAAACAATTAACTTCTAAACAGTTACTTCATAATTATCTTGATTGTATTTGGCTAACTCCACAAATGGATAATTTCTTTTTACAAGATAACAATCATAAAAGAAAATTCCTAGATAAAATGATTTATACCTTAGATAAAACTCATTTAACTCGTATCAATGAATATGATAAACTTATTAAAGAACGGAATCGTATTTTAACTTTTTCTCCGAATAATAATTCATGGTTAAATGTGTTAGACCAACAAATTGTTGAATATGCTATACCTATTGTAGCTTCTCGTATGGCATTTTTGCATAAAATGAATAATATTTTACAAGCAGAAAATACAAAGTATAAAGTAGAGCTTTCTTTTAATGGAGCTATTGAAACCTTATTCCAAGAACATCAGTTTGCTGTGATGGTAGAAAAATTATTTTACCAACAATTATTAGAAAATAGAGAAATAGATAAACAAAGTAAGACCACAAATTTAGGATCCCATAAAAGTAAACTCCTAGCTGTATCTTACCTTAATAAACAACCTTGCGATAGTATGTCTACAGGTGAACAAAAAATGATGCTCCTATACATAATTTCAGCCTTTGCTAAATTATGTATTATGGAAAAAAATAATAAACCAATTTTACTCTTAGATGAATTACATATCCATTTAGATGCTAACAATACTTATATCATTCTCCAAAATCTTATGGAACATGGGTGCCAAATTTTTATTACCACAACTAGCCCTAATTTATATCAAGATTTATCTAAGATTCAATTTATTAATTTAGATAATATAAACAATGTACTCTAAAAAAGAATTTTACAAAGCGTATGCTGTTATGCTTTTCCCTTTATTACTACAACAATTTATTAATACCAGCCTTAATTTAGTTGATAATTTAATGGTAGGTCAATTAGGTGTACAGGCTATTTCAGCAGTAGGTTTTGCTAATAAATTATATTTTTTATTTGTTATTACAATTTTTGGAGCTTTAGGGGGCTGCTCTATTTTTATTTCCCAGTATTTTGGTAATCGCAATTATCGGGCTATTAGAAAGGTATTTGCTATTATTATTTCCATTGGTTTTATGGTTAGCCTTGTTTATAGTGCAATAGCTTTTTTTGGTGCAGAAAGATTTTTACAACTCTTTTCTAAGGAACCTGCAATTATTAAACAAGGAAGTAGCTATTTACACATTATTGCCATTAGCTTTATCTTTAATGCTTTATCTTTAGCTTTTACATATAGTTTACGAGCTATGGGATTTAACAAAATAGTATTAGGTATTGCTATTTTAGTAACCGGTTGCAACACTATTCTAAATTATTTTCTTATCTATGGTAATGGTTTTTTCCCTAAATTAGAAGTTAAAGGTGCAGCTCTTGCCACCACTATTGCTAGGTTTATAGAAATTTGTTGTTTTGTATATTTATTTTGCCAAACAAAGTATCATCTTAGAAATCATTTTTCATCTTATTTTTGGCTTTCTAAAAAAGTAATAAAATCTATAATTAATGTTTCTATCCCTATTGTTTTTAACGAATTTCTTTGGGCTTTAGGGACTACCATTTTATTTATTGCCTATGCTCAACTTGGAACTTCCGCAGGTGTAGCGGCTAATATTTCTGATGTATTAATTAGTATTTCTCTTATTATTTTTATGGGAGCCTCTACTACAGCTAATATTCTTATTGCCCAAACTATTGGTTCTGGTAACTCGCACAAGGCATTTTGGTTAAGCGATCAAATCATGCAAATTTCCTTATTACTTTCTTTACTTACCACTATTATCTGTTTTTTTAGTATTAAACCACTTTTAGGCTTTTATGCCCTTGATGCTACTACCTACCAAATTACTAAAAAAGTTTTAATAATCATAAGTATTGCTATATTTTTTAAAATGATTAACTGGACAATTATTATAGGTATTCTAAGAGCTGGAGGAGATACCAAATGGGCCTTTTTAATAGATGTAACTCCCCTCTTTGTTTATGCTATCCCTGTTGCTTTTTTTGCTAGCATGTATTTAAAATTAGATATATATATGGTAGTGCTATTAGCTAATATTGAAGAAATTATTAAAATCATAATTGCCTTTGCCCGCTACCGTTCTAAAAAATGGATTCTACAAATTATTTAACTACTACACTAATATACTCCATTTACACATATTGCCATTGAAAAACAAGGAATTATAAGCTATACTGTTTATGGAATAAATGCTAATACACATAGCACATAGAATACTAGGCAGGAAAGAAAAGCATGAACAAAGAATACGATTCATCTTCAATTAAAGTTTTAAAAGGATTAGATGCCGTAAGGAAAAGACCAGGTATGTATATTGGCGATACCGACGATGGTTCTGGCCTACACCATATGGTATATGAAGTAGTAGATAATGCGATAGATGAATCCCTAGCCGGACACTGTGATACCATTAACGTAATTTTACATGCTGATGGTGCAGTTAGTGTTACCGATAACGGTAGAGGTATTCCTGTAGATATTCATAAAGAAGAAGGAGTTTCTGCCGCAGAAGTAATTATGACCCAACTTCATGCTGGTGGTAAGTTTGACCAAAACTCTTACAAAGTATCTGGTGGTTTACATGGTGTTGGTGTATCTGTAGTAAATGCCTTATCTAGTACTTTAGAACTAAATATTTATAAAAATGGAAAAGAGTATTTTGTTCGTTTTAAAGATGGAGTTGCTGAAGCTCCTTTAAGAATGCTGGGTGATGCTCCCAAAGGTACTAAAGGTAAACCATTAACTGGCACTGTTGTACGTTTTTTAGCTTCTCCTAATATTTTTAAGATTACGGAATATGACTTTAAAACCTTAGAACGTCGTTTAAGAGAATTAGCCTTTTTAAATTCTAATGTTACTTTGGAATTGCGTGATGAACGTCATGGAGAACCTTTAGTAACCACTATGAATTACGCAGGAGGATTAAAAGAGTTTGTAAAATACATAGATAAATCTAAAACAGCTTTACACCAAGAAGTTATTTTCTTTAAGGGTGAAAAAGACGATATGGTTGTAGAAGGTGCTTTACAATGGAATGATAGCTATCATGAAAATACCTTATGTTTTACGAATAATATTCCCCAAAAAGATGGAGGTACCCATTTATCGGGCTTTCGTTCTTCTTTAACTAGAACTATTAATCATTTTATGAATAATTCTAACCAAAATAAAAAAGGTAAGGTAGATATTTCTGGTGATGATGCCAGAGAAGGATTAACTTGTATTATTTCAGTAAAAGTACCTGACCCTAAATTCTCCTCTCAAACTAAAGAAAAATTAGTATCTTCCGAAGTTCGCCCTGTAGTTGAAAGTGTTGTACAAGATAAACTCTACCAATGGTTTGAGGAACACCCCCAAGAAACTAAGATTATTTTAAATAAAATTATAGAAGCAGCATCAGCAAGGGAAGCTGCTAGAAAAGCAAGGGAACTAACCCGTAAAAAATCTTCATTAGATCCAGCCAATCTACCAGGTAAGTTAGCTAATTGCTCGGCTAAAGATCCTGCTATTTGTGAATTATTTATTGTAGAGGGTGATTCTGCAGGTGGTTCGGCCAAACAAGGGCGAAATAGAAAAAATCAAGCTATTCTTCCTTTAAAAGGAAAAATTTTAAATGTTGAAAAAGCAAGGTTTGATAAAGTGTTATCCTCCGTAGAAATTGGTACTTTAATTACTGCCTTAGGTACAGGCATTGGTAAAGAAGAGTTTGATATTGAAAAGTGTAGATACCATAAAATTATTATCATGACAGATGCCGATGTAGATGGTAGCCATATTCGTACTTTATTACTTACCTTTTTATATCGGCAAATGCCTCAATTAATAGAAAAAGGTTATATTTATGTAGCACAACCTCCACTTTATAAAACAAAACGAGGCAACTCTGAAGTTTATCATAAAACCCAAGAAAACCTAGATAACTTTCTATTCAACTTAGCTCTTGATGATGGATCTACTTTAGATTTAGGTAATAACCATATTGTTGCAGCTGAGGACCTAAAAAATATTATTAACCTTTCAGTAAAAGCACATAAACGTATTCTTGAATTGGTAAATTATAGAATCCCAACTAAAATTTTAGAAATCATGGCAATTTGTGGAGCTTTTAATAAAGATATTTTATATAACAGTGAGCAAAGTAACATCTTAAATATATTGCAAGAAAAACTTAATGCTGCTGAAAAATTAGCACACGATAAATCTTGGCAAGTAACTTTAAATAATCAAACTATTAAAATCCAAAAAACTGTAAGAGGTGTTAATGAATCTTACAATATTGGTACTAACATTTTAGAATCCTCTGAAGGTTATGCTTTACATAAAATGTATAATATACTAAATGAATTCTTTAGCCAGCCATCAACCTTACACATTAAAGAAAATGCTATAAATATTTATGGTCCTGTTTCACTAGTTACTGCTCTTTCTGAGTTTGCTAAAAAGGGTTTATACATTCAAAGATACAAAGGCTTAGGTGAAATGAATCCAGAACAACTATGGGAAACTACATTAGACCCAGAGTCCCGTTCTTTAGTACAAATTACCATAGATAATATTGAAAAATCTAATGAAATTTTCTCTACTCTTATGGGAGATGTAGTTGAACCACGTCGTGATTTTATTCAACAAAATGCTTTAGATGTTCATAACCTAGATATATAGAAAAAAAGATGTTCCCTATTCAACAATTATCTCTCCAAAAATTTATCAATACTCTACTTGGTTTTAGTTTATTTTTATTAGCGGCATGTACTCCTTCTCCTGAAAAAATTAATATGGTTAAACCTAAATCAGGTACTATTCACGAAACTTATAGCTATTGGTTCTTTACTAAAGATAAAGATAAATGTTATATTTTTTCTTTTCCTATTAGTTCTTATGGGCATTATTTGAATCGTAACTTGCACTATATTTTAATTAATCAAAATAAAGAAACTTTAGTATATGCAGGGCGTAATTATTTGGCAAACTCTAAGGCACGTTTAGAAATTGCCAATATTAGCATTTTCTTTGATACTGTAGGAGCCGAAGCTTGGACTATTGATGATAGTTTTGTTATTAGTAAATTTTTAGATGAAAATAATAAGTTTTTTCTATTTTTTAGTTCTTTAGATCCTAATAACCAAGCTACTAATCAAAACAATGATGAAATAATAGAAGCACCAAAAGAGAATGCTGAAGAAATACCTAATGATATTCTTAATAATTCCGCTAATGTTAATAATAAAGGCAGTTACGTTGTAGATAAATATGCCTTAGATGGTTTTCAGGCAGCTTTACAAACCATGGATACTAATTGTAAAAGTACTACTACTAAACCGCAAGCACTAAGTAAAACTTCACAACCTGTAAATTCTGAACCTAATAATATTAATTCTTAAGGTAATAGAATTGGTATTCAATCTTATTAACCTTGCTAGTAAATAGCAAGCAATTATTGAAAACTATTACCTAAATAGGTACGGCGTACCTCAGGATTATTCATCACTTCATCTTTATGACCAGAAAATAGTATCTTACCATCGTATAAAATATAAGCTTCATCTACTACATTTAAAGTTTCAATTACATTATGGTCAGTAATTAAAATACCAATTCCTCGTTGCTTTAATCCCTGAATTAAACTACGTAGTTCTGCAACAGCAATAGGATCTACCCCAGCAAAAGGTTCATCTAATAAAATAAAACTAGGGTTTGAAGCTAAAGTTCTAGCAATTTCTACTCTTCGTCGCTCACCACCAGATAAAGCCATAGCAGGAGATTTTCTAATATGAGCAATATCAAAGTCTTGTAATAATTCACTTAATTTATGTTTTCTTTCTTCTTTATTATGATAATAAATTTCTAGAATAGATTCTATATTATCCTCAACATTAAGTCCTCTAAAAATAGAGGTATCTTGAGGTAAATAACCCATACCCATACGAGCTCGTTGGTACATTGGGTAATCTTTAATATCTTCACCATTTAAGAAAACTTTACCATCATCTGGGTACAATAAACCTGCAATAATATAGAATAAAGTAGTTTTACCAGAACCATTAGTACCTAGTAAACCTACTATTTCTGAAGTATTAATAGCTAAGTTAATACCTTTTAAAACATGACGTTTACCAAAATACTTTTGAATATTTTGAACTTCTATACTATTAGTTATTGTTTTTTTTCTCATTTTTCTTTATATCTTTAACTTTAATTGTACCTTCTAAATAACCAGAACTATTACATGGAATAACTTGGGTATCATTCTTTTTTAAGTCCACTACTACTCTACATGCAGGCACCATATTATTATCATAACGGATTTTCACATTATCTTCCATATATAACATAGAAGCTTTTTTATCAAGGTAAGCATAGTTAGATGTTACATAAGCGGTAGTAGTATTCACTTTAATGTTATCAAAAGCCTCTGCATATTCAATATCATTTTGTTCCTTATTAAGTTTAAAATACATTAAGTCCGCATAAATTTTATAAGTAAGTTTTTTAGTTTTAGGATCGTAAGCTCTTAAAAGATTTTTTCCTCTAGCTACAGCAATATTTTTATTCTCTTGGAATTCTAACCTATCCTTTACCTCAAGATAGTAAGTATCACTTTGGTAAGTAGTATAATCTTTAGATTGCAAAATTATAATATGTTTATCTTGCCGATACAAAAAAGTATCTCCAATTAGCTTACCATTATCGGGTTTATTATAAAAAATTACGTTATCCATATCAATAGTTTGAAAATTACTTAAAGATTTTGCTTTTAAATTATCACCAATATTTTTTAAAGTTATATATTTAGCCCTAACATTATTAGCTATTAACTGAAATTTATCGGTATCTAATTGAAAAGGTTCTGTTACATTAATTGTTTTAGTATCTGTTGTAATCTTTACTTCTCCTTGTGTAAGAAAAACATTTTGCGGGTTAGCAATTTCAAATATTTTTACTGGTTGGCTTAAATGTAGTGTTTTTAATTTTTGTGAAGTCTTAAACCCTGAAGCTAAAGTTGTAAACTGTTCATTATAAATAGTAATTGGAGTATTAGAATATAGAATACTACTACTTAAATTATAATATACTTTATCTAGCGTTAGATTTATACCATTTGAAGTTTTAATTTTAACATTTTTATATAAGTTCACTATTTTTTCTACTTCATTAAATTCGCCACCATCAGCAATCACATTTACTTTAGTTTTATCTGCAGTAATTATATCTATATTAGGGTAATCAAAAAGAACATTCTTATGAAAAAAGAAACTTTTCATGTAATCACGTAATCCTTTAGAAGTTACGTAATAATTAGTGTTATCTTTGTTAATACCACTAATTATAGCTGGCTTTACCTCTACTCCTAACAAAGCATTAGCTACTAAATGAAGCATAATCTCATTAATATTCTTCTTGCTAACATAAGATACTGCTAATAAAAGTACTAACACCCCAGTTACAAAAATAGTTACTAATTGTAATGCCCGTTTAACATATAAAGATTTTTGTAAATATGTTAACAATTTATCCTCTTAATTTTAAGATACACCTAAATTAATTAGGTCATGCATATGAATAATACCCTTAGGTTTTTTATTTTCAATAATAAATAAAATAGTAATTTTATGTTTTTCCATTACATCTAGTGCTTCTGTAACATAACTGTTAGCGTTAATAGCAATAACATTTTTATTCATTACCTCTTCTACATTTTTAGTTAAAAAACTACTATCCATAGACCTACGAATATCTCCATCAGTAATTACTCCTATCATTTCACCAAGTTTATTTATTATGCCAGCACAACCAAATTTATGAGCCGTAATAGCAATAATAGCTTTTGCCATGTTAGTACCAATAGTTACTAAAGGAATTTCTTTATCTTTATGCATAATATCAGCTACTTTAGATAACTTAGCTCCTAAGGAGCCACCAGGATGAAATTTATTAAAATCTTCAGGTGTAAATTCTTTTAATCCAAGTAAAGTTACTGCTAAGGCATCACCTAATACTAAAGATAAAGTTGTAGAAGTAGTTGGTGCTAAACCTAAAATACAAGCCTCGGGTGCTTTTGGTAACAATAAACAGTAAGTAGAGGCTTTTGCTAAAATACTTTCCTCATTGGTAGTAATGGAAACTAAAGGAATTTTACCACTAATAGCATACTTAATAATTCCTTCAAGCTCTACGGTATTACCTGAATTAGAAATAGCAATAATCACATCTTCCGCTCTAATCATACCTAAATCCCCATGAATTGCCTCGGCAGGGTGTACGTAAAAAGCTGGGGTTCCCGTAGAAGACATAGTAGCAGCAATTTTATGAGCAATATAACCTGACTTTCCCATACCAGTTAAAATTACTGAACCTTTACAACCTTTTAATAATTTACAAACCTTCACAAAAGATTCATCAATATTACCTTTTAATTGTTGGATTCCTTGAAGTTCAATGGAAATAACTTCCTTAGCCTTCTTAATAATTTCTGATTCATTTAACATCTAATTATCCTTATAATTATTTGTAATTTTTTTTTAATGCTGAAAAATATCTTTTTCATCCAACCAACCTAAAATATCTAAAATAGTTTTAGCAGGTAAAAAACGAAAACAAGATTCTGCTAAAGCTAACCTATCTTCACGAACTAGCATATTAGTTAAAATCTCTTTTAATTGATGTAAATATAATACATCAGCTGCTGCATAATTTTTTTGATCATCACTTAAGTTTTCTGCCCCCCAATCCGATAATTGATGTTGTTTTTTTATTTCAATTTGTAGTAATTGGCGAACTAACTCTTGTAAGCCATGCCTATCTGTATAAGTCCTTACTAGTTTAGAGGCTATCTTAGTACAAAAAATATTTTCACATAAAACTCCTAAATAAATATAAATGGCAGTTAGATCAAAACGAGCATAATGAAAGATCTTTTCTATTTCTTTATTTGCTAAAATTTTTATTAAATTAGGAGCCTTATAATTTTTTCTAGCAAACTGAATTAAATGAACTGTATTGCTTTCATCTTTTAATTGTAATAAACACAAACGATCTCTATGTAAATTTAACCCCATAGTTTCGGTATCAATGGCTATACTTTTACCTTTTAAGGTAAAAGATTCTGGTAAATCATTTTTGTGTAAAATTATGTTATTATTACTCATGAAATAAGTGCTCCTTTACTTTTATAAATTTTGGTGGAGTTTAATATAATTAATGTTATACTGAAAGTCTAGCTTATATTTTAAGAAAAGTTAATGTTATTATTAAGAGTTTGTAATGAAAATTTCAGAGCCCTGTATATCTATTTTAGGTAGTACTAATTTGCTTACTTACAAATTAGCTTATGCTTTAGTAAATTCTGGTTTTCGGGTTGAAGTATTCTCCCACAATGAAGATATCCTATTTACTCATGATTCTATTAATTCCTATACTTTACATAATAAAGTAAAATTGGAAAAAGCATTAAAAGAAAGTGATTTTGTTATAAATTTATTATTAGCACCAACTCCTAGCAACTATCTTAATTGGCAAACGAATTTTAACTTCAGTAAATATGCTATCAATACAGCAAGTTTACATACTATATTTATTAATACTTTACCACTACTAGGAAATCATAATTTTTCTGATATGGCTAAACATTATGGGAATCTTAACCATAGTATTACTAGAAATTTAAAACATTATAACAATGTATATTTAGGACATATTATATGTAAAGATGATTCTTTACTAGCTGATTTAACTGCCTTAATTGTAAAATACCAATATAATATAAAACAAAAAAATTATTTTTCAATCATAGATCAAGATGATGTAATTGCCGCTATTCTTACAATTGTTAATAACAATTACACAGGGAAAGTATTTGAATTAGCGGTAAATAAACAAGTAACTCTATCAGAAATTCAATTAAATTTACATAACCATTACAAACCTATTAACTATAAAGTAAAATCATTAATGTTTGTCAAACTATTCAATACTTTATTTAGATTAAAACTAAATTGTTTAAATAAAAATTATATCCATTTGCTAAAGAACTCTAAAAAGATTGCTACTAATTGTGTAACCCTTGAAGACTTAAATATTAATCCTACTAATTTAAACATTATGATTAATAAATACAAGTTTAACTAAATCTCCGATGATGTGGAAAATTACTTCTTGGCGTAATTACTCTGTGAAACAAATACCAAAATATCCGGTTGATGACTTAGTAAAAACACAAAAAAAACTACAATACTTACCACCTCTTGTTTCTGTTAATAAGGTTGATGCCCTAAAACAGCAGTTAGCAACTTTGCAAAAAAATAATGGTTTTATTGTGCAACTAGGGGAATGTGCGGAAACTTTTGCACAAGCAAACTATCAAGATGTTACAGAGCGTATAAATTTAATTACCGAATTTAGTAAAATCTTAAGTAATAAAAAAAATATTCTACCAATTGGAAGGATTGCAGGGCAATATGCTAAACCTAGAAGTTCAAACTTTGAAAACACAGGGTTACATATTTACAAAGGAGATATGGTTCATGATTATAACCTCCGTCAACTAGATGCTGCTAGATTCCTTGTAGCTTATGAACAATCAGCCAAAACCTTAAAACATATGCGTTATCATGAAGAAATTTATACTTCTCATGAAGCCTTAATGTTACCCTATGAAGAATGTTTTACTTATAAAATTAATAATATATATTATAATTTAACCGCCCATATGTTATGGTTAGGAGATAAAACCCGTTTTATAAACAGTGCTCATGTAGAGTATCTAA
Source organism: Candidatus Hepatincola sp. Av (assembly GCA_023518375.1). Classification (NCBI taxonomy): domain Bacteria; kingdom Pseudomonadati; phylum Pseudomonadota; class Alphaproteobacteria; order Rhodospirillales; family Candidatus Hepatincolaceae; genus Candidatus Hepatincola; species Candidatus Hepatincola sp. Av. Next base: position 969,915 of record CP068450.1, read on the forward strand.
GGGGCATCAATAACCCTATTGGTATTAAAGTTAGCCATAATGCTAGTGCTAATGAATTATGCCAAATCATAAAAATTTTAAATCCTACCAATATTAACAATAAAATTATTCTAATTAATAGAATGGGTATAAAATATATCAAGGAGTACTTACCTAACATACTGCAAAGTGTACAAAAAAATAATTTACAAGTTCATTGGTTATGCGACCCCATGCACGGCAACACATTTAGCACTAATAACTATAAAACTAGAAATATGTTTGATATAATAAAAGAAGTGGAAGTCTTTCAAGAAATACTTAGTAAATATAAGGTTTATTTTGCAGGTATTCATTTAGAAGCAACTTACCAAAATGTAACAGAGTGTCTTGATAGTCAAATAAGCCCACAAAATTTAGGTAATAACTATAAAACTTTTTGCGACCCTAGGTTAAACAAAGAGCAAACAATGGAATTAGCAAAAATTATCAAGGATTTATTATAGTGGTAAAAAAATTAGAATCTTACATTCAACAAAATACCGATAAATACTTTACTCATACTAAAGAAATTGTCAAAAAACATGGTGATACACAAGTGGTATATGCTGTGTTTTTAAGAAAACCTGCTTTATATGCTTGCAAACTTGCCCTTAATTTTATCTACGATGTTAATCAACAACTTAATTATAAAATTAAAATTATTGAAAATTTCCAAGAAGGTGATGTAGTAGCCCCTGGTGAACCTTTATTTTTTATTCAAGGTAGTTTTGTTAATATTTCAGAATTAGAAACTTTATTTTTACAAAAAGTGGGAATTCCATGTACATGTGCTTGGAATGCTTACCATATGGCCTTAGCTTTTCCTAAAGCTAAGTTTATTTCTATGTTAGCCCGTCATTGTGTTAACCCAGATATGGCTTATGCCTGTGAATACGGAGCATCTGTTGGTTCTGCCAGAGCACAAAAAGAAGATTGTTTAGGTTTTATAGGTAGTAGCAACGATCTTAGTGCTACTCTTTTTGGGCAAAAAGAAGGTTTAGGTACTATGCCACATTCATTAATTGGTTACGCTGGCTCTACTTTAAATGCTGTAAAAATGTTTTATGATACTTTTCATCCTGAACAAATTACCGCTTTAGTTGATTATTTTGGCAAAGAAGTAACCGATAGTTTAGCAATTTGCAAGGCTTTCCCTGAGTTTGCTAATAATGGAAAACTAGTAGTTCGCCTAGATACCCATGGTGCTAGATACATGGAAGGCTTAAATTATGATAAATCTTACGACGTTATAGAAAAGTATGCAAAAAAATCCCTATTAAATTATAAGCATAAAGAAGATCTTCATTCATTAGTAGGGCAAGGTGTTTCAGCTGCAGCTATTTTTTACTTACGAGAAAAATTAGATGAAGCAGGTTTTCCCAAAGTAAAAATCACAGTATCATCAGGTTTTAATTTACATAAATGTATGATATTATCCCAATTAAAGCCACCTATTGATATTATTGGCACAGGTTCTTATATTCCTACAATTTGGTCAGATACCAATGCGACTAGTGATATTGTAGAGTATAATGGTATCTCTTCTATTAAAAAAGGTAGGGAATACCTAATAAAAAGATGGTTAAAGAAAAAGCAAAAGTTATGTTAAAAATTGTTTTATATCAATTTAAACCTATTCCAGATGGTATTACTGAAAATTTAAAAAAACTTATTAAGTTCTACCATAAAAACTCTCATGCCGATTTAATCCTAACTCCTGAACTTTCTCTTTGTGGTTACTCACCCTTAGATTACTTATTTAATTTTGAATTTCAAGAAACTATTAAACAAGCTCTTAGTACTTTACAACAAGAAACTGCCTCTCATAATACTGCTATTTTAATTGGAACTCCTCTTTTTCAAGGTAATACCATTTACAATGGGGCTGTATTAATCCAAAAAGGGAAAATCATTCATACTATTTATAAAAATAAATTACCTAATCATAGTGTTTTTAACGAGAATCGTTACTTTAGCATAAAAGAAAATACTAGTAATATAATTACTATTAAAAATACAAAAGTTGCTATTTTTATTTGTGAGGATATGTGGCATACAACCTTTGTAGAGAAAGTTTTACAAAACTCTGTAGATTTAATTATAAGTATCAACGCTTCTCCTTTTGAAATAAATAAGAATCAGGCAAGGCAAGAGATTGCTTTCAATATCATTAAAAAGTATAAAATTCCTCTTATTTACTTAAATCTCGTTGGTGGAATAGATAACCTTGTGTTTGATGGCTCTTCGTTTGTTTTAGATAATAACTCTAAAATCGTAACCTATTTAAACCATGCTCAAGAAGATTCTGAAGAACTAACCTATAACAGCAAAAATATAGAATGCAAAACACCTAAATCATACCCTACTAATAAATTACAATTAATTTACAATATTCTCATTTTAGGGTTACAAGATTTTATTAAAAATACAGGTAATAAAGGGGTAATTCTTGGAATTTCAGGAGGAATTGATAGTACCCTAAGTACGGCGATTGCGGTAGATGCTTTAGGTAGTGAATATGTAATGGGAATTTCTATGCCTTCAAAGTTTACCTCTACTTTAAGCCAAGATATCATTAGCCAAATTTCCCATAATTTTAAAATTAAAATTCATAATATTCCTATTAATTCTTATTTTGAATCCTATGAAAAAGGATTACACAAAAACTTAAGTTTTACAGCAAATAATGTAGCTGAAAATTTACAAGCTAGAATTCGTGGTAATATTTTAATGGCATTTGCTAATAACTTTCCTAAATATATAGTTTTAACAACAGGTAATAAATCTGAATTAGCAACAGGTTACTCTACTCTTTACGGTGATACTTGTGGAGCTTTTAACTTATTAAAAGATCTATACAAAACAGATGTTTTTGCATTGGCTAAATGGCGTAATGAAAATTTACCAACTAATGCTTTAAAACCCATATCTAATCCAATTCCTGCTGTAGCTATTACTAGAAAACCTAGTGCTGAACTTAAGCCTAACCAATTTGATGAAGATTCTTTAATGAATTACAACACCTTAGATAAAATCCTATATGCTTTAATTGAAAAAGAGGAAAGTTTAGAAGAGTTATATAAGGTACATCAACAAGAATTAGTCAACAAAGTTGTTACCTTATTAAATAATTCTCAATATAAAAGGGAACAAAGTGCTATTGGAATTAAAATTAGTAGCCGCTCTTTTTCTAAAGAATATTATTACAATATCTCTAGTAATTTTAATAAATTAAATTATAATAATCCTAAAAAATTATGAGTAAAAAATGACAACAGCTAAACTACGTTTTGCCCCAAGCCCCACAGGTTTTCTACATTTAGGTAATGCTAGAATGGCAGTTTTTAACTACCTTTATGCTAAACAGCTTAAAGGAGAATACATCTTAAGAATTGATGACACCGACTTAAACCGTGTAAAAGATGAATATATTGTTGCTCTGAAAGAAGATCTTAACTGGCTAGGTTTAACTTGGGAACATGAATTTAGGCAATCAGATCGTCTAGCTTTTTATAATGAAATGCTACAAAAACTAATTACAGAAGGTAAAGTTTACCCTTGCTATGAAACTCCTGAAGAATTAGATTACAAAAAAAAGATGCTATTAGCTAAAGGTAAAGCACCAATTTACGATAGGGCAATGATGAACCTGCCACAAAAAGAAATTGCCAGATATCAGAAAGAAGGAAGAAAACCCCATTACCGTTTAGTTATTGATTACTCTACTATTACGTGGGAAGATAAAATCAAAGGAAATATCAGTTTTTTAGGTAATAATATTAGTGACCCAATTTTAGTAAGAGCCGATGGTACCTTCTTATATATTTTAACTTCAGTGTTAGATGATATTGATTCCCAAATTACTCATATTATTCGGGGGGAAGATCATATTACCAATACGGCAATTCAAATTCAACTATTCCAGTATCTTAAATCTACTATTCCTACTTTTGCCCACTTACCACTTATAACAACCATGCAAGGAGAGGGTTTTTCTAAACGTAATGCTTCATTATCTTTAAGAAATTTAAAGAAACAAGCTATTCAACCAATGGCTATTAATAATTACTTATATAATTTAGGTTTGGGCGAACAAAATATAGTTTATGAAACTTTAGAAGATATTACTAAAGTTTTTAGTTTAGAAAAATATAGTACTGCTACCGCTAAGTTTGATGAAGCTAAACTATATAAACTTAATCTCCATTGGTTACAAAATATGGAAAATACCAAACTAATTGCTTTAGTTAAAAATTTATTGAATATTGAAATTACTAATAATTTTTGGGAACATATTAAACATAATATTAAAACCTTTCAAGATATTACAGTATGGTACAACATTTGTTATGGAGAAATTACTACCAGTAGCAATAATAAGGAATTATTACAAGTTGCTTTAGCTAATTTACCCCAAGATACCTGGCAAGAAAACACTTGGCAAAAGTGGTTAGAAGCCATTAAAACTCATAGTAATTTAAAAAACAAAGAAATTTTTAAACCTTTACGTATGGCAATTAGCGGTATGGAAGAAGGACCAGAATTAAAAGAATTAATTTTACTAATTGGCAAAGAAAAAATCATTACAAGATTACAAAAAATATTACATGCTTAAATTATTCAATACACTTTCACACAAAAAAGAAACATTTATTCCTATTAATTCTAATAAAATTAGTATGTATGTTTGCGGACCTACCGTTTACAATGATATTCATATTGGTAATGCTCGCTCTATTGTAGTTTTTGATGTTTTATTTCGCCTACTTAAAAAACTTTACCCTGAAGTAGTTTATGTTAGAAACATCACAGATGTTGATGATAAAATAATTGTGAAAGCGGAAGAGCTACACAAACCAATAAACTATGTTAGTAATTTATATACAACTAGCTTTCATGAAGATATTAAACACTTAAATGTGCTAACGCCTAGTTTTGAGCCTAAAGCTACTGATTATATCCAACAAATGATTACCATGATTGATGATCTACTAAAGAAATCTTATGCTTATATAAGTAATAATCATGTATTTTTTGCTGTAGATAAATTCCCAGATTACGGCAAACTAAGTGGTATGAATCAAGAGGACTTACAAATTGGAGCCAGAGTAGAAGTATCGGAATTCAAAAAAAATCCTACTGATTTTGTTTTATGGAAACCTGCTATGCCTAATGAAACTGGTTGGGATTCTCCTTGGGGTTTTGGGCGTCCGGGTTGGCATATTGAATGTTCCGCCATAGCAAAACAATATTTAGGAGAAAATTTTGATATTCATGGTGGAGGGCAAGATTTAATTTTTCCTCATCATGAAAATGAAAGAGCCCAAAGTATTTGTAGTTCCGCTAATAAAACCAACATGGCAAATTATTGGTTACATAATGGTTATTTATTATTAGATGCACAAAAAATGTCTAAAAGTTTAAATAATTTTATTACCCTAAAAGATTTACTAAAAAAGTATAACGGCATTACAATTCGGCTAGCTTTACTAAGTACTCATTACCGCCAACCCTTGAATTTTCAAGAAACCTCTTTACAACAAGCCAATGCGATAGTTACAAAATGGCAAACTCTATTTGCTAATAATATTAGTAAACCTAGTAAACCTAGCCAAGAATTTTTAGCCAGCCTACAAGATGACCTTAACACTCCAGCTGCATTAACAGTTCTCCATAGTAACATTACTAAATTACAAAAACTAATCAAAGATTCACTTTCAACAGAGTCTCTAAGTGCTACCATATTAGCAGAAATGCAAATTTTAGGATTATTTCCTTTACCTATCACTAGAACTATAAACATTAATCCTGAAGATATAGAAAAATTACTAACCAGAAGGCAAAAAGCAAAACAAGAACAAAACTTTAAATTAGCTGATAAAATTAGAGACGATCTTAATAAAAAAGGAATAATAATTTACGATGGTAAAGAGGGTACCACTTGGCAACCAAAATCCTAAACAATATTATTAAATTATTACAACAAATGTTAAACAATAAAAATATATATAAAAAATTGAATCAACCAGTTGCTAATTCTAAACTACCTTTTTGGCAAACTAAATCTTTATATGAAATGACTCAAAAAGAGTGGGAAAGCCTATGTGATGGCTGTGGCAAATGTTGCTTAGAAAAAATTGAAGATGAAGATAGTGGTAAAGTTTATACTACTAAAATAAGTTGTCGTTTATTAAACTTAGAAACTTGTAAATGCAATGAGTACAAAAATCGTTTTCAATATATGAATGATTGTATTAAACTAACTCCAAAAAAAGTGTATGCTATTTCTTGGTTACCTAAAACCTGTGCTTACCGTTTAGTAAAAGAAAAAAAGCCTTTACCTCTTTGGCACCCGTTAATTACAAGAAATCCTAATTCTACTCTACAGGCTAAACAGTCTGCTAAAGAGTTTGCAATTCACCCTAAACTTATGAAGCATCACTTAAGCACTTATATTTTAGAAGAAAATGTTTAAAAGATTCTCCCTTACCTTAGAAGGTAATCAACACAATGTTAAGATTACAAAAAGAAAGAATTGTAAGCAAATAATCTTAAAGTTCAACTTTAAGTGTAAAGAACCAGTTGTATCTATCCCCTATTCCCTCCCTTACCAAGCTGGCTTAGATTTTTTAAAGAAAAATTTTGATTGGATAAAAAAACAAGCTAATAACTACCAAAATTTACAATTTCAAGAATTACAACATGTAAGTTTATTAGGTGAACCTTACTATATAGAAAAAATAAACAGTATTAAACCTAAAGTAGAAATTTTACATAATCCTAAGCAAGTCTTATGTTTTTACAAAGATCATAATACTATTCATAGTCAAATTGTAAAAGCTTTACGCCAACAAGCTAAAAACCACTTAACAGCATTAGCTTACCAAAAAGCTCAATTATTAGGCGTTAGTATAAAGAAAATTGCTATTAGAGATACTATCTCTAGGTGGGGTAGCTGTTCTTCTAAAGGTAATTTAAACTTTTCCTTTAGAATCATTATGGCACCTGCATTTGTTTCTGACTACATTGTTAGCCATGAAGTTGCTCATTTAGTAGAATTTAACCATTCTAAAAATTTTTGGGTTTTGGTTGATTCCTTAACACCTTACCGCATAAGGGCTGAAGAATGGCTTTTAAAGCACAAATATACTTTATACTAATTTATATTATTTCTAAGAACTCTTAATCTACTTTAAATGTAGAAACTTTAAGTACTACTATCTAAAAATTCTTTAAAGAACAAAACAATCTATTTTTAATATTTAGTTATAATATTATGTATTTTTAAGGAATCAATAATAGTGGATCAAATTGCTTAGCCTTAAACAGCTATTTTAAGCCTGTAGAACATTTTATTTAAAATCAAGCCACATTAACCATTAAATTTTATTTATCAGTTCTTCTTACCTTTAAAAAGACACTAAAATTTTTACCAAGCAATAACTTTTTTATTAAAAAATAATTCATATTTTATTTTAATGAAATTACTAAATTAATACTAAAGCCATGGATTATTTGGTAAATTAGCATCTGTATATGTTTTTTGTATTTTTACCTCTTTCATAGAACTTATAGGTTTAAAACTAACTCCCATTTGTTCGGCTTGTTGTACTAACTTTTGAATTCTGTTAGCTGTATGTGGGTGAGTAGCAAATAAACTATCTTGATTGTTTTTAGTAAAAGGATTAATAATAAACATATGAGCCGTTGCTGGAGACAATTTTGTTCTTGGTATAGCTTGTTTATAGTTTTCTAACTTTTGTAAGGCTGAAGCTAAATATAAGGGGTTCTCACAAACTTGCCCCCCTAACCTATCAGCGGCATACTCACGTTGCCTAGATACTGCCATTTGAATAATAGCAGCACTAATAGGTGCTACTAACATGATAAGTAAGCCAGTTAATGGGTTCTCACGGGATCTTGCCCCACCAAAAATACTCATAAACATAAACATATTTGCTATCATAGAAATTGCTCCTGCAAATGTTGCTGTAATTGTACTAATAAGTGTATCCCGATTACGAATATGGGCTAATTCATGGGCTATAACTCCAGATAACTCTTCTTTAGATAATAACTCCCAAATACCTTCTGTAATAGCCACAGCTGCATGATTAGGATTTCGTCCTGTAGCAAAAGCATTAGGTGTACTTTCATGAATTATATAAAGTTTTGGCATTGGTAATTTAGCATTAATAGTTAACTTTTCTACAATAGTATAGAAGTTTTGGTATATAGTAGGGTCAGCTAGGGTCGCGTTACTCATTTTTAGAACTAAAGTATCAGAATTCCAATAAGCCAATATATTCATTACTCCAGCAAACATGAAAGCTATTAAAGCCCCATGGTTACCTCCTATGGTATAACCAACTCCCATAAATAAAGCTGTTAAAATAGCTATTAAAATGGCCGTTTTAAAAAAATTCATATAATTCCTATTCTTTTAATAATGTGTTGCCTAATTTTAAAATAGTATAGAATTCCTGTTTTTGCAAGGCACAAACTGATAATCTACTCTGCCTTAGAAAAGCCATACCTTGTAAACTAGCTTCAGTTTTCATTTGTGCTAAGGTTACAGGTGTTAGGATATCTTGGTAATATTCAACATCTACGCAAGAAAAATTAGGGTCAACATCAGGGTAATGGTCTGTTACCACTTTCACAATACCAACTACTGCTTTTTCTTTACCTGAATGGTAAAATAAAGCTAAATCATTAACCTGCATTTGGCGTAAATTATTTCGTGCCTGAAAATTTCTTACCCCGTCCCATTTTTCTATACCTTTAGCTTTTTGCTGGCTAAAACTCCATGTTTCAGGTTCTGATTTTAATAACCAATATAATCTATTCATTATTTATTACTACTTTCATTTCTTGAATTGTAACACTAGCGAATAAACCTGCTTTTTGGTAAGGATCTTCTTGCAAAAACTCTTGTAAAGCCTTAAGGCTTGTAGCTACTATAACTAGCACAGTACCCACCATATTATCTTTTTCAACTAATGGTCCTGCTAGCTTAATTGTTAATTTTGCTGAATTTAAAAACCGTAAATGCTCTTCTCTTTTCTCTTCCCTAAGAGCTAAACTTTTGGGCTTATCTTTAGCTATTACTAGAAATTCTAACATTTTTATATACCCTGCTTAGGTTTAAATTCTTGCTTTAAAGGACGTTGCATTAAAGTTTGCAATGCCATGTTTACAGTTTTATGATTATAACAAATTTCAAAAACCTCTTTGCAAATTGGCATATTAAGGTTATTATCTTGCATAATTTGTTGTAAAATTTTTGTTGTATAGTAACCTTCTGCTACTCCTTTTACATCATTTAACAAGTTTACATCAAATTTACCAAGTTTCCCAATAGCATATCCTAAAGAATAGTTTCTTGAAGTTTCTGAAGTTGCTGTTAACATTAAATCTCCTAACCCTGTTAAACCAAAAATACTTGCTGACTCCCCTCCAAAATATTCATTTAACACAAGAATCTCATGCAAACCTCTACTTACTAAAGCAGCTAAAGCATTATGCCCTAATGCTGCACCTTTAATAATACCACCGGCAATGGCCACCACATTTTTTATAGCTCCACCTATTTGGCAACCAATAATATCATTACTATAATAAGTTCTTATATTAGCAGTGGTTAATTGCTGCATTAGATTTTCATTATAGTTTTTGCTAGCTAGTACTAAAGCTGTAGGTAAGTCTTGGGCAGTTTCACTAGCAAAACTGGGGCCACTTAACACCCCCATATTACTAATACCTAAATCTCCTAAAATTTGGGAAATGAGCTTACCACTAGTATTTTCAATACCTTTAGCACATATTAGAAATACAGCATTATGTTTATAATGAATATTAGCTAATACCTTACGAATATACTGGGTTGGTGTGGTTACTAAAAATACCTTACCATCTACTAAATCTTGTAAACTATTAGTAGCACTAACATTATGAGGTAAAGCTATATTAGGTAAATAACGTTTATTAACATGTTCTTTGTTAATACTTACTACTACCTCAGGCTCAACCGCAAAAATTTTTACAGTTTTAAAATTACTTGCTAAGGATTTTCCTAAGGCTGTCCCCCAAGCTCCACCACCAATAATACTTAACATTATATTCTCTCCTTACAAATCTTCTAAAGACCACCGCACTTTAATTGGAAAGGTTAAATCATCAATTAAATTGGCTTGTAATTTTTTTAACCCAGCCCAAGCTATCATAACTCCATTATCTGTGCATAACTCTTTTTTAGGAACTATTAGTTGAATTCCTTTCGTTTGTAAAAATTCAGCAATATGCTGTTGTAAATACTGGTTAGCGGCTACTCCACCAGATAATACTAACTGTTGCAGTTTGCCATATTGTTTATCAAACATCAAAATAGCATGTTCTAACCTATTAAGAATAATCTGTAAAGTAGTATATTGTAAGGAGGCAGCAAGATCTTCAACATCTTGGGTTGTCAGCTCTAAGTTATCTACAGTATCTTTAACAGCTGTTTTTAATCCTGAAAATGAAAAATTACAATTTTTCTGATTAACTAAAGGTTTAGGGAAGTTAAATCGGAGGGGATCCCCTAATTTTGCTAAAACCTCAATTTCCTTACCACCTGGGTAATTTAAGCCCAATAATCTTGCTGATTTATCAAAGGCTTCACCTACTGAATCATCTAAGGTTGTACCTAATACTTGGTATTCTTGTAAGCCATTAGCTACAATAAATTGGCTATGTCCTCCTGATAATAATAAAATCAAATGAGGATTATGAATTGTATATTCTAAAGAAGGGATCAAGGCATGAGCCTGCAAATGATTCACCGCAATAAATGGTTTATTGCAAATTAAAGCCAAAGTTTTAGCACTTAGGGCTCCTACAATTAACCCACCAGCTAATCCAGGACCTAAAGCTGCCGCAAAAGCAGATATATCTTCTAAAGAAAGATGGGCATCAGCTAAAGTCTCTTTAATTAACAAATTAATATACTCTAAATGTTGCCTTGCTGCAATTTCAGGAATAACACCACCATACTTAGCATGAGTACTAACTTGGGAAAATAGGTTATGAGCAAGCACTTTACTATCATTAACTATAGCTATTCCAGTTTCATCGCAACTACTTTCAATCCCCAGAACATACATTTTTAATACCATATTTATTAATTTTCATTTATAATAAGGTTAGTATACTTTATATCGTATCAAGATGGGATAATATTTATATGGATAAAAACAATAATACAACTCCTAGTAGTAGCCCTATAAAAAAAGGCACTACTAAAACAGTAAACCAACATGTAAAACCTAGTTCTAAAATGAGAATTTCTAAATCTAAGGTTAGTTTATGGTTACTATTTATTATTTTATTCATTCTTACTATAGGTGGTACTTATGGTTATTTCAAATATCATAATAACCAAATCACTAATTTAAGCTATCTTATTCCTACTGTGAGTTTCCATAAAAATAATACTCTTGCTACACCTAATATAGCTAAGGCTAAAACTACTACGCCTAATCCTAATTTACCACAAAAAACACCGGTAACTGCTACAGATTCTACCCCCAACTCAACTACTACGCCAACTACTACTCATTTTGCAGCTGATTCAAAAGCGTATCAAGATTTCATTTTACAACTATCCACTAAATTAGAGCAAATGAACAAAGATCTTTCCAATTCTAAAGCTCAACAACAAGCCACCTATACCAATATAATAAATCGTTTTAATTTAATTTATGCCTTAGAAAATGGTGAGGTACCCTTAAGTTTATCTCAACAAGTAGCAAATAATGAAGGTAATCCTAAATTGCAAAAACTTTTAAATCAATTAACAAAATTTAGTACTACGGGTATTCAAACTAAAGAATCCTTAACTAATACCTTTAATACTAAAGTGTATCAAGATATTTATTTACAATCTTTAAAAGCAACTAAGTCTCCTTTAGGTTTAATTAAATACTATTTTGCAAAAATAATCCTTATTCAAAATTTTGATAACACTACAATAGAAAATAAACAAGATATTAGAATAAAACTCAACAACATCAAATTTAGCTTAGAACACTCTAATTTTACCGATGCTTACAATGCCATAAATACATTAGATAGTGCTTTACTTTCTAATAGTACAAAAATGTGGCAACAACAATTATTAGCTCGTATTACTGCAGAGCAAGCTATTCAAATATTAAAAACATATAAATAACTATTAGGATTAACTTATGTTAAAATTTATTTTCTCATCTATTATTATCGTTGCTTTACTAGCTTGGTTATCTTATATTCCCAACAGTGTAATTATTACTTACTCTAATTACCAAATTAGCTCTACGTTAACTAAATTACTTTTCTTAGGGATTATTATTTTTATTCCTTTATATGCTTTATATTCCTTAATACGGCTAACTTATACTGCTTTTCTTAATAAATTATATATTTCATCTTTAATGGGTATGATAAACAGCTTACATATTGCAGAAAATAAAGATATTATCACCAATATCATTATGTATAAACCTAGCTTTAAATTTATTAGAACTATTAAACTAATTAATAAACATGTTAAAAATAAAAATTACGATGATGCCTTAAAACTTATTAGTGCAGCAAGAAAAAATAAGCACAATTTATTAATTTTTAACAGATACTTAGTAGAAATTTACAAAGCTACCAATCATCATACTAATATTATTACTACTTGTAGAAATAGTTTAACTTTAAACTCAAAGGCTTATTGGTTTTATAAGGAACTATTACAAGTAGCTATTACTAATAACTTAACTCCTGAGGTTCTATTTTTAACTAAGCAACTCCATAAATTAGATGTTGATGATAAAACCTATAATAACTGTTATGCTTTACTATATTATAGTTTAGCTTTGCATGTACATGAATCTAATAAAGAAAAGGCTTTAACTTACTGTAACAAAATTATTAGCGTTAATAAACGTTTCCTACCAGCTTATGGCTTTTTATTAGAGCATTATAATAAAGAAAATAATAATAAGAAAATCAATGAATATCTTCGTACTTTATGGCTGGCTAAAGCCAGTTATGAATCCCTAAGATTATGGGGTACTTATTACAATGATGATACGTTAAATTTTGCTAAAAAAACTATAGAAGATACTAAAAACCCGCAAGACTCTATGAATCAATTATTACTAGCCACCTTGCATACTAAACTTGGTGAAACCTTACAAGCAGAAGATATACTTTCTCAATTACCTGATAATTCTTATAAAAACTTAGTATACTTAAATTTAATTAATAAAACTGCTAATTACCGTAAAATTAATGCAGTAATAAAGAATTTGAACTTACAATACTCTAGCCAAGCATGGTGGGAGCCGTATCTATAAAACAATGACCAAAATTAATATTATTCTAACAACACTATTAGTTTGTTTTGTAATAAGTAGTGTTTTATATATAAAACACCAAGCTATTTATAATAATAAACCTATTACTTTTCCTTTCTTTGTTAGCACTCGTTATCATACTACTAATTTACGTACAGGTCCTAGTACTAATTATCCCATAGTTTTTACTTACCATGCTATTAATTACCCTTTAAAAGTTATAGATAAGCATGATAATTGGTATAATGTAAAAGATGTTAATGGTAAAACTGGTTGGGTTTCTAGTTTATTAACTAAAACAAAAAAAACAGCTCTTATTATCCAATCTAATACCAAAATTCATGCGGCAAACAATCCTTCTTCAAAAGTTATTGCTATTATAGATAAAAATAACATTGTAGCTATACAAAAATGTAGTACCTCTAGTATGCTATGTGAAGTTAGTATTGAGGTTCCTAAAAGAAACCTGACATTAAAAGGTTGGTTATACCGAGCCAACATTTGGGGTGCTGGCATAGACTCGCCCGACTAAACAAAAAAGCATCTATTAAAACTATACATTGTAATTGATGAAAAGTTAAAATCACATGGACAACTTAGTTATAATTTTTCTAAGCTACTTTTTTAACTAGCATAGCCTTTCATTTCACTAATAAAAGTAATAAAATTACAAACCTTGCTTAAGTTTATCTACAAGTTCAGCAATAGTTGGAATATAACCATTTTTATATAAAGGATCTGTAGCAAAACGGTAGGCCTGATGCCCTGCAAACAATAAGTTATTATCTATATCTCCACCATGCCCTACATCTTGTAAAGTTTTTTGAATACAAAAGGATCTTGGGTCTGGTAAAATGCCTGTAGAATGGTTAGGAGCCCCTTCTTCCCAATTACTAAAACGGCAACGACTTAAACAACCCATACAAGCATTTTGATCTGCATTGATTTGCTTAACTTTTTCAGGAGTAACAAAAACTACAGTTTTATCTGGCGTTCTTAATAGCATACTAAAACCTTGTTTAATATAAGCTAAAGCTTGCTCGTAATCTTCAGGTTTTATATATAAATTAGTTATACCATTACCAGAGGGAATCTCTTTAGTAAATTCACCATCTGCACGTCTTGTAGCTGGCATTTGTCTTTTAGAAATAGCTGCTAACTCTTTTAAAAAGCTATTATTAATGGCTGATGAATAAAAACCTGTCGGGCTAAATTTATTTAGGATAATTTCACCTTCCTTTAACTTTGGCAACGAAGCCTTCCAAGCCTCAGAAATAGGGCTTTCTTTGGTTAAAAGAGGTCTAGTTCCAAACTGGAAAGCTACTAACCCAATTTCTGGATTATCAATATAATGTTCCCACTCTTTTAAATTCCAAACTCCACCAGCAATAAAAATTGGAATATGAGCTAAATTTCTTTCATTTAAACTAGCACGTAATTGCACAATTCTACTATGAGGATCCGCTGGTTTATTAGGGTTTTCTAAATTAGAAAGTCCATTATGCCCCCCTGCTAACCAAGGATCCTCATAAACAACTCCACCTAATAATTTAGGATTTTTATGGTAAGAACGTTTCCATAGAACTTTAAAGGCTCTGGCCGATGAAATAATAGGATAATAATAAGTATTATACTTTTCAGCAATATCCGATAAAAAGTAAGGTAAACCAGCACCACAAGTAATACCATTCAATAAACCTTTAGTTTGTTCTAAAACTTTATCTAAAATAATTTTAGTACCACCAGCTTCCCACAATAAATTAAGGTGAACCCGACCACTATTATTAGCAATATCTTTAGCAATCTTAGTTTGGGCAACAGCGCCAGCAATGCTATATTCAATTAAATGGTAAAATTTCTCTAGTCTAGTCCAAGTTTTATCATAATAGTAGGGAACATATTTACCTGAAGCATCATAATAGTCGGCATTAGTACCAGAAACTGTACCAACAGCTCCAGCTAAAGCAAAAGAGCCAGCTGTTACCCCTGTTGAAATATTAACACCTTTACCACCTTCTACAATAGGTAGAACAGCAGCACCTGAAATATTTACTTTTTTTAATTCAAACACTATTACATTCCAATTTAGATTTTAATTGTAAGCCTTACTTTACCTTTATCATCAATTTGTAGTACTTTAATATCTATTATATCACCAACTTTTAAATAATTATTAATATCATCTTCACGACTTGATGTTACTTCACTAATATGTAAGAAACCATCTTGATTACCTAAAAAGTTTATAAAAGCCCCAAAAGGTAAAATTTTCACAATACGTCCTTTGTAAACTTTACCAATTTCTGGCGAAGCGGTAATATGTTCTATTTTAGCTACAGCTTGGTTTATACCAGTTTGTTCTACACCAAAAATTTTCACTAAACCATCATCAGCGATTTCTATTTTCACATTATATTCAGCACACATAGCTTTAATAGTTTTACCACCTGCTCCTATAATATCTTTAATTTTATCTTTATTAACGTGCAATGTTACAAATTTAGATACATTATCAGCTAAAGACTTCTTCGCCTCAGTAATGGTTTTATTCATTTCATTCATAATATGAAAACGACCCTCCTTTGCTTGAGCTAAGGCTTTTTCCATAATATCATAGGTTACTGATGTAATTTTTATATCCATTTGCAACGAGGTAATACCATCTTTAGTACCTGCTACTTTAAAATCCATATCACCTAAATGATCTTCATCTCCTAAAATATCTGAAAGTACCGCATATTTATCGTCCTCTTTAATTAATCCCATAGCAATTCCTGCTACTGGTTTAGCTAAAGGAACACCAGCTGCCATTAAAGATAATGATGCCCCACAAACTGTTGCCATAGAAGAAGAACCGTTAGATTCCGTAATTTCTGAAACAATTCTAATAGTATAAGGGAATACATCTTTACTTGGTAAAAGAGGATGTAAAGCTCTCCATGCTAATTTACCATGCCCTATTTCTCTACGTCCCGGACCACTATAACGCCCAACTTCTCCCACAGAATACGCAGGAAAGTTATAATGTAACATAAATCTTTCTCTTTCATCAGATTCAATATTATCTAGGATTTGTTCATCTTGTTCAGTCCCCAACGTAGTAAATACTAAAGCCTGAGTTTCCCCCCTAGTAAACAAAGCTGAACCATGAGCAAACTTAAATAAATCTACCTCTGTATAAATATTTCTTATTTGTTCTAAAGTTCTACCATCTATCCTTTTATTAGTATTTAAAATAGCCTGACGAACAATATCTTTTTCTAAGAGTTTAAAATAATAACCAAAGTACCTATCTATAATTTCTTCAGAAAATTCTGCCTCTTTTAACCCTGCTAATACTTCAGTTTTAGCTAATTCTATTTTAGCTACTCGGCTTACTTTATCTTGGGTAGCAAAAGCATCTTCTAACTTACTTTTTGCCAATTCATTAACTTTTGTAATAAAAGGCTTAAGATTATCTGGTTCTAAATTTTCTAGTACTACCGTAGTTTTACCTACTTCTTTTTGTAAATCTCCAATAAGATTAATTACCTCACTGTAAGATTCTTGGGCTAATTTAACTCCACTTAACATCTGTTCTTCTGATAATTCTTTCGCTTCAGATTCCACCATTAAGATGCCCTCATTAGTACCAGCAACAATAAGTTCTAGCATACTTTGGCTTTTACTAACTTGTACGGTAGGATTCACCACAAACTCACCATCAACAAAGCCAATTTTAGCAGCACCTACAATCTCATTCATAGGAATCCCTGAAACAGCTAAAGCGGCTGAAGCGGCAATAATTGCTAGAACATCTACAGAATTCTCACTATCGGAAGATAAAGTGGAAACAATAACTTGAACTTCGTTTCTAAAACGTTCATCAAATAATGGACGAATAGGACGATCAATCAAACGAGAAATTAAAATTTCTCGCTCAGTTGGTTTTCCTTCCCGCTTAAAAAAACCACCTGGAATTTTACCAACAGCGTAGTATTTATCTTGATAATGTACTGTTAATGGGAAAAAATCCAACGTATAATTTGGTTTTTTAGCAAATACCACTGTGGCTAAAACTGAAGTTTTACCGTAAGTAGCAACTACTGCACCATCTGCTTGCCTGGCAATTTTACCAGTTTGTAACACAAGCTCTCGCCCTGCCCAATTAATTTTTTTTTCAATAATTTTTAACACTTATTTTACTCCTCTTAGCCCTAATTTTTCAATTAAGGTTTTGTATCTATCCTCATGCTGGGCTTTTAAATAAGATAACAATTTTTTTCTTCTACTAACCATAGCTAACAAGCCCCTTCTGGAATGAAGGTCTTTATGATGCTCTTTCATATGTTCAGTTAAATACTTTATTTTATTAGTTAATACTGCTACTTGCACCTCTGGTGAACCAGTATCTTCAGCTGTTACAGCAAATGATTTAATAACTTCTTCCTTTTCTTCTTTACTTAATGACATCAATTTCTCCTTATATGTTTTTATTAATTATTGGTTAAAAACCCTTACAAATTTTAAATTAGTGCCTGTGGATTCTAGTAATGCTACTATATATCCTTGAAACATTAATTTAAGTAAACCTTGTGGAAATGTTTGTGTTTGCAAACATTGTAAATTACCATTTTTTATAGAACGGAATTCTTTTTCACTTAAAGTATATGCCAAGATGTCAACCAGCATATCTTCAACTCTCACAAGATACTTTGTTAAATTATCCCTTAAATTATACAATGAATTCCCAGAAATCAAAATATTTTCTTTTTTTAAGCCTACACTTACCCTTTTTAACTGTAATATTGTACCTAAACAACCTACAGATTCAGCTATATCTTCAGCCAATGAACGAATATAAGTACCCTTAGATACTTTAGCTTGCAAGGTAACAGTGCTTTTTTGAATATTATATTCTAATAAAATTAAAGTAAAGACCTCTATAACTCTTGCGGGCATAGTAACCATAATATTGTTACGAGCTAAATTGTAGGCTCTTTCCCCATTAATTTTAATGGCAGAATATTGAGGAGGAATTTGTTTAATTTTACCTAAAAAACTAGGTAAAATATTAATAATTTCTTTATTTGTAGGAAATTTTTGGCCTGTAGCAAGAGTTTGCCCTGTTATATCTTTACTATCAGTTTTCATACCAAACTGAATAGTAAAAATGTACTCTTTATTAGCATTGAGAACATAATTTAAAGTTTTGGTAGCTTCACCTATAGCAACAGGTAATAGCCCTTCAGCTAAGGGATCTAAAGTCCCTCCATGCCCTATTTTCTGCTTTTTTAAATTCAAAACCTTTTTAATTTGCCGTACAATTTCGGTTGAAGTTATTCCTGTAGGCTTATCTACTAATAACCAGCCATTAATCTTAGGAGAATTACTCTGTTCCATTACCTTTTATGGGCTTAATTTTTGCAAACAACGCATTTACTTTATCCATATTATCAAACTGGCTATCTAACTTAAAATGAAGTTTTGGAATAACTTTTACTTTTAGTTTTTTGCCAATTTGATGCCGAAAATTACCCGCATTAAGATTTAAAACCTTAATAATATCATTGCTTATACCTATCCAAGGAGATACATAAACAGTAGCTACTGCAAAATCTTTACTAACAATAACCTCAGTAATAATTATAGTTTTATCAAATAATAACGGATCTTTAATTTTAGATTTAAAAAAAATTTCAGTTAAAATTTGTTTAATTTCATTACCTATTCGCAAAGGCCTGTTGTTTGTAGCCTTGTTAGATTTAATAATTTTACTGTTAAACATATAATTTCAGTACCTAAGTAACTACCTTTTTGACTTCCTGCTTTTCATAGCATTCAACAATATCTTTTACTTTGATGTCGTTATAATTTTCAAAAGCTACTCCGCATTCAAAACTTTGCTTAACTTCTTTTACATCATCTTTAAAACGCTTTAAGGTAGATAATACTCCATCATGAATTACTACATTATCCCTTAATAGCCTTACATTGGCTGATCTTTTTAAAGTTCCTTCAGTAACAAAACAACCTGCAATATTACCTACTTTAGAAATGTTAAATACTTCTCTTACCTCAGCATAACCAATAATGTTTTCTACTACATCTGGATCTAACAGCCCCGATAAAATTAATTTAACATCATCTATTAAATTATAAATAATTGAATGGTAACGAATAGTAACGCTTTCTTGTTCAGCTAGTTCTTTCGCTTTTTTATTAGCTCTGGTATTAAAACCAAAAATAGCCCCTTTAACAGACTTAGCTAACATAATATCAGACTCTGTAATTTCACCAATAGCTGAATGAATTACTTTAATTTCTAATTCAGGATGTTGGATTTTTTCTAACGAATTAGCAATGGCTTCTAAAGACCCTTGAGTATCTGCCTTAACCACCATAGCAAAAACAGTTACTTCAGTTTGGGATTGTAAAATATCAACAATAGATAATGACTTTTCCCGCTCAATTACTACTAAAGACTTTCTATAATTAACAATTTCATTGGCAATAGCCTCCGACTCTACCACAAAAAAATCATCTCCTGCCTCAACTGTACTAGCAAAACCAGCAATACCTACAGGCATACAAGGAAAAGCTTCTTTAATTAAATTACCATTATCATCTCGCATAGATTTAATTTTGCCATATTGCAAACCTGTTACAAAATTATCACCAACCTTAACTGTTCCTCTTTCAACAAGTACAGTAGCTAAATAGCCTAAACCCTTTTCTTGTTTTACTTCTACCACACTAGCTTTTCCTAAAGCTGAAGTATTAGTTTTTAAATCTAACATTTCGGCTTGTAATAAAATAGTTTCTAGTAGTTTATCAATTCCTAAATTCTGTTTGGCTGAAATTTCCACACAAAGGATCTCTCCGCCCATTTCTTCAACTACAATATTATGTTGTAATAACTCTATTTTAACTTTTTGAGAATCCACTCCTTCTTTATCTACCTTATTAATAGCAATAATCATAGGCACTCCTGCACTTTGAGCATGGCTAAAAGCCTCTAAAGTTTGGGGCTTAATGCTATCATCGGCAGCAATTACAATTATTACAATATCCGTAACTTTTGAACCTCTAGCACGAATTTGCGTAAAAGCCTGATGACCAGGTGTATCTAAAAAAGTAATAAATTGACCATTAACTTTTACCTGATAGGCTCCTAAATGTTGGGTAATACCACCAGATTCACCTTTAGCTACATTAGATTTTCTAATAGTATCTAGCAGAGTAGTTTTACCATGATCCACATGCCCCATAATGGTAACCACAGGAGGTTTGGGAGATAGTTCCACTTCATCATCATTAAAGTGTAAATATTTATAATCTGGTGGTAAAGTTTCTAAAATTTTCGCACTATGACCTAAAGCATTTACAACTAATTCTGCACTTGCTACATCTAGTAAATCATTTTCAGTTTTAATTTCACCTAGTTTTTCTAAGGCTTTAATAACTGTTATTGTTTTTTCTGCCATTAAACGAGCCAAACTCTTAACGCTAGTATCACCGGAAAGTGTAACTTCTTTATAAACTTTTGTTTTTAACAATTTATTATATTTATTCTTACGCCTAACAGGAGGAGTATACTTATAAGTTTGAATATTTTCTGCTACTTCTAGGTTCTCTTCTAATTCTGAATCTAATTCATCAATTTTATCTATGGTTACATTCCGCCAATTTTTTACTACATTACTTTTACGTTTTTCAACATCAGCAAACAAGTTAGATTTTTTCTTCTTTGCAGGTAAACTTTCTTCAAATTTATCTTTATCAGATTCATCATATTTTTCTTTTCCATGACCATGCTTAGCACGAGACTCAGTGGGTGCAGGGGGCGTAAAATTCTCAGCTAAGTTTTCCTTAACACTGTCATTCACTTCCTTAGGACTACTTTGATGTACCTGTTTAGTTGGAGTTTTTTCTTGATTCAAAGCTGCCTTAACTGCATTACTACGTCTTGTTTGCTCTTCATCTGTTAATTTATTAGTGCTAGCACTATCTGGCACATTATCTTCTGTAGTTTTTCTAGATTTAGTTGCAACTTCTGGCTTTGGTGCTGGTTTAACATCGCCAATAATTTCAACTTTTCCCTTACCTGCAGCCTTTGATGCCAATATTTTATTAATATCAAGGGGTGCTCCTGTTAAAGAAAGTTTCTTTCTAACAGTTTTTACTTCTTCCTTTTTACTATCATTTTTTTCATTCATACTAATACCTTTCCCCTTTTTACCATTTTAGCCATAAACTACCGACCGCACTTGCAAAATTAAACTTTCTGCCTGATCTTTAGTCATAGCTCTTTCTGGTAAAATATCTAGTAAATCAAAGGTAGATAAATCTGCAAAATCATCTAAAGTTTTTACATCATTTCTACCTAAATATACTAATAATTCTGGCTTACTAATTAATTCTTGCAATTCTTCAGAAACTTTTAAATTCTCTATTTCAACTAAATATTTTTCATCACGTTCTTTAATATATTCTTTACATCTTTCTTTTAGTTCTTGGATAATTTCATCATTAAAAGCAGGAATAGAGCTTAAAGCGTGATTATCTTTAACAATATCTTCTACACTGTTAAAACCCTCTACTACTAACAGCTGGGCAATAACATCATCAACATCTAAGATTTCTACAAATTCTGCACTTTTTTCTTGAATATGCTGTTGCCTTTTTTTGCTATCTTCAGTTTCACCAATTAAATAGATATGCCAGCCAATTAATTTAGAGATTAAACTAATATTTTGCCCTTTTCTACCAATAGCTAAACTTAATGTTTCATCTTTTACTACAGTTTCT
Organism: Candidatus Hepatincola sp. Av; assembly: GCA_023518375.1. Classification (NCBI taxonomy): domain Bacteria; kingdom Pseudomonadati; phylum Pseudomonadota; class Alphaproteobacteria; order Rhodospirillales; family Candidatus Hepatincolaceae; genus Candidatus Hepatincola; species Candidatus Hepatincola sp. Av. Next base: position 992,093 of record CP068450.1, read on the forward strand.
ATAAAATGATTATCATTATTAACCACAACTTTTACAATTTCTAAAGGATGAAAAGCATGCATTAAAAAATCTATAATATTATCAGAATAACGTACTAGATCTATTTTTTCACCATTTAATTCTCCTAAAATCCCTTGAATCCTAGAACCTTTAAAACCTACACAAGTCCCAATAGGATCTATAGATGGATCAGAAGAATATACCGCTACCTTAGACCTAGAACCAGCATCTCTAGCTACTCTTTTTACCTCAATTACCCCCTCGTACACCTCAGGAATTTCTTGCTGAAATAATTTTTTAATAAAATCAGGGTGGTTTCTAGATAAAATAATCTGTGGACCTTTAACATCTTGCCTTACTTCTAAAATTAAAGAACGTATCCGCTGCCCCACATCTAAACGCTCGGCTGGAATAAAAAAATCTCTTCTTAAAAAGCCTTCGGCTCCATTGCCTAAGTCTATTAAAGCATTTCCAAACTCAATACGTTTAACTATACCACTAGCAAGTTCTTTTTCTTTTTCTTTATATAAGTCATACTCTTTTTCTTTTTCAGCTTCCCTTACTTTTCTATTAATAATTTGGCGAAAAGGCTGCACGTAAGAACGTACAAAGTCTAAAGCTGGTAAAATTTCTACTATTTCATCACCTAGTACTGCATCTTCTTTTTTAGCTACCGCTTCACTTAAGGGAATTTGGAAATAACTATCTTCAACTTCAGAATCTTCCACTACAGTTAAAACTTTCTGGGCAACAATAGCACCATTTTGCCGATTTACTTTTACTCTAATATCGTATAAAGTACCATACTTAGCATGAGCCACCCGCTTTAAAGCTGTTTCCATTGCCTCAAATACATAGTCAATGGGGATTGATTTATCTCTGGCAATATTCTCTATTTCTTCTAATAATTCTGGTCTTGCCTGTAAGTTTAAATAATCGGCATTATTTACCATTTTTCCTCCCTTGTGGTTTAAGATTCTTTATTAAATCTAAACTAGCCTTATTAACATTATTAAAATCTACAACTACTTGCTTATCTTGATTTGTTAATTCTATAGTTACACCATTTGTAGTTACACCTACTAACTTGCCTATAAGAGTTTTTGAACCATCTATAGGATTTTTAGTTAAAATTTTCACCTCATGGTTTTTAAATCTTCGGTAATCTGTTAAGGTTAATAAAGGACGATTAATACCTAGTGAACTAACCTCTAATGTGTATTTTACATCTGGCATTACAGACTCTACATCTAATAACACCGATAACTCTCTACTAAATGCCGAACATTGCTCTATACTTACAGGTTGAAAGTCTTTATTTTCTAAAAAAATCTGTACAACCAACGTGTTAGCACTAATAGCCCGTACCAAAGGGACACAAAGCTGTAATCCCTCAGCAACTTTATTACCAAGTTCTAATATTTTGCTTTCTAAATTATCCATAATCTTAGCTAATCTAACAAAAAGTTATAAAAAATGGCAGTTAAAACTGCCATTCTTTATGATCGTTTATAAATATTACTTACCATTATACTAAACTTTTATTTAAAATACAAGGTTTTTCTTATTTTATTTATTAATTAAACACTAAATTTTATATAAATTAGATAATAAACTACAAATAATTTTTTCATATAATACCCTAACCATTACCTAAATTCTTAATCAAATTCTTAATTTTAATAATTCTTTGTTATAATATATTTTTACATATATTTACTAATATCTTATGATCTTAGAATTAAAATGAAAAATCTTAACTATTTATTTTATTTGAACATTTTTTAGCATAAATATAAGTAACAGTTCGCCCAGCTTGAATAGCTTTTTGTTCATAACGAGTTTGAAGTTGAATCTTAAAGTTATTATTAGGATTATTACCTATTTCATGGTTAGTATAGTGTTTTATTTGCCAGTTATCTTGCTGTAATTTTTCTAAAGTCCACGTTATATAACTAGCAACATCTGAGGCAATTATTAAATTACCACCATTTTTTAATAGTTTAGCAAAAATTTGTAAATTATTACTATTAATAATCCGCCGCTTATGGTGCCTAGCTTTAAACCAAGGATCTGGAAAAAGAACATAGATATTATTAAAACTATCCACAGGTAACAATTCTAAAATATCATAAAGGCTATTGGGGTAAATTTTTAGGTTAGCTAAAGGTTTATTTTGTAAATTACCTAATAGGGTAGCTATGCCACTTTGAAAAACTTCTACTCCTAAATAAAAATTCTTAGGGTATTGACCTGCATTTTGCCATAAAAAATCACCACTACCAAAGCCAATTTCTAAGTTAAGTTCTTCAAAAGGTTTAGTAATTTTAGAAAAATTACCACTTTGCAGATCTGACTTTAATAGAGCATAAGTAGGAAGTAAGTTCTGTAATAGATCTTTAGCTAATAAACTTAAACGCCCTAACTTACGTCCATAAAAGTTAGTAACGCTATTTTTCATTATATCTTTAAAAACTTTTTTATATGAGGAACTAAATCTAATTTTTCCCATGGGAATAAATCACCTTTAGCTTCCCTACCAAAATGACCATAAGAAGCTGTAGGATAATAAATAGATTTATTAAGGTTTAATTTAGTCCGAATTCCCTTAGGTGATAAATCCATCAATTCAGTTACCATAGTAGCAAGGGAACTTTCTTCTACCTGAGATGTATTATGAGTATTCACATAAACTGACAACGGCTTAGCTACTCCTATAGCATAGGATAATTGAATAGTACATTTTTCAGCTACTCCTGATGCCACAATATTTTTAGCTAAATATCTAGCAACATAAGCAGCTGACCTATCTACTTTTGTAGGATCTTTACCTGAAAATGCACCACCACCATGAGGAGCTACTCCACCATAAGTATCTACAATAATTTTTCTACCTGTTAGCCCTGTATCACCATCGGGTCCTCCAATTACAAACCTACCAGTAGGATTAATATGATGCACACAAGTATTGGCATCATACAATTCCTTAGGTAAAATTTCTTGTAACACAGGTAGAATAATATCTTTTACATCACTTGTGCTTAAATAATCTTCATGTTGATGTGACACTACGACTGTACTAATTTTTTTAGGAAGATTATTTTCATATAAAATAGTAACTTGGCTTTTAGAATCTGGTAATAAGCCTTGAATTGTGTGTGCTTTTCTTTTGTTGCTTAGTTCATAAAGAATTTTATGGGCGTAATATATAGTAGCCGGCATATATTGTTGAGTATCGGAACAGGCGTAACCAAACATAATGCCTTGATCCCCAGCTCCTTCTTCTTTGCCAGTTTTTTCATCAACCCCCATGGCAATATCTTCAGATTGGGTATGAATGTAATTATCTATACTTAAAGATCTATAATCAAAACCTTTTTGTTCATAGCCAATTTTCTTTACTGTTTCTCGGGCTATTTTGCTTAAATCTTCTACAAAGAAGTCAAAATTAGTTTTTACCTCACCAGCTAAAACTATTTTATTAGTAGTTACTAAGACCTCTACGGCCACTCTTGCGTAGGGATCGTGGGATAAGAAATAATCTAATATAGAATCAGAAATTTGATCAGCAACCTTATCTGGATGCCCTTCTGACACAGACTCACTAGTAAAATAATAATTACCTTTCATTAAGTACTCTCCTAAAGTAAATAGAAACTATTCACGTCTAAAACTTAAAGATTTAGCTAAATCTAAAAGTATACGACGATCTTTTCCATCAACAATAGCATTAAAATACTCAATTAACAAGGAGATTTCATTATTGTCGTTATCACAAACCACAAGAGGATCAGCATCTGGTAAAACATAGTTCTCACTACGAAAAAAATATGACGGTTTGGTTTTTAAAGCACGGCATAAATCGTATAAACGACTTACTCCTATTCTATTCAAACCTTTTTCATATTTTTGAATTTGTTGAAAAGTAATACCTAATATACTGCCTAATGCTTTTTGCGATAAACCTAATTCCTGTCTTCTTTTCTTTAGCTGGGTGCCAGCATAAATATCTACATCTTTAGGAGACCTGTTCTTATGCATAACTAAACTTCCTTTTGCTTCCCAAGCCTAACATTATTACATATAATAAACCGCTTAACATAATTATGAAATTGTCCATTAGTTTATTATTTATATTGGCATACAACGTTTGCCTTTTTTCTAACTTAAACTTTGCATCTAATATTTGTTGGCGATAGGCTTCCGTTGTTTGGGTAACTTGACCTAAACTATTTATTATTACCGACGGTCCTCTATTGCTAACTTTAATAGAAGTTACTCCTGTTTCTATGGCACGTACTTTATACATTGCTAAATTCTGTGATATTTCTATAGATTCATCAAACCAACCTTCATTACTTAAGTTTAGTAGAAAATCAATCTTAGATACACCCATGTTAGTTGAATCAAATACGCCTTCAAAACAAATTAACGCAACAAAGCTAAATTCATCTAATATGATTGTATTATCAATATAGCCTTGTGTCAAATTAGAAACGCCAGTAAAAGTACTTAAAAATGGTAAATATTTAGAAAATGGAATATATTCTCCGAAAGGGACTAACTTTTTTTTATCGTAATAAGCCAAGCGATTCCCTTGTTTATCAAGGATATAAGCACTATTAAAATACTGATTATTTTCAACTCTCAAAGCTCCCATAATTAGCTTAGTTTTAGGTGGAATTTTTTTTATTAACTGATTATATAAATTAGGATAATTTTCTAAAATAAACGAAAATGCAACTTCTGGTAATACTATATAATCTAAATTTTTATCATTTATATTAGCAAATGTTAAATTAATAGTATTATAAAAATTATGTAATACTTCTTCAGGATTGAGTTTATCAGCCTGAGAAATGTTAGGCTGCACTAGCCTTAACGATATAGTTTTACCAAAATAGTGTGTTCTACTATGTACTCTTTGCCATCCATAAAACCATAAAACTCCAAAAATAAACAGCATAATAACTAAAGGTAAGAATCTCTTATACCCACCAATAGTTGAATTTATGGCAAAAAACAATCCTGTAATTAGCCCTAATGTAATAAAAGATAGCCCAAAAGTGCCAAAAACAGCCACGTTTTGTAAAATATACAAATTTTCTGTCCATAAATAGCTTAATCTAAACCATGGCAAGCCACCAAATAAATATTCTTTTAATATATCACCCACCCACCAAGCTACAAAAACATATATATATAATAAATAACCTTGTTTAGGAGCTTTATAGATTAAATAAGCACTTGGAAAAATAAAACAGGTATATAATAAGGTAAAGCCACCTAGAATTAAAAGAGCTAATAAATAATTATGAAAAATATACATACTAGAATTAATAATCCAGTAAAAACCAAAAATACTAAATCCACAAGAAATAATATAAGATTTTATCAAAACCTCTTGAATACATTTACTTTGTAGTAAACAGAAAGTAGTAATAATTAAAGCTAGCATAGCTATTATTACATAATTGAAAGGAGCAAAACCTAATACAAAGCAACCTGAAACCACAAAAAGAATTATATTATTAAAAAGAGGTTGTTGGAATTTTACAGATATTTTTTTTTTACTGATATGAAAGAAATTTTTTATAATCAATTGCCACCTTTTTTATCTTAACAGTATCTGCCGCTAATATGCGAAATTCCACCCCAGAACTATGAACTACTACTTCATTGTTTGAGGGAATATAACCAGATAACGAAGCAACTAAACCTGCTATAGTATTATATTCTTCTCTTTCTTCTGGCGTTACAAACTGCCCAATTTGGTTTTCTAATTCTTCAATAGAAACTCTGGCATCGGCTTCTATAGTTCCATTTTTATTAGTTTTTAATAGTTTTAAGGGCATTTTATCGTGTTCATCTACAATATCACCTACAATTTCTTCAACAATATCCTCAAAAGTTACCAAGCCATCAACGCCACCAAATTCATCAACCACTATTGCCATATGAATCCTTTTAGTTTTCATATCATACAGAGCATCAAATAATTTCATGTAAGGAGAAATAAATAAAACGGGTCTGATTAATTTATGTAAATTTAGCTTAGATTTCTTTCCTGCACTAATTACAAGGTCTTTCACATGAATAAAGCCTATAATATTATCTAAATTTTCTTTATAAACAGGTAACCTTGAAAAACCACTTTTAGCAATTTTTAAATAAACACTCTCATCAATTTCACTATCTTCAATACCAATAATATCAATTCTTGGTATCATAATATCTTGGATACGTTTATTTTTAATAGAAATTATATTAGTAATTAAGTATTGTTCGGAGATATATTCTTCCGATAAATTAGTTCCATTAGGTTTATCATAAAGCAATAATAAGTTTAATAATCTATTATATGTATAATTTTCTAATTTAGGCTTTTTCCGAAAGGATTTTCTTAATTTTTTTCCTAAGAAATTAAGAAATTTTCTAATGAAAGATTTTTTATTTTTTGCTTGTTTCATAATTTATTATTTCCAATAATTTGCTATTATACCACAAGTGCCAAGGTTTAGCTTTTGTAAAAGATAATTTTCCAAAGCATACATTTCCTTAGCCTCCTCTTCAGTGCTATGATCGTAACCCATTAAGTGCAACAAACCATGGATTAACAATTTTAAAAAATATTCATCAAATGGGGTATTAAATTGTTTAGCCTCGTTTTTTGCTACATCTATACAAATAATAATACTCCCAATTAAAATCTTTGGTAATTTTAACCCTTGTTTTAATTCTTGTTGGCTATAATTTTGCAAGGATAAAACATTAGTACTAGTATTCTTTTGCCGATACAAATAATTTAATTTCTGCATTTTTTCACTATTTACTAATATTAATTCTACTACAAATAATTCATTTGAATACTTTAAAAGCCATGAGTTTTCTTGGTTTTGTAAATTTTCTAAAATTACAGATAATTGTTGTTTGGCTAAAGTTTTTAACTTATAAAGCTCATCTTTCTTTAATCCTGTTTTTACTCCTTGAATATTTAACGCTATTGTTGCCATTAAGTTACCCTTGAATAATCTCTGCTACTAAAGAGTTAGCATAAGCATTACAAACTTTAACTCTTACAGTTTGCCCCAACAAAGTAGGGCTAGCATCTTCAATTCTTACAGCCTGCATATAAGGACTTTTTCCTACTAGTTGTTGTTCTTTTCTTCCTGTACGGTTTAACAATAAAGAGAATTCTTTACCTACTGTGCTTTTATTAAAATTATACTGGCTTGTAGCTAATACTTCTTGTAACCTGTGTAACCGTTCTTCTTTCAAAGACTGTGGTATTTGTTGTTCATACAAAGCAGCAGGCGTTCCTAAACGTGGGCTATACATAAAAGCATAAGATTGAATAAAGCCAACAGTTTTAATAACTTGTAAAGTTGCTAAAAAATCTTCTTCAGTTTCTTCAGGAAAACCAACAATAAAGTCTGAAGAAATAGCTAAATTAGGATTAGCTTCTTTTAACCGAGTAATTAATTTTAGATATTCTTCTACAGTATGTTTTCTATTCATAAGTTTTAGAATTTTATTAGAACCAGATTGCAAAGGTAAGTGCAAAAATGGGGCTAACTTTGCTACATCTTGATGTGCTGCAATTAAATCTTCATCTACTTCTGCTGGATAAGATGTGGTATAACGAATAGCTTCTACCCCATTAATAGTACTAATTTTACGAATAAGTTGCCCCAAAGACCATTCCGTCGTTTCGTTTAAATAGCCATGATAAGCATTAACATTTTGCCCAAGTAAAGTAATTTCTTTAGCACCTGCATGCACTAGTTGATGCACTTCTTCTAAAACCTGATGTACTGGCCTAGAATATTCTGCCCCCCTTGTGTAAGGCACTACACAATAAGTACAAAATTTATCGCATCCTTCTTGAATTGCTACAAAAGCACTACCGTATTGAATCCGATTAGCATCAAAAAATTCAGGAAGATTATCAAACTTTTCTTCTACGGGAAAATCTGTATCACAAACTGCTATATGGTTTTCTTCAATTTTCTTAATCATAGAAGCCAAACGATGCCAAGTTTGAGGTCCAAAAACCAAGTCTACCACAGGTGCTCTTTTTAAAATTTCTTCACCTTCTGCCTGAGCCACGCAACCAGAAACTCCAATAATTAAATTTTTCCCTATAGTTTTTCTACGTTCTTTAAGAATTCTTAAACGCCCTAAACCTGAATATACTTTTTCTGTAGCTTTTTCTCTAATATGGCAAGTATTTAAAATAATAATATCAGCCATACCTAGTTCTTTAGTTTCTTCATAACCTAAACTTTGAAGAATTTCAGCTATCCGTTGGGAGTCGTACACATTCATTTGGCAACCCCATGTTTTAATATGGTATTTTTTTAGCATTAAACCTCTTTAGTAGTAATATCTGTTTCTTTAGCATATAAAGGAACAATATTATGGGAATAGTTCTTATTTGTATAGTTATTAATTGCTAATTCTCCTAAAATTTGTATATTAGGGTAAAGAATATTAGGTAAAAAAGAAGAATTATTTAAAATTTTAGTATTTTCTACTAAATACTGTTTATTGCCAACTATTATTAATCCTTCTTGGTTTAAAGATTTTACAAACTCTGCTATTTGTTCTTGAGCCATATAAGTTTCTTCTTGTAAATAATTACAGTTATTATCAAACATAGCATAAACCATACCTTGTTTTCCAATATGGTAACAAGCAAGTAAAGATTTAGCTTGTTTTTGTTGTTGCAAAGCCTCATAAGCCAATATCTTACAGGAACTATACTGAATAACAGGAATATTCAAAGCTAAGTTTACCATTTTAGCAAAAATAATAGCTATTCTAACACCTGTAAAAAAACCAGGACCATTAATAATACTAATAAAAGCTAGATCCTGCATTTTTATTTTGTGGTTAGCTAATAATTTAGCTATTTCTGGTAATAAAATATCTGAAGCATTTACTTTATCCTTAACGCCATTATTATCTTTTGCTAAATAAAATTTATCAATTAACTCTTGTTCTTGGAATAAAGCAATAGTTAAATTATAAGTACTATCTATGGCTAAGTGGAATTTTTTACAACACATGAAAACACATTTTATTGTAATTGTTATCAATTTGAGGCATGGAATCGTAAGAATATAAATGATTTTTTCGCATAATCTGAATTAATTCTTCAGCATAATAGGGGTCATTAGAGTAGTTAAAAAGCTGCCTTGCTAAGTTATTCGGCTCTAACTTGCCAGTAGAACCAAGTTCAACTTCTACATTGCGTTGGCTAGCTCTGTGTAAACGAAAATCTACATAGGCTTTATTAGTATTTAAGTTATAATAATAAGATGCTACCGACCTAGCTAAAGTTCTAAACTTTTTTACAGAATATTTTTTATACCTACTGCGTTGCTTGGGGATTATCCCCTCATTATCCCACCGCCATTCAGAAAATAAAGAATTACCTTCCAGTAAAAACCTTGAAGTGCCCCACCCTGTTTCTTTAGCTGCTACGGCTAAAGCTAAGGACATAGGAACTACATCTACTTTAATTAATAGCTGATCCAAAGCATTGGTATAATCCCAAAAGTCTTCCCCCCTAATGGGAACCTTATACTTAAAAGCTAAACGTTTAATTAATAAAAAATCTTGATCCACCAACGGACGGCTTAATAGTTTGTTATTAATATACAACAAAGACTCCCGCTCTTTGAGGGTAGCATCATAATTTTGCAACAATATTGGTAAAATAATATTAATAAATAATTGTTTCCTATCTTCCACACTGGAAATATTAGCTAATTGTTTAGGCATATTAATAAAGTAAATAGGTAAAATACTTTTAGATTTATGGTTATTATAAAGTTTTTTCATATCATAAAGTAGTTGAGTATCTTCTTCTACTACCTTGATACAACCCCTAGAATAACCATTACTAGGAATAAAATCATTAAAAATATAATTAGAAGAAAATAAAAAAAAAGTAGTTACATAACCTCCAACAAACAATAGAATAACTACAAAAAATATATAATTGGCTAGTAATTTTTTAAGAAACTTTTTAAAAGACCTAAAACTAATAGCTTTAACATTAATCGTATTGCTCAATATCTATAACCTCTGTTACTTCTGGTATATAGTATTTTAACATATTTTCTATGCCATTTTTCAAAGTAACACCAGCACTAGGGCAACCAGAGCAAGCACCATACATACTAATATAAACTTTACCATCAAGATATTTTCTAAAAAGAATATCGCCTCCGTCCATAGCTACCGCAGGGCGAATTCTATCTTCAAACATTTCGGTAATTCTATCTATTATTTCTTGTTCTTCAGCATTTTTACCTACAATTTTCTCTTCACTTAAATTATTAGTGTTATTGTTAATAACTGAAGCACCTGTTACTAGAAAATCTGTAATTATAGATAGTATCTTAGGTTTTAATAAATTCCACTTAGTATAATCTTTGATAGTAACTGAAATAAAATTAGCACCTAAGAAAACATCAGTAATACTTTCAATAGTAAATAATTGGCTAGCAAGCTCGGACTCGCAATCTTCGTTTGAGGTAAAGTGGTATACGGCTCCGCCATCTAAAATCCTTTCTTCTAAAATAAATTTTAAGGCATTAGGATTAGGCGTTTCTGCCACTTGAATAAACATTGTTTGCCTCCTTATAAAGTATATAACCCCATAGATTCACGTACTTTTTGTATTTTTAAGCTAGATAATTCCTTCGCTTTTTCTTTTGAATCTTTTAATATATTAACTACATAGTCTTTATTTCCTAAAAATTCAAAGTATTTTTCACGAATTGGCTTAATTAACCCTATTACCTGCTCGGCTAAATCTTGTTTAAAATTAGCAAAACCTTGCCCTTCATACTTAGTAATTAACTCCTTTTTACTGGTTTTAGCACAAAAAGTATAAATATTTAATAAATTATTAAAACCAGCTCTTTCATTTAAAGAGATATCATGGTTAATTAAATAGGAGTCTGTAGTAGCTTTCATAATTTTTTTATGGATTACCTCGTTACTATCAGCAAAAAGAATTTTAGCTGCAGCCACAGTTTCAGATTTACTCATTTTTTTTGTAGGATCTTTTAAAGACATAACCCGTGCAGTATTTTCATTAATTAAAGGTTCAGGAATTGTAAAAATACTAGCATAATCTTTATTAAATTTTTCAGCGATATCACGGCATAACTCAACATGTTGCTTTTGGTCGGCTCCAGTTGGCACCTTATTAGTATTATACAGTAAAATATCTGCTGCCATTAAGTTAGGGTAAGCAAATAAGCCTACAGAGCTTTTTTCTTGGTTTTTCCCTACTTTATCTTTAAATTGAGTCATGCGGTTTAACCAGCCCATACGAGCCACACAATTTAATAACCAAGCTAATTCACTATGGTGGGGATTACTACTTTGTAAAAATAGTAAAGATTCCTTAGGGTCAATGCCACAAGCTAATAATAAAGCTGCTAAATTTAAAGTATTATTTTGTAAATCTTTAGGATCTGTAAAAACTGTTAAAGCATGTAAATCTACAATACAATAAATATTTTTATAATTAGGATTACTTTGAAAATCTACCCAATTTGCAATAGCTCCTATATAATTCCCTAAATGCACTTCATTAGTTGGCTGAATGCCCGAAAAAACTGTTTCCATTATTCTTTTGTCTTCCCAATAATATTAAATAATTCATAATAAACACTAGAACGTAATAACCTTAGTATAATTAAAAATAATATAATAGTAAAAATTATCATAAAAACCATAATAAAGCGAAAAGATAACAAGCTAACATGTAAATTTTGTAAGAATTCAAATTTTAACAATAGTAAGATTCCTGTAAATAGCACTGTGGCTAATAGCAGTTTGATTAAATCTAAAGCAAAATTTTTATTAAAAGATACAGGATGCTTCTTTTGCAACATAATAAATAAAATTATAAAGTTCACATAAGAAGATAGCACCGTAGCCATAGCTATCCCATATACCCCAAAAAGCTGGGATAATGGGAATACTAATACGGCATTAATTAATAAGCATACCAAAGTACTATATAGTGGCGTTTTAATATTTCCTTCGGCATAGAAAAATGGCAAAATAATTTTAATTACAATATTAATAGGTAAAGAAATAGCATAAATTGTTAAAACATAAGCTACAACATGAACATCATTAAAAGTAAAATGCCCTCCTAAAAAAATAATTTGAATAATCTCATAAGCAAATACTATTAGGCCTGCCATAGCTGGTAAAGAAAATCCTAAACCCAATAAAATTGCCTTTAATTTAGTACTATTAATAATATCAACATGGTTAAGATTATTACTAGAAATAAAAGGTAACACCACACTGCCAATGGCGATACCAATAATAGCTAAAGGTAATTGGTATAATCTATCGGCATAAAATAAATAAGAAATAGCTCCCATAGGTAATAAAGATGCGACCAAAATATCAATCATAATATTTAATTGGTATACACCCCCTCCTGCTACTACAGGAATTAAACGCCTAAAAAACTTTAAAGTAGATTTATGTAAGGGAAAGAGATTGGTAATTTTAAATAAAATTAACCAATTGTTTAAATAACAAGCAATAAATACTAATAATAACTGTAAAATCCCACCTAAGATTACTCCGTAACTTACGGCAAAAGCAGGATTCACATATTTATGCAAGGCATATATACCAAAAATCATGGCAATATTCAATAAAGCTGGCACAAAAGCTGTAATTGAAAATTTACCTATACTGTTTAAAATAGATGAATAAAAAGCTACTAGTGAAATAAAAAATAAGTAAGGAATATTAACTCGTAATAAACTCACTGCTAAATTAAAGGCAACCTCACCTTTTTTAGCAAAACCAGGAGATAGTACTAAAATAGCTTGGGGAGTATAAACCTCTAAAAAAACCACAAAAATAAATAAAATTATAAAAAACAAGGTAAAAACTTGGGAAGAAAATGCTTTAGCTTCCTCTTCATTTTCATTTAATATTTTAGAAAACAATGGAATAAAAGCCGACTGCATACTACCTTCAGCAAAGAATTTACGGAATAAGTTAGGAATTTTAAAAGCCACAAAAAAAGCATCGGAGGCAATACTAACTCCTAAATAACGGCTTAAGAGAATATCTCTAATTAATCCTAATATTCTACTAAAAAAAGTAAAGGCACTAACTTTTAAAATGTTGGTTATTTTCACGGGCTATCTTTTGGTTAATCTTTTTTTAATTTCAATTCACTTTTTAAATTGTATAAAAGCTCTAAAGCACCTTTAGCAGATATACTATCTACATCTAAGTTAACTAAAGTGCTAATAATATTATTATATTCTTCAATAGGGGGATTATTATTAACGGCTACAAGGTTATCTGCTTGCATAAAACTACTTTGAAACAAAGGTAAATCTTGAAAATTATAAGGTTGTTGCCCTGCTTCTAAAACACTTAAAATTTCTTTAGCTCTTTGAATTACAAGTTTTGGCAAACCTGCAAGTTTTGCTACTTCAATCCCATAAGATTTACCAACTACCCCTTGTTTTAAAGTGTGCATAAAAATAATACCATCTTTATATTCTTTTACATCAACATAATAAAAATCTATAGCTTCTAGATCTTTTAAGGCAACTAGTTCATGGTAATGAGTAGCAAACAAAGTTCTAGACTTTAACTGGCTATTCAAATATTCCAATGATGACCAAGCAATGGATAAACCATCATAAGTTGAGGTTCCCCTACCTATTTCATCTAAAATTAAAAATGAACGTTCAGTAGCATAGTTTAAAATTGTAGATAGCTCTAACATTTCTACCATAAAAGTAGACTGCCCCTTGAATAAATCATCACTTGCTCCAACCCTTGAAAAAATAGCATCTACAATGCCAATATGTGCATGTTCAGCCGGCACAAAGCAACCAACTTGAGCCATAATAATAATTAAAGCCTGTTGCCTTAAAAATGTACTTTTGCCCGACATATTTGGACCCATAATTAAGTGAATTATTTTACCACCTAACATATAACAATTATTAGGAACAAAAGACTCTCTACTGTTAACCCTTAAACTTTCTTCTACTACTAAATGCCGACCCTGAGTAATAGAAAATACTGTATCGTTATCTAGCTTAGGTCTGGTTAAAGAATACTTAATTGCCGATAAAGCAAAAGAAAGCATAACATCTAATAAAGATATAGCTTTAGAAGATTGGTTTAATTGTTGTTTTTCTTGCAATACTTGTTCTAACAGGTTTTTAAAAATATCCATTTCAGCATTAAGAGCCATCGCACTACTAACACTTATATTTCCCTCTAAACCTACTAAAGCCTGAGTAGTATAACGTACTGAATTACTTAAAATACTTTTATGAGTAAATTCTGAATCTATACTTATTTTACTAGCATTTTTAGTGGGAACTTCTATATAATAACCTTGTAGATTATTATAATTAATTTTTAAGTTACTAATTCCCAATTTAACAATATATTTTGACTGTAAATCTACAATTTTTTGTAAATAACTTTGTTTTTTATTTTTAATTTCATCTAATTTAACATCATAACCAGTTTTAATAAAATTACCGTCTTTCCAATTAATAGGAAAATCCTCTAAGTCTACTAAAGCCTCTGAAAGAGTATTTAATAAAAAATTAAAATAACCTAAGGAATCCACAATAGTTTTTAACAATTTAGGCACTTTTTTATGATAAAAAAGCCCCCGAATAGCACTTAAATGCTGTAAAGTTTGCCTTAATAAAATTAATTCTTTAGCGGTAGCTTTCGTAGCTGCAATTTTACCTAATAACCTTTCAAAATCTACAAAATTAGATAGTATTCCCTTTAAATCTTGCCGAATTTCCGGATTATCCAGAAAAAATTCCACTACATCATAACGGTTATTAATATCTTGTAAGTTCATAATTGGATTATGCAATAAGGTATCTAATTCTCTTGAACCTTGCACCGTTAAGGTGTTATCTAATACTCCTTTTAAGGTACTTTCTTTTAAACCGCTGGAACTTTTAGAAATTTCTAAACTGCGTCTGGTAAAATAATCTAGGCGAAGAACTCCATCTTCATATTTTTGCTTAGGAAAAACAATTAAAGGAGCTTCTTTATGAGTATACAAAATATAACCTAAAATAACTCCACTAGCTATTTTTTCCCCTTTACTAAGAGTGGCTCTTTCTTCAGGTTTCTTAGAAAAAAACTGTTTAAAATTACTATTGGTACTAGTAACACTAAATTTTTCATTGTCTAAAATATATATTAAAGAACGGAATTCTTCAGCCAATAAATTAGCATCAAATTTTTGAGAAACTAAAATTTCTTTAGGATCTATTTTATAAAGTAAATTATTAATTTTATTAATATGGATATTTTGTAAGAAAAAATCACCTGTAGAAATATCAATCCACGATAAATAAGCCTGATTTTTTTCCTGATAAATTGCTAGTAAATAGTTGTATTTATCACTTTCTAAGAGGGAGTCTTCCATTAAAGTACCGGGAGTCATTATTCTTTTAACTTCCCTATTAACTACCGCTTTGGCTCCACCTCTTTTTTTTGCTTCTTCAGGGGTTTCTGTTTGCTCACAAATAGCTACTTTATAGCCCCTTTTAATTAAACGATTAACATAAGATTCATAACTATGATGAGGTACTCCACACATAGGAACTTCCGTTTCTACGCCACCAGAGGCTCTTTTGGTTAACACAACACCTAATATGCTTGATGCAATTTTGGCATCATCATAAAACATTTCATAAAAATCGCCCATACGGAAGAAAAGAATATAATCTTGGTGTAAGTTCTTTATCTCCCAATATTGCACCATCATTGGGCTTAAATTGGTCTTAGATTCACGAGAACTCATAATAACTCTAAAAATTTAATATTTAATATAAATAATATTTAAAACCTAACATAATTGAATGGTAAACTGACTTGGCACTGCGGCTATGGGTAGTGGGTGTAGTATGACAAGAATTAGTATCTGCACAATCATCAGGATCAGTAATATCATGAATACCATCATTCAGTGGGTCCATATCCACAGCTGCTACCGAGGTTAAACGGTATTCAAGGGTAAAAGAACTTTTAATAATTTTTGTATCGTACTTTAAGCCAAGCATAAATTGCCCAAAAGGCACAACATCATGGCCTTCATACTCTTCACCAAAACCATTGGGTTGTTCATTCAGGTCTATCATATGATATTCCTGTTTTCCCATACCTGCCCCAAAACCAATATAAGGATAAAGAGTATGGGAAATAAACTTCATATCATAGTATAAATTCAAAGCTAAAGCATTATTCAGAACCTCTTGCCCATTGTTAGGAAACCAACTAACATCAACATCTGCACCATGTTTGTCTGAAGTATTCATAATATCTGTCCAGCTGTAAATATATAGCCATTCTATTTCTGTTCTTAAAAACCACACATTAGCACCTACCACGGCTGAAGCAAAACCGGCGGAACCCATATTGGTTGGAGTATATAAGGCTTTAAAGTCGTCATCAGCGGCTGCTCCAAAAGTATTACTAACGGAAGGACCAATATTAACACCAATATAAATACCGTTTATCCAGCCATCAGGATAAACATTTTTATCAGGATATTCGGCAAAAGAGGCACCTGAAAACAAACTAAATAAAAAAATTATTAACAGAAATTTTTTTAATATACTCATGAAAACCTTATTAAAAATTATACATTAAACCCAAGCTAGTCTCTCAACCTAGTAAAAACTTTACCTAGTAAAAATTCTTTTGCAATCTTAACTTTTAATTTAAGTACATTTTACTAAATAAACATAAATTACAAGCTAATTATAAACTTAGTTCATTAAAATATCCATCATTGTTTTTCAGTTTTCTAGTAGTTGTTTTAAATTTATAGGTTTTAAAACAAATCAATTATTAAACTCAAGGTAAAGATACATATTGTTATTACTATACAAAAATCAACGCCCATAATAAATTTTCATTAAGAAAGCATAATATAATAAGCTACTAAAATCTAAACCCTACAAATTATTCATATTATAATTCAAATAAATAAGGGTTAGCATATATTAACTCATATTTTACACTTTCATTATATTTTTCATTATATAAGTATGAATACCTTATAAAATTATTCTTTATAGCCTTAGTTATTTACTATAAAAAGGTATTTACTAACTTATAATTAAATATTTTAAGCCTATAGTTAAACTTTGGTTGTTTATGCCATATTTACTAACATCATCAACCGTTGCCCTTGTATGAGTTTGTTGAAATTCATATTCAGCAAACACACTTAAACTTGTAGTAGGAATAGCAAAATCTGCCCCTACATGCAAACTATAGGAATGGTTATTGGTAGTGGCATCTGAAGATAGCCCTGCAATATTGCTAAAATTATAATCATCAAAATGGTAGCCTACACCAATATACGGAGTTATAATTGGAAAAATTCTAAAATCATAAAACAATATTAATCCTATATCAGTATCTTCTATCTTAGAAGATGTAGGCACATCGTAGGTAGCCTCAAAACGAAAGCCTCCCACAATTGGCATATCTAAGGGGCGAATCCCAATGGCAAATTGGTAATTATGAGTGGAATCAGAAAAGGTATCCTTGCTAGTATTTGTATCGTTATTATAGTATTTAATTTCCGAACTTCCCATATTATAACCAGCTGAAATATATACATCTGGTATTAAAGGGGCAGCCTTTGCTGCAACACTACAAATTAGTAATAAACTAAAAATAATAATTATATTTCTTATATTGCTGAACATAAACTAACCTCTAGTTTGCTTGTGTTTTATGTGAAGGTCAAAACGCAACCGCACCCCGTATATCATATAAGGATTAACAAAAGATTGCTCTATGTAAGGCTCTACAACATGAAAAAATTTAACAGAGATACCCACAACAGGTGTTACCCCATCAAGATGGTTTTTTGTAGGTTTATCGTAAATTTCTGTGCCATCAACATAAGAAAAACCAATATAAGGATGTACTCTAGAATGAAGAAAAAATTGGTAAGAACCAGTTATTCTATACCCTGAAAAAAAAGGGCTATAAGAAAAAATAAAACTGTTATAACCTATACCTCCACCAAAGCTATTTTCAATATCAGGGTCGTCTAAATAAGCTCTTGAGGGCCTACTATATTGCCCATAAATAGAAAGAATATCATAATCATAATCTTTTGCTAGCGTTGAAAATGAAGCCAGAACCATAAAAAATAAATATATATACTTTTTCAGCAAAAGTAATCCTCTACATCATTAAATTTAAACGAAAAACTTAATTCCAATATTCTTAATTCCAACCTTAATTAACTCTTTTGGAATTTATTTTTATATTAAAACTTAGCCGACTACACTTACTATTTTCTATAAGTATAATATATTTTTAATTACTATAATAAATTCAACTCTATTGTTCCTATAAAAAACTTGCTAAAATAAAAATTTATTAAGATTTAACTTTTATAGCTCTTAGTTATTATTTGCTCTTTTTTTGTAAAAAATGAATCTAAATTATTTTACCTTATATGCTTCTATAGAATCAACGATTAATTTTTTTGTGGTAGGAATATCTAACATATCACCAACTTTAGTCCATTTCCCTTCATCTAAATCTTTATATTTAGCAAAAAAATGTTTAATTTGATTTAACAGTAAATCTGGTAAGTCTTCATATGTTTTTATTTTATCGTAGAAAGTAGTAATTTTACTAACAGGAACAGCTAAAACTTTTACATCAAAACCTGCTTCATCTTCCATATGTAAGGCTCCAATGGGGCGAACTTTAATTACACTACCTGGCATAACATTCATATGAGTAAACACTAATACATCAATTGGGTCGCCATCTTTAGCTAAAGTATGAGGTACAAAACCATAGTTACAAGGGTAATACATAGCAGAAGTTAAAAACCTATCTACAATTAACATACCACTATCTTTATCTACTTCGTATTTTACAGGATTTATGCCTGAAGGAATTTCAATGATAGCATTAAATTCATCAGGGGCCTTGTTGCCAATTGCAATTTTTGAAATATCCATAATTTTCTACTCTATTAATCTAGTAAGGGGAATTTAGTTTTTATACCTAATGCCCATTTAGCATAATTGTAATCACCTTCTGGTAACTTTAATTGTTGTATTCTATATTCTAATATTAAAAAAGTATTATACCCTATAAAAATATTACTACCCGCAATAAAGTTGTTACCATGACCACTTTCATAAATTGGTATATTATACTTATTTGCATACACTACATCATACCGGTTATATATAGCATAACCCACATAAAAAGTCAAAAAGTCTTTCTTAATTAAATTATAAATAATATAAATATTTTCAGCATTATAAACTGGTGGTAATAACGAATAATTAGCCGAACAATCGTTTAATTCATCTATTAAATCATCATCTGTTCTTACTAGCTCTAAACGAATATCTATTTTATTTAAAAACTTAACTTTATAAAAAGGATTCATTTCTACAAATAAGGCAAATTCATCTGCAAATGTATTATAGGCAAAAGCATCATCATTTAAAATAAAGTTGAATCCTATGGCAAGATCCAACTGCCCTGTACTTTTTAATTCCATTTTATTAGGATTAGTTTTGCCAAAATATATCATATCTGCCATATCATTAGCTAAATCTAAAGAATCATTATCTTCATAATAATTATTTTCAATATGTATATTGTTCTTAGGTTTAGAATGGTAGTATTTATTACGATTAACCTTAGTTTTAACATTATATTGAACATCATTATAATTTTTAATATGATAATTATTAGTATTTAAGGTAAAACTGTCATTAGCATCATCTAAACCATACAAGGTTACAGCCTTAGCTTTCCCCATAAAAATAGCAAAAATACAACTTATACTAATAAAAAATAGCAGTAATAACTTCGTAAATTTTTGGAAAATACTTGTATAAAGACGCATTTATGATTACAATTTAGAGTGTTTTATTGCAAATGCAACTATATAAAATTATATTTTTACAACCTAATTAGGTGTAAAAAAGATAATAACATAAAAAGGTGTATATTTACAAATAATGTTGAAACATTGTATTCTTTTTAGTACGTTTCTTTTGCTATCAGCTTGTGCTAATAATGCAGTACCTATCAATAATCAAAGGACTTTTCTATTAAATACTACGGTTGTTTCAAAGTCTCCTTTACCTAAAGAATATTTTATTAAAAACTACCATAAAGAAAGTATTGCTTTATATAAAGAAGAAAAACTAACTGAATTGCAAAACACCGTAAATGACGATATTGCTACCGTTAGAACCTTTGAAAAAAGTGATGTTTTAAACTTATTTGGCACTCCTATTCTTATAAAAAATGAAGGTACCTCTGAAGTATGGCAATACAAAACAACCAGTTGTATTTTAAATTTTATTTGGGTAGGTACTAATCCTATGGTTAATACTATAAAAACCTATAATAATTTTCAAGATGATGTCAATACTGACCTCTGTTTAAAAGCTAATATTAACCATGCTACAGAGTTAGAAGCAAATGCTAATAAAAATAAAGAAGTAATTAATGCTAAAAAAGAACTACCACCTGAGTCTAAGGCAAAAACAACCACCACAAGTTCTTAATTTAATACAACTAATTATATTTAAAAACTCACTTTGTTGATAGTTGTAATACTTATATTTATACTACAGTTAGTAGTGCAAAGAGCAAGGATATAATAGCAAAATACACTTTGTAAGAATGTAGGGGAATAGTAACTTTTCTTACGAATTCCTATTTTTTTGTTAAAAATAAAATACGCGAAATCTAAACAAGGAGAAGTTCGTTAAAATAATCTATAAGCCTAAAAAATAAGCACTTTAAACCATACTTAAAGATTATATACAAAATAGTAATAACTACGCAATAATTTGCGTATAAGGACACATTTAATGGCAATAATTGTTAGTGGACTATTGCTATTTAATCTTTGCCACTACAAGTAACAACCTAATAATTAATAGGTTTTATTTTTTTCTTAAAAAAATATAAAAAGCTCCATAACTACCGGTAGAATCATAAACAGGGCTATAGGATAAAACATAAGGTTTTAGTTTTTCATCAGTTAACCACTGTAACAAGGCCGACCGTAAAATTCCTTTTTCACCCTTAGAATTATTACCTTTGCCGGTAATAATTTGTACTAACTTATAGTTATTATTAACTGCCATAATAATAAATTCATAAAAGTAATTTTTAGCATCATTTACTGTATAACTATGGAGATCTAAAGTTTTATTAATAACTATTTTGTTAGTTTTAATTTTTCTTAAATCTTTTTTATTAGCAATTTGAATATTGTAATTAGTAAAATTACTAGTTTTACTCCAATCTTCTTCCTTTGATAATGGTAATACTAATGGTTTTTCTTTAGTTGGAGGTACAATATTATTAAATTTAGCTGGTAAGGGCTTAAAATTTTTAGTAATTTTTTGCCAAAGTGTAGATTCACTCTTAGCTATTAATTTTTTAGGATCTTTTTTAGGAGCTTGTTTAGAGTTTTTCTTAGAATTAAGATGAGGTTTTAAAGGTTTAAATTTTTTTAATTCTTGTTGCCAATGGTTATCAACCTCTGTAAATTCATCATTTAATGTTTTTTTACTTTTTGTAGGCATAACTTTTCAAGAAAAAAATTTATAATAACTACTAATTAAAAATTTTTACTAATTGCCAAATAGATTTATTCTCTTTAGTATTTTTATAAAAAACCCAAGATTCATTAATCATCTTAGCTTTGGCTTCAGCTATATTGGCACTAGTATTATCTTCTGCTACTATTTCCCTAATTTGTTCACTTACAAACTTAACTGTAATATAAACATTATTATTTTCTATTTTAGCAGCAATAATATCCGTAATTAAAAAAGATTTAAAAAGAAATAGAATTTTTTCCCCTCTTGATTTTCTACTAGCTATATTTTCAGCAAAAACTTCATAAACCTTAGGGCTTACTAAAGGTTCAATACTAGATAAGTCATCATTAATAAAAGCGTTAATAATTAATAAAAAGGCTTTTTTTGCAGATAATAAAAACTTTTCTGTACTAAAATTTGCATCTAAATTAGGAATTAATAATAAAGTATGAGCCAAACTACCAACAGGATACTCTATCGTATTTTTTACAACCTCTTTCGGTAATACTTTTGGTTTTAATTCAGGCATTATTCCACCTTGTTCTTGTTTTTTTAAGTGTTCCTCTTTGGTGTATCCTATATTTTTGCCTAATAAACGTCTTAGCATAAAAAATAGAAAAATAGCTAATACAGCTAAGATAATAATATCTATATAATTTAACAATTCTTTCAACATTTGTCCTCTTTTTAATCTATATAACTCTAAAAATAAGAGCTATAATTCAATTACTTATATATTTATGTAGTTTATTAAAGTTTAGTTGTCCATAAATGGTTACTAATATTTTCCACTAAAAATTGCCAATGCCTTTGTTTTTCACTTTCACTTAAAGTATATTTTCTTAAGGTAAAGTAGGAAGCATCGTATTTTATTACATAATTTGTTGATCCATTAATAGAACTATTTACTAAGTGTTGTTCTTCATCAAACAAATGTTCTTTACTTACTAGCCTTAAGTAAACTTTACCAAGTAGCATGGTATCTATTAAAGCACCATGATACTCTGCCCTTGCTTTTAGGTCTATATTAAACCTATTACACAGGTGGTCTAAAGTATTTTTTTGGTCTGGGAATTTTTTTCTGGCTAGCACTAATGTATCTATATACCTTTCCTTAGAAAAAATTTCTTTGCCACATCTCATAAGTTCAGCATTGACAAAACCTCTATCAAACTCTGCATTATGAGCTATTATAGTAGAATCTCCAATAAAAGTTAGTAAATCTTCAACTATATGTTCAAAAACAGGGCAATCTTGTACTTTTCCATTGGTAATGCCATGAACTTTAGTTGCTTCAAAGGGAATTTCTCGTTCGGGATTCAAATAAAAGTGAAACTCTTTGCCAAAATTATCATCTAGTAATTCTATACAAGCTATTTCTACAATTTTATCTGATCCATTTGCATTTAAACCGGTAGTTTCAACATCTAATAAAATTTTTCTACTCATGATAAACTTTCTATAATTTTATTTACATTATTTTCTATTGTTGCTAAATCTTCATCCGTATTTATGATGTAATTAGCTAATTTCATTTTATATTTAATATTTCCTTGTTTTTTCATAATTTCTGTTAACATTCGTTCATTCATACCTTCTCTGGCTAAAACTCTAGCTTTTTGTGTTTCTGCTGAACAAATAGTAACAATAATTTTATGGCAAACCTTATTTAAACCTGTTTCAAATAATAAAGGGACCTCTAAGGCAATAAATTTTTTTCTAAAAAGTTTATTAAAAAAAATTATGCTATTAATTTTTTTTAAAACATAAGGGTGGTAAATATCTTCAAGGGTTTTAATATTTACCCGATAATTACTAAAAATAATTTCTCGTAATTTTGGAATATCTAAACCACCATTAGAACTTTTAGCTTTAGGAAATTGTTGTAAAATTATATTTATAATTTTTTTACTTTTACTTAGCTCTTTCACATAATCATCACTATTAAAAACATACATACTTTTTTTTAAAAAGTTAGAAACTGTTGTTTTACCAGATCCTATATTTCCTGTAATTCCTATAATAATCATAATTTGTTAATTTTTAGTTGCTAATTTGTAAAATATTTTATTAGATTGTCGTTTATAATAGGCTTTTGATTAAACCATATTTTAAAGTTATAAGCAGCCTGACTTAATAGCATATATATGCCATTAAATACTTGTAAATCATTTTTTATGTATTCATTATTATTATAATTTAAATTATAAATAATGGTATCTTTTTTTATCCTAAGATCTACCTTTTTAAAAAGTTCATCTAGCCTTAGGGTAGTAGCATTAAAGATAACATCAACCTCATTTTTAAAGTTAGTATTATATATTTTAATATTAGGAAAAAGTTCTTTAGTTTTTGCTAAATTGTCTACTGACCTATTATAAATATAAATAGAAGAGTTTAATTTTAAGGTATTAAGAGCATAAATTAAAGATTTAGCGGCTCCTCCTGCTCCAAAAATTAATATAGTTTTATTACTAAGGTTTAAGTTATAGTAAGAAAAGCTATCAATTAATCCAAGATAGTCGGTATTATAGCCAATAATTTCATGATTTGTAAAATGTATAGTATTAACAGCTCCTATTGTTTGTACTGCAGGATATTTTTCAGTTAAAAAAGGTAATAAAACTTCTTTAAATGGCTTAGTAATGTTACAACCATTAAATTTATTTTGAATATTTTCAGTAAAAAATTCTTTAGAAAAAGTATCTAAGGAAATATCCATTAAAATATATGTTGCCTTAATACCATACATTTTAAACCAATAATTATAAATTTTAGGTGATAAAGAATAAGATATTCCATTACCAATTAAAGCGAATTTAAACATCTTGTTAATAAACTGTTAAATAACATGTTAATAAATTGTTAGTATTTTTTTTAGGGATTTTATCCACATTTTATCCACAAAAATTACCTATTTTCTTACACAATTGGAAAAAATATCCACAAATTGTGGAAAAAGTAAAAAAAAACTTGTAAAAATATAGTTTACAAGCTATATAAAATATGTGTATAACTTGTGTAATATATTTTATAAAGTAATTCCACATAGCTTACAAATACTACTACATAATTAATTATATATAAATATTATTTTAAATATTTGATTTTAATAAATAATTTGTATATCTTTTATAAGGGTATACAAAATCTTTAGTAAAATCCAAAAATCAAAAATTACACATTATTTTTTTCAAAGGTTATAAATAAATGGATATTGATGTTAATAATTTAACAAGTCTAAACGACTTAAAATCTAAGCCCTTAAAGTCTTTAATTACTTTTGCTGGTACTTTAGAGATTGAAAATGGAACGGACTTAAAAAAACAAGATTTAATATTTGCTATTTTAAAGAAATTAGCAGAAAGAAACATTCCTATTAATGGGCATGGAGTTTTAGAAGTATTACAAGATGGCTACGGCTTCTTAAGATCTGCTGAAATGAATTATCTACCTGGTTTAGATGATATATACGTTTCTCCTAACCAAATTAGGAAACTTGGTATTAAAACAGGTGATACCGTTGAAGGTGAGATCCGAGCTCCTAAAGAAAGTGAAAAATACTTTGCTTTATTAAAGGTTAGTAAAGTTAATTTTAAAGAGAATACTAGTAATTTAAAGCAAAGAGTAAATTTTGATAATTTAACTCCTCTATATCCTCAAGAACGTTTAACTATGGAAATGAAAAACGTTCAAAGCAAAGATTTTACTCCAAGAATTTTAGATCTGCTAACTCCAATTGGTAAAGGGCAAAGAGCTTTAATTGTAGCACCACCAAGAACAGGTAAAACTGTAATGTTACAAAACATAGCTAATTCTATTGCTACTAATTATCCTGAATGTTATTTAATGGTTCTTTTAATAGATGAAAGGCCAGAAGAAGTAACAGATATGATAAGGTCGGTTAAAGGAGAAGTAATAAGTTCAACCTTTGATGAACCAGCATCTAGGCATATTCAAGTTTCGGAAATGGTTTTAGAAAAAGCAAAACGTTTAGTGGAAGATAAACAAGATGTAGTAATTTTACTAGATTCCATCACTCGGTTAGCCCGAGCCTATAACACTGTGATTCCATCTTCTGGGAAGGTGTTAACAGGTGGGGTAGATGCCAATGCTTTACAACGTCCTAAAAGGCTTTTTGGGGCTGCTAGAAATATTGAAGAAGGTGGTTCTTTAACTATTATTTCTACTGTATTAGTAGAAACAGGTTCAAGAATGGACGATGTTATCTTTGAAGAATTTAAAGGTACAGGTAATGCCGAGATTATTTTAGATAGAAAAAATGCCGATAAAAGAGTCTTTCCAAGTATTGATGTTGCTAAATCTGGTACTAGAAAAGAAGAGTTATTAGTAGATTCCCAAACATTATCTAGAATGTGGGTTTTAAGAAAAATTTTAATGCAAATGGGAACTTCGGATTCCATTGAATTTTTATTAGATAAAATGAGAGTTTATAAAACTAATCAAGACTTTTTCCAAAACATGAATTCATAAATATGAACTAATAAATTGCTAACATAATTATGCCAAATAAAACAATTTATGCTTTGTCTACACCTTTTGTGAAGTCGGCTATTGCTATTATCAGAGTATCTGGCTCCAATGCTAAAGTTAGTTTAGAAAGTTTATGCCCAAGCGTGAATTTTATTCATGGTAAGGCTATGGTTACAGATTTGTTAGATTCTCAAGGTAACATGTTAGATAACGCTATGGTACTCTTTTTTGAAAAAGGGCATAGTTATACCTGTGAAGATTTAGTAGAGTATCATGTGCATGGTTCTATTGCTGTTATTAAAGATGTTCTAGCTGAATTAAGTAAATTTAATGGCTATAGAATGGCAGAAGCTGGCGAGTTTACTAAAAGAGCTTTAGAAAATGGTAAGTTAAACTTACAACAAGTAGAAGGCATTGTAGATTTAATTGAAGCTAGAACCTCAAAGCAAAGGGAGCAATCTTTAAAAGAGTTAAAAGGTGAAACTTATAAGAGTTATCTTTTTTGGTATGAAAGTATTAAAGAAATTTTAGCTTTTTGCGAGGCTACCCTAGATTTTTCCGACCAAGAATTAGATGATAATCTATTAACATCTTTAAAAGATAGGCTTTTGAATATACATCAAGATATGGAAGCCGAACTGGTTAAAAGTTCTAATATTCAAAAGTTAAAAACTGGTATATCATTAGCCATTTTAGGCATTCCTAATGTAGGTAAATCTAGTTTAATTAATAGTTTAGCTAATAAAGAAGTTGCTATTGTATCAGAAATAGCTGGTACCACCCGTGATATTATAGAAACATTTTTAGATATTCAAGGTTTTCCTGTAAGTATTGCCGATACCGCAGGCATTAGAGCAACTAACAATAAAATTGAATTAATTGGCGTTAACAAGGCTTTAGCTAAAGCTAAAAGTACCGACCTTAAAATTATTATGTTTAGTGCAGAAGATTTTCAAAATAGCTATGTAGCTATGGAAAATATGATAGATGATGATTCTCTGTTAATTGTAAATAAAATAGATCTTAACACTAAATTACAATTACCTTCAAAGCATAAGTTTCATTTAATTTCTGTAAAAACTAAAGCAGGAATTCAAGAATTACAACAAATTTTAGCTGAAAAGTTAGCAGAACTAACTTTAATTACTGAAAATCCTATTATTACCCAACAAAGGCATATAGAGCTTATCACAGGTACTAAACAAGAGCTACAACAAGCCATAACTAATTTTGATGATCCTATTATTGTGGCTCATCATTTACATAGTGCTTTAGTTTATTTAGGTAAGATTTTTGGTAAAGTAGATATAGAAGAAATCCTCGGGCTAATTTTTAGCAATATGTGTATTGGAAAATAGTATTTTTCTTTGAATAAAAGAAACTTCTAAACATTAATTTTTCTAGTAAAATAAATAAGATATATAGTATAATATAAAATATTTATATAAATATTTTAAAATGTACATGCGTTTACAAAATATAAAGAAAAAATTGCAAAACCTTGATAATTTACCCTATAAATTACAATGGTTATGTGTAATTTTAATTATTGGTATCTTTGGTTCTTTTATTGCTACTGTGTATTTGTGTGAATCACAAATTTTTTGGATCTATGATGTTTTTTATTGGCATGTGAAATTAAATAACGGCGTTTACCAGATAAAACATTATGGTTTTCTTAGTTATTTAGTTAGTATTATTAAAGAAATTAATGTATATGAATATAATTCTTCATCTTTACTATTATTAATTCCTTTTAACTTCTTTTCTCCATTTTCTAGATATTCCTATATTTTATCAAGCTACTTATTGTATTCAACATTCTTAATAGCTAGTATTAATTATTTTTGTAGAAGAATTTTAAATGAAAAAGGTTTTTATTTTTTTCTTTTTGTAACTTTTTTTGTTTTAACATTACCAAATTTTATTAGTGTTGCTTTAATAGGTTATGTTCCTGCACTTCTTTGTGCTTCTCTTAGCATATTAGCTTATACAATGTATTGGAATAAGCCTATAGAACAAAGAAATATAAAAGAAATTTTTCTTATTGCTGTAGTTGTATATTCTGTATTTTTATTACGTCGTCCTATGGTGTATATGATTATAGGATTTTGTACTAGTGCTTTTCTTTTTTCATTTTATAACATGGTAGTTACAGGCTTTACTAAGGAAAAAATATTAAAATTAGTTAAAAATTATGTGTTTTTTGCTGGATTTATTATATTTATGGCACTAATTTTTCAACACGGCTTATTATTACACATTATTAATACCTCCTATACCAATGCCTATTCTTATTGGCAGGGCGTTTGGCAAAAACACTATGATTATTTCATAGAATTTAATGGCTTTTTAATACCTATTTTAGCACTTATTTCTGTTACAGTAGCTTTATTATATAAAAAAGTATTAAGTATAAGGAATGTTCAAATACCTTTATTTTTATTATTAAATGTATTTATTATAATAATTTTGTTTATGCAAATCCAAATTATGGGGCAACAACATAATACAATGTTGTTAATGCCAAGTTTTATTTTATTAATTTTTATACTTTTAAATAATTTAAAGAAAATTCAAAAGAATAATTTAATAGTTCCAATTTTAATGTTAATACTAATATTAATTTATTCTTTAAACGCAGTATTATCTTTATATTATTATCAATTAACAAACCCTACTTTAAAAACTTTTATTAAGAATGAAAAATTTTTATCACACCGTCTAATACCTTTAAGAGAACTTGATTATAAACAAAAAAAAGAATTTTTTGATTTATTTTTTAATAAAATTATTACCAAAGGAGCATATTATACAATAATAAAAGGAAATACCAGTATAAGTGCTATTCATAGTTATAATTTTTATACAAAAGAAGATAAAGATTTTCAATATTCAATTTATTTACCAGATATTGACCAAAGAGACTTACTAAACACAAAATTAATGCGTATACAATATTTTATTGTTAATCCTAATAATGAACTTCAAGCAAGGAATCCTGAAAACAAGCAACAAACTGTAAGAATAACTCGTGAAAGTTTTGTACAAAAACAAAATATTGGTAAGGCATTTACTATTGTGGCACAAAAAAAATATCCTAATGGGGTTACTTATATTGTTTACAAAAAGTATAGAAAAATAACTAAAGAAGAAATACAAGAATACTTGAATGAATTTTATAAATATTATCCAGATTGGCAAGGTAAGGATTTTACTAATATAGATAAATATATGGCAGAGCAGGATAAATATTATGGTAAATAGTTGTAAGTTAGCTTTAATTGTACCTTGCTATAATGAAGGATTAACATTAGAGTTTTCGGCACAACAGTTATTAAAAATGTTAAAAGAACTTATAGCCAACAAAGATATTGCTTTAGATAGTTGTATTGTTTTTATTGATGATGGCTCTTCTGATAATACTTTTTCCTTAATGCAAAAATTAAATCAGCAAGATAGTATATTTCAATATGTTAAATTAACTACAAATTGTGGGCATCAATCGGCAATGATTGCAGGTTTATTTGCTGTAGAGGCAGATATTTTTATTACTATTGATGCAGATTTACAAGATGATATAAATTTAATACCAGAAATGGTTAAATTAAATGCTAAGGGCTTTGAAATTGTTTATGGAGTAAGAAAAAAAAGAGATAATGATAATTTTTTTAAAAAATATACTGCCTTTCTATATTATAAAATCTTAAATATGATGAGTGTAAAAGTAATTCCTAATCATGCTGATTACAGGCTAATGAGTAAAAAGGTAGTTGATACTTTAAGAGGTTTTCCTGAAAGAAACTTATTCTTAAGAGGACTATTACAAAATCTTGGTTTTTCAACAACTAAAATTTATGGCGATAGGTTAAAACGTGAGTATGGCGTAACGAAATATACCATTCCTAAGATGTTGAAATTAGCTTTTGATGGTATTTTTGCTTTTTCATTTATCCCTTTACGTTTAATATTTTGTTTGTCGTTGTTTTTTATGTTTTTTAGTATTTTAATACTAGGATATGTGGGGTATTCTTATTACTTTAAAGGTTCAATTTCTGGTTGGGCTTCTATTATGGCATCAATTTATTTTTTAGGATCTTGTTTATTAATATCTTTAGCTATTATAGGAGAATACATAGCTAGAATTTATATAGAAGTTAAGCAAAGACCATTATATATCATAGAAGATAAATCTTGGTAGTAAAATAATTATGCTTAAATTAGTGCAAATTATTTTAAAAATTTGGTTTCATTTGCCTCAAAAATTAAGATTTATTTTAGTTGGAGGTTGGAATACCGCTTTTGGCTATGGATTATTTGTTATTTTATACTATTATTTTTCTTTGAATTTAAGTAAAACTATTATTTTGTTGCTAGCTTTTATTATTGGTACTGGGCAAAATTTAGTTACTTATAAAGTCTTTGTGTTTCAAAGTAAAGGTAATTGGGCTTTACAAGCTATAAAAAATTATTTAATAGCTATAATCTTTTATTTTATTAATTTAGGCTTACTATTCTTATTAGTAGATTACTATCATATTTCTATTTATATAGCCCAATTTTTTATTACCATTACTTTACCAGTTTTATTATATATAGTTTTAAGATACTTTGTTTTTCTTCATGGGTAGTTTCTTTTAGGTGTTGTATCCCTTGAATAGTAGGATTTCTTTTGTTTTTTAGAAAAATTAGGTATACTATATTATAGTTGTAATGTAAAAACATTGGTTAAAGATTAAAGTTTAGCCAATATAAAAACTTCAAAGCAAGTAAGGCTAAGGTTAAAATTATGAATAAATTTTTGAATTCAATAAAACATTATTATTTAAAAATACCAGAAATACTCCGTTTTGCCATTATATCTATTTTTAATACTATAATTGGTTTTATTGTGGTTTTTGCTATGTATCATCTTGCAAGTAAAGTTAACTATAATTTACTATTAGTATTTTCTTATTTAATAATTATTTCTTTTTCTTTTGTAACCAATAAGTTTTTAGTATTTACCAATGCTACCGGTACAGTTACTTACCAGTATTTAAAAACAGTTTTTGTGTATGTTATTAATATCCTTATAAATGCTATGGTTATTATTGTGTTAATTAATTACGCTAATTTTAGCCAAGAAAATTCCCAAATAATTGGTGCTATAGTACTTTTCATATGTACTTATTTCTTATTAAAATATTTTGCTTTTAAGGATTTACACTTTAAACTGTTAAAAAAGCCTACGGCTAAATAACAATTAAAGAGAAAACTTAACTTGGAATATGATGTAATTATTGTTGGTGCTGGGCATGCTGGTGTTGAAGCCGCTACTGCTGCCGCAAGAAAAAAAGCCTCTACCCTTCTTATTAGCATGGCTTACCACGATATTGGAGCCATGTCTTGTAATCCTGCCATTGGTGGTTTAGGTAAAGGGCATATTGTCCGTGAAATAGATGCCCTAGACGGTTTAATGGGAAAAATTATAGACAAAGCAGGGATTCAATTTAGAGTTCTAAACGCTTCTAAAGGTTCTGCCGTTCAAGGTCCCCGAGCTCAAGCCGATAGAAAACTCTACAGAAAATATTCCCAAGAGTTTTTGCAAGAGTATACTCATAAGTATAATTTACAAATCCTTGAAGGCAATGTTGTTAACTTAAATACAGCAAATAATAAAATTACAGGAATTATTTTAGAAAATGGTAAAAGCATTAAGGCAAAATGTGTAGTATTAACTACCGGTACTTTTTTAAATGGAGTAATTCATTGTGGCGAAACACAATATTCAGCAGGAAGGTACGGAGCCAAAGCGGCAATAGGTATTAGTGATTTTTTAAAGCAACATAATTTTGCAGTGTGCCGTTTTAAAACTGGTACCCCTGCCCGCTTAGATGGTAACACTATTAACTGGGATATTCTTACACCTCAACAAGGAGATGCTACCCCCCAACCCTTTTCTTTTTTAACCGAAAAACTTAATATAGAACAAATTCAATGTTATATCACAGAAACTAACCCTGTAACCCATAAAATTATAGCTGATAATTTACATAAATCGGCTATGTATAGTGGCAATATTAGTGGTAAAGGACCCCGCTACTGCCCTTCCATTGAAGATAAAATAGTAAGGTTTGCTGAAAGAAATAGTCACCAAGTGTTTTTAGAACCTGAAGGTTTAGATGATGCCACTATCTACCCCAATGGGCTATCTACCTCTTTACCCGAACAAGTACAATTACAATTTTTACGTTCTATGAAAGGTTTAGAGCAAGTAGAAGTTATTCGTTATGGTTATGCTATTGAATACGATTATGTAAACCCTGAAGAGCTTTATTCCACTATGGAAACCAAAAAAATTCAGGGTTTGTTTTTTGCTGGACAAATCAATGGTACAACTGGCTACGAGGAAGCCGCAGGGCAAGGACTAGTAGCTGGTGTAAATGCGGCTCTATGTGCTTTAAATCCTGAAAGAAAGATAAAAGAACCTTTTATATTAGATCGTTTTGAATCTTATATAGGCGTAATGATAGACGACCTCACCCATAAAGGTGTAGCTGAACCTTATAGAATGTTTACCTCTCGGGCGGAATATCGTATGATGCTAAGAGCCAATAATGCCGACCAACGCCTTAGTACCAAAGGTTACAACTACGGCATAGTAAGTGAAAGCAGATACAAAGTTTTTCAAGAAAAACTAAAACTAATAAATTATTATAAGGAAAAAATGGCAAAATATGTGGTCTCTCCTAATAATTTATTACAATATGGGATTACCTTAAACCAAGATGGTATTAAAAGAAATGCCTTAGAATTGTTATCTATCTCTATTATTAGTCCGGCTGATATTCTTAGAATCTGGGAAGATCTCCAAGAGATTCCCGAAAATATTATGGCTTTAATTAACTCTGATTGTAAATATTTTCATTATATGAAAAAACAACAAGAAGAAATAGTTAGAATCAAGCAACATGAAAATATTAACTTACCAGATTCCTTAAAATACGAGGAAATAGCAGGTTTATCTGCCGAATTAGTGGAAACTTTTAATAAATTTAAACCTCGTACTATGGGTGATATTAATAAAATTAAAGGTTCTACCCCCTCTTCTGCTTTAGCAATTTTCTTACATTTAAAGAAGAAACAATTAATATAATTAGTTGTATAAAGTAAAATTACACTATAAAATTGTACTTATTACATAGGTATTATGTTATTATTTCATAAAAACCATGTATTATAGTAAGATTTATAAAAATATATTATAACAAAGAACAAAGAATTATTAAATTTAATTAATTATTTACTATCAGTGTTTATAATAATTGTAAAAATAACAAAATTAAATTGATATTTTTTAGATTAGGTTTATTATAAATAACTAGCTGAAACCAACTAAATTGTTGGCTTAGGGCAAAATGTTTCACGTGAAACATTGGTACAATGAACATTGATACAATGAACATTTTAAAATGAACCATGATAAATGGAATAATATAACGCCAAATAGGTTAAAATTGATGAAAACCATACATTATTTTTTCATTATATTTTTTATTAGTATATCTTTCAGTTATGCCATTACTTATAACGATCTGTTAGAGGAAACTGGCCATGTTTCTAATGAAAGAAAAACCTTAGATGATGTAGAAAAAGAACATAAAAACACTAAAAGTAGTATAGATTGGTTTACTCAAAGTAAATTATATTTGTCTATAGGTGGTAGCTATACCCCTAAAGTTGGTTACGATCAAGACTGGCTAGCTGAAAATATCCACAATCAAATACCTAATCTTTCTAGTGTTACTGGTAGTGTTGTTTCAAAACCAAGTATAGGAGCTAACTTAGCCGTAGGTTTTAGCCCATTTAATGGTAATATATTGCGTTCTTTTCGTACGGAATTACGTTATTCTCGTTCTTTTTATAATGAAAATACTTTACAAGCCGATGAGGCCGACTACAGTAGTGATTATTATAAATTTGGAGCTGTAGAATTTTATGATATTTTCTTATGGAAGTATTTATACCTTAGTTTTGGCTTTGGGGCTTCTAGGTCTATAGATGAGACCTCCATAGATTATCAGTCCCAATCATATGATGAATCCTACAAAACTACCCAATTATCAGGGCATATCCAACTTAGTTTGTTTAAAGGCTATATGTATGTGGAATACGCCAGATACTACGACCTTGATAATAATAAACTTGCTGAAGATAGAATTGACCTAGGTTTAAGACTACCACTTGGTTAATATTTTTCAATGCCTATTTATTTACAAAAACTCCAACATTATGTAGAACTTATTACTTTTTGGCAAACTAAATTTAACTTGGTTTCAAAAAATAGTGTAACTAATATTTGGGAAAGGCACATCTTAGATTCCCTCCAATTACTTAAATTTATTACCCCTATTACCCCTATTAATCTTTCGGCTATCCCCACTTCTTCCACTTCACCTACTAATTGTGTGGCTTATATTTCAGGTGATACTTCGCCTGTGTTTACTACAAATATTAATGCTAACAACCCTAGTGTGGTTAGCGGAAAAATCATTTTTGATCTAGGAAGTGGTGCTGGTTTTCCTAGTGTAGTATTAGCCATTATGGACTCACAAAACACCTACTATGCCATTGAATCTAATAGTAAAAAATGCGTTTTTTTACAGTATGTGAAAAGAGAATTAAAATTAGATAATTTCATAGTTGTTAATACCCGAATAGAAAATTTTATTTTACAACAACAAGTTAGCCCATCTGTTGCAACACAAGATTATCAGGCTTTAAAAATTAATGAATCTAAGGTGGTTTCTCATCCTCTAAAAGCGCATATTGTTATATCTAGGGCTTTAACGGGCTTAAAGGAACTTCTACAATACACAGAAGCATTATTACTACCTAAGGGCTATGGAGTCTTCCCTAAAGGAGCTTCTTGGCAACAAGAATTAAATAGTTTATCAACCCAACAACAACAAATATTTACTATAACTCCTTATAATAATCTTTTTGCCACCGGTGGAAAAGTAATTATTTGCCACGCTAAGCAATAATTAATAAGTATTAATTCTATAAACACTAAAATTAACTGTTGAATATCTTACTATATTAGTTTCAACCTTTTCCTAAATATTAGCAATAAAAAATATTTTTTATACCCGCTACACTAGTTTTTAACTAGCTTCCCTTACAATGTTTCACGTGAAACATTGTAATTAATAGTAAAATAAAAAGGAAAACTATAAGAATTAATAAAATATAGTATTTTCTTAGGGAAGATAAACATAGTATATGTGTAAATTATAACTATAATTCTTATTTAAATTACAAAACAATTAGTGGCAACATAAGTGTTGACAAGGCTTACGGCATAATGTTTCACGTGAAACATTCCTATAGTTAAAAACTAGAAAGAGAATATACATAATATAAATTAATATGATGAGAAAAATATATTTTTACTAATTTATGTGTCGGTTATACAGTATGTTAGTTCCATGAGGATAAACCTAATATTAATTTTTACTCTCAATATTTTTTTAATACCATAAGATAGTAAAAGCTACATGAAACTTAATAACTAAATCTTTTGCATTTTTGCCCTATAAAGTATCTGCAACCTGTTATAACAAACTGAAGCCCTTATTAACAGTATGAAAACCACTTCCCAAGAAAAAGTTCTGCCTAACTTTATATTATATTGTACTAACAATCCTTAGTTATATATTCAGTAATTTTTGTAACTCTTGGAGGTTTTTAAATTTAATTTTGATTTCCCCACTGTTTTCCGACTTACATTTAATATCAACTTGTAATGTTTTATTCTGCAAATTAACATTAGTGCTCCATAAGGCTAAACTAGGGTGAAAATAACCACTCTGCCCTTTTTTGATAGCTTTAGCTGGTTTCTGCTGAAAAAATTTAGCTAATTGCTCGGTTTCTCGCACGCTTAAGTCGTATTTTACTACCTGTTTGGTTAATCCATCTATATCTGGAATTCCTAATAAAATTTTAGCATGACCAGGTGAAATTTTACCACTATTTAATAACTCTAAAGATTCCTCCGGTAGTTTCAATAAACGTAAAAAATTAGTAACATAACTTCGGCTTTTCCCTATTAAATTAGCAATCATATCATGGGTATAATTAAAT
Source organism: Candidatus Hepatincola sp. Av (assembly GCA_023518375.1). Lineage (NCBI taxonomy): Bacteria > Pseudomonadati > Pseudomonadota > Alphaproteobacteria > Rhodospirillales > Candidatus Hepatincolaceae > Candidatus Hepatincola > Candidatus Hepatincola sp. Av. The sequence continues at coordinate 1,028,410 of CP068450.1, forward strand.
TCATCTAAGAGCCTTTGGTAAGCCTTAGCCTCTTCCATAGGAGTTAAGTCTTTCCGATGCAAGTTTTCAATTAAACCAAATTCCATGGAATCTAGGTCATTAACTTGTAAAATAATAGCAGGAATAGTTTTCTTACCAACTAATACTGAAGCCCGACAACGTCTTTCCCCTGCTATAATTTCATACTTATCATCTACTTGCTTTAATAAAATAGGTTGCAAAACTCCTTTTTTAGCAATAGATTCAGCTAAACTATGAAGGTCATCAAGGTTAAACTCTACCCTCGCCTGATGTCTTGAGGGAATACATTTATCTAACTCTATCTCTAAAACTTGTTGCCAAGACTGGCTATTAGCTTGGTTAGTAGCTCCTGTGTTTGCATCGCCTAATAAAGCAGATAATCCCTTACCTAATGAATTAGTTGTTTTTATTTTATTATTCTTTAATAAAGAGTTATATTTTTCGTTATCAACCATGATTTCCTTCCTTATTTTGCATTGTTGTTGCTAATATTTGTTCTTGCATAATAACCTCAGAGGCTAAATTAATATAGGCTTTTGCCCCCACACAACTTGAATCGTAAATCATTACAGGATACCCATGGGAAGGAGCCTCAGAGATTTTTACATTTCTAGGAATAACTGTTTTGTATACTAAATCACCATAATATTTTCTTACATCATCATTAACCATCTTAGATAAATTATTTCTACTATCAAACATGGTTAACACAATCCCCTTAATAACAAGATTAGGGTTAAGTGCAATGTTAATGGTATTAATGGTATTAACTAAATGGCTTAAGCCCTCTAAGGCAAAATATTCACACTGTAAAGGAATAATAACCTCATTAGCAGCCACTAAGGCATTAATGGTTAATAAACCTAATGATGGTGGGCAATCTATTAAAATGTAATCATACATTGTGCAATTTGCTAAGGCTTTTTTCAAGCAGAACTCTCTTTCTTCTAAGCTAGCTAGTTCAATCTCAGCACCTGATAAATTTATATTAGCAGGAATAATATCTAAATTATTAATATTGGTAGATAAAGCAATATCTTCAAATTTTTGCAAACCAATAACTAATTCATAGCTAGTTTTAGCTAATTTGCGATGATTTATCCCTAAACCACTCGTAGCATTACTTTGGGGGTCTAGATCCACTACTAAGACCTTTTTATTCATAGCACATAAAGCTGTGGCTAAATTCATAGATGTAGTAGTTTTTCCTACTCCACCCTTTTGATTCACAACTGAAATAATTTTCATATATTTATACTCCTTAAATGAGTTTATTAAGTATTTTTAAAAAGGTTATTCTCATGAAAAATTCCTTATTTTATAAGCAACAATAAAATTAATAAAATATATTTTTCTAATCATATTAATTTATATTATGTATATTCTCTTTCTAGTTTAACTAAAGGAATGTTTCACGTGAAACATTCCTGTATACACCTTGCAAACACTGGCATTGCCACTAATTGCTTTTATAATTTAACTAAAAACTATACTTATAATTTACACATATACTATCTTTATCTCCTATCATAAAAACTATGTTTTATTAAAGGTAAACATCTTATTAGTTTTTATCGTAGTTCTATTTTACCTTACTATTAATTACAATGTTTCACGTGAAACATTGTGCTATAAGCCTTATTCACACAGGGATTGTGGGTAATTGTTTTTAAAAACTTGCTAAAAAATTAACTGTTTTATTTATCTAAATATTCATAAAGCTTATAGCAATAAAATTTATATATTTCTTCTCTTTAAAATATGTTAATTACTAACTAACTACTTACTAGCTAATGCAGTTACAATAAGTTATGAAAGTTACTTTTGTTAGCTACTTTGATAACTATACTATTTATTAAATATTAATTCTATAAATACTAAAATTAACTTTTAAATATCTTACTATATTATTTTCAACCTCTTCCTAACTATTAGCAATAAAAAATATTTTTTATACCCGCTACACTAGTTATTAACTAGCTTTTTTCATAATGTTTCACGTGAAACATTAGGCGGCACACCACAGATTATTAGCTTGTACTTCTCTTGGTTTTTCAATTAGTAACAAATTAATTCTAAAAAATAATTTAATCATCTAATAACAACTATAATTTTTTATCAGTAAAAATTCTATTAATTTTATTGAAAATCCATATTTTACAGATTCAAATTCACAATGTTTCACGTGAAACATTGTACTGTATCCCTTTCAAACTAAGGGCTTGTGGGTAATTGTTTTTAAAAACTTGCTAACAAATAATTGGTTAAATTTTTGTTGTCTTTATAAATTTTGCAATATTTATTTAAACTTTTTTAAAGATAGATTCGTTAAACAAGTTTCTAATTATATTAATTTATATTATGTATATTCTCTTTCTAGTTTTCACTATAAGAATGTTTCACGTGAAACATTTTGCTATAAGCCTTATAAACACAGGGCTTGTGAGTAATTATTTTTAAAAGTTTTGTAAAAAATCATAGGTTAATAACAAACAATGCTTAAGATATAAAATGATAAGTAATAGCATAATGTTTACTAAGCAAGGATTAGCCAAGTATGAAGAGCAGTAGTACTAATAATATTAGTCTTATCTTATTCTTAAAATTATTTAAAATTCATCTTTTAGAGATTTCAAATTCATAATGTTTCACGTGAAACATTAGTAAAAAAGCTAGTTAATAACTAGTGTAGCGGGTAAAGAAAAATATTTTTTACCCTAATATTTAGGAAAAGGTTGGAAATAATATTATAGAATTAATATTTATTAAATACTATAACTATCATAGTAGCTAATAATAATCACTGTTTTTAACAGCATGAATTACTAAAGAATTACTAAAGAGATAATTAGTAATAAATAAATATATTTTATAAAGGAAAGAATATATAATGTCATATTCATAATTTTATGAATATTAGGTATATAATACAGTTTTTGTTTTTTAGCAAGTTTTCACAACTGAAAGCCTGCAAGCCCTGTGTTTACAAGGCTTACAGCACAATGTTTCACGTGAAACATTGCAATTAATAGTAAGGTAAAATAGAACTTAAGATAAAAACTAATAAGATGTTTACCTTTAATAAAACATAGTTTTAGTTAGAGAGTTTATGAGAAAAGATAAACCTTTTGTATATGCTATTATATAGGTATAAATTTTAGTTAAATTATAAAAACAATTAGTGGCAACGCCAGTGTTTACAAGGTGTATATAGAAATGTTTCACGTGAAACATTATGCTGTAACCCTTATTAACACAAGGATTACAGCTAACTATTTTTAAAAGATTTGTGAAAAATAGTTAGTTAATAATTAATAAGATATGAAATGATAAGTAATAGCATAATTGTTGGCTAAGCAAGGATTAGCCAAGTATGAGGATTAGTAATAAAAAGAAAAGAAGAGCATGATGGCAAAGATAATATCAAAGTCCATAAAAGTATGCTTGAACTCCTTGTTAGCCTTACTTAAGCCCGCTTACTCTGAAAAAATTCTTGCATAACTTCTTGGCATTCTTGTTCGCAAATACCACCATAAACTTCTATTTTATGAGGATAATTTTGTTGAAAAATTTTGGCTTTATTTTCTATTGCTCCGTATTTTGTGTCAAATGCTCCAAAGTATAATTTAGGAATTCTAGCATTTAAAATAGCTCCCGCACACATAGGGCAGGGTTCTAAAGTTACAAATAAGCTGTGGTTAGTTAGGCGATAATTGTTAATAATAGCACAGGCTTGGCGAATAGCTAAAATTTCTGCATGAGCCGTAGCATCATGGAGTTTTTGGGATTGATTAGTAGTTAACGTTAAGATATCTTTTGAAGTATTATCTATAATTAATGCAGCTACAGGAACTTCATTAGAATTTTTTGTATTTTTTAGTTCTTCTAAAAGAATTTTCATATAAGGATTAGAATTTAGCATAAAAGTTACTTACTTATGGTTAATTATTGTTATACTAGTAATAGTTTGTAAAAGAGTATAAGATATACAATCTTTTAAGTTTAAGATTATAATTGACAATTAAATAATTAACAAACATTAACACACTAAATATGGTTTTTTATTATTTAGATAGGTTAATAATCTTAAAAAAATTAACTTAAACAAAATTATTAAAGAGGTTAAGTTAAAAATAATAAGTAACTTACATTAGGAAACTAGTTACATGATTCCTTACTTTTAAGGCTTATTTGCTCCTTAATTAGCCCAAAATAAAAAGATATGGTTTATATAATTTGATAAGCTCTATACTTAGCAAGAAGTTACCAATAATGCAGCATGATATAAAAAGATATAAAAAAGTTAAATTACAATAAGAGATCAAAAAAAATTGATAGGTACTTACAATTAATTAAAATAGCAGAAGCTGTAAAGAAAAACTAAATAACATAGGTAAAAAAATATATAGGTAAAAAATGGCAGAAAGAATTGCAAAGAGGATTGCAAAATTAGGTTATTGTTCAAGAAGACAAGCCGAAGAGTTAATTTTTCAGAAAAAAGTAAAAGTTAATGGTACGGTAATAGATACGCCCGTAGTTTTTGTAGAATCAACGGATATTATAGAAATTAATAATCAGCAACTAGCACAGGACTTAATAAGTACTAGACTTTTTATGTACTATAAACCTACAGGTTATATTTGCTCTAATGACGATGAAAAAGGCAGAAAAACCATCTTTGATAATCTACCAGAAGATCTACCTCGTTTAATATATGTAGGAAGGCTAGATCTTAATTCTGAAGGGCTATTATTACTAACAACTAATGGAACCTTAGCTCATGCTTTAGCGAATCCGCAATTAGCCTTAAACCGAACTTACAAAGTAAGAGTTTTTGGAGAGGTGAAACAAACTGATTTAGAAAACCTAGCTTTAGGTATAACTATTAATGGTATAGAGTATAAACCAATTATTGCCGATATTATCCACAAGCAAGGTAAAAATACATGGTTAGAAATAACTATTACCGAAGGCAAGAATCGGGAAATTAGAAATATTTGTGAATATTTAGGTTTACAGGTTAGTAGGTTAATTAGAACAGCCTTTGGTAGTTATAATTTACAACAAACACCTTTACAAGAAGGTGAGGTGGTAGAAGTATCACCTAAAGGTTTAAAGAAGTATTTATCTAAGGAGTTATTTGCCGAACTCTTCCCTAAAGATTTTAAAGCTATTAAAGCTCCTGCCACTACTACAACTAGGAAGCCTACAAATTCGCTTCATACTAATAAATTTACTAAACCTGCTAGAACTCCTAAGCTTATTAAGCCTATTAGTTCTAAAAGGCAACAAGAACATACAAAGAAGAATCCTAGCACTAACAGTGCCACTACCAGTGCTAATAAACCTAGAGCTTCTTCCAAGCGTACAAACGCCATAGATTCTCTTAATACTACTAAATCTTTTAATAGTATTAAGCCTAAGGATCTTAATACAAGGAAGGCTAATAAAACTACTAGAAAGCCTACTAACCCTAATAATTCTAATAAAAACAAGCCTAGTAATACTAGGCAATATAGTAAGGTTAGCCCATCTGCAAAAACGTTTAAATCTTCTACTAATACTAGGAAGTTCAAAGGTTAACATGCGAATAATTGGTGGAAAATATCGGGGTAAAAAACTACTTTTGCCTAAAACTAAGGCTATTCGTCCTAGTACAGATAGGTTCAAAGAAACTTTATTTAATATCTTAGAGCATCATTATAAGGCTCAACTACAAGGTAATGTGTTAGATTTATTTGCCGGTAGTGGAGCCTTAGGCTTAGAGTGTTTATCTAGGGGGGCACAGCAAGTAGTTTTTGTAGATATTTTGCATAGTGCAATTCAAGGTATCAAGCATAGCTTTCAAGGTTTAGCAGAGCTACCACAATGCCATTTTATTTGTGCCGATAGCCAAAGTGTTAACTTAACAACTTTAAATTTACAATTCTCCCTAATATTTTTAGACCCTCCTTATGATTCAATCTTGATTCTTAAAACGCTACAATCCTTGTTAAAACAACAAGTTACCACCGATGATTGCCTCTTAATTATAGAAAGTAACCAAGATATTTTATTACCTCAAATGCCACAGCTATGTAGTAAAAAGATAGGGAAAAGTTGGTTAAAAATTTATCAATTGAAAGAGAATTCTTTATAGATTAAACTAATAAGTATAAAAAAAATTCTAAAGTTTATGTGTAAGTTTATTGCATTTAGTGGTTCTCATGGGGTAGGTAAAACTACCTTAATAAATAAAATAGCCGAAAGGTTAGATTCCAAAATTAAAATATTTAATGAAATTAATACAGGTTTAGCCCGTATTGGTTTTCCTTTAAATGCTAATGGCCATGATTTTCATGAAACCATGTTTGCCCAAAAACAAGCCTTTGATTTATCTTATAATACCATTCTTTTTTATTTATCTCGTCAATATGAAGAAAGAATCATAGTTTCTGATAGATCTTGCCTAGATACCTATATTTATACCTCATATTTTTTAAGTAAATACCCTGAACATCAAGAAGAGTATGGAAGTTTACTAGCAGATATGGCTGAAAAAAGTAAAGAAATTGTTGAAAAAGTTACTCATGTTTTTTTACCACCATTTTACGACTTTGAAGAAACCAACATGCGTATGACTATAGAAGATAGAAATGCTATTTGGCAGAAGTTTTTAGAATATTTAGCAGAAAATAGTTCTCCCAAGTCATTAATTTTAGAAGGGGCTAATACCACCCTTCGCCTAGAAGAGTTTGTAAAAGTTTTTGCTAATTAACTGGTTTTTCTTAGTTTAATTATTTATTATTAATAATAACACATTTATTCAGGTATCAATCATGTTAGTTAATGTAAAGAAAGCAAAGGAAATTATGGTACCTTTAATAAATTATATTAAAGATAATCAAGCTATATTCCCTTGTGATTTATTAGCCTTAGAAGTTAATTATGCTAAAAATTCTAGAAGAGCTGATTGTTTAATTATTTCTAAAAGTACAATGACAGCAATTGAAATAAAGTCTGATGGAGATAATTTATATAAATTAAACAACCAAATAAAAGATTATAAAAAAAGTTTTGATTACACATATGTTCTTACAACTCCTAAACACTTAAATTCTATTAAGAAAAAAAGAGGTATTGGTATTCTGTTGTTTAAAAATCAACAAATTACTTTAATTAAACCAGCCATACAACAAAAAGAATTAAACAAAGAATATTTATTGTCTATGTTAGGATCAGATTCAAAGAATAGTATAGAAGATTTACCTTATATTAAAACAAAAGTAGTTAATAAATTGAAAAAGAAGTTTGGTAATATTTATGAAAAATTTAATACAGAATCCTCAATGTATCAGCCATTAGATCCTGTCCAAATTTATAATATTGATTTATTGTATCAAAATTTTCGCCTTAAATATTGGCTAGGTTTTTAACACTTATCTATACTTGTTTATAAATATCTTGCAAGTATTCTTGTATTTCCTGTAAGTAAATATTCATACGTACAGAGATCCAGAAACTAGGAGAACTACCCTGAACGCCTCTTATACTGTTAGATGCTTCTTGTATAACTTGCTTCCCCCAAGATTCTGTTTTTAAAGATTTAAAAAAAGGTTCTTTAATAACTTCTTTGGCTAATTGGTGGTAAATAAGTGCATAGGGGTCTTCTTTATTTTCCTTTCTTAATTTCATAAAGTGCATTTTCTTTGCAGGGAAATCTACTATATCAATTCTAGGTATCCAACCCCTTGCTCCACCTTTTATATCGTTTCTAATCGGGTGAATAGAGGCGTAATCACCGTATAAAATGTTAGCTTTTAATTTATTCTGACTTATAAGATCTTGAAAAAGTTTAATTTCTTCTAATTCAAAATTACCACTATCTTTTTTAGTAATATCTGTAATAAATTTGGGAAAAGTTGTGGCTAATATAATAAATTTTATGTTAGGGAATTCCTTATGCAAGAACTGTATAAAATTGTTATAAGCGGTTTTAGCATGAAGTTTGAAAGTACCAAATCTAATTAATTCAAAATCAATAATTACATAAAAACTCTTATCTGCACTAAGGAATTCTTTTAATTCTTTTTCCAGTATTTTAAAATCATAAAAATAGTCTTCATCTTTACTATTTACTCTATAGGCAATACTATTGTAATTTTGTGAAAGAATTTGAAATTGTTTTATTAAATTATTAGTATAATCATCTGGTGATACTTCTTGGTTAGTAATTTGAATAACAGGAATATTATTTCTATCTTTAAAGTCTTTCTGTAAAAAACTAACCCAATTACAATAACCATCTTTATAATCTAATAAATTATCCAATTCATAACACATAAGAGTCTCTTCTCTTGTAATGTCTATCAATCCATAATTGATATATTCTTTTATATTGTCAACATTTTTTATAAAATTATATATACTTGGAATTTTAGTTAAATCTGTTTCTTTACTATCTTGTATAGCACTATTAACTTTTTTCCCTACTTGTTTTCTACCTCGTGTAAGTTCAATAATTGGGATTACATTACTTTTATTTTTAATATTGCTTTCTTGTAGTGCCTTTATTTCAGCTGATGCTGTCCTAATAATAGGGTAGTATTTATAATCCATGCCCACCTATATCTAAGTCTTTAGCTCTGTATCTTACCGCTAAACTAGAAACCCCAAATTTTTTTGCAATTTCTGTAGTATCCCCTTTACATTCTGTTACTGCAAGAAGAAACTTATTCTCAGGCATTAATAACTCAGCAGCATATTTGTTGGCTATCACATCTTCATCTAACTTTATAGCTTCCTTTCTATATAAAATAATATCACTGTGTGGTTTTTCTAAAATATCTTTATGAAACAAATAATGTATATACTCATGAGCTAAAGTAAATTTTTGTCTTACTTCAGCTTGAAGCGAGTTAATTTTAATAATATATTTTTCTTTATTCTTATCATAATATATACAACCGTCTTCCTCTAAATCCTCAAAAATAAGTTCTATTTCTGGATTATCTTGAACCAGTTTTTTTAAATTAAGATTATCATTATCTACAAAACCTTTATCTTTTGCATATTGCAAAATTTCTTCTGTAGAACTAAAAGTTCTAATATCTATGTTATTAGTAAATTCTAATTTCCCCATAGATGGTCTTTTAGGAATTCTTGCCATCTATTCACCTTGTGTATTATTTTTATTCTTTGGATCTTCTAAAGTAGTTTTATTAATAATATTGTTTTTTTCTAATGCTTCAACTATTTGTATTAACCTTTCTTGCATCTTTGCTATGTTAATTTCAAGTTCTGCGTTTATATTTTCGGTTTCTTTTTTTATAATATCTTTTAATTTTATACTATTATCTACCCAGTCTTGCCCCTTGTTATCTAGCTGCTCTTTCACCACGTTTTCAATAGTTATTTTTGAATGAGTAAAAATATAAAATATACTACCTCCTAAAACTACAGTAATTAAAAAAGTCAGTGCTGTAATAATGGTAGAGTAAAAAGAGATTATATTAGATAAATTACTTTTATTGACTGTAATAATAAAAAATGGGAATTCAAATAAACAAAGTAAAATATTAGTAGTAATACTAATTATAAATGCTATTAATAAACTTATAAAAATAGGACTCTTAATACATTTAAACATATTATTTCCCCTACTTAAAAAAGCAATTATATCATAAAACAGTTAATTTGTCAATAGATTAACTAAAGATTCAATTTAATATAAGTACTTTATTGTTTGGATAACACCTTGTTTATACTTTAAATATAAAAACAAATGATTTATAAGTATTTTAGGTTAGCATTGTACTCTTTAAACTACTCTCCTTGATACATCGCTCCTAGTTTTTCACCTGCTAAAATATGCACATGATAATGGGGTACTTCTTGCCCACCAATTTCTTTAGTATTAGTAATTAAACGAAAGCCGTTATTAAGTGCTAGTTTTTCACAAGTGCTAATAATGGCTTGGTTAAAAGCTAGTTGTTCTTCAGGGCTAGCATTTTGAATAAAATCTGTAATACAGCTATAAGCACCTTTAGGAATAACTAAAGCATGAATTTTAGCTAGGGGCTTAATATCATAAAAAGCTAAAGCAAAGGAATTTTCATAAATTTTATTACAAGGAATTTCTTCTTTTAAAATTTTTGCAAAAATATTATTATGGTTATACATTGTTAAAACCTAGATTTGTTACTATCTATAAACTATGATTATAACATAATGAAGTGCAATATGATACAATATAGTTAATTGTATTATAAAATATAGGTGAATAGTAATGAGTATAACAATGCACGCTACAACAATTGTTGGTGTAAAAAAAGCAAATAAAACAGTTATTGCCGGTGATGGTCAGGTAACTTTAGGGCATGCGATAATTAAAAGTAATGCTAAAAAAGTTCGTAGATTAGGCGTTAATAAAGATATTATTGCTGGTTTTGCTGGTTCAACTGCCGATGCTTTTACCTTATTTGAAAGGTTAGAGCAACGTCTAGAGAAGTATCCTAACCAATTATTACGAGCCTGTGTAGAACTAGCTAAGGATTGGCGAACCGATAAATATTTAAGAAGACTTGAAGCCATGTTAATTGTAGCCGATAAAGGTAACATGTATGTATTAACTGGTAATGGTGATGTATTATCACCTGACTCTGATGTAATAGCCATTGGTTCAGGTGGTAACTATGCGTTATCTGCGGCTAAGGCATTAATGAGTTTTCCAAATGAATTAACCGCCAAAGAAGTTGCCGAAAAAGCATTAAAAATTGCAGGAGATTTGTGTATATACACAAACCAAAATATTGTTATAGAGGAAGTATAGACCATGAAGAATTTTACTCCCCAAGAGATTGTATCAGAATTAGATAAACACATAGTAGGGCAAGATGACGCTAAAAAACTAGTAGCTATTGCTCTTAGAAATAGATGGCGTAGAAAGCAACTAGCTAATGATCTACAAAAAGAAGTAATGCCGAAAAATATTTTAATGATAGGTTCTACCGGTGTTGGTAAAACAGAAATAGCTAGGCGGTTAGCTAAGTTAGATAACGCACCTTTTGTAAAAGTTGAAGCTACTAAGTTTACGGAAGTAGGCTATGTGGGGCGTGATGTAGAGCAAATCATTAGGGATTTAGTAGATATTGCTATTAAAACCACTAAAGCGGATTTACAAAAAAGCGTTAAAGCGAAAGCTGAAAAACATGCTGTAGATAAAGTTGTAAAAATTTTAACAGGTAGTACTGCTAGCCCAGAGACTCAACAAAAATTCAAAGAAAAGGTGCAATCAGGTGAACTGAATAATACTGAAATTGAAATTAAGGTAAAAGATAAGAACTCCAATAACACCCTAGATATTCCAGGTTTACCTCATTCCCAAATAGGCATAGGAATGATTAGCCTAGATAATTTACTAGGTAAAGAAAAGTTTAAAAATAAGAAAGTTTTACTTAAAGATGCCCTAGATATTCTAATTGAAGAAGAGAGCGAAGGTTTAATAGACCAAGACTTACTCACTGCAAATGCTATTTATAATGTGGAAAATCATGGTATTGTCTTTTTAGATGAAATAGATAAAATAGCGTCTTCTTACGATAGAAGAGGAGCCGATGTTAGCCGTGAGGGAGTGCAAAGGGATTTATTACCACTAGTAGAAGGGACTATTGTTAATACCAAGTATGGAGTAGTAAATACCGCTCATATTTTGTTTATTGCCTCAGGAGCCTTTCACTTAAGTAAACCTTCAGATTTGTTACCAGAACTGCAAGGGCGTTTCCCAACACGAGTAGAGTTGCACCCTTTAAGCAAGGCAGACTTTAAGAAAATTCTAACAGAGCCCCAAGCTAATTTAATCTTGCAATATACAGCAATGCTAGCAACGGAAGAGGTACATTTAACTTTTGATATGGCCGCCATTGATGAAATTGCCCGTTTAACCGAGCATTTTAACCATACTATAGAAAATATAGGGGCAAGACGTTTGCATACTATTTTAGAAAAATTACTAGAAGATATTAATTTTAATGCTAGTAAAAATACTGGTAAGAAAATTAAAATTACTAAAAAAATGGTAACTGATACTGTAGGTTATTTAGAAAAAGATTTAGATTTATCTAAATTTATTATCTAAATTAAATAGTGCTAATTAAATTAGCTAAATATTGTATTCATTAAGCTAGTAATTATTTAGTATCTACCGCAAATATGGCATAATACCAAGTATACATCATTGGTTATTTGTGGAACCTTAGCATCTTTATGCTAAAAGTAGGCAATTATATATATACTAAATACAACTAAATTTAGTTCATATTTTGCCTTACTATTAAGCTACATATGGTTGTTTGTATAACATAAATTGTTCTCACATATATAATTAATAATTCAATTTATTGCAATTTACGTTTAGCTACTATTGAATAGTAATTTAATATTAATTGAAAATACCCTTAATTCAGTTGTATAATTCTACAGCAAAAGAATTATATCAGAGGGAATTAAGATGCTTTCAAGAATTAATACCACCGTGTTTGAAGGTATTACTGCCAAAAATGTTGATGTTCAAGTTACACTAACTAAAGGTTTACCAGTATTTAATATTGTAGGTTTAGCCGATAAAGCGGTGGCTGAAAGTAAAGAAAGGCTAAGAGCTGCTTTTCATACTATTGGTTTAGGCTTTCCACCGGAACGTTTAACGGTAAATTTATCACCAGCTTATTTAACAAAAGAAGGTAGCCATTTTGATTTACCCATTGCTTTAGCTATTTTAGGTGCTATGAAAGTTTTGCCTATGGCCGAGCTTATTAACTATATAGCTATGGGGGAAATAGCCTTAGATGGTGAAATTAAACCTGTTAATGGAGTATTAGCTGGAGCCGTGTTTGCTAGTGAACAAAACAAAGGTTTTATTTTTCCAAAATCCCAAACTCAAGAGGCTTATTTAGTTAGTACTGCTATAGATATTCTACCACTGGGGAATCTTACGGAAATCATTGCCCATTTTAAAGGTAATAAAATAATTACCCCACAAATGAAGCCACTGGTGGCTAATAAATCTCCAAGTAATGAATTTGTTAATATTGGCAATATTAAAGGGCATGAAACAGCTAAAAGAGCTATTACTGTAGCGGCAGCTGGTAAACATAATTTATTAATGATAGGTCCTCCAGGATCTGGCAAGTCTATGCTAGCTAGTGCTTTAGCCGGCTTATTACCACCTTTAACTACCACTGAAGCCCTAGAAATTAGTTTGATCTACTCGGTAGCTGGTGAATTATATAACGAAGCACTGGTTAGCAAACGCCCCTTTAGGGCTCCTCACCATTCGGCATCATTACCGGCTTTAGTTGGTGGCGGACGCAATGCTAAAGTAGGGGAAATTACTTTAGCTCATCATGGCGTATTATTCTTAGATGAAGTGGCGGAATTTAATAAAAATATGTTAGATGCTCTTAGGCAACCTATAGAATCAGGCTTAGTGCATATATCTCGGGTTAATTCCCATGTAATTTACCCCGCAAGGTTTCAATTTATAGCTGCCATGAATCCTTGTAAGTGCGGTTATTTTGGTGATTCTGAACGTACTTGTTCTAAGGCTCCTAATTGTGCCGAACAATACCAAAGTAAAATTTCAGGACCAATTTTAGATAGAATGGACTTAAGCATTGAAGTGCCAACTGTTGATCTAGATGCCCTGAATACTAAGGCAGATTCCAACTTACAAGAGAGTTTGAAATACCAAATCTGTAAGGCTAGAGAAATACAATATAAAAGATATCAACATTATAATATTCTTTGTAATTCTGAAGCGAGCAACGATGTATTAGAAGCTACTGCACATTTAAGTGCTAGTGCTAAGGAGATCCTAGAAACTGCCATGTTAAAATTTAGGTTTTCTACTAGAGCTTACTACCGTTTAATTAGAGTAGCTCGTACAGCAGCCGACTTAGATAACTCCTTCCAAATTGAGAAAATCCATATGGGTGAGGCCATTAACTATAGAAGAATCAACTATTACCAAAAATTATTAGCTTTTAATAAATAAATAAATAAATTTAATCCGTCATTTTAGTAAGTAAAGATTGTGCTATGTATGAAATTATGGTAAAGCTATGTATAAAATCAAATGAAATAAGCAGGCTTTAACTTAGCACAACCTTAATTTATGAATAATAAATTTATTAGTTACGGTTTTGATTCCTACATTCAAACCTTTCAACAAACCTATCATGAAAACCCCATAGCTTACCAAGAAGAGTTAGCCAATTTTTTAAGGGAAGTAGACGCTGAATCTAAGGAAGTTATTAGCCGTTTTCATGCAGTGATTTTAAGCCTCCCTTTACCTACTAAAGATTTTTTAATTAGAAAAACTAAAGTTTATAGCTTGCTAGAATTACAACAATTAGCTTTAGAAAACAGGTTTTTACAAGGTATTCATCAATATTATAGGCTTTATAATTTAGTAGGTGATGAAAAGCTAGCAATTAATGTGTTTAAGTACCATTGTGGCTTAAAGTTTTTACCATCTAAGGTGCAAAAAAGTTTATACCAAACCATAATTATTGATGGCGGAGCTTTTTTTGGTGATTCAGCTTTAATTTTCAACCGTTATAAACCTGCTAACATTGTATGTTTTGAACCAAATAGTGTTAATTTTCAACGCCTTAGGAAAACCATTAGTAATAACAACATTCCTGCTACTTTAGTGCAAGCAGGGCTAGCCGATAATACAGGGGAAAGACCTTTGTACTATGTTTCTACACAGCAAAACCATGGGGCATCTTATCAGTTTCAAGCTAACAACTCTAACACTGAACTTACTACTTTAACCACTATAGATTCCTACCTCCAGCAAAATAAAAATAATCTTTTAACACAAAGAGTTGGTTTAATTAAATTAGATGTAGAAGGGTATGGTTTAGCCAGTATTCAAGGAGCTAAAAATACTATTTTACAACATAAACCTATTATTAGTTGTGCTATTTACCATAATCCTAAGGAAATGTTTGGGGTATATAAGGCCTTAAAGGATTTGCATAAAAGCTATAAAATTCAAGTTTTTGCTTTATCCCAAGGGATTATTTTAAAGGATTTAACCTTGCTGGCTTATTAACTAGGCTATAATATGGTAAGAAAGCTACAAAAACTCTTACCAGCAATAATAATATGTTTGTAGTATACATATGAAAGAATTTTAAATTTAATTTAGATTTAATTTAGTAATATCTAACCTAATATTATTGTAAAAATTGTTAATAATAATGGAATACACCATAAAAGTTTATCAAGTTGTTAAAATAAGTATCCATAAATGATGTGCAAGAGTTAAAGTTTTTAGTATATTTTTTTAAGCAAAAAATATATTATTAAACCCATTAGATACATAGTAAACTAAATATTAATAAAAGAAATAAGAGTATACCTTTGAAAGTTATTTATTGTTTAATTTGCCTTGTAAGTATGAATGTAACTACTTATGCTTATGATAATATCCGTATTGTTGGTTCCTCTACCGTGTATCCTTTTGTTAGCACTGTAAGTGAACAATTTAGCAATAAAACTCATTTACCAGCACCCATTGTGGAATCTACCGGCACTGGTGGTGGCTTTAAAATGTTTTGTGAAAGTAATACTAGCCAAGCTCCTGATATGGTAAATGCCTCCCGCCCTATTAAAGACTCTGAAAGAGCTTTGTGTAAAGCCAAAGGTATCAACAATATTATTGAAATTATCTTCGGCTACGATGCTATTGTTATTATTAATAACAAAACTTTGCCCCCCTTAAGCTTAACTCGGGAACAAATATTTTTAGCTTTAGCTAAAGAAATTCCTGATTCTAATGGTAATTTAATTACTAACCCTTATAAGAAATGGATACAGATAGACTCCCATTTACCTAATATACCTATAAAAGTTATGGGGCCACCTAGTACTTCCGGCACTAGGGATTCTTTTATGGCAATGGTAATGGAACAGGCTTGCCAAACTTTACAAGCTACTGGTAAAATGAAAAAAATTAGCAATAATGAAGCAAGGGTTTGCCATACCATTAGATCCGATGGTGCATGGATAGATGGTGGTGAAAATGATATGCTCCTTGTTAAAAAAGTAGCTCAAGGGCAAGATATTTTTGCAATTTTAGGTTATAGTTTTTATCTGCAAAACCAAAAGATTATCAATGCCATAGCAATTAATGGTATAATTCCCAATAAAAAGAATTTACAAACAAGAGCTTACCCTTTGTTCAGACCATTATTTGTATATGTAAAAGAAGATAATATTGGGGTTGTTAAAGGGTTATCTGAATTTTTAAAGGAACTAACTTCTGCCCACGCCTTAGGAGATAAAGGCTATTTACAAGCCCGAGGACTTATTCCACTATCCTTACAGGAATACAAAAGTTTAGTTGCTAAGTTAAAGTTGAGCCATAAATGATATACTTTATTATTATTGTTGTTGCTTTATTTTTTGTAATTTTTAATTTAGCTACTAATTATACTAAACAAAATAAAACCCTTAATCCTAAAAATAAAAAATACTTTCCAGTGTATTTAGCTTTGTGGTCTTTATTACCAAGCTCCATAGTATTTATATTTTCTTATTTAATGTCTAATTACTTAATTCATAAGCAAATTTTTAAAGGTGCTATGGTATTAAAAACTCCCATAGCCAACGATACCCTGAAACAACAGATTATCCAAGTAGCTAACCAATTAAAACAAGGGGTAAGCCCTAATGCTTTAGGGAATAACTTTTTAATAGATAAAGGCGAAATAATTAATTTTGCTAATAAATATTTATATTACGATAAACTTATGTTTATTACTTTATTTATTATCTTTTTGCTGATGGTTGCTATTATTAGTTTTGCTATAATTAAAAGGTTAAAGCTAGCAGTTAATTTACAAAAAAGGTTAGATAAACTAATTCAAGTTACTTTATTTTTATTTTCCACTATAGCAATTTTAGCTACCATTAGCATTATTGTTTCTTTGTTTTTAGAATCTTTGCAGTTTTTTAAGCATGTTTCAGTGTTTGACTTTCTATTCCGCACGGTGTGGGCTCCACAAAGTGCCGATGCCGACCCCAAGCACAGTTTTGGTGTTATTCCATTATTAAGCGGTACTTTATTAATTGCTTTTATTGCTGTTGTGGTGGCAACAATGATTGGTGTTCTTGCGGCTATTTATATGGCAGAATATATGCCAGCTAAACTAAGAAAGGTAGTAAAACCAGCCTTAGAAATTCTAGCGGGGATTCCTAGCATTGTTTATGGTTTTTTTGCCGCTATTACTTTTGCTCCTTTTGTAGTTAGGCTACTAACTTCATGGGGATTTATGGTATCTTCGGAAAATGCTTTATCCGCAGGAATTGTTATGGGCATTATGATTATTCCTTTAATTTCTTCAATTTCCGATGATGTAATTAATGCTGTGCCAAAAAACATTAAAGAAGGTGCCATAGGATTAGGTTCTCTTAAATATGAAATGATTTTACATATTGTGTTACCAGCCGCTTTACCAGGAATTTTAGGGAGCATTTTATTAGCTGTTTCTAGGGCAATAGGTGAAACTATGATTGTAATTATGGCATCTTCCTTAGCAGCGAATTTAACTTTGAATCCTTTAAAACCTGTAACTACCATTACTACCCAAATTGTTATGTTAATTCAAGGCGACCAAGAATTTAATAGCCCAAAAACACTATCGGCTTTTGCCTTAGGATTCTTACTATTAATTTTAACTTTAATTTTAAATTTAATTGCGGCAAGGATTGTTAGCCGTTATAAAGCGAAGTATCATAATTAGGTTAGTATTACAATGATTTATCTGCAAAAAAATACTAGAAAAAAAGTCCGTAAAGTTAAAGAGATCCTCTTTCAAAGCATTGGCATTGGAGCATTATTAATTGCTTTCTTTATGATGTTTGTACTGATATTTACTATTTTCTCTAAAGGTTATACTGCCTTTTACCAACATACTTTCAGGTTAAACATTACCTTTAAGAAAAATATAATGTTTGATGCCTACAACAATAATGATTATTCTAATGCTTATACTGAAGCCTTAGTGAACGATTCTTTAATCCATTTATTAAGGCAACAAGGAATTAAAGATATTAGTGAAAATGAAGTTGCTATGCTTTATTCTAAAGAAAGCCTTAATAGGATTAGTGATTATATTATAAGCAAACAAAGTAAGGTTTTAAATACTAGCCATAATTTTACTATGCTTGTAAGCTCCGATGCCGATATGGTATTAAAAGGCTATTTAGCTGAAGGCAATTTATTAAGTGCTAACATTATCACAAGCATTAAGCTACTGTATAATAAAGGGATTATTCATAAGGTTTTTAACCAATACTTTTTTACTCATCCTGATTCCAGATATCCTGAAATAGCAGGGATTGCTGTAGCTTTTATGGGCTCGGTTTATACAATTTTATTAACCTTAGTTTTTTCTGTGGTTTTTAGTATTGGTGCTGCTGTGTATTTAGAGGAATTTGCTAAACAAAATATGCTTTTTAAAATTATTGAGGTTAATATTAATAATTTAGCGGCAATTCCTTCAGTAATTTTTGGTTTATTAGGTTTAATAATTTTTGAACAATGCTTAGGTGTGCCTCGTTCTAGTTCTTTATTGGCATCATTGGTATTAACTTTAATGGCGTTACCAACTATAATTATTACCAGTAGAATTGCCTTAGCTACAGTTCCTAACACTGTAAAAGAGGCTGCCTATGGGGTAGGATCTTCAAAAGTGCAAGTAATTTGGCATCATGTTTTACCTATTGCTACTCCGGGTATTATTACTGGCATTGTGTTAGGTATTTCCAGAATTATTGGGGAAACGGCTCCTTTATTAATGATTGGTATGGTAGCATTTATTAATACTATTCCTACTTCTCCACTTGACAACGCATTAGTTTTTCCTGTACAGATCTTACTATGGTCAGATAGCCCCGAGCTTGGCTATATAGAAAAAGCATCGGCTGCTATTATGTTACTCGTAATGTTTTTAATAGTAATGAATGGCGTATCCATTTATTTAAGAAATAAATTTTCTACAAAACTTTAAGGAGGATAAATATTGCAAAAGAAAATAATTATTAACAATGTGAATGTTTTTTATGGGCAAAAGCAGGCGTTATTTAATGTAAACTTGTATATCCCAGAAAATGAGGTTACAGCTTTTATAGGGCCATCAGGCTGTGGTAAATCTACTTTTTTACGTTGTTTAAACCGCATGAATGATTTAATAGAAAGTTGCAGAGTAGAAGGTTCTATTAAAATTGATGATATGGATATTTATACTTCTAATATAGACCCCGTAGATTTACGAATTAGAGTAGGAATGGTTTTTCAAAAACCTAATCCTTTTCCTAAGAGTATTTTTGAAAATGTTGCTTATGGATTGCGAATCCATGCTTTAGCAACTTCTAAAAAAGATCTTATCAGTAAAGTAGAACATGCCTTAGAAAGAGTAGGGCTTTTTGAAGAAATTAAAGATAGGCTCCATGAGAGTGCTTTAGGGCTTTCAGGAGGGCAACAACAAAGGCTATGTATTGCAAGAACCATAGCCGTAGAACCTGAAATTATTTTAATGGACGAGCCATGTTCGGCACTAGACCCTATTGCAACCGCAAGAGTTGAAAGTTTAATTGAAGAATTGAAAGAAAGGTATACAATAGTAATAGTAACGCATTCCATGCAACAAGCCGCAAGGGTATCGCAAAATACTGCTTTTTTCCATTTAGGAAAATTAGTAGAATTTGGCAAAACTACAGAGGTATTTCGTAATCCTAAAAATAAAAGAACCGAGGATTACATAACAGGGAGGATAGGATAGCCATGCAACAAAAACACATTTTAAAATCGTTTGATAACGAACTATCATCATTAAAAAGTGCCTTATTGGCAATGTTATTAACCACATCAGGGCAAATGAAGTCGGTTTATTTAGTTATTACTAACCACGACTTAGAGCTATCTAAACAGGTGATTAAGAACGATGCTAAAATAGATATGCTTCACCGCACCATTGTAACTGACAGTGTGAATATTCTTAGTTTAAGAACACCTGTGGCGTATGATTTACGTTTTGTGTTTAGTGCTAGCCATATTTCTTCTAACCTAGAAAGAGCAGGTGATAACATGCGGAATATTGCTAAAAGTGTACTGCAAATTACCAAGCCTAAAGGGGAAATTACTTTAAAATTACTGCAAATGATAAAAGTAATAGATGATATGTTAGCTGAAACTTATAGAGTCTTAGATAAAGAAGATTCCAAAGGTTTAAATGCCATTATAGCTAAAGATATTGAGGTAGATAAATTAAACGATGAAATATCTAATGCTTTGTTAAATGTTATTCAAAAAGTTTCCATTGTAGAACTAGATACCATTCGTAATTATTTTCTAATTTGCCGCTCTTTAGAACGAATAGGAGACCACGTAGTTAATACTTGCAAGCACATTAACTTTATTACCTCTGGCGAGATAATCGCTTAATTATTTATTATAAAAGTAATTCTCATACCTTATTCGTTAGCATTAAGTAATTATTTAGTGAGAATATCTTTACTTAATCATTATATTACCGGTTTATACTCATTACTTTTACAATTAACTTTCTAATTAACTTCCTACTTCTTCTTATTCATCTTCATCTTCATCTTCATCTTCATCTTCATATGATAATGATAACCTATTAGTTAGTAGTGCTAAATTTAGTTGTGCTTCTTTTAATAATAATTTTCAAGTTACTTATTACTCAACTCTTTTTCTCATTTTTTTTACTTTGTCAACTTTTACATTCACTTTAACATTAACTACACTTTACCTTTTAACATACTTTACAGCACAATAATAAATTACCAAATTAGAACAATTTTTAGTATTTTGAATGGTTGAGTAGCTAAAATTATATTTTTTTGCAAAAATTAAAGAAAATAATTAATTTTTTAAGTTTTTAATAATAAATGCTTAATAGTAAATGCTAAACTCTAAAGAACAATAAGAATATACATCTCATTAAACCATGCCATTTAGCTTAGGCAAATTGTAGCGGGATACATTTAATGGCACATTTATCTTTCAAACTAATGGTTTCCCTATATTGTGATACTCTATTTTTAAAGGTATAGGAATTATAGTGTGCTTGTTAGTAGTGTAATTTTATTGTTGTTCGTAAAGATATTTTATTTAGAATAAATCATTATTAAAGGAGTTACCTTTAGTAGGAGCTTGTTTAGTTGCCGAGTTTTCATCTGTATTGCTAGTTGATTCCTTAGGAGTTGCAGGTTTTTCCGCATTATTAGTAGCTGTATTAGTATTTTCATTAGCACTAGTAGCAGATGCAGGTTGGCTAGCTTGGTTGCCACTTACTGCACCATTAGAGCTTGGGGTAGCAGTAGAATTGGTAGATGAGGTTGAACTTCCTACTACGGTACTACTAGTAGCACCAGCACCAGTTATGGCAGTATTATTAGAGCTTGGGCTAGTAGTAGAGTTGGCAGGTGCGGTTGAACTTTTTACAGCACTACCTGTAGCTGTGGCTTGCCCTTTGCCTTTAGTTTGTTGCTTAGCAGCTTTGTCTGCTTTAGCTTTTTTAATGTTTTCTTCTTGGATTTTATCATCAATGGCTGGGTCTAATGAGCGGATAATATCTTTGTATTGTTCGTCTTTATTGCGTTCTCTAACATCTTTTGGTTTAGCAAAAGAATAAACTACCCCGAATTTATATTTAATAACTCGCATAGCTATATCATAATTTTGCCCTTCAATATAACGCATATCCATTTTATAACCTGAAACTTCAGCTAAAGCCGACCAGTTATAATCTATTTTATATCTTATCCCTGCTAAGTAAGTAAAGGTACTATCAAACTGTTCTTCTAGTTCAAAGTTACCATAATTAGCATAACCAATGTGGGAAAAACTAGCACCAATATAAGGGGAAAAGCCTAAACCTATATCATAACCAGCTAATAAACCAAAACTAGGATGCTCCTTATAAAAATAAGCCACAGTAGCAGGATTAGGAGATAAAGATGCCTGCACCGTAACCTGAGAGCCTTCTCGTAATGGTGAATAAGCCGAACGCAAAGCTAACCAAGTATGTTCACTTACATAAAACTTATAGTCAATAAACATTTCATACACTATGCCATAGGTACCAAAGTACTCTTCATTAAGAGTACTAAAAGGGTTATCGGGGTTATCAAGGGCATAGGATTTTTGAGAGTTTAAATGTACAGGGTCACTAAAAGAAATACCCCATTCTGTAGTGTAGTCCACGTTAGATAAATGCAAGGTTACAGGAGATAGTACAGTTAAAAATAAAACTATTAAATAATCCATTTAGTTTTCAAAATATATAATTTTTTACTGGCAATAAAATTTTTTCACTGACAATAAAAAGTATACTAACAAAATTAGTTTTATTCTAGTATATTCTTCTAATACACTAACATATATGGTATATTCTGTATTTTAATAGTATTATCCTTGTAGGGATACCTATAATATTACATATAAAAAGTAAAAAATATAAAGAGGTTAATTTTTATGAATTCGTTTGAGCAGTTACTACAAAAAGCTAAAAGCTATGGGCTAACCAATACTGCTGTGGTAAATCCTACTGATGAAGTTTCATTAGGTGGTGCTATTGCTGGCTTTCAACATGGGGTTATTAATCCTATTTTATATGGTTTACAAACTGCCATAGAATCAACGGCTAAAAAGCATAATTTTGATGTTTCTAAGTTACAAATCATTAACTGTGAAAGTGAAGAGCAAGCTGTAAATAGTGCTATTAAGGCTTGCCATACAGGTCAGGCACAAATTTTAATGAAAGGAAAAATCCATACAGATCACCTAATGCACGCTGTGGTGCAAAGGGATAGTGGGCTTAGAATTACAGGGCAACAAATTAGCCATGTTTTTACCTTAGAGGTGCCAACTTACCATAAGCTATTATTTATTACTGATGCCGCTATTAATATTTTTCCAAGTGTGGAACAAAAACAACAGATTCTTTTAAATGCCATAGCTTTTCTTAACAAATTAGGTATTAAAAAACCAAAAATAGCTTGTTTATCTGCCTTAGAAGAACCTTACGAAAAAATAGAAGGTTCAGTAGCCGCTAGAAGTTTAGCTTTGAATGAAAAATTACAACAATGTTCTATTATTGAAGGTCCTTTAGCCTTTGATAACGCCATTAGTAAAAGATCGGCTAATATTAAAGATATTAAATCAGAAGTAGCTGGTGATGTAGATTTATTATTAGTACCTAATCTAGAGGCTGGTAATATTCTATTTAAGTCTTTAGTGTATTTAGCTAAAGCTAAGGTTGCAGGAGTCGTATTAGGTGCGAAAGTACCTATTGTATTAACCTCCAGAGCCGACGATGCCAATGCAAGGCTTTATTCGGCTATTTTAGCCCAACTTAACTGTGCTAAGAATGTATGTTAATTAATAATAAGTAATACCTAATGTTATTATGAAGGAAAAAAAAGATGAAAGAAGCAATTATTGTAATTAATGCTGGTTCTTCAAGTTTAAAGTTTAAGTTATTTGGCAAAGAGCAACTAACAGTGATAGCCTTAGGGCAAATTACAGGGTTAGGAACAGCTGATCCAAAACTTATAATTAAAGATGATAAAGCTAACACTATGGTAGCAAATAAACTAGTTACTACTAAAACCAGAGATGATTTATTAGTTGATTTACTAAACACAATTTTAGAATTATTTCCTAATATCAAAATTATTATGGCAGGCCATAGAGTAGTTCATGGTGGGAATAAATATAATGCTCCTACCTTAATTAATAATGAAGTTATAGCTTATTTAAAAAGTATTATTTCTCTAACTCCTATCCATTTACCCCATAATATTCGCCCAATGGAAGTTTTGCAAGATAAATTCCCACATATTCAACAAGTAGCTTGTTTTGATACCGCCTTTCACATTGCCACTAACCCTATGTATACAAGGTTATATGCTTTGCCAAGAGCCGTAATTAACGATGGCAATGTATTGCGTTATGGTTTTCATGGTTTATCTTATGAATATATTGCCTCTGTTTTGCAACAACAAGAAGAAGAATTATATAAGGGTAAGGTAGTAGTTTGCCATTTAGGAGCAGGTGCTTCTTTATGTGCTTTACAAGGTGGTAAAAGTTTTACTACTACTATGGGCTTTACTCCTCTTGAGGGATTAGTTATGGGAAGTAGAACTGGTAACATAGATGCTGGCGTTTTACTTTATTTATTAAAGGAAAAAAAATATTCCTTGCAAGAAGTTGAAGATTTACTATATTTTCAATCAGGCATTTTAGGTTTAAGTGAAATTAGTAGTGATTTTCAAACTCTATCTAATTCCCCAGATCCTAAAGCAAAAGAGGCGTTAACTGTATTTAAGTACAACTTAGTTAAGAATATTGGTTCACTAATTGCTGTAATGGGTGGTATAGATGCCATTGTATTTACGGCTGGTGTAGGAGAAAACGATGCTAATGTACGAGAATATGTGGCAGACTCTTTCAAGTTTTTAGGATCCTTTATAGATGAAACCGCTAATAAAGCTAATAAAACTGTATTTTCTAATGCTAAATCTAAAATTAAATTAATGATAATTCCCACCCAAGAAGAATTAATGATAGCCAAGCACAGTATTAATTTGTTAAATACGAACTAGTTGCCTTACAAAGATAATAAAAACCTAAGAATTACTTACTACATGTATTTTGTAAGTTGGCTATGCCAACTTGAAGTTAGCAATTATATAAAACTAAGCCTATATTAATTAACATTTAGTTTTGTTAAGTAGATAATTGCCAATTAAAAATTCAAAATAGCTAGTATAAAAATACTTGACATATTTATGTATATACACTATTAGGTAAATATGTAAATAGGAACTTTATGAATAAAATTATGAATAAAACCATAGGGACTAAAAGCTCTATTCATGTATCTATGGATACTGAAGATTTAAAATTATTTACTAAAATAAGTAAAACTATTCATCAAAGCAGAAATGCTACTATAAATGAATTAATTCAGGAATGGATAGAAGATCAACAAGATATTCTATTAGCTGAAAAAGTGCTAAAAGATATTAAGGCTGGTAAAAGAAAAACCATATCTCATGAAGAAATGATGAAAGAATTAAGGTGGTAATAAATAATAATGTATCAAGTTCGGTATAATATAGGCTTAATAAAAGTATTAAAATATACCAACTAAAGATCAACTTAAACTAAAATCCTTCTTACAAAGTTTACATAATATCAAAGATCCTTTTATTCATGCTAAAAAGTTAAAAGGAGCTAATACACTATATAGATACAGAATAGGTCATTACCGCATACTTTGTGATATTAGCAATCGTAAATTAACTATTTTGGTTATTGATATTGCTCATAGAAAAAATGTTTATAAGAATTTGTAACTAATTACCTTGAAATTACTTTAATTAATAAGCTAATAAAGAAAGTTCATAAGGAGTAGTAGAAAGCCTTCTTATAATAATCTTATATCCTAAATTTAAACTTTCAATTAAGGGCTTTATATTAGTGAAGTCGTTAAAGTTATGATATCAACTAACTGATAAAACAGGTTTATCTCTTTTAATAGTAGTTAAGGCACCACGAATTGCTGGTTGTTCAAAACCTTCTACATCTAAATGAATAAAGCCTACTTTATTTAGGTTATATTGTGCTACTGTTTGGTCTATAGTTGTAATAGCTAAGGATTCAGTTTTATTAGTTGTTTTACTATTAATGAAAGTCCCACCATAGTTAGTACCTGCAATATTAATGTTAGGATCGTACTGGAAAGTTAAGGTTTCTTCTTTTTCGCCTAAGCCTTTTTGAATAGGAATAATGGTGTTTTGCAAATTATTGTTATTCACTAAACTTTCCATAATTTGGAAATTACTAAATAAAGGCTCAAAACCAAAGATTTTTTCAAAATTGTAATATTCATATAAAGAAATTGGTGAATCACCCCAATAGGCACCAGCACTAAATGCTACCGTACCTTTAAGTTTAGCTATAACCTCAGGCGGTAAAAATTTTAAACCAGCATGGGTAACAAAAACCTCATCTAGAGCAGGTAAGTTAGAACTAATATTATATTTTTTATATATATCAGCAATATTTTTATAAAGGGAATCGGCATTTTGAATATTCAATGCTAAAAACTTAGGTTCAACTAAAACAGTTAAGCCTTTACTTTTAATAGTGTTATATTGTCTTGCTAAAAATAAGAGGAAATATAAATCATCTAAGTCTTGTTTACTTAGGGAATCTAGGTTAAGTTTGAGTTTTTCAAATTCTAATAACCCTTTAGCTGTGAATAAAGGTGCTAGTTTATCATTAGCAAGCCAAAGGAGTTGTTGGTGTTGCCATTTATAATTAAGAATTTTTAACTGTTCTTTTTGGGATTGGATATTTGTTTGTAATGAGCTAATATTAGCAGTAAGTTGATTGTTAAGAGATTCTAATATTCCCTTCTCTTTTCTAAAGGAATCAATTTTCTCCCTATAACTTTTTTGAGTAGTAATTTTAAACATTTCTTAGCCTAATGAAAAACAACTAATATCTTAGCATTTTTACTTATGGAAATAAATGAAAACTTCTTCTTATAAAACCTAAGAATTACCTACTATATTTTCTTTTGTACTCTGGCTATGCCAATTATAAGCTGTGGCAATAATAGAGTTAATATCTGTATAGTTAGCTTGCCATTTTAAAACCTGTTGGGCTTTAGTAGCATCTGCTACTAAAATGGCAGGGTCGCCTGCTCTTTTACTTTCATTCAGGGTAGCAATTTTTTTGCCACTAACGAATTCTATGGCTTTAATTATCTGTTTCACAGAGTAACCCTTACCTGTACCTAAATTAAAAGAGTTGGAAAGTTGTTGCTTAAATAAATATTCTAAGGCTAAGCAATGAGCATGGGCTAGATCATTAACATGAATATAATCCCGAATACAAGTACCATCTGGAGTATTATAATCTGTGCCAAAGATTTTTATATTTTCCCTTTTGCCTAAGGCAACCTCAATAACTAAAGGAATTAAATGAGTTTCAGGGTTATGATCTTCACCAATTTTGCCCATAGGATCCGCTCCGGCTACATTAAAGTATCTTACAATTATATAATTTAGCTTATAGGCTATGTTGAAGTCTTTCAGCATTAATTCTGCTACTAACTTCGTATTACCATAAGAATTAATAGGATTTTGTGGCGTAACATCATCAATAATAGGCGTTTTTACATTACCATAAGTAGCACAAGTAGAAGAAAAAACTATATTATTAACCTTGTTAGCTACCATAGCATTACATAAGTTAAAGGTGCCAATAACATTGTTTTGGTAATATTCTGCTGGTTTATTCACGGACTCTCCCACATAAGTGAAAGCTGCACAATGAACTACTCCTACTGGTTGGGTTTTAATAAGAGCCTGATGAATATCATCATATTGAGTTAAATCACCTTTTATATAGTTACCCCATTGCATAGCATAACTATGCCCATAACTTAAATTATCAAACACAATGGGAGTATAACCTTGTTCGGCTAACATTTTACAAGTATGAGCCCCCACATAACCAGCTCCACCTGTTACTAAAACTTTTTTATTTACCATATAATTTTAATTTGTAGTTATTAATCTAGTATGAGGTAATTATATACAAAATAATTTTAATAAAAACTATTTTGTTATTAATTTATTCTTTGATAGTTTTAGATTATTATCAGATTAGGCATTGTTTGTATGCAATGTATTTTTTTTATATTATAAATGAAATAAGAGTTGCAATGGCTAAGAATTAATCTTTAAATGTGCCCCAAACATTCCTAAAAACCAACACAATAACAAAGTAACCGTATTATTTAAAGAAGAACTTGTTAAACTACTATTAGGTTCCCCACACTCTTTGTATTGTTCCTCTTGATTCTATTCTCTAACATCTTTAGGTTTAGCAAGGAATATGCTATTCCTATTTTATATTTAATAACTCGTATGGCTATATCATAACCTTGATCGTTATATATAAACATATCCATTGTATAACTTGAAACTTCTGCTAGAGCCAACTAGTTGTTAGCTAGTTTATCTCTTAAACCAGCTATATAATTAGTCGTGTTAAGTATATAATTGCTAAAATATTAGGCAAATTATAATAAATTTTTTAATATATTATCTACTGTTATAATAGAGTTTTTAGATATTTTTTTCACAAAAAGCATTAATAATACAACTATTACAGTCAAAATTTTTAGCTTTACATACATAACGACCATGTAAAATTAATAAATGATGAGAGTCTTGGCGGTAAGGTTCTGGAATTTTAGCTAATAAGTCTTGTTCTACAGCCAGCACATCTTTACCATTACTTAGCCCCATACGTCTTGCTAACCGAAAAACATGGGTATCTACGGGCATTGTAGGCTTATTAAAAGCTACATTTAAAATTACATTAGCGGTTTTTCTACCTACACCTGCTAATTCTATTAAATCTGTAAAATTATTAGGAACTTGGCTATTATAAGTACTAATAAGTTGTTGGCTAAGTTTAATAATGTTTTTTGCTTTATTTTTATAAAGCCCAATACTTTTAATATAATTTTTTAAATTTTCTTCGCCCAATGCAAGCATTTCCTTAGGCGTGCTAACTTGCTTAAAAAGCTCTTTAGTTGCAATATTAACAGAAGAATCCTTAGCTTGAGCCGAAAGCACTACCGCTATTAACAAAGTATAATTATTGGTATAATTTAACTCTGTGTTAGCGGTAGGCATTGCTGTTTTTAAAGTTTTAAAAATAGCAAATATATTTTCAGAGTTTAACATCTGGGTCACTATACAATGAAAAAAAATATAAGTTTAAAAATAACCAGTATGTTTTTAGCATTTAGTATCCTTGCAATTAAGTATTAATTTTATACTTTTTATTTTCAGCTACAGGAAACATAGTTTGTAAAACTCTAATTTGTTCTGCACTTAAACTACTTGGTGTTTCTACGGTTACTTCAATTAGTAAATCTGAACGATGATGGCTATTTAAATCAGCAAAGCCCTGATTTTTCACCCGAAGTTTCTGATTATTCTGAATTCCCTTAGGAATAGCTACTTCTAATTCTTTGTTATCTATAGTTTTTATAGTAATGTAGCCCCCTAAGGCTGCTAAAGTCATGGGAATAGTAATAGAAAGGTTCAAATAATTACCTTTACGCACAAAAGTTTTATGAGGTAATACATGAATAGCTACGTATAAATCACCAGCTTCGGCTCCCATTAAACCAGCCTCACCTTCTCCTTGCAGGCGAATTCGCATACCATGGTTAATCCCTGCAGGAATAACTACTTCTAGTTTACGGCTACGTTTTAAACGACCTTGTCCACTACAAGTTGGGCAAGGGTTTTTAATAGTTTTACCACTACCCGAACATTTAGGGCAAAGCTGTTCTAAAGAAAAGAAAGCTACTTTTTTACGAACTTTTCCTTTACCATTACATTCTTTACAAGTATCAAATTGTTTGGCTCCCTTAGCTCCACTGCCGGCACAAGAAGTACATTTACAAAAAGCATTAATGCTAATGGTTTTAGTAGTACCACTAAAGGCTTCTTCTAAGGTAATGTTTAAATTATATAAGAGGTCGTTACCACGTTTATTTTGGGAAGATCTTGAACCTCGCCCTCCGGTGAATAAATCATCAAACATACCACCAAAGATGTTTTCAAAACCATCAAAACCTTCACTAAAACCAGAAAAGCCTTCTTCAAAACCTCCAAAACCACCACCAGCATTATTAGGATTCCCACCTTGGTCGTAAATAGCTTTTTTGTTAGGATCTTTTAGCACATCATAGGCTTCATTAACTTCTTTAAACCTAGCTTCAGCGTTATTATCATTGGGGTTTCTATCTGGATGATGCTCCATAGCTTTTTTGCGGTAAGCCGCTTTAATATCCGCCTGCGAAGCCGATTTACTAATACCTAAGATCTGGTAATAATCTTTCATATTGTTTCCTTTTTCATTCTTAAAACAAATACAGAGTAGCCAATGGTTATTTGAATACTCTGTATTTTAGTTATATCATACCTATTTGCTTAAAAATTTAAGTAGTTAGTTTTTTTCTTTATATTCACTATCTACAATATCTTCAGGTTTGGCCTCTTCTTCTGTGGTATTAGCTGGCTCTGCCTCTGCCTCTGGTGCTGGATTTTGCTCTTGCTGTTGTTTATAAAGCAGTTCACCTATTTTCATAGCATTAGTATTTAAGGCTTCTAATTTAGCTGTTAGCTCTTCTTTAGTACCTTTTTCTTTTAAGGCTTGTAATTCAGAAATAGCTGTTGTAACTTCTTTTTTTAGATCTTCCGGAAGTTTATCACCTAAATCTTGCATACTTTTTTCTATACCGTAAATAGTCATATCTATGTTATTAAGGAGTTCTACTCTTTCTTTTTTTTCTTTATCTTTTTCAGCATTTGCTTCAGCTTCTTTTAACATAGCTTCAATATCAGCATCCGATAAACCAGAATCAGATTGAATTTTAATTTGTTGTTCTTTACCTGTACCTTTATCTTTAGCTGAAACTTGCACTATGCCATTGGCATCAATATCAAAGGTTACTTCAATTTGGGGCATACCACGAGGTGCTGGTGGAATCCCTACAAGGTCAAAGTTACCTAGGAGTTTATTATCGGCTGCCATTGGGCGTTCCCCTTGGAATACTCTAATAGTAACCGCACTTTGATTATTTTCTGCCGTTGAAAATACTTGGGATTTTTTAGTAGGAATTGTAGTATTTCTTTCTATTAATTTCGTAAATACGCCACCTAGAGTTTCAATCCCTAAAGATAACGGCGTTACATCTAATAATAGAACATCTTTTACATCACCTTGTAAAACGCCACCTTGAATAGCCGCACCAAGTGCCACAACTTCATCGGGGTTTACCCCTTTATGAGGAGCCTTACCAAAGAACTCTTGTACTTTTTCAGTGATTTTTGGCATTCTAGTCATACCACCTACTAAAATTACCTCAGATACATCATCTGCTAGAATTCCTGCATCTTTTAAAGCTACTTTACATGGTTCTAAAGTTTTAGAGATTAAATCTTCTACTAAAGATTCAAACTTAGCTCTAGTTAGTTTGATGTTTAAATGCTTAGCACCACTAGCATCAGCTGTAATAAACGGTAAGTTAATTTCAGTTTGAGCCGCAGAAGATAATTCTATTTTAGCTTTTTCAGCTGCTTCTTTTAACCGTTGTAAAGCAGGGCTATCTTTAGCTAAATCAATGCCATTTTCTTTTTTAAATTCTTCAATTAAGTAGTTGATAATTCGTCTATCAAAATCTTCTCCCCCTAAGGCTGTATCACCCCCTGTAGATTTTACCTCAAATACTCCATCGTGAATTTCTAGCACGGAAACATCAAAGGTACCACCACCTAAGTCGTATACGGCTACTACACCATTTTGTTTTTTATCTAAACCATAAGCTAAGGCAGCGGCGGTTGGTTCATTAATAATTCTTAATACTTCTAGCCCCGCAATTTTACCAGCATCTTTAGTAGCTTGGCGTTGGGCATCGTTAAAATAGGCAGGTACTGTAATAACTGCTTGAGTAACTTTTTCACCACTCCAACTTTCTACTGTTTCTTTCATTTTTTGAAGAATCATGGCACTAATTTCTTGAGGGCTATATTTTTTTGAATCAATTTCCACCCAAGCATCACCACCATTACCGGCTACAATTTTAAAAGGAGAAAGTTCTTTCATGTTTTTTAAGGCAGGATCATCAAACTTTCTACCAATTAGCCTTTTGATACCAAATAAGGTTTTAATAGGATTCACTACCGCTTGCCGTTTAGCCGCTTGTCCAATTAGAATTTCTGTATCTTGAAAGGCCACCATTGAAGGAGTAGTTCTGGCTCCTTCGGCGTTTTCTATAATTTTTGCCTCTCCGCTATCCATTACTGCTACGCAAGAGTTTGTTGTTCCTAAATCTATACCAATTATTTTTGCCATTTATTTTATTACCTCTAAGTGTTAATTTGTTAATGTTTATATTTTTTTAAATCTATTTATTACTATTACAATAGTGTTACTTTTAGAATATTCAATGTTTTTTTTAGAAAAAGTGTAAATTTTTATTTACTAAGCCTTTTCATTCTTAATGATTCCTACCTTGGCCGGACGAAGTAACCTTTCTTGGAGTAAGTAACCACTTTCCACTACTTCAAAAATCATACCATTTTCTTGTTTTTCATCTGCTTTACTAAATAATGCTTCGTGTAAATTAGGGTTGAATTTTTCATTTACAGGATAAATTTTTTGAATGCCAAATTTATCTAAAGTTTTTAATAATTCCTTTTGGGTTAATTGCATGCCTATAGCAAAGTTTTTAAGGTTATTATCTGTAATTGTTTCTACTTGTAAACCTATAAAGGCTTTATCAAAAATATCTAAAATAACAATTAATTCTTTTGCCAAGTTAGTAATAGCAAAAATGCGAGTATCTTGCAAAGCCTTCTCTGCCCGCTTTTTATTATTTTCCATTTCGGCTAAAGCCCTTAAATATTTATTAGATATTTCATGTACTTGGCTTTGTAATTCACTAACTTGTTTATTTAGATCCTCTTCAGGTTCTTCAGTTGCTGCTAACTCTTCAGGATTACTATTATTGTTAGCATTTTCTTCGTGCAGTTCGGTTGCTTTTACAGCTGAAACCTCTACTTTTTCATTATTATCTGCTTGCTTACTTAGGTTGTTAGCAGATTCTCCTGTAGTTTCAGATTCTACTTTAGGATTATCATTTGCTGAGATGTTGCTAGCGTTATTTTTCCCAGTGGTTTCGGCCATAGTTGTTAGTCTCCTTATTTTTTAGAATTGTTGCTAGGGTTTTCATTAATAATTTAGTACGAGGAATCACAGATTGCAAATCTAAATATTCACCAGATGGTTGCACTGCACCAATAACTCCGATTCCTTCAATTAAAGCACAGTTGTGGCTATAAGCTAATAAGGCATTAGATTTCCCTAAAGCCGTTGCCCATGTTATTGGCATATTTAAGGTTTTAGCAGCATTTTCTATATACTTTTTTAAAATATTGGTATTAGGATTACTAAGAATAGGAGGTTGCTCTAACCGTTGTTCGCAATATATTTTTACTTTATTATTCATATGCCCTTGCTGAAAGCTAGTGAATCTTTTTTCAAAATAGTTAGGGAAATGGGTTTCTAAAAACCTAATTTGTACGGCCATTGCCATTTTATGAGGTATAAAATTAGGATCTTTATCTCCTTGATTAAGAATCGTGAAATTAATAAAATTATTATAGGTCATTTTATTAATTGTATGAATATATTTAATAAAGTTAGTGGCATGTAAGATAGTGGAATATTCATCGTTACAACTTATGCGGTGGGTAGCAGGGGCTTCAAGTTCTATTCTATAGGTAGCAAGCCCATAACGGCTATCGGTTAAAGCGTTACCGGTATTAGTATTAGCTAAAGAAATAACAAAGTGGGAACGTTGCCCGAATTTTTGCAGTAAGTTACTGTTATCTAACCTTGTATTATAACTATGAGAATTTAAAATATAGGCAAACTTAAGTTGCTGGTTATGCTTTTCTATTAGCAGATTTTGCAAAGCTAAGATGCCAAGTAAGGCATTACCTTTATTTTCTAACACTCCTAAACCATAAGCAAGGTTTTCCCGAATGAAAAATTGGTTATTACCATTAGGTGTTTCTAAGGCGGTATCTAGGTCGGCAAGGAGGAGAACATCTAGTTCTTCATATAAATTAGCATTACTAATTACTAAACATGGAGCTACATTTTGGTTAAATACCTGTATGTAAGATAAACTAGGTATGGTTTCAGCCTGTGCCGTAAAAAAACTAATCATGGCGTTTAGCCCAGCAATATTACCAGAGGGGCTTTTAATAGCCACAATTTGTTTTAGATTTTCTATATAATGGTTAATATTAAGGTTCATTAAGGCTAATTAATATGAATTTGTAAAACTTTAAGTATAGTGCTATATCTTTCTTAGTACTAATACAATAAAATTATATCCATAAAAAATCAATAGTAATTGTTTTTCCTATAGGTTATATAGTAACATAATGTTATTTTAAGGAGTTATTTACCATGAGATTAAACAACCGGCAGCATAACAAATTGCGTCCTACTACTATGATTCCCCAATATAACCCATATGCTGAAGGTTCTTGTAAAATTCAATGTGGTAATACCATAGTGTTATGTAATGCCACGGTAGAAAATAAGGTACCATCTTTTTTAAGAGGAACCGGTAATGGTTGGATTACAGCTGAATATGGTATGTTACCTCGTTCAACAGTGGTAAGAGTAGAAAGAGAAGCCGTTAAAGGGCGGCAAAGTGGTAGAACCCAAGAGATCCAACGTTTAATTGGGCGGTCGTTACGAGCAGTTACCAACTTAAGCCAACTAGAAGAAAAGCAAATAAAAATAGACTGTGATGTGTTACAAGCTGATGGTGGCACTAGAACAGCGGCTATTACTGGTTCTTATGTAGCCTTATATTTTGCTTTGCAACATTTAGTTACTAATAAGTTAATAAAAACTAATCCTTTAAAAATGGGTATTGCTGCGGTATCTTGCGGGATTGTAGCAGGGGAGCCTTTATTAGATTTAAACTATCTTGAAGATAGTAATGCCGATGTAGATGCCAATTTTGTGCTTACTTCAGTGGGCGACTTTGTAGAATTACAAATTACCGGTGAAAAGAATACAGCCAGTGCTACTGATGTAGCCCAATTAGTTACTTTAGCCGAGCAAGGTATTAAAGAACTATTACAATTACAAACTAAAGTTATAACCGACTATGAAAATAAACTATGAAATTATTAATTGCTTCTAACAATAGCGGTAAAATTCAAGAATTTGCTACTTTATTCCAAGAGCAAGGTATAGAGCTGTGTAGTTTAGCCGACTTTAACATTGTTTCCCCGCCTGAAACTGCTACTACATTTGCAGGTAATGCTTTAATTAAAGCCCAACATGGTGCAACGAGTAGTGGTTTAATTACCATAAGTGATGATTCTGGTTTTGAAGTAGCTGCCCTAGATAATGCCCCATCTGTTTATAGTGCAAGGTGGGCAAATGGTAATTATCCTCAAGCCTTTCATAAAATCCAAACTCTCTTAGGTAAAAGTTGGCAAAGCCATGGGGAAGCTAGCTTTCAATGTGTTTTGTGTTTGTATTTTTTAAGCGGAGAATACCAATTTTTTAGCGGCAGTTGTAAGGGTAAAGTTACTTTTCCAAGCAAAGGTAACAATGGTTTTGGCTATGATAGTATTTTTATTCCACAAGGAGCTAATAAAACTTTTGCTGAAATGTTACCCGAAGAAAAGGCTAAGTATAGCCATCGGGCTAAGGCTTTAGCTAAGTTGCACAGTTATTTACAGCAACACCCTTTAAGCTCACAATAACCTAAACCTCATCACCTAAACTATGCCCATATTTTATTGCTACTACAATTTATTATACTTGTGTTTTCCACCTACCAACTTAACACTAGGGCAAGCTATAAGAATAAATACAAGAAGTAATAGCAATAACAACAATGCTAAATATTTTAATGCCTTTAAGCAAATGGTTTCAAAGAATTTAGTTAGTAAATTGAGTTAGCTATGCACTTGCCAATATTTGATTCCCCAAAAATTTCAGTTTATATCCATTGGGCTTTTTGTGAAAGCCTTTGCCCTTATTGCGATTTTAATAGTTATGTGGCTACCCAGCCAATCTCACAAAAACAGTGGCTTATAGGTTATTTGAATGCTTTTAATATGCAAAAACCTTATTTTCAACACAAGCCTATTAAGTCTATTTTTTTTGGCGGAGGGACTCCATCTTTAATGGAGCCTGATACTATCTACCAACTAATTAATTACTGGGAGAACCATAATAAATCTTTAGGGATTAATAGCAAAATTCCAGAGGTTACTTTAGAAAGTAACCCCTCTACCTTTGAGGTTGCCAAGTTTGAAGAGTTTAAACAAGCCGGAGTTACTAGGCTATCAACGGGCGTCCAATCTTTTAACTCTAAAAATTTAGAGTTTCTTGGGCGTAAGCATAGTGTAGCAGAGGCTGTTTTTGCTTTAGAAAGATCCTGTGAAATTTTTCATAATACTAGCTTTGATTTAATTATGGGGCTACCACAACAATCTTTGAAGAACTTTCAAGAGGATTTAAAAGTCGCTTGTAGTTTAGCTAAATACCATGTGGCTATTTACCAATTAACTATTGAAAAAGGCACTTTGTTTTATAAACGAAAAATCCCAGAACTACCTGAAGATCTAGCCATTGAATTCTACAATGAAGCTCTTGTTAGCTTGGAAAATGTAGGTTTAAAACAGTATGAAATTTCTAATTTTGCAGTAGCAGGTTATGAAAGTATTCATAATTTAAACTATTGGTTAGGTGGTGAATATTTAGGCTTTGGTCCTAATGCTAGTGGTAGGGTATTTAATGAAGGTTGGTATGGTACTAAAGAATTTAAAAATCCTAAAGTATGGTTAAGCAAAGCCTTAGCTAAAGAAAGCCTGTTGGTTGAGAATATTCCTATAACAAAGCAAGAAAGGTTTGAAGAAATAGTGCTAACCATACTACGTGTAAATAAAGCATTACCAGCATTCATTGTTAAGGAATTACCGCCCAGCAAAGTTACTAAATTAATAACTGAAAAATTATTGGCTTATCAGGGGGGTAACCTATTCACAACCGCTAAAGGAAAACTCTGCTTAAACTATGTAATTCAAACTTTGTTAATATAATTTTATAAGGTGAATTCAGTTATATAATCATTATAATTCAAGTAATTTGTAGAGCTTCTTATAAAATTGGTAATATTATACATTTTTTAGTATGATACACTTTTCACCAACTTATTTTCTATGGTTAGTTTAGCCTTGCTTTCTACTAGGCTAGTTTGTATGCTAAAAAAGCAACTATCTTATTATTTATAGAATTTACCTTTTTTATTTAGATAAACTACTATTTTTTATTCATTATCAGGAGATTGTATTTTAGTTTTAGCAATAGATTTAATATGTTTGTTCACTCTTCTTGCTACTTGTTTAATATCTTCGGCTGGTGGTAAATCTTCAGGTTTTATTCCTGCTTCATTAATAAATAACTCTCTAATAGAATGGTTACTATTAATATGTTGTGTTGTTATTTTCTCTTCACCTTGTAGATTTTTTTCTTTAATTGCTATGTTAGAGATTTGTACAGCCAACTTCTTAGCGGTAATTAAGGCGGGGTCTAAAAAGTCTGCTAGTGGTCTATCTTTATATTTCTCTGGAATTCCTAACTTTGTTTTCATATCTTTAGTGGCATTCCCTCCAAATAAGGCTTGGTCTCCCTTACCTCTTACTCTGGCAAAGCCTTTTTCATCTACTCCTCTTTGGTATAGTTCTTCCGAAAATATTCTTTCGGCTTCTTTTAATTCTACTCTTTCTAGGATTCTTTCATAGTCGCTTTTTCTTTGCATTACTAGTTCAAAGTTTCTAGTTTGTGTAGCAAAATAGTTCTGGGCAAAGGCTATTTCTTCTTTTCTAGAATCTCCATTTTGGGCAGTTAAATAACAAGCATATCTAGTGAGTTTATAGTCTTTTATTTCTCTTTTGGCACCAGAGCCAACTTCAACCATTTTCCCAACGCCGAGAAAATGGTCTAAAACTATATTTTTATTGGTTTCACAACTTATCATGGCTTTTTTTATTACTTCTTCAAAGCGTTCCCATTTTTCATAACCTAAACGTTTCTGCAAATCTCTAGCAAAAATGAATTCAACTCCATTTTCATCTTTTTGCCAGATACTTTCTAAATATTCATAATTTTTCTTTAATAATTCTACATTTTCCACTGTTTTCTTCCCTTAATTCTACTAATATAAATAAATTTAATCATTGATATATTTATAATATACTATAATTTTAGTAATTACCCACTAAATACAACCAATTTAATTGAATTATTGATAATCATTTTTTAATGGGGATTATATACTTAACCAACTAACAACTACAGGCATAGTAGCAAGATTATTTTGGATTTTTTATGAGTTGGTTGCTTTCCAAGATAACAGATAAATAACTCTAAGACCACTTTTCTTACAAAAAAAGTTCTTAGAATGAAATTAATAGTTGTAAGAACACAAAAAAGTTCTTATACTAAATTTAATCGTTTTAAGAACATCTTTTCGCTTAAATGTGTTCTTAAAATGAAATTAATAGTTGTAAGAACACAAAAAAGTCCTTAGAGGTGCTTATGAATAATAGCGGAGAGTTCAAAATATTTAACAAATATAAAGTATTTGCTCCTAATTTATTATCAAACTTAACACTTGAACTAACTAATGATATTTCTATACAGTTAGAAAAGTCTGCGTTAGCTTTAGCAAAAGTAAGTAAGATTCATTATTTAATACCTCATGTTGATCTATTGCTTGCGAAATACCAAATTAAGGAAGCATTACTATCTTCCCAAATAGAAGGCACACAATCAACTTTATCAGAAGTATTAGAATATGAGTCTAGTACCCAAGATAAATTAAATAGTAGTAAAGATATTAAGGAAGTTATAAATTATAATCATGCTTTACAGTTTGGTATAAATAAGCTACCAACACTTCCGCTAGCTACAAGACTTATAAAATCTATCCATGAAATTTTAATGGAAGAAGTTAGAGGAGGAGAAATAAATAAAACTCCAGGTGAGTTTAGAACCTCACAAAATTGGATAGGAGGTAGTAGCCCTAGTAATTCACATTTTAATCCACCTCTTTATCAAGAAGTTAATAGTTTAATGAGTGATTTAGATAATTTTATGAATAATTCCGAATCAAAATTTCCTACGCTAATTAATGCTGCATTAATACATTACCAATTTGAAACTATTCACCCTTTTTTAGATGGTAATGGAAGAGTAGGACGGATACTTATTATATTGTACTTAGTTAATAAGAAAATGTTAGATAAACCTAATTTATATATAAGTTTATATTTTAAACATAATAAATTAGCATATTATGAATCTTTAATGAAAGTTAGAACAAGTGGTGATTATAATCAATGGTTATTATTTTTTCTAAAAGGGATTGAGGAAGTATCTGAAGCAATTATAAGAAATGCTGAGAAAGTAAATAATTTAATGGCTAGTGATAATAAAAAAATAAAAACTATAACTACACGTACTAATAATTATAGAAAACTATATGAATATCTTTTACAATTTCCTTATATTTCTAACAAAAATAAAGTGTCCGTAGAGTTAGAAATATCAAAAACTCTTATAAATAAGATAATTAAAAAATTTGAAGAGCTTGGAATTTTGCACACTGATACTAATAAAAAACGGTATAAGCAGTATTATTATAAAAATTATATTGATATATTGGTGCAAGAGTAGAATAATAATATAAGGAGTAAAGGAGGTAATGATTCCTTACTTTCCTACTTTTGCTGTTCTTCCTCTAGGGTTGATAGCACCTCAATATAAGAGCTAATAGTAGTAATATCCTTAGTAGGTAAGGTAGTTACAGGTTTAATGCTAAAGTGGGAGATCTGTTTGACTGCCATATCTTTAACTTTAATGTTATTTTGATTCATATAAAAAGATGAAAGCACCCCATTAATAGTTTTCGTATTACCAAATTGATTTTTCGCTAAGTCAATTACGGTATTACCATCTGGATCTTGGTAGACTGAGGCACTAGCTAGCATAAAAGCATCGTAAATAGTGTAGCTTAGCTTACTAGGAGGCGTTTGATAGTAAGCTACATATTCTTTGTAGAAACTAGTATCAACAGGCGAGGTTACATCTGTTACATAGTAAGCATTTTGCAGAATTTCATTAGATATTACTAAATTAGACTCCCACAAACTATTACCAATAATAGTTAGATCTTGGTAAGCTAAGTCTATTAAAGGAAAATGAGAAGCTACCACCGCTAAACGTCTGCCTTCATCGGCTATGATAAGAGTATCAAAGTTAAGTTTAGGTTTAGGTGGTTCAGTAATTATATTACCTTGTTCATCTTGAATAACTTCATGGTTCTTTAAGGCTTTTTGAGTTTTTTGATATTTTATCCGTTCCCCATAAGGAATTAGCCGATTAAGTTCATAAGTTAAATTAGCTCTTTTCGGGGAATAACGTACTACTCTAACTAATTCTAAATTGTTGTTAGCTAAACTAGCTTTTAGAAAAGCAACGGATAAATCCCCATAAGCGTTTTGTGGAGCCAACACCGCTACCCTTTTGCTACCTTGTTTTTTAGCATAAGCAACTTCGGCTTCAATATCATAAAATGGTGAATTTGTTACCATAAAAATATTATTATAGTTTTGTAACAAACGGATATCATTAGAAAGAGTAAAAACAGGAATACCTTTATTTTCAGCCATTGGGGCTATGCTAGCTGTAGTTTTAGCAAACATAGGACCAATTACAATTTGGGCGTTATCGGCAATAGCTTGTTTCATTTGTTTTTTAGCTTCAGTTACCGAGCCTTTAGTATCGTATACTTTAATAATAATGTTCTTATTAAGATGATGTTTATTCGCAAGTTCTATGGTGTGTAATAAAGAAGTTGCTAGTTCTTGGTTAGAACCGCTAATAGGTAGCAGCACGGCAATCACAGCTTTGCTATTATCTTGGGGAGATGTGTTAAGGGTATCAAAAACTGAAGAACAACTGGCTAAAAGACCAAGAAAAACTAACAGAATAAAATTTTTCAAAGTTTGTAACATAAAGGTATCCGTACTATAATTAAATTATTAGCAATTATAACATAAATAATCTAAAAATGAATACTCAAGCTACTTTATATATTGTTGCTACTCCTATTGGTAATTTAGAAGATATCACCTTAAGAGCCATTAAAACTTTACAAGGAGCAGAGTTAATTTTATGTGAAGATAAGCGAGTTAGCAGTGTTTTGCTAAAACATTTAGGGATTCGTAAACCATTAGTTAGCTACCATTTGCATAATGAAAAGAGTAAACTAGCCGATACCATTAATTTAATTTTACAGCATAAAGAGGTAGCCTTAATTTCCGATGCAGGTACTCCTTTAATTTCTGACCCTGGTTATTTATTAATTAAAGAATGTGCCAAGCATAATATTGCTCTAACACCAATTCCAGGAGCTTGCTCGTTGGTTGCGGCTTTGTCAGTAGCCGGTATTCCGGTTAATCAGTTTATATTTTTAGGTTTTTTAGATAAGTCTGTCAGTAAACAAGAGAAAATCTTACAACGTTATAGTATAGAAGGTGCTACTATTGTGTTTTTTGAATCACCTAACCGCCTTGTGAATACTTTAAAGAATTTAAGTAAAATTTATGGTAGTAGCCAAGAAGTAGTAGTAGCTAAAGAATTAACTAAAATGTTTGAAGAAATTAAAAGGGATTCCCTCACCAATTTATTACAATACTACCAAGATACGCCTCCTAAGGGCGAATTCATTGTGTTAATTCATCCTAAAACTAATTATGAAATTAGCCAAGACGATTTAATTATTCAAATTAAACATGGCATAGAAAATACTTCACCTAGTTTATTAGCTAAGCAATTAGCTAAAAAATATAATATTAATAAAAATACTGTTTACGATGAAATTCTTAAAATTAAAAACCTCCTATAGTATTGGGCAAAGTGCCGAGAAAAAAGCCATCAAGTTTTTAAATAAAGCTAATTGGCAAATCCTAGAGCATAATTTTAAAACAGCCTTAGGGGAAATAGATATTATTGCTAGTAAAAATAATGTGTTAGTAGCCTTTGAGGTAAAGTGTCGTAATGATGCCCATACTTTGCCCCATTGTATTTCGGTTAAGCAACAATTAAGAATAGAACAAGCTTTATTATTGTATTTACAAAGGAATCCACAATTTGCAAATTATAATATAAGGTTTGATGCTATTTTGATTTATCATAATAGCATGCAACACATTGAAAGTGCATGGTTAGCAAAGGAGTAACAAACATGAAAGTAGCTTTTCAAATAGATGAATTAGAAAAAATTAATTTTGCCAATGATTCCAGTGTCATGCTAATAATTGAGGCTTTTACAAGAGGTTATGAGGTTTCTATTTACCACCCTAATTCTTTAAGTATTTATGAGAATAATGTTTTTGCCGATATGGTAATCCTAACAGATATTCAAGACCCCACAACTAACAAAACTCCTTTTGTGCATAGCTTACCTGCTAAAACTTTGTTACAAGATATGGATATTATCTTTTTACGGCAAGACCCACCTTTTGATATGGCATATATCACCTCTACTTTTTTATTGGAAAAGGTAATGGATAAAGTAAAAGTTATTAATAACCCTGTTAGTGTGCGTAATGCCCCTGAAAAGTTGTTAGTTACTAATTTTTCTCATCTTATGCCTAGCACTTTAATTACTAGGAACGAGGTAGAAATTCATGAATTTTTAAATAAGCATCAACAATGTGTAATTAAACCTTTATATGGCAACGCCGGAGCCGACGTTTTCTTTTTAAAAAAGAACGACTTTAATGTAGGTGCTATTATTAACTATTTTCTTTTTACCTTTAAAGAACAGTTTATTATTCAAGAGTTTTTACCTAAGGTACATTTAGGTGATAAACGTTTAATTTTAATTAACGGTGAATATGCTGGCGGAATTAATAGGGTGCCTCAACCTAATGATATTCGTTCTAACATGGCAGTTGGTGGCGTTGCTACCGGCTTTGAAAAATTAAGCCCTAAAGAAGAAGAAATTTGTAAAACCATTGGTGGTACTTTAAAGGATTTAGGTTTATTTTTTGTAGGAATTGATGTAATAGACGGCTACCTTACCGAAATTAATGTAACCTCACCAACAGGTCTGCGAGCTATCCAGAATTTTTATAACCTTAATTTAGCTACCACCATGTTTGATTTATTAGAAGAGGTATTTTAGAAGATATATAACTACCACAATTATTAACCAATATGTTTAATCTGTTAGAAGATTATAACCTGCAAC
This sequence comes from Candidatus Hepatincola sp. Av, assembly GCA_023518375.1. Taxonomy (NCBI): domain Bacteria; kingdom Pseudomonadati; phylum Pseudomonadota; class Alphaproteobacteria; order Rhodospirillales; family Candidatus Hepatincolaceae; genus Candidatus Hepatincola; species Candidatus Hepatincola sp. Av. The sequence goes on from CP068450.1 coordinate 1,071,483, forward strand.
CTCTACTAACATCATAGGTTAGATGGTTAAGTTATTTTTTAATAAATTCAAAATACTTATTATCTAACTTTTCTAAACTTAGGTATTTTTTATTTTGTTTTGATAATTCTAAAAATTGTTTATAGAATTCAGCAATATAATCATTTTTTGCTAAAACTATTTCAACAAAATGTTTAATTAGTAAAAAATAAGGTAGATAAGTCTCTTCATAGTTTTTCCTAATAGGAGTATCGTACAAAGATGAAAGAATACCAATAGTTGTACTCTTTGGAAAAGATTTTCTATTTAAAATAATATCATGATGAGCAACTAAATTTCTTATTATTTTCAATTCGCTTAAGCAATCTAAAAAAGGATTTATATTATTTAATTTAAAAAATTTACAGATAATCAGTTTTTGCTCTTGAGAGCTATAATACTTATAAATATTGATTGTTTGACCAAAAGTAAGCGTTTCTACAGCTATCCATATTGGAGGATAACAACTACATTTATTATAAGGTTTTCCACTCTTACATTCTTTCTTTTTATCATGTTTTTCAGCAAAATATTTAATATGGGTATTATCTAAATTCTTAATAGAGGTCTTAATACTTGGTAAAAATGTATTTTTAAACCATTCCTTAGTTTTTTCATTTTTAGGTAATTGAAAATTTGAATTTTGGTAATAAAAATATGGGGAATTCTCTGAAAAATAGTGCATAACTTGTGTTTTAATAGCAACTTCAATATATTGCAGTAATGTATACAAATACATTTTATAGATATTATCAATATGGTATAAATTAGCAAGGTTTTTAAAGGTTGTATTTGATTTATATGTTTCTTTATTTTCTAAAACAAAAGGAAATCTATACGAGGTTAATCTGTAGTAAGAAATAGTTTGTAGAGTATGGATAGCTTCAGTTTTTAATGGAATTTCTAACCCTCTTTTTTGTAAAAGTTGGATTTGCTCTTCAAAAGTTTTATGAGTCTTCTTCCTAGACATAGTCTTATTCTTACTTTATAAAAAAGGGAGGTAATTAATTACCTCCCTTTTATGTACACGTACACCAGAGATCCTGGATTACTTATATTATAACACAAATTTATAAAAATTACAATATTACAATATAATAACAACTTATTGCCTCCTTGTTTACAAAGAACTACACCATATACTAGTAACATAAACTCTACTTATAACTATAATTAGAATTTTTAACCTCATGGTTCTAACTAAAGCTGTATTTGTACTGCGATTTAATTTCACTATGATCCATATTATAGTCTACTTTAGAGCTAGTACCTGTACTGTCTTTCATCTCATCATTGGTAAAAGGTTGGTGATAATATGTCTAACACGACTAATCTTGATAATATTTTAAAATGTAGCTAATATATTGATACTAAAATAGTCATCAGTAAAAAATACCTATTGTTGTTATCTGCCAGTGCAAATTAATTCTGTGAATTAATCAAGCTAAATGGTTATATAGCGGGGCTAAGATATAAGCTAGATAAAAACTGTTTAGCACTAGCAGAGAGGTTGCAGATTATAAAGCATATATGCGTTATGTTGAAGGTAAGACTAGCAAATAGCTAATAATTTTAGTTTTTAGTTAGATAAAAGATTAGTTAAACTTAATTTTACCAATAGCACTTAAAATACTCTATATATAAGAATAATATTAAAGAACTTAGGTTAAGGAATGTTACCTGCTATGTTAGCTAGTATTTATCCTATAGCTACTCCTTAGGGCTAGTAACTTTTTCACCTACTATAAAAGGGAAACCTTTCACAAACTCGTTAGCTGCTAAAGGTTTTTTGCCTTGCCTTTGCAAAGTATTTATTTGTAAAATACTTTCACAACAGGCAATAAGTAAAGGTGATACCGATAAAATAGTACCACAAGGTTTATCATGTTGCTGTAACAAGGGAGTAGTAGCTAAAACTTTAATATTTTCTTTATAGTACATACTAGTGCTAGGAAAAGGGTTAAAAGCGTTCACTTTACGGTGCAACACTGTTGCACTTTCATGAAAATTCAGGTAACCATCGGCTTTAGTTAGTAACTTTGTAAAAGTGGCTAGGGCATCATTTTGTTTAGTTCTAATAATGTTAGTCCTAACAATGTTAGTGCTAACATTATTATGCTGTTGTAATTGTGTTAGAGTTTTTAATAGTAAATTAGCTCCTAAGTTAGCTAATTGGTTATATAGTTCCTCAAATGTTGTATTATCATTAATAGGTAAAGACTCTTGTAAGATAATATCACCGGTATCTAAGCCTTGATCCATTTGCATGATAGTAATTCCGGTTTTAATATCACCACTAGCGATTGCCATTTGAATAGGGGAGGCTCCTCGCCATCTTGGTAAAAGGGAAGCATGAATATTCCAACAACCATATTTTGGAGCATTTAAAATGCTTTCAGGTAAAATTAAACCATAAGATGCTACAATGGCAAGGTCAAACTTCTGCTTTATAAAAAACTCTTGTTCTGCTGCTGATTTCTTTAAACTTTTAGGAGTTCTACAAGGAATGTTATGTTGTAAAGCTATTTTATGAACCTCTGTATTTGATACAGCTGTACCTCTTCCTCTTTTTTTTGGTTCTTTCGTATAAACACAAGCAACATTATAGTTATGTTGTAACAAAGCATTTAGGGCAGATGTAGCAAAACTAGGAGTTCCCATAAAACAAATTTTCATTATTTTTCTTTTTCTTTGGTTAATTTTTTATATTTTTTTAAGATGAGTTGTTTTTTTAACCTTGAAAGATGATCTATAAATAAAATCCCATGTAGATGATCTACCTCGTGTTGAATGCAAATAGCTAATAGATCTTCAGCCTTTAGTTTATGTTTTTTAGCATTGAGGTCGGTATATTCTACTTCTATGGTAGCAAAACGTTTAATTACACTTAAGATTAAAGGTAAAGATAAACAACCTTCTTCGGAATCCACAGTTTCAGTAGAGGTTTTAGTAATTACAGGGTTAATCATCACCATAGGTTTTTTAATATTATCTATTTGTAAGTCTATTACAATTATTTGCTTTAGAATACCTACTTGGTTAGCGGCTAAGCCAATACCATTATTTTCATAAACTAGTTCTAACATTTGCTTAGCTAACAGGCGGATAGACTTATCTATTTTAGTTATAGGCAAGGCTTTTTTTCTTAATAAAGGATTAGGAGAAGTAATAATTGTTAACGGATTAGTTGCATTATTCATAGTTTTTAAATGGTTTTTCGTAATTTAATAGCCGTAGATAAAGTAACTTCATCTAAATAATCAATTTCACCACCTACCGGCATACCTTGGGCTAACATAGAAATTTTTAAAGGTTTTTGTAATTGCTCACAAATATAATTCCCAGTAATTTGCCCCTCTAAAGTTGCTGATAAACCTAAGATTAACTCGTTAATATTTTCATTATTAAGTTTATTAATAAGAATATCTAAGTGTAAATCTTCAGGTTTAGATATTTTATAAGAAGAAAGGTTCCCTCCTAATACAAAATAAACTCCCTTGTAAGAATTAGTGCGTTCAATTGCCCACAGAGCAGCAATATCTTCTACGGCACAGATCATGGTTTTATCACGCTGGGAACTAGCACAAATATGGCAAGGGCTGACTACATCTAAATTAAAGCATACAGGACATGCACTAATACGGGCAGATAAATCTGTTAAAGCATTAATAAGGTTAGGGAGTAAAGAATCCTTTTGTTTCATTAAGTCAAACAAAATTCTTTTAGCAGATCTAGGTCCTATTCCTTGTAATTTACTTAATAATAAAGCTGTATTTTCTATAGTATTATGGTTATCCATAGCAACTTACTAATTAAAAATTCAATATTTATATTGTTAAACTTTTAGAATAAACCAGGAATTTTCATACCAGGAGGTAAAGGTAGGCCAGCGGTAGCATCTTGCATTTTGCTATCAGTAGTTTCTTTTACTATTCTTTTGGCATCGTTGTAGGCGGCAATGATAAGGTCTAACATTAAAGATTTTTCTTCTATTGAAATGATAGAATCATCAACTTCAATCTTTTTAATATCGTAATTACCACTAATTGTAACTTTTACTAAACCACCACCTGAAGAGGAATTAAATTCACTAGCTTTAATTTCCTCTTGGAGTGCCTCTATATTTTTTTGAACCTGTTGGGCTTTTTGCATAATTTGCATTATATTTTTCATCAGAACCTCGTTTTGCTTTGTAGTTAAATGCTTTAAATGTAATAACTAGTATATATACAATAGGTAAAGTTATAACAATAAATAAATATTGTAGCAATAGTTTACTTAATAAAAGTTGGCAAAGCAGGGTAAAATCTATGGTACCAATAAACAAAATTAAGTTTATTAAAATAGTAAAAATACTTAATAACAAAAAATTAGCTACAATGTAACGTAACCATAAATGGTTCTTTTTAGTATAGTTTTTTAGTTTTAAATAGGTTAAAGAGCCAGCCTTAATAGCCAAGATATAAGCTATAATCACGGTTATTAATAATTTAGGAGTAGTGCTATACATGCCCCAGAATTCATACAAAATGTTATGTTTAGGGGTACTGTATTTCATAAATGTTACAATACAAAATACAAATAAAATTACATATAGCCCAGTATAGGTTACTTTATCGGCATTGTTTTTGCCATGAAGTTCTATAATTAAAGATAGTATCATAAAAGCACATGAAAAATACAACAAACTAGCTGAAAAAGTAGTAGCAAGTAGTGTAAAATGGCTAATAGAGAAAAAAACGGCTAAAGCAATAAAAGTTATAAAAGCGGCAAATAATATAGAGAATCTATGAGTTATAGAAATACTGTTAGGATTATAGTAATTGGATTTCACTTGTTAATGATTCCTTTGTTGTTACATTTTTAACACAATAAATAAATTATAAAATAAATTTCTTAAAAATAATAGTTATAAATTAACTATATATATACTTATAAAAAAGAGTAATTAAAAGTAATGAAATAATGGACGCATTAATTGATTTAATAATTATGTATCATATTTTTTTTATGTTATTTGAGATAGCATTTATTATTATTTTTCTAGTGTGATTAATTCTAACTTTAATTACATCTTAATTACATAAAATTGTGGTTAATATGGTAAGAAAATGTTTTAATTGTTTTACTTTTATAGATTTAGAGTTATTATTTTTGTATATTGCAACCAAAAGTAAAGTAAAATAATAATGTCTGTCTTAAAAATTTATGCTCCAATTAATGGAAATTTAATTGAAATTGAAAATGTTGCCGACCCTGTATTTTCAGAAAAAATGTTAGGGGACGGTATAGCAATCCGCCCCGCCTTACAAAGGTCTGCTATCCACGCTCCCTGCTCTGGTAAAATTACCACCATTCACGACTCTCACCATGCTATCTCTATTACCACCACACAAGGGCTGGAGGTATTAATTCATGTAGGCATAGATACCGTTAATTTATTAGGTGAAGGTTTTCAACCACTAATAAAAGTTGGTGAGTTAGTTAAACAAGGGCAACCACTATTAAATGTAGACTTTCCCCTGTTAGCCAAAAAAGCCCCTAGTATTGATGTAATTTTAGTTTTTACCAATTTACAGGGAACTCAAACTTTAAAAAAAACTACTAAAACTAATATCAATGTGAATGATGAAATTATCAATATTATAGATAATCTCTCAGGTGGTACTGATGCTAACACTAATTCTAATTCTAACTCTAACTCTAACTCTAACTCTAACTCTAACTCTAGCTCTAATACTAGTTCTTCTACCGCTAATTCCACTACCAATAATAGTAGCCCTAAGGCAGAAAATTTAAGTGCTTCAGTAACTACTGAAGATAATACAGCTAGTGCTACGCTTGCCGCTCCAGCCACTGTAAGTCCTACCCATAACGCTAGCCAAAAGGTAACGGTAGTGAATAAAACCGGTTTTCATGCTCGTCCTGCTGCGGAAATAGTTAAGTTAGCAACTAGTCTGCAGGCTAATATTTTCTTACAAAAAAACGGAAAACAAGCCAATGCTAAAAGTGTAATTGCCATTTTAGGCTTAGGGATTCAATATGGTGAAACTATAGAAGTAATAGCCGAAGGGATTGATGCAAAAACAGCTGTTGCTCAATTAGTAGCATCTATTGCCACAGGGCTTGGTGAAGAAGTTGGGGCACCACCAAAGGTAGATTACACCGTAATTAACTTACCAGCCGATCAAACAAAACCTACTAAGGCACAACCAACTTACAATTTTGCTAAACTTACCGAATTACAAGGTACAGTTGCCTCACCAGGTTTTACTATTGGTAAAACTTTGCTACTAGAAGAAGAGGTAATAACTGTTATGGAAAATTCTATTAATTCTCCTGAAACTGAATTAACCACCCTCAAGGAAGCTCTTAGTAAAACTAAAGATAATTTAAAACAAGAAATTCTTGAAGCAACCAAGCAAAAACATAAAACGAAAACTGAAGTTTTACAAGCTCATTTAACTATTTTAGATGATGTTTCCCTACTGGAAGCGGCTAAAGTTGAAATCAAAAAAGGCAAAACTGATATGTTTGCTTGGAAAATAGCCATAGAGCAAGCCATTGATACTCTTAAAAATACCGGCAATAGGTTATTAATAGAAAGAATTGCCGACTTTAAAGATGTATATGCCAGAGTTATTAAAACTATTTTAGATATTCCTAATTTAGAAAATATTAATTTTCCACCTAATACCATTTTAGTAGCTAAGGATCTAATCCCTTCAGATTTATCTAAATTAAATGCTAATGTTAAAGGGATTGTTCTAGGCTTAGGCTCTTCTACTTCCCATGTATCCCTGATGTTAAGAAATATGGGTGTACCAACACTAGTGGCATTAGGGGAAGATGTAGTTAATATTCCTGATCATCTTGATGTTGTGCTTAATAGCAACACTGGAAAACTTATTGTTAATCCTACCAAAGAACAATTAGCAGATTTTACTAAAACTCAAGCTGAATTAGAAGTTATCAAACAAGCTAATATTAGCCATACTCTTGAGCCTGCCATTACTAAAGACGGTGTAACCATCACTGTTAAAGGTAATGTGTCTAACGCTTCTCAGGTAAAAGAAGCCAAAGAGCTAGGAGCCGAAGGGGTAGGTTTATTAAGAACAGAATTTTTATTTTTAAATTCTGTGAAAGCACCTAGTATACAGGAACAATTAAACTTGTATCAAGCTAGTTTAGATGCCCTAGAAGGTGGTACTTTAACTTTAAGAACTTTAGATGTAGGTGGTGATAAACCTTTAAGTTATATTGAAATTCCAGCCGAAGAAAACCCAATTATGGGGCTAAGAGGAGTTAGAAATTATATTAATACTGCCAATAATAAAGAGATCTTCCTAAACCAAATCAGAGCCATCTTACAAATTAAACCAGCAATTTTATGCCGTATTATGATTCCAATGATCTCATCTTTAGCTGAAATTCACATGGTAAAAGAGCTAATTTATAACGAGGCTAATGCGTTGAATATCAACATTAAAGATAAAATTAAAATAGGTATTATGGTAGAAGTGCCTGCCGCAGCCTTAATGGCGGAAAGTTTTGCCCCTCATGTTGATTTTTTTTCAATTGGCACCAACGACCTAGCCCAGTATACTATGGCAATGGATCGGGGCAATCCACAATTAGCTAAACAGTTAAATAATTTTAATCCTGCTTTATTAAAACTCATAAAAACAACTAACGATGCCGGTATAAAACATAATATTGTAACCGCTGTCTGTGGTGCTATGGCATCAGAATTAAAGGCTATTCCTTTACTAATAGGCTTAGGAATTAGAGAGCTATCTACTTCTATGAAGTCTATTCCAGATGTCCGAGCATTAATAAGAACACTAGATTGTAAAAAGTGTATAACAGTAGCAGAAAGAGCTTTACAATTACCTTCTAGCACAGCTATTAAGGAATTAGTGAAAAAAGAGTTTGGTTTATAGGTAATAATTTTTTAGCATAGGTTAGAAATGTGTATATTAGGAGTATTCTTATTGTAACTATGGGCTTAAGTTAATAGTGTAACTGTGTAGTTAGAATAGTTAGATATCCTAGCTTATTGTATAAATAATAAATTAGTATCTATTAAGTGAAAACAAGGAAATTTATAATACTAGCATCTAGCTTATGTAGTTTCTCAAGAAAATATTAATTTGCCGATAAAATAAAAATTACATAGGAATTAAATAAGTTTAAAAAGGCAAGCATCATTACTTTAGGTTTAAAATATTACTATAGTGTTGAGAGATATAAATTACTACTGCAGAGGTAATTAAATAAATAGCTAACAGTTTATTATTACAAAAATATTAGTTACCAAAAAACATAGGCTATAAAAATACTAAGTATAAAAACATTAGCTATAAAATGCCCTTACTTCCAAGTTTAGTAAGGAAAGCTATATCCTAGGTAAACTAAAGATTAGTTATAAAAAGTAAGGTGATAAATAACATGCTAGTTAGTAAAAATATATTTTTTATTTGATTGGAGCATAACTAATATCAGGTGAACTCTATAACAAAGACCACTTGGAATTGTAAGTAGGCTTATATATAAAAATAAATTGTTTATTATAGGTTAGAACCTTAGAAGTAAAAGAGAGTAAGTATAAAAATACACCTTAGAAGAAGTAAAAACAAAAATAAACAAGAAGTAAACAAATGGGCTCACTAATATATTTTTTTAATAATTATGGCTTTTGTTATCCTAATGAAGATAACAGCTTTCATGCTTTTTATTGATGATATTAAAATTATTAGGTAACAAGGAGCTTTAGCTAATTAATTGCTTGGCATTATAAGTAAGGTTATAGTTAGTTAAAATAAATTACAGGAGAATACTAGTATGCAAAGTGTAGGGAAATTTTTTGTAAAACTGGGGCGTTCTCTAATGTTACCCATTGCTGTTTTACCGGTAGCCGGTATTTTGCTACGGTTAGGGCAACCAGATGTGTTAAACATTCCTTTTATTGCCGCTGCTGGTAGCACGGTGTTTGATAACCTACCAATGATTTTTGCCATGGGGGTAGCTATTGGTTTTTCAGGAGACAATCATGGAGCCGCAGCTTTAGCTGCTTTTGTTGGGCATGCTATTTTCTTAGGAGCTTTAAAAGTTTTGTTACCTTCAGCTAACATGGGAGTGTTATCAGGAATTTTAATTGGAATTGTAGCTGGTTTACTATATAACCGCTATAAAACTATTGAACTACCTACCTACTTAGCTTTTTTTGGAGGCAGACGTTTTGTACCTATAGTTACAGGGGCTGCAGCGTTAGTATTAGCTTTTGTAGCTTCGTTAATTTGGCCACCTATTGCTTATGCTATTAATTTGTTGGGAGACTGGATTATTGGCTCGGGTAATATTGGTTTATTTGCTTATGGTGTGGCTAACCGCTTATTAATTCCTTTAGGATTGCACCATATTTTAAATACCTTAGTATGGTTTCAATTTGGTGATTATACGGTAATAGAAAATGGAGCTAAAATAGTAAAACACGGGGATCTATGGCGTTTTTTTGCTGGCGATAAAACCGCTGGTGGCTTTATGGCAGGATTTTTCCCCGTAATGATGTTTGGGCTACTAGGAGCCGCCCTAGCTATGGTTGTAACTGCTAAACAGGCAAAAAGAAAAGTAGTAGCAGGGATTTTACTATCGGCCGCATTAACTTCATTTTTAACAGGAATTACTGAACCACTAGAATTTAGTTTTATGTTTGTGGCATTCCCTTTGTATGTGATTCATGCCATTTTAATGGGATCTAGCCATGTAATTATGAATATTTTAGGAGTAAAACTAGGTTTTACATTTTCCGCAGGTTTGTTTGATTATATTTTAAGTTATGGCTTAGGCACTAAAGGGTATTTACTAATTCCAGTAGGAATAGTGTACTTTTTACTATATTTTGTAATATTTTATGGAGCTATTAAATTTTTTAACTTTAAAACTTTAGGCAGAGAAGAAGATGATGAATCCACTTTTACACCTCATGAATCAACAGCATCTACTAATAATACTAACCTTTCCTTTAACAAAGCAACAGCTAACACTACTACAAAAAGTGCATTTAACAATATGGGAACCACTAATACTATTCCCCCACAAAGTCAACCTAATAATGCTTCTGATTCTAAGGGGACTCTATCTTCATACCCTCATAAAGCTACACACAGTGAACCTGCTAAGGCTTATAATCCTAAGGAAAATATGGAAGCAACCAAGCCGACTCTCTCACAAAGTGAAAGCCAAAAGATTATGGCATATATTCAAGCCTTAGGTGGGGCTGAAAATATTATTAGCTTAGATAGTTGCACAACAAGGTTACGGTTAGAGGTAAAAGATAACGCACTTGTGAATGAAAGGGCGTTAAAAGCACTAGGAGCCAAAGGCGTACTTAATAAAGTAGCCGGTTCTGTGCAGGTAGTGATTGGTCCGGAAGTAGAATTACTAGAGGGTAAAATTAAAGCTGAACTAGAAACTACCTCTAAAGAGTAACAATACGGAATAAAAATAAAGAATAATAGAAAATTATATACCTAATACAACTAAAATTTCTGTATTAAAATTTTTTTAATAATTAAAACAAAAAAAAGAGTAACTATATGCCGATTACAAGCACATTATTAGATTTATCAAATACTTTATTAATTACAATAATAGGTTATGTAAATTACTTTTATATCATATCATGGCTTTAAAGGCAAAATTATACCATAATCAATACACTTAGCTTAAATAAGTTAATTATTTTGTGTTAGTCGTGTTAAGTATGTAATTACCAAATAAAGAATAAGCAATAGTTAAGCAATCAACACCTAAGCATTATAAACAATAATAAGAAATCAACAACCAAGAATAACAAACAATAAGCAAGTATTATAAAACAATAATAAATAATAATAACAAACAACAAGCAATCAATAACCAAGAATAATAAATAACAACAAAATAATAAGAAATAATAACAATACTTAGTAAAAAGGAAGAATATGCGTTTAATTATTACAAATAAAGTAGAACACTGGGTAGCTACCTATTTAAAAGAAAAGTTAAAATTACAAGCTAATAAGAAGTTTGTATTAGGTTTACCTACAGGTTCTACCGCTATTTTATTATATGAAAAACTCTTGCAGTTTTATAAGAACCAAGAAATTAGCTTTAAGCATGTTAGCACTTTTAACATGGACGAATATATTAAGCTAGCTAAAAACAACCCCCAAAGCTATTGGTCTTTTATGCACCAACATTTTTTTAACCACATAGATATAGACCCTACCAATATTAATATTCCCAACGGCAATGCCCCAGATATTAAAGGCGAATGTAGGTTATACGAGGAAAAAATTAAAAAAGCTGGTGGCATAGATTTATTCATTGGTGGAGTAGGGGAAAACGGGCATTTAGCCTTTAACGAACCTTATTCTTCACTATCTTCTAAAACTAGAGACAAAGAACTAAACCAAAATACTATTTTAGCCAACGCCAGATTTTTTAACAACGATGTTGCCAGTGTTCCTAAAAGTGCTATTACCGTAGGTATAGATACTCTAATGGCAGCTGGTGAGGTAGTAATTATGATTACCGGTGCAAAAAAAGCCTTAGCGTTACACCATGCCTTAGAAAAAGGAGTAAGCCATTTATGGCCAATTTCTATCTTACAATTCCATAAAAAAGCTATCATTGTGGCAGATGAAGGAGCTAGCCTTGAATTAAAAGTAAAAACTTACAAATATTTTAAAGAATTACAAGATGAATATTCAGTAATAGAGTCTTTAATAAAATAATTTTTAGCTAGCTTGGTTATTACATATGTATAGGTCAGATAGTGTTGAGGACGAAACATAACTATATTGGTTAAAATATTGCATAAGGTATTAATGAGGTTATAAGTTGAAACTAGTAATTTTTATATAGATTATTTATTACATGGAATACTTAAACCCTGTAAAAGTAAATATATATAATTTTATAGAAAAAGAGGAAGAGGACAATGAATAATATAACTTTCTTAAAGCTATTCAATAGTGTTTTCTTAGGGGTAGCGTTACCTATAGCTATTGTACTCCCCCGACACAGTTTAGTAGGTAATTCAGGAGATGTATACAGTATATTAATATATTTTATATGTGTAAATATAACAGTTTTTATCTGTAAAGTTTTCAGCAGTAAACCTCTAACCGATGAAGAAAAAAAGGGGGATATTAAATACCAGTATTAATGAAGTATTATTAAAACTAACCAATAATTTATGTATAAAATATGGAAGATTTTATCTTTAGAAATTAGTAATAGACTTTAATAACATAAATAATCTTTATATAGGTTGTGTATTGCATGAAGATTAGTATTAATGAAATTATTACCACACTAACAGTATACATGAAAAACAATACATTGAGTATGAGTTAATGAAGTTGTTACTAAATATAACCCGTCTTGATAGATATTATCTAGCTATAAGCTTTTATGCAAGGTAATTAAAGATATCAACTTATTGGTTGCCTTATAAGATTATCTAGTTATAGGCTTTTAGGTAAGATTAGGATATTAATGAAGCTATAATTCTTAGACTGTACAGAGAGGTTATCTGTTAAGAATTTAGCAAGGTGAGGAGCATTAATTAAGCTATAAAATCTTATTTTGCTACTTATGAGATGAATTTTCATTGAATAAACTTTAAAATAACGATAATGAGGTTATTAGTTGAATTGCTTCCTAAAAAATCTCATAAAAATGAGTTTTACATTATAATTATATAGGTAGGTATTAATTACAAGTGGCATGAAAAATATGGTAAATTATAAATTGCTATTTAATCAATTTGTAAATAATAAGTTATTAATGAAAGAGCTTACTAATAAGTCCTTAATTAAAACAGCTTACTACATAAGCCCATATAAAAATGAATTTTGCTTTACATAGGTTATTAATTAAAATTTTTTTAGATAATAAGTTGGTTAATTAGTTGAAGTGTTTGCTAAAGCCCTCAAAAAAAAAATAGGATTTTTCTAACATAGGTTATTTGATTAATTACAAGTGGTATAAAAAACGGTAGAAAAAATATGGTAGACCAAAGTTATGCGTTGGTAGATGGTAAGGTTTTTAATGGTAAAACTTTCACCAAGTCTACAGTATTAGTGGAAGGTAATAAAATTACGGGGCTGGCTCCTTATAGTAGTTTACAACAACAAATTACTGCTAATACTAAAGTTATTAATCTGAAGGATTGTATTATTAGTGCTGGTTTTATAGACCTGCAACTAAATGGTTGTGGGGGCGTACTGTTTAATGATGCAATTAGCACGGCAACTTTACAAACCATGTATAATACCGTTTTACAGTTTGGTTGTACTAGTTTTTTACCTACTTTAATAACTACATCAGAACAAGATATGGAAAAAGCTGTAGCTGTAGCCACTAGTTTTTATAAAGAAAACCCTTATAAAATATTAGGGCTACATTTAGAAGGACCTTGTATTTCTACCATAAAAAAAGGCATTCACAATGCTAAGTATATTCAACCTTTAACTGCTAAAATGGTAAGCTTTCTATGCCAAGCAGGGCAAAACCTCCCTTTGAAAATTACCCTAGCACCCGAGGTGAATGATTTAGCCTTAATCAGGGAATTAATAAAAGCTGGTGTAAAAGTTTCTATAGGGCATACAAATGGAACCTATGAAGAGGTTGATGCCGTAATTCAAAGTGGAGCCAACCTAGCTACCCATTTATTTAATGCTATGTCGGGCTTGGAAGGAAGAAAGCCTAATGCCGTAGGAGCTATTTTAAACAACCCTAAGGTGTATACAGGCATTATTATAGATGGAGTTCATGTAGATTACCATGCTATCCAAATTGTTCATAAAATTAAGCAAGATAAACTATTTATAGTAACTGATGGTGTAACTCCTATGGGTACTAATTTACAAGAATTCATGCTAGCTAACCAAAAAATTTATGTGAAAAACAATAAATGTGTTAATGCTAAAGGAGTATTAGCTGGTGCCAATATTACTATGTTTGAATCCCTGAAAAATGCTGTTTTACAAGTTAAAATTCCACTTGATGAAGCCCTAAATATGGTAAGCCTATATCCAGCTAAGGCTATGGGAGTAGCGAATAAACTAGGTAATATTCAAGTTGGATCTGTTGCTAATTTAGCTATTTTTCATGAAAAAAGTTGGCTCTATAAATATACTATGGCAGCAGGTAAACTATATGCTTATAATTAGTTTTGCTATAACTAATAAGCTACAGGGATTTTATAGGCACAATGAAAGCTGTATCCTTATAGTTACTTTTAACCTTGTTAGGTTGGTTTTCACAAGGTTAAGCCACAGGGAAGCGGTATATTAACGTTAGTTTGGGAATGAGAATATTTTACAAGAATATTGTAAAAAATATTTTATAAGCATTTTCATTATAGGTGGCATTATAAGGAAGGCTTTAACTAAAGTAAGCAATTAATATAACCAATTAATAGAAAAATTAACCAAGAAGTTAGCTATGAAAGACCAATTTGAACCGAGTTATATTTTTGTTTTTGATATTGAAACAATCCCCGATGACGAAGCGGCTATTCCCTTAATTAACGGAGATTTTCCTAATATAGAGGCAAAAAGGGAAGCCTTAACTAATTACCATTTAGCCCTAACAGATGGTAAAAATTCTTTTTTAAGGCAACCTTTTCATAAAGTAGTAGCCATTAGTTTTTTGGTGGCTAAAATTACTAAAAATTACCATAATCAGGAAGAATATTTATTAAAAGAAATTCGTTCAGGAGGAACTCTTAACAGCACGGAAGAGGATTTAATCAAAGGTTTTTTTCAAACAATTAATAAATTAAAGCCAAGAATTATTAGTTTTAATGGAAGAACTTTTGATATTCCCGTATTAAAATATCGGGCAATGAAGTACGGTATTTCAGGGGAGCTTTACCATACCTTAGGTAATAAGTATGAAAACTATAACCACCGTTATGCTACTGGCTGGCATTGCGATTTATTAGATGCTCTTTCAGACTTTGGAGCCTCTGCTAGAGTAAAACTTAATGAAGTATGTGCTATTTTTGGCTACCCAGGTAAAATAGGAGTTGATGGTTCTAAAGTTACCACCATGTACGATAATAAAGAGCTAAAAGGTATTCGGGATTATTGTGAAACCGATGTATTAAATACTTATTTAGTGTATTTACGTTATATGTTACATATTGAAAAAATTAGTAAAATTGAATATAATAAGAATATCCAAGATGTAATATTTTTCTTAGAAAATAATAAAAATAAAACTCACTTTCAAGAATTTTTAACCATGTGGCACACCGCTAGCAACGGTAAGTTGTTTTTGTAAAATTTTTTAATTTAATGTTTTCCTTTACCTAGATAATCAGCTAAATATCAAGTTGTGTTAATGTAACATTAGGTAAAGTTACCTATAAGGAGTTTAGGCATAAATAGAAATTCTTGGTTATTAATAGCTAATATTTAGTTTGCCAAGAATTACCAGCCAAATTGTAGGCTTACCTATATAGCAAATAACAAGAGTTTATCTATAACAACTTACCTATAAAATTCCTT
The DNA here is from genome assembly GCA_023518375.1 of Candidatus Hepatincola sp. Av. Taxonomy (NCBI): domain Bacteria; kingdom Pseudomonadati; phylum Pseudomonadota; class Alphaproteobacteria; order Rhodospirillales; family Candidatus Hepatincolaceae; genus Candidatus Hepatincola; species Candidatus Hepatincola sp. Av. The sequence continues at coordinate 1,087,070 of CP068450.1, forward strand.
ATAAAAGTTTTTTTAATTCCTCTTGCATATTTGAAAACAATGTGATTAATAACAACTAAATTAGCTTAGCCTTTGCCTTACTTACTACTTTATCCTATAGGATTGATTCAAATCCCCCTTAATAATTTTCCGTAAAATTATAGTTAATTAATTATTATGTTTTTATTTGTCTTCTTCTTTTTCTGTATGCAAAGATGATAGTTCTGTTATTGCAGACAAAGAAGGCTGTTTGCTAATAGATTTACTAGGTTTTCTGCTATTTAAAATGTTTAAATATTCATTTTTAATATCTATTAATAAACCCTTTCTTTTCCCTTGATTTATCCCTTCTTTAATAAATTGAGCATTATGAGTTTCTAAGTTTGCTAATACTGTTAACTCATTTTCACTGGCATAATCTCTTATGTTTTTATCTTGATTAGCTAGTTCAGGATTAGCTATCCGCCATTTTTCCGCAGTTATGCCAAATAGTACAACATTTAATAAATTAGCTTCATCTTTATAGTGCTGTTTTTGTTTTTCAATAGAGCCTTGCTTACAAGGAATTATATATTTTGCTACAGAATAATTTTGCATATGATAATTTGTTTTAGCTAGTTCTCTTTTTACATGCCACTCAATACCTTGCCTATTGTTTTCTTCTTTTTTTAAACGCTTATATTCCGTAATAATATGTAATTTTAAAATAGGGCTTAACCAAGAGCAAAACTCTAAAGCAATATCAATATGAGCGTAAGTGCCTCCATATTTACCAGTTTTTGCTTGTAAACCAATAGCATTCGTATTGGCAATGAGTTGTTTAACACTTAATTTGTAATTGTTTAATCCTACGTTCTGTTTAATTATGGCGAATTTGCCATAATTAAAATTAGGATTATTTAATTCTTCCCATAAACCTAAGAATTCTACAGTATTCCTGTTTCTTAGCCAATCGGCTATAAAATATTCACTCTCTTGTGTTTTTAAAATTTCTGTTAAATTAACATAATCTTCCTCTTGAATAGTATTTATAGTAATATCAATATTATTTACAGTAATAGTTTGAACTTTAGCCATTTATAGTTTCCTTATATGTAATTTTCTGTTTTAGATTAGCAAATACAAGATTGAATTTATCTCTTTCCTATAGTTTCCTTATGTTGTATTTATGCTAGTTGTTAGCACCTATATAAGTTGCATTAATTACAATATTATTATATGTTTACACCTTAGTAAATCATTTTATAAATATCAAGTTGTGTTAATGTAACATTAGGTAAAGTTACCTATAAGGAGTTTAGGCATAAATAGAAATTCTTGTTTATTAATAGCTAATACTTAGTTTGCCGAAAATTACTAGCCACATTGTAGGCTTACCTATATAGCAAATAACAAGAGTTTATCTATAACAACTTACCTATAAAATTCCTTATAAAAGTTTTTTTAATTCCTCTTGCATATTTGAAAACAATGTGGTATAATACCAACTAAATTAGCTTAGCCTATTTGAGGATCAATCCCTTAGCCATTGCCATAGTTCAAACATTATCTTACAGCAAAATAGCAATCCTTAGCTTATAGCTAAATACTAACATTAGCTATGCAAAATGCTAAATATTTACTCTAGCAGAGGTGCTAACATTGGCAAGAGCATCTAGTAAATTCTAATGCCAACCAGTAGCATAACGGTGGTTATAGTTTTCATACGTATACCTAAGGTATTTATATACCTAAGGTATGGTAAAGTTCCCCCGCAATACCCCATTAGCCTTTAGTGTTTGATTCTAATCCCCCTTAATAATTTTCCGTAAAATTATAGTTAATTAATTATTATGCTTTTAAGTAATCCTGTTTTATATGATAGTGTTATTAGTTGTTGTATAAGTGTAGTGGTTGTGAAAGTTAATGGTAATAATTTATAATATACTATTACTATTAACTTTAAGAACACCATAAAATACTACTGCAAAATAACACAACAACTAACATATAAAAATATACTATGAAAAAATACTATAGTTTACAAAATCAACAGCATAGCCAACTAAACTTACAAAAGTACTTGGAACTATACCAGTTATCTATTACTAAGCCTAATGAATATTGGGGCAAGATAGCCCAGCAACTCCATTGGTTTCAACCTTTTACTAAAGTGAAAAACACTTCTTTTAAGGCAGATAAGGTGGTAATTAAATGGTTTGAAGATGGTTTAACTAATGCTTGTTATAACTGTATAGATGTTCACTTACCAACTAAAGCGAATGATACCGCTATAATTTGGGAAAGTAATGAAGTTGGTAAGGCTCAACATATTAGCTATAGGGAATTGCACCAGCAAGTTTGTAAGTTGGCTAATAGTTTACAAGCTATTGGGATTAAGCAAGGTGATGTGGTTACTATTTGTATGGGTATGGTGCCAGAGGCTATTTATGCCATGCTAGCTTGTGCTAGAATTGGAGCCATTCATTCGGTAGTATTTTCAGGTTTTTCGGCTATTTCTTTACGGGAAAGAATGGAAGATTGTGAATCCTCTTATTTAATTATTAGTGATGTGCTAAAACGAGGAGCCACCACTATTCCTTTAAAAGATAAAATGCAGGAGGAACTAAACAATTATCCTAAGTTAAAACAGGTTATTGTTTGTGCCAGAGAGCAAGGTAAACCGGCATGCAGTATGAATGCTAAAGATGTTAACTTAGCCGATTACATGGCTACTGCTTCTACTAATTGCCCTGCTACCCCAATGTTAGCTAACAATCCCTTGTTTATTTTATACACTAGTGGTTCCACGAATAAACCTAAGGGAATAGTCCATAGTACAGGTGGCTATTGTGTATATGTAAAGCATACTTTTGCTATTAATTTTGATTACCGCCCTGAAGAATTAATGTGGACAGCCGCCGATATTGGCTGGATCACAGGGCATTCTTATATTGTGTATGGACCATTGCTTAATGGGGCAAAAATTTTATTATATGAGGGAGTTCCTACTTACCCAAGCCCTGCTAGAATGTGGCAGATTTGCAAGGAGCATCAGGTTAATATTTTATATACTTCCCCTACTTTAATTCGTAGTTTAATGAAACTAGGGAATAAATATATTAATAAGGAAGATACTACTAGCCTAAGGTTGTTAGCCTCGGTGGGAGAACCTATTAATAAGGAAGCATGGGAATGGTATTTTAAAGTAGTAGGGCAAGAAAAAGCCTATGTGGTAGATACATGGTGGCAAACAGAAACAGGAGGCCATGCCATAGCTCCAATTCCTTATTTAGAAGAAATGCGTCCAACTGAAGCCTCATTACCTTGTTTTGGCATTAAACCAGTATTATTAAAGGAAAGTGGCAAGGTGGTTGAGGAGCCTTTGGTAGCAGGGGCTTTATGTTTGCAAGATAGTTGGCCGGGGCAAGCTATTACTATTTATAATAACCATGAACTTTTTGTAAAAACCTATTTTAGCCAATTTGCTGGGTTTTACTGTAGTGGAGATAACGCCATGTATACAGATAATGCCAAGCATATTAGAATTGGTGGCAGGATTGATGATGTGGTAAATGTATCGGGGCATCGTTTGAATACTGCTGAAATTGAAAATATAATAGACCAACATGAAGATGTGGTGGAAGCCGCTGTAATTGGCATAGAACATGCAATTAAAGGGCAAAGTTTATGTATTTTTGTAGTTACCTATGCTAAGCATACCGAGCATCAAAATATTATTAAGGAAGTTAGAGCGTTAATAGAAGAATATATTGGTAAAATTGCTTTACCAGAAAAAATATTTTTTGTATCAGATTTACCTAAAACTCGTTCTGGTAAAATAATGCGTCGGATTTTAAGAAAAATTGCTAATAAAGAATTCAATGCCTTAGGTGATGTTAGCACTTTATTAAACCCCGAAATTATTGAAGAACTTAAAAAATTAACATAAAATGTTAATAAAATTGTAGCGTAATAATTTTTATGTTAATTAATATATTTACCCTGTGAATCTAAAGATCCTTTGTTATTTTCACAAATTTTTATTGTTTTTTATGTTAATTAATAAAAAAACAACTAAAATAAAAGACAATATATTATATTTTTAATATAATCAAATAATCATCAATAACCATAAAATTATCTAAACTACCGAACTTAGCTTTTTTTAAAATGGCTTCTTATTATTCTTCTTCTTAATAATATTAATATTATTATTAAATTGCTGGTAATAAAATACATTAATACCAAAAATACCTATAATAGCTTGATGCAGTTGTTAATTAACAGAATAGATAAAAGAATAAAATTGCATAAAAATATACCATATGAGAGTGTAGATAGTTAATAAACAATGTAAGAGTAAAAATTGTTCTGTAGATTAAAGTATGTTGTTATCAAAATAAATACTTGCAATAGGCTTGATGCTATTAATTATTAATGAATATAAAAACCTAAAAATATTGGTATCATAAAAATATTTACAATAGCTTTACACCGTTGGTTGTGAATTATAGAAATAGTAGGTATTAAAATATGCTGATATCACATTAAAATACCACAATAGCTTGATAGCACTAGTTCTTAATTAACATAATAACTTGTGATTGTAATTCACTTATGGATTATAGCTGGAGTTATTAATGAAGATACAACCTGTGAGTATAACTCTAAAGCTCTAAGTTCATGATAAAACTTAGACTTATAATTACTTATGAATAAGTTATGTTTTTTATGTTAATTAATAAAAAAACAACTAAAATAAAAGACAATATATTATATTTTTAATATAATCAAATAATCATCAATAACCATTAAATTATCTAAACTACCGAACTTAGCTTTTGTTAAAATGGCTTCTTATTTTTCTTCTTCTTAATAATATTAGTATTATTAAATTGCTGGTATTAAAGAATATTGGTATTACAAAAGGATACTTACAATATTTTTTTACAACTGTTGGTTGTTAATTAATACAATAATATAAAAGTATAAAGCTACATAAAAATATACAAATATAAGAGTGTAGATAGTTAATAAACATAAACAATGTAAGAGTATAAATTGTTCTGCAGATTAAAGTATACAGGTATCAGATTAAAATACCTGTAATAAAGTTACACCGCTAGCTTTTAATTAACATATAACTTGTGAGTGTAACTCTAAGGTGGTTAGTGTAGCTCTAAGTTCATGATAAAACTTAGGCTTTTAATACTTTTTAATAACTTAGTTTTTTTAAACTTGTTGGTATAAAAATAAATAATTGCAATAGTCTTTATACCACTAATTATTAATGAATATAAAAACCTAAAAATATTGGTATCATAAAAATATTTGTTATGGTTTTTACAACTGTTGGTTGTTTAATTAATATAACAATATAAAAGTAGCAGGTATCACAATAGAATATTTACAATAGCTTTTACACTGTTAATTATATAATTAATATAAAAGCATAAAAATATACCATATAAGAGGTGTATGTATTCTTAATTAACATAATAAAGCATAAAAATCTTAGTATTCAACAAAATAGCCGTAATAGAGTTGCCCCAGTTAGTTATTAATATAAAAGAAGAAAGATAGTAAGTATTAAGATACATTGTTGCTAAAATTTATTGGTATCACAATAGAATACTTGGCAATAGGCTTTACCTTATTAATGATGTAATTAATATAAAAATATAAAAGAATAGAAATTGTAGGTATTAAAATATGTTGATATCACATTAAAATACCACAATAGCTTTATAGCACTAGTTATTAATTAATGTATAGTTTGTGTGAAGATAATCAACGCTCTTTAGATTCACAAGCAAGCATATTAGTTATTTAGTAACATAAAAATTGTTACTAAATCTAGTAAAGCTATTAGCTTAGCCTAAGGATATTGATAAACCTTAGGCTGTATAAGTTGGTTTTAATTAATATACAACTTATGAGGATAACTAAAATTGCAAGTTTAATTCCTTTAGATTTCTAGTTATTAATTAATAACCAACTTGTTACTATAATAGGCTTCTTTATTTAGCAGAAGCCATGCAAAGTCCTTAATATTAACATAAAAATTGTTAATCTAACGGCAAAAGCATTATTAGACTTTTACCAAATGAGTTATGAATTAACTTAAACTTTTTGTGCTAAATGCTACCATGCTATCTTAGTAGCTTGAGGCAAGTTATTAATTAAATATATAGCTTGTGAGTATCACTCACATATAGATTATAGCTGGCACGAATGGCTATTAATTAATGAAGGTACAACTTGTTAATTTAACTCTAAGTAGTTAGCTTAGTGCTAAGTATTATTGTAAATATCTTAGTTTAATAATACACAACATTTAGTATCAATGTTATTACTATTACCCTAAATAAATTTACCTACTTAGGCTTAATACATTAATTATTAACTTAGTTTTTTATTAAATTACTTGGTATAACAATCAATAATTGAAATAGGCTTTACCTTATTAGTTATTAACTAATATAAAAATTGTTACTAAATCTAGTAAAGTTATTAGCTTAGCCTAAGTATATTGATAAACCTTAGGCTGTATAAGTTGGTTTTAATTAACATACAACTTATTAAGATAACCGTAACGGTTAACTTAGCTCTAAGTTCATGATGAAACTTAGACTGTTTTTAATACATAACATCTGATTATAGATGTTAGTACTGTTGCCTAAATACATTTATATACTTAGGCTGTTAATACTTAAGAATAACTTAGTTTTTTATTAAATTACTTGGGGGAATTAATTGATAAATTACTTGGTTATAAACTAGTATTATTAAATTTTTTAGATATATAATTGTCTTTTATTTTGATTATTTTAGCTATTTTACTTATTAATTAGCATAAAAAACATAAAAACAATAAAAATTTATTGTTTTATCAGTAAAGCTATTATACCAGCCTAAGGTATTGTTTATTACTATCATGGGCTATTACACCGCCTTAAAATAGGTAAATCCTTAGGCTATTAAGGTGTATTAATAACTTAATTGTTAGCAAATTACTTAACTAGCAATTAGGGTTATTAAAATTTTTAAAATAATATTGGCTAAAGCCTCTGGCTTAGATGTTATTTCTAATAAAGATGTATTTTACTTTTTTTACTTGTACTTACAAGTAAAGGGGAAAAACTCGCCCTAGTGTTTTTGAAAACAAAGGCAAGATTCCCTGTAAGCCAACGAATCCCTAACAATCATAAAAAAGGAAAAAAAATTAAAATGAAAGTTACTAATCATAAAAAAATCTATAACCATAAAATTCATCAATCTAATTACCAACCTGTTAATCAGTTTACTATTTATAATAATGAAGATACCACCTTACCACCGCAACCTATTGAAGCTGTTTGCCAGTCCACTAATAAAGATACACCTCAAACTGCACTTCAAACCACTAACCGATATATTAATCAGGCTATTCCTCAAACTACTCAACAACCTACTAATAAGGCTACTCTACAACAGCATAAATCTCATCAGTCTACTCCGCTATATATACAATACGAAGAAGAAGGCATAGCAAGTCAGGTTATGCAACAATCTAGTAATCAGGCTACTCACCAGCCTAATTACCAGCCGTATTATTTGCAAAATCATAATATGTTTGCTACTACAGATGCTATTGATGAAGTCTTAAATGCTCGTTACAATGATTTATCTAGTTTGTCCAATAATCCTGCTTATTACTATAATGGTATAGTTTTACACACCATAGAAAACGCCACTGATACTTGGTATCCGCCCGCTAAGGCAGAGGATACTGGTAGAGTATCTTTTTCTTATTTACGGAAAGATATTACCTATGGCGTTAGTAATCCTATATGGGGAACTAACAACCCAGATATTTTTACCCATGGTTATATTTTCTCTCCATGTAATGCTAGTAATTATCAGGGGCTATGCTTTTATCCTATAGATGGTTTTACTTATAATAGAGCTTATTGCGGTTGTGGTGCCACCGAGGAACTAACTCCGGAAAATTCTAATTGTGAGGGGCTAACTAATTTAGGTAGTTGTGCTTCCATGGGCGTGCTTACGGCTCAACAGTTTCTAAATGCTTATACCGAAAATAATAGCGAAAGACCTACCTTAAACCAAAGTAAGATGTGTTCTTTTAATGCTTCATCTCAAGCCGCTTTTTACCAAGGTATGCAGGTAATTTTACAAATGCAAACTGCCAACTACGATCATCTAGTGAATAATGAATTAGTTGTGAAACAATGGCGGGGCTTAGCTGCAGATCTTATTCCTATTGAAGCCTTTTTTTGTTTAAAAACTGCTACCGGAGGTTTTGTTGATAACAAGTCCAAAGGTGCAGCCTTAAACCTACGAGATGCCTACTACAGAGCCTCTGGTAGGTTTTTACATGTGGTTTCTATAGATAATGAAATAATAACCAGTGGTGATACCTCTACTTACTTACAACCTTTCAAAATTGTAGAGTTGGATTAGTTTGCAACCAGTAATTATTTAATATACTGTTTTTTCTATTTTCTTTAAGGATCTTACTAAACTAATATTAACAGTTAAACAAGTGTTAGTTTTCATACCTTGGCTTATGGTTGAATTCCTTAATTCTACTATGTATAAGTGGTGGTAGTATCCCTAATTCATGAGGTGGGAGTCAGGGAAAATAATCATCAAACTCATCAGGATTATAGTATATGATTATAGTATATATATATTCTGCTTGTCCTTCGGTAGTATTTGAGGATCCATTTTATATTACTTTTTGTTGGAAATGCCAGAAATTAGCTTACTTTCTTAGCATTAGGGAAAATAGATGTTACTGTTTTAGTAAGTTCAGTTTCACTCATAGATTGTGAATTAGAGCTAGGGGATACTTCTTGGTTAGAACCCACCTTAACTTCCCTAACCGTGTTATTAGTTTTGCTAGTTAACTCGCTTTCTAAACCCATGTTATTAGGTGTTCCTTTAACTTCCATTGCCGTAAGGTTATTATTCACTGCACTTGCTACTTCAACTGGTGGAGTCTCTACTTTAGCTACTTCCTCAAAAAGGTTGTTACTATTGCTACTTGCTAAGTTATGGGTAGTTTCAACTACAGGTGGTATTGCGGTTGGGCTAACTTTGGCTATAGGGGTATCATACTCTTTTTTTAGAAAGATTTCATCTCGGGCACTTAGCTTATTAGTATCTGTATTAGAAGTTGAGGTTTTAGTATTGGTGTGATTAGTATGGTGGTTAGAGCTACTGGTAACAGCATTAGCATCATCTACATCATTAGGCTTATCATAAAAATGTTTATTCTGATAGCTAGATAAAGTATTAGCACCACTAGCACCAACCTTAGTACCACTAGCATCTGGAATGGTAACAGTAGTAGGATTATTTTGCAGTTCAGGATTTTGGTTAATAAAGTTAATAATTTTATCAACATCACCTAAGGAATTTACTAAAGAGAGTTTTGCCATTACCATACGAGCAGTATTAATAGGAATAATAGCTTTTTGTAATTCTTCTAAACCTTTTAGTAATACTTGCCAAGTTTTTATTAACACTGGTAGCGATGTTTGGGTAGCAATTTTATTAGAGCTTTCAGCCTCAAATTCCGATAAACTAACAGGAGCCTTACCTAAAACCTTACACATGGTTACATTATGGCAAATTTCTAGTAAATCTTCAAATAATAAAGATAATTCAATCCCCTTGTTATACTGTTGTTCTAACAAATTAAAGCTGTTATTTTCTTTATTTTGTAAAATAGCTGCAAACAGATTATATATTTCTTCAATAGAACCTTGCCCTAACATGTTAGCTACATTTTCAGCATTTATTACATCTGCATAAACAATGGCTTGGTCTAATAAAGAAAGGCTATCTCTAGCTGAACCATTAGCCGCTTTTGCTAATAAAAAAAGCCCAGCATCATTGTAGTTGATATTTTCTTGCTTACAGATATTAGCTAAGTTATTAGCTAACGCATCAATGGTAATTCGTTGTAAATCAAACCTTTGGCAACGGGAAAGTACGGTAATAGGAACTTTACGAATTTCTGTAGTAGCAAAAATGAATTTTAAACGAGGTGGCGGTTCTTCTAAAGTTTTTAATAAAGCATTAAAAGCATTTTTTGAAAGCATATGAACTTCATCTATAATAAAAACCTTATACCTAGCCGAAACAGGATTATATTTTGCATTTTCAATAATGCCTCGTACATCATCAACTCCTGTTCTGGAAGCTGCGTCCATTTCAATAATATCCATATGCCGATCTTCGGTAATTGATACACAATTTTCGCAAACGCCACAAGGATTTAAAGTAATATCACCTTTACCATCTTTACCAATACAGTTTAAGGCCTTAGCAATAATTCTGGCCGTAGTAGTTTTACCTACACCTCTTACACCTGTTAGCATAAAAGCATGGGCAATACGGTTTAAACTAAAAGCATTTTGTAGTGTTGTAACTAAGGCCTCTTGCCCAATGAGGTCTTGCACGGTTTGAGGGCGGTATTTTCTAGCAAGATTGATGTAAGTAGTGATAGGCATTAGTAAGAAATTTCAGCTAAATACGTTTAAAAATGACAAGCTGACCTACCCAGAACTAATACAGCTGCTTTGTTTCCAACCTGACTGGGTTTTCAGCCTGTGTATCCAACTTGTCCCCCACATTATAACACAGACAAAATAGAAAATAAATATTAAATGATATAATGGAATTATTGTCTTGGCATTTCTAAATTTTATTATTTCACAGAAAATAAGTATAGTAGCTAATGTAAAGGTTAGTTTGCTATATTAATGGAATTGTAAAACTTCACTTATTTCTTTATAATATTAATTAGTATAATATGGAATAAAAATAATTATGAATACTCATAATACTATTAGTAAGCATAAAACCATAACCGTGGATATAAAGAACTTATTATTAAAAGAAGATAATTTGAGGCATGGTTATAAAGTATCTTCGCAGCAGGAAGTAATAAATTGGTTTATTAAGAATCATAAAAAAGGACAGAAACATTATCTGCGAGAATTAATTAAAGATATTATAGATTACGAAGGGTTAATGGAATCTCCTTATGTTTATCAGTTAGAAAATGGGCGATATGAAGTTATTGATGGCAATACACGTGTATGTTGTTTAAAACTTATGATAGATAGCAACCTAATGTTAGAAGAAGATAGTTTATTTAATAAAACAATATTAGATAACTTATTAATGGGTTCCTCATTTTCTTCTAAACTTTCTAAACTTTCTAATAATATTGATGTTTTATTAATTGAAGATAAGCAAGATATTGATGAAATAATTAAAAGAAAGCATATAGCTGGTCATAACAAACAAGTTGGAATAGGTCCAAAGGCACAATCTATATATACTGAAGATTGGTTCACCCAAATACTGAAATACTATGATGATGATGATACCCCGATATCTAAATATTTATGGGAAAAATATTTAAACACAAAAGGTGCAACATTAAAAACTGGGGTGAAAATTAATAAAAATAATAAATTGGAATCTATATCGGATGTAGATACGGTAAGACAAAATATTCAAAAATTAGCAATAGCCATATATAAGTCCCCAGAAAGAGGGCAAGTAAAGACTGATTATATGCAGAATTTGATAAATCATACCTTACCAGAAGATGCTCCTATAAATAAAAATACTAGCTTTAATTTTAATGGTAGCAGTAAAGATGAGGCCAAATCATCTACAAAGGAAAAGAGAATACATAATAAACCTGTTGCTTATGATGGGATTAAAGATAAAGTATCCTTTGCACAAGCTCTAACAAAGTGGATGCGATTACTACAAGGGCATCATAGCACTCCATTGTATAATATACTTAAAGATTTTGAACAATTGAATGATAATGGCTTCTTACAAAATAGACAATTAAAGTATATCCCTATTGCAAACGTTAGGCTAATATTAGATTCTATTGCCCATCTAGTATTAGAAAAGCCAAAAACAAAAGGTACTAATTTAAAAGACTTAACAGATATTTTAAGCAAGATGAATAATAATAATGACATAAAGCTTAATATTAATAAATTTCATACTCATAATGATTTAAATGATTATGCTCATGGTAGGGAAAATCTGAGTAAAGAGCATAACTTTTATACAGAAATTGGGTACTATAAAGAGTTAATAGATTTGTTAATCAATTATATTCATGAAGGTCGAAAAATATCACTTTAAGATTCCAATTAAGCCCTAAGGAATATCTAGGAATAAAATGGCCACATAAAAAAAGAAAAACTCTGCTGGCCTTAGTTCTTAAAATCTTATATCATATCATTATAAGCAATTTTTTTTATGAAATATGGTGTTAAAATGAACTACTCCCCACTACGTTATCCCGGTAGTAAAAATAAATTTTACCCTATAGTAAAAAATTATATGAAATTATGTAACATTTCTACAAACACCTCATACGCAGAACCTTATGCTGGTGGAGCTTCTGTAGCTTTAAGATTATTGCTAAACAATGAAGTATCAGAAATCCATATCAATGATTTTGATAAAGCAATTTATAGTTTCTGGTATAGCATTATAAACAACACTATACCGTTTTTAGATAAAATAGAAAATACACCTGTTGATATAGCTAATTGGAGTCATCAAAAGGAAATATTAAAAACATCAAAAGATATTTTATTACTTGGTTTTGCCGTATTCTATTTAAACCGTACTAATTTTTCAGGTATCATAAAAGGTGGCCCGATTGGGGGATTAAAGCAAGATAGGGAATACAAAATTAATTGTAGATTTAATAAAGCTAATTTAATAAATAAAATAGAAACAATAGCATCACTAAAAAAGAAAATTAAAGTTTATAATTTAGATGCTATAACTTTTATTAAACAAATAGACCAAAAAAGCAATTGTTTTTTATATATAGATCCGCCTTATTACAATAAAGGTAAAGAACTCTATATGAATTTTTATAAAGAAGAGGACCATAAGAAATTAAATGAAATTGTTAGCACTATAAAAAACCATTGGTTATTATCATATGATAAATGTGATTTTATAGAAGCACTATATAAGAATTTTACAACAGAAACTAAACCTTTATTTTATAGTGCTGGATATAAAAAAATAGGTAACGAATTATTAATTAGCAAGAATTTACCTATAACGTTATACTAGGCATAACTAAAGTGTTGCTAATACACATTACATATTTATTTTCCCTTAACTATATAGGTACTCCCCTCATTTAAAAAAAACAGCCTTTTCCTAATTAGTATAAATACACCACAACCCCTAAGACTTATTCATACCCTGCTGTTTCGGTACACGCAGGCTAGTAGATTTTAACTGCCCACAGGCTGCTAAGATATCATTGCCTCTGGTAGTTCTTACATTAACTGTAAAACCTGCATTAATTAAATATTGCCCAAAATTACGAATATCTTGGTCGGCTGTACTAGCAAAATTAGAGCCTTGCCAAGCATGAAAGGGAATAAGATTAATTTTACAAGGTAATCTTTTAGCTAGTGCTAACAGTTCTTTAGCATGTTCTAGGGTATCGTTGATGTTCTTTATCATGATATATACTAAAGTAATTCTTTTAGTGTTTGAGGTTTCATAGTATTTTTTAGCTGCTTCTAAAACCTCATTAATTGAAAAACGGTTATTAATTGGCATAATGGTATTCCGCAACGCATCATTGGGAGCATGTAAAGAAATAGAAAGGTTTACGGGAATATCTTGGGCTAATTCTTTAATTTTAGGAACAATTCCACAAGTAGATAAAGTAATTTTTCTACGGGAAATAGCTAAACCTTCAGGGTTATTAAAAATAGCAATACTTTTTTTAACCTCTTTGTAGTTTTGTAATGGTTCTCCCATACCCATAAACACAATATTAGTAATTTGCCGATTTTCACCAACTCGGTGGTTATAGTCCTTTAGTAAGTCTTTAATTAACATTACTTGCCCAAGTATTTCGCCACAGGTGAGGTTTCTTACCATAGGTTGGGTACCAGTATTGCAAAAAGTGCAACCCATATTACAACCAACCTGCGTTGAAATACAAATAGTACCCCGTTCACTACTTGGAATATAAACAGCTTCAATCTCTTTGCCATCTTGCAACGCTAACAAATATTTAATAGTGTTATCGGCTGATTGTTGTTGTGCTATTATCTTAGGACGTGCTATGTTGTAATTTTCGGCTAACTTTGCTTGTAGTTCTTTGCCTAATGAAGGCATTGCCGCAAAAGAAGTTGCTCCTTTGTTGTATAAAAAATGCCAAATTTGCTTTGCCCGAAAAGGTTTTGCTGGCAAGGCAATAATTCTTGCTTGTAGTTCCTCAAATGTAAGGTTTAATAAGTTTTCCATAGTTACAGAACAATAAGTTAAATTTTATGTTGTTGCAAGTATTTTTCGGCTTTTTGTAATTCTGCTAAGGTATCTACCCCAATTGGTACAGTATTAACAACTTTAAAACCAATACTCATATTGTTTTCTAAGGCTCGTAGCTGTTCTAATTTTTCTTGCTTTTCTAAAGGTGAGGGAGCTAGTTGAGTAAACCTTGCTAAGGCTTCTCTTTTATAAACATATAAACCAATATGATGGTACATAGTACCTTGACCCCAAGGGATAGGAGCTCTACTAAAATATAACGCTTTGCCAATATTACTATCAAAAAAACTTACGGCAGCTTTCACAATATTAGGATTGTTTTTATCTGCCTCATTATTAATTGCTGCCCCAATAGTGGTTAGGTCGTAATCACCTTCTTTTAAAGCGTTTAAGGCTCCTTCTATACATTCTTTCGTAATAGTAGGTAAATCACCTTGGAGGTTAATGATAGTATCGTATTTTTTGGCTTTATCAAACTTGTTTAAGGCTTGTTGGATTCGGTCGGAGCCAGAAGGTAGGTTAGGATCGGTTAAAATTGCCTGAATATTATAAGGGGCAAGCACATCAATAATTTCTTGGTTACTAGCGGCAACTAGAATATCCGCTAAATTAGACTCTTGTGCTCGCTTTACTACTTGAGCTATCAGAGGAACACCATTAAGAAGAGCCAATGGTTTATTAGGTAACCGAGTTGCTTGTAATCTAGAGGGAATAATAATAATTGGTTTCATAGTTTTATTTATAATCTTCGTTGTTATCAATAATAATACATAGTATAACTGTAAGTATTATGAGAATCTACTGTTTAGTATTTTATTTCTTTTTTATTACTTTAGTAATGGGCTTTTTTTTTACTCCTTCAGCTTTTGCTAATTGTGAATATAAAAAAATCCTAAGTATGAAGCAAGATAAAACATTGCTAGCACCTATTAGTTACACTAAAACCTTTACTAAACATAAGGGAATATTAAAGTTAGTTAGTAATAAACCTTTTACTACTCTTTCTCCCTTTGGTATAGGTACTATGCCTGCAGATTACTATATGCTAGGTTATGATACTCTATTTAGTGTTTCTTTAAATGATATAAATACTTTTTTTCCACTGCTAGCAACTAGTTATTGCCAAAGCAATAACAAGTTAATTATTAAAATTAACTTACAAGCAAAATGGAATGATGGGGTAGCAGTAAACGCTAATGATGTTCTTTTTACTTTTTATAGCCTAAAAAAAATAGCATATCCTACCTATTTTCAAACCTTAAAACAAATAAAGAGTTTTAAACTATTAAATAGCCATACTCTTGTGCTTTTTAGTGAATTACCTTTTTCTAAAAAACAATTAGCTAGTTTATTTAGTATTCCCATTATGCCTAAACACTATTGGCAACACCATGATTTACTAACTAATTCCTTACTTATTCCGCCCTTTAGCGGTGGCTATACCATTAAAAAATTAACCCCAGATGGTAAACTAATTATTTGGCAGCAAAATCCTAACTACTGGGGAAAGAATTTACCCATTCGGCAAGGTTATTATAATTTTTTAGTAATGCAATATACCTATGCTAATTCCATGCAAGACACATTAAAACTATGGCAACAGCATCAAGTAAACTTTATAAAACAGCTAAATCCAGTTGATATTCCTCCTGAAAAATTGGGGCAAAAGACAATTATAAAATATTTTCCTATTGGTTATATTCCGCCTTTCAAAGGATTCTTTTTCAACACTACCAAAACTAATTTACAAAAAGTGCAAGTTCGCCATGCTATAGCCTTAGCTTATAACTTTGCTAGTATTAATAAATATATTTTTAATAATCAACAGCAACGTTTACATAGTTTATTTAGTAATAGTGATTTTGCAGAATTAAACTTTCAACCGGAATTTAATTTAGTAAAAGCCGATCAATTTTTAAACACAGCTGGATTTATAGTGAAAAAAGGAAAACGAATAACTAATAACGGAGAGGAACTATTTATACTAAGTATAGTGTTTAATAGTAAACAGGAAGTTAATAATAATTTAGTTTTTTTACATAATTTACAACTTTTAGGCATTACAGTACATGTGAAAGTTGTAGACCTTAGTAAATATCCTCTATTGCTAAAAAACAAAGATTATGATTTACTACTAGGGACTTATTTATTTTCAGATAACCCTAGTACTGAATTACAACAATATTTTAGTTTGTCAGACCCTAATATTTATAATTATAGCCAATTACATGATGTGTTTGTGAATAAAACTATTCAACAAATTATCCAAAAACCTGATAATAATAGGGCATTATTACAAAAATTAGATGCTTATTTACAAAAGCAATATATTTATATTCCTTTGTTTTATTATCCTAAACAAGTTTATATATATAAAGATATTTTTAAACCTTACAAGGTTACCCCTTTTGGCATAGATATTTTTACTTTAGAGGCAAAATGATAGGTTATATTATACTAAGAGTTATTTTAGGAATTATTACTTTGTTAGGTATTCTCTTTGTGAATTTTTGTTTATTAAATATATTGCAAGTTAACCCTTTGAATAGCACTATGGCTAATTTAGCTTATAGCAATAGTAGTGTAATTCATAGTAGTAGTTTTTCTCCTTACCAATTTCAAAATTTATTATTAGAGCATTTTAATTTACAAGCACCACTATTAACTAGGTTTTATACCATGGCTTACAATTATTTACACTTTAATTTAGGCACTAGTTTTACTTATAACCAAGATGTTTTAACAATTATTTTAAATAAATTACCAGTATCTTTATCTTTAGGTTTTTTTTCTACTTTATTGTTATATATTTTTAGTATTACTTTAGGATATTTTAAAGCTAAGCATCATAAAAGCTATGGAGATAAAATTTCTAATATTTTATTATTATGTATTTATTTAATACCAATCTTTTTAGTAGCACTTGTATTAAAAACTTTATTTGACTATGCACTGGGCATTAATATGAGTGGTTTAGTAGACACAGACTTTCAAAGCTATAGCTGGCATGGTAAAATTATAAATTATCTAGAGCATATTAGTTTGCCAATTTTAAGTATTATTTGCAGTATGTTAGTATTTAATACCTTATTTCATAAGGGTATTTTTCAACAAGAAATGCAAAAACTGTATTACCGTTATGCTTTGTGGCAAAGTGGCAGTACTAAAGTATTTTGGCACCACTTATTAAAAAATGTTTTACTAATTAGTTTAGCTGATTTTCCAGCTATTTTTTTAGGAGTACTATTTGGTAGTTCTTTATTTGTAGAAATTATTTTTAACCTTAATGGCATAGGATTAATGACCTATAACGCTTTTTTAACTAAAGATTACCCTGTAATTTTAGGTACTATATACGTTATGGCTTGCTTTAGTTTAATTACTAGGTTAATTAGTGATGTTTTATTCACTGTGCTAGATCCTAGAGCTAAACTTGGTTTAAAACCATGAAGATTGTGTGTAAGTTTATTCTTGGATTCATCTTTATTATTGCTTGTGGATCCAAGATTATTACAGGTGATAAACCTATCCTCTTGCAATATCAAAACCAGTGGTATTTCCCTATATTCGTTAATTATACTAATGCTGATTTTGGTGAAAACAATACCGTATTAGCCAATTACCATAACTTACCAAAAATTACATGGAGTATTTACCCTATAATTCCTTATGATGTTTTGAGTATTAGTAAGAAATTACAACCACCATCAAAGCAACATGTTTTAGGAACTAATGCTAGTGGGCAAGATATGTTAGTTCTTATTCTTTATGGTTTACAAACTTTAGTTTTTATGGGATTAGTAAGTTTTAGTTTATCTTTAACTTTTGCATTTTTATTTGGTATTATTCAAGGTTATTATGGTGGTTGGGTAGATGTTATCATGCAAAGGTTTTATGAAGTTTTTATTTCTATACCCATTATATATGTTGTAATGCTTTTAGGTCAAATTATAGAGTTAAATAATTTTACTTTTACCTTGTTATTTGCTAGTTTAAGTTGGGTAACTTTAGTTCCTGTTATTCGTACACGAACTATGGTTCTACGTGAGGTAGAGTTTATTAAGGCTTTAAGAATTTTTCAGGTTAGTTCTTGGCATATTATGTATAAGCATATTAGCCCCCAAATTTTTATTTATCTTAAAGGAATTCTACCACTCATGTTTATTACTTTTATTCTTTCATTGGTAGGTTTAGAATTTTTAGGTGGTACGTTTAATACTACCTTAGGCATTGTTTCATTAGGTAGCTTAATTTGGGAAGGGCAACAATATTTAAGTTCTCCTTGGATAATGATAGCTCCCAGTGTTATATTATTAATAATTTTATTAGCTTTAGTTGTTATTTTAGATGGATCTTACACTAGAAAATATCACTATTAAATCTGCTTATGGCACAATTCTTAATAACATTTCTTTACAGGTGGTTAAGGGAACAATTTGTGGCATTGTTGGAGCCAGTGGAGCTGGTAAGTCTGTATTATTACATAGTATGATTCAAGGATTGCCACAAAATATAACTGTATCAGGGCATGTTAACTGTTTAGACTGTGTCCTCATTCCCCAAGATGTTAATGAAATCTTTAACCCTACTAAAAAGATTTTTTCCCAATTACCTAAAAAAAATATGGTTAAAATACCAACACTGTTGCAAGAATTACAGTTAGATTTCTCGTTGACTAACTTAAAAAAATATCCTAGTAATTTTTCTCAAGGGGAATTACAACGTATTAGTATTCTCTTGGCACTTATGCAAGATAAACAAGTTCTGTTGTTAGATGAACCCACCGCTTTTTTAGATTACAATAATAAAATAAGGTTACAACAACTCTTACAACTCTTACAACAGCAAGGTTATACTTTAGTAATTGCTACACACGACTTAGATTGGCTAACAAGCCTTAGCAATAATATATACCAATTACAAGATGGCAAAATTCATAAATATTTATTATCTGCTATTAATTCTAAAGAGAATATCCTCTATAAGTTTCATGAGGTTGCACCACTCCCTAATACTAAAATACCTATTAATAACCTCCTAAGTATTAAACAAGGTCAGGTTTTGTATAAGAAAAAAATTATCTTACAAAATTGTAATTGTTGCTTACAACAAGGTGATGTATTAGCCATTACGGGAGCAAGTGGAGTAGGGAAAACATCATTAGTTAAAGCCCTTTGTAGGCAAGATGGTTATAAATTACAGGGTAATAATTCAGTAAACTACCCTATGTATTATGTTTCTCAAAACTATTCAGCAAGTTTAACTCCTCATTTAACTTTAAAAAATAACTTATTAATAGCTTATAAAAAGCAAAAAGGTATAGCATGGTACAGTCAGTATAAGCAAATTATTATTTTATGCCATAAACTTAATTTAGCTAGTAGGTTGCTAAAAAAATATCCTACAGAATTATCTTTAGGTGAAAAACAAAGGTTTATTCTAATAAGAAGTCTGCTGTTTTACCTTAATAGTACTAAGCAACAACCACAACTGTTAGTGTTAGATGAAATTACTAGCTCTTTAAATAGCATGAACCAAAATGCTGTTATTAAGTTATTACA
Organism: Candidatus Hepatincola sp. Av; assembly: GCA_023518375.1. NCBI lineage: Bacteria > Pseudomonadati > Pseudomonadota > Alphaproteobacteria > Rhodospirillales > Candidatus Hepatincolaceae > Candidatus Hepatincola > Candidatus Hepatincola sp. Av. The sequence continues at coordinate 1,106,959 of CP068450.1, forward strand.
AGAATTTCTTACAAAATATAAATTAACCTGTATTGTTATAACGCATAATACTGCTATTTTAAACAAACTAGCTAATAAATGCTTGCATATTATAGACAATTCCAATAGTAAATTTTATACCAAAAAAATATAAGCCACTAAAATTAAACCAATAATAATACGGTAAATCATAAAGATTTTAAATGAAAAACGTCTTACAAACTCTAATAAAAATTTAATAAATAAAAAGCCAAAAATAAAAGAAAAAATAATTCCTAAAATTAAATCATTACCAGCTAGAGCTGTATTTTTTATATGTAATAAGTTAGCACAAGCAGCTGCACTAATGGCAGGAATTGATAATAACATGCTAAAGCGAACAGAATCTGTTTTTTGCATACCAAAATAACGCCCTGTAGTAATACAAATCCCCGAACGGCTTACTCCAGGTATTAGGGCTAACACCTGAGCACAACCAATAAAAAAAGCATGTTTTTTAGATAATGTAGTTATATCAGTATTATTTTTAGAGTATTTATCGGCTAAATATAAAAGAATACCAAAAAAGATTAAATTAAAAGCAATAATTGGCAAAATTCTAATATAGTCTTCTATCCCAAACAACTCAAATAAAAAACCAAAAATTACTACAGGAATAGTACCAATAATTATATTTTTAGAAATTGGATTATTAATTTTTTTTAAACAAATAAGCCGTATACTATCTTGAATTAAGAAGATAGTATCTTGCCAAAAAACAAGAATAACAGCAATTAATGTTCCTACATGTAAACCAATATCAAAGTATAAAGACTCCGTTGGTAAATTAGAAATTAAATAATGGGCAATAACCAAATGCCCCGATGAGCTAATTGGTAACATTTCAGAAAAGCCCTGAATAAAACTTAAAATAATAACATGTAAGAAATTCATAATTTTTAACCCTGCTGATTAATTAGTTATTTTTTTATATTAAGAAATTGCCACAGGAGTACTACCTACCTCTGTAATATCATTGCTATTAAAGTATGATGCTAATTCAGTTTTTAATAAACTAGTTTTTACAAATAAATACTTTGTTGTTTTGTCTAATAATTCTATATTTGGGGATAGATTATAAGGTTTATGATGTTTTATAATAAAAAATTTTAAAGCAGAAGTATCTTTAGTGTTGTTACTTAAGCACATACCTTTTGCTTTAGTAAAAGTTTTAATTCCTTGTAAATAAGGTAATTCTAAGTTAATTCTAATATCTTGGTAAGCAGGATTTAAAAAATGTAACCACCATTGTTCTTGAGAGTTAGGATAAGGAAGAATAATAGCTTCAGTTTGCCTTTGAGCTAAATATTGAAACAAATCTTCAACCTTAGAGTGTGTAATGAGGTTAGAGAATGATCCAAAGTGATCTTTAGCCAATTCCCATAGTTCATAATTATTATTTTTATTATAAATATGAATAGTTAATTGGCATTCAATATATAATGTAGCTGAAATAATTTCCCGCCAAATTTTCTGCATATAAGTTTTAGGATATAAACCAAAATCCTGTTGGTTTATGTTTTCTGCCATAGAGAATTCTCTGTTAAAAGCAATCTTGTAAGCCCAATTCTTTTTTATGCGTTTAACTTTAGGAATAAGTAAACTACGATTTTTTAATAATTGAGTCAGTTGTTTATCAATTTTATTGATTTTTTTACGAATAATGCCTAATTTCATGTATTTCAGGTTGTATTATGAAAGAAATATTCATATTATTATTACATAGTTTAAAATTAAATGAAATTAAATATAACACTAATTAAGGTATTTTGTATGCAGTGGCTTGGAAAAAAAATTTTAAAAGATAATTACGCATGGGTGCTTTATAATGTAAAAAGAGAAGCAATTATTTTAGATTGTGGCGATTTAACTACCATTCAAGATTTATTAACTGCTGAAAAATTAAACTTAAAGTATATTCTAATAACTCATTCTCACCATGATCATACCGACTATACCCAAGAATTACAAAAAGCTACAGGAGCTAAAGTAGTTGGTAACAAACACTTTACAGATAGATTGCCTCCTTTAGATATGGAAGTAGAAGATGGTGAAGAGCTTAATTTACTAGGTCAACAAATTAAAGTTTATGCCGCTCCGGGCCATTGTGCGGATCACCTTATTTACTATTTTCCTAAGTTAAAATTACTATTTGTAGGTGATGTAATTTTTTCTTTAGGTTGTGGTAAAGTTTTTGAAGGAGAGCCTGCTACAATGGTACAAACTTTAAATAATTTAAAACAGTTTCCACAAGATACTTTAATTTTTCCATCTCATGAATATACTAAAGCTAATTTATCTTTTGTAGAACATTTAGGTTTTTTTCACATTGATGAACGCAAGAAGTTTATTTTAGAAAATGATTGTACTTTACCTACTATATTAGGTTTTGAAATGAAGTTTAATCCTTTTCTAAACCTTAATAATGTTGCCTTTAAACAACATGTTATGGGCTTGGAAACTATAGATGATGTTCACTTTTTTACTCATTTACGGGAAATGAAAAGTGGGCTTACTAATTTAATTGGAGGATAGATTCATACCTGCCTAAAGTAATTCATAGCATAACATATTAATTTTCTAAGTTTAAATTCATAAGTTTTGCCATAAAACTTTATAAGGATTGGTAAGTTAAATAACTAAACAATTAAGTTATTTAATTAGGCAATCAGAAAAAAGTAATTGGTAGGAAGTAACCTCTTCCTACCAATAAGAGTATTGTTAATTAAGCCAAGTTTAAAGCTATTTCCATCATATCTGTGAAAGTATTTTGCCTCTCTTCAGCCGATAAGGATTCTCCTGTAGAGATAAGGTCTGAAATTGTTAGAATTGCTAAAGCATTAGCACCGTATTCAGCTGCTACTCCATAAAGTCCTGCTGCTTCCATTTCTACACAAAGAATTTGCATTTGTTCTAAAATACTTATGCGATCTTTTACAGGGTGGTAGAATAGATCTTCACTAAAACAATTACCAACCTGAACTTTAATATTTTTTTCAGTTGCTATCTTATATGCTTTCTGAATCAATGGAAAACTAGCGGTGGCAGCATAATCCCAGCCATTTAAACGGTGGCGATTTACATTGGAATCTGTACTTGCACCCATAGCAATTACAATATCTCGTAGTTTTGTACCCATTAGGCCACCAGCACTACCAACTCTAATGAGGTTTTTTACCTTATATTCGGTAATTAACTCTTTAGCATAAATAGAGCAAGAAGGAATTCCCATGCCACTTCCCATAACTGAAATTTTTGCAGAATTATATTCACCACTAAAGCCTAACATATTGCGAACATTAGTTATTTCAATAGGATTTTTTAAAAAATTATCAGCTATGAACTTGGCACGTAGCGGATCACCAGGGAAAAGGACTGTTTCAGCAAAATCACCTTTTTTTGCATTAATATGGGGGGTACTCATGACAACTCCTTATAATTTATTAAGAAAATAATATAAACAATAGCAAAGATAATTTATTGTGGCTATTAATATTTTGGAGTTTGTAATATTTGGGAAAGCGTTCACCAAGACGATCTTTATATTTTAATAAGTTAATATCCTTGATATGCTTATGTAATTCTTCTAAATATTGTTGTTTATAAACCCAAGGAATAGTTTTTAGCATACGTAAAAAAGCACCAAAAGACTTATAAATAAAAGCATATTCAAAAGTTTCATATAAATTATTGGTTTTTAGAAAATCAACAACTATACTATAAGTTGCTATAATTTGACTATTCGCAATATCTTTAATTTGCATGGTAGTATTACTACTTTTTGTATAAGTAATAAAATCTTTATCTATAACCTGAATATCTTTAGCTAAAATAATAGATTTAAAGAAGAAAGGCACATCTTCATAAAGAATCTTTTCTGCGAAAGTAATATTATTATTAATAATAAATTCTTTTTTATATATTTTATTCCAAGCCATGCCAATAGAATTACAAAGTAGGATTTGCTCTTTATCTGTTACACTACTGTAGTTTTTATTAGGAATAAAATTTTTATAATGGGAATTGATGGAAGTAAGATGAATACTAGTATAATATTTTTTATAAGAAAAGATTATAAGATCTAAGTTTTTATGTTTAATTATATTATATAATATCTCTAAGGCTTTTGGATCGTGAAAAAAATCATCAGCATCAAGAAAACAAAAATATTCACCCTTAGCTTCTTGAATTCCTATATTTCTACCCGCACCTTGTTTTACATTCTCATTTAAAGTTATTACTTTTACCCTAGAATCAAATTGAGAGTGCTTTAATAGAATATGAGGAGTTCTATCTTTAGAACGGTCATCTATACAAATAATTTCAATATCAGTTAAACTTTGGTCTCTAACAGAGTTTAAACATTTATTAAGAGTTGCCTCACTATTATAAACCGAAATAATAACTGATATTTTTATGTTATTTATCATTTAGAAATGAGGTTCCAAATTGTAATTTTTCAAGTTGTAAGTAATTAGCTATAGATTGCCCTACATCGGCAAACGTATTCCTTTTTCCAATATTTTTAGTTACAAATTTTTTATTGTAAAAAAGGATTGGTACATGTTCACGAGTATGGTCGGTTCCTTGCCACGAAGGGTCGCACCCATGATCTGCAGTAATTACTAGCAAATCTTCCTCGGTTAATTCTTGTAAAAGTTCTGGTAAGCGAGAATCTACATATTCTAATGCCTCACAATATCCTTTAACATCTCTTCTATGCCCATATTCGGAATCAAAATCCACTAAATTGGTAAAGATAATACTAAATTTTTTATTTTCTTGCATTTGTTCTAAGGTAGTATCTAGTAAATTTTCTAACCCTGTAGCTTTAACAGATTTTGAAATTCCTGAACCTGCAAAAATATCTGAAATTTTACCAATAGCTATAACCTCACCTTGCTTATTTTGCATTTTATTTAATACAGTTGGTAAATGAGGAGCAATAGAGTAGTCTTTCCGGTTACCAGTTCGTTTAAAATTATCTTTAGAGGTTCCAATAAAAGGGCGAGCAATTACTCTACCAATATTGTAAGTGTATAATTCTTCTCTGGCAATAGTACATAATTTATACAGATTATCTAAACCAAAGGTATTTTCATGAGCCGCAATTTGAAAAACACTATCAGCCGAAGTATATACAATAGGTAGATTCTTTTTCATACTTTCTTCACCTAAGCGGATAATAATCTCAGTCCCTGAGGCAATGCAATTACCAAGAAAACCAGTTAAATTAGCCTGTGTAGCAATGGTATTAAGTAATTCTTCAGGAAAAGAGTTAGTAGGTTTTTTAAAATAACCCCAATCAAAATCTACTGGGCAACCCATAAGTTCCCAATGGCCACTGGGTGTATCTTTACCCTTACTTGTTTCAACTCCAAAACCATAATAACTCAAAGGAGTAATTTTAGGCAATTTGTAGCTTTTTCCAGTACTAGCTTCTAAAGCATGAATTAAACCTAAAGAATGAAGATTAGGGATTTTTATATGAGGAAATTGTTCAATAATATGCCCTAAAGTATTAGCCCCTTTATCATTATAAGAAGCCGAATCATGAGCTGTACCAATACCAAGGGAATCAAATAATAAAATAATTACACGTTTCATAATTCCCTCTTTTTACTAGAATTATATATAATTATTCCTTTAATTTCATTATCTTTTTACATCTTTTACCCATTTTTGTTCAATTAAGCCAGCAATGGTGTTTTCAGGGTAAGTTCCATCATCATTTGGAATACCAATTGGTATTCCTGTAAGTAGTTCTATACCTTCATTAATATGTTCAATGGCATAAATATGAAAATCTCCATTTTTTACAGCTTCTCTAATAGAAATAGGCAACATTAAATCTTGCATATTAGTTTTAGGAATAATTACTCCATGTTTTTTGTTTAACCCTTTTTGTTTACAAATATTAAAAAAGCCTTCAATTTTTTCATTAACCCCACCAATTGCTTGTACTCTACCTTTTTGATCCATAGAACCTGTAATGGCAAAATATTGTTTTAAAGGTACACCAGATAAAGCAGAAAGTAGACAATATAACTCTGCACAGGTGGCACTATCACCATCTATCGGACCATAAGATTGCTCAAAGGCAATGTTTGCCGAAAATGACAAAGTTTTATTAGCAGGAAATAAAGAGTATAAAAAAGATTGCAAAATTAAAATTCCCTTAGAATGAATAGCACCAGATAAACGAACACTTTTTTCAATATTAATTAAACTATTAGTACCAGCGTAGGACGTGCAACTAATTCTTTGGGGTTGTCCGAAAAGAAAGTCTGTAACTTTATACACCGATAAACCATTAATTTCACCAACGGAATCCCCCTCTGTTTGAATTCTAATTAGATTATTAGTAATATATTTTTGCATATCTTGGTAAAAGTTACTCATACGTTCTTTTTGGAGTTCATGTGCTTTTAGAATATGGCTAGATTTAATTTCTTTTTTATTTTCGGCTATAGCTAAATGGTTAGCCTCAAGAATAACATTAGTAAGGCGAGCTACATTAGTACTAAGTTTTTCTTGGGAAGCTACTAAAGCACCACCAATGTTAATAACTGCTGCAATGGCTTTATCGGTTATTTTTATTTTTTCATTATGAGCAATTTGTTTTATTTGTTGTACATATAAATTAATACCTACACTATCGTAGGGGATACTATCATCAAACTCTGAAACTATTTTAAATAGTTCTTTAAATTCAGGATCATATTCCCAAAGCTGATGGTAAATAAAAGCCTCACCTTCTAAGATTATTTTTATGTTTAAAGGCATTGGTTGGGGATCTAAGGTAATTAAAGGGTTCCCATAAGTATAATTTTCATGATTATTAAAGGCAATACTACTTTCCTTTAATGTGTGTTTTAAAGATTCCCATAGCCAAGGGTTTTGTAATAGTTTACGGGCATTAATTACTAAAAAGCCACCATTGGCATTATGAAGTGCTCCAGCTTTAATATTATTAAAGTCTGTTTGTAAAACGCCCATCTCTGAAGTATATTCAATTTTACCAAATAAACCTTGGTAATTAGGATGATCGGCATATATAATAGGGACTTCTAAGTTGCTTTTCTTATCTTTTCTACGACTTACTAAAATATTTACTCCAAATTGTTGAAAAAACTTATTTTTAGATAATTCTAATAATGCCATCTCTTTAGGAGAAGTCATAGCTGCCATTAAGTTATTACGTTCTCCGGTAATAAACATATTATAGTTTTCTAGTACATATTCAGCTAGTTCTGTTAAATATTTAGCTACTCCTTCATGTTGGTGCCACTCTTTAATTAACTTATTAATAGAAGGCATGATAGCCTTACTAACCATTTTATTATTAAGGTCAGTGGTTTTAGCACGATGTTCTTGTTCTATAAGTGGTAAATTTAAAACAAATTTTTCTAGCTTACCCTGAATACTTTTAATATTACTAATAATTTTTTTCTTAGCAGCTCCTTCCAAACTTTCAAAGATTTCAGGTTTCATAGGCGTGTTATCATCTTGTAATACCTGAATAGTGAATCCTTCAGAGGTTTTATCTATGTATAAACCTTTCTTTTTAGCTAAATCATCAAATTTGTCTAAATATTTTCTTTGTTTTAACGAGTATTTCTCTTTAAGTTGTTTTATTTTAGAAAGGTACAATGCACTATTAAAAGAAGCAGGAATAATGCCCCGTAGAGTTTCTAATAGTTTTTCCATATCTTTTTTAAATTTTTTGGCTTTACCAATTTCAAACATTAAATAAACTGGTTTGTTAGATTCTTCAAAATTATTTACATAGACATAGTCGTATAAGGTAACTGGAGAATTTTTATAAGTTTCTAAAAAACTTAATACTAGTTTATCTTTTCTAATACCATTGTTACCCATTACAAAAATATTGTAGCCAGATTTCTTTATACTTAAACCCATTTCTAAGGCTTGAAAGGCACTAAGTTGACTTAATTTTACAGGAATATTCTTTTTAACTTTTTGAATATCTTCAATTTTTGTGTCTTTAAAGAGTTGTTTTTCAGTTAGCTCAATATGTTTAAACTTGTTCATGGTATTTGATCCTTTCATGTTGTTATATATGTTGCAATACTATTTCAAATGTTTTTTGTAACACACGACAAGATTCTACTTTAAGTTGTGATGAATTATCCAAACATGTGTAGAAAAAACCACAGTTTTTGTGTTTATTATAAATTAAAATAGCTATATTTGATAAATGTTAGCATAAATACATTATATTTTGTATTCCAATAATACATTTTATTAAAATTTTTATACAAATTAAGATATTTTTGCTTTAAGATATGATATTGATAATAATAATCTATGAGGTTGCATTGCTAACTATAACTTTACTTGATGGAAAAAAACTGGAATTTACTAATAAAACTAATGGTTTAGAGATTGCTAATACTATTTCTAAGAGTTTAGCACGTGTTGCTTATGCTGTATATATTGATGATGTATTATGTGATTTAACGTATGAAATTACCAAGTCTTGTAAAGTTGAAATCCTCACAGATAAAAACCTAACAGTAGTGTTGTCAATGTTGCGTCATGATTTAGCTCACGTTATGGCTGAAGCTGTTTATGAATTATTCCCTAATACTAAATTTGCAATTGGTCCTAATACGGAACATGGTTTCTTTTACGACTTTTTACCAGAAAAACCCTTTAAAGAAGAAGATTTACCTTTAATAGAAAAACGTATGTTAGAAATTATTAATAGGGGCGAAGATATAACTTGTGAACGAATTACAAAAAAAGAAGCCTTCCAAAGGTTAAAAGCAAATAATGAAACTTTTAAAATTGAAATTCTACAGGGTATTGAAGCAGAATCGGTTACTTTTTATCAACAAGGTAATTTTGTTGATTTATGTCGGGGGCCTCATATTAATAATACTAAAAGAATTCCTCCCTTTTTTAAGTTAACAAAACTCTCAGGAGTTTATTGGCAAGGTGATTCTACAAAACCCATGCTGCAAAGAATTACAGGTATTAGCTTTTTTAGCCAAAAAGATTTAGATGCCCATTTAGCTTTACAAACTGAATTAGAACAGTACGATCATCGTAAATTAGGACGTGAGATGGATTTATTCCATATTCAAGAAGAGGCTGTTGGTTCCGTATTCTGGCACGATAAAGGTTGGCGTATTTACCATAAATTAGAAACCTATATTAGGAGTAAACTCAACCAACATAATTACCAAGAAGTTAAAACTCCCCAATTGATAGATTTATCTCTGTGGCAAGATTCAGGACATGCTGATAAATTTATAGAGAATATGTTTTTGGTTAATTTACCAGAAGATCATAAAACTTTAGCTATTAAGCCTATGAATTGCCCAGCTCATGTGCAGATATTTAATCAGGGTTCAAAATCTTATAAAGATTTACCACTACGTATGGCAGAGTTTGGTTGTTGCCACCGTAACGAACCTTCTGGTGCTTTGCATGGCATTATGAGAGTTAGAGCCTTTACCCAAGATGATGCCCATATTTTTTGTACTGAAGAACATATTGTTAGTGAAACCCAAAGTTTTTGTGAATTACTAAAGGAAGTTTACAAGGAAATTTTTGGGAACTCTGAAATTACTATTAAATTTTCCGATCGTCCTCTTAATAGAGCAGGTGATGATGCTACTTGGGATAAGGCTGAAACCTCTTTATTGGCGGCGGCTAAAGCCTCTAGCTTAGAAGTTATTTCTAATAAGGGAGAAGGAGCTTTTTATGGACCAAAGCTAGAATTTGTAATTAAAGATTCCCTAGGGCGAGATTGGCAATTAGGAACTTTGCAAGTAGATTTTATTTTGCCTAACCGTTTACAGGCTTATTATATAGGAGAAGATGGCAATAAGCACCACCCTGTGATGTTACATCGGGCAATTTTAGGATCTTTTGAACGTTTTATTGGTATTCTTTTAGAGCATTATAAAGGTAGGTTACCTTTGTGGTTAGCTCCTATCCCTATACAGATTGTTACGGTATCTAACAAAGTAGATGAGTATGCTACTAAAATATATAATGAAATGAAAAAATTACAAATTAATGTAGAACTTGATTCTAGAAATAAAAAAATTAATTATAAAATTCGGGAGCATACTTTAAGTAAAGTCCCTATTATTGCAGTCATTGGTGAAAAAGAAGCTACCAATAATACACTTTCTTTACGAATTTTTGGCTTGGAAAAACAAGTAACTTTAAGTGTGGCAGATACTATCTTAATGTTACAAAATAACATAATGCAAAAAAATATAGAGATTATCTTATAAAAATGTATAATAGTTAGTTGTTAGTATCTAATTTAATAATCAGATGCTAATATACTTGTTGTGAATTGTTAAGTATTGATTAATATAGAGGGGATTATTTGCTAGATTACAAAAACAAAAAAAATAATAATAAAGATAAAATAAATATTAATGGTTTTATTAAAGCTAAAGAAGTACGTTTAATAGATGCAAATGGGGAAATGTTAGGTGTTGTTAGTTTAGCCGTAGCTCTAACTAAAGCTAAAGAACAAGATTTAGATTTAGTAGAGGTTAACCCAGAGGGTAAACCTCCTGTATGTAAAATTTTAGATTACGGTAAATATAAGTATTTACAACAAAAGAAAAAACAAGAAGCTAAGAAAAAACAAAAAATTGTTATATTAAAAGAGCTTTATGTACATTTAGGTATTGCCGAGCATGATTATCAGGTAAAACTAAGGCACCTAAAACAATTCTTAGAAGATGGTCACAAAGTTAAAGTTTCTGTAAAATTTCGTGGCAGAGAAAGAGCCTATAAAGATAAAGGCATCTTATTAATTAACAGATTTTATGATGATTTGGGGAATGAAGAAGGCGTAAAGCTAGATGTTGCCCCAAAAATTGAAGAGCACAATGTTTTTGCAATTTTTGCACCATTAACTGTAAACAGTTAATCATTCACCTCCTATTCTTAAAATTTAGTACTAAAATTACAATTTTAGGTAAATATCTGTTGCTTTTTCTGTTTTAATAGGTTATAAGTTTTATGCAATACGATAAGGCAGGGCATGCCCAAGCGTTTGCTTCATTATATTTTAATAAACAAGTTAATATTCATTACGAATAAAAGGAGAAAAAATGCCCAAGTTGAAATCAAAGTCCAGTGCTAAGAAACGCTTTAAGGTTACAGCTACAGGATTAATTAAAGCTAAATATGCTTGTAAAAGCCATTTTTTAAGAAGACGCTCTAAAACCATGAAAAGAAGTAACCGTGGTATGAAAGTATTATCTGCTGCAGATATGGGTTTAGTTAAAAAATATGTAAGAGCATAAGGAGAAAAATAATGGCTAGAGTGAAAAGAGGTGTTACTGCTAGAAAAAGGCACAAAAAAGTTCTTAAAATGGCAAAAGGCTTTCGGGGTAGAAACAATAATGTTTTTAGAATTGCCTTAGGTAAAGTAGAAAAATCTTTACAATATGCTTACCGTGATAGAAAGAACAAAAAAAGAGATTTTCGTGGTTTGTGGATTCAAAGAATTAATGCTGCAGTGCGTGAGCATGGGCTAACTTATTCTGTATTTATGAATGGTTTGAAAAAAGCCGATATTGCTGTTAACCGTAAAATATTAGCTGAAATTGCCGTAAAAGATAACTCGGCTTTTGTTGGTTTTATAGAAAAAGCCAAAACCGCATTACAAGCTAGTTAAGTATAATATTCTATAATATGTAGAACTAAACAACAAATTAGAGTATATAATATAACTAACTGTTATATGCTCTAAGTTTTAGCATATATTCTTTAAAATTCATAAAGAAAGAAGGTTCATAACTCATGCTAACTATTGATAATATCAGCAAATACATTGCAGAAATTAAACAAGCAAAGTCATTAGATCAATTAGAAAAAATTCATATATTATTATTAGCTAAGAATGGTTTTTTTGCTAATGAAATGAAAAAACTATCAACGTTAAGTATTGCTGAAAAAAAAGAGCTAGGGCAAAAACTCAATTTAAAAAAGCAAGAGATTCAAAAAGAATTTAATTTACAAACAGCTTATCTTAAAAAAATTAAATTAGAAGAAAAACTAAAAGCCGAATATGTAGATCTTTCTTTACCAGTAGAACCATTACCTAATGGGGGCATTCACCCTATTTCTATGGTAACCGAGCAAATGGTAAATATTTTTGGGCAAATGGGTTTTAGTTCGCGTGCCGGTACAGAAATTGAAGATGATTGGTATAATTTTTCAGCCTTAAATATTCAAGAAACTCATCCTGCTCGTCAAGATCATGATACTTTTTACCTTAATGCTTTAGATGCTAATAAGAATAGAAAAGTATTAAGGACTCATACTTCTAATGTACAAATTAGAACAATGTTAGCTGAAAAAGATAGTTTAACTCAGGGTAAGCCTATCAAAATTATTTCCACAGGACGCACTTACCGTAGTGATAGTGATTCTACTCATTCCCCTATGTTTCATCAGTTAGAAGGGCTATATATAGACAAAATAGAGAAGATCTCAATACCTTTGTTATTTAATATTTTGCAAGAATTTTGTGAAACTTTTTTTGCAGTATCTACTCCTATGCGATTCCGCCCAAGTTACTTTCCTTTTACTTCACCTTCTTTTGAGGTAGATATTGCCTGTACTATAAAAAATGATGCTTTACAAATTGGAATAAGAGATAAATGGCTAGAAATTTTAGGTTCTGGCTTAGTTCATACTAATGTCTTAAAAAATTGTGGTATTGATTCTGACAAATATGCAGGGCTTGCTTTTGGTATAGGCATTGAACGTATGGCTATGTTAAAGTATGGTTTTAAAGATTTACGAAGTTTTTTTAATAGTGATGTTAGGTGGTTACAATATTATAATTTTAATGCTACTAAAGTACCTAATATTTTAGGTGGCTTAGATTAAATAGGATTTAATAATGAAATTTACTTTAAATTGGTTAAGGGATCATTTAGATTTTAAGGCATCTGTTACAGAGTTAACTAAGGCTTTAACAAATTTAGGCATTGAAGTAGAACATATTGCAGATTATAAGCAAAAGTTAGAAAAATTTTCTGTAGCTTTTATTAAATCGGTAGAGCCTCATCCTAATGCTAATAAACTAAAAGTTTGCCAAGTAGAAACTAACAAAGGTATTTTACAAATTGTTTGTGGAGCCCCAAATGCTAGGGCTGGTATTTATACAGTTTTTGCGGAGGTTGGTACTTATATTGCTGGCACTAATATAACTCTTAAGCCAGCTGAAATTAGAGGAGTTTTAAGTAATGGTATGATGCTTTCAGAAATGGAATTGCAAATATCCCAAGAGCATGATGGCATTATAGAATTCCCTAAAGGTAAAGTAGGGCAAGCTGCTGCTGTTGCCTTAGGATTAGATGATACTGTGTTTGATGTTGCCCTAACACCTAATCGGGGGGATTTACTAGGAGTACGTGGCATTGCTAAAGATTTGCATGCTGCTGGTTTTGGCAAATTAAAAAAGTTAGATTTTTCTGCCCCAAAAACTAAGGTTAAAAGTAAGGTAGCATTACAAGTTAATCCTAAAATATCTAATAAATTTATACTCCAAGAAGTTCATGAGGTTACAAATAAACCAAGCCCTGCTTGGTTAGCCAACCGGTTAAAATTAATAGGTATAACTCCAAGAAATGCTTTAGTAGATATTACCAATTATATTTGTATAGATCTAAACCAGCCAATGCACTGTTATGATGCTAGTAAAATTACAGCTGCCACAACATTAACTATAGATTTTGCTAAAAATAACACTAGTTTTAAAGCTCTTGATGATAATGAATATAAGTTAAGTACTATTACACCACTGATAAGTTTTGGTGAAAATAAAGCTTGTATTGCAGGTATTAAAGGTTCAGCCAGTACTTGCGTAGATATAAATACGAAAAATATTTATTTAGAAGCAGCCCATTTTGATTCTGCTATAGTTACCTTAGCAAAAAGAGAATTAGGTATTAATACAGATTCAGCATACCGCTTTGAGAGGGGGATTGATATAGATAATATAGCCATTGCCTTACAAAAGGCAGCCTCTTTAGTTGCAGAAATCTGTGGTGGTAGTTTCTATATTCCTACAGTTATGGAAAAACCAACAACTAAAACTTCTATACAAGTAGATTTAAAATATTTACAACAATTAAGTGGGATAGCGTGGGAGCCAAAACTAGTACAAAGCATTTTAGAACGTTTAGGTTGCAAGGTTAAATATACAAAAGAACATTTTCAGGTTATACCTCCAAGCCATAGGAATGATATTGATGATAAGTCAGTAATTTTAAGTGAAATTATTCGTATACAAGGGGTAGAACATTTACCGCAATATGTTAAAAGGGATACATATTCTTTAAAACCTATGATAGAACCTATTTTTCTGAAAAGTTTGCAAATAAAAAGATCTTTAGCATCTTTAGGTATGCAGGAAACAGTTAATATGTCTTTTATTCCAGAGTCTTTAGCTTTGGAATGCGGTATGTATCTAGCAGAATTAGTGTTACACAATCCCATTTCTCAAGATCTAGCTATTATGAGGCAATCCATAGTACCATCTTTATTGCAAGTAGCCAAAAAAAATATTGATAATTCTTATGTAAACCAAAGGCTATTTGAAGTGGCTAATATTTACAATAATAGTATAGACTTTGAAATGGCTATGGGCTTTTTATTGTGTGGTAATTCCCATAATAAAAATTGGCAAAATACAGAAATTCCTTTTAATGTTTGGCATGCTAAAAAACTTATTCTTAAGGTTATAGAAGATATTGGTTTTAATCCTGATAATTTAATTATTAAACAAGAAGATTTACCACAATATTTTCATCCTGCTAAAGCTGCAAAATTAATGATAGGGAAAGTAATAGTTGGCTACTTTGGTGAATTACACCCTGCTTTGTTAGCAGGGCATGCCGTAGAACAACCACTCTTTGTAGGTGAGTTGTTTATCCAAAGATTACCTTTACACAAAAACAAGATTGCTAAAAATCAAGTTATATTTTCTAATATTATGCCTGTAATCCGTGATTTTGCTTTTGTTGTACCAAAAGATGTTAAAGCAAGCGAAATTATTAAAGTTATTAAAGCTACTGATAAAAAAGCTATTACTGCTGTGAATATTTTTGATGTTTATGAAAATGAAAAACTTGGCACGAATAAAAAATCTGTGGCAATTAAAGTTACCTTACAGGCTCAACAAAAAACCTTTAGTGATGAAGAGATAGTAGATATTTGCAATAAAATTATTAACAATATGGCAAAAACTTTAAGTGCTTCCTTACGAAAAGATTAGTTAAAAGGTTTTTATAAATGCTAAAGTCTTCCTTTGCACAGTAAATATAGCTATTATATTTACTAGGTTACTACTAATAAATACTCATTTAGATCTATTTACCTTACCGTAATTGGCAAGTAGCGGCAAGATCAATTTCCCGAATGCATATTTCTTGAGGCTGTTGATAGGCAAATAAAATAGCTCTTACCACATCTTTAGCATGCATGGTATATTCCATATTTTTTGCTTCCTCTTTACGAAGAGCTAGCATTTCTTTAGAGGTAGTATG
This sequence comes from Candidatus Hepatincola sp. Av, assembly GCA_023518375.1. Taxonomy (NCBI): domain Bacteria; kingdom Pseudomonadati; phylum Pseudomonadota; class Alphaproteobacteria; order Rhodospirillales; family Candidatus Hepatincolaceae; genus Candidatus Hepatincola; species Candidatus Hepatincola sp. Av. Next base: position 1,122,543 of record CP068450.1, read on the forward strand.
GTTCAATAATTCCGTTTGGGCTACTCCAGGAGCAATAGTAATTACCCTAATGTTAAATGGAGCAAGTTCAGTCCGTAAACCCTCTGATAATGTATGCACCGCAACCTTAGTTCCACAATAAGCCGCTGCCCCATCATAGATCTTTCTACCAGCTAACGAACTAATATTAATAATAGTACCATGTTTTCTAGTTTTCATAGATGGTGTAACTGCATGAATACCATGTAAAATACCAAGTACATTAACATTAAACATCTGTTGCCATTCTTGAGGATCTTGCTTATCTAAATGCCCAAGCAGCATAACTCCAGCATTATTAACTAAACAATCTACTGGTAAGTTAAAGTGTTTTTCAGCTTCTTGAATAGCTTCTTGCAAGCTAGTTAAATTACTAACATCAACTTTTTTACACAAGGTATTTTTTAGATTTAAACTATTTAGAATTTCTATACGACGAGCAAGTAATAATAAAGGATAACCTTGTTGGTTTAACTCTTTTGCCAGCTCTAAACCAAAGCCAGAACTTGCACCTGTAACTACTATTAGTTTATTGTGTGCTTGTAGCATTTTTTACTCCTAAACAAACTTTATAGTATAATTATATTTATTTTATGCCATAATTTAATCTAATGCAAAGCAAGAGTTAAGAGTTTTTTATGAAACTACATAGTTTAATTCCTATTAAAGCAACTCCTAATTTAGTTTATTCTTATTTAGTTAATGTTAAAAAACAACAGGAATGGCTTCCTGAATTAATAGATATAAAACTTAAAAGAGTAGGTCAACAATTACGTTTTGAAGCCACATTTTTAGAAGATTCTAAACTTAATAAAAAACAAGGCTTGATTCACGAAAACATCAAAGGGAAAAAACTAATCGTAGAACTTTTTGATAATAATATAAATGCTAAAACTTGTTATTTCTTACAAAAAAATAGTCAAGGTTTTTGTGATTTAACCGTAACTGTTAAATTTACGCCAGCTCGTAAAATTGCTATTTTAATTATGCCTTTAATTTTTTTATATGGTAATTATTTTTTAGGGAAAAGGTTACGTGCCTTACAAGAAGTTGTGGAATCTGCTACTTAATAATTATAGGCTACTATTAATGTATAAGCTACTTACACAGTTTAGCATTTTAGGATCCTAATTTTTCTAAATAGTTTAGAACATCTAGTACTATTTGGGGTATTTGCTGGTTCATTTTTATTAATTCATTTTTAAAAGAATCGGTAGCATCTGCATCTGCTAAATCTGATACCTTTTTTAAAAAGGCAAAATTTTTCTTATACATTAAACATACTTGGGCAATAGCTGCTGCTTCCATATCAATGGCCACTATATTAGGGTACATATTTTTTATAATATTAACCTTATCTTTATTAGCTACAAATTGGTCGCCTGTAATAATTAAGCCATTTACAAGAGGATAGCGATTTTTTAAAAAAGTAGATAAGTCTTGAAATTTTACAGTTTGATTCCCCCCAGAGAAAACTTCTACTTGCTTAGGTAATTGCCCTAGTTTATAACCAAAGGCTCTAACATCAACATCATGGTAAGCAGCACTATTTGCTAAAATTATACTAGCAATATTAGTATTATTAACTCCACCACAAGTACCAATATTAAGTAAAAAATCAGGATTATAATTTTCTATTAAATAAGTAGTTGCTGAGGCGGCCGCAGCTTTACCAATGTTACTAACTATAATAGAAATTTGCAGGTTATTTCTTTTACACTGGTAAAGTTGAAAGACTTTATTAACTTTTTGGCAAGTAAGTACTGGTAGAATAGGTTCTAGTTCTTCTTCCATTGCTACAATTATACCAAGATGCATTTTTTATTCCCATTTTATTTTCTTAAAGTGTAATATAGTTTACACTATCTTACAGCAGATAAAATTAACTAAATAATATATTTTATGGTTATGCAAAAATTTTTATTATTGTTTTCATGGAGTTTATTTAGGGCTTTATGTTTTGGTTTATTGCTTTTCCCTTTAGCACTACAAGCCAAAGAAAAAATTATTATTGGCTATTTACCTTTATGGAAAGAGTGGAATATTCAAGATATTCAAGACAGCAGTTTTAACGTTTTACAAATATCTTTTTTAAGTATTAAGCACGGTAAAGTTTTTCTTGAGGCTGAATATAAGGAAAAGTTTAAAAATAGTATAGAAAAATTACAGGCAATCAAAAAGAAAAACCCGAATTTACAAATAGTGGTTTCTATTGGAGGCTGGGGAGTTGATGGTTTTTCCCATGCTGCTAGTAATAAAAGAACTAGAAAGAAATTTGCTAAAAGTATTATTAGTACTATACAAACTTATAACTTAGATGGCATAGATTTAGATTGGGAATTCCCTGTTCATGGTGGTGGTAACATTATAGGTTATACTAAAGATAAAGAGAATCTTACACTACTATTAGCTGAAATAAGAAATGAGTTAGATAAAATTCAACAAAAAAACCATAAACTTTATTCTTTAAGTGTAGCTGTTTCTGTGGCTCCTTGGGTAGTTGATACCATAGAATTTAAAAATGTACTTTTGTATGCCGACTATATAGGTTTAATGGCTTATAATTTAGCTGGTGGATGGGGGCAATACAGTGGGCATCATGCACCTTTATTTCGCCATGATTCAAACTGGGCAACCTCGGATATTGTTACAGCCCTGTTGCAAGAAGGTGTAGACTCTAATCAAATTATTTTTGGCATTCCTTTTTATGGGCGTTATTTAGCTAATGTTCCCAATGTTAATCATGGTTTACATCAACCATTTTCAGGTACGGCGGGTATTTCATCGTTAACTTATCAGCAAATTACAACAGATTATTTATCTAACCCTAATTTTAAAAGATACTACGATAAAAGAGCCAAAGCAGAATTTTTGTATTCTAAAAAACAACAAGTTTTTATAACTTATATGGGTCCTAAATCTTTAAAAGAAATTATGAAATATGTTAATAAACAGCAACTATTGGGTATTATGATTTGGGAAATTACTCAAGATGATGAAAATAAAGATCTAACTAATTTAGCTTATAAAATGCTAAAATAAATTTTATAAAAATTCAATTCATATATCATGAACTAAGAATAATAAATAAAGAATTAAGTTTTATTCTTAGGCTATTTGATTGCTTTTCTTAGCTGATAAGTATAAAATTAGATATAAATATACATCAATATTTTACTTATTAATATGAAAGGATTAGCCTTAAGTTTTTTAAGTTTTTTGCTACTTTATAGCTTAGCAAATGCTAAAATAAATATAGTTGGTAATATAGGCTTATCAACTATAGATCCTAGCATTCATAAGGTAGCTGAAGTGTCTCAATTAACTCATCTTAACTTAAATTACTTAGAAGTTGATAGTAAATATCATTTAGTTCAACCTTTTGTTCAACAAAAATCTTTGGTAGAGAATTTAAACCATATACAACATTTACAGGAAAAGAATCATAATATAAAAGTTTATCTTACTGTGGGTAGTGATATAAGTTCTTTTTTTCCATTATTGGTTGATAACCCTAACCATAGAGTAGCTTTTATAAACAGTATAAAAAATATTTTACTTCTGACTAAGGTTAATGGCATAAATATTAATTGGCAAGAAATAGATAATCAAAAAGATAGAATAAACGCCGTTTTATTACTTAAAGAACTTCATGATGCCTTAGAAGATTTAGGAGAACAACAACATAAAGAATATGAAATTAGCTATAGTGTAAATTTAGATAGTATTAAGAAATATCCTAAAGATTGGAGCAAAATTCTTTATTATGCCAACTATATCAATTTATTTATTACTAATAATCAATTCCTTCACCAAAATACTATTGCAGTGAATAGTTTACTATCACTTGATTCTAGTACAGATAATTCTATGCAACAAGTTTTTAAACTATTGCAAAATAATAATATTGTAAATTCTAAGCTAGTATTATTTTTTAAACTAGAAGGAATAAAGTACGAAAATGTACCAAATGAAATTTTACAGTTTTATTCAAATCCAGCTAATATCTTGCTACCTTACGATTTAGCAGGATACGATGTACAACGTTCTCTTATTCCTTATACTAAAATAAAAGATAATTATTTATATAATGATGACTATATTCTATTATCTAATTTTAATAAAGTTTCTTTATTGGAATCATCAACACAACATATAATTATTGCCTATCTTGGGGAAAGGTTTTTATCGCACTTTGTACCTATTTTAAATGATGCTGGAGTTTATGGTATAGGTATTAATGATTTAGAAGCCACAGAGGAGGTTCATCTTATAACAGAGCTTAGCTCATTGCAAGAGGGTTTAATTGGGGGTAGTATTGCCCAAGAAGTGCAAGAAAAACCAGCTTATGAAAGTAGCTTAGAAAAAGCCTTGCATAATTTTCAAAACAAAAATGCTAATTCTAAAGTGCAATGAATCATTGGATTTTTGTAATGTTGTTATAAACTAATATTAGCAAGTATTACAAGTTACAAAAATTTTAATAAGTTAATGTAGGTTGTTTTAAGTGAAAAAGAAAAAGTAAGAATATTTAATATAAAAAGGCAAGGTTTTACCTTGCCTTTTTATTAGGTATAATGGTGCTAAATTAAAAGCCCATTCCGCCCATACCACCCATTGGAGGCATACCGCCACCCATTGGAGGAGTAGCCTCTTTTTCAGGAATAGAGGCTACCATTGCTTCTGTAGTTAGCATTAAAGCCGCAATTGATGCCGCACCTTGTAAAGCTACTCTAGTTACTTTTACAGGATCTATAATACCAAAAGTAGTCATATTGCCATACTCATCAGTTTGTGCATTATAACCAAAGTCAGTATCTTTTTGTTCTAAAAGTTTACCAACAATAACCGAAGCATCACCACCAGCATTAGTTACAATCTGGCGAATTGGAGCTTCTAAAGATTTACGGATAATTTCTATACCAACTTTTTGGTCGGCATTTTCAGACTTAGTATGAGATAAAGCCATTTTTGCATAAAGTAAAGCTACACCGCCTCCTGGAACAATTCCTTCAGCCACGGCTGCACGAGTAGCATGCAAAGCATCATCTACTCTATCGTGCCTTTCTTTAACTTCTACCTCAGTAGCACCACCAACTTTAATTACAGCAACTCCACCAGATAGTTTAGCTAATCTTTCTTGAAGTTTTTCTTTATCGTAATCAGATGATGTATCTTGCATTTGAGCTTTAATATTAGCACATCTTTCAGCAATAGCTTTTTTATCACCAGAACCTTCAACAATAGTTGTGGTATCTTTAGTAATAATTACTTTTTTAGCTGTACCTAGCATAGTAATGTTAGTGTTTTCTAGTTTTAAACCTAATTCTTCTGCAATTACTTGCCCTGAAGTTAAAATAGCAAGATCTTCCATCATGGCTTTTCTTCTATCACCAAAACCAGGAGATTTAACAGCCGCAACTTTTAAACCGCCTCTAAGTTTATTAACCACTAAAGTAGCTAGGGCTTCACCTTCAATATCTTCAGCAATAATTAATAAAGAACGAGATTGTTGCACCACTGCTTCTAATATAGGTAACATAGCTTGTAAGTTAGATAATTTACCATCAAATAAAAGTAAAAGAGGGTTATCTAATTCACACAACATTTTTTCGCTATTGGTTACAAAGTATGGAGAAGTATAACCACGGTCAAACTGCATACCTTCTACTACTTCTAGTTCAGAATGTAAGCCTTTAGCCTCTTCAACTGTAATAACACCTTCATTGCCTACTTTTTCCATAGCTTTAGCAATCATTTCTCCAACTTCTTTTTCACCATTGGCAGAAATAGTAGCAATTTGGGCAATTTCTGCATTAGTAGAAACTTTTTTAGCTTTTTTTTGTAATTCAGCTACAACTGTTGCTACGGCATAGTCAATACCTCTTTTTAAATCCATAGGGTTCATACCGGCAGCTACTGATTTTACACCTTCTCTAACTATAGCTTGAGCCAATACTGTTGCGGTTGTAGTACCATCTCCTGCTTCATCGTTACTACGGGAGGCAACTTCTTTTACCATTTGGGCTCCCATATTTTCAAACTTATCAGCTAATTCAATTTCTTTAGCTACAGTTACACCATCTTTGGTAATTTTTGGAGCACCAAAACTTTTTTCAATAACCACATTACGTCCTTTAGGACCTAAAGTGATTTTTACAGAATCAGCTAATAAATCTAGCCCTACAAGCATTTTATTTCTTGCTTCTGTGCCAAACTTTACTTCTTTACTCATTTATTTATTCTCCTGAATTTTTTATAAATTTTGTTATTAATTATTAAAAGACTACTTTAGAATTATTTTACAAGAATCCCAAGTAAATCAGATTCTTTCATAATTAGATATTCTTTACCGTCTAATTTAATTTCAGTTCCTGCCCATTTGGCAAATAAAACTGTATCATTTTCTTTGACGCTAAGAGGTTGAATTTGCCCGTTTTCTAAACGTAAACCATCACCAACTGCTACAACTGTGCCTTGAATGGGTTTCTCTTGGGCGCTATCTGGAATGAGAATACCTCCAGCGGTTTTTTGCTCTTGTTCGTGTCTAACTACAAGAATATTATTATGTAACGGTTTTAATTTCATAAATTACCTCATTATATTTATTATGTTACACATTGTCTTGAAAAATGTAGTGTGATTTCTATTTATTATCATCACTACTGTATATTATAGTAAATAGGTATTTAATACTACTTTGTCAAGTTGCTAAATGGTAGTTAGATAAAAAAATATAAATCATAAATGATAATAAGAAGTTACACCCAGATTGTTTAAAAACTGTTCATCGTGATCTATAATTAGAGTACCCCCTTTATAGTAACATAATACAGAGATTACATGATTTATTGTTTCCATATCTAAATTATTGCTAAGCTCATCAAGAATTAATAAATTAGGGGTTTTAGCTCCAATGTGTGCAAGGGAAAGCCGTACTTTTTCTCCTTGTGATAGATGTTTAATTAATGTGTTTACGCACTCATTACTTTTAAATAAAAAATCATGTAAATGGAGTCTTATTTCATTCTGAGTCCAAGAGGGCATAATTTTTTCAAGAGATTCTAGAATCGTTGTTTGTGAATTTAATAATTCATAGTGTTGATCTAAATAACCAATATCCACTTTATTTGGGGTATGAAATATTCCAGTTCTGATAACATGTGGATCCCCAAGAATTCCTTTTACTAAAGTAGATTTACCGCTTCCATTGTTTCCCGTAATAGCAATTCTATCGCCATAAGATAAATTTAGGTTGATGTTTTTTAGGATTGGAAAATTATTTTTATAGCCAACACTACCATCATGTATGGAAAGTAAAAACTTATTACTAGGTTTAGAAAGGCTATAAAAATGAAAATTTGGCTTAATAATTTCATTCACATTTAGTTGTGATAATTGTTTAATAAGAAGCTGTTTTTTATTATTGATTTCTTTTAATCTGTTTCCTTGGGATTTTTGGGCGTTATTAACAAGGGCATGGGCAACCGAGGGCATTAATTTTTTGTTAGCAATTTTCTTTAATCCCTTTTGTTTGCGTTTAGCTACAAGTTGTTCTTGTTGCATAAGTCTATTATGTTGTTCTTTTTGCTGTTTGGTTAAGGCTATTAGTGATTTTTGGATTGAAGTATTCCTAGTATTTAAGCTATTGATATAGTGCATATATCTACCTTTAAATATATGCACGGTGTTATGTTGAATATGCCAAAAGATATCAACACAAGCAGAGAGTATATCAACATTATGACTCACCACAATTAAGGTATTCTTAAAATTTTGGAGGCATTTTATTAAGTGAGTACGATTATTAATATCTAAATGATTGGTTGGTTCGTCAAGGAGTAATAAATGGGGATTGTAACGAAGTTGTTGAAAGAACAACTGGTTAAATCGTTCACCGCCACTTAAGGGAAGCCCAACTTTTTCGGGCATACATTGCGGAATATATCCAATATCTATACTAGATGATGCAACAATTTTACCATCTACGGACGGACTAGCCTCATATGCTTGAAAATTATTAATTAATTTTAATAATGAACTTTTACCTGTGCCATTATTACCAATAATACCAATTTTGTCGCCATGATTAACAAGATAGGTAAAATTTTTAAAACATATTTTATTAGAGAAACGTAAACTAAGATTTTGTATAGCAATAATACTTTGGGGCATTGATAAACCTCTTTTTTAATTTAACAAAGGCTTATTATTAGTTTGTTTGTTAACTAAAGTAATAAGCAAATTATAGAATTAAAAAGATATTTTCATCAAAGCACCTAGTAATTTTGTATAGATAAATTATATATTATGTGTATATACAGCACAAGGTAAAATAGTCTAACATTAGATTATTTTTATGGGGGGAGCATTTTTTAGCTAAATTTTATGTTAAGATGTAACCATATGCTTCATGTAAAGTAATAGAAAAATAGATAATTAGGAAATTGTGGATAAAATAGTTGCCAAAAGACAATCAACAAGAAGAGCATTTCGCCAACTTAAATAAAGTACAGTATGAGGCGGTACATTCATTAGAAGGTCCTTTATTAATTTTAGCAGGAGCAGGAACTGGTAAAACTAAAGTATTAACATCAAGAGTTGTAAATATCCTCAATTCAGGTTTAGCTAAAACTTCAGAGGTGTTAGCGGTAACTTTTACCAATAAAGCTGCTAAAGAAATGAAAGAAAGAATTGAAAATATGCTAGGTTACCCTGCTGATGGTTTCTGGCTTGGTACTTTTCATTCTATTGGCTTAAGAATTTTGCGTCGGCATACGTCTGAGGCTGGTTTAAACCATAATTTTACTATTTTAGATCCAGATGATTGCGAAAAAATCTTGAAACAAATCTTATTAGATAAAAACCTTGATATAAAAAAATACCCACCTCGTTTACTTAGTAATACTATTGCTAAACTAAAAGATAAAAACTTTATGCCAGATGCAGTTCCAGATATAGAAAATAAACTAATAGGAACAGTATCACTAACTGAAATTTATGCTAAATATCAACAACGGTTAAGAGATCTTAACGCTGTAGATTTTGGGGACTTGATCCTATTATGTATTCATATCTTTGCTCAATTTCCGGATATACTAGAATATTGGCAAACAAGGTTTCGTTATATTATGGTAGATGAATATCAAGATACTAATACTATTCAGTATATTTTTATTCGTTTACTAGGGTTAAAACACCAAAATGTATGTTGTGTAGGTGATGACGACCAATCTATTTACTCTTGGCGAGGAGCAGAAATTAATAACATCTTACGTTTTGAAAAAGATTTTATTGGAGCAAAAGTATTACGCCTAGAGCAGAATTACCGTTCTACTTTGCCAATTTTGCAAGTAGCTGCTTCATTAATTGCTAATAATACAGATCGTTGGGAGAAGAGTTTGTGGTCGGAACAAAAGGAAGGTGCTGCCGTTAAGGTTTATGAAACCTTAAGTTCTAAGCTAGAGGCTGAAACTTTATGTAATATAATTATGGAAGCTAGAAAAAATGGTTACAATTACAAAAATATTGGTATTTTAGTACGGGCTATTTTTCAAACCCGACAAATTGAAGAGAGTTTATTAATTAATGAAATTCCTTATAAAATAGTTGGTGGCAATAAGTTTTATGATCGTCTAGAAATTAAAGATGCCATAGCTTATTTACGGCTATTATACCAACATAATGATGATATGGCATATTTTAGGATTATTAATACTCCCAAAAGGGGTATTGGTGAGGCTTCTATTATGAAAATTAGAAAATTTGCTAATGAAAAGTCAGTTTCTATGTTGCAGGCATCTAAATTAATTATTGGGGAAAAAATATTATCTGCTAAAGTTGAAAAAGCATTGCAAGAATTTACTAAATTATTTGTTAATGATAATTTAGATTCTACAGCAATAGTGCTAACAGAAATAACAAAAGAATTACTAGAAAATTCTGGTTATATTGCCATGTGGCAGGCGGAAGAAGGCGTTGAAGCACAAAGTAGGTTAGAGAACATCAATGAGTTATATTCTTCTTTAAAAAGTTACCAAAGTTTAGAAGAATTCTTAGAGCATGTTTCACTAGTTAGCGATCATGATGATGAATACCAAGATAACAAAGTATCATTAATGACCCTGCATGCTGCTAAAGGTTTAGAGTTTGATGTGGTATTATTACCTGGTTGGGAAGATGGATTATTACCTCATCAACGGTCTTTAGAAGATAATGGTGATTTAGCCTTACAAGAAGAACGCCGTTTAGCTTATGTGGGAATAACAAGGGCGAAGAAAGAGCTATATATTACCTATGCTCAAAGTCGGCAGGCCTATGGTAACTGGACATCTACAATCCCTTCAAGGTTTTTAGCAGAAATTGATAAAAGGCTAGTGAAACAAGTTAAGCAAGATGATGGAATAAGTGCCAATGAAAGAATTATGCAAGATCCTTACCTACGCCGTAAATTATATGGTAATACTAATAAAGAAAATAATTTTGTAAAATCTAATTACCAAACTGTAGAAAATATTGCCCAAAAAAGTAATTTACAAGTTGGCTATAAAGTAAAACACACTACGATGGGGGAAGGGATTATTGAAAAGATTCAGGGTCCTATTGCCACAGTCAGATTTGCTAACAATAATATCAAAAAAATTATGGTTACTTTCTTAAAGAAGGCTTAGTAATCCTTGTTTTTATTTTCTAATAATTTTTATATTGATAATTAAAACTACTTCATGATATTATTTCATAATCAATTAATAAAAAGTTAATTCTAGCTCATGAACCACCTTTATACTTATGTTGTTAATACAACTATAAGTATAATTACAGCTCTAACTACAGCCATTGCTAGTATTTGACTTATATAATTTAGCGTTAAAAATTAACCTAAAAAGAATCTAAAAAGTAATTAATTCTTATAACAAATAATTTTGTACTGTAAGGTTAAAGGAGGAAAAAGTGAAGTTTTTGGAATTAAACACTGCAGGAAAAGATATTGAAGCTATTAAAGAATATCTAAATTACTTAACTTTCAAAAAGTTTGCTACCATTACAGATAAATTTGCTTGGTTCATAGATGAGGGTTTATATGTAGATTTTTACCAAAATTACAGCCAGCAGTTTGTGAATACTCTAATTAATAAAGTTTACAACTACAAGTTTACTTTTACTTCTTTTACACAGTGTTATATATTTTATGGGCTTTATGCTTTAAAGTCTCCAGATAAGAAAATAGTTTATGAAACCTATGAAGATAGAATCATTGCCTGTGTTTTGTATTTAGCAAAAGGTAATGAAGAATTGGCTTTAGCTATGGCCGAAGAAATTATTTCCCAACGTTACCAACCCGCAACTCCTACATTTTTAAACGCAGGTAAAAAGCAGAGGGGCGAATTTGTTTCATGCTTTTTATTAGAATTAGAAGACTCTTTAAATAGTATCTTAGATGTTTATAGCAAAGCGGGGCAACTTTCTAAAATGGGAGGCGGAGTAGCTATTGATTTATCTAATTTGCGGGCAAGGAATGACCCTATTAAAGATATAAAAAATTGTTCTAAAGGGATAGTTCCCGTAATGAAAATGATGGAAAACCTGTTTAACTATGCCGATCAAATGGGGCAAAGAAAAGGAGCAGGAGTAACTTATTTGAATATCTTTCATAAAGATGTTGTAGATTTCCTAGATACCAAAAAAATTAATGCTGATGAAAAAAGTAGAATTCAATCTTTATCATTAGGTTTAATAATACCCAGTAAATTTATAGAACTAGCCCAAAAAAATAAACCTTTTTATGTTTTTTCACCTTATGATGTTCATCAAGAATATGGCTTACATTTTATAGATATAGACTGGGATAAATACTATGATGAGTTTGTAGCTAACAATCATATTACGAAAAAGTCTTTGAATGCTAGGAAATTATTAATAAAAATAGCTGAAATTCAGTTTGAATCTGGCTATCCTTACTTAATATATGCCGATAATGCTAATAAGGTTAATCCTTTACAAGCAGTTGGTACTATTAAAATGAGTAATTTATGCACCGAGATCCACCAAGTGCAAACTTCAAGCTATATTTCTGATGATAATAAAAATGATAAATTAGGCTATGATGTAAACTGTGTACTTGGTTCGTTAAATATTGTTAATGTGATGCAAAATAAAGATATAGAAAAATCTGTAAAAGTAGCCATGGACGCTTTAACAAAAGTAACAGAATTAACCAATATTAAAAATGCCAATACTGTTAAACGTGCTAATGATTTATTCCATTCAGTAGGTTTAGGAGCAATGAACTTACATGGCTTTTTAGCTTTAAACCAAATCCATTACGATAGTGTTGAAGCTAAAGATTTTTGCAATATCTTTTTTATGATGATGAACTATTATTCCCTTTATAGAAGTATGGAAATAGCTAAGGAAAAAGAAGAATCTTTCTATGGTTTTGAAAAGTCAGAATATAATAATGAAAAATACTTCAAAAAATATATAGAAGAAGATTTTACCCCCACTACTAACAAAACAAAAGATATTTTTAAAGATATCAAAATTCCCAATAAAAATGATTGGAATGAGTTAAAGTTATTAATTAAGAAACACGGTTTATATAACTCTTACAGATTAGCTATAGCGCCTACTGGTAAAATTTCATATTTACAATCGGCTACTGCATCTATTCTGCCAATTATTGATGTAGTAGAAACTAGAACTTATGCAGACTCCATTAGCTATTATACTATTCCTTATTATAACCAAGAAACTAAAGAATATTATAAGTCTGCCTATGAAATAGACCAATATAAAATCCTTGATTTAATTGCAGTTATTCAATCACACATAGATCAAGGCATTAGTTGTACTTTACATATATATAACACCATGTCTACTAAGGATTTAGCTAAATTATACTTATACGCCCATAAAAAAGGTTTAAAAAGCCTATATTATACAAGGGTGAATAATAAATCATTAGAAGAAGAGTGCGAGGCGTGTGCTATTTAGCCTAATAAATTACTTGAAAAACTTCATGGTAATTAGTAAAGGAATTCAATAATTTTTTTGGATATGATAAATGAAAAATATTAATTGGAATAAAGTTGATAAAATTAACAAACTATTTTGGGATCAAAACATTCGGCAGTTTTGGGTAGATGAAGAAATACCACTATCTGATGATAAAATCACTTGGAATACTTTAATACCTAAAGAAAAAGAACTATTTAAAAAAATCCTAGCTGGGTTAACTCTGTTAGATTCTTACCAAGGTAATGTTGGTATGACTAACATCTTGCAATATGTAGATTCTTCTTATGAAAAATCAGTGTTATCTTACATGGCGTTTATGGAAAATATGCATGCTAAAAGTTATAGTAGTATTTTTTCCACTTTGTGTACTACCAGTGAAATAAATGAATTATTTGCATGGAGTGAAAGTTGCCAACCTTTAATTAATAAAGTAAATCCTATTTTATCTGCTTATGAGGGTATTAAGGAATCTGCACAATTACCGAAAGCATTGGTGTACTCAGTGTTCTTAGAATCATTTTTATTCTATTCAGGATTTTTTTACCCCTTATATTTAGCAGGTCATAGTAAGTTAGTGGCTTCTAATGAAATTATTAATTTAATTATTAGAGACGAAAGCATTCATGGTATGTATGTGGGCTTATTATTCCAAAAATATAATAAAAACGCAAAACATTTGTTTTTAAAAAAAGCTGAAATTTATGAAATGTTAGATAGTTTATACCAATTAGAAGAAAAATATATAGAATTACTATATGTTGATTTTCCAGAATTAATACCGCAAGTAAAAATATTTACTCAATACAATGGCAACAAAGCGTTAATGAACTTGGGCGAAGATCCATATTTTAAAGTAGAAGAATCTATGGTGAATCCTATTGTTTTAAAGGGGTTAGATACTAAAACGAAGAATCATGATTTTTTCTCTACCAAAGGCAATGGTTATATCAAGAAAACTAATATAGAACATTTAAGCGATGAGGATTTTAATATATGATTACCATTGCTTATTATTCTATGACAGGTAAAGTAGAAAAATTTGTTAACAATTTATATTATCCTCATGTGCTAGATATTACAACAGAATCTAATATAGCCACTCCTTTTGTATTAATAACATCTACAGTTAACTTTGGTGAAATTCCTGCTCCAGTACAGTTTTTTATGAAAAATAACTATAAACATTGCTTAGGTATTAGTGGTAGTGGTAATAAAAATTGGGGTAGCAATTATTGCAATGCTACTAACCTGTTGGCTAAACAATATAATATACCTATTATTAATAAGTTTGAACTATCTGGTACAGAGCAAGATGTAGTAATATTTAAAAATAGATTAAATATTATTAACAAATTAGTTTCATCTAATGCTACACAAGATGTATTAGCTTTTAGAAAAAGTAAATAGTAGTTTTTTACATATAAAAAATAAACTCCTATGTTTTAAAATTTAATAATATACTTGGTGATAATCTAACAGAGTATCATTTATGAAATACTTAAGTATTTTAATTAAAGAGGCAAACCTTACAAATTTTGAAAATGCTTTTGAAGAGTTTGGTACAATTATTGTAAGTGGTTTGAAAGGTTTTGAGAAGCCATCGGTAAATATTTTAGATTTATCCTTTAGTAAATGGCAAATTCAATTTATTCCCTATGAATTGTCTAAGATAAACTTTATCAAAGAGTTAATTTTATCTAAACAAACAGAGTTAGGTTATAAGGTATTAGCAATTAAGGTAAAAAATATTAATAATTTACCTCAAGTAAATGAACTCAACCAAGAGATAGATTTACAAATAGGTAATATATGTATTTCTAACAAATTAACAAAATTGGCAAACCCAAAGAATATTAATATTTTTATGGAACAGAGTTTAGGTTTTGGAACAGGTAAACATGAAACCACCTTTTTATGCTTACAAGTATTAAATCAGTTAGCACAATCAGCAAAACTAAAGAAAATCCTAGATTTAGGTACTGGTAGTGGTATTTTAGCAATAGCAGCAGCTAAACTATGGCAAGCAGAAGTATTAGCTGTAGATATAGATGAACTAGCTTTAAATACTGCAAAACAGTTTATTAAACTTAACCAAGTAGATAATTTAGTAAAGAGTTTGTGTTCTACTGGTTTTCAACATATCCCACAACAACAGTTTAGTTTAATCATAGCTAATATTTTATTAAACCCATTGTTAGCCATGGTTGATGACTTTAATACTTATACAGCAAGGGAGGGGTATTTAATTTTATCTGGCATTTTAAATAGCCAAAGTTCTATGTTAAAAAAAGCTTTTTCTAAATGGCAAGTGCTTAAAGAGTTAAAAGAAAATGGTTGGAGTACTTTATTACTACAAAGATAATAAAGTAATTTAGTAAATAATTAGTTAATCAATAATTTTTTACTATAATTTCCTCTAAATACTACATGATATAAAAGATTATTTTAGATGCTAACGGTTCATACTACGGCAACAATCCTCTAGAATAGAGGCTTTAAACCCTAATTTTAGAGCATCTTTATATGTCCATTCAACACAGTAATCTCTAGCTAAACCACAAATTACAAGGTTATCATCAGAGCTAATTAATTTTTCTAGACCTGTTGAGGTTTTTTTATCATTATAAAAGAAACCTGAATAAGAATCTATAAAAGGATTATAACCTGTTCTCACAATATGGTGAATTTTATTAGCATGCAGTTGATGATGAAATTTTGCCCCCAATGTATTTTGTACACAATGTACAGGCCATAAAATTTGTTTACCATAACGAGTGTTAACTACATCAAATTCTTTCTTAAAATGATTTACTGCAAAAGATATATGATTTTTAGGATGCCAATCTTGAGTAGCTATTATTGCATCAAATTCGGGCATGATTTTGTTAATAGGTTCAATAATTTCATTAGCGTAAGGAATAGCTAATGTACCATTTTCACAAAAATCATTTTGAACATCTATAATTAATAACACATTCTTCATAGTTATTCATCTTTCTTAGAGTTAGTATCTTTAACTTCTTTTTTAAAGGCTTTAAAGCCTTTACCTATATCTGCTAAAATGCTAGAAATTTTACCACGACCACCAAATAAAATTAAAATAATAATTAAAATTATTATTAATTGCCAAATACCAACACTCATAATATAGTTTCCCTTTCAGTTTATATTACATAAAGTTTATATTTTTAATAAAAATAATACCATGAATATTTCAATATGTAAAAAAAGTTTACAACTTGTGATTATTTTTGACAATTTGAGGTTTTATATGTGGTGTTGTTATTATGGTTTATTATATATCTTACAATAAGAAATTTTATATACTCGTTTAAATTGTTATTATGTTGATGTTATTGTATTATATTTATTATATGAAATTCACCTTATGAGTTAATATGTTACAACTTAATGTTATTATTCTTGCCGCAGGGGCTGGTACACGTATGAAATCTAGTTTACCTAAGGCTATGCATCTTTTAGGTAATTCTCCCTTGATAGATCATAGCTTGCACTGTGTTACTCAATTACAACCAACAGAAATTATTACTGTAATTAATGAATCTATGAAAGAGTTAGCACAATATATAAAAAATACTAGTTCTGCTACAGTAGTATATCAGGCAAAGCAACTAGGTAGTGCCCATGCTGTACTTAGTGCCGAGCCTGCTATAAAGAATTTTGATGGTATTACCATAATTATGTATGCAGATACCCCCTTAGTGAAACCGCAAAAATTACAAGAATTAGTTAATTTAATCCAATCCAATAAAGCCGATTTAGGTGTTCTAGCCTTTGAAAAACAAGATCCTAACAACTACGGTAAATTGGTTGTTCAACAAAGTAAAGTAGTATCTATAGTAGAAGCTGCTGAAATTACTAAAAAAGAATATTTACCTTTGTGTAATTCTGGTATTATGGCGTTTAATAATAGAAAAGTTTGGTCTTTATTACGGCAAATTGATAATAAAAACTCTAAGCAAGAATACTATTTAACAGATCTTGTGAAAATTGCTAATAAAAATAATTTATTATGTAAGTATGTGGTAGATTCTGAAGAGAATCTACAAGGAGCCAACTCTAAATGGGAGCTAGCTATTTTAGAGGCAGTATTTCAAAAACAAAAACGTTATGAATTCTTACAGCAAGGGGTTCAGTTAATAGACCCACAAACTGTTTATTTTTCCCTAGATACTAAAATAGCCCAAGATGTTATTATTTACCCCAATGTGTATATTTTACCTAAGGTAACCATTGGGGCTGGTACTAGTATCTTGCCATTTTCTGTGTTAGAAGGAGCCATAATTGGTGAACATTGTAATATCGGTCCTTTTGCTAGGTTACGCCCTGAAACTACTTTAGCAGCTAATAACAAAGTAGGTAATTTTGTGGAAATAAAAAAATCATCAATTAATGCTGGCGTTAAAATTAACCATTTAACTTATATTGGTGATTGTGAAATTGGTGAGAATACTAACATTGGAGCCGGTACCATTACCTGTAACTACGATGGTAACAAAAAACATGCTACTAAAATAGGAGCAGATAGCTTTATTGGTTCTAATACAGCTTTAGTAGCACCTATTACCATTGGTACTAATGTTACTGTAGGTGCTGGCAGCGTATTAACTAAAGATGTACCAGATGATAGTTTAGCTATAGCTAGGTCATCACAAAAAAATATTGCTAATTGGAAGCCGGTGAAAAAATAACTACATGTTAAATATTGGAATTTTTGAATTATTAATTATTTTTATTGTGGGCTTAATTTTTTTATCTCCCCAAGATCTAATTGCTTGTATTAAAGCTATAAAAAAGTTCAAAACTAAAATTAGCCAATTTTACCATAAAACTAATGAATATTTTCAAGAAGTTACCGAAGTAGATGAAGATATTACAACGCTATTGCATAAAGGTTTAAGCCAACCTAGTGAACATATTCATAAAATGTTTAATTATGAGTTTTTATCTAAAGAAAAAGAATTCTCTGATCCTAAAAAATCTAATGATGAAAATTCAAATAAGGTATTTTTACCACCTGACTCTGATTCTAAGGATACCTCTGAAACTTAAGTAAGGTAGTAAGTGTTACAGCAAAGGAATTAATTATGAAGAATTTTAAAATTGTTATTTTAACTATCATGGGCTTGTTAATATTAATGGGTGCCGTAGATGTTATAATTGTTGGTAGTTACCTTGATTTTCAATATCTTGATATTACTACTCTATTATTAGCTCTAAGTATAGGATTATGGTATTTAATTTTAATCAAAAAATAAATGTATAATAAGAATGGTAGGTTGCAACTCTTAGAATATAATAATTGCAACCAGTATTACTTATATTGTAAATTAAGGTTTGCTAGTAATAAGATTAGAATTATTAATTAACTGTTTAATAGGGGCAAAAGTTTTACGGTGTAAGGGGGTTATGCCATATTGTTTTAAACCTTCAAGGTGCGTTTTAGTGCCATAACCTGCATTTTTTTCCCAAGCATAATACGGGTAAGTTTTTGCAAAATTTACCATTAAGGCATCACGGTACACTTTTGCTAAAATAGAAGCTCCTGCAATATTTAGGCTTAAATTATCACCATTAATTAAAGTATAAGTAGGAATTATAGCGTGAAATTTTTGGTTACCATCAATAATTAAAGAATCTATGTTAATAGTTTGTTGTAATTCTAAATAAGCGGTTTTCATAGCTAACAAAGAGGCTTGTAAAATATTAATTTCATCAATTATAGGAACATCTACTGCAGCAATAGCATAAAAGGCATGGTTTTTAATTTGGATACTAAGTTTTTCTCGTTTACTTTTGGTAAGTTTTTTAGAATCGGTAATTTGGTCTAATAGATTTGTTGGAGCATCTTTCTTAAAAGTTAAACAACAGCCAACAACAGGTCCTGCAAGGCACCCTCTACCTACTTCATCACAACCAGCAATAATAGCTTCAGGATTCTTTAAATTTGAGACAATAATATTTTTTTCAAAGACAAAATTTGCCATATTGTATACTTAATATATAATGAATAAGTAATAAGTATTTTATAACAAAAAAAGTAAAAAATATATGAATTGGTTACAATTATTAAGTACACAAAGATACAATACCACAGATGATAAATCAGAGCCTATTCGTAGCCCTTTTTTAGTTGATGTTGATAGAATAGTTTATTCTTCCCATTTTAGAAAACTTCAAGATAAAACTCAAGTTCACCCTTTATCTAAAAGTGATTATGTTCGTACCCGTTTAACTCATTCCTTAGAAGTAGCAGGAGTTGGAAGATCCTTAGGTTTTGAAATTGCTTTAGAATTAAGTAAAAAACATAAATTAAATATTTCAGAGCATGACTTTGGCTATATTATCCAAGCTGCTTGTTTGGCTCATGATATTGGTAACCCACCTTTTGGGCATTTAGGAGAAGAGGCTATTAAAGAGTTTTTCCTTTCTAAAAAAGACCAGTTATTGAAGTTAATGTCGGAACAAGAATATAATACTTTAGTAGCGTTTGATGGTAACTCTCAAGGTTTTAGAATTATTACTAACTTAGCCGGTTGGAAAAATGAGGGCGGATTGCGTTTAACCTATGCAACCCTAGGAGCTTTTTGTAAATATCCATGTACCTTTATTCCTACAGAGTTACTAGTAGAATATGCTAATAATGTGGTGGGTACGCATAAAGCGGGAGTTTTAGCCACAGAAAAAGAGTTTTTTGAAAACCTAGCCCAAGATTTAGGATTACAACGTTTAATAGAGGGGCAGTCAGCTTTTGTAAGGCACCCATTAGCCTTTTTAATAGAAGCAGCTGATGATATTTGTTATGTTGTTGCCGATATTGAAGATGCTTTTTTTGTAAACATTGCCACGCTAGAAGATATTGAGAAATTATTAGCCCCAATTGCTAGGAGTCCTAATAAATATGAGGGTGATGCCAAGCAACGTTTAGCAGATTTAAAAAAAGCTCCATTTTACAAAGCTATGGACTCTAGAAAAAAAGCTGAATGGTTACGTGGAAAATCTATTGCTAACTTAGTAGATGAAGTGAAAAGAGTTTTTTTAGAGAATGAAACTATCATTCTTGCTGGTACTTTTAACCATGAGCTATTGGCTTTAACTAAGTTTGCTAAAGAAATCGCTGAATGTAAGATGTATGCTCGTAACCATATTTTTAAGTCCTTAGATAAATTAAATAGTGAAATTATGGGCTTAAAAGCCATTATGGGCGTATTAGATGAATTATATATTGTTATTATGAATCCCAATATTGTTAAGTCTAGACGAGTAGAAAATTTATTAGAATCTATGTTTGGTATATCTTTAAATTCAAAAGCAAGTGTGTACGAAAAGTTTATTTATGTAATAGACTTAATCTCCGACTTTACTGATAGAAATATTGTGGAATTTTATAAAACTTTAAAAGTTCAGTAACATCTTCTAAGTATTTTATATTGATTTATAATAATTAGTTTATATTATCTAGGCAACGGTTTTCACTTTCTGCCTGAATGGTAATACTTACTAAATGAAATTCATGTTTTAGGATTTTTGTAATATTTTCTATAACATCATCAAATTGGTAGTTTTTATCAATCACTGCGTGTAAAGAAATTAAATGGTCTTCCTCATTTAAAGACCATAAATGAATATGATGTACATCTAATAAACCTGCTACATTTTTTTCTAAATACTTTTCTATATCTTTAGCTTCTAAGTTAATAGGAGTTCCTTCCATTAAAATATGGCATGATTGGGTAATTACCTTAACCGTACTATGTAAAATCATTAATACCAGAATAATAGATAGTATTGGATCAACTATATACCAGCTAGTATAGTAAATAGTAATAGCTACAATAATAGCTACTACCGAGCCAAGAGTATCAGTTAAAAAGTGCAAATAAGCACTTTCTAAAAGGAGATTCTTAGATGCTTTTTTCTGCTTTTTAGATTGACTAGTAGTGGATTCATGATGATGAGCATGATGATGAATAGTTCCTGCACTATGAGATTCAGCTCGGTGAAATAAATACATAACTACAAAATTAATAATGAGTCCTGCTATGGCTACTGGTAGCATGAGCTTAGGGTTTACAATTTGGGGATGATAAAAACGCAAAAAAGCTTCATAAACAATAAATAAACAAATAAAAATTAGAAAAACTGAATTTAATAAACTAATGATAATTTCGCCACGAGTATAACCATAAGTTTTTTGTGGGTTAGGAGGTAAACTAGATAATAAGATTCCAACTAGGGCTAAAATAACAGAAACAAAGTCTGTTAACATGTGGCTAGCATCTGCCATTAAAGCTAAAGATTTACTTAAGTAACCTCCAACAAATTCAATAACCATAAAAACAAAAATTAAAGTACCCGTAGTAATAAACAATTTTTTCATACGGGATCGGTTAGCTCTTTTAGTATGAAAGGGACCAAAAAGATGATTATGGCTATGACTCATTATCTATTTTCAAAACCTCAATAAATGCTGACTGTGGAATTTCTACTTTACCAAATTGCCTCATTTTAAGTTTACCAGCTTTTTGCTTTTCTAGTAATTTTCTTTTTCTAGTAATATCGCCTCCATAACATTTAGCGGTTACATCTTTACGAAAAGCCGAGATAGTTTCTCGGGCAATAATTTTACCACCAATAGCTGCTTGAATAGGAATTTGAAACATTTGCCTTGGGATTAAAGTTTTTAATTTTTCACAAATAGCCCTGCCTATTTTTTCAGAAGATGCTTTATGGACAATAAAAGCAAGGGCATCAATAAGTTCATGGTTTACCATAATATTAACACGAACAAGATCTCCTACCACATATTCATCAAGTTCGTAATCAAAGCTAGCATAACCTTTAGAAATAGATTTTAACTTATCATAAAAATCAAACACAACTTCATTAAGGGGTAGGAGGTAAACCAACATTGCTCTTTTATCTAGCCAATTTAAACTAACTTGTTTGCCTCTACGTTTTGTGCAAAGGTCTAACACTGTTCCTAAATATTCTTCTGGCACAATAATAGTAGCTTTAATCCATGGTTCTTTAATTTCTTTAATTAAATGTGGTTCAGGCATATCTACTGGTGAATGAATACTAATTTCTTTACCATCTGTTAAAGTTAGTTGGTATTCTACACTAGGAGCTGTAGTTATAAGCTCAATATTAAATTCTCTAGTTAAACGCTCTTGGATAATTTCTAAATGCAATAAACCTAAAAAACCACAACGAAAACCAAAACCTAAAGCAGTTGAGTTTTCAACATTAAAAGAAAAACTTGCATCATTCAAATGAAGTTTTTCTAAGGCTAGTTTTAAATTTTTATATTCAGAACTATCTACCGGAAAAATTCCTGAAAAAACTACAGGTACAGAAGGTTTAAAACCAGCTAAAGATTCTAAAGTTGGGTTTTTTGCATCGGTAATAGTATCACCTACATTGGTATCTTGTACGGCTTTAATAGAGCCAGTTAGGTAACCAACTTCTCCTGCATTTAAGGCTTGGCATTGCTGAATCTTAGGGGTGAAATAACCTACTTGATCTACTGTATATTCAGCATTATTAGACATAGTTTTAATTTTCATACCCTTTTTTAAGGTGCCATCATAAATTCTAACTAAAATTATTACTCCTAAATAAGAATCATACCAACTATCTACTAATAGAGCTTTTAAAGGTGCCTCCAACTTACCAACAGGTGGGGGTAAATAATTAACAATACCTTCTAAAACTTCCACAATACCTATTCCTGTTTTTGCTGAAACTTCAATAGCGTTACTAGTATCTAGCCCAATGATTTCTTCAATTTGGTGTTTAATCTTTTGGGGATCAGCCGCTGGTAAATCTATTTTATTTAAAACGGGAATAATCTCATGGTTGTTGTCAATTGCCATATATACATTAGCTAAGGTTTGGGCTTCAACACCCTGAGAGGCATCAACCACTAATAAAGAGCCCTCACAAGCGGCTAAAGAGCGGCTAACTTCATAAGCAAAATCCACATGTCCTGGTGTATCCATTAAATTTAGCTGGTAAGTTTCACCATTCTTAGCTAGGTAGTTTAACCTTACTGTTTGGGCTTTAATTGTAATGCCACGTTCTCGTTCAATATCTAAAGAATCAAGTACTTGTTCTTTCATTTCCCGTAACTCTAAGCCCCCGCAATACTGAATTAAGCGGTCGGCCAAAGTAGATTTACCATGGTCTATATGGGCAATAATAGCAAAATTTCTAATTTTTGAATCCATGTGAATAGTTATTTACTAATTAATTCTTTATTTTTATTGTAATATTATTCTTAAATTAACAAATATATAATTTTCTTGAATGGATTATATATTACAATTATTGCTAAAGAGTAGCAAATTTTTTATAATTTAACCCTAGCTTATACATGAAAATTTTAACTATTACTACTTCCCCTTATACTAATCAAACAGCTGGTACTTCTGGTTTAAGAAGAAAAACTAAAATTTTTTTACAGAAAAATTATTTAGAAAATTACATGCAAGCTATTTTTAATACTGTAAATATAAAAAATAAAACTTTAGTAATAGGAGGCGATGGACGTTTTTATAATTTACATGCTTTAAAAATTATTGTATCTATGGGAATTGCTAATGGAGCTAAGAAAATTTACATTGCTAAAAATGGTTATTTATCTACACCAGCAGCTTCTATCTTTATTAGAAAATATCAAATAGACTATGGCGTTATCTTATCTGCTAGCCATAATCCGGCAGGATTACAAGGGGATTTTGGTATTAAATTAAATGAAAGTAATGGTGCACCTGTGCATATTAATATTACTAACCAAATCACAGAACATACTAAAAGTATTAAAGAGTATTTAATTTTAGATAATCTCAATTTAGATGTTAGCAAATTGAATACCTTTAAGGTTCTAAATACATCTATAGAAGTATTTAATGGAGTAATTGATTATGTAGCTAAAATGCAAGAAATTTTTGATTTTTCTAGCATTAAAAATTTAATTGCTACCAAAAAATTACAGTTCTTTTTTAATGCTTTGCACGGTATTACCGGTATATATGCCTATGAAATTTTCCATAAGTGTTTTAATGTACCTATGGAAAATCTTTTTAATATTATTCCTCAAGAAGACTTTGGTGGTTTAATTGCCGATCCTAACCCTACTACAGTTGCCGACTTTATAAAATTAGTAAAGCAACAACCCCATATTGATTTAGGCTTTGCTTGCGATGCTGATGGTGATAGGAATATGGTCTTTTCCCATAACTATTGCTTAGAACCTTCTGATAGTATTGCCTTAATGTTAGAACATGCTAATTTAGTGAATTATTATAAAAATGTTGTGGGAGTAGCTAGATCTAAACCAACATCTTATGCTTTAGATATAGTAGCTAAAGCATTGGGAATTCCTTGTTATATTGTTCCTACAGGATGGAAATTTTTTGCTAACTTATTAGATGCCCATAAAATAACTTTATGTGGTGAAGAAAGTTTTGGTACTGGGTCTGATCATTCAAGGGAAAAAGATGGAATATGGGCTGTACTATATTGGTTACATATTCTAGCGAAATCTAATAGGAATTTTGATGATATTTTAGAAAGCTATTGGCATAAATATGGCAGAGTTTTTTTTGCTAGATACGATATTGAAAAAATAGCTCCATCAGTAGCTGAAAGTATATTGCAACAATTAACAATAAATGCTAAAGCTAAATTGCAACATACTTTACTTCATAATTATACTTTAACTAACTGCCAACAATTTGCTTACCATGATTCTCTTACTGGAGAGGTTATAAATAATCAAGGTTTAATGTTATCCTTTAACCACAATGCTGAAGTTTTAATTCGTTTATCTGGTACCTCTACAGAAGGTAGTACTATTAGGTGTTATGTTTCTAAATATAGCAATAATAAAGAAGATTTTTCTATAGATAAGTTTCAATATTTAGAAAAATTAGTAGATACTATATTTGCTTTAATGCCAGAGGTAATTAAATATACTTTTCGGGTTTAACTATTTGCTTATAAGTTTTAGGAATTGAAAGATAAACCATGTTGCTGTGCTGCTGCCTTTAGCACATTATACATTAAAAACATAATAGTTAAAATACCTACACCTTTAGGTACAGGGGTAATTGCTTTCACATGTGGAAGCACAGCATGAGTATCAATATCGCCAGTGATGTATTTTTTACTACCAATAACTATTCTAGAAATTCCTACATCAATTAAAACTTGGTTATTACTTACATAGCTTTCATTAATAAACTTAGAATTACCTACCGCCGACACAATGATATCGGCTCGTTTACAAATTTCAGGTAAGTTTAAAGTTTTAGAATGAGCAACAGTTAAAGTAGCATTTTTATGCAGTAATAAGTGGAATAATGGTAAGCCTACTAATTGGGAACGCCCAATTATACAAATATTTTTTCCAGTTAAATCTCCTACTTCTTTTGCTAAAATATATTGGCAAGCTAAAGGAGTACAAGGCACAAAACCTGTAGGATCGTTGTGTAGCAGTTTTGCTGCGTTCAAGGGGTGTAGCCCATCTACATCTTTATTTGGATCTAATCTTTGTAAAATATTTTTACTATTAATATGAGGAGGCAAAGGTAATTGCACTAAAATTCCATTAATTGTAGAATTTTGATTTAATTCATCAATCAGTTCTAGTAGAGTAGATTCTTCAGTATCTTCAGCCAATGTATACATTTTAGTTTGAATATTTAAGCTAGCTGCTTTTTTTAGTTTATTACTAACATAAATGGCCGAGGCTGGGTCGTTCCCCACAAGAATTGTAGCTAAAGTTGGTATAATATTCCTTTTTTGTAACTTACTAACCTGTTTTATAAGTTCTTGTTGATGAGTTTGTGCAATTTGTTCAGTATTAATAATTATTCCCATTATGCCCTCATAGTTTTATTAAAATGTGAAATTATTAATGGCTAAAGTGCTTATCCAATATTCACAAATATCAATCACGATCCACAAAATTATTACTAATACTAAAAAAGATAAATCCAGCATACCTACACGTGGTACAAAACGTGCAATAAAATTAGTAGCAGGATCTATAATGATTTTTAATGTAAAAAATATTCTAGATAAAGGACCATCAAATAAATTAATTATACCAAAGGTTCCAAGTAAACTTAAAATTGCCATAATGAACATTAAAAACAAGTAAAAATTGGCAAGTGCAATAATTCCTTTTAAAATGTCTCTCAATATGATAATATCCATAGCTAATATCCCTAACAAATAATTATATAACTGTAACAATTTTTTAAGAAAATAGGAAGAGGCAATCATGGAATTACCAAGAAAAGGCTTAAATTTTATTTTATCGGCACCATCTGCAGTTGGTAAAAGCACAATTATTAGTAATCTGTTAGCCCTTGATACCCAATTGCAGTTTTCTATTTCTGTTACTACTCGCCAAAAGAGAGCTTCTGAAAAGCATGATGTAGATTACCATTATAAAACTAAAGATCAGTTTAGTAACTTAATAAAACAAGGAGCTTTCTTAGAATATACTGACGTTTATGGTAATTATTATGGTACCTTAACTCAAGATGTTTTGAATATTCATAAATTAGGCAAAGATGTTTTATTTGATATAGACTTTAAAGGAGCTGAAAGTATAAAAAAAACTATGCCTGAAAATAGTATTAGTATTTTTATACTTCCACCATCTTATGTTGAAGTAGAGCAAAGATTACGACAACGGAATCAGGATTCAGAATCAGATATGGCACGTCGTTTATCGGAAGTTAAATCTTATATTTCCCATTATATTAATTATGATTACATTATTGTAAATGATAACTTAGAACAAGCCATACAAAATATTCAGGCTATCATCACAGCCAGTAGGCTACAACGAGAACATTTTCTTAACCTAGATCAATATATAAATAATCTATAAATTACAAATTAAAATAAGTAAAAATATACTTAACAAGACCCAATAGAATATTGTGTTGGTATATTTTTTTTATACCAAAAATAATATCAATTATAGGTGTAGACAGATATGGCTTACAATGCTGCAAGTTTGTTTTTTTTGGAAGAAGTAAAATAAGGCAATATGCCTTTTACTTAGAAAAGTAAAATATTTTGCTAATTATTATTTGCTAGTAAGATAAGAGCAATATTCTTCAATTTAAAAAATTCTTCTATTTAAAAAGCTATACTTTTATAGCAATGAATCTTCTTGGGTAATAGTTGCCTACTACCCAAGAGATTCTAGTATGAATGATTATACATAGATACAACTTCATTATGGTTGTTGCCATACCTATTCTTAAATTAACAAACTTAGCTGTAGTTATAATTAATAAAGTATGTAAATTATCTATGAATTTACATATGGAACTATCAGCGACTTTAGTTAAAAAATTGAGTATTATGCTTACGTTGCCTTGAGCAAACTCGGTATATTAGAACTTGTAATTTGCAAAACTTTAATTTTTGCTTTAAAAGGTTATTTTAAATTCAGTATATTATGGTTATTAAACCTTAATATAGTAGAAAATATACCTCCTACAGACTATTTACCTTAACAAGTAGCATTTTAGGATAAGTTAGTATTATAGGTTTTAATTCAGCTAACTTTTAAGCAATGTCTTAAACATTTATGAATTAAAAAAATAATGCTGATATACTAAAAGCTACCTAATACCTTAGCTAGGCTAAAGCTTCTGTAGGAAAATATACAAAAAATTAAAATTCTTTTACAAAGGATAATTCAATTAAGAAACTAAAGATAATATGTGTTTATTTAAGTAATAACCCACAACAAACCTACCATATTATTTTTGTATTATATACTATTCTTATTATTTTGTAAAGCATTAATTTTATAAAATATGCAAAATATTTTCAAAAGGTAAATTATTGACAACTATATACTTATATATAACTATCTACTTAACATATTATCTACTTAACACTATTTTATTTTTTTAAGAGCAAAGATATTATGGTGAAGAATTTACTAGCGTAAGTAGTGTATAGGCTACAAGGAGTACCTTGCCTACAACTTTCAATGGCACAGAATTTATTAGTTTAATAAAAGTTCTGTTCCCTAATTTTTATTATATTGCTAATTTAGCTAAATGTGTGTAGCAATTTAATTATTTTGAATACTTTGAATACTATTGGCAATTTTACAAAATTCTTCTAAAAAAAGCTCTTCGGCTCTTTTATTGGAATCAATGCCAAGATCTGCTAGATTAATATTTAGTTTTTTTAAGCTATTTCTTAAAGTTTTCCTTTTACCTTGAAAAGCTAAGTTAGTAACATAGGATAATTTATCAATATCTACCTCAAATTTAGGGGTTATTAAAGGAGTAACTTTAATAACACTAGATTGTACTTTAGGTGCAGGGCTAAAATTATTTTTATCAACATCAAATAAAAGTTCAGTTACGCTTAATAGTTGGGCAATTATAGACAAACGACCATATGATTTACTACCAACGGTAGCGGTAATTCTTAAAGCAACTTCTTTTTGAAACATTAAAATAAAGTATTCAAAATTACTTTGTTTAGCTTTGAAGAGATAGTTTAAAAAAATTTGAGTGCCAATATTGTAAGGTAAATTAGAAATTAGAACTTTAGTACCAGATAAATTATCTTCATAAGTTAGGGAATCAGCAATAGCATAGTTGAAGTTAGAATATTTAGCTTTGAAATCTTCTAGCTTTGCGGTTAAACGTTTATCTTTTTCAATAGCAAAAACACATTTAGCTTGTTTTACTAGCTGTTGAGTTAATGCTAAATTACCCGGACCAATTTCTATAACAGTTTTATTAGTTAAATTACCTGCTGCGGCAATAATTTTATGAATAACGAATTCATTTATTAAAAAATGTTGTCCTAAAGATTTTTTTGTATAAAACATATTATTCATAAATAAATTTCACAATATTTTATAAAAATAAACTACTATTGGCAAACCGATGGGCCATAGATATAGCTGCAATTAAGCTATTAGGATTGGCATATTTCGTTTTGGCTATATCAAAGGCTACACCATGATCTGGCGAAGTACGAATAAGATTCAACCCTGCTGTTACATTTACCCCTTTATCAAAAAATAAGGTTTTAAATGGCGTTAGCACTTGGTCGTGGTACATGCCAAAAATAACATCGTATTTATCCATATTGTTGCCAATAAAGGCACTATCAGCGGCAACAGGACCATCACAGCGAATGTTATAAGAGTTTAGTAGTTTTAAAGTAGGAATAATAATTTGGTTTTCTTCATACCCTAATAAACCATGATCCCCAGCATGAGGATTTAAGCCCATAAATAAGTACTTAGGATTTTTGATGCCATAATGCTTTTGTATAAATTGGTGAATAATAAGAACTTTTTTTGCTATAAAAGTTGGTTTAATACTTTTTATGGCATTTTGTAAACTCATATGAGTACTTAAAGGTACTACTTTTAAGTTATGATCTGGCGTACACATCATCATCACAGGGTTTAAAGAATGAGTTTTTTGTGCCAGATATTCTGTATGCCCGCTAAAAGGTAATTTATTAGCCCATTGGCAGTACTTATTAACTAAAGATTTATCAACTGGATTGGTTACTAAAGCACAAGTTTTATTAGTATTGGTAATATAAAGAGCTGTATCTAATGATTGTAAAACAAACTCACTATTATGGTAATTTTTAACTCCTGCTACATAAGAGGGTTTAGTATTAATATTAAATATAGGTAGGGCTTCTTTAAAAGAACTATAAACATCATTCATAGTATTTACAGGTTTTAAAGGGATAGTAGTATTATAATATTTAAGGACAGCTTCCATATATTTTAAGTTAGAAACTAATACAAAATATTGGTTGGTATCTTTTAATTGTAACCATGCTTTTAGAGTAATTAGTGGGGCAATAGAGTTAGGATCTCCTGCACTAAGAGCCACACATTTATTTATTATAGAAGGTGATTGAGGCATTATTGTAGGTCTCCTTTAGGTAATCATCAAGTGCTACTTTTGATTTTTCATATACCAGTTTTTGCCTTACAAAGGCATGTAGCTGCTTCATATGTTCAGAGTTATTAGGATCTAGGTATAAAAGAGGGCGTTTATCTCTTAGTAGAAAAATTTTATAATAATTATTAATTAAAATAGGTTTGGTAAACTGATTATTGGTTAATGTTACTAACTCTTTAGATACACTCTGTGGTAAATAAACTTCAGGGACCCAGCCAATATCACCTCCAGAGTTGGTTACAAAGTCTTCAGAGAAGTGGTTAGCTGCTGTAGCAAAATCTTTATAAGAGTGCAAAGACTTATAGATTAAATCTATTTTTTTCTTAGCATCTTCAGGTGTTTTATTATCAATATACACTGCAATTTGTGATAGTAAATATTCATTTTTACCATTTAGGTTTAAAGTTCTTTGAACCTCTGCTTCTATTTCTTTACTTGATGTAACCGACCTAGAAATAGCAATTCCTTTTTTAGTTTTTTCTACTGTGAGTTCATTTTGTAGCTCCTGTAAAACATAAGTATGAGATAACCCCTCTGCTTTTGCTTCATTTAATAAACTATTTTTAGGAATTTTAAGTTTCTTTTCTATAGACTCAAGAGCCGACGATACCTCTTGAGCACTCACTTTAACTTTAAATTGTTTAGCATCTTTAAGTATTAAGTAATTATTAATTAGCTGATTTAATACTAAAGGGCGAATATCTTTACTTTTGTAAATGGGGTCTGCGGTTGTAAGTTCCATAAATTTAATTTTTTGATCAACATCATATTCAAAAATTACATAAGTATTATTCACAACCGCTAACATATTATTAGTAGCACTATTTAAGTTTGCCAAGCAAGCTAACAAGAATATTATTAAAATATAAATTAAAGTTATTGGTTTAAACATTGTTTGCCTTATAAGCCAAAATTGTAATTATCTAGTCCACGTATGGATAATTTTATACCATAACTATTACTAGAGTCTTCATAAATATCTCTATCTATATAGAATTCCACTTGTACACACTCGTTGGTCCACCTTAAGGTAAAGTTTACCTCTTTTAATTGAGAGTTATCTTTAGTTGTATCAAATACTGTAGCAGCAACTAAGTTTAGCTTATTATTTAAACTAATTCTTATATAGTTATTCAGTTCTGATTGTTGAGCTTCACTATAAATTGAGGTATCTAAATTGTTATACTTATAATAAGTACCACCTATTGCAAAAAGAGTATTATGATAACCAATGCTTAAGGAAGATTCTTCTACGGCAAAACTTGGAGTTAAAATACTATCATAAGCTATATAAGTACTTTTTAAGGGGTATAAATACCAAGAAACAAAATAGTTAGATTTAGCAAACACATTATTGGTATCATAGGAGCTATCCATATTATTAGAATTGCCATAAGTAAACATTTGCCCAATAAATAATCTACTTCCTAAATCATCAGAATTAAGCATACTACCTTGCAGAGCATATTTTATACTACTACTATCAGTGAAATTATCATACCCTGAATAATGGTTAATATCAAACAAATTACTAGCTGTTACCGTTTCATTATAGGAATCAAATAAAATATCGTTGTCATTATCATTTAAAGCATCACTCACCAACGCCTGAGCAATAGGACCAAAACTATATACAAAATTTCCTTTGTTGTAAATCCATGAATAATCCCAAGTAGCAGCAGCCGCAAGTTGTGAGGCAAAGTTATCTTCAATGTTACTATCGTGGGAGCCTAAGCCATCTTGATAGGCAGCAGATTGGCTTAAAACATCTACACTATAGTTACCAAAATTAGTAGGTTTTACATATTGATAACTTACTTTTAAGCCAAGCCGATAAATAGAGTTGTTAGGGTTTCCCCCATAATTCTCCGCATAAAAATTATTACCCTCGGCATTAATATTCAACCTACCAAACCTAGTGTAATCACCATAATAATCGTAATTAATACTTGTGGTTGTATCATTCGCGAAAAAGTTGGGGTTAGTGTTTTTAATATTATCAAAATCTTTATTTGCATTATCATAATGTTCCCAAGAAAGAGATAGATAATTATTCTTATTAAAAAAACCTTCTAAAATAACATGATCTTCAAAAAAACTTTCTTCATCATCTTTATCATTAATATCATACAATTTAAGGTATCTAGGATTGCTTACTTGCTCTATTTTACCACTAATACGCCATATTTTGCTTAAGTCTTTATTAACTTCCCCAAAGAAATGCCATTCAGGATTTTCTGGGGTATCTTTCACATAACCTGCATGAATATTAAAACTACCATTTTCAATAAAACCTTTATAATTTAAAAGGTATAAAGGACTATGGCTAAAGAAAAGATCTGTAGTCAGTACGGCATCTTGATGTGTCCCAAAAGGCATATAAAAAGGTTGTTCAATGTAACCACCATAAGTAGAGTTACTACTAAGTTGAGGAATTAAAAGCCCAGCTTTACGATCTAAGGCTAGGTTAGAAAAGGTAAAATAAGGGCTCCAGAAAACAGGAATATTGTAAACATCAAACCATACATTATGTAATACAATTTTAGAATCTTCTTCATCGTAAATGCCCGACTTAGCATTAACCGACCATGTAGGTAATGAGTTAGGAGTAACTCGGCAACTAGTGTAACACATATTTTGTAAGTTATAACTAATGTTATTTTTTCTTTCCACGGATCTTGCAATTAACTGAGACTTATCGGCAAAAACGGTTTTAAAGTCTGTAATGAAGCCTTTTTGAATTTCACTATCTAAAATAATTTCTTTAGCATGGATTTTATTGCCTTGCTCATCTATTAATACTACGTTGCCTTTAGCATAAAGGACATCAGTTTTAGAGCTATAAGATATTTGGTCGGCATGCAGTTCTCGGGTTCCTGACTTAAATGTTACTTCCCCTGTGGCGGTAGCAATATTACTAGTAAAATCATAATAAATGCGTTTAGCTTTGAAATCTACATCTTGTTTTAACTGTTCTTTAGTTGACTGTTTTTTAGAAGAATTAGTTGTGGCTTTACCAGTATTTTGAGTAGGGCTATTTGTATTCACTGCTGATTGAGAATTATTAGTAGGATCCTCTGCTTGTAATAGGGTAACAAACATTACAATAAAAAACAAAATTAAGAGGCATATTTTGTGTAACATTAAGCTTTTTCTAGTTAATAACCTTCTTTTGCAAATAAGATGTTAATGGTTATAAGCATAATAATTAGCTTTGATAACAATATTAATATAAAAGGCTTAATAATTTCTAAAGAAGCTAAGGAACCAATAATGTTGGTAAGTAAAAATATAAAGAAGCCAAACACTATAGTTAAAAATATTGCATAAATTCTTTTACCGCTACGCATATCATAAAGAGAAAACCTCATACTGATAAAAATCATAGAGAATAATAAAAAAGGTAAGGTAAGAAGATCAAAAAAGTAAACGGCATAAGAAGCCGTACTAATACCTGCTAGTTTCAAGGCTTTTATAAAAGTAGGAACTGCCCAGATGAAAATTTCACTTGGTTCGGCAGATAAACTCCGTAATTGTGATTGATTAAGGTTAAGTGGTATAACTAATTGTTTAAGTTTTTGTGGGAATTTTTCCTTAGCACTATAAGTAATCACATTGTTTAAAGATAATGTTTGTTTTGCTAAAGTTCCTGATTTAGCTATTAAAGAGTTAGTTAAAATATTTTTATGAAGGTCAATAACAGATACTTTAGCAAAGTAGAAAATATCATTTTTTATTTTTCCTCTTTGAGCTAAAATAATTTTTTCAGCAAAATTTGGCTCTTTATAAACAATCCAAATAATGTTGCTACCAGAATTAATAAACTCTTGGTTTCCTTTGTTAGATAGTAAAGCATTTAATTTATTTTGGTAAGGAATAGAAATAGTATTAAGAGGACTAATAACTAAAATAGTTAACAACGACCATAAGAAAGTAATAATTAAAAAAGGTTGTAAAAATTGCCATACTGAAATACCTGAGGCTTTATAAATATCTAATTCTCGTTTTAATACCACATCTCTTATTGTATAAAATGCAGCAAATAATATTAAAAATGGGGTAATTTGAATAACAATCCATGGAATACGAAAGATAGAGTTTAGTAAAAACAGCATATAATCG
Organism: Candidatus Hepatincola sp. Av; assembly: GCA_023518375.1. Taxonomy (NCBI): domain Bacteria; kingdom Pseudomonadati; phylum Pseudomonadota; class Alphaproteobacteria; order Rhodospirillales; family Candidatus Hepatincolaceae; genus Candidatus Hepatincola; species Candidatus Hepatincola sp. Av. The sequence goes on from CP068450.1 coordinate 1,156,718, forward strand.
TTACTAGTATCAGAGAATCTTCTTACTGATTCTGAAAAATCTATTAAAATAATCAAAAAAATTACTAAAATACTAAATAGAAGAATAGATTTTAAAAATTTACGACTAATATAAAAGAAAATTATTCTAGGTAGCACGACTCTTATTCCGATAAAATTTTTTTAGGATTAAAAATATTGTTAGTATCTAAAGTATTTTTTAATAATCTCATTAAAATAGCTTGATTATTTTTATAAAAGTGTTGGAATTCTTCTTTATGCACTAAACCAACCCCATGTTCTGCACAAAATGAACCTTGATAATTCATTACACTATTTACTAATAAGTTTTTTATTTTAGCCTTTTGTTCTTTTAAGTCAATAGTAGCATTATTGACAGCTGAAAGATTAAAATGTAAATTACCATCACCTAAATGTCCAAAAATTATAGGGAGGATTTGGTTAGGGTAAAGCTGGTTTAAGGTTTTTAGATTTTCTTCAATAAATATGGCTAAAGATGATAAGGGCAAAGATATATCATGTTTTAAACTAATACCATAAGCACTTTGGCTTTCAGGAATAGCAAAACGCAAATCCCATATATTATCATCTTGGCTTGTATAATATTTATTAGTTTTGAGTATTTTTTGAACAGTAGTTTTTAAGTATTGTAAAAAGGTGGGAGATGAATCATAAATTTCAAAAGACATTAATACATACCATGCAGTATTAGTAGGTAAAGGGAAGAGTATCTTAGGATTATACTTTAAGGTAATCTTCACAGCATTTTGGTTAAATATTTCAAAAGCACATAAGTTAGACGCTAGTTTATTTTGTATGGCGGTAAATAAGGCTATGGAATCAGGTATATTTTCTATAGCTACTAAAGTATGTAACCTGCGGTAAGGTTTAGGAAATAACTTTAAAGAAGCAGCACAAATAAAACCTAAAATACCTTCTGCACCAATAAATAAGTGCTTAAAGTCGGAACCAATATTCCTTTTTCTTAACACATGTAAATCACTAATAATGTTTCCATTGGGTAATACAACCTCTAAACCTAAGGTTAAATCTCTCATATTGCCATATTTTAAAACATGAATTCCACCAGCATTGGTGGCTAAATTGCCTCCTATGGTACAAGTTTTTTCTGAGGGTAAACTTAAGGGAAACATTAAATTATGTTGCCTAGCATATGTTTGAGCCTGCCAAAGTGTAACTCCGCTTTGGCAGGTAAAAGAGCGGTTGGTTTCATTAAAATCTAGTAATTTATTTAAGTATTTAGAATTAAGAATAACTTGCTCCTTTTGAGCTACAGCTCCACCTACTAAACCTGTATTACCAGATTGAGGAATAATAGGAATATCATGGCTATAACAATAAGTAATAATTTTAGCTACTTCTTCTACACTTTTTGGTAAAACGATAATTGAAGGATTAGAGGAAAAATTACCCCGTTTTTCGGTAGCTAATTCTTGAAAGTTTGGGTTTTGAGGTAACAAAATTTGCTGATTTTCTAAAAAATTACTTAAAAAAGATTGAAAAGCAGGTATTTTTGTCATTTTTTTTATTCTTTGTAAGCCGCTTTTTGAAGTTTTTCATTAATAGCTATACCCAGCCCCACATTAGGAATAGGCATAACACAAATTCTTGTTAATCCTTTAGCATCTAATTCCCATAATGCTTTAAATAAATTCTTAGCAGCTTCCTGTAAATTTTTCTTAGGAGATAAATTATATACAGCTACATTTTTAGGTAGCACAAAATTAATTTCGCCAAAAGCTAATAAACCATCATTCTCTTGTAGTTTCTCACAAGATAGCTCTAAGGGAGTATTAGGGCTATAGTGTTTCTTTAGCATACCAGAGGCAATAATTTTTTCTTCTTTTTGTGAAACAATAGGAATATTTAAAGATTGTAAATCTTCAAGGGTAATATGTCCGTGCCTAAGTATTTTAAGGTTTTTATTATTGCTAATATCAACAATAGTAGACTCTAATCCTAAAGTGCTTGCACCATCGTCTAAAAGCATTAAATTTTCTTCAGCAAAAGATTTTACTACATGTTCAGGTAAAGTTGGGCTAATTTTATTACTAATATTAGCACTAGGAGCCGCTATAGGTAAAGAGGCGTAACGAATTAAAGCAAGAGCCGTCTTATGGTTAGGTACTCTTACTCCTTGAGTTGGTAAATTCGCTGAAACCATAGGTATTAAGTGAGAGGTATTCTTTTTCTTTAATATAACAGTTAATGGACCAGGCATGAATTTTTTGTAAATAATTTTACAAAGATCATTAACAATACAATCTTCAGCAATATGATCTAGGCTAGCATAATGGGCAATCAAAGGATTATGTAAAGGACGGTTTTTATATTGATAGATTTTATTAATTGCTATATTAGAATAGGCTGAACCACCAAGCCCATAAACTGTTTCAGTAGGAAAGGCTACAATATTGTTTTGCTTAATTTGTTCCGCTGCTAACTTAATATTAGCCTGAGTACTAGATAGTACTTGGATCATAGTCTTTATCTCCTATAGCTAATAAGCAAGGTGCTAAATAAGGTGGTTTGCCATATTTAAAATTAGTGGTAGGTGCTTGAAAAACTACTTTACCACCTGCAGCCACAATTAAAGCATGCCCTGGAGTTATATCCCAATCACAGGCTTTGTTTTGTTTACGAGTATAAAAGTCGGCTAAACCTTCTGCAATATATGTAAATTTTACAGAAGAGGGCATTTTTAAATCCTCAACAATATTTAGTTTTTGTAAAAGAGCTTTAGGGGTAACTTGTTCATCAGATGATATTAATACCGCTCCTTCTTGCTTAAGTTTACGGGTAAAGATTTGCTTTGGTGGTTCATTGCCAACTTTCTTGTAAGCACCATAGGTTAAGGAGCCATACCAAACGGTATTGTTATCAGGAGTATGAATAATGCCAAAAATAGGAATATTATTGGCATCTACAAAGGCAAGGTTAACAGTATATGAAGATTTATTATCAACATAAGAATGAGTACTATCAATAGGGTCTATAGACCAAAAAGGTTTATTGGTAGCTACTATGTTTGTGCCATTTGCAACATCTTCTTCAGAAAGAATAATATTGCTATCTTGTAGTTTATTTCTAATCACTTGATGAAAAAAGGCATCTAGCTCCTTATCGGCGTTAGTTACTAAGCTACCATCAGCTTTATGCTCTACTTGTAAACCTTGATTCCTTAATTGTTTTGCTTTTGTGCCAGCCTCTATAGTTGCTTCTACTAATAGTTGAATTTGTTGTTCAGTAATCATGCTTAACCTTTGCTTTTTAAGATATTTGTTAATATACTTTATATTAAAATATGTTACTATTAATTATTAAATTATATAAGAAAATTACGGAAAAGCATAGGTTATAATCATGAATATTCAATTTATAGACGGCAAAGAATTAAAAGAGAATACTAATGTAACTCAATTAATATTCATATCCCAAGAGTGTTTTTTAAAATTATCCACTAAGCAACAAGAGCAATATCAAGCATTAGGTTTCAATGGAAAATATAAAGAAATTCTTACTCTTACTTCTGAATCTAACTTCCTTAAAACAGTTTTAATAGGTTTAGGAGCTGAAGATAAACTTCAAGATAAACAAATTTTAGCATTAGCAGGATATGCTACCTCAACAATCAAACATAATAATATTTTATTAACTTATAAGGTTAATAAAGCAAGTGCTATATTAGTAAGCAATACAATTCTAGGTATTCAATTAAAAGCATGGACTTTTGATAAATATATTTCAGATTCCTCAAGAAAAAATCCCCTAAAAGATTTAAACATCAAGGTAACACTACCTAGTGGTATTAATAAAAGTGAAATTAATTTAACAGAAATTGAAGCTATTTTTCAAGGAGTAATTTTAGCTAGGGATTTAATTAATGAACCAGCTAATATTTTATACCCATACAGTTATGTAAACATTATTAAAGATTTACAAAAACATGGCATTAAGGTAACTATTTTAGATGCTAAACAACTGAATAAGCTAGGTATGGGTGCTTTATTATCTGTTGCCATAGGTAGTAATAAAGAACCTTATGTTGCTATTTTGGAATATATGGGTAATAAAAAACAAAAACAACCTTTAGCTTTTGTTGGTAAGGGAGTTACTTTTGATAGTGGCGGTTATTCTTTAAAACCAGCTATGGGCATGATTGATATGAAAAAAGATATGTCGGGTTCAGCGAGTGTAGTTGGTTTATTAAAAACTTTAGCATTAAGAAAAGCCAAAGTAAATGTTATTGGGGTAGTAGGCTTAGTAGAGAATATGGTAAATGGTGAATCTACTAAACCTGGTGATATTGTAACATCAATGTCTGGTAAAACTATTGAAAGGCTAAATACTGATGCTGAAGGGCGGTTAGTATTAGCAGATTTATTGTGGTACACTCAACAAAAATATCAACCTAAATTTATGGTTAATCTAGCTACTTTAACCGGTGCTATTATTGTGTCACTTGGTACAGAAAGAGCTGGTTTGTTTTCTAATAACCAAGAATTAATTGATGACTTATTAAAAGCTGGAGAGCAAAGTGGTGAGTTGTTATGGCATATGCCAACAGGGGAAGAATACAGTACCAAGTTGCGTTCGCCTATCGCTGACTTACAAGATATTTCCTTAGAGCCAAAAGTAGCAGGTAGTATTTATGCAGCCATGTTCTTACAAGAGTTTGTTAATGATACGCCATGGGCTCATTTAGATATTGCTGGAGTAGCAGCTCTTAGTAGTAACACCGACTTATGCCAACATGGGGCTCCTGGTTTTGGGGTTCGTCTTTTAAATGAATTAGTAAAAAAATATGAAGTAAACTAATGCCTGAAATAGCTTTTTATGGAATATTGCATACTAATATTTATAAAGTATTAGCAGTACTATTAGAAAAATCTTTAAAAGTTAATAAAGCATGCCAAGTGTTAGCGGATAATCTGGAGGAATCAGAGTATGTTAATAAGTATTTATGGTCTTCTGTTACTTGGTTACCCCATTGTGTAGTAGGTGCTAAAGAAGAACCTCATACTCCTATAGTAATAGACTATGTAGGTAGTAACCAGCCTTTGCAAAAGCAACAAGAGTATTTGTTTTGTATCAATAATACAGATTACTCTAATATAACAGGTTTCCAAAAAGTATTTATTGTTTTTAACTTGCAAGAACCAGAGGTGGCAAAGTACAATAGACAAAGATGGAAAAATTATAGCCAAAATAATTATGTAGTCAACTTTTATCAACAAAACCTAAAGGGTGCTTTTGAAAAACAGATTTAGTATTCTATTAAGAAGTTTTATTATTATTCTAGGCTTTATTATGGCTAGTTGGGCTTATGCTGATTTATTCTCTTATGATATGAACCTTTCTAAAGTTGCCAATGATACCGAGCAAGCAAAAAATGATGCTATTTTAGAAGGCAGACTTATTGCTTTACAAAGTGTTATGCAGAAAATTACTAGTACAAAATATAATTCGGCAATTATAACTAAGTTAACTTTAGAAGATGCTTTTGGTTTTGAAAAAAGTTTTAAAATTAAACAAGAAAAATTCTTTGCTGGGCGTTATGTAGGTGAGGTGAACTTTACTTTTGATCGTGATAGAGTGTTAAGTTTTTTAGATGATAATAAAATTCCTTATACTGAAAAGCAGGGCACAAAATATTTAATAGTACTTTCCAATCCTGCAGGGAAGGAATTACCGAATGTAGATGTGTGGAACTTCTATTGGAATAATTATACTGCTACAAACTTTACTACCAATATTATTGTTTACGATAATAGTGGCAAATTAAACATTAACAAAAAAGATGATTTAGCAAAATTAAAAACAAAACTAGAGGTTCAAGATATATTCTTTGTAACTATTAAAGCTACCTCTGTAGTTCAACCTATGGAAGACAATACAGAATCTAAAAGGAATAAACAAAACAATTTAGATCAAGACTTTCAACCTCCTAAATATTTGTATACAATTAATATGAAGTCTGCTTTTACTGATTATAAATTAACTAAGGAAGTAGATGATATAGCCAAAGCCTTTATGTTAACCGTACAAGGAGTTGATGATAATAATAAAAATATGATTTTTGCTCGTTATAGCCACCAAAGTGATGATTTATTCTTGAACATAGATACTTCAGATTATGAAAAAAGAGTAGCAATAGAAAAACGTATTACGAATATTATTGGTATTTCTGATGTTTTTGTGAAAGAAATTGGTTATGGCTATGTTAAATTACATATTTCTTATAAAGATACAGTAGCAACTTTAAGGGCAGAGCTAGCCAAGCAATGTATAGATTTTAACTTAGATACTTTTTACCTTGATTTATATAAAGAGTGTACAATTTAAGGAATGAATAAACAGCTCTTTTTTCAATTCCCACAACTTTGTCAACCTAGAGATTCTGATGTTATAGTTGCAGATTTTAACTATGATGTAATGGAGTTCTTATTTAAGCCTCACCAATGGCTTTCTAATTTTTTATGTGTTTATGGGGAAGCTGGTGTTGGTAAAAGTTTTTTAACTCAACGTTTTATACACTTGTATCAAGGTAAGGAAATATTTGAAAAACACATTAAACATATTAGTGAAATAGAAAAAATTACAGCAAAGTATAAAGTATTATTGTTTGAAGATTTTGAAAAGTTCTGTAATAGTAAAAATGAAGTATGCTTCTTTAATTTGTATAATACGGTACAAGTTAGTACTTGTAAGTTAATTATTACTAGTGCAATACCACTACATCACATGCCTATTAAATTACCAGATTTACACTCCAGACTTAAAAGCATTACTTCCTTACGTATAAATAATCCTAATGATGTTACCTTACAACAACTTTTTGTAAAAATTATTGCCGATAAACAAATATTTGTTAGCAAAGAAGTTGTAGATTATGTTTTTAAAAGAATACAAAGGGATATGCCTGCTATTATTACTTTAACTAATAAAATGGAAAAGTATATTTTAGAATATAATAAGCCTATTACTTTAAAATCTATCCAACAACTTATTTAAAAATAAGAATATAAATACTAAAGATTATATTTATCTATATTTATTATTTAATTTTATACTATAATAAAACAGATATTAATTTTAACAAGCCTACAACATCAAGTTTAATAGGTTTTCAATGAAATATAGGTATGTAAATGCTGGATTGGGTATTCTTTTTACTTACATTACTATTACTAGTAGTACTAGTAACTTTAATTTTTAAAAATAAGAGATTTCTTCACGATATTACAAAGTATACAGTTATATCATTAGTTTTCACTGTTATTATATTTATGTTACTTATTTTTAGTGTAGTTAGCCCTAGTAGCCACCAAAAAGTAAAAGTAGATCCTAATACCGTTATTGTTGGTTATGCCGAGAAGCCACCTTTTGTATTTATGAATAACAAGGGGCAATTAGCAGGTTTAGAAGTTGACTTAGTGAATAAATCTTTAGAAAATCAGGGCTTTAAAGTAGTATGGCGTGAATATCCAAAAAAAGACTTACCAACTTTATTACAAAAAGGGAGAATTTCTTTAGCTGTTGCTGGTTTTACTTCACACTTGCCTTTGCCTAATAATATTCTTCTTAGTGTTCCTTATTTAACAGATGAAGTTGTATTTTTTTCTAATGCTAAATACTTTAAACAACTAAATGATGAAACCAAAGATGCAGATCTACTAACAGTGTTAACTAATAAGAATTACTTAGTTGGTGTGGTTTACGATGATGAAGTTAATAATCTTGCTGAATATTTAAAAAATTGGCGTTTACAAATACAATCTTTAGATTTTTTTGAATTTGTTACCGAGAGCATCAATGCTAATTATGTAATGGTTGGTGTTACCAATAAAACTACATTAAATTTTTATAAAAAACTTAATAAGTTAGATGTGCAAACATTTAAGATTAGAGAATCTTTTCCTTTAGATTTTGTAATTCTAAGCAATAAAACAAAATTAATAACCATTATTAATAATTACATTAAAGCCAATCAACTTGTTAATCCATTAATAGATGCAAAATAGCATAATGAAAATAGCTTTAATTTTTCCTTATAATAATCCATTTACCTATGACCGTCCTAAGCCAGTTATTTTATCTGCTTTAGCTTATATTCAGAATACAAGGTATAACCTCACTATTATTACTCCTGATGCACCAAATATTTTTAAGCCTTCCAAACACACAGTTATTACCATTGCTGCTAATTCTAAAGGTCAATACTTGCAGAAGGTGATAGCCACACTGGATAATAGTTATGATATCGTTGAAGTGCATCAAGATACTAAACTAGCAGCACGAATTGCTAAAAAATATTCTCATATAAAGGTAACGTTAATTAAGCATAGTTTTTATTTAATTAATAGGATTAAAGAAAAATTCTTCTTTAATAGATTATTTTACTATTACTTTTATTTAAAATATATTCATAGGGTTTTTTGTATTAGTAAGTATGTTTGTAATGTATTTGAAAAGAGGTATCCCAAATATTATTCTTTTAACGTTTTATATAATTCTTACGGGCATGTACCCCTTGATGACTTTAAAAACAGTGTAATATCCAGAAAGCATCAAATAGTATTTTCAGGTAAGCCTGTAGGTAATAAAGGAGTTAAAGAATTATTTGAATCTTTAATAATTTTATTAAATAAATACCCTAATTATAACGCTTTAATTATGGGTGCATTTTTTTCAAAAAAAAATAAATATAGAAAAACTATTAGAGAAATCTTACAAAAACCAGAAATTCAAAAGTTATTACAAGAAAAACGTATTTTAATAAAGGAAAATTTATCAATTAAAGAAGTTTTTGCTAATTTATTAGAATCTGAGATAGCCTTAATGTTAACTAAAATCAATGAAGCCTTTGGTCTATCATGTTTGGAATATCATTTGGCCTCTTGTGCTGTTGTTAGTTCAGGTAAAGGTGGTTTAAAAGAAGTTAGTGGTGATTACGCTATGTTTTTAAAACAAGTAACTTCAAAAGAAATAGTTGAACAAGTGTCCTATTTAATAGAAAACCCAGCTTTTGCTACAGAATTAGCACGTAAGGGAAATGAATATGTGTTAAATACTTTTAACCCTTTTACTCTAAGCCAATTTTTAGATTCAGAAAGGGAAAAAACCTATGAATTATATAATGAAAATTAGTATAATTATCCCTGCTTATAATGCGGCTACTTTTTTACAAAGGGCATTAAATTCAATTTATAAGCAGTCTTTACATTCCCTAGAAATTATTATTGTGAATGATTACTCTTCAGATGATACCTTAAAAATAGCTGAAACTAACCAAAAAAAAGATAATAGAATTGTAATTATTAATCGTAATAATAATAAAGGTTCGGCTATAGCTAGAAATGAGGCTTTAAAAGTAGCAAGAGGTAAATATATATTCTTTTTTGATGTTGATGATGAAATAACAAATAGCAATGCTTTAGAAATTTTATATAATACAGCAGAAAAGAATCAGGTAGAAGTAGTTCTTTTTGATTTTTATAAACTATATCCTAACAAAGCTATTACCCATAAAACCTTAAAGATTTTACCTAATATTTTACTAACCTCCATTGAAGATAAAAAACAACTACTTAAAGCAGGTGTTGTTGTATTTAATAAATTATATCTACGAGATTTTCTTCTAAGAGAGCAAATTACTTTTGTAGCCAATTTAACTTTTGATGATATGCTTTTTACTTGGCAAGTTTTAACTAAAGCAAACAGAATATTATATCTTAAGCAAGAGTTTTATGTATATTGGCAAGTTAGTAATTCCATTACCAATGTTGCTTTATCTGATGCACGAGTAGAAGATGCCCTAAAAGCCATGAAGCTACTTTATAATTATTTAATTGATAATAATTTGTATAAAATATATAGCAATGTATATGAATTAAAACTATTAACTACTTTTGCTAGATATTTTGCTAAATCTCAAAGTAAATCTTTACAATTATTTAATACTATGGCGGATCATTTGGCTATAATTAACTTAAATGATTATAAAAAATCTTTAAATATTTATAAATATTATAAATATAAGTGTTTTATTCAAAAAAGATACACAATTTACAAACTCTTTTTTTTATGGATTTAATGAATGGCACTACCTCTAACATCAAAATTATATTTAGGTAACTGTATAGAGGTATTGGATTCATTACCAGAACAATCGGTAGATATGGTATTTGCCGATCCTCCTTATAATATGCAACTTTCTAATGACTTATACCGCCCCAATGCGACTAAGGTTGCAGGGGTGAAGGATTCTAGTTGGGATCATTTTGACTCCCTCAAACAGTATGATGAATTTAGTGTAGCTTGGCTGTCAGCCGCAAAAAGAGTTTTGAAACCACATGGTACTTTATGGGTAATTGGTAGTTACCACAATATTTTTAGGCTTGGATCTTTATTGCAAGACTTAGGTTTCTGGATTCTTAACGATGTTATTTGGAAAAAATCTAACCCTATGCCAAATTTTAAAGGAGTGCGTTTTACTAATGCTCATGAAACATTATTATGGGTAGCTCCTAGTGCTAAATGTAAGCATTATTTTAACTATCAGTCTATGAAAATTTATAATGATGATAAACAAATGACTAGTGTATGGGATATCCCCTTATGTACAGGTAATGAAAGGATTAGAGTTAATGGGCAAGTAGCCCATCCTACCCAAAAACCGTTACAGCTTATAACTAGAATCCTATTAGCTTGTACTAAAGAAAATGCTGTGATATTGGATCCTTTCATGGGAACTGGTACAACTATGGTAGCAGCAAAAACTTTAGGTAGAGAATATATTGGTATTGAAAAAGAAAAGAATTATTATAAAATAGCAGCAGAAAGAATTAAGCAAACGTTACCTCTTAAGCCTAACTGTATCCAACTACAAAAGGAAAAGCTCCCCAGAGTTCCTATTACAGCTTTAATAGATGCTAATTTATTACTTGCAGGTACAGTATTGTTTGATAAACAAAATAATCATCAGGCTATTTTAAAAAGAGATGGTTCATTATTGTTAAAGGATAATTTTAATGGTTCAATCCATAAAAGTGCTAGTTATTTAGTAGGGCATAATATTAATGGTTGGGATTTTTGGTATATCAAAGTTAATGGCATTAACCAAAGTATAGATGTTCTACGGCAACAATATATAAAGCAATATGTATTATAATTTTATAGGTTTACAAGAAACTCTATGTATAATATAAATATTAACTTATACAAGTAATATAATTAATCATAGCAAACCACAGAAATTCTTGGAGTATTATTAATGAATATCTACGTTAAATATTATCTTTCAGGTTTTAATATTTTATTATTAGCTGTGTTAGGTAGTATTTGTGGCTATTTATTTCACGATAAAGTACTATTCTTAAAACCTTTTGGTGATGTTTTTATTAGCTTAATTAAAATGCTAATTATACCCATTATATTTTTCACAGTATTGAAAGCCACATCTTTATTAGGTGAGCATAACAAAGCTATAAAATTAAGTGTTTTTAGCTTATTATACTTTTTAGGATCCTCTTTTTTAGCTGGCTTATTGGGAGTTGCTTTATCTTTATACTTGCAACCAGGTTTAGGTGTAGGCTCCTTACCGCAGCAATTTCTAAGTATGAGTCAAGATATGAAAGTTGCGGCTACTACTCAAATTGTTACATTATGGGATTTTATTTTTAATATGATTCCATTAAATCCGGTAAAAGCAATGGCAGATGGTAATTTATTACCTGTTCTATTCTTTTCTATTTTTGTGGGAGTTGCTTTATCTTATGTTAAGCATAAAGATAAAGATAGTGTGATTAAAAGTATAGATGTTTATGCCGAAGTATTTTTATGGATTATTGCAAAAGTCATGTACTTAGCACCAATTGCTGTGTTCTGCTTAATGGCATATTTAGTCGCCACTATAGGTTTAAATGTAATTTATTTAGTAGGTAAACTATTTCTAACTGTTATTGTGGGGCATATTATTTGGGTTTATGGCGTGTTAGCTACATTAGCTATGTTTAGTGGTAAGGTTTCGTACTTTCAGTTTGTAAAAACTATTTTTCCCTTACAGTTAATAGCTTTTAGTACTAGCTCTTCGTTAGTTAGTTTGCCAAAAAATATGGAAACTTGTAGTAAGTTAGGGGCAGATAAAAAAATTATGAGTTTAATTCTACCTCTTGGAGCTACCTTAAATATGAATGGTAGTGCTTTATACTATGTAGTAGTTACTATGTTTTTTGCCCAAATGTTTCAAGTAGATATTACCTTTTATACCTATATATTAATTGCTTTAACAGCAGCTTTTGGTTCTATGGCAACTCCTGGAGTTCCTGGGTTATCCTTAACTATTATTATGGTAATTCTTGTGGCTCATGTTCCATTAATAGGCTTACCATTGATTTTTGCTGTAGATAGAATTTTAGATATGCCAATTACTAGTGTGAATGTAGTAGGTGATACTACCGCTACAATGCTAGCTAGTAGATTATTTGGTGAAAGTAAATAATTTCTAAACAATATTATGTGATTTTATGCTATGATTAGTTAAAATTAAACATATATTTATTATAAATTTGTTGAAAAAATAAAGGAGATAAAAGTTGAAAAAATTATATATTGTTAGCACAGGAATTTTTTTAACATTGCTAAGTGCTTGTTCTAGCTCAAAAATTACTTTAGATGTCAAAGAGTGTAATTATCCTGATTCCCCTTCAGTTTCTGCCCCATTATGGGTTTGTGGAGCTAAAGTAGAAGGTGTAGGTATTGCTGCCGTAGGTAGTACAAAAAAATCTGCTGCTGGATATTCCTTTATGCAACAACAAGCTGCTGCTGATGCTAGAGTGTTATTGGCTCAGCAAATTAAGTCGGATCTAAACGCTAAAGTTGCTAGTAATACAGCAACTTCAACCTCTAATACTACAGAACAAGAAAGTGTAAATTCTAGTAGTTCTTTAGATGTCTCTCAGGTTACTGTTCAAAGTTTAGCTGGTACTCGTATTTTAAAAACGGTTACTAGTCCTGCAGGATATTTATATGTATTAGTTGGGTTTGACCAAGCCACATACGATGATTACGTAAACAAAGTACTTAAAAAATAATTTTTATTAAGGGTAACATTTTAATAAAGTTAATGAGAGGTTAGTAATATGAAGAGCAATCTATGCTTACCTCTACTCTTTTTATTCTTGTATTCTTGTGCTAATAATCAATTAATAGAGAATCATATTAAGAATTTAGAGCATAACCAAGTTAAGAGTGATTTTTATAAAGATTTTGAAGTTAGTAAAGGTAGTAAGAATTACCTTTTAAATACTCAAGAAGTGGGTAGAACGGCTTTTATGTTGAATCGTACAGATTTAACAACATCTACTTTCATAAAAACTACAGAGCAGTATAATAGTTTAGACGAAAGGGCAACTATTAATGCGAAAGGGGTTAGTAGTGGAGTATTAGCTTCTACTATAGGTTCCGATAATAACAGAGAATATACAGGTTCTGATTTTGAAAGAAGTTTAGACTATTTTTATAATGCCATAAATTACTTAAAAATAGGGCAATTGCAAAAAGCTATGGTAGAGCTTAGAGCCGCAGATAATATTCAAAAATTTTCCCAAGCTAAAAGAGAAAAACAAATTTATGAGGCTGAAGATAATACTCAATATAACTTTTCTGATGATATTAATAATGCTATTGCTGAATCCCAAAATACATTACAAGGTACTAAAAAAAGGTTTTTAAACCCATATATATATTACATATCAGGTAATATTAGGGAATTAAATGGAGATGCTAACGGGGCTCTGGTAGACTATAAAGCTGCTGTTGAACTTTACCCAAATAACCCTTATGTTATAGCAGATGCTTTACGTTTAAGTGAATTAAAAGACCATGATTATTATATAAGATTAAAAAAGGCACACCCTATTTTCTATAATAAAGATTACCTGTATAAGAGACAAAAAACTGTTATTATAGTGTACGAACAAGGTTTTGTTCCCTCTAAAACCGCAATTAATGGCAAAATATTCTTAATTAATGGCATTTATGGGCTTTCTTTACCAGCATATAACAAACAGCAAGATCCCCTAGCAGAGGTTAATATAGAACTTCTTAATAATGGAAAAAATGTTAGTTCAGCCCAAGCTGCGGAAATTGTAAATATTTATACGCTAGCAAAAAATGATTTAGCTGAAAATTACAAGGGCATTGTTGCCAGACAAGTATCACGTCTTATTACTAAGTCGGCCATGCAAGAAGCCGGCAGAGAAAATGATAAGCCTTTATTGCAAATAGTTGGTGGTTTTAGCTCGTTATTAGAGCAAGCTGATGTGAGGTCTTTTAGAACTTTGCCAAGTTATGTGCAAGTTGCAAAAATTAACACTAATGCTAACTTTAATAGTGTAGCTGTAAAGATCAATGGACGAACAGTTACATTTAATGATATGCTATTTCATGATAATAACATTATAATTTTCTATGTTATAGATTTAGGTTTTAGTGTATATAAAAGTGTTGTGTATCAGGGGAAAAAATAAGGAGAACATAATGAAAAACTTAATCAAGAAATATGCCGTATTTTCAGCACTATTGTTGCTAAGTGCTTGTGCAGGTGGAACCTCGTATCAAGGGGTAGAGCAAAATAAAGGAAGTAGTACTTTTTCAGTGCAAGACCAAAAAATGTTAGTAGATACTTTAGCTACAAAATTAACCCAAGATGCAACTTTAAAACAAGAAGTTATGGGGCGTCCTACTTTGTTAATTGATGAGGTTAATAATAAAACCTCAGAACAAATTGATACTCAAAGTATGACCGATACTTTAAAAATGAATATTGTTAAATCACATTTGTTTTCAATTATTAGCCGTGATAAAACTAACCTATTAGCTAAAGAACAGCAACTAGCACAAAGTGGCTTAGCTGATAACGACAGAGCTACACAATTAGGGAAATTATGGGGTGCTAAATACGTAATGTATGGCAATTTTAGTTCCATTGTAAATTATGTAGGCAAAGAAAAACAAACTTATTATAAATTTACCCTTATTTTACAAAACATTGAAACTGGTGAAGAAATTTGGATAGATGAAGCTGAAGTTAATAAGGTAACTAAAAAGCCCTTATTTTAATAATTTATAATTATAGGAATTAGTTGTACTCATGCGTTATTTAGTTATTATTTTGTTGTTTGTTTTTTGTTCTTTCAATACTCAAGCGAAAGAGGTAAATAAGAATTTTATTTTAGTGGCTAAGGGTTCAGGTGTAACTCCAGAGGCGGCTCAACAAAATGCTATTGCTGTTTTGTCTCAGAATATTTTTGTAGAAGTAAAAACAGATCTACAGTCTTCTGAAGTTTTAAAAAATGAAAACTATAAAATAGAAGCTACCAATAATGTGCAAGTACAATCTAATTCTTATTTTTCAGGATTAAGTTTCTTTAACCAAAAAAAAGGTAAAAAGAATTTATATGTTGCAGAAGTTGGTTTAAGTACGGAATCTTATAATGCTACAGTACAATACTTACAGTCTCAAATTAATTTTTCTCTTATAGATAGTGCTAGCCGAGCAGATTTAATAGTTCAAAAAGATATGGCAAACTTTTTATTATCTTTGCTAATGTATGGTAAGAAAAATAACTTACCATATGATGCTAACTATTATACTAACTTAGCCAAATATGCGTCTGAAGCTAATAAAATTATAAGCTCTGAAGTTGTTATTCAGTTTCAAGTTCAAAATAAACCCACCGCTAATATTATATTAAATGGCAAATCTTATAAACCTTTTACTAACATCTTCTTACAACATGGAAACTATGATTACCAAATAGTTTTACAAGGCTATGTAACTAAAAAGGGTAAAATTAGCGTTCAAACAGGAGATAAAAGAACTTATAACATTTATTTGCAGAAACAATTAACAAATAAATATCCTGTTAGTTTAAAATTAGTAAATAATTCTAAACTTAGTTCTACTTATTTTAATAATATTATGAATACTATTGCTAATGCTAACCAAATGGTTACACAGCAAAGTGCTAATAATACTTTTGAAATGATTATAGAACCATTAAGTGTAAACCCTTCTTTTGAAGGTTATTACAATATTCAGGCAAAAATCACAGTGAATTTATATCAACAAGGTGTTGTAAAAAAATCTACAACAATTACGGTAGATTATTTATCTGGCAATCAGGAACCTAAGATTCCAAATAATGTGCTAGATAAACAACTTCAACAAAAATTAGAACCTTTCTTAGCTAGTATTTATGACTAATACTAATTAAACTCTTACTATTTCTTACCTAAAAGGAAAATATCATAATTTGAAAAATTGATATTATTACTACTTATTATTCTTTATATACTCTCAATTTTATTATTATCAAAAACATCTGCAAATTAAGGTGGGAATATTCCTGCTAATTTAGGTAAATTAGTTTGCACTACCTCATAAGCTTCCGATACCCCAATAACTCCCCCAGCCACATTAGTATAAGGTTCAGGATAAGGGAAGATCGTGGGGTTAGAGTAGCAAAGAACTACATTACTAGCATAAGTCATTATATCGCCATAGATAGCAGGATTGGTATTTGCATCATACGGTTTGTTTTCATCTTGTAAAATTGCTTTAGCATAGCTGCCAGCATATTGGTTTTCAAAAATAGTTCCTTCTTCTATGGAATGGCGACAACCCATTAAATGCCCTAATTCATGGGCTAAAATAATACGTGATAACTGGTAATTACTGTTAGGAAATGCTTTAGAACTTCGGCAAAGAGCAAGGCAAGATTCTGTTACAGAATTAATGCCTGTTTGATAAGAGAGTCCTACCAGATCTTGAGTATTACTAGCAAAGAAAGTTTCAAAGACCACTATAGTAGCATTATATTGAACTCTTAAAGCATTTACAGTAGGATACTGCCCATTAACATAATTATTTAATAAGGTTTGGGTACCTGATGGATAAATAAAAGATGAAGGTTCATTTTGTAGGTTATCTACTTGTATGGTGCCCGCATTTATAACTCTTGTGAGATATTGAGGTGCATTATTGTTAAAAATATCTTGAGTTTCAAGGCATAATTTATTATTATCATCAATAATTCTATTAGGCATCATCATATATGTATTCATCAGGACTTCTTTGCTATAGCAAAATAGAATGTTAATAGTAAGTGGCGTAGGATTATTATATAAATCTTTTTTAATGAATAATGGGTTGCCTTGTTGATGTTTGATAATATCGTTTTTCATTATATGAGTTTTTTTATTTATTTTTTTAGGATTAAATTAGGCTGCTACAATGTTGAACTTTACCTTAGAAAAGGTATAAGAGTTGATATTGTTTAAAATATGCCTGCTAGTTTGGGTAAATTTTCTTCAACTATCTTATAAGCCTCCGATACCCCAACAACCCCACCCGCAATATCTTGGTATGGTTCAGGGTAAGGGAAGCGGGTAGGATTAGAATAATAATAAACTCTATTATTTGAATAGCTCATAATATCGCCATATTTAAAAGGATTATGAATTTTATCGTAGGGTACCCGTGGATTCTTTAAAATACCATGTCCATAGCTTCCTGCATACCGGCTTTCAAAGTTAGTGAGTTGCCCTACAGGATGGCGGCAACCCATTAGATGCCCTAATTCGTGGGCTAAGATTAATGGTAATATATCAACAGTATCTTTTTCAACCGTTACAAGGCTACGGCATAAACAAAGACAAGCCTCGTTAGCAGAAGTAATACCTATCTTATAAGAAATTGCTGTTACATCACTAATATCACTAGTAAAAAAAGTTTCAAATACTACAACGGTAGCATTGAATAATTCTTTTAAGTCGTTTACCTGTAATAGATTCCCTTGCACATAAGAGTTTAATAAAGCAATTGAACTAGTTGGAAAAGACCAAGAAGCAGGAGTATTTTGAAGATCATCAACCTCTATTGTACAAACATTAACTATATTAATATCATAAAGTATTGAATTTTGGTTAAGAATATCCATAGTGAAATTACATAAAGAATTATTATCATTCATGATTTGATTATGGTCAAGATAGGTTTCATTAAGAACTTTGTTGCTATAACAAAATAAAATGTTAATAGTAAGTGGAGTAAGAGGCGGTTTTAAAGTGATTTTTTGAGATTGGTTAATAAAATTGATAGCATAGTTTTTCATTGTAAATATATTGTATAATTTTTTGTCAATCAATATAATGTTAAAGTTTGGTAGCAATAAGATGAGTACTTAGTTCTGCATCATAATTATGGGTTACTGTTTGAATTAACCACTCGCTTTCATAGTCCTGATAAACTGTATTTTTTTGTAAGGTTAACTTAAAGCCAGGTTGAATCTCTGGGTTACCAATAGTTTTTATTCGCAGCTGTTGCTTCATTTTAAGTTGGGCTAATTTACTTTCAACATGAATATTAAAAAGTAAATCTTTATAAGGTGAATAAAAATAATAATAAGGTGCTTCCCCAGTTTTTAAAATACGAGTATCACCAATTTCGGTATTCCAAATACCGCTCCAAACTCCTTTGTATTGGTAGCCATCAAGATTATTAGTAGCAATACTAAGGATTTGATTATCTGTTAAAGTTATATTTTTCTTTAAGTTACTAACTGCTAAAAACCCTAAATTATTATTTTGTATTTTAATAATAGCATTAAAGAGTTCTGCTAATTTATTAAGCATTTGTAAGTTAGTAGTACCATGTTGTTCTAAATAAGGAATATAAGTATCGGCTATAGCTTTATCTGTGCTAACTTTTAAGGAAAGTTCACTAGCTAGCGTTTTTACAATATTACCTAAATTAGTGTAAAAGAAATTACGCATTTTATTATCTTTGCCTTTGCTAAGATCTAAAGAAGAGATTGCAAATAAGTAAATATGCTCTGAACTACTTTCTACTTTATTAACAATAAATGTACCCATATTTACTAAATACTGACCACCAACTTCAGCAAGAGCAATATCTATATAAGCTCCAACTGTAGGTATATAGTATGAATTTTTAGAATCACTAATACTAATAGTAAGAGTATCTAAAACAAAGCCATTATTTTCTGTAATGCAGAAATTGTCTATTTTATCTATCAGTTGTGGCATAGGCCTGTTATTAATAAGAATACGATATAGCATTAATATAATTTTTCACGTTGCTGAATATTTAAAGTTTTTTCTGGTAAATATACTGTATCGCCAATATTTAAAAATACTGTGTTTAAATTTCTATTCAATACTAGAATTGTGTTTAACATATTCAAATTAGAATAGTGTTTATACACTATAGAATGTATCGTTTCTTGTGCAGTAGTAACTTTATATAACAATTTTTATCTCCAGTAGGTTACAGGATAGGCACTTACTAAAGATTCAGGTAAGGTTACTGTATCTTGTTCATATTGTTTTTCACCTAAATTAATATTAAATTTAGCGAAAAATTCTATTTTTGCTGGTGTTGCCGCATACTGAAAATTAGTTTCATGCCAAGTTAATGATTTTAAAATCCAACTACCATAATTATTTAAGGATTCATCATAAGCATTAAATTTAACACCTTGCAAACCTAAAAGCCGTAATAGTTTTAAGGTATCAAAAGGGTCTGCTTGTTTTACTATTAATTTATCTAAGGCAAGGTACATAAAAGGGGCAAGTGTACCATGAATGCTAATGGTAGTTTTTGAATTCATAGGGTTAAACTTTTGTTTTTGAAAAGATTCATTGTTATCTGCCTTTAAGGTATAACTTAATTTAGAGGAATCGTTATTAACATCTGTCCAACCAAATTCATTATCAATATTTAAAGAATGAGGGTGCATACCAAGCGCGTTAAACTTGATAGTGTATTGTTGCTTAGAGTTAGACTTTAAAATAATTAAGGATCCATGCCCTATAATATTATTAATGGTTTGTGGATTAAACATTAATATTATTAACCTCACCAGTTGCGGTATTAGTATATTCAACATTCAAATTAAGTTGCCCTGTGCTGCTATTTAAACTAATACTATTATTGATTAACATAATTCTATCCTCATAACGTTCAAGGCTTTCTTTGGTTTCTATTTTTAAATCTAATTCCACGTCAGTTATTGGCATATCCATGTAATAAATAACTGAAGAGCCATAATCAGGGTACATAATAGTAGTACCACGAGGAGTAAGAAGTAAGTCTTTTACTTGCTGATTAATATGTGGGTTTAAGATAAGCCACTTCCCTGTACTAAAATCCATACCCGCTACCTCTTGAGGAGGTAGATCTTGCTTAATAAAGTTATGAAAATCAGCACTTAATTGTGCTAAATAATTATTTACCATAGATGCTAGCTAACCTCATTTGTTGGAAAGATTTATTTGTAGCTTCTACTATATCATTAGCAACACTTTGTTTTCCGTTATTGTAAACGGTTACATTAGCATTGTTGATAATTTTAGTAGTTTTGCTGTGGTTATAATGGGCAGAGATATTAACAACCTTAGTTGGAGGTAATTCCCATAATTTTAAATTTATATTTTTATTAAAGTCTATAATGTTTTTTAGGCTATGATTTAGTTTAACCAAGGTAGCAAGAGAATAGGGAGCTAACTTACTAAAATACTTATATATTTTTTTACTTAAAAGTTGTAAGGGCAAAGTTACAAAAAACTTATTATCAAAAATAGGTAATAGGTTAGGGATAAAAGTGCTTGCCTTTGTTTTTATTAAAGGAGTTGTTATGTGGTAATATTTGGTGAATATCTTATTAAATTTGTGGTTTAATATAACTTTAACATCTTTCAACTTAACATTTTGCGTAATTAGCTTATAGTGACTAGGATTTACAGAAATTATATTTGGGGGTAAAGGTTGTAGCTCTTTTATGAGTTGATAAGAGGATACAACTTTGTAAGGTAGTTCTGTGGTAGAGGTTAGCCCTTGTTGTGCAAAACTTAGAGCGTTTCTTCCAAACACTACGGGGGTACTATGTAAAGTAGGTAATTTATTAATAGTATGGCATAGCTTAGTGAAGTAAGTAAAAGTTTGTTTAGGAGTATAATGTATAGATAGTTTATTAGTAGAACTTGCTAATTTATCTAAAACATTTTGTGGTAAGTTAGGCTTGGTATGATGCCTTAATAGTGCTAGCGAGGTTAAAGTTTTATTATGCAAGATATTAGTTTCACATAATAATAGCTCCCAATTTTGGTTTACTCTTTTAGGTAAGCTCTGGTTATTAAATACAGGTAAGAAGTTTTTTTGTATAGTTGTTGGCAAAGACTGCTTCAAAGAATTGTTATTAGGTAGTGGTATTTTCATTCCTGTTAGTAATGCAGGGGTATTTACACCTTGCAGTTTAGGGGCATAAATTGCTGGAATTTTAGCAAGATTAACTGTAGTTAAGTTTTGAAAAACCTCATAAATACTCTGGAGCGGTTTACTTTGTAATATAAATGGTGGGGTTGCTAACCTGTTAAGATTAATCTTTTGCTCTAAAAAAGAGCAAAAGATGTTTTCAGTTAAAGGTGCAATCTTCCCAGTTAAATCCTTAAGTACACTGTTTAAAGGTAGGTCTACATGATAGTTAATAGGTTGCCATGCTGGTTTTTGTTGAGAATAGTTATTATTTAGCTTTGCCATTTTGCTGTTAATAAAATCAAGAGGTTTAGGATAAAGTTCTAATGTAGTAAAATTAAGATGTTTGAATTTTTCTACATTGATAATATTTTGTATAATCTTTAAATTAAAGTTGAATATAGTGCTAAAATTAGGCATTTGTTTGTTTGCTGGATTATGCTTCATAGTAATTTCTTAGTAAAGTAATGTATAAATGAATACTAGATAAAGTTAGGCGTTCTGCCTGCAAAATAGGGGTTGAAAGTTCCTTAGCTAATAGGAAGATCCAGTCTTCAATTCTCACAGGCAGTTCTTCTAGTTTCCCAAGTATTCAGCAATTAAGTTAGTAATAGCTACAAAGTCTTTAATAGGAAGGCTTTCAAGTACACCAATAGGAAGTTTAGGTTCTACAATATTAGCCGCTATTTTTAATAAATCATCAACTTTGGTATCTTCACCTAAGGAGCGTAAAGAAACTCCTTTTAAGTCACCTGCTAATGGTTCTCTTACATATAACTCTTGCATTTCTTTACCTTGAAAATTTATTATTTTGCTTAAGATAATTTTTTTCATGTGTTTTTTCCTTTTGTTTATTTTTTATAGAACCCATGTTATTGGGTTCTATACTATATGAAAGTTGCTTGCACTTCATACAGATTCTTTAAATCTTTAAATATTTGTTAGCTAAATTCACTAAATGTTTATTTAGTGAATAATGTAGCTTTGTTATTTGTTATAATTACTAAAATAACAATAATTATAAAATGCCTAAGGCTTCTTTTTGTTTAGCTAATTGGTTTACACCAGCAATAAGAAAAGTATTAGTTAATGGTTCAATTACAATATACGGTACGCTGTCTATTGTGTAGGTAAATTGGGTTAAGTTAATAATGTATTTTACTTTACCTGTTTCGCCTTTTGCCCATTGTCCTAAGTCGTATTCTTTATAAATACCTCTCATATCTATACGAATATCGTTACTTTCTCCGGTATTGTCTTCTTGGTAACCTCTAAAGGTTATCAGTTGCCCTGTAGTACCATTTAATAAACCCCATTGGATTAGAGTATTTTTATCTTGTTCTAATAATTCTATTTCAGCGGTTAAAAGGTCTAAGCCCATATTCACAGGTAAAACAAAACTACCTAAACTAATTTCTTCTATTCTTTGAGTAATTTTTGGTAAGATAATATTGTTGGCACTGGCTCCGGTATCGTAACCATCTATGTATACTCTAAAGCCCTTTAATACTTTTGGAAAATTTGCCATTTTGTTATTGACTCCCTATTATTTTTTTAATTAAATATTTCGTTATAGTAACTATCATTTCTATATACTTTAAAAGTTAAACGTTCCATTGGTGCTGGTGGTTCGCAATCAAAAGATATTACTAAATTCCCATTTTTTAGTTGTTCTAATGGGTTTTCTGCTTGGTCTATCCAACAAGTACCACCTAGTAATGCACCTTGAGAAATTAAAGTATTGAGGTAGGTTTGTACTTTGTTTTGGATTTGGTTGGCCGTTTCACCTGTAATGGGTTTATCTAGCTCTTCAATCATAGACACTTCAATGGCATCTTCTATGGTATCTATCGTTCTTCTTACGGAAATGAATACCTCATTAGGATCGGTTGCCGGTGAACGATTCCCCCATAATTTAAAAGATTTAGCAGACTCCGAATAAATGAGTGTTGCC
Organism: Candidatus Hepatincola sp. Av; assembly: GCA_023518375.1. Classification (NCBI taxonomy): domain Bacteria; kingdom Pseudomonadati; phylum Pseudomonadota; class Alphaproteobacteria; order Rhodospirillales; family Candidatus Hepatincolaceae; genus Candidatus Hepatincola; species Candidatus Hepatincola sp. Av. The sequence continues at coordinate 1,180,032 of CP068450.1, forward strand.
ACACCTTTTTCATTTAAGTAGTTAGCCGAAGTATCGGGGTTACTTAGTTGAAAGGTGATAGGTCGTGCCAAACCATTAATACCACTAACTGTTTTATTAGAAGGTGAATACCAAAAACCATAGTTTTCATCAGTTTTAGCAAACATAGCTGTAGCTAATGCCGAAGGAGCGTATGATTTTGCTGTTCCAGCACTATCTGTACTTGTATAATAAGGATCTATAATATACATACGGGAGCTATTTTGGGTTTCTGCAAATGCCATAGCTTCATCGTCTGTAGTGTTAGGTCCACTAATAATAGTTATGGCTCTTAGTTTTTCAGCCACACTTAGCATATTAGTAATAAGAATACCGTTGGTAGACTTAGTTTCATACAAAGGTACTACTATTAATTTAGGCGTTACTTTTACTATAGATAAAGCATTTTCTAAAGCGAATACCCCTGTTTTTGCTACCTCATCGCCAGCACAGGCATCAGCAACTTCTGTGTCAACGCTACTTGGTGTAGGAAAAGTAGCATAAGAACCGGTATTATCGGGTAAAGAGCTACCATTTGGATTCCAAGGTGTTTTACTATTACTAGCTACCCTAACTGCTACAATAGTTGGGCTAGTTTGTTTAAAGATTTCATTAATATAGTCGTATAGGGTTCCACCTGTCCAGCTTGCCATATCTTGTTTAGATCTTACTAAAAATGGTGTATCTAATGGGGGTTCATCTGCGGCATCTAAAATAGTTGTTAAATCACCTACAATACCTATAATTGAGGTAGACCCTGTAGTAATTACTGAAGAGCTTGCTTGCTCTTCAAACTCTATACCATGTAAATATTCACTTGTTGCCATTGTTTTTTCTTCTCCTTTAAGTTAATAAATTGAAAATTTTGTTGTTAATTAAATTAGTAGGTGTGCTTTTACATAGAACTGTACCCCCACATTTTTCATACGAGTTTCACTATCTGTTTTTACTACCTTTGAGGCATCAAAATGTAAAGTTCCCCAATAGCCTGTACCATCACCTTTTTTGTGGTCGTACAATTCTCCACCTGTATCTGTCACATACATAGCTCCCGTACTACCACTGCTACTAAGTACAGTATGGGTTGTACCTACAATATTTTGCATAGCATCATCTTGGTAACTTCCTAAGGAACGAGCCGAACTAGTAGGTAAATGACGAATGGTTCCCTCACGAAAATCTGGTGTATAATTTCCATAAATAGCTTTTAAATCTGAGTATGCACTAGGTATACCTTGTGCATTACAAAGTAAATAAATAAAAACGCCATCATTCCAGTTAAGTTTATTATGGTGTTTTGGGTTCATATTAATTACAATTTCACCAATTTGTGATTTTAATAATAAGGTTATTGTTGCTCCCATTGCTTTAACTGTTGCAGTATTACTTTCAACCTCATAGCTTAAATCATCAACTTCAGAATCTAAGTTATTTACCTTTGAATTTAGTGAGCTAACTTGGGAGTTTAAAGAGCTAACACTAGAGTTTAAAGAGCTAACTTGGGAATTTAATGAACTAACCTTAGGTTCTAAGGTATCTAACCTAGAATCTAACGAGCTAACACTTGAATCTAACGAATCTGCTCGGGAATCTAAAGTACTCACTTGTGATTCCAAAGTACCTACTCTGGAGTCTATAGAATTTACTTTAGTATTAGTAGCATCTAAGTTAGAGTTAGTTGTATCAATCCTTACATTTGTATCATCAAGCTCTGTATTAAATTGGTCTGTTAGAATATCTACTTTTTGCTCTAGTTCTGCAACAGATTGTTGGGTAGCATAAATGGTACTATCTAGCTGTAAAGTTACTTCAGCTTCATTACTAATACTTAAGGTAAAATTATAAAGTTTCTCGGAACCTAAACCATCATTGGTAGGGGCATAATAACTTTCAGGAACTTGAGCTATAGCAATTAAATCGCCCTCTACATCAAATAAGCCTAATTCCCGAATGTAAAAAGCTTCAGTTACACCTATATCTGCTGGCACCATACATTCTAAAAGTAACCTTTGGGGGTTAGTGATGCTGGGAGCTGCTTTACTAATACTACCTCGCCATTTTTCATTTTGTAAGGTGGTTTGCTCTGGTGTAGGAGGGGCTTCACCATCACCTACTGCAAATTTTTCAAAAACTAAAGGGGTACCACTTTCAGCTAGCACTAATTTATTTAGCCCCTTATTAGTATAAATTATTTCAAATGCCATTGTGTTTATTCCTCCATATTGATATAATATACATCGCCATCTAGCCCACCACCTGCTACATAAGGTAAGGTTGCTTTTAAAAAGGCATCTGTAGTAATGGTAAAATGGCAACTTAAACGTTTTAATTTTTCAATGATATTAGCAATTAATAAAAAAGTAGAAGCAGAGAAGGTACCGTCCATTAAATAAACAATTACTTTTCCTGTTCCTGGTTCACCATTGTATTGAAACCACTCCCTAACTAAAATATGGGCATCTAATAAAGATAATGCTAATTTTAAAGAACCAATAGTTCCCCTATGTTTATTCAGGGTAAGAGCATTTTGGCATAGCCCTCTTTGGGTTGCCTCTAGTAGTTGTGGCTCCCAAAAATCAATTCCTAATTGCCCAGCTAGGTAAGGTAACAGGTCTATTCTACATTTATCTGTATGCCAGAAATCTTGAATTACATTAACAGGGAAGAGTTCTATAATTCTTATGATAGCCTCTAAATTAAGCATTAAAGATGATTGACTTTGAATAGGAAGCAAAGAGTTATCTTTTAATTTTTCTAGGTCAGTTTTATCTATAATACAATCTGATACTGTATTAGTTACTTCCATTCGTCTTGCTCGTTAAAATTATATATATTATTAGTAACCTTAGTTTCCTCGGAGGTTACTGTATTTGTTGTTGGGGAAGCCACTGCCTCATTGTTTTCCACATTCTCCACATTCTCCACATTTTCATCATTTGTGTTGTTATCAACAGCATTCTCATCAATTTCATTCTCTTCAATTTCATTATCATCAATTTCATTATCATCAATTTCATTATCATCAACAGCATTCTCTTCATTAGCAGGAATTTCATGAGGAGGATTGCCCCCACCTTCAGGTTTTAATTGCGAAATTTTATTCGTAATGGTATCGGCATGTTGCACAGCATATTGTTTGGTTACTAGTTTCATTTGAGCCATGTTTTTGTTGCTTTGCATAAACTCTGCGGTTATATTCGTACAATAAGGAGCCTGAGCAGGGGTACAAATAATATCTTCTGTAGGATTTTCAATAATAACCTGTTCTACTCCTTTAATATGAGAAGCGGCATATATTCCGCTTTGTACCACAATCCCTCCACAACGGTGTTCGGAGTTGGCATAGTTTTGTAAATTAAAAATAATTTCATTTAAGTTAATGGCGTATTCAGGAATATTTTCTTGTAAGCTAATTTTTACATCTATGGTATATTCAATAATTTCAGCTCCTTGTACTTCCACTAAATCTGCAACTGGGCGAACATTTTTACTATTTAGTGCCTTGTTGACAGTTTTTACTAGTGCATCATCTGCACTACCATTCCCCTGATAAGAAAGCACTGTAACATTAACAACACAAGGAGAAGGTGAGATTGCCGATATATCTTTTACATTAACATCAGCTTGTTTCCCATAAAACTCATAAGATGCGGAAGGGCCAGCTACTGAAAAACCAAAGGGAGCTTCTTTGATCCGTGTTCTAAACTCTTTATCAGTTTCATATACGGGATCCTCAGGAGGAACTGTAGAATTATTAGCTGGTACTAGTATTTTTCTAGTTAAACCATAGAAATTCCCTAAATTATCTAGGTCTTCATTTTTGGCAAAGTCTACCATAACTGCCAGTAAAGCATTATTTACTTTATTGCGGACAAGCCCCTCAATATAAGCACTAATTCCCATAAGTTTATTGGCAGGGTCTATTGTAGTTAAATTACTGTAAACATCTGGAGCAATACTTTCCAAAAGTTCTTGATTTCTATTTAGAATTCCTTGAAAGTCAACTTCTTCAACAGTTTTAGGTTTAGTTACCATTTGTAACCTCTTGTTTTATATATAAATATAATGTGAATAATTTTTTAAAGTGTTTAATAAGGGGGGGGGTTAATCACTTTCTTTTGTATTATTAGTTAGTAAACTATTTTTAATTTCATCTAAAATTGCATTTACTATGGTTTCAATTAAGAGATTCATATGAGGAGTATTACTTAAATTAAAACCATGCTTTTGTAGAGTATTTTTTATATTATCAATGGTAGTTTTTTTATTAAAAAGCATGAGTCCCTTTATATATTTTAATTAAACAAATTTTAAATTTTTATATAATAATTATTAGTAATGCCCTTACTTCCTAAAGACTATGTAAAGAATTAAATTATTATATATTATAATATTCCCTTTACTTTAGAGCTTGCCTGAGGGTGTGGGCTTCCTGTAAAACTACAAATATGATTTTTACAAACTACGCCACCTCCACTTTCACCTTGTAGCACGATGTTACCAGAACTATTTAGGGTAATATTGCCTTCTTCGCAGATTATACTATCTGTTACTGTTTCACCACTCTTACGTTGTAAGGTAATTTTCTTATTTGCATCTATAGTAACCTCACCATATTCGCAGGTAATATTACTAATAACATCATTGCCATCTTCCTCATATTTATTCTGGATAAGCACTTTAGAGTCTGTATCAAGAACAATTTCTCCATTTTCACAAGTAATACTACCTAAAATTTCGGTGCCTTGAGTGCCCTCATATCTATTTTGCAGAACAATTTTAGATTCAGAGTCAATAGTAATAAGACCTTCCTCACAAGTAATACTACCTATAATATTCTTTTCTGGATCTGTAATATCACCACTTCTGTTTTGAAGCACAATTTTAGAGCTAACGTCCATAGTAATATTTCCATTCTCACAAAAAATACTATTGGTAATTTTTTCATTAACTTTGTTCTGAATTAGCATATTAGCAGAAGTTTCTAACAGAAGATTACCTTCTTTAAATACTATTTTGCCGTAGTCAAATTTAATTACAAAACTATCAGGAGCAATATCTGGTGCTTGCCCAGTAAGATAGATTTTAGGTATTACAAAACCATGCTGGATATTACCATTTGGAGAAAATACCACTACTTGATCGCCAATTTTTACAGGATTCCAATTATTAGGTTGTTGTAAAAATGGTAAAGAAGGGCTAAAAGCACCATTTTTAAAATCTACAATCACAGAAGTATAAACATGGTTTACATCAGCAACAATACCATATAGCATCATATTACTAACTTTTTGTTCTAAACTTTGTATTCGTTGGTCTAAAAATGCTAAAGTATCGTCCATCTTTTATATTCTCTGTTATTATATAAATTATGCTATTAGTAAACATTATTGGTACAAGAATTTATCTTGCCCAAGTTTAATCTTTTGTACCCAATCAATTCGCCATATACTCATTTCTTTATTGTATAAGTTAGGCTCGTAATAATTAGTAGCTTTAACGCTATAAGGTTTGGTGGCTGTTAGTTTTAAATTAACACCGTCCCAGTAACCATTATTTAGCATTAACAAAATGTTTTCTAATATTTTTAAATCTTGGAATATAGGTTGTTCGGCATAATTAACTGTTGCTGAAAAGACAATACTTAAATTTAAACCACATTCCAACATACCATCTGGAGTTTGTTGTATATTATCTATAGCACATATACCAATAGTAGCAGTTGGTATACTACCTGAAAATTCGTTAAAACCATCAATACCAATTAACCCAAAACCTTTAATTTCTACGCTATTAAAAAAATTAAAGGTTGTTAGTGCTGCTTTTATTTTTTCAACTAGTTCATTCATAGTTGCCTCTTTTGTTGTGGTGAAATTTTTACGTATAGCAAAAACTACCTAAAGTTGTGGTAATTGTTACTAAGCAATATGAAAATAAAATATAAGAGTAGTAATAAGATAATGCCAATAAACTAGCAAACTGATATAAGTTAACTAAAAATAACTTCTATTAAACAAAAATACTACTAAAAATACGAAAAACTAAGAATACACGAACACGTGTAAAAAATTTATAATTGTTAAAATTATATAAACCTTATTATACAAGAAAAAGATAAATAAGTCAAATAAATTCTTTAAAAATTATTAAAAATAAAAATTAGTTAAAAAAAACAAAGAATTTACTAGGTTAGTAATAAGGTATTTATTAATAATATTCAAATACAATTTGTATTCAAATACAATTGAAGATTGAATCAATTCTAATAAAGAATTATATTTTAAATAATACCTTTATTATAGGCTGTAATACGTCCTAACTATTAAAAATTATCAATTTTACTTTTTTAATTTGCTCTTTATAAAATATTCCATGAAGACTATATACCAACGTATCTTGCTAGTCAAATACCATATTGTAACAAAATATTTATTCCTAGCAAAAGGGCTACTTTGCATATACTTTACATAATCACCAAAGTAAGATAAGCGATACCAGTTCTTATATTCTATGGGCTTATGAGAACCAGCATGATGAGCTATAACAGCATTCTTATAGTCATCTTTTTTTATATTATGCATAATAGAGTTATACTTTTTATGAATATTTTGTATTTTTACACCAAAAGTTTTTAATGATATCTCTTCATCGGGCAAGATTAAAGATTCTTGGTATTTTTTTATATTTTCAATTAAGACTACATCTAAATGATCGTCATTAATTTTCTTAATATTAAATAATAACACTCCACCATTGGCATACATATAATTTCCTTTTTCAAAATATTCTAAGGGTAAATTTAATATTTTAGTATAATAAGTACTATTATGATAATTTTTACCTAAATATTTAACATAAGTAGGAGTCATACAAGAAGGTGCTTCTAGGGGATATTTCAAAGCACCAATGTAATTATCATGAAGTTGTAGATTATAGAGTTCAGTTAAATCTTTTTTAATGAGTGTGTCACAATCTATATAAATCATTCTCTCTAATTGGGGAAATAGTGTGGGAATTAATAAACGAAATATCACAGCTTGAGGATAATAATTAAATTTATTAGGTAAATCAATAAATTGGTTGCTAATATCCTGAAAAGTAATAGTACAATCTTTGGTAACCATAGATTGTATTTTTTGTTGATAAAGTTTACTTATACCATTATGAATAATAAAAATATTAAGTTGAGTATAGGAATTTTTATTCTTAATGAGAGAAACAATAGAAATACCCATCATTTCTATATGAGGAGGATTATATTGATCAACAGTATAGCAAATATTAAGTTTGTTCATAAAAGCCTTACTAGTTTATTTATAATAGTAATAATTATAAATAAAAATAAAGTTTATGCTAGTAATAAATATATTTGGTAACAGAAGAGAAATGATAACAGTAAAAGTTAATTGATAAAAACATACCTTAATACCAACACTTACTGAAACTAATTATAAATTAAAAATATATAAAATATAAGAATAAAATTTATAATTATTAGCCTTACTAAGGCAAAATTACTAAGGTAAAAGCTACTAAAACTTATTGTGAAATAATATTTATAAGGTTTGTTTACTTAGAGTTTGTTAACAAAATTCCTTTTAAAATGGCGGATGAGAGAGGATTCGAACCTCCGATAAGTTATTCACCTATATACGATTTCCAATCGTACGCCTTCAACCACTCGGCCACCCATCCTAAGATTGTTATTTTGTTATAGATTTTTAGGCTAAACAAGATACTGCCTTGCTTTTAGAATGTTACTATAACATATTTATACCGAAATAAGCACAAATTATTTTATAGATTTAACGAAGAACTATTCTACTACTTTATGAGTATTTTGTTGCCCTGCTAAGCCTTGGTAAAAACCATTAGAAAATACAGAATCCATTGGCATTAAGCCTTGAACCTCTTTATATGCCTCATGGGGTAGAATTTTACTATCTAACACATCTTTAAATAAAGCAATAACTTTTGGCATAGCTAAATAATGGGGGGAAAGCCTAAAAATGTTAATACCCATTTGTTGAAGTTCAGGTAATTCTAATAATAAATTATTATAACTATAAGACATAGTTTGTGTTCCATTAACAGTTAAAAAATTAGTATCTACTAAAGTACTAATTACTTTACCGTTATAGTCTTTTTCACAAACATATTTGCAATCATCTTTTTTAGTACCATGAATTCTAGCATGGTAACATCTTGCCGCAATAGCTAAAGGCATTCTACCAAAAACAAATAATTCTTTTTCAATATCTATCTTAGCCATTACTTGTAGAGATTCTTTATCTATTTCATAAGGAAAGCAAACTCGTTTTGCCCCTTGTTTTTGAAGAGTAGTTAAGGTTAATTCATTGTATACATTAACAGTTGGACCTAATACATAGGGAGTATCACCAACAAGGTTTAGCATGCTAATATCATTCACTTCTAACATGGTATTGTACTTATTGGCTAGTTCTAAGAGTTTTTTACCAGTATTAATTTCTAAATCATTCAAAATTAAAGAAAAAGTAGAAAAAATAACTTTTTTGCCATTGTTAATTAATTCTTGTACTACATCTTCTAATGCTACAGCAAAGAAAGGGTAACGTTTAACACAGACTACTTCTCCTAAATATACTTCATCAACCTCTGTTTCATTAGCAATTTTAAAATAAAAGTTTTTCCAGTCATTAACTTTCCAGTTAAACAAACAAGGACCCAAAGTGAGTTTATACTTTTGTGTGTTTACAACCATTTTCTTACATATGCCCCAGTAGTAGTAGCATTACCTTCAGAAAGCCCGAGAATAGTATCAGTACTAGTTGAGGTGTTATTTAATGAAGCATCTATGTTTTCTCTAAAATATTTAACAATTTTTTCAACATAGGCTTTACCACGTTGCCGACCTTCAATTTTTAAAGCTACTACTCCAGCATCTATTAGATCTGGAAGCATATTTAAAATATTCAAGGAAGTTGGTTCTTCAAATAAATAAGAAGATGTTCCCTCAGCATTAAAACGCCCTTTACAAATAGTAGGATAACCAGGAGACTCTTCTTTATTAAATACATTAATAACGGAATCATTAAGTTTACTTACTAATTTATTGCCTTTTTCCTCGTATTTTACAAATTCTGCTGGCGAACAAACTCCATTCTTATTAGGAGATTTACCTGTAATATAAGAAGATAAAGAACATTTACCCTCTGCCATTACGCATAAGCCACCATAGGCAAAGACTTCAATTTCTACTTTTAATTTATTATAGATAGCTTTAATATCACGAATACTAAGCACTCTAGGTAATACAACTCTAGATACGCCATAATTCTTGGTAATATATTCAATAGCATCGCACGAGGAAGCCGTAGCCTGTACCGATAAATGCCTCCGAACAGTATGTTTATGGTGTTCATAGGTATATTGTAATAAACCAATATCTGCTAAAATCAGGGCATAGGCTCCGCATTCTACAGCATCATCTACAGCTTTAATCCATTCATGGACTCTACCTGCTTTAGGAAAAGTATTAATAGCTACTAATACCTTTACGTTATGTTCCTTCGCATAAGCTATAGACTCTCTTAATTCTTCCTTAGAAAAATTTAAACCAGGAAAATTCCTAGCATTAGTTTCGTTGTTAAAGCCACAATATACGCAATCAGCTCCAGCTGCAACCGCTACTTTTAAAGCTGAAGGAGTGCCAGCGGGGCAAATAAGTTCTAATTTTTTCATCATTATACCATTAAAATATTGGTAGTTTAGGTTTTATTGTAATCCGATTTCTTTCTAATGTCTTCTTTATTATATTTTTTTAGCATACTTTTTAAGCTATCTATTTCCTCATAAAGGGAATCAATGTTAGCACCTTGATTTTTTACAGTTTTGTTTACTTGCCCTGTAATGGCGTTACTAATAATATTTAGTTTGCTTTGCCAAGCATTATGAGTAGTTATTATATGTTGCCATACTTGCAATGAAAAGCTTGGAAATCTTGGAAAAATAAAAGCAAGATCTTGAATAATATTAATATCTTCGGAATCTACAGCATTTCTTAATTGCACGATAGCAGCTGTGTTACCTTCAATAACTAAATTACCCGAGAAAAAATCAGCATCACCATCTATTTTACCCTCAAAAATACTTAGTAAGTTTTCTAAAGAACCTTTAATAGTAGCACTAACTGGTATGTTTTCTTGCCGTTTAATCGCTTTTAATAAAGGCTTTTCTAAACTAGGTTGTAAATAAAATACAAAGGGTAAATCATAAGCATCTATAAGGTAATCAAAGTTTGTATTTTTTAACCTTTGAAAAAGAGCAGGGTGATTATTCCTCATAACTAGCATAGCTTTAGCTAATAAAGGTTGCCACACAGGTAAAGGAACTTTTTCTAAAGCTAAGCCTAATAATAAAATAACCGATAAATAATTCATTTGCTGCTTATGGTAATTCATTAATTACATCAGGTACAATCGCCGCCAATAATTCACTATAGTCGTGTTTTTTGTAGGGCTGTTTGATATCTCCTAACCATATAGCTACAGTGTAGCTTTCATTAAAAATAATAGCAACTTCAAAGTCAAATACTACAAAGAACCTTTTCCCTTCATTGTTATAAATTGGATTCAAATAAACATCTTTCAATAAAGTAAGATAATTATTTCTAATTGCCAATTGTTTTGGTTGGGCTAATAATGTTTCTTTGTTAATATTACCAATATAGTTTAAATCTCTTAACTCACCGTTGTTAGAGAATACTGAATAAGCCGTTACTAAATTTAGTAAGTTCACAGAAGTGTTAGCATTATATAAATCTTTATAACGATTGAAATCTTTAGGTTTAAGAGTTATTTTGTTTAATATATTAGTATAATCTGTAATAGGTAATACACTTAGCAAATTGTATTCATAAAAATCTAGTTGTTCAGCAATGTTCTTTTTTAAACCCATTGGTACTTTTGCAATATCGGTATTTTCTAACATTGCTAATGATTGTACCTCTACTGGTTTAATAGGAGCTGTTGTTTGTTGATTATTACCTTTAGCTGTGTTTTTCTGTGTAAGTAAATTTTGCTGTGATTGAGCAAATTCAACTCTTCTATTAGAAAAAATTAAATTCTGGTACTGATACTTTAATAAAATAGCTGGAATATCTTTTTTATTTTGCACTAACGTTAAATACAAGAAAGGCTTTAGGCTATTATAAGTATGAACTGTAGGTATAGTAGATAAATAAATGTTTTTATTATCTTTTAGAGTTAATACTGCTGCCGCTAAGATTTTGCCATTTTGTAATACATACATTGCAGCAGCTTCAGGTTTTTTACCCTCTGTGGTTAGTAATGACCGTAACTTTTTAATTAATGTATTTTGTAACTGCATAGAAAAAGTTGTAGTGATTTTTATCAGTAACTCTTTTGGAAAAACCTCAAAACCTTTTAAGAATATGTTATCTAAATACAAGCGAAATGGATTATTCTGCCCTAGAGTTACAGCTGGAGTTTTATTAATAGCAACAATTTGATCTTTAACATCTTGGAGGTAGGTTTTCTTTTTAGAAACGTTAGACCCATTAGGAATATAACGCATGGTATAAAGTAAGCTAGTTAAATCATCTACCGAAATAGGGTAGTTAGGGTAGTAACGTTTATTGTTAGTATATAATTTTTCAATTAAAAAAATACTTTCAGATAAACTAGGGCTAGTCATATTTTTTTTACCAAAATATTCTAAGTAAGAGTTTTTAAAACCTAGTTGGTAATTACCATAGTAAGTAATATTCAAGAATACATATAAGAATCTATCTAAAGATACACTACTACGTAACCAATTATCTAATAAATAATTTTTAAATGGTTCTGATAGTACGTCAAAAAAAGTATTTTTTTTAGGAGTATACAGTTTATTTAAGGTAAAGCTTACATATGAATATTCACAACCTCTATTGCTCATTGTGTTGGGTCCTACAAAAATTTGGCAAGTTGTAGTATTAGTAAAAGGGTGTTCAATAGTTTTTAGCGGATTTTTGATAATTGTATCAAAAGTATTAGATACAATACCTTGTTGTAATTGATTTTGTTGTTGTAATTTTTCTTTAATAAGATCTTGTTGGTAATTGGTAATTAAAGTTTTTATTACAGTAGGAGTAATGTCTTTATCTTCTAATTGCTTGGTAGCTTTTTCTTTACTAATTAATTCTAAAATAGTGTGTAAAGCCGTAAAACTGTAACGAATATTGTTGTTAATATCTGCTTCATTTAACATGGTATCATGGGTTTTCTCAACCTCTAAGATTTTAGCACCACGGTTATCTAGAACACTAATTAAGAAATTCTCTTTCATAGATTGAAATAATGGCACTAAAGGATTATTTTCATGAAGGAAATTACCAATTAACAGTGTTAACATTAAAAATAAGAAAATAATTGTACCAAGAGCTTTTAATTTTCCAGAAACAATCCCTTCTTCTTCATTAACATTGGTTGTTCTTTGAATATACAGGGCAGAATCAGTATCAGTTAAAGTTCTTGGGTTAGGCACATGCCTAGATCTAGCACGAGTAATCCTAATATTATGAGGAGTTACAGGATACCCCTGACTTTTTAAGTATTTGATGGCTCTTAAGTTTTCAAGCCTATTTAGGTTAGCTTCTTGCCGAGCTTTTTTTTCATTAGGTGGCAATTTTGAAATATGATCTACAATAGAATCTGCTGTGTAATGGCGATCGGCATTAGATACATGGAAGTCTGAACTATCATAATTTCTATTATATGTGGAAGATGATGTTCTATTAGGGTTTGACCTATTACTAGTATTCCCTATATTAGAATCCCTCAAATTGCCCCTATTAGTTCTTTTCATATATGTTAACCTTAAAAATTTTAACTATTACCATTAATTAATTATTTACTAGTATAATATATTCTTATTGACTACTATAAAATAACTAAATGTTAAGATTGGTATATAACGCATTTAACATTATAATGGTAACATAATCTAATGGGCTTTAGTGGTGTACCCGAGAAGACTTGAACTCCTAACCTTCTGATTCGTAGTCAGATGCTCTATCCAGTTGAGCTACGGGTACTTATAAAATTACATTTCCATAGTAAAACAATATTGTTGTATAATAAAACAATAATATTATAAAACAATGTAAAAAATCAACTGTATTTACAGTTTAATATAACTTATTTTAACAATAAACATATATATGCCCAGATTAATATATAAATTATTATTTTTTTTAGTAGTTCTTACTTTTAATTTTACACTATTTTCTTGTTCAGTGCATTATAAGAAAGAAAGTATTATGAATAATAAGCAAAAATATAGCTATTTGCTTAGTTTAAATAATTTAATTGCTCCTAATTATATTCTTAATAGGCTTAACTCAGAGATGCAATATGATTTGCTATTTGTGGTAAGTTTACCACCTAACAACACAGATTCCGAGCTTACAAAGTATAATAATTATATTAACACTCTTTTACAGCATCTAAAACAGCATCATATTAAATATAAGTACAAAGAAATAGCGGCAATAAAGGAAGGTTTACATCATTATGAATTTGATGTTTACTATAGAGCAATTCAGAATAAAGCTAAATAAATAATTTATTTATTTAAAAACACACATAAATTATTGACTAAATTTTGAATTAAGCTACACTTTTACTAGTTATTTTAGGTAAATTACCTTAATTTAGGAGAATTTTTATGAAAAGAACTTATCAACCAAGTAAATTGGTAAGAAAAAGAAGGCATGGCTTTAGGCTAAGAATGTCTACTGCAAGTGGGCGTAAAATTTTAGCAGCTAGACGTGCTAAAGGTCGTTATAAGTTATCAGCTTAAATAGTTATTATGTCTATCATACGGTTTATTAAGAAATCAGCAGAGTATGACAAATTTAAAAAAAATTCTCATAAATTGGTTTCACCAGCTTTCGTTTTATTGTTTTTTGCCGATGAAACATTAAAAAACAATGAAATAGCAGTAGGTCTTATAGCTAGTGCTAAAATTGGTAATTCAGTGGTACGGCATAAAGTAAAACGAAGAATACGTAATATTTGTATTAGTGTGTTACAGGAAAGTAAAGTATCGGGGTTTTCCATTTGTATAATAGCTAGAAAGCCTGCATATAGTTTACAATACCAAAAAATTAAAGATAGTTTTATTAATGCAATTAACTCTATGGGTAAATAAACTATTGTTAAATTTAATAAATAAATTCTTAAATTTTTTTGCTATTATTATTATAAAAATGTACCAATATTTAGTATCACCATTTATAAGAAGTAATTGTCGTTTTCAACCAACATGCTCTGCTTACGCTTTAGCTAGTTTTAGGAAGTATAATTTTTTTGTAGCTTGTAAACTTACAATGATAAGGCTTTTAAAATGCCACCCTTTTGGATCTGCTGGCTACGATCCTCTACCAAAATAATAAATTAAATAGGAAAAAAATATGCCTGACAAATTTTTTAGTAAAAATGTATTAATAGCTATGGTATTAGCTATGGGTATTATGATTATATGGGATTACGTTATAAAAAAGGAAACCCCAAATGCCCCGCAAATAACAAATACCAAAAATGAATCAACAGCTACCAATAATGCAGATATAGCTCAAGCCCCAGAAAATTTAGAGTTAGATAGGAATAAGGCTTTTCATAAAAATACTAGAGTAACCTTAAATAATAAAGATATAGAAGGATCTATCTCTTTAAAAGGTGGTCGGATTGATGATATCTCTTTAATTCATTATAAAGAAGATCTAAGCAAAAATAGCCCTGATGTACGAATTTTTGACCTGAAAAATACAGCCAATGCTTATTATTTTCAAAGTGGTTGGATTGCCGTTTCTAATGCTTTAATTTTACCAGATAGTAATACTATTTGGCATGCTAATAAAAAACATTTAGATACATCGGAACCTTTAGTGTTAAGTTGGGTTAATCCCCAAGGAATAATTTTTAAGAAAATAATTTCTATTGATGATTCTTTTATGATTTCTGTTAAAGATGTGATAAAGAATCCTACTAGTAAAGAGTATTCAGTCCATCCATATGGTTATATATTACGTTACAACGACCCTAAAGTGCAAGATTTATTTATTTCCCATGAAGGTTTTGTTGGTAATTTAGACTCTACCTTAGAAAGAGTAAATTATGGTGATGTTTTAGACAAACCTTATGATTACGAAACAAAAGGTGGTTATGCTGGGTTTACCGATAAATATTGGCTATCGGCTATTATTTTAGATAAAACTGAAACTGTGAAAGCTAGTTTTTTAAGTTTTAAAGATTCTAAAAATATTAATAATTACCAAACAAAATATACAGGCAACAGCTTAAATATTGGGGCTAATAGTGAAATCACTAGCCATGTTTATGTTTTTGTAGGTCCTAAGGCTTATAATGTAATTCATAATTTTGATGCTAAATATAAAATTGGAAAATTTGATGATACTATAGATTTTGGTTGGTTTTTCTTTTTCACAAAACCTATGATTAAATTCCTCTTATGGATTTACCATCTAGTAGGTAATTTTGGGATTGCTATGTTGATATTTACTATTGTTATTCGGGCAATCATTCTACCTATAGCTTATAAGTCTTATGTATCTATGGCCAAAATGAAAGAACTTCAACCTAAAATGAAAGCTCTTAAGGCTATGTATAAAGATGATTTACAAAAATATAACAAAGAATTAATGGCTTTATATAAAAAAGAACATGTCAATCCGTTATCTGGTTGTTTACCTATTCTTTTGCAGATTCCTATCTTTTTTTCTATTTATAAAGTTATTTTTGTATCTATTGAATTACGCCATGCTCCATTTTTTGGTTGGGTTAAAGATATGTCGGCAGCTGATCCTACTAATATTTTTGAATTGTTTGGTTTATTACCGTGGGACGCTCCTCATTTTCTTCATATCGGTTTATGGCCAATTTTAATGGGAGTTAGTATGTATTTTCAACAACAGTTAAGTGCAACTAATTCGTTAGACCCTTTACAACAAAAAATTATGAACCTAATGCCTGTGGTTTTAGTGTTTGTATTATCTGCATTCCCTGTAGGTTTAGTAATTTATTGGACATGGAGTAATATTTTATCTATTATCCAACAATTAATTATTAATAAAAGAGTTCATAATGAATTTGGTTTGCGTAAGAAAAAGCCAAAAATACTTAAAAAGAAAACAGGCTAAATTATAGGTATTACTTATGAATGCTATTAACCCCAAGATTTTTTTACAAGAGTGTAAGTTTGTTCTTGGGGTAGCTAGCCTTAAGCAGATCCCCAAAGGGGATATTCCCGAATTTGTTTTTTGGGGGCGTTCTAATGTTGGTAAATCTTCACTAATTAATAAGTTGGTTAATAGAAAAAAACTAGTAAGAGTTTCTAATACTCCTGGTAGAACCAGAGAAATTAATTACTTTACTATCTTAGAACAATTATATTTAGTGGATTTACCAGGTTATGGTTATGCTAAAGTTTCTAAACAGCAAAAGATGCAGTGGGAAGATTTATTAATAGGTTATTTTCAAACATCTCCTAATATTAAAAGAGTTTTTTTACTAATAGATGCAAAAGTGGGCTTTAAAACTATTGATCAAGAAGTAATGGACTTTCTAAACACTTGTGGCTTATCCTACCAACTAGTATTTACCAAGGCAGATAAAACTAAGCAAGAGAGTATGGCAAAACTAGTTGCAGAAACTAAAAATATAATAGCAAAAAATGGTGCTTGTTTTCCAGAATTTATTACTAGTAGTACTAAAAGTAAAATTGGTATTACAGAAATTCAACAAGTAATTATTGGTTTGTTATAAGTAATGTTTCACGTGAAACATTACTAAAATTCTAAATGATTCCTTAGTCTAGGTTATTACATATAAAATTCTTATAGCTTTAGTTCGTTTGTTTTTATACACTTATTATAGATTTTGTTTTACAGAGAGTTCCTTTCATGATTAATGTTTTTGGAGCCTTGTTTGCTTTAGTATTAGCTATTTATTTAATTATTAAGCAATTTAATGCTGCTTATGCTTTAATGTTAGGAGCTATTGTTGGTGCTGTGTTAGGAGGAGCCGGTTTTAATACTATTAGTGTGATCTTACAAGGTGTTAATAGTGTTACTCCTGCTGTTCTTAGAATTTTAGCTGCTGGAGTGTTAGCTGGGGTATTAATTAGTAGTGGTTCAGCCCTAGTTATTGCCAATAAAATCATTCAAAAAATGGGAGAAAAAAATGCCATTTTTGCTTTATCTTTATCGGGGTTATTGTTAACTGCCTCAGGAGTATTTGTAGATATTACCATTGTAACTATTGCTCCTGTTGCTCTGGCTATTTCTCATAGAACCAAAACTTCTAAGTTAGCTGTATTTATTGCTCTTTCAGGTGGAGCTAAAGCTGGTAATATTTTATCTCCTAATCCTAATACCATTGCCTTAGCTGAGAGTTTTAATGTAGATTTATATAGTTTAATGTTTGTCAATATTTTACCAGCTTTATTAGGTTTATTGGTAAGTGTAGCCATAGCTAAAGTACTAGCTAGTAGGGGTGAGAGTGTTGATGTTAGTGAATTAGCAGAACAACCAAAATTTTCAGAAGATATTCCTTTTTTTAAAGCTATTTCAGGTCCTTTAGTTAGTATTTTATTACTTTCAGTATTCCCTTTAATGGGTTTAAAAATGGATCCTTTAATTGCTTTACCCATTGGTGGTTTTGTAGCCTGTTATTTAATTGGCCATATAAAACACTTTAATACTTATGTAAGTTATGGTTTAACTAAAATGTCTAAGGTAGCTATTTTATTAATAGCTACAGGAACTATGGCAGGCGTGATTCAGAATTCCTCATTAAGTAATGAAATTGTAGCTTTACTTGATTATTTACATATTTCGGCTAAATTGCTTGCTCCTATTGCTGGTACGCTATTATCTTTTGCTACTTCTTCTACAACAGCAGCAGCTATTATTGGTGGTACAGCTTTTGCTAAAGCCATTATTGTAGGTGGAGTCCCTCCTTTATTTGGTGCTGCTATTTTAAATGCCTCATCTACAGTGTTTGATTCAATGCCACATGGTTCTTATTTTCATATTTCTCAAGGAGCGTTTAATATGGATTTAAAAAAACGTTTACAAGGCTTAAAATATGAAGTATTTGTGGGTTTTGTATTATTATTTGCTGCAAGCATCTTGTTTATTGTTATATTGTAGTATATATATAATACAAGGACTATAGAGGATTAATGTTATGTCTAAAATTTTCTTTGAGCACCCTTTAATGTTAGGTTTTAACACAATGTTACGTCATGTAGAAAAAAATTCTAAATGTTCGGATTCTTATCCTCCTTACAATATTGAACAAAATCCTGAAGATGTAATCACTATAAAAATTGCAGTAGCTGGTTTTACAGAGGAAGAATTAAGCATTGTTCAAGAAGGAAACCAATTAATGGTAGCAGGGTCTAAAATAGGTAACGCTAAGCAGAGCGAGGTTGTGTATTTGCATAGGGGGATTTCTTTAAAAAAATTCCAAAGAATATTCTTATTAGCAGAAGGGGTAGACCCTTTAAAATCTTACTTAGAAAATGGTATACTACATATTATTCTTAAGCAAATTATACCCGAGAAAAAAAGAAGATCTATTTATATTGAAAAAAAGGATAATAATATATAATTATCCTACAATATATCCATTGAAGATATGAGAAACGAATATTCAGCACATTATGAATGTTTATTTACTCTATATAAAAGTATGATAAACACTAAGAAGTAAAATTAATGGAAAGTATTTTTTATTTAATTCTATTCCTGTTATTTTTAGTAATGGTTAGAGGTTTTAAATTACATAAATCTTGGTTAGTTTTAAAAGTTTACTAATGAAAAAATATATACTTCAAGGGTAAACAAATAATTATTAAATGAAAGATTTATTAATAATAGTTAAGTTGTTAACATTGCATTATAATAACTTAACTAGTATGCTTTATTGGTAAAATAAATGAATTTAATAGTTTGCTATTAATAACTAATAATCTAAGGAATTCTTATGATAACGTTTCCCAATATTTCGCCTGTAGCTTTTTCTATTGGTTCTTTAGAAGTTAGGTGGTACGCTTTAGCCTATATTATAGGAGCTTTGATAGCTTTTTGGTATATTAAAGTTCTTAATAAGCAATCTAAGATAATTTCTGCACACCTTGCTACTAAATTTTTTGATGATTTACTCTTTTATGTATTAATAGGTATTATTGTTGGTGGTAGGCTAGGCTATGTACTATTCTATGGTTTAAGTTATTATCTACAGCACCCTTTATCTATTTTTGCTTTATGGGAGGGCGGAATGTCTTACCATGGTGGGCTATTAGGAGTAAGTTTAGCTGCTTATTTATTAGGGCGTAAGTACCAGAAAAGTTTTTTACAAATTACCGATATTATAGCTCCAGCTATGCCAATAGGCTTGTTTTTAGGAAGAATTGCTAATTTTATTAATGGAGAATTATACGGTAAACTTACAGATGTTTCTTGGGGCGTAGTGTTTCCTAATGTGATAGGTCCTAGACATCCTAGCCAATTATATGAAGCTTTTTTTGAAGGTATTGTTTTATTTATTATTCTATATTATCTGTGGCATAAAAAACTTTACTTGAAAGTTGGTTTTATATCTGCATATACCATAATTTTATATGGAATTTTTCGTTTTTTAGTTGAGTTTTTCCGTGTTGGTGAAATTTATTTCTTTAACCTTATTTCTATGGGGCAAGTTTTATCTTTAATAATGATTATTATAGGGCTTGTTTTGTTACAGTGGTTAATTTTCAAGAAACATTAATTAAAACGGTAAAAAATTTAGGTTTTTTACCATTTGATCAACTAATGCAAATTGCTTTAACCGATGAATCTCAAGGTTATTATATTCATAAAAACCCTTTTACTAATACGGGAGACTTTACTACCTCCCCTCAATTATCCCAAGTTTTTGGTGAACTATTAGGATTGTTTTTAGCTGAAGTATGGTTAACAATGGGGCAACCAACAAAATTAAACTTAGTAGAACTAGGAGGCGGTAGTGGTTTATTAATAGCTGATATTTTAAGAACTACTAAAAAAGTAGAAGGTTTTCATAAGGCTTTATCTTTACATTTTATAGAAATAAACCAACCCCTTAAAGCTTTAGCACAACAAAAATTACAAGAGTATGCAACAATTCCTAAAACTTGGTACTCTTATGTAGAACAATTACAATTATCAGAAATAACAATAGTTTATTCTAATGAATTCTTTGATGCCATTCCTCTAAAACAATATTGCTATCAAAATCAGCATTTCTACGAATTAGGAGTTACCTGCTCCCAAAATCATGATTTACAGCTTACATTTATGAAAACCCTAAGCCAACCTGCATTAGCTTTACCTTGCCACTTTCAAGAAAATGCAATTTATGAAACCTCTCCATTAACCCACAAAATATTTCAGCAATTAATTGATATAATCAAAAGAGTGCAAGGAGTAATCTTAACCATAGATTATGGTTATATTAACTCAAGTTGTATAAGTTCTCTGCGGGGCTTTAAAAACCAACAATTACTTAATGTACAGGAAGTTTTACACCATATTACTAATGCCGATATTACCTATAATGTTAATTTTAATGAATTACAAAATTTAGCTAAAGAAAATAGTGTAGCTACTTATAATATTTTAACCCAACATGATTTTTTAGAGGATCTAGGTTTTAGTAATAGAGTAGCAACCTTGGCTAACAACATTTTAGACTCCAAAAAAAAAGAATTATTCTTGGCAAACAATAACAAAATTATTAACCAGCAAGAAATGGGTAATACTTTTAAGGTAATGGCTCTTACAAAAGGTTTACCTTATTTGCCTGTGTTTTATAAACCAACAATCTATGAAAAATAACTGTTTTATTTTACAAATAGATATATAGATTCCGTTAGTTCAATAGTGCATATAAAGACTTAATAGTTAGAGAATAATTAACTATTAAGCTATAATTTTACAAATTAAAGTAAGAAGAATTGAATTACAGGGATTAATATTTTTTTAATGCTTTATAGAAGTAAGCTATGCCTTATAGCTATAATTATTTTATTGTTGTAGTTAGTTTAGAATTATCTTTTAAACATTAAAGCGAAAGAGGATAATATCACCATCTTGCACTACATAATTTTTACCTTCTTGGTGCATTTTACCCATTTCTTTAGCTTTGCTTTCGCCATTATATGTAATAAAATCTGTATAACTTATGGTTTCTGCACAAATAAAACCTCTTTCAAAATCACTGTGAATAGTACCAGCTGCCTCAGGTGCTTTCATGCCAATAGTAATTGTCCAAGCCCTAGTTTCTTTAGGTCCAGCAGTAAAAAATGTTTGTAATTTTAAAAGTTGAAAAGCAGATTTAATTATTTTATCTAGCCCAGATTCCTTTAAGTTCAAGGCTTGAAGAAACTCCTGTTTTTCTTCAGTGGTTTCTAGCAAAGATATTTCTTGTTCTATTTTAGCACAAATAGTTACACATTGTGCATTTTGGGTATTAGCTAAGTGTTCTACTTGTTGTACATAAGTATTTTCTTTATTAATATCATTTTCATGAATATTACATACATATAAAATTGGTTTATAAGTTAATAAGAATAGTTGTTTAACTAACGGAATTTCTTCTTCATTAAAACTAATATTAATAGCTGGCTCACCTTTTTGTAAATAAGGTATTATTTTTTCTATAATAGTTATTAACGCCAAGGCTGTTTTATCCGCTCCTTTTACTTTTTTTTGAAGAGTTACTAACCTTTTTTCTAGAGAATCTAAGTCGGCAATTAATAATTCGGTATTAATAATTTCTATATCTCTAACAGGGTTTAAGCTGTTTTCTACATGAATGATATTAGAATCTTCAAAGCATCTAACTACATGAATAATAGCATCTACTTCACGAATATTGGCTAAAAACTGGTTGCCTAAGCCTTCTCCTTTATGAGCCCCTTTTACAAGCCCTGCAATATCTACAAACTCTAGTTTAGCTGGTAAAATAGTTTTAGAACCTGAAATTTTAGCAATTTGTTGTAAACGACTATCTGGTACATCTACAATGCCCTTATTAGGTTCAATGGTGCAAAATGGATAATTCGCAGCTTGAGCGTTTTGAGTAGAGGTTAATGCGTTAAATAAGGTTGATTTCCCTACATTAGGTAAACCAATAACTCCACAGTTTAAACTCATTTTAGTCCTATTGGTTAAGGTTAATAATTAGGTTTTGGAAATCTTTATTAACTAAATAATTAAAGTTATTAGCAATATTAGCACATAGCACTTGAATATTAAGCAACTCTTCTTTATTAAACTTTAACAGTACATAGCTAGCTATATCTACTTTAGGGTTTATAGGTCTGCCAATCCCAATTTTTATTCTATGAATATCTTTGCCAATTTTATTTTGAATATCTTTAATACCTTTTTGCCCACCATCTGCACTATTAGTTTTATAGCGAGTAGTTAAAAAGGGTAAGTCAATATCATCTTGAAAAACAACAAAATTAGAATTTTCTAGTTTATAAAAATTTTTAATATCTACTAAAGCATCACCCGATAAATTCATATAGGTTTGCGGTTTAATTAATAAAACTTTGTTATTAGCAATAGTATGTTCGGCAATTAATGCTTTAAATTTTAACTTAAATGCTGGAAATTTATAAAAGGAATGTAAATAATCAATAACCATAAAACCTAAATTATGTTTAGTGTTTTGGTAATCATTGCCAATATTTCCTAACCCTACAATTGCCAGCATCTAAATTATTATGTTAATTACTTTCAGTTGTTGTAGTTGCTTCAGCTTCTTCCGAGGCATTAATAGAAACAATAGCGTAGTCATGTGGTAAATATGTTTTTACCCCTTGTGGTAATTTAATATCTTCAATTTTTATCACCGTTCCTACTTTAGCTGTGGCTAAGTCTATATCAATTTGCGTTGGTGCTACCTTAGGGTTACAAGCTATTTCAATAGAGTGGGCAATAAAGTTTAGAATGCCACCAAACTTTAAACCTGGAGATATATGTTGGTTATGTAAAATAACGGGTACATGCATTCTAGTAACAGTGTTTTCACCAATTCTAAGTAAATCAACATGTAAAGGTTGATCCGTTACCACATGAAATTGAACTTTTCTTACTAATACTTCTTCTTGTAAGCCTGCAATATCTATTTTATAAATATGAGAGTAAAAAGTACTTTTAGGTAATTGTGAAAGAATTTCTTTAGGGTTTAAAAATATAGATAAAGGCTCTTCTTTGTTACCATAGATAGTAGCTGGTACAAAACCCTCCCTACGTAAAGCACGAGAGGCCCCCTTACCTACCTTATCACGCTTTTGGGCGGTGAATATAAATTCGTTAGTCATTTTATTTTCCATTGTAATTTCCTTATATTAAGTTATTTCATTGCCTCCAAGGGTGCAATATAACTGCTAGATTATATTACAAAAAGTTGTATTTGTAAACTATTAGCTTGTTTTTTGTAGTGTGTAAGAGCTTTATTCACCAAAACATACAATTTATTTTAAGAATAAGTCTGATAAAGACATATTATTATGGATTCTAATAATACTATCGGCAATAAGTTTTGCAATACTTAAATGGCGAATTTTTGGTGATTTCTTTTGGTTATAAGCAATAGTATCTGTACATACTAATTGTGTTAAAGCACTTTTTTCAATTTTTTCTACAGCATTGCAAGAGAAAACGCCATGAGTTATATAGGCACTAACTGAAGCAGCTCCTTTTTCCATTAAAGCATCAGCAGCATTACTTAAAGTACCACAACTATCGGCTATATCATCAACTAAAATACAATGCTTTTTGTTAATATCTCCAATTACATTAACAACCATAGAGATTCCTGCCTGAGGACGGCGTTTATCTATAATAGCTAAATCGCAACCTAACCATTTAGCAACAGAACGAGCTCTTATTACTCCACCAACATCAGGTGAAACAATTACTAAATTGTTAAGGTCAAAAGAGTTTTTTATATCATTTACAAATAAAATATTACCAAAGAGATTATCAACAGGAATATCAAAAAAACCCTGAATCTGTGCAGCATGAAGATCTACTGTTAAAAGCCTACCAGCACCAGCTGAAGTAATTAAATTAGAAACTAATTTAGCAGAAATAGGGCTTCTAGGAGAACTTTTTCTATCTTGCCTAGCATAACCAAAATAAGGAATTACTGTAGTAATAGAAGCAGCTGAACCTCTTTTTAAGGCGTCCATAGTAATTAATAATTCCATGAGGTTATCATTAGCAGGGTTAGAGGTTGATTGCACAATAAACACATTTTCACCACGAATACTTTCTTTAATTTCCACATTGATTTCTTGGTCGGCAAATTTGGAGATATTTGTATCAATTAAATTAATGCCTAAATATGAAGCAATACTTTGTGCTAAAGGTAAATTACTATTACCTGATATTATTTTCATTTTTTATATCCTTAGTTATTTAAGATTATACTATGTTTTCCATAAGGCTAATACACGATAATTGTAAGCCTCTTGAAACTTCTTTTTTATGGGTTGCTCGCCTATGGCTAAAAAATAACTCTTCTTCTTTGTATGTATTATAAGGTAAAACATTGATATTTTTAACTAAAATATTGTTTTTAATTAAAATATCGGTAGCACATTCAGGTAAATTAAATAAGAATTTTTTATTATTTAATGCCATAAAAAATTTTTTATAGGAATTATTTAATTGTAAGAAGTTATTGTAAAAAGTTAGATCTACTTCATAAGATTCTTGGTGAATACAAGGACCTATTGCTACAATTAAGTCTTCAGTTTTACAGCCCAAAGTTTTAAAATTATGGATTACATTTCCTATAATTCCATTAGTTAGTCCCTGCCAACCACAATGAATAGCTGCAATCAAAGGCTTGGTTTGATGGGCAAAAAGAATAGGGAGGCAATCGGCCGTAACAATACCCAAAATTATGCCAGACTGGTTTGTAACCATACCATCTGCTTTAATTATATTACTTTCTTTAAAATTAGTATTATTTTTCACAAAAATAATTTTATTAGAATGAATTTGATGAAAAGTTAGAAGTTTAGTAGGGGGTAAGTTAAAATATTTGCTAATAATTTCTCGGTTCTTTAACACAGCCTTAGGCGAGTCAGGAACTCGGAGTGATGTATTTAAACTAGCAAATAAACCTTTACTACAACCTCCTTTTCTACCAAAAAAAGCATGTTTTATATGAGGAAGATTTGTAAGAAGAGGAGCTTTGGCAGAAAATAAAGTTTGTTGCATGTTAAACTTCTTAGTTAATAGGTAAAATTATAGTAAGTTTTAAACCACCAAGCTCTGATTTACTTAAGGTTATTTCACCACCATGTTGGTTAATAATATCTTTTACAATATATAAACCAAGCCCAACACTACCTTTTTCAGCTGTACGAGCTTTGTTAATTTTGTAAAAAGGTTGAAAAACATTGGGTAGATCATTTGTAGGAATTCCTTTACCATTATCTTCTACCGTAATTTTAATATTATGTTCGCTATAATTATCAACCGTAATTACTACTTTACTAGCAAATTTTTTAGCATTGTTAAGGATATTTTCAAATACTCTTGCCATAGAGTGTGTATGAATTGCAAAAGTTTTAGGAGTTTGTTGAAATTTAGTGGAAATTTTCAGGTTAGCAAAGGTTTCTTGCGAGGTAATTTTTTTTAAAAAATGTTTGATGTTAATAGGTGTTAAAGTAAGTTTTTGGTAATCTAATTTAGCGAAGTTTAAGTAAGCGTTAACCATGTTATCCATGTTGGCTATTTCTGCTTGTAGTTCTGTATGATTCTGGATTTTATTTAATTCTAAAAGAAGATTCATTTTAGTTAGGGAGGTTTTGAGATCGTGGGAGATACTAGATAGCATTAAGGTTCTTTCATCAATAAATTTTTGGATTTGGGTTGTCATTTCATTAAAGGCCTTAGTAGTTTGGCGGATTTCTATGGAACCAGAGGGCACAATAAATGGAGCTTTTCTTTCTTTAGCAAATTTTTTAGCGTATTTTGATAATTGTTGTAGAGGGCGAATTTGTAACCGTACAAACTGCCACACTACTGTAATAGTTAAGATATAAAATAAAATAAAAGCTAATAATAGGTAATAAAATGAAGAAATAAAGAATAAATCAGTTTTTAAGTTAAAAATTAAATAAATATCATCTTTAATTTTTATTGTAATAATAACTGCTGAATAATTTATATTATAGCGATTGATATAGATTTTATTATTAGGAATTAAGTAATGAAAATTAGCAATTATCATTGCACTACTTTTATTAATTTTTTTCTCTTTATTACTAGGTTCTACTGAACTCATTTTAATTTTTAAAGAGGTTACTTGGTTATAATAATTAATAATTTTTTGAATATCTTTGGTATTATCTGCTTCAGTAGCTTGCCTTACAATTTCTGAAATGGTAAGAGATAAATTTTCTGTTAGAGTATGCCTTAGAATTCGCCAGTGGTTATCATAAAAAATGATGGCTAAAATAAGCTGTAATACTAATAAGGTTGTGGCTAAAATAATTAAAGTGCGAAATAATAGAGTTTTAGGTAAAAACTGCTTGATAAAAAAGCGGAGTTTTAATAACTGCCTTTTTATTTGATGCCAAAAAATATGAGGTAAGAAAAAAGTAAAAAATTTTGAAACAATTTTTTTTATATTCATAATGCTTATTCTTTTGATAAAATAAAACCTTTACCACGAATAGTTGTTAAGATTTTTTCTCCGTTAATTTCTATTTTTTTTCTTAAACGCATAATATTAACATTTAAAGTATTTAGATTGTTTTCATTTAAAGGTTTATTGAGGGTTTTTAGCATATCTTCTTTAGTAACAACTTGGTTAAGGTTACTAACAAGTAGTAATAAAATATCTGTTTCTAAACTTGAAAGGGCAATAGGGGTACCTTTGTAAGTTAGTGTATTATTGTTTTTATTGAATTTAAAATTACCAAAAGCAATAATTTCATTGGAGTAATAATAACTATTCTGAATTTTTATTAAATTATTTATTCTTAAAATTAATTCTTTAGGGTGGAAAGGTTTTGTTAAATAATCTTGTGCCCCTAGTGTTAGAGCGTTTAGTTTATTATCTATTTCATTGGTAGCTGTTAGCATTAGTACAGGGATAGTAATTTTTTCTTGCTTTAGAGTATTTAAAAAATCAATACCATTTTGCTTAGGCATCATGTAATCTAAAATAATAGCATGAAAATTAATATAATGCAGTAAATCTAGGGCATCAATTGTATTATTAACCACAAAAGCTATATATCCGTTTGTTTCAAATAATTGTTTAATTAATTTGCAAAGTTCAGGATCATCATCAATAATTAAAACAGTATAATTTGTTTGCATGGAGTTAAGATAACCTATGTAATTGACTAGTAATATGGTTATAAGCCTCATCAATATTATCGGTAATTAGGAATAAATCTTTATCTTTATTGCTAATGAGGTAATTATCACTTAAAACATCAAAATTTAGCAGCTTATTAAAAAATTCCTTACCAAATAATACAATAGGTATTTTTTTGTGCATTTTTTTAGTTTGAATTAATGTAAGAATTTCAAACATTTCATCTAGTGTACCAAAACCACCTGGAAATACCACAAAGGCTTTTGCAAAATAGGAAAACCAGAATTTTCTCATAAAAAAGTAGTTAAAAGGAATAAGAAGGTCAGGAGTTACAAAAGGATTACCTGTTTGTTCAAAGGGTAATAAAATATTTAATCCTATACTTTTTTCTTTAGCATCAGTAGCACCTTGATTAAAGGCTGCCATGATTCCTGGCCCGCCACCTGTACAAATATAATATTTATTTTCAGCTTCAAATTTTTTAGAAAAAGAAGCTAATTTAAAAGCCAAAACTCTAGCTTTTTCGTAATAATGGGACATATTTAATAAATGTTGTGCTTTTTTTGTATCTTCATTATTCTTTTTTGCATCATTAAAACGTTGCTCAGCTTCATTCATAGGTAGAATTCTTGCTGAACCAAACATAACAATAGTATTTTGAATTTTATGATTTTCAAACTTAGATTTCGCATCTAAAAATTCTGATAAAATACGGACAATTCTACCCTCACGAGATTGCATAAAGGGTAAATAGTGGTCGTATATAGTTTTTTCTGGCATTGTATAAGTTCCTTAAAATGGTTATGTTGTTAGCAATTAAGTTAAATCGTTATAAGAGTTTTTTAAGTACATAATCCCAGTGGATAACGAAAGAAGCATAGAAATATATAAAGCAATAATTCCAATGTTTTGCACAATAACTAAAAAATAATTCTCAGAACCTGCCATAACTAAAAAACCTAAAGCTACCATTTGGGAAGCTGTTTTATATTTAGCTAACCTACTTACTTGGATAATTTTATTTTGGCTAGCTAAACCCTCACGTATTCCTGAAATAATTAGTTCTCGTACTAAAATAACTAAAATAGGCAAAAGTATATAATTAGTAATATTAGGATCTTTAATTAATATAGTTATACATAAAACTAAAATGAGAACTTTATCGGAGATAGGGTCAAAAATTCTACCAAAATTAGAATTAATATTATAAGCACGAGCAATATAACCATCAAAAAAATCAGTTAAACTAGCAATAGTAAAAAGAATAGTAAAGAATATCCTTTCAGGAATACTATGATACCAAATTAACAAAGGAAAAATTGGTATTAAAATAATACGGCTTAAGGTTAAGATATTAGGTAAGTTGGCTATCATAATTATTTAATCCTCTTGTATAACATTTTAACTTAGAATTCTAATGAAACCAATTAAATATTTTTGTAGCTACAGCAACGCTAACTCCCTTAACTTGAGTTAATTCAGTAATTGTAGCATTTCTAATGTTTTCTACGGAGCCAAAATAAGTAAGGAGATCTTTTTTTCGTTTTACTCCAACTCCTGCTATTTGGCTTAATTCTGAAGTAGTTAAAGATTTTAATTTTCTTTTTCTAAGGCTAGTAATAGCAAACCTATGCACTTCATTTCTTAGCATTTGAATAAAATGCAAAGTAGCAGAATAACGAGGGAGGTTAATAGTTTCTTTATTGTTTAGATATAAGGTTTCTTCACCTGCGTTACGGTTGGGTCCTTTGCCAATAGCAATGATTTTAATATCTGTTAAATTAAGCTGTGTAGCTATACTTTTAGCTGTACTAAGTTGCCCCTTGCCACCATCAATAAAAATTAGTTGTGGGGTGTTTTCTGGGGTTAGTTTATTAAAACGACGAATTAAAGTTTCTGCTAAAATAGCATAATCATCATTAGGTTGAATATTTTCATTTTTCACATAGAAAGTACGGTAATCTTTTTTACTGAATCCGGCTGGAGTGGCACAAACCATAGCCCCAAGAGGAAAAGTACCATATAAATGGGAGTTATCGTATAATTCTATTCTGGTTATAGGATTTTTTATTTTGAATAATTCAGCTAAGGCTTGAAAATTGCCTACCCATTTGTTAGTTGCCTGTTCCTGTTGCTTTATAAGTTCTAGTGTATTATGGATTACAATTTCCATAATATTTTTACTAAGAGTACTGTTAGGGGTTTTAATATTAATTCTTTTACCTGATTTATTATTCAGGTAACCTTTCACATCTTGTAAAATTTCAGAGTTTTTTAAAGCAATATTGGTATAAATATTTTTAGGTATTTCTCTTTTATTGTAAAATTGTATTAAAAAAGCTCTTAAAGCCTCTTCTAGATTATCTTGCAAAGGAATAGGGAGAATAAAATTTACAGAACCATGATTATACCCATAACGAAACATAAAAATATTATAGATAAACTGCCCATTGTGTTCCATTAAAGCAATAAAATCGGCATCACTTTGGTTTTGTAAAATAATAGATTGTTTATGATGATTATTTTGTAAGAGTTTAATACGTTCTCGTAAAATAATAGCTCTTTCAAAATCTTGTTGTTTACTAGCTTGTTTCATCGTATTAATTAAATCTTCTTTTACTTTTAGATTGTTACCTTTTAAAAAAGACATAGCTTGGTTAATAGATAAAGTATAATCTTTTGTTTTAATTTTGTTTACGCACGGTGCCGAACATCTTTTTATTTGGTATAAAACACAAGGTTTTTCTCTATTATTAAAGAAACTATCAGTACAAGTTCTTAATTGAAAAATTTGCTGTAATAGTTTAATATTTTCTTTAACATAGTAAGTAGACGCAAAAGGACCAAAAATATTCTTGGTAGGAGTGGCTTGTTTGCTTTTATAAACTAAGATTCTTGGAAAAGGGTGATCTGTCTCTATTTTTATAAATGGAAATTGCCGATCATCTTTTAATAGAATATTATATTTAGGCTGTATTTGTTTAATAAGGCTAGACTCTAACAATAAAGCATCATATTCTGAATTTGTAATCACCCATTCAATTTTATAGATATTTTGTACCATAGCATAGGTACGAGGGTTATGAGTTTTTAAACTATAAGAATACAAACGTTGTTTAAGGTTTTTGGCTTTACCTATGTAAATAATTTGCCCTGTAACATCTAACATTTTATAAATGCCACTCTGGTTAGGGATATTAAGGTGGATTTTTCTAATTAATTCTATACCACTAATAGCAAGAGAGTTTTTTAACATATTTCTTAATTTTATATATTTTACTATATTACTTATATTATAATATAGTAAAATTCTTTATAAAATAAAAGGGATTACACGAAAACGCCATATTCTATGCCTAACTTAATGATTTCTTCATACATAGGTTTTTTAAATGGAATAATTATATCTACTAATTTTTGGTAAGGAATCCATTGCCATTCACAAAATTCCGGTGGAATATGAGCATTAAGATTAATACTACTATCTGTACCTAAGAACTTTGTAAAAAACCACTGTTGTTGTTGCCCTGTATATTTACCTCCCCAAAAGTTAGGCTGTAATTCTTCAGGAAGGTTATAGGTTAATAGGGGTGTTTTATATAAAATTTCTATTTTGTTGGTTCCAATTTCTTCTTGTAGTTCACGCAATAAAGCTGACTTGTAAGTTTCATTAAGATCAAGTCCACCTTGGGGCATTTGCCAAGCATTGGGGGTATCTATTCTTTTACCTATAAAAACTAAACTTTGTTCATTTAGAATAATGGCTCCAATTCCTTTTCTATAATTTTGTAACATACTATTTCCTTAATTTGTGTTGTAAAAAACTATAAGCATATTGTAATTGTAAGTCACTTTGTGATGGTTTATGAGTTGCCAAATACTTAAGTTCAGCCTTAGCTAGCATGTTTAAATGAGTAGCAGTACAAGATAGACAAGTTTTACCATTAGCAAAAATAGTGATATCAGGTTGAATACCTTTATTATTAATAGTTTCACCATTAGGTAAAAAATATAAACCGGTGGTTAACTTTAAGAATTTATTATGGTTTAAAGCGATAATACTTTGTACTGAACCTTTACCAAAACTTTGAGTACCAATTAAGGTTGCACGATGATGATCTTGCAACGCCCCTGCTACAATTTCAGAGGCAGAAGCCGAACCTTGATTTATAAGAACCACCAGCTGAGTATTATTCGTAATATCTGGCGTTTTAGCTGTAAAGATTTCGTTTTGCTTTCCCTTAGAATGAATATAAACAATAATTCCTTTATTGATAAATAAGTCGGCAACTCCCACTGCCTGTTCTAGTAATCCTCCTGGATTATTGCGAACATCTAAAATAATGCCGTTAATTTGTTGTTTTTGTTGATATTTAATAATATTGCTTTGTAAATTCTTAGCAAGATGTTTACTAAAAATGCTAATTCTAATGTATAAAATATGATTTTTCACTTTTATAAATAATGGATTAATAGTAATAGGTTGACGAGTCAATGTAGTAACTAAGTGAGTATTAGGATAACGTAATATTTTTAAAGTAACACTTGTACCAACTTTACCTTGCAACTTCTGGGATATGCCTTCTAGAGATAAAGAATTAACAGAGGTATTGCCAATATGAGTGATATAGTCTCCCTTAGCAATACCTGCCTTGTCTGCTGGTGAATTTTTTACAACTTCTACAACTTCAGCAATAGATTGTACCTTGGCAATATGTAATCCTAAGCCAATTAATACCCCTTGGGTTTCTTCTTTTAGTTTTTTTGTATCTGCAGAATTTAAGATATAACTGTATGGGTCTAGGTTTTGGAGCATTCCTTGTACGGCATAATCTATTAAAGTGCTTAAACTAACATCTTTGTAATAACTATATTTTATAATACTCATAACTTCAGTTAAGAAATTGATAGAGGTATAAGATTTAGGATTTTTTATTTGTATGTTATAGCTTTTTTGTTGAAAAAAAGTTAGGTATTTATAAAAACTATAAGTAGCTGTAATAAATAAAGTACTAAAAATTATAATACTTATAAGTGAACGGGAAAACTTATGCATAAAGGTATCTTATGTAGCTGGTTGTAAAAACCATGGTAAAGGGTTAATAGGTTTATTTTTATTTTCTAACTCGTAGTAAATAGGAGCATTTTCTGGGGCTGAGATAGCAATAGGTTCATGTTTTTTTACTAATTGAGTAGTTTTTACAAAAGGTTTTAGTTTACCTGAAATAATAGAAAAGTAAGAAGAGGAATGTTTAATAATTATAATGTTATTGTAAGCATAAAAACTTTTAGCATATACTACCTCACCATCGTATGGAGCCACAATCTGGGAAGAAGGGTTAGCTAGAATTAAAATCCCATTATAATATAAATCAGTTGTTTTAGCCTTATGATACTTTTGCACTATAAAACCATTATTAGGGTATACAAATTGTTTTTTATGTTTTAATACGTTGGCATCAGCTTGGATATCTTCTTGTAACATATATGAATGGTTGATTTCATTCATTAGAGCATAAAGAGTAAACTTATTCTTTTTAACATAGGAATTATAAGAATTAATTTGTTGTAATTGGCTAGCAGTCATATAGTTTTTTTTGTGTAAGTAAGAAAGTAGAACTTTCTTGTTTTGTTTTAATTTTTTATTAGTTAAACGAATTTTATAGTTTATATCAAGAAGTTTCTTTTGATTTTTATTAATAATATATAAATATTCTAACCCTTGTTGTAACTGATTGCGTAGATATTGTACATAATAATTAAATAAAGAATAAGTAACGGCAATATCGCTTGTGGATTTATTACTTGCAAATAAATATTGAATTGAGGTATGCTGCATTTTGTATAAAGCAATAATTACATTGTTCAAGTTACTTTGAATTTGTGTAAGTTGCTGCTTATTGGTTTTTTGCTTTAGAGTTAACAATTCCTGATAATCTTTTAAATTGCGTAGTTGTAGCTCATTTTCAGAAATATTTTCCGAAACTCTAACTAGTTCACGTTGTAAAGTAGAATTAAAAGCCTTAACACTGTTAGCATTAAGGCTAATAATCCCTATAAGTATAAAGATCCATAAGTTATTTTTTAAGTAATACTTTCCCATTCATTTCTTGTGGTTTTTCTATGGATAATAGCTCAAGAATAGTGGGTGCCACGTCGGCAAGTTTACCATCGTGTAACTCTTTAACATTATGTCCATGAGCATATAAAATAATGTTTACTAAATTGGTAGTGTGTTGAGTATGAGGAATTTGTTTTTCAATATCCCACATTGTTTCACAATTACCATGATCTGCAATAATTACCCAGATATAATCATTTTTTATAATGGATTGTTCCAGCTTTGCTAAACAAACATCTACAGCTTCGGTAGCTTTAGCTGCAGCCTCTAAAATACCAGTATGTCCTACCATATCACCATTAGCATAATTCACAACAATAAAGTCAAACTTTTGGCTGTCTAGAGCAACTGTTAGTTTTTCCGTTATCTTATAAGCCGACATTTCTGGTTGCAAATCGTAAGTAGCAACTTTAGGGGAGTCTATAAGGATTCTTTCTTCGTTTTTAAAAGGTTTTTCTTGTCCGCAATTGAAAAAGAAAGTTACATGAGGGTATTTTTCAGTTTCAGCGACTCTTAATTGGTGGCAATTATGGCTAGCTAACCATTCACCTAACGAGTTTTTAATTGCTTGGGGCTTAAAAATAACCTGCATTATTTTTTGTAAAGTATCGGAATAACTAACCATAGCCAAGGCTTTAGATACTGTTATTACCTTTTCCCTTGTGAAATCATTAAATTTTGGTTCTAATATTGCATTAAGGATTTGCCTAACTCTATCGGATCTAAAGTTCACCATAAAGATAGCATCATTATTATTTATACCTGCATAATTGCCAATAACTACTGGTTTAATAAATTCATCTGTAATTTTGCTATTATAACTATTTTTAATGGCCTCAATGGCTGTATTAAATTTAGGAGCTTTACCTGCAACTATGGCATTATAAGCTAACGTAATCCTTTCCCAACGATGATCTCTATCTAAAGCGTAGTACCTGCCACAAATAGTGCCAATGGTAATATTCTTATATTTTTCTAAAAGTGGTTGTAATTGTGTAATATAAGTTAAAGCACTTTGTGGTGGCGTATCTCTACCATCTGTAAATAGATGTAAAGTAACTTTAATATTTTCTTTAGCAAATAATTCCATACAATGTAAAAAATGCGAGATATGAGAGTGTACTCCACCATCAGAAAATAAACCCATAAGATGTAAAGTTTGTTGGTTTTTTTTCAGTAAAGCTATTGTTTCTTGAATAGGCTTTTCCGCATCAAAGGATTTATCGGCAATAGCATTATTAATACGTGGTAATTCCTGAAATACTACTCTGCCTGCTCCAATATTAGTATGCCCTACCTCAGAATTACCCATTTGCCCATCAGGTAAACCTACCTCTTTGCCAAAGGTAATCAAGTGTGCATGAGGATTAGAATCCAAAATTTTATGCCAAGTTGGCGTTTTTCCCACTTCAATAGCATTATATTTGGGATTCTTATTCTCTCCCCAACCATCTAAAATAGTAAGTAGTAGTTTTTTCTTCATTATAATTCACCTTCTAGTTGCTTGATATTTTACTATTATTCAATGTTATTAAAATTTAATTGATTATAGCATATTTACATAATTATATTTATTACTTATTCTCGGTGGTAGGGGTGGTTCATACTAAGAGTTTGAATCCTATAAATTTGTTCTACTAAAATTAAACGAACTAATATATGTGGTAAAGTAATTTTGCCAAAAGAAACTAATTGTTTAGCTTGTTCTTTGTATACTGGTAAAAATCCATCTGCTCCACCAATTAAAAAGGTAATGGTTTTATAATTTGTAAAAATAGTTTTTTGCAGACTATTTAATTCTGATGTACTGAAGTTAGTACCAGATTCATCTAGCATAATAACAAAAGATTGGGGGCGAATAGCCATAAATAATTTGCTATTAATTTGTTGCTGATTTAAGTTTTTATCTTCTATTTCTATAATATTTATTTTAAAGGTAGTAATTCTTTTTAAATAATTGCTAATTAAAATACCAAATTCACTGTTTTTCTTAATTTTACCTGAACTGATAATATCAATTTGCATTACTTTTTGCCCAAATATCCTCAATAGTGTAATAGTTTCTTACTTCCTCACGGAAAAGATGGATAAATATACCAGAAGTAAAAATTATAATCCAATTGCCGGTATCCTCTCCCTCAGAGTGTAAGTCTGTAATATTAGCCTGTTTTAATTCTGTATATAATTTGTCTTTTAAAGTAGATAAATGCCTGCTTGAGGTTCCAGTTGCTATAATGGCATAGTCAGCTAAACTATGTTTACCTTTTAGATCTAAGGTTTTTATATCTAGGGCTTTGTTATCATTTAAAATTTTAATGATTAAATCTTTTGTTTGCGATATATTTTTCATAAGTGTATTACTACGTATTAGTTAAATGATATTGAATTATGTTAATAAGTTTTCTTAGTATTATATCCTTTCTTTAAAACTTGTTGCCTGATTAACGTTGAAGACATTTTATTTTTAGGTAATAGGAAAAATTTTAACCAAGTTTTTTTACCTAATGGTTGTTTAACCTCACCTTCATTATTAAAATAACCAATTTGATTCCTTTTGTAAACAAAAGATGCTTTTTGTAGCAAAGAGCTATAAGAAAATTCATTCCTAGCAAAAACAGCAATATTATTATTAGATAAAATAGATTGCCAACTTACAAAGTGATGAAAGTTAGCTAGGTTATCTTCCCCCATAATCCAAGTTAAAGAGTTATTAGATGATAACTGTTTTAATTTTTCTAAAGTAAAATAAGAATAATATTGGGAAAAGGAATCTTCAAAAGAACTAACTTTAATTTTATAATTAAATTTAGTTAATTCTTTACTTAATAAAACCCTATCTTGTAAACTAAAGGTTGCTTTTGTTTTTAAAGGATTAAGTGGTGTAACTAACCATAATAACACATTGAGATCCAAACGCTTTATAGCTTGCTCGGCAATATATAATTGCCCTTTATGAGGTGGGTTAAAGGAACCACCATAAATGCCTACCTTAAGGTGTGTAGGTAGGTTATATAAGCTAGTATGTTGCAAAAAGTTAAGATTGTGAGTTTTAATATTTATATATTGCTTTAACATTGTAATAAGATTATAATATCAGTGAGTTTTATAGGTAATGCTATAGATATGCTTATTAATAACATTGCTTTCTTATTACTCACTAGGTTTATATTATTATATAAAGATTTATACTTTTTTTAAACAAAAGAATAAAATAAATCTAATAATTTAAAAGATTCTAAAGAATATTATAGTATGGAATATCACTAATGAGAAATAATCCAATGCCTAGATCCTCCAATTATCGTGGTAGAGATAGAAACAACAATTATGATTATGACAGAAACGTGAGACGATCTAACAACAGGTCTTCAGGACGTTATAGTTATAATAATTATGATGATATGGATCCAATGCCTTATGCTCCATATGATGATTTTAATTATAGTAGCCCTCGCCGAAACTCTAATTCTAGAAACTCAAATACTAACCGTTTTGATAGGAATTCTCGTTCTTCTAGTAGAGAAAACCGCAATTCACAAGAGCAAAGAACTAATAGGCGTTCTAATACTAGAGATATATTAGATAACTATGATAATTATAACAATTATAACGATTATGATGATTACTCTAACCAACCTATGCCTTCTAGCCGTAGCAATAGAGGTTCTTCTCGTAATAATTATGATGATATGGATTTTGATTCTTACAGTAATTCTAAAGAAAATGATTCTTTGAACTATCAAAGTAGAAAACCTCGCCGTAGTTCCTATAATGATTACGATGATATGGAATTAGATTCTTATGATGATTATGAAGATCGTCCTAGTGGTCGTGCTAGTAGGTCTCGTTCTAATAGAAATAGCTACGATGATATGGATTTAGATTCATATGATGACTATAACGATAATCTACCGCCTCAAAGAAATAAAAAAGCTCGTCGTAATGAATATAATGACTTTAATGATTATGCCGATAATACTGAAGCAGAAGATGAATACTTTGATGATTACGAAGAAGAAGATTACGATGAACCAAGAAGAAAAAAGAGAAAAGCTAAACCTGTTGCAGAAGATGAATATGATGATGAGGAAGAATTTGAAGAAAAGCCAGGTTTTTTTGCTAGAATTTTTGGTAAAAGAACAAAAAAAAGAAAACGTCAACAATATGACGATGATTACGATGAAGACTATGATGAATAACTGCTAGTTTTTGTAAGTAACAAGATGTAAAAGAAAAAACTCCTCATTTGAGGAGTTTTTTATTACCTTTAAATGCTTACTGGTGTAAAGGATTCCATGCTTGATTACTATGATTTTCTAACTCATAGTAAACCATGCTAATAGCTTGAATTATTGATTGCAAATTAGTATGATTAGCTGCTGAAATAGTAATAATAGGTATATCTTTAGGTAATACTTTAGTTAATTCATCTATTTTACTTGTTAATTCAGCGTTATTTAGCAAATCTATTTTATTTAAAATAATTATAGTTGGCTTTTGTAATAAAGAGGATTGAAATTTATTAAGTTCATTAACAATTACTTGGTAGTCTGCTACTAAATTCTCATGAGTAACATCTATTACATGTAAAAAGGCTTTAGTGCGTTTAACATGAGACAAAAACCTTGTACCAAGACCAACTCCTTCATTAGCACCAGCTACTAAACCAGGTAAATCCGCTATCACAATTTGTTTATCGGAAAATTCCAAAACACCTAAGTTAGGGTATAAGGTAGTAAAAGCATAATTCGCTACTTTAGATTTAGCATTAGTTAAGGCATTAATAAGGGTAGATTTTCCTGCATTTGGTAAGCCTAATAACCCAATATCAGCTAGAATTTCTAGCTCTAAACGAATCCAAAACTCTTCGGTTTTTTCTCCAGATTGTGCATAACGAGGAGCCTGATTGGTAGCACTTTTAAAAAAATGGTTGCCTTTACCACCACGACCACCTTTAGCTAAAAGAACTCTTTTACTATCTTCAAGCATTTCAAATAAAATTTCAGTTTTATCTTCATTAAAAATAATAGTACCTACCGGTACTTGAATAATTAAATCCTGACCCTTTTCTCCACTGCGGTTTCTACCAGCACCAGATTTACCAGTAGCCCCTTTAAAATGTTGTTTATAACGAAAGTCAAGTAATGTATTTAAAGCAGATTTAGCTTCTAAATAAATGTTAGCACCGTCTCCACCATCACCACCATCTGGACCACCAAATTCAATGTATTTTTCCCTACGGAAAGATACACAACCATTGCCACCATTACCAGCTTTAATATAAATTTTTGCAGAATCTACAAATTTCATAATTTTTACCTTAAATGTAAAATAATCATAGGCATTAGTATGCGTATGATTATTCTACGGTTTTCTTCATAAATTAGAAAGTTTAAGAAAGAACAATATTTACAAGTTGTCTACCAGTTTTTTTAGAGAATAGTACTTTACCATCTTCTAAAGCGAATAATGTATGGTCTTTGCCCATACCAACATTCTGACCAGCATGAAACTTTGTGCCTCTTTGCCTTACAATTATATTCCCTTTAACAGCAATTTCACCGCCAAATTTTTTTATACCAAGCCTTCTCCCAATGGAGTCTCTTCCGTTTCTAGAACTACCACCTGCTTTCTTGTGTGCCATTTAATTACCTCATCATACTTTTGTTAGTTAATATCAACAATTTGTAATTTTGTAATGTACTGTCTATGACCATTTTTACGCCGAGAATGTTTTCTTCTTCTTTTTTTGAAGATGATTACTTTTTTATCTCTAGTTTGTTCTAAAATTTTTGCTTTAACAGACACATTAGGTAATGTAGGATTACCAATTTGTACTTTACCTTCATCAATTACAGATAGAACATCTTGAATTACTATTTCTTTTCCAACTTCATCATCAATTTTATTTGTAGTGATGATGTCATTTTTTTTAACTATATGCTGGCTACCAGCAAATTTTATCACGGCTAACATGAATTATTCCAACCCCTTAGAGTGTATTAAAAACATTCTACTACCATTGCATTTTAATGTAATTCTTTAACAATTTAATTACATTATTAATGATACGAGTATGAATTCTATTCTTAGTATCTGCAAAAGTCAATTAAATTCTTCATATTTTATATACTTCATAGTACCTAATTTACTTACTTATAGCAATATAGTAAAAAAGGTATGTTACAATACCGTATAAATTAGCGTGCTTCTTAATAAATAGAAGGCTAAAAATAGCTATATAAATATACGTTAAAGAGGTGTGGCATGTTTAAAGAAGATGATTTTATTCAAGATTTAAAAAAATTAACTAGTATAGATTGCGGAACACAAAATGTAGCTGGTGTTAATAAAATAGCAGATACTTTAGAAGTTATTTTTAAAGATTACCTTAATTTTCATGTAAAAAGAGTTACCGTAAGTAAGGAAGCAGGAGATGTGATTATTGCTACTAATAAAAAAGATGCTGAAACTTTTGATGTTCTGTTATTGGCTCATATGGATACGGTATATCCTAATATTGCCGCAGAAAATCCTTTAAAAATTGACAATGGTAAGGCTTATGGTTTAGGTAGTTTAGATATGAAATCTGGCTTATTACAAGGTATTTATGCTTTAAAAGGTTTAGATAAAAAAGATTTAGATAGTTTATCGGTTTGTTTTTTATGTAATCCAGATGAAGAAATAGGTTCGGTTTATTCTGAAGATACTATTGTAAAATATGCTAAAAAATCTAAATGTGCTTTAATTTTAGAATCTTCAGAAACAAGTACTAGTCTAGTTAACTCTAGGTATGGAATTGCTAGAATGCAAGCTAGTTTTAAGGGAAAAGCGGCTCATGGTTCTACGCCAGAATTAGGCATTTCTGCCATTTACGAGTTAGCTAATTTTACAAGTAAGGTTAGTAAATTTCACAATAAAAAAGAAGATATTATTGTTAATGTTGGAACAGTTGAGGGTGGGGCTA
Source organism: Candidatus Hepatincola sp. Av (assembly GCA_023518375.1). Lineage (NCBI taxonomy): Bacteria > Pseudomonadati > Pseudomonadota > Alphaproteobacteria > Rhodospirillales > Candidatus Hepatincolaceae > Candidatus Hepatincola > Candidatus Hepatincola sp. Av. The sequence continues at coordinate 1,220,590 of CP068450.1, forward strand.
CTATTAATGTAGTACCAGAGAAAGCAACTTTAGGTTTTGAAGTACGTTTTACTAATGTAGATACTTATAAAAAAGTACTAAAACAAATAGAAGATCTAGCGGCAACTCCTAGTTTACAAGGAGCAAACATTACGATAGAAGTTTTATCATTTAAGCCACCTTTAAATAACTCTCCTGAACATACATGGTTAGAAAAAATAGCCTTAGATTCTTGTGAGAGTGTAGGTTTAAAGGGTTTTAGTTTTGTTAGTAGTGCTGGGGGATCTGATGGTAATATAACTTCTTATTATGCTAAAATTCCAACTTTAGATGGTTTAGGACCTGTAGGGAAAGGTTTTCATAATAAAGATGAAGAACACATAGAGTTAGCTTCAGTGCCAACTAGAATAAATTTATTACAACATATTTTATTACAATTATCTAAATAATCAAATTATCAAAAAAAGGATCCCTTAAAAGAGAGGATCCTTTTTTTACATTATGATTAAATTATTGTTGAATATTTTGTTTTTCTCTAGCTTCTTTAATTTGTTCTAAAGGTACATTATAACCATTAGTGGCTAGAGCTTTTTGGATACCTTCATCAGATTTATCGTTGAATGATACTTTGCCAGCAGGTAAATAAAGTGTTCCATTGTTATAATCTACAATAAAAGATACTACTCCAGGAATAATAAGTAATAATAAACCTAGAGCATCTAAAGTAACAATTGCAGGGTCTAATTTATCACTGTGAGGTTTACCTCTTTGAGAAGATTTAAACATAGTTCCGCAAGAATATAGAAAAATAGAAACTAGAATTATAGGAATAATTTTTTTTAACATTGTAGTTACCTCCTTACTAATATAGCTATTAACAACTACACTACAATTTATGTTAAGTATAAAAGAGTGCAATTATTTAAAATAATTTGCCTTTTAGCAAATGATTCTCATTTTTATTACAAAATGAGAATATCTATAATATTAAAAGTAATTAACAAATATTATATAAAATATTATTCAGTAGTTTTAGGTTTTCTAGCTTCTTTAATTTGTTCTAAAGAAACATTATAACCATTAGAAACTAAGGCTTTTTGAATACCTTCATCAGATTTATCATTTAAAGATATTCTTCCTGTAGGTAGATACAAAGTTCCATTTAGGTAATCTACAGTATAAGATACTACACCAGGGATAATAAATAATAGTAAACCTAATGCGTCTAAAACAACAACTGTTACATCAAGTTTATCACTATGGGGCTTATTAACTTGATAAGGCTTTAAAATAGTCCCACAAGAATATAGAAAAATAGAAATTAAAACCAAAATAACAGGTTTTTTAAACATTGGTTGATTATCCTCCTAATTAATTATCATGATGTTGTAAGCGAACTAGTTTTTCTGTAATTTCATTAAGTTGTTGCTCAGTTAAGTTAGGATTTTGCTTAGCAATTAAATCCCGTGCATCTTTAGGGTCAACTCCTTTAGATTTTTTAGCATTTTCTTCATCTGTTAAGTAAATAGTACCGGTTATATAATCTACTGTTAAAGCTACAACTCCTGGTACAATTAATAAAATTAAACCTAAAGAATCTAAAAAAACAACCTTATAGTCTAAATTATCAGAATGGTTAGTAAAAGCAGCATGAGGCTTAATAAAAAGGGTTCCACAAGATGCAAAAATCACAAAAGAGATAAGAGAAATAATGGTAATTAATTTTTTTACAAAACTCATTTACTATTTATAGCCTTAATTATATACAATGTAATATTTGCATAATTAGTTTGAATTATCAAACTGATTTTCTGTTTCATTACTACTTTGTTGTTGAAGATTTAAGGGTTGGCTGATTTTTAGGCTTGCTGTAACAGCAGATGGTATTGCCATAAAAGTATATACATCTTGTTTTGTATCGTACATTTCTAACATAGCTGAATATTTTGTAACGTTATTATCTAAAGCTAGAAAGTTCATCATAACTAATCTATCAAATATTCTATGAGGCATGGAATAAACAGATTCTTGTTCATTATTTTGGTTAGGTAGGCTAGTTTGGTTCGCAGACTTAGGAGAACTATCTTTAGGTAATGATTGAAAAGCTTTAACAGTAATATCATGTAAACTTAACACTTTTATGTTTTTATCTTCTACAACATTTACCTGAGGAGGGACTAAAACCCCAATTAGTACTTTACCTTTACTATTTAATAAAGCCTTACCATAACGGGTTTCTAAATATTCCATAGTAAGATTTTGTGGTAATTCTTTAGTAGTAACGTTTTGTGATCTGACACTACTTAAGAACATTACCGCCATTCTTTCAGGTTTATAACCAAAAGATAAAACATAATCAACCACATCTTCATAATCATAAGCGGTACTAATGGAACCATAACCTTCTGTGTATACAAATAACATATCAGTAATAGGTACATTAACCATAGCGTAAGTCATGATTTTATCTGTTTGTGCAGATAAGTTAACAGCAATATTCAAGAAAAAACAAAGAAAAAAAGCAATTCTTGTCATTTTTATCCTTATGGTGGAGCTTAGGGGAATCGAACCCCTGACCCCTACAATGCCATTGTAGTGCTCTACCAACTGAGCTAAAACCCCATTAACACTACACGATAATAATAATGTTTTTTATAAATTCTATTACAATATGATATATTAAATATATATTAATACATATATTATACAAATAATTAATTTATTATCATAATAAAATAACAAAATTGTGAAAAACATTCTATTTACAAATTATATTAAACAAATAAAAGGAGTTGTTAAACCTCCTGCCGATAAATCTATTTCTCATAGGGCTATTATTCTAGCTACCTTAGCAAAAGGGGAAAGCATTATTGAGAATATGTTAGAATCAGAAGATATTTTTCGTACTTTAAATGTATGTAAATTATTAGGTACAACTATTTATAAAGATTCTACCAACAACAATTATACTTTTAACTCTTTAGGATTTTATGGACTCAACTCCAATAATAAATCTTTAAAAAAATTGTATATGGGTAACTCTGGTACATCTTGCCGTTTATTAAGTGGGGTATTAGCTAGTATTAGTGGTGAGTATTTTATTAAAGGTGATAACTCTTTAAGTAAACGACCTATGGATAGAATTATTACTCCTTTAATAAAAATGGGAGCAAATATTGATTCTAACAATGGAGGCTTACCGCTAACTATACATGGGCGTACCTTGCATGGTATAAACCATAAACAAAATGTGGCTTCTGCACAGGTTAAGTCTTGTATTTTGTTAGCAAGTTTGTTTGCTAAGGGTTCTACAGAAATCTTTGAACCTACTTTAACCAGAGACCATAGTGAAAATATGCTAAAGCAATTAGGAGTAAATATTCAATGGGTAGAAACTCCAACTGGTAAAGAAATATACATCTTTAATAATTATAAAAACTTACAACCTTACAACTATAAAATACCGGCAGATTTTTCATCAGCAAGTTTTCTAATAGCACTTGCTTTAATTACCCCAGATTCTGAAATTACTATTAATAATGTTAATTTAAACCCATTACGGTGTGGTTTATTAAAATACTTACAAATTATGGAAGCTAATATTAACTTAACCAATATGCAAACTGTTCAAGGGGAGCTTGTTGGCACTATAATAGTAAAGTCTTCTATTTTAAAGCCTGTTAAGGTGGCGGCTGAAGATATTCCAACAATGATTGATGAATTACCAATTTTATTTATAATAGCGGCTCAAACTGAAGGTGTAAGCACTTTTTATGGAATTCAAGAATTACGTTATAAAGAAAGTGATAGAGTACATACTATGGCAAAGAGTTTACAAAAATTAGGTATTAAAATATTAGAAAATGAAGATTCTTTACAAATATATGGAAAGAATACTATTAAAGAGGGAGGTATTACCATTAATAGTGCTTACGATCATAGAGTAGCAATGGCTTTTTTAACTATGGGTAGTTGCTGTTTACAACCTCTGAAAGTTTTGCATGGCAATTGCATAAAAACTTCTTTTCCAAATTTTTTACAAGTATGTGAAGATATAGGGTATAAAATTAATTTTGCGGATTCTAATGAAATTTAAAAATATATAATTATACTAATACATTAGAGTTAATTAAAAGTTACTTTAATTAATATATTAATATTGTAATTATTATGTAATTTTTCAATAAGGTAACAAAACAAATGATTATTGCAATAGATGGGGAATCTGCCTCAGGCAAAGGGACTTTAGGAAAGTTACTGGCTAAAAGACTTAACTGTACTTATTTAGATACAGGGTTATTATACCGTGCAGTAGCTTATTTAGCTAACCAGCAAAATGTTTTAAATAATAAAGTAAAACTTTTACAAATTGCTAAATCTTTAACCATGCAAGACTTAAACCATTTAGAATTAAAAGGTTTTGAGGTAGCAGCTTTAGCTTCTAAAGTAGCTATGATAGCTGAAGTACGAGAAGTTTTATTGGCATTTCAAAGAGATTTTGCTAATAAGTCCTATAAAAAAATGGGTTTACAAGGTGCAATTTTAGATGGCAGAGATATTGGAACTGTTATTTGCCCTAAAGCAGATTATAAGTTTTTTATAATTGCCAACATAGAAGTTCGTGCTAAAAGACGTTTTAAAGAGTTAAAACAAGATCCTATAAATAAACATTTAACTTTAGAAGAAGTTTATGAGTCCTTAAGAAAAAGGGATCTGCAAGATAAAACTCGTGCACATAGTGCTTTAACACCAGCTACAGATGCTATTATTGTAGATAATACTTTATTAGGTATTAATGAAACTTTAGAATTAGTATTAAAATATATTTCTTCTAAAGATAAAGAAATATTAAGTAATATGGCTAAAAATAAAGAAAAATAATGTACTTACTTGCGAAAATAGTGTATGGTTATTAAAATATTGTAATAATGTTATATTACGGGATTACTAAACTTAAGTAATACAAAAATACAAGGAATAAATTAATAATGGATAATAACAAATTTAACGAAGAAAATTTTGCAGATTTATTTAATCAAAGTATCTCTAACGTTTCACACTTTGATGGCAACATTGTAAAAGGTATAATTGTAGCTAAAGATAACAATTACCTAACTATAGATGTGGGCTTAAAATCTGAAGGTAAAGTATTAATTAACGAATTTAAAGACAAAGATGGTAATCTTCCAACCCTAGAGATTGGTTCAAGTGTGGAAGTTTATGTTGAAAAGTACGAAAATAACGATGGTTCTATGGTGCTTAGCCGTGAAAAAGCAAGGCGAGAAGAGATCTGGGAAGAATTAGAGAAAATGAATACTGAAGGTACTCCTGTAAATGGTTATGTAGCTAAACGAGTAAAAGGTGGTTTTGCTGTGTTAGTGCATGATACTCCAGCTTTTTTACCAGGTTCTCAATTAGATGTAAGACCTATTAAAAATATTAATGCTTTAGTAGGAACTACACAAACTCTACAAATTCTTAAAATGGATAAAAAAAGATTTAATATTGTTGTATCTAGAAAAGCTATTATGATGCAAAATGATAAATACTCACCCGATAATATTGAATCTCAATACCAAGAAGGTCAAACTGTAGAAGGGGTTGTAAAAAATATTACTGGATATGGAGCTTTTATAGATTTAGGTTATGTTGATGGTTTATTGCATGTTACTGATATTTCTTGGAGCAGAATTAATCATCCCTCAGAAGTTTTGCAACTAGGGCAAACTCTTAAATTACAAATTATAAAAATTAATCCAGAAAATAAAAGAATTTCATTAGGGTTAAAGCAATTATCAAATGATCCTTGGACTGAAATTGTAAATAAATATACAATTGGTGAAAGATTCAAAGTAAAAGTAGCTAATGTAACTGACTATGGTATTTTTGTAGAATTAACCAAAGGCGTTGAAGGGTTAGTCCATGTATCTGAAATGAGCTGGGTAGAAAAGGAAATTGATCCTAAAATAAAATACCATGTTGGTGATGAAGTAGAAGTAAAAATCTTAGAAATTGATCTCAAAAAAAGAAGAATTAACCTTAGTATTAAGCAATGTATAGATAACCCATGGCAAGAATTTGCTACATCTAATCCTGAAGGTAGTATGATAGAAGTTGCAATTAAAGATATTAACGATAATGGTATTTTGGTGAAATTAACTAATTTTATTGATGGTTTTGTAAGGGTGCAAGATATTTCTTGGGAAAGTAGAGATAAGGCTCTGCTAGATAATTATAAAATTGGTGATACAATTAAAGTAAAAGTTATAAAAAATGATGTTGAACGTGATAAAGTCCTTTTAGGAATTAAGCAATTAGGTGATGATCCTTTAATGGCAACCTATGAAAAAATTAAAAAGGGTGATATTGTTGATGTAACAGTTAGTGCCGTAACTGAAGCTGGTTTAGAAGTGGTATTATCTAATGGTATTAATGGCTTTATTAAAAAGTATGATGTAGCTCTAGATAGAAACGACCAAAACTTAGATAACTTCAAAAAAGGCGATAAACTAAAAGCTACAGTAATGCAATTAAATACTATGGCTAGAAGTTTAGCTTTATCGGTGAAGGCTTTAGAAATGATGGAAACTAAAAAGGCCATGAATTTTGAAGAAGAAGATAATAATTCATCTTCTTTTGCTGAAGCATTTGCTAGTGCTTTAAATAAGAAAGAAGAAACAGATAAGTAATTCTTTAATTTGTGTGTTAATATATAATTATTAATAATTCAGCTAAGGTAGGTATATTTATATGAATTGGATTACTGGTTTAATAAAAAAAACCTCAGTGAAATCAACGCAGAAAGATATTCCAGAGAATTTATGGGTAAAATGCCCAGAATGTTCTTCGTTAACTTTTAGAAAAGATTTAACCAAGAATAACCAAATATGTCCTAATTGTGATTACCACTTCTTATTGCCTGTAAAAACACGTTTAAATTTATTGTTTGATAATCATGAGTATGTTAATGTTACTTTACCTAAGGTTAAGGAAGATCCCCTAAAATTTAAAGGGAAAGATAAATACATTGATAAACTTAGAATATATCAAGAAAAATCACCATATCCAGATGCTTTAGTTACGGCTTATGGGAAAATTAATGAAGTAACTACTGTTCTTAGTGTTATGGATTTTACCTTTATGGGTGGTTCTATGGGAGCTGCTGCTGGAGAAGGGTTAGTAGCTTCTGTTGAGGTTGCAATTGCTAAAAAAGTACCTTTTGTAATAGTTACAGCATCAGGTGGCATGAGAATGCAAGAAGGTATGATTTCTTTAATGCAAATGGCTAAAACAACTATTGCTATCAATAAACTTAAGCAAGCTAAATTGCCTTACATTGTAATTTTAACTAGCCCAACCACAGGTGGAGTAACAGCTTCTTTTGCTATGTTGGGAGATATTCAAATTGCAGAAAAAGGAGCCACCATTGGTTTTGCCGGAGCAAGGGTTATTGAACAAACTATGCGAAAAAAATTACCAGAAGGTTTTCAAACAGCAGAATACTTATTAGAGCATGGTATGTTAGATATTGTTGTGCATCGTAATGAATTAAAAAATAAATTAGGTACAATTTTAGATCTATTAACTAATAAAGGTCAGGAAGTAGCTTAATTTGTTAATGCAAATAGATAAAGTGGTTGATCTATCCTTAACAAGAATTTTAAAATTCCTAAACTCCTTAGATTCACCCCAAGATAAACTAAAAAATGTTATTCATATTGCCGGTACCAACGGTAAAGGTTCTACTTTGTCTTTTTTACGCTCACTTCTAGAGCATCATGGATATAGTGTAAATACTTTTACTTCACCTCATTTAATAGATTATAAAGAACGTTTTTATTTACATGGTAAGTATGTAACAGAAGAACAAATTAATAAAACAGTTAGCTATTTTAAAACTATTCCTTCATACCAAGAACTAACACCTTTTGAAGCTATTGCAGCTTTAGGTTTTCAGTTGTTTTATGATTATCCTGCAGATTATACCATTTTAGAAACGGGACTAGGTGGCAGGCTAGATGCTACTAATGTGGTGAAAAGCCCAATTTTGAATATTATTAGTAAAATTGGGTTTGACCATCAAAAATTTTTAGGTAATTCATTAGCAAAAATAGCTTTTGAAAAAGCAGGAATTATAAAAAAAGGGGCAATTGTTGTTTCCGATTACCAAGATCTTGAAGTAGTCAAAGTATTAGAGCAAGTTGCTTTTAAGAATCAGGCTAAATTTATTATAGGTGGTAAGGATTACCAAGTAATACAAAGTAGTTTACAGCTTCAAACGCAAACTTTTAACTTACAAACTCTATCTCTTTTAGGCAAGCATCAACATTATAATGCAGCTTTAGCTATTGCAAGTTTGTTACAATTAAATATAATGCTAAATCCGCAAGCTGTTTTAAATGCATTACAAAATACTAAATGGGCAGGACGACTGCAAGAGGTAACTAACCTTTATGGTATACCTAATAATAACAGTACTATCTTCTTAGATGGTGCCCATAACCAATTAGGAGGACAGGCTTTATGTGAATTTATTGCTAATTATATAATACAAGAACAAATACAATCTGTTCATATTGTTTTTGGAATGCTAAAAACCAAAAATCTTGCAGACTTTCTACAATGTTTACAAGGGTTACAGTTAACATTATATCCTGTAACAATAAAAGATAGTAATGCTTATGAACCTTTAGATATTATAAAAGTAGCTAATACATATAACATAAATACTAATAACCAGCAAAATATTCAACAATCTTTAGAGTTTATTAATCAGCAAGAAGAGAAAAAACTAATTATTATTTGTGGTTCTTTATATTTACTGGGGCAGATAATGCACGAAAATAACTACATAATAACTAAATAGAATTTTTATAGTATAATAAGCAGGTTCACTATAAAGATTCTTTAATAATTTTAACTAAATCGTTTTTATTTTTTACTCCTACTTCTTTAATAATAGCTTTACCATCTTTAAATACAATTAAAGTAGGGATAGATTTAATACCTAAAGAATTAGCCACTTCAGGATTAGCATCTACATCAATTTTAACAATGTCTACTTTTCCTTTAAATTCTTTACTTAAATCTTCCAAAATAGGGGCAAGGGCTAAGCAAGGGGCACACCATGTTGCCCAAAAGTCAACCAAGACAAGTTTTTGTTTAGATGCTTTAATTACTGCAGTATCAAATTGAGAATCTGTTATTTCTTTTACCATTATTTCTTCCTGTAAAATCTATATATTAAGTTAATAAAAGTTTGTATTTATTATTATACTCTATAAAGAATAAAAGGTGAGTTAAATTTCAACCAATGAGGGATTTTGTGTGAATAAAATAAAGCCTCTTACGGTATGTTTAGGGTAAATTTGTTGTAATAATTTTTTATAGAGTTGAATTTGGGTATAGTAATTTACAGGTAATATTTTTCTTTGCCGAGCGAATTTATAGTCAATAATAAGAACCTCATTATTCGTAATTATTAACTTATCAATACGAGCTGATATTACTTGTAATTGATCTTCATGTACTACTTCCCCACTTAAAGATACTTCATTAAGGCTTTCACTATTAAAAATATAGTGTAGTTTAGGATCATTGATAAGGTTAAGCACATTGTTTTTAATATTAATTTTAGTTTCATTTGGTAAATTATGTAAGTTTAGCCATGTATCAATAAAGTTAGTATGATTATTTTTAACATAATTTAGTTGTTCTAAGATTTTATGAATAATCAAGCCTTTTTGAAGGTTAGAATTACTAGTAATAGTTTGGCTTTCTAAAGGTGAATTAAAATTATCATCTTCAAAATTTAATTGGCTTGGTGTAATTGGTAAGGTTGGGTATGGTTCCTTAGGTGCTAGTTGGTTTACCCATAAAGGAATTGGTAATTCTTTAGTATCTTGCATTTTAATACTTTGTACTTTTTGCAAATTACCTAATTTATATACTAAAGAATTGGTAAAATTTAAACTCTTACTAAAGAAACTATCTTCTTCTTCTGTTAAAATGTTAGTGGCACTTTTCATTAAGTACTTATACCATAAGTAGTTAGACTTCTTATCTTTGCTTTCATCTTCTTTATTTTTACCAGAACCTTCCTGTATTCTTTCTTTTTGGTTCCCTTTAGGCTGCCCCTCAAGTAGTTTACTATCTTTACCTGTAAAACAAATGTATAGTTGTTCTTCAGCTCTAGTTAAGGCAACATATAACAAGCGTTTAGCTTCCTCTTTTTGTTCTGTTAGTTTCTTTTGAATTAATTCTTCAATTTTTTTTGGACGAGTTGTAAGTTGTTGGCAAAGAAATAATAATGGTTTTTGCAAATCATTATTAAAAATTAAAGTTTGGCTTTTATCTAGGGTATCTATATCAGTTATTAAAAATACAACTTTGGCTTGTAATCCCTTAGAGCCATGAATAGTAAGTAGGCGAATACTATCTTTATCGGAGCTATCTCTGGTAATAACTTGTGTGTTTTTATACATAAAGTGTAAGAAACTTTGTAAATTATCTGTGGTAGTTTGTTGAAAATTCATAATTAAGCCCATAAACTCTGAAATAGGGTCTAAAGCTTCAAGCCCCAACCTTTTAATAATTTTTACAATAATATTCTCTTTATAAAGAATATAAAAATATAAATCAAAAACACTTAGATAATCTACTTTAGTTACCCAGTTTTGTATTTGTGTATAAATCTCATTATACCTAGAGTTAGGTATGTGTTGTAACACTTCAAATAAGCTATAATTTTTATTAATAGTTTTGTATTGAGTTAAGGTGAAAATATCATCATCTACTAAATTAAAGATAGGGCTTTTTAAAACACAGGCTAACGAGAAATCATCGTTTGTTTGGCATAAAAAACTAGCTAAAGCTAATAGGTCTTTTACCACAATATGGTCTTTAAGGTTGATTTTATCTAAACCTAAAATAGGAATATTTTTTTCTTTTAATTTTTTTACAAGATAATCTAAAGTTGGGTTGTTTTCTCGTTTTCGGTATAAAATAAGCATATCATTATATGGAATTAACCACTCTTGATTTAGCATTTTAATTTTATTACTAAGAGCAATTGCTAAGTTTGCATATTTTGTATCTTTAGGTTCATCTGGTTTGTTGGCAATAACAGGCCATACTTCAATATGTTCTGGCTTATTAAGGTAGTAAGATGTATGAGTGAATTCTTCATTTTCATAAATTGGGTTACTACTATTAAAAATATTTTTCGTTACTTCATTAACAAAGTCTATAATTCCATGTGACGACCTAAAAGATGTAACCATAGGTATTTGCTTAAAAGATTTATTAGACTCTAAGGCTTGTTGCTGAAAGTATTGTTTAGTGTTATGAAAAAATTCTGTATCTACTCCTTGAAAGCTATAAATAGATTGCTTAATATCACCAACTATAAAAATTGTGCGGTTACTTTCTTTGGCTCCTTCACCACTAAAAAACTCTTGGGAGATTAGTTTAATAATTTCCCATTGCATTGGGTTAGTATCTTGAGCTTCATCTACTAAAATATGTTCTATACGTTGATCTAATTTATACATAACCCAAGAATTTATATTGGTTTGTTTGAGTAAGTTATGAGTTTTTATGATTATATCATTATAATCTAATAGACAGGTTTCTTCTTTAAGTTGTTGGTATTTGCTATGAATTTTTATAGCTAGTTGCATAAAACTACTATTGATTTTTATGTAATTTATTAATTTGATTTGTTCATGCGTTTTAAGAATACGTTGAGTTTCTTCAGCAACAAAATTGGCTAAATTAATTACTTTATTTAAGTGTTTCTTGATTTCATTATTAAAAAATTTTTCTAAAGGGGTATCTTGCTTAGTAAAAAATACACTTTTCCATAATGTAAAATCATCAATAGTTTTAGTCTTTTTTGTTAGTAGTTTTTCCATATTTTCTAAAATAAATCTTTTATGATTTAAGTTTTTTTCACGAAAAGTTTCAACCATTACTTTAAGACTAGCGTAAGGGAAATCTTTAAAGAATCGGTTTAATAGTGATTCCTCTGTTTCCCATGTGGAGCATGGAAAATAACTGTAGAGAGCTTCTTCAAAAGAATGCCATGAATCTTTTACATTATAAGTATTATTAATTAACGATACTGTTTCCGATAAATTTAAAATAGCTTTAATATTTACTTCAAAGTTATATCTACCTAAATTATGAATTAGAACATTTAGTAGACTATTTTCTTTATCATTGTCTTGCATTTGAGCTAATACCAATTCTAACGACTTTTGTTTAAGTTCATTGGCAAAGGTTTCTTCAATAATTGTAAAATTATTGGGTACACGAGCCTCAATTGGGAATTTTGCTAATATTTGTTGGCAGAAGGAGTGAATAGTTTGAATTTTCATTTTCTCTGGATGATCTAAGAGAATATTAAATAACCCTTGGGCTAAAGTAAGTTCTTCCTCTGTTGGATCTTGCCCTATTAAATTTCTAAGATAATCTTTTAATTCCTTAAGGTTCAAGGTACTCCATAGCCCTAAGATATCAATTAAACGATTAATCATTTCTTGGGCAGCAGCTTTAGTAAAAGTAATACACAATATTTGGGAAATAGGAACACCTGTTAATAAAAGGCGTAATAACCTATCAATTAAAACTTTCGTTTTACCAGTACCAGCTGAAGCACTTACCCATACCGAATGCGTAGGGTCTGAGGCTATCTGTTGTTCAAAATTGCTAGTTGTTGTTTTGTTATTCATTGTTACCATTAGTATTTTCTTTTTGGTTTATGATGTTTAATTCTTCAATACGTATAAAATGTTTCTCTTCATTAGTAATAGTGTTTTCTTTATCAGATATATTAAAACAAAAAGGGATAGGGCTTTTACTATAATATTTGTTTAATAACTCTGTTAATTCTTCATGAAAAGTAGGTAAGTAACTAGTTAAATTTGGGATTTGATTATTTCTTAATTCTATACCGTTATTAGTTTGTTTAGGTAAAAAGATGTAGTTAGTATGAATATTATCTATATTACTATCAATACTAGCAAAGCCTTTTTGCTTTAAAATATAAGCTAGAATTAATAATTGCCGTTGATAATCTTCTATTTTTGCTATGCTTGAGGTTTTATAATCGTAAATATAGGCATTATTAGCAGATAAATCAATACGGTCAGCACGCCCCGTAATCATTAAGTTTGTTGTTGAGGTTGTGATTGGTATACTACCTTCAAGTTCAAGATAACTAGTTTGAATTTTTTGTATATGTTCATATTGATGTTCTAGTAAGTTTTTTATACCATGCTTAATAATAGGAAGTTTAAAAATACTAAACATAACATTATTTTGCCAATCTCTAAATTCTTTTTCTGTTATTAAATCTATTTTTTCTTGTTGTTCTTTTAAAGGTAATAATTTATATTGCTGAATTTTTTGAAAATAAGTTTCTAAAACTTTATGTACTTTTGTGCCAATTTCTAAATGTTCAGTATTAGAAGCCACAGGATTTAACGGTTTCAATTTGAAAACTTGAGATACAAAAAATAAATAAGGATTTTTTATTAATCTTTCAAGATTTGTAGCCGAAATTTTACTTGGTAACACCTCATGATTTACCAAGTAATTAGGTATTATATTAGGCAAAGGCGTAAATTGTTTTGGAATATATAACTTTTCTGCTAATGAATAAATATAACTTTTTTTATTCATTATTGAAATGTTAGAAGTATCTGTTTTGTAGTAAAACTTTAACATAGTTTTAATTTTTAATAGCCAACGAGAAGGGTTGGTAGGCTGCCCTTTAGCTTTGCTAGAGCGGGTAAAAACAATTTCTGTATTCCCTAAATACTGGCATAAAATGTTAGACTTTAAACCTATTAGATGATCTTTATCTGTAAACCCTAGTTCTTTCATAATTTCTTTATTCCCCCAAGGGTTTACGGGAACAGCTGATGGCATACTACCTTCATTCATGTTACTTATTATAAGTAAGTCATGATGAACTAAATTGCTTTGCATTTGCCCATAAATATGAATACGAGGGTGCTTATTGTAGATAGTATGTATATTTACGTCGTTAATCATACTTTCAATAATACCTAAATATTCACTAAGGCTAACCGCAGTAAAGTTTTTAGAGTCTTCTAAAAGATTAGTAAGTAGTAAAGATAACTCTTTTCCTTCTCTATGAGTCCATAAGGTGCTTTGGTTGGTGTTTGCCTTAAGGGCAAGGTTCTCGGCAATTTTAATATGAACCGCTAAAAGTTCATTAAAATTAACTTTATTATAATGTAAGCTTTGTAATTGAAAAAAAGGCTGAAACTCTGTATTGATATCATTAAGCAATCCTTTCAAAGTTACTTGTATATTGCTATTTTTAAGGTTTTTTATAGTATCTAGATATTGTTTTAAGCCACCACTATAAAAAAACTGTCTTAGGATATAAAAGTCTAGTAATTTAGTTTTTTTTACAATAGCACTACGCTTTTGTTTAATAGTGCAAAAAGGATGGTGAAGTAATGCTAAAAGGCTATTAGCTTCAAAATTATCTTTTAGTAAACTAGCAACTAGCAAGAAAAATTTTGCATGTAAGCTGTCTTTTAAGGGTGTTCCTAAGTAATCGTTACTAATAATATCCCATTTATTTAATTCATTAATTACTCTTTGAATTAAATTATTATTATTACTAATAAGTCCCGCAGTTTTTTTTGGTGTTTCTAGGGTTTCTCGTAGTAATAAAGCAATGCTACGAGCTTCTTCTTCTTCGTTTTTTGTTTCAATAATAGTTAAGTTACTAGCAAAAGTCTCTATAGCAGATAAAGGTAAATCTTTACATAAGTTTTTGTGAAATAGTTTATGAATAATACTATCAATGTTGTTATTACTACTTATTTGTTGAATATCTTCTCTTTTTATATGGAGTGCTTGTAAAGTAGTAGCCAATGGTTTTTGTGGATGAATAAAGGGTAAATTATTATAGCTTTCCTCATCTTCTTGAAAATCTATACCATAAAAATATAAAGCTCCTTGTGGAGAGTTCTTAATAGTATTTAACAATGCAAGCACATCAGGGTAGTTTGAAGTAATATTAATAGCTAAAATAGGATATTGAGGAACATGCTGTTGCCAAATTTCCTGTTGTAACTTATAAGTAAGTTTTTTACGGTAATTGGCATCAATCAGGTTGTTTTCAGCTAAGTAACTAGGCCAAAAAGAAGTAACGATACTTAAGAACTGTAAAATACTCTGCCAATGTTCGGCAAATTGATCTGTTACTATATTTTCTATGTTGGAAAAATCTACATGTTCTAAGTAAGCATCGTCAATAATTTGCCCTAATGATTTTGCCATAGCAATGGCTTGAGTTATATTAATGCTAGGATCTTTCTTTTGAATAATAGTAGATAAAATAAAAGTTCTTTTATTTATAGAAATTACTTGTTTAAATATATCATTGAAAGTAGGTTTTTGTTGCAAGATAGGCAGAATATCTACATTGGCAATAATGTAGTCTAGGTCGGCAATAGAAACCATTTTAGGTAGAATTAAAGCAGAAGAATTAGTATTTTGTAAAAAAGCATTTCTTAGGCTTTGAATTAAACGCTTATTAGGTAGTAAAATTAAACAGTGGGCTAATTCTTCGGTGTTATCTTGATACTGCCGGAGAAGTTTTTTTGCTAATGTATCTAATAAAGGTTCACTAAAGGGAATATGATAAACAGTCATAATAGGTTGTATTAGCTATGTAATTTTTCTACTAGGTTTGCATAATGATTATAATTTTTAGGAATATGTAAAATAAATTCTCTTTGAGTTGCCATTATATTTTTTATATTAATATTTATTGCTTCTTTTTGCTGATAAGTTCCTAATTTGTTAGCCCATTCTACAAAGCAAGGATAAAAATTAAAAATTTCATCTAAGCCTAAATTTTTAATTTCTGTTGGCTGAACTCTGTATAAATCAATGTGGTATATATCACCAAAAGTAGTATGGTAAGATTGGATTATAGGGAAAGTTGGGCTAATAACTTGTTCTTTTGAGAAATTAGCAATAATTAATTGTACTAAGGTTGTTTTACCAGTACCAAGTTCGCCATTTATATAGAAAAGGTCTGTTTTTTGTAGGGAATTAGCAAGTGCATTGGCTAGTTTTTTAGTATCTTGAATGGTATTGGCTATGTAGGTAACGTTCATCTTTGTAATTTTTTATATAACCTGTTATTCTTTAGTAGAAAGTATTATAGCATAAAAGAATATTGAAGGTATTAAAGAATCATGAATCATAAAGCAGATCTTCTAATTATAGGGGCAGGTCCTGTAGGTCTTTTTAGTGTTTATCAAGCAGGATTTTTAGGTATGAAAACCATTGTTGTTGATGCTCTAAAAGATGTAGGAGGGCAACTTAGTGCTTTATACCCTCATAAGTTTATTTATGATATACCAGCTTTTAAAGAAGTTTTAGCTAAGGATTTAGTAACTAATTTGCAAGAGCAAGCCAACCAATTTCCTACTACTTATTTAATGGAACGTTTAGTCAATACTTTGCATATTAATGAAGATAAAACCTTTCAAGTAACTACTAGTACTCAAGACATTATAACCTGTAAAGCTATTATTATTGCCGCAGGAGCAGGAGCTTTTGTACCTAACCGACCACCTTTTGCCAATGTTACAGAATTTGAAAATAAATCAATTCATTATTTTGTAAAAGATCCACAAATATTCAAAGGGAAAGAATTAGTAATTGCTGGTGGTGGTGATTCGGCAGTAGATTGGGCTTTAGCTTTATACGATATTACTGAAAAAATATATGTAGTTCATAGGAGAGACCATTTCAGAGCCGCTCCTTCTAATGTAGCAAAGTTGAAAGAGTTAGCTAAAACTAAAAAATTAGAATTAGTCATTCCTTATATGCTAGATGGTTTAGAAGGGGAGAAAGGTCAATTAGCTAAAGTTCTACTAAAAACCTTAGATGGTGAAAAAAAAGTAATTAAAGCCAATAGTATGTTGGCTTTGTTTGGATTAGCAAGAAGTTTAGGATCTTTAGAGCAATGGGGGTTTAATGTTAATAAGTTACACGCTTCCATTGATGTTAATCCTGTGAGCTACGAAACCAAAATACCAAGAATTTTTGCTGTAGGAGATGTTGCCCAGTACGATCATAAATTAAAACTAATTCTAGTAGGTTTTTCCGAGGCAGCAGTTGCAATTCATAGTTCTTGGAAATATGTTTTTCCAGATAAACCTTTTCATTTTGTGCATTCTACTACTAAAAACTAAAAATAGGTTACACAAAATATTATATTTAATTACTTGATAAATATAATTTTGTTAATTAACTTTGCCAAAATCTTTTATTAAAAAGAACAATAACTCCTAGTATTTCTAACCTACCAAGCAACATACCAATAGCTAATACCCATTTACCAACATCAGGTATGGTAGAAAAGTTGCCGATGGGTCCAACAATATTACCTAAACCTGGTCCTACATTCATAATACAAGTTACAGCCGCACTAAGAGCAGTTACAAAGTCTAAATTTAAACCTGCTAATACTAAAGTAGTAAAGGCAAGGATTAACATAAGGAAAAAAAAGTAAGCAAAAATAGCAAAACCAGCTTCATCATTAATAATTTTTCCATTATAGTAGGGGATTGAAAAATGTTTTTTTAAAAATATTTTATTTAAAGCAGATTTTCCTAAAGAATAGGCAATTTGGAACCTATAAATTTTAATACCACAAGCGGTAGAGCCCGCACAACCTCCAACAAACATAATAAAAAATAATAAAGCAATAGCGAAACTGCCTAATTGTAAATAGTTATAATTAACATATCCTGTACCTGTCATTAATGAAACTACTGTAAAAGCTGAATATCTTAAAGAAGTGAAAAAGGGGATACCATTATACAAAGATAAATAAACAGTTAGCAATGTAATAAAAAATATTAAGGCTTGCAAATATCCTTTTACTTGCTGATCTGTAAAAATTTGGGTCTTTTTTAGGAAAGCTAAGTAATACATTAGCATATAGGGTAACCCTCCGGTTATCATTGCAAAGATCAAAATAATTTCTACAGGTAAACTATTAAAATAAGCCACCGATTCGTTTTTGTTAGAGAATCCAGCCGTAGATATTGAGGTAAAAGCATGAATAACAGCATCAAAAGTTCCTAAATGCCCAATGAAAACTAAGGCAAAAAAAACAATAATTGTAATAACTATATAGATAATAATCATACCATTGGCTATACGTTTTACTTTATCTAGAGCAACATCAAAAGTTTCAAAAGCCTCAATTTTAAATAACTGCATACCCCCTCCTTGTAATGAAGGGAATAAAATAGTTGCCGTTACAATAATCCCAATGCCACCAACCCACTGAATCAAGGCACGCCAGATTTGGTAACCATCTGAAAGTTGGCTTAAGTCAGGGATAATGGTAGCTCCTGTAGTAGTAATGCCCGACATAATCTCAAAGAAACTATCCGTAAAACTTAAATCTAAATATCCTAAATAAAATGGCAAAGCCCCAATTATAACTACAGTTAGCCAAGATAATGTAGTTAGTAATAAACCATCTTTAATGGATAGTTGAAAAAGCCTTTCCTGATTATTAGATAAAGCAAAAGCTAATCCTAATGCCATTGTAAGAATAGATAGAACTAAAAAAGTGATTAGCCCTCTACCATTAGTAAAAAATTCTATTACTGTGGGAATAAGCATTAAAGCTCCAACCCCAGTAATTAAGTAGCCAAGTAATGATAGAATAAGCCGAAAGTTTACTTTCATAATAGTTTGATGTTTTAAATAATTTTATATTATTATAATTTTTTTTATCAATAGAAATTTATAGTATTTATTAAAAATTAACTATGTTAGTATACTATTGATTTATATTTGTGAAAATAGCAATGTATAATTAAATTTTTTACCCCATGATAATATTTGAATTTAGTAAGAATTTCTATAGAAATTTATATCTTTTACTAGTTTTAGTTTTATTGTTAGGAGTCATTACTACAACCTATTTTTATAATAGACATGTTTTTGATATCACCAATATTCAAATGCAATTAGATAGCAGTACTGCTAAAGTTTTTAGGGGCAAAATTAGCTGGTCTTACAAAAATTCCCAACTAATTGGGGAAACTTCTTTGAATAATAATAAACTTAAAATAACCTATCATCTTAGCCGAAAAAATATTGGTTATTCTTTAGTAGAAAGTGATTCTTACAGTTCTATTCAATTACCTTGTTTAAATATTTTGCATGTTTTACCTACTTCTATGGTGAAACTTATATACCAAAAATTTTTAGCTAAAAATAGAGATTACACTGTTTCCCAAAACATTGAAATCAAAAGGGGTTTGTACGTAGGTTATACATATTTAAAACAACAAGAAGTTGTTTTTACTACCTGTAATGTATATTACAAATAATGAATAATCAATATGCTATGAAATAAAATATTATTTTTAAACAATAAAATTGCGAAGAAGTTTAAAAATATATATTTTTGATACAGCGGTATTATATACTAGCTAAATAAGAATGTTTTATATACAACCTTAGTATAAATAAACCGTTTTCAAATAAGGATTTAAAATGGATAAGTATGTAGTTTACGGTAAAAACCAAATTGAAGTTAATGCTGTAAAGGGGCATAGTTTAGTCGTTTACGCTCATCCAAATGATACAATTAACTTAAATGTTGATATAAGTAGCTTGAAAACAAGTATAGTTAATGGCGATTTAATTATTGAACTGCTAACAGGAGATAAAATCACCATTGCCAACTATGCTTTAATGTCTATGGCAAATGAAGCTCCTAAAATTAGTGATTTACTAGGTAACCAATATAATTTTCAAAACCTTTTAACTGGTAGTACGGCTATTTATTCCACAGATGATCCTAACGGTTATGTGATTGATAGAAAAATATCGGCACCAACAGGTTTAAATGATGAAGGGCAATACCTAAATAGTGCCGAAGCTGATATAAATAAAGATGGTGATAAAAATAAGTTAGTAGGTAATATTGATGTTGATGAACAAAACCCTATCTTAGCTACAGAGATTGTTCTTAATACCTATCCAATTCGTACTTTATATAATCCTACAGTCTACCGTTATGATGTCCCTGTAGAATACCACTATTCTGCAAAAACCATGTTTCAAGAAGATGAGGACGAAAATTTACCTATTGAAGTTTTAGAGCTGAATCCTGTTATTTCTCCTTTATATGGTACACAAATTGATGTGCAACGCACTGATCCTACCTCTGGTTCGGAATATGAAGCTATTGTTGACCCAATCTTTGGTGGTGGTGATTTAGTAGGTAATGATTATGCGGTGTATCAATACGATCCTCAAGTAGTAGATCTTACTGATGAAACAGGTGATGTTCTCTACCGTGCTTATGACGGTGATACCGTAGTAAGAGGGCTAAATATTGGTGTAACTACAGCTAATACTTATATTACAGAAATAAGAGTAGATAGCCTGCCCGCAGGTGTGAAGTTAGTTGGTTCAGAAGATTCTTTGGTACAAGATATTGGTAATGGTAGTTATATTATTACACCTACTACTAATGCTGCTTCCATTAATGTTTATATGGAATATCCATTGTATATGGCAGATGTTGAGCAAGCTATAAACATTACTGTGCAAGGCTATAACGATAAATACGATAGTGTAATATATGGTAGTACTTCTGTTAAATTAGACTTTACAGAAGTTAATGATGCTAGTGATATTAATAACTTTAATCAGTTTAATACTTTTACTTTTTCTACAGGGATAGACCCTTTAATTGTTAATTTAGGTACAGGTAATGACACGGTTATTGGTTCTAAAGCCAGCCATACTTATAATACAGGGGCAGGGAACGATCAATTTTATTCAGGTACAGGTAATGAAACTGTAAACTTACAAGAAGGCAATGATATTTTTTATATTAGTGCTGGTAACGATTTAGTAAATGGTGGGGCTGATTCCGATACAATTCAGTTTGATCATAGCGTAATTGATATTACCCAAACTGTAGTAATTTTAGGAGAGGGGGCTGTTAATATTACTCCTGAAGATTTCAACGGAAATGTTACTGGTATAGTAAGTTTAAGTAACTTTGAAAGCCTTGTTTTTGAAGATGCTGACTATGCTAGTAGTATAGACAAAGATAATACTGTATATATAGATTCAACAGATGGTTTAGACGGGTTTACTATTTCCTTTGGTGGAGGTGACGATACCATAGTATTAAATCATGCTACTACTATTTATGCCGATACTTATGAACTTGCAACCTCTGATACTACAGATAGAATTATTTATTATGATGGAGAAACCGTCGTAGAAAATATCTTGGGGTCTGACGAAAATGATACCCTAATTGGTAGCAATACTGTTGGTATTGGTTTTGATGCAAATGGTGGAGTTGACACCGCCGATTATTCAAATTTAGCTGGTGGTGGTATAATATACGATTCTAATGATGGTTCTGTGGTTAAAAATGGAGCTGCTTCAAGTAGCAATGATAAAATACAAGATACTGAACATTTTATTGGTACAGTTTTTGATGATACTTTTTATGCTTCATCAACTGGTAGTACAGAATATGATGGCTATAAAACAGATGGTGGAGCCATAGATAACGATGTAGTTTCCTATGAAAATGAAACTGTTGGAGTAATTATAGACTACACTTTTAGTTCAGAATACATTTTAGTTAGCAAGACAGATGGTGCGGGTAACGCTACAACTGATTCCGATAAACTATACTATATTGAAGAGGTAAAGGCTTCTCAGGGGGATGATACCTTTGTTGTAGGTACTGATTCTAGTAATACCTTTGATGGTTTTGATGGCGAAGATACTCTTGATTATTCCAATGGTAACTTAGGAGTTACCATAACTGTTTCTTCCTCTACTGATGATACTGCTACAGGGTTAGTTCAAAAATCTAGTTTTATTGACCAATATAGCCATATAGAAAGTTTTATAGGAACTCAATTTGCCGATACCGTAATAGTACAAGATAGTGCTGGTTCATTATCTTATGATGGTCAAGGTGATAACGATACTATAGACTATAGTGCCTTAGGTTCTACTGTAGGCGATGAAACCTATATAGTATACGATTTTAGTGATAGTAATGTTCAAAAATATGATGGTACAGATACTGTAATTTCCACAGATACTATTGATAGTTTTGAAATTATTTATGCAACAGCTAATAATGATACCTTTATTCTGCGGAGTGCAACAGACCTTAATTTACTTTACTATGTAGATGGTGGTAATAATGAAGTTGTTGATGTAGCAGATGTTAATAGCACAGGTGATCTCCTAGTTTTAAATTTTGATAATAACAATGAACTATTAAATTTAGACAATTACACAACTGTATTTGAGAATTTTGAAAGTGTACAATTAGGAGACTACAATAACACCATTAGTGTTAGCCAAACTAATAATACTTATGTACATATTTATGGTGGTAGTGCAATAGATACGTTTGATGCTTTTAATTTAGGAAGAACACTAGTATTTGATGTTTCTGCCGACCAAATTATAGTACAAGACACTTCAATGTTTGAAATTACAAGGCTATATAACTTTGAAGTTATTAATGGTGGAGCTTTAGATGATACTTTTAATGTTACATCAGATGCAGATTCTTCTTGGGTATTTAATGGTAGTACTGGTAATAATGTGTTAAATTATGGTTCTACAGCGGTAGACCTAAGTATAGATATAGAAGCAGGAACAGTTGAAAAGTCTGGCGGTTCTGGGGTAGATGAATTTACCAATATTACTCAAGTAATAGGAGGTGATGGTAACGATACTTTCTATGTAGACCCTAATTCTAATATAATTATTGATGGTGGTGGAGGTACAAGGAATGTTGCATCTTTTGAGAATTCCATTTTTTCTATGGATGTCAATGATAGTGATCTTGTAGGTCAATACGCTAATATCCAAGCCTTTATTTTAACAGATAATAACGATTCCATTACTTTTACTGATAATTCACTAAGTGCTGTGCCTATAGATATTGAAGGTGGTGGCAGCACAGATACAGTTTACATTGGACCAGATATTGATGGTGTTAGCTATATAATAGGGGACTCTACCACAAGTGGAGTTACTTTAGATATTGGTTTAGCATCAACAGAAACTGAAAAGTTGAAAAATTTTGAAGTACTAAATGGTAGTACAGGAGACGATACCTATACCGTTAATACACTAGATAATTCTGATTTATCTAGTGATGGTAGCTTGTCTTTCAATGGGGAAACAGGAACAGATACTGTAGATTTTTCAAGTATAACCACAGGTTTAGATGTTAGAATAGGAGTAACAGGTTTAGATTTTACAGATCCTAGCTTAAGCTACATTTCAGTAGTAACAACAGGTGATGATCCTGATGATACAGGAGTAAATATAGATTACCTCCACGATATTGAAACAGTTACTTTAACTAATCAAAACGATACCTTGTATCTTAACTTAGTAGCTATGTCTACTACTAACCTTGCTAATATTGTTGTAGATATGGGTGCTGGTACAGATACTTTGAATTTTAGTGAAGGTTCAAATGGTGCTATTACCTTTAATATGGAATCCCTAGAAATTACCTACGGTGCAGGGCAAGTTGTAGATATTAGTAATATTACAGGTTGGGAAAAGATAGTAGGTACTAGTGGTGATGATACTTTTTTAATTGCCAATAATAGTGAAAATATAGGAATAGATGGTGGTTTAGGTATAGATACAGCCGACTATAGTGCTGTTAGTGGTTCTGTAACTGTAGATACAATAAACAGTGAAATTATTGTAGGTGTAGGTGGAGATCCTGCAGATTTTACTAGTATAGAAAAGTTACGTTTATCTAATCAAGATGATACCATTATTGGTTCTACTGCCTCTAACTTACAAGTAGATTCTAGTGACGGTATAGATACACTAGATTACTCTCAAGCCGATGTTAGTGGTTTGTCTTCTGGTTATTTGTTTAATATCAATGGTGATTCCAGTTATATAATAAAAGATCAATTAAATTCCTATTATGATCTTATAGAAAATACAGAAGTTTTTATTGGTACCAATGCCAACGATACCTTTAATGTGGAAACATTACCTACAGCTGGTTTAAGTATAGATGGGCAAGATGGCAGAGATACCCTAAATATTTCTGATACTATAGCCGAAAATTCAGGAGGTTTAGTTTTTGATCTAACCGCCGGAGAATTAAAAGATGCTACTACTAATGATGTAATTATGGAAATTAGTTCCTTTGAGGTTTTATCTGGTACTAGCTTTGATGATACCTATATTGTATCAGATACTACTTTCTTTACAGAGCAAGGTTCAATAACTGCCGATGAAAATACTATAGCAGGTGATACCTTAGATCTAACAGGTTTAGATGTTGCATTTGGTGTTTCTGTTAATTTACAACAAGGTAGACTATATTTAATAGATGGTGGCGTGATTGATGCAGAATCTTATATTACAGTTAATAGTGTAGAAAATATTAATTTAGGTGCAGGAGATGATGAGGTTATCTATGCCGATAGTGTAAATGGTGGCATAACAAACATAGATGGCGGTGGCGGAGACAATTTTATTTCCTTTGAAGATCTACACGTAGCAATAAGCGATGATATAACCACAATTAATGTTAGTGGTAGTACTATAACTTTTTCTAATTTTAATAGCTATAAGTTCACAATTTTTGATGATAATATCATTATAAGTGATAGTTCTGCTAGTATTGGCTATACTCTAGATGGTTATAATGGCACCAACGATACTCTAGACTACAGCACCTATACATCAACTGGAATTACCATTGATGTTACCGCAGGTGGTACCACCATAACTCGTGATACTGTTACCGATGATGTAACTAATTTTGAACATTTTATTTTAACCTCAGGAGATGATACCATTAATGTATCAACGGGAGGCGTTTATAATATAGATGGTTCCTCTGGTACAGATTCATTATCTTATGATGCTATGGCAATAGGTACTACTATAACGCTAGACTTCTCATCTCATGTTGCATATTTGTTTGGCTTAGGAGGTATTGTTGGGTATAATCAATTTTCTAATATAGAAGAGTTTACTTTAACCAGTGGATCCGATGTTGTTTATATAGCAGATGATGCCACAGATGTTACTATTAATGGTAATGGTGGGTCAGATATTATAGATTTTTCCAGAGCTTCAGGCAGCTTAACTTTCACTGAAGGGGTAAGTGGG
Source organism: Candidatus Hepatincola sp. Av (assembly GCA_023518375.1). Classification (NCBI taxonomy): domain Bacteria; kingdom Pseudomonadati; phylum Pseudomonadota; class Alphaproteobacteria; order Rhodospirillales; family Candidatus Hepatincolaceae; genus Candidatus Hepatincola; species Candidatus Hepatincola sp. Av. The sequence continues at coordinate 1,245,823 of CP068450.1, forward strand.
AGTAGTGCAATAGTTGGTACTGCAACTTACACTTTAGATGATAGTTTTGTTCAAGTTGCAGGTACTAACCAAGATGATACTTTTATTTTATCAGGTATTGGTGGCGGGAATTATTCTGGGGGGCAAGGCAATGATACTTTAAGTTATGCTACCGCTACCGAGGGAGTTACTATTGATATTAGCCAAGGTACCGCTACAACTAGTGCAGGCTCTGATGATTTTGCCTCTATGGAAGAATTTATTGGTAGTGGTTTTGATGATAATTTTATAGGCTTAAATAACTATTCTGTATATACCATAGATGGTGGTGCAGGGACAGATAACGTAAGCTATACAGATTGTTTAGTAGCTATTACTGTAACCGTAGATGCCGCTGGTAATGTTACCATAGATAAAGGGCTAGAAACTGCCGATAATTTAACCTCTATAGAATCTTATACCGGAACAAGATACAACGATACCTTCACTGTAGATATTAATGGTGTTGCAGGTATTACTTTAGATGGTTCTTCTGGTTCAGATGTTTTAATATTAACAGATTCTACCTTAACTACAGGTGAAGGCTTAAACATAACCTACGATACCAATGGTTTATACGATACCACTGCAGGTTCTACAGAAGCTTTACAAATAGCTAATTTTGAAACTGTAGAGCTTACAGATGAAGATGATGAACTAAATTTAACTCTACAAGCTGGGAACGCCACAGGCTTTAATTTAGGTTTAGGTGCTAATACTTTAACGGTAAATACTGCCGCTTTAGGTTCTACCGTATTTAATTACTCAGGCACAACTTCTACCTTAAATATAAATACAGCTAGTTCTAACAATATGGTAACTGGTACTATAGATACTTTAAATATAACCGCTACATCAAATGTAGATTTACGAGTTTCCAATATAGATTTTTCCACAGCAAATTTTACAAACATTAATGTGGACTCAGCCGTTCCTGTTAGTAGTTTGTATTTATCTAGTTATACAGGGCTAACTTCTATTGGTGTTTCCGATAGTGTCTATTTTAATGGTACCAATAGTGCTACTACACAAGGTTTAAACCTGTCAGGAATAGATAACGTATACTTTACAGACGCTACCTTGTTAACAGTAAATTATAATTTATCCGCTACTAGTGCTGATATCTTTTTATCTTTTGCTGGTTCTGTAGATATTAATATGGCGTCTTCCACAGCAGAGGTAGACCTAGCCTATAATGGCTCAACCACCACAATTACCGATGGTACCAATAATTTAGGCTCTTTTCGGGTAACAAATATGGGAGACAGTACTTTAACTTATAGCTCTTCACCTAACTTGAATATCAGTATAAATTCTAATGCTTCTATTAGTTATTTTAATACTGTTAATGTTACGGTTGCTGATGTTAGTATAGATCTATCTGGCTATAACGGTTATTTACAGCCCGTTACCTTTGACGCTGGTACAACTTCTACTACAACCTTAAGTATAGCTTTTAATACAACCTCCTTTACTACTATAAATTATAATGGAGCTATGGACTTAACTTTAAGATCCCAAGATGATGAACTAATTGTTAATGATCTTGCCTCTGTGGAAGAAGCAAACATAGATGGCGGTGGGGGTAGTGATACTGTAACCTTTACTAGTACCGATCCTTATCAGGTATTTTATGATACGGGTATATATTGGTCTGGAGATCAATTCGTACCAGATACGATGCCAACTAATCAGTTTAGTAATTTTGAAGAAATAGTGTTGGATGCTGATGATGTTTATTCTACTTATGGTTATGAGAATGGAGTTATGGTACAGGTAGATACAGATGTTCCTAATGTTATTGATACTGTAATTCTTCCAGAACTATATTCAACAGAAGAGTTAGACGCTTTAGGCTTAAGTGGTATGAATATGATTGATACTATGTCTCGTAGTACCTTAGATTTTAATAATCCTTCAGGAGTGTATGTAACAATTTCCTTTGATATTAATGCCGAAGACCCAACCAGAGTAGATGATAGGTTATTTAATGTAGATGGTACTTATAATGATGGTAGTAGTTCTTATAGCGTTCATGGTGAAAATGTGCGGTATATGTATGGTACTGCAGGAGATGATACTTTTACTTTTGCTACCTTAACTTACGATCAAGCTGCTAGTTTAGCATATTATTTATCTGGTGGTTATGAATTATATGACTCTGAAGTTCCTAATGGAGCCAAATTATATCTAGATCAAGACCCAGGGGGAAATGATATAGTAGATTTATCAGCTATCCAGACCTCAGATCATAGTTATATGAATGACCCTAATTGGGATGGAAGCAATGGTGGAATCGATGGTGATTATTTCTCTTATAAATTAGTTACAAGTGATAGTATCGCTCAGGACACTCAATTAATTACGTTAGGAGTTAATGCCCATAATAACACTTATGCTCCTAACGAGATGGGTAATTTATATGGTGTGGTTTCAATGGAAGATGTAGAAGAAATAGATTTACCTAATGCCGATATTATTATAGACCAACTTAATTATGATAACGACCTCACTATTGTGGGTACTAAATCATCTAACCCACAAAATGTGGCTGTAATTCTTAGTAATGATGGTAAAACTACTTACAGCTCTGTGTTAGACGGTGTTGATGGTGCAACTGTGGGTGTGTATGATAACGGTACCACAACTTATGCTAGAACCTTATATAATATACCAGTGATTGAATTTGGTCATGAGGTTTCTAATGAAATTATTGTAGCTCCAAGTGGTGTAGCCTATGATTCATCTATGGTGGAGCTTAGATTATCAGGGAATACTTCGAATGATGAAAATGTTTCTGGTAATTATGATACTGTAGATTTTTCTAATTTAGATGAAGGGCTAACTTTTACCTATGGAGCTTGGGACACTTTAGAGGAAGTATACTATTCACCAGATACCTATAAAGCAGCCAATGCTACAGGTTCTGATACTTTTACTGGTGATGTTACGGATAGTGAATATTATGATTGGATTGAACCGATTGGTGGTCCAAATGCTTTAGTAGCTGGTATTGTGGTTACTGATAATACGGACTACTTTCATTTAAATGATACTGATGGGTACGACCAAAGTTTATATTACCGTATTAATGGTGTTGAAGAAATTACAGCCACCTCAGGTGATGATACTTGGGTATGGGGGCAAGCGTTGTATAAAACCACCGATCAAAATATCTACAATGCTGAAAGATATTCAATTAATGTCAATCAAACTGTTTTACAAGTAATTGATGGAGGAGCAGGATTTGATACCGTAGATGTAATTGGTTATAATGCTTCTACTCGTTCCAACGGAGTAAGGGAAGAGTTTCATCGGGAATTAACTTTTACCTATGATGTAGAAACTGTGTTAGCTATTACTCAGACTAGTACTATTAATCATGCATCATATGATCCAATTATGAGTAATTTAGAATATAATAATTTTGAAGCCTATACTTCCGATGATTACGGTTACAGCCATGCAGATATGATGACCGGAAACTACTATAACGGCGTAGATGATGATTTAACCATTAATATGGCAAGCGAAGATGCTTTTGTTAGTGGAGCCGACACCTTAGAGTTTGATTTAGGTGGGCGGTATTTTAGTAATACTTCTGATGCTAGCACTATGAATCAACAAACTGTTACTTTAGACTATACCGCTTTACCTACTACTCATACTGCTGCTACTCGTATGTCTTGGTTACAAGACCCTAATCAAGGAACATGGGGCGATGATGCTCATGGCCATACCGATAGCTATATTTCTATAGATATTGGTTATAATTTTGAGTATTCCACTATTAACCTTAAGAATTTTGATACCTTAGTAATAAAAGGAGCTGGTAGTGGATCGATTGGTCAGGAGGATGCACAAACTAGCCTAAGTTTTAATTCTGATGTTAATTTTGATGCTCTAGATGGTAAAACCTTTACTTTTACTGTAACTAGTATGTCTAATAATGGTTTTGATACAACAGTACGTTTGTATAGCAATTATAATTATAGCTATGATACTTCAGACTCTAATACTTTAATGATATATAATGATGCTGATAGTAGTAATGATTATACAACAGGAGAGCAATACTTTGATGTATACTTTACCTATGGTTATACTACTCTTTTACTTACTTCCCCAGACGCAGGCTATTACTTTGATGAAAATGGTGAATATGTAGCCCCCGATGGTTATACCTATTATACCGACTCTTCTGGTAGCATTCATTTAGTAGAAGATAACAGTGCTTACAATAACTACCAAGCCCCCGAAGCTGAAGAGCTACCACCACAACCTATGGTAGAAGTTAATAGTAAAAATATGCACCAACAAGATGGAGATGCAACTATTAATACTAATAATACAACCTCTAATTTACATGACGCTTTAAATAACTTTTTAGAAAATCATGAAACCTTACAAGATGATCTAACCAATTATATTAGTAAACATGAAGGAAATATGGCTAACCATTCTGGTAACTTATTAGAAGATATTTTTAATTTAGTTAACAATCCAGATCATAACCTTCATAATTTAAAAGGTAATTTACAAAATGCTAATTTAAGCCATTTTAATGATTTTATTGAAAATATGCACCAGAATCATGCTGATTCTAACCCTGTGCAACAAGCAGATGCAACTTTAGACTTAAATTCACTATTTAACAATGTTTCACACTTAGCAGAAAATAACCAAGATCAACATGATAGTTTAATTAGTACTATACAAAACATTAACAATTTATCTGAAGAAGTGATAAACTATACCCAGCAACAAGATGAAGCCAATAGCTTAAGTTTTGCTTTAGATGATATGCTTTCAGTAGGGGGAGACGATCATAATGCAACCCTAAGTGTAGAAAGCCATTCTAAAACCAAAAGCCATGGCGGTAGCCACGGTTCTCATGGTTAAATAGTAAATGTTAGGTAAATAATTATATAAATATGCAAACGAAAAAATGGTTACTAGGTGCTGGAGCAATGCTAGGAATATATATTATTCCTGTATATGCTGAAGCTAATCTAATGGAAGATTATTACCAATCTTTAATTGAAGTGGGTTATTATTATGCCGAAATTTCAATTGCTAAACCACAATGTTTTTCACCTTGTAAAAATGAAGATGAACTTAGCAACACCATAGATTCTACCAATAATAAAGCTAAAAAAGAAGAAACACAGCAAAAAAGTTCACAAAATAGTAAAGTGAATACAAAAAGTTCAAAAGAAACAAATAATAATGCTAGTTCTTTATCTAAAACCAGCCAAAATAAAAGTTCTACCGTTACTACAACTTCTCAAACAAAGACGAATAATAGGAGCACAACTAATACTAGTAGTAATTTTAATACTGATAATCAGGAAGATATTAAAGTTAGAAACATTAATAAGCCTAATGAAATAGATGCTAACAATCTAACTCTTATTTCTAAAGAAGGTTTTCATTTTGTAGTATATAAAGAGTGGCAAGCAAATAAATCTAATATTTTTATTAAGCAAATAGCCAATATTAATAATAAAGAAACTACTATCTCTAAAGCCTTTTATTCTTTAGCTAATAACGACTTTTACGTTAAACAAACAGATAATAGTTTTTATCCTGAAAATAGTGGTTTTATTAAAACTTTTCCTTTTTACAATTTAGCTTATACCGACTTTATGTACTACCTATATAAGTTTAAGAAAATTAAAGAAAACAGTACAGATGTTTTCTTTAATGCTACTTTAAAAAATACAAACTTAATAGCAGATTATACTTTTTTATTAAGCCCAAGTATTCGGGTAAAATTTAGTAAAAAGTATAATATACCAATTAAGTTTGTATTTTTTAATAAAGCTAATAAGGCTATAGGAGAAATTAGTGTAACTGAGGTAGATAAAATAGGTAAACGTTTTTATGCGGTGGCTTACAATATGGTTAATGCAAATCATGAACAATCTACGGTGAATATAGATAATATTCTTATTGGCCTATCTTTAGATGTAGAATCCGACTCTAAGTTGCACTTAGATGAATACAAAGACTTAACCAAAGAAACTATAATTTATGAGATCAATTAAGTCTAAATTATTAGGCATAATTTATATTTTATTGTTAACCTGTACTTATGCTTACCCTATGTCCTTGTTTGAGGGCAGGCAATCAGGGCTAGATTTAATGATAGATGCTAGGGGGTTTTATAGCGATACCGATTTAGGGTACTATACAGATGGTAGTTTATTTTACCATTATGATTTATCAAATGATTGGTCTTTGGCCTATTTAGTATCTGCTATGTACGACTCCTCTTATGATAGCAATGTTTATAAAAGTTTAGGTGAAAACTATCTTAGTATAGATAACTACTATCTAGGTACTTTAGATATTGGAACAACACCAACCGTATATTATAATGGTTTTTTAGCAGGTTGGTTAGATTGGGGTTTTACTAGAGGTTATGAAATTATAGATTCCAACCGCTATAGTGATTATTTCGCTTTAAAAAATGCCTCACGTTCTTTATTTTATACCTATCAGCTACACAATATGAAAATTGCAGTGCAATTTTCAGGCAATGATAATGAAGAATATGAAAATTCACCAATTGGAGGCAACCGTAAGTATGGAATAGGTTCAGGGTTTGTATATGCGTTGGGTCCAATATCTTTTTCCACCTCCTATCTTGTTTCTGATTATGACAGAACCTCAGGTCTTAGTAAAATGATAGATGATAAGAGTGGATTTTCTACTATGCAAGTACTGAATGCAGGATTGAAATTTCAATATGCCGGTATTTATAGTGTTTTAGGCTTATTTTACGATAAAAACCGCTGGACCTTAGGCAATGAATCTATAGCTTTAAACTATCTACTTCGTTATGATAATAATAAAAAACAAAAGTGGGTGCCACAAATTATGTATGGAGTAAGGGAATACGTAACCACAGGATATACGGATACACAGCAATCTAATGCTGATAGGAATATGGTTTCTGATAACTTTATTTACCTTAGCTTATCTTATTACTTTAATTACCACTTTAGTATATATGCTGAAAATAAAATAGATATCCGTTCCAATAAGCAAATTAACAACGCTCAAGATTATGGTATAGATAGCAAAGATGAAAGAGATAATATGGTAGGTATTGGTCTATCTTATGAATTATTTTAGTATCTTACAATTTTAACTACCACCGAAAAAGTTTAATAAGTTAAACTCTAAGGTGAAACCAAGCCTACCTAGTAAGTAAGAAAAATAATTTAGGTCTTCCTATTGAAAACTTAAGTGATTAACTGCTAATCTATAACTAGATTTTTTATTAACGCACAAATTGTAATAGCTAAGAAATTAGCATTAAAGCAATTAAAAAGGAAACTAGCATACTTACCCCAGTTTCAGTTATATTTAGTAATACTAGTTTAATATGTTTATTACCCCAAATGAATTCATCAAGCCCAAGTAACATGGTTAAAACCACAATAGCAATAGTTATAGTGAAAAAATACTGGGGAAGCATATAAAATATATTATAAGTAATAATATAAATTATAATAGATTTAATAATAGCTAATCCAATTGCTAACATAAAAGATTTTTTTACTTTCTCTGGGGCAAAAATTTTTGCATCAAGTTTAGCATACTTCATAAAAATATTACCAAATAGGAATTTAGAATACCATAACGAACCAATAAGCATTTGGGCAAAAGTTATAAGTATAATAATAAAAACTATATAAAACATATTTTTTGATCCTTGTATTTGTTATATACCTAATTATACTGTATTTCTTTAGAGTTTTATAAAATTTTATAATTTAACTAATTTTTACATAAAATAGTCATTGAAATTTTTGTAAAAAAAGAGTATAATTACAATTGTTAATATGAGAAGACTTCTCATATTAATTTTTTTTGCTAGGCCGAATTAGCTCAGCTGGTAGAGCGGCTGATTTGTAATCAGCGGGTCGGGAGTTCGAGTCTCTCATTCGGCACCACAATAACTTTACCTGAAACAAGTTGTTTATTTCTTCTACTAGTTAGTGTTTTCTAAATTACAACTCATTGCTTACTCTGCTAAATAAAGAGTTTCATAAAATCTATTTATTACTAATAAGTTTTTATTAAAAAGCTAAAGAAACTAATAACCAAATATTTAATACGGCAATAAATGTACCACAAATACACATTAAAATATTGGTGTTTAGACTGTTCTTATATTTCCCCATAACTTTTTTCTTAGCTGTTAAATAAACTAAGGTAAAAATAGTAATAGGCAATTGAATACTTAAGAAAATTTGAGAATAAATTAATCCTTGTAAAGGATTACTAATAAAGAAGACCACTCCCGTAGCCAGTAGTAATGTTAGAACCATACCAATATGAGTTATAGGATCTTTTTCATTATATTCTTTTTTAAACAGGGCTGAAAAAATAATTCCCCCAGACATTCCTGCTGTTATAGAAGATGAAAAACCAGCAAAAAGTAAGGCAATAGCAAAAATTATAGCCGACATCTTACCTAACAGTGGTACTAATAATTCAGAGGCTTGGGAAAGTTCGGTAACTACAATATGATGTTTGAAAAATACTTCAGCTGCTAAAATAATAATAGCACTATTTACAACCCAACCAATTAGCATAGAGAATAAAGTATCAAAAAATTCATATTTGAGTAATTTTTCTTTAAGTTTAGGGTGTTTAATAAACCATTTTTTACTTTGAATAATTTCTGAATGCAAAAATAAATTATGCGGCATTACCACCGCCCCTAAAATACTTAATACTAAAGGTAATGAACCTGTAGGAATTACAGGAGTAACAGTAGCTTTAGCAATATGGAAATAATCAATTGGAAATAGCGTTAGTTCATATAAAAAACAAAAACTTATAATGGCTACAAAAGCAATAATACTAGTTTCTATCCTTTTATAAGAATTAAGGTAAATCATTAATATTACCACTCCTAAAATAAACCCTGATGCTAACTTAATAGGAATATTAAATAACATATTTAAAGCAATGGCAGCTCCAAGAATTTCGGCTAAAGCTGTGGAAATTGAAGCTAAAAAAGCAGTATTTAGAACGACTTTACTCATTGGAGATGGTAAATGCCCAAAAGTATTCTCGGCTAAGCATTTACCTGTACAAATGCCTAAATGAGCTGCATTATGCTGCAATAGAATTAGCATTAAAGTAGATACAGTTACTACCCATAATAAAGCATAACCATAATTAGAACCAGCTGATAAGTTAGCAGCCCAATTACCAGGATCTATAAAACCTACAGTTACTAAAATACCCGGACCTAAGTAACGTAGGAGCATGATTTTCTTTTTTTGGCTTCCTTGCTTTTTCATATAATTTTTATTTATTTATTTATTTATCTATGCTTAGCATTTGAACAATAATTAGATTATTTACAAACTAAACTTTACATTGTAGTATAACTAAAAATTATACTCATGGGGAAAATTTTTTATAGAAATAGTTCCTACAACATGGGCAATAACTCTAAAACTTATATTTTCTTCTTGTAAATTGACCTCAATTGGGTCGTAATCATTATTTTCTGAAATAAGTTTAATTAAAGTGGGCGACTTAAATTGTAATTTTTTAATAAAGTAGTCATTATTATACTCAACAATATATAAGCCTTGGGTAAATGTATTGCCATTGTAAAATTTAGCAAAAATAATATCACCCTCATAAATTAGTGGTTCCATTGAATCACCTTTAGCACGAGTAGTAAATAAATCATTGGCATTTTTTAAGTAAAAAATATTTTCTAGCCATTTTTTATCAAAGTAAATTGAATCAGGATTGTTATCTAACATAGCTAAACCTCTTCCTGCTGAAACTGCTGAATGAATATATGGAATAGGTATACTATGGCTATTAGCCTCAGGTAACAAGTTAGCCGGTATATCTAGTATTTTATATATTTTCTGTAAAATTTGAAAACTAGGTAAAATAGTTCCAGAAAGATACTTAGAAACCGTAGCCTGTGTAACCCCTATACGTTGGGCAAAGGCATGTTGATTAGGAAATTTTGCTTTTATTTCTTTTGCAAGAGTTTCTTGAAAAGATTTATTTTCTACTGTGTTATTTCTCATACTTAATATTTTATAATAATTTTTATACAACTTAAAGTTTTAATTGCTTGACAAATATTCTTAAAGGGAATATAATAATAACTATCAAGTATTAAATTGTCAACCATAAATATCACATTTATAAAAAAATATCAACTTAACAAATAGGTTCTTCTATGAATTCAGTAAAATTTTATAAGGTTTTCTATAATAAAATCAAGGATACTTACAAAGTAAGAAAAATAGCACAAGATTTCGGAGGTTGTAGCATATATATTCCTAAAAGGATTTTATCACACCATATGTTTAAAGAATATGGCGAAGAATTCTGTAAAATCTTAGAAAATAAATTTTCAGGTAGAGTAATATATTTTCCTGTCTTTAATAGTAGAATTGAAGAGAGTTTGTTTAAACAGCAATCTTTACTAGAAAAAGTTAAATACAGCATTATGAAGTATAAATTTAAAAAATAATATTCTTAGAGGGCATATATCATGGCAATATTCCAATTAGCAGTTGATAATTTTTTTCATATTCACAACCAATTTCCAATTAATAATTATAATTTAAAAAAGCGTAATAAGTTTGGCGTTCCCTTATCAATGGAAAATAATATTTTAAATCATAAGAATCTTTTAGATATTTCCCAAGAAGAAGCTGAAGATATTTTTTTTGAACATTACTGGTTAGATAACCATTACGATGATCTAACCTCACAGCTATTAAGTAATAAGCTATTTGAAATTGCCGTGTATGTATCACCTAAGGTTGCTAACCGTTTCTTACAGAAAGCTATTAATGAGGTTTTAGAGGAAAAAGTTGTAGATGAAGATGGTATTATTGGGCTACAAACATCATCTAAGATTTCTTTTTTATTATATTTAGATTGCGAGGAAGAGGTATTAAATATAGTAAATATCTTGCAAAAAATCTACTATACCGAGCTAGTAAACTTTAGAAAACTAGATTCTACATTTTTAGCTATCTGTAATTATAGTAAAATAATACAAAAAATATAAAATAGTGTTGCATTATGATTGAAAGTATGTTATTTTTACCATGAAAAATGTGGAGTGTATACTAAAGGTTGTTATGTTACCAGAACAAAGAAGGCAAGAAATTATCAAATTGAATAAAGAGCACGGTGGAATCTCTGTTAATAGATTAGCAGCACATTTCAAAGTCTCTAATATGACAATTTTACGTGATATAAAAATTTTAGAAAAAGAAAAGAAAGTAGGAGTAGTGAGAGGTGGAATTATTACTATTGCCTCTAACTTATCAAATTACTATGGTTTAGTGAATTTATACAACGATAAAAGAAAGCACAATTTAGTAGAAAAGCATGAAATAGCTTCCTATTGTGCTAAACAGTTTGTTAAAGAAGGCTCTGTTATTGTAATTGAAGGTGGTTCTACTGCTGGTTCTTTAATTAATTTTTTAACAGAAGTTCCTAAAATTAAGGTATTTACTAATGGTTTAGTGGTAGCTAATGAAGCCGTTGAAAAATTACATGCTAATAGTACTATTATTTGTGCTGGTGGTGTGTTAAATAAACAGTATTTATTATTTTTAGGTAAAGATGTTGATGATTACTTAGTAAAACAGTACACAGATGTTGCTTTCTTTAGTTGTGTTGCTTTTGACCTACGCATTGGTCCTATGGATTCTAATTCACAAGACGCTTCAGCTAAAAGAGCTATGTTAAAAAACGCTGATAGAAGAGTGTTAATGATAGATAAAACCAAATTTCATGGTAAATCCTTAGAAAAAATTATAGATGTCAATGAAATCACAGATATTGTAACTAATAAGTCTGCAGATGAATCAATAATTGCAAAACTAAAAGAGTATGGTCCAGAACTCCATTTAGTTTAGATCTTCATAAGATTAAGATATTTTGCAAATAAGGCTTTCAATATCTATAACTGTTTATCCAAATAAAACTATATTCTTTTAAAAGATTAATTAACTTAAATTATTAGTTAATGAAGGATTACTACAAGATATATACTACTTTATAAGTAGTAGGTTAAAATGATTTTTCTAGATAGTTACATTCTTAAATTTTAATAAGCTAAGGAAACTATAATGTGGGTACATATTATTAATTCTATAAAATATTTTATTATATTTGTATTTATAACACCTCTCTCATGGCAGAAAAGAATATTGTGGTGCTAGCCACAGGAGCCACTCCTACTTTTTTAGCTAAACTAACTTCACAGCCCTTAGGGTATATACCAGCTAAAACTAGTTTCAACCAAGTGCTACAAAGCATTCCAGAAATGCAACGTATTGCAAATGTTACAGGCGAAGAGATTAATCTAAGCACTAATCAAGACCTAAATAGCAAAACCTTACTAACATTAGCCCACCGAGTACAAGAATTAATTGATTCCTCTAAAATTGATGGCATTATTATTACCTATGATGGTGAGAATTTAGGTGCCATTGCTTATTTTTTTAACTTAGTGATTCATACTACAAAACCTATAATAATTATACAAGTAGGAAAATCCAATATTGCTATTAATTCTTACCAAGACTCCAACTTATATCAAGGGGTGTTAGTAGCTACTAGTACAGAATCTCGTAATAGAGAAGTATTAGTTGTGGTTAATAATAAAATTTTTAGTGCTAGAGATGTTATTAAATCCGATACCTTACTAGTAAGAACTTTTGCCCATGATAAGAGGGGCAATAATGTAGGTTATATTAATAACTCTAAAGTTATATATTTAAAGCCTTCCATAAGGCTACATACTGTGCAAAGTGAGTTTAATATTAAAGATATTAATGAATTACCGTTAGTTGATATTCTTTATGGTTATGCTGAGGCTAACCCTAGTTACATGGAATATGCAAATAACATGGAGGTAAAAGGTATTGTATATGCAGGTATTAGTGGTAATGGAAACTTATATTTTAGTGTAATAAATTCCTTACAACACGTTCAACAGAAAGGAATGCTAGTTGTAAGAAGTAGTAGGGTATCCTCACGTGTAATTGTGCATGCTAATGAAATAGATAATAACTCTAATAGTTTTGTTGCCTCTGGGAGCCTAAGTCCACAAGAATCAAGAATTTTATTAATGCTTGGTTTAACAAAAAGTTCTAATGCTAAATATATTCAAGATTTATTTGATAAATATTAAAAGGTGTACAATCATTTAGCAAGTAAGAAGCTTTACATATACTTTTCATCTACATGAGCTAACTAGTAGTTCTAAGAGCCAGTATTTTAATGGCTGTAATCTTAGAGCTTATATAAAATTTTACATAAATTATTTCTTTAAATACAATTCATAAAGAGCAATAGCAGCTGCATTGCTGATATTTAAACTTTCCATCTTCTTTGAATTCATGGGAATACAAGCTAACACATCGCAAGATTTTTTCGTTAAAGGTCTAATTCCCTTATCCTCAGCACCTAGAACTAAAGCTATATTTTTAAAGTCTTTGATTTGATCTAAAAGAGTTGAACTATGAGAATCTAAGCCCACAATCCAAAAGTCATGCTCTTTTAAAACTTTAAGAGTGTTTTGTAAATTAATAATCTCTATAATATCAATTTGCTCTAGTCCTCCAGCTGCTGCTTTGCTCATTAAAGCATTTTCTTTTGGGCTATGATCTTTTAGCAAAATAATAGCATTAGCATCAAAAGCCACTGCACTTCTAATAATAGCTCCTATGTTTCTAGTATCAGTTACTTGATCTAAAATAAGAATTAGTTGGTTTTGTTTGTTATTAAGGCTTTCTAAAAGTTCATGAAGAGTTTTACGTACTAACGGTTTAACTTGTATAGCATATCCCTGATGCACAGCTCCCTCTGGCAAGATCTGCTTAAAGTAGTTCATGTTTTTTATTTTTAATAATGGTAAGTTTTGCTTACAGTTATTCAATATTAATTCTTTAATCTCATTAAAATTTTTCTCAGTTACAATAATACCAATAATTTCTCTTTTATTGTTTTTTAATAAATTTATAACTGAGTGATATCCATATATCCAAATTCCTTGATCTAACATATTTTAGTTTTTACCTTTATTCTTATTTATTTTTTATATAATAGTATACCTGAAAAAAAATTTACTTGTAAAAAGTTAATCTTAATATTAAAATACAAAAATGCTTAAAGGATGGGTGCCCGAGTGGCTAAAGGGGGCGGACTGTAAATCCGCTGGCGTTTGCCTACGTTGGTTCGAATCCAACCCCATCCACCATAATTGCGGGTGTAGCTTAATGGTAAAGTAGAAGCCTTCCAAGCTTATGACGAGGGTTCGATTCCCTTCACCCGCTCCATTTTCTATTTTTTAGTTGAATATATATATTTTTTTGCTAAAATGGATAGTAAAAGCTTGAATTAATATATAATTATATTAATAATTAAAAATTTATACTGTTATAATGTATAATTATTAAATAATTATAAAAGATTTTTAAATAAATTAATAAAAAATTTTATACATACCGGAGGAGAAGAGGGATGGCGAAGGAGAAGTACGAGAGAAGGAAGCCGCATTGTAATGTAGGGACGATAGGTCATGTGGATCATGGTAAGACGACGTTAACGGCGGCGATAACTAGAGTGATGTCGGAGCAAGGAGGAGGAGAGGCTACGGCATTTGACGAGATAGATAAGGCACCTGAGGAGAAGGCGAGAGGAATAACGATAAGTGCATCACACGTTGAGTATGAGACAGAGAAGAGGCACTATGCGCACGTAGACTGTCCAGGTCATGCTGACTATGTAAAGAACATGATAACAGGAGCGGCACAGATGGACGGGGCGATATTAGTAGTATCAGCGAACGATGGTCCGATGCCACAGACGAGGGAGCATATATTATTAGCGAAGCAGGTGGGAGTACCGGCGATAGTAGTGTTTATGAATAAGGTAGACATGGTAGACGATGAGGAGTTGTTGGATTTAGTGGAAGTGGAGATAAGAGACTTATTAAGTTCATATGATTTTCCAGGAGAGGAGATACCGGTAATAAGAGGGAGTGCATTAGCGGGATTAGAAGGAAAGAATGAAGAGATAGGGAAGGAAGCGATCAAGAAGCTAATGGAAGCGGTAGATAATTATATCCCACAACCAGTAAGGCCAGTAGACAAAGAGTTTTTAATGCCGATAGAGGATGTGTTTTCAATATCAGGAAGGGGAACGGTAGTAACTGGAAGGATAGAGAGTGGAATAGTGAAGGTAGGAGAGGAGATAGAGATAGTAGGATTGAAGGAGACGCAGAAGACGACATGTACAGGAGTAGAGATGTTCCGTAAGTTGTTAGATGAAGGAGAAGCGGGAGATAATGTAGGAATACTGTTAAGAGGAACGAAGAGAGAGGAAGTGGAGAGAGGTCAGGTGTTAGCGAAGCCGGGGAGCGTAGTAGCACATACGAAGTTTGAGTGTGAAGCGTACATATTGACGAAGGAAGAAGGTGGAAGACATACACCATTTTTCAAGAATTATAGACCACAATTTTATTTTCGGACAACGGACGTAACAGGGACAGTAACATTACCGAAGGAAGTAGAGATGGTAATGCCGGGAGATAATGTGAAGTTTGAAGTAGAGTTAATAGTACCGGTAGCGATGTCAGAGCAACTAAGGTTTGCAATCCGAGAAGGAGGAAGGACAGTAGGAGCAGGTATTATCTCTAAAATTATTAAGTAAATTAAAAAGAGTTATTAATTTACAACAATTTATGGTATATAAAGTAATTTCTGTTTTTTATTACAGAAGTTATAGGGGTGTAGTTCAATTGGTAGAGCGTCGGTCTCCAAAACCGAAAGTTGGGGGTTCAAATCCCTCCACCCCTGCCATTTTTATTATACGAGGTAAAATAATGAAAAGTGCATTGACTTTTCTAAATCAGGTCAAATTAGAATTTAGTAAAATAACTTGGACAACAAAGAAACAAGCCCTAGTCGTTACATCTATGGTTTTTGTTATGGTGTTTATTGTTGCTTTATATTTTTTTGTATTAGACTTTGCTCTATCTCATGTTGTAGATTTTTTACTAAATATAGGAGACTAAACTAATGAAGTGGTATGTTATCCAAGTGTATTCAGGATATGAAAAGCAAGTTTTTCAATCTATTCAAGAAGCCTTAGCTAAACACAATTTAACAGATAAGGTTAAAGAGATTTTTATACCAACCAAAGATGCTGACCAAACAAGATATGGAAAAAAAACAACAGTAAAGAAAAAATTAACGCCTGGATATATTTTTATAGAAGCAGAGCTTAATTCAGAATTGTTGGTGTTACTTAAAAGTATACCTAGGGTATCTGGTTTTGTTGGTGGTTTGAACGATCAAGGTATGCCTTATGCTATTGAAAAGAATGAAATTGATAAACTAATTGAAGGTACAAATAGCACTGAAGATACTAAATCTAGAGATATAATTTTTGAAATTGGTGAAATGGTACATATTAAACATGGTCCTTTTGCTTCTTTTGATGCTACTATTGATGAAATAGATGAAGAGAAAAGAAAACTAAAGGTGGCTGTATCTATTTTTGGTCGTCAAACTTTAGTAGAATTAGAATATTATCAGGTAGAAAAAAACAAATAACATTTTACTTGACTTTTTTATGTAATTAGAATAGGTTTACTAATTACAAGATTGTAGGAGGAATGCAAACCCCGTACTACAATTTGGTTTATCTCAATTAATTAGGAGATTATTGTGGCAAAAAAAATTCAAATGTATATTAAATCCCAAGTGCCAGCTAATCAGGCTTCTCCTGCTGCGTTAGGTTCTACTTTGGGTCCTGCTGGGGTAAATATTATGGAGTTTTGTAAAGCTTTTAATGCCCAAACTCAAAGCATGGAAGCAGGAATGCCAATTCCTGTAATAATTACTGTTTATGTTGATCGTAGTTTTACTTTCATTACCAAAAAACCTCCTGTATCTTTTTATTTAAAAAAAAGTGCAGCTATTACCAAGGGTTCTTCTACAACTGGAAGGCAGTTTGTAGGAAAAATCACAATGGCACAAATTAAAGAAATTGCCAACGATAAAATGGTTGATTTAAACGCAAGAGATATTGATGCTGCAGCTCAAATGATAAAAGGTTCAGCTCGTTCAATGGGATTAGAGGTTGTGGAGTAAAAAATGGTTGCAGGAAAAAGAATTAGAAACATTCTCAAACAAGTAGATGTTGCAAAAATATATTCAGTTGAAGAAGCTGTAAAAATCTTAAAACAAAATTCTGCCTTAAAGTTTGATGAAACCTTAGATATATCAGTAAGATTAGGGGTGAACCCACAGCATTCCGATCAAATCGTTAGGGGAGTGGTATCTTTACCTAATGGTACAGGTAAAAAAGTAAAAATAGCTGTTTTTGCTAAAGGAGATAAGGCTAAAGAAGCCAAAGATGCTGGAGCCGATGTTGTGGGAGCCGAAGATTTAGTAGATGCAATACTTGCAGGTGATGTTAGTTGTAATAAATATATTGCGACTCCAGACATGATGGCTTTAATTGGTAGAGTTGCTAAAATATTAGGTCCTAAAGGATTAATGCCTAGTGCTAAAATTGGTAGTGTAACTTTAAATGTTAAAGAAGCTATTAATCTTGTGCGTTTAGGACAAGTTGAGTTTAGGGTTGAACGTGCAGGGATTATTCATGCAGGTTTGGGTAAATTAAGTTTTACAGAGGTTGCTTTAATAGATAATATAAAATCATTTTTTGATGCTCTCTTAAAAGCAAAACCATCAGGGGCTAAAGGAGTGTATTTTATGAAATCAACACTTTCTTCAACAATGGGGATAGGGTTAAAATTAGATTTAACTAGTGTAGTAAAATTATAGAAAATAAAAATATTTAAGAATTCCGTCCAAGACCTTAGGTGTGAATATTAAAATGCTTGATATTTGCTTAATTGCCTAAGTAGACAGTAGAGTTTATTTAAAGATTTACTACTGGTCATGGGAAACATAGGTGAAAATCTATGAGGGATATTTAAGCTATTGCTTATTTATTAATAAATAGGGAGGAAGTAGGTGAAACGCCTTGAAAAAGAGAAATTAATTGCAAATTTAGGTAATGTTTTTACTGAAGCTAATGCTGTCATGGTTGTTCATTATAAAGGAATGACTGTAGCAAACTTAAATTCATTAAGAGAAAAAGCCTATCCTTTAGGGATTAATTTTAAAGTTGTAAAAAATAGCCTTGCTGTTAGAGCTTTAGGAGATACTAAAAATCAAGTACTAAATGATTTTTTTGTTGGTCCAACAGCTATAGCTTGGGGGGAAGATCCTTTATCTTGTGCTAAATTAGTTAATGATTTTGCGAAAACTAATCCTAAGTTTGTTATAGTTGGAGGTTCGTACGATGGTATTAAATTAGCTAGTACTGAAGTAACCCAATTAGCAAATTTACCTTCATTTGATGAAATTAGAGGTAAATTAGCTGGTTTACTAGTTGCTGTAGCTACTAAGGTTGCTGTTTTAGCTAAAACACCAGCTACTAATTTAGTTGGAGTAACTAAAGCATATGGAAGCAAGAATTAATTAATAAGTATACTTAAGCTAATCAAAAATAACATATTGGAGTAAAATAATGGCTGATTTAGATAAATTAATAGAAGAACTATCAAAACTCACAGTTTTAGAAGCTGCCGAGCTATCTAAAAAATTAGAAGAAACTTGGGGTGTAACTGCCGCTGCTGCTGCACCAGTTGCTACTGTTGCCGCTGCTGCTGCACCAGTTGCTGAAAAAGAAGAAGTTGATTTAATTTTAGTAAGTGCTGGTGCTAGTAAAATTAATGTAATTAAAGAAGTAAGAACTATTACAAGTTTAGGATTAAAAGAAGCTAAAGACTTAGTAGACTCTGCTCCTAAACCAATTAAAGAAGGTATAAAAAAAGCTGAAGCTGACGAGTTCAAGAAAAAACTTGAAGATGCTGGTGCTACAGTAGAAATTAAATAATTTTTAATAAACTAATATTTAATATATACCACATCAAAATATGATTATTCTGATGTGGTATTATCTTATTCAATAAGTTGTAATAATATCATTTTGGTAAAATAAATGCAAAATTTAACAAGCAATATTAAAATCCGTAGAAATTATAGCAAAGTTAAATCAAGTGAAGCTATTCCTGGTTTAATGGAAATGCAAAAAAACTCTTATATGGATTTTTTGCAATTAGGAACATTAAAAAGTAAACGTAAGAATATTGGTTTACAGAGAGTCTTGTCTTCAATATTTCCTTTACATAGTCGTGATGGTAAATTTGAATTAGAGTTTGTTGAATATTCTTTAGGTGAAGTAAAAGCTAATATTGATGAATGTAAACAACGGGATATGACTTATTCTATACCTGTTACTATTGTTTTAAGATTAATTGCTAATGACATTAATAAAGAAACAGGTACCGTTAGTGTTAAAGATGTTAAAGAGCAGGCTATTTATTTATGTGATATTCCTTTAATGACTGATCACGGAACATTTGTAATTAATGGGGCTGAACGTGTAGTAGTTTCGCAAATTTATCGTTCACCAGGTATATTTTTTGATAGTGATAAAGGTAAGGCAAATGTTGGAAAATTCTTATATAGTGCTAGTATTATCCCTCATATTGGTTCGTGGTTAGATATTGAGTTTGATGCTAAAGATTTACTATATATTCGTGTAGATAAAAGAAAAAAAGTACTTTTAACTAGTTTGCTAAGATCTTTAGACTCTAAAGCTACAGAAGAATTAAGAGTTAAAGCTGCAAAAGAAGGTAAAGAATTAGATAGTTCATTAGTTGCAGGTATGTCAGCTATAGAAATTTTAGATACTTTCTATAATTGTGCCAAAATAGAATTTAAAGAGAATAAATATATAGTAGAATTCAAACCTGAATTTTATGAGGGTACTACATTAGCTTACGATTTAATTAATGCTAAAGATGGCACAGTTGTAGTAAAGCAGGGTACTTATGTTTCAGCCGGTGTTTTAAAGAAATTGGTTAAAAGTGAAGTTTCACATATTGTCTTAATGGAAGATGATTTAATAGGGAATCATGTGTTACATGAAATTAAAGATAGTAAAAGTAATGTATTAGCATTTACAGGGCAAGAATTAACAAAAGAATTACTAGCTAATTTAGTGAAAGAGAATGTTACTAATTTTTCTATTGTTTTAATTGATCATATGAATAGTGGTGCATATTTATTAAATACTTTATTAGCAGATAAGGCCACAGATAGATTCAAGGCTTTAAATGAAATTTATAAAACGGTTAAAGGTGCAGATGCCACTAATGTAGAAGTGGCTAATGATTTACTGAATACTTTATTTTTTGACTATAATCGTTACGATTTATCAGCTGTTGGTAGATTTAAAATAAATGAAAAATTTGGTTTAAAAGATCCTGAAGATCTAACTATATTAAACAAATCTGATATCATCAATGTTATAAAACATTTATTACTAATTAGAGACGGCAAGGCCGCAGTAGATGATATTGATAATTTAGCTAATAGAAGAATTCGTTCAGTTGGTGAGTTAGTAGAAAATGAATTACGTATTTCTTTAGTGAGAATGGAAAGGTTTATTCATGAAAAAATGGCAACCTCAGAAGAGTTAGCTCCTAGTGATATTATTAATGTAAAAGCTATTCAGTCTGCTTTAAGAGATTTTTTTGGTACTTCACAGTTATCGCAATTTATGGATCAAACCAATCCATTATCAGAAATTACTCATAAAAGAAGAGTATCTGCTTTAGGTCCTAAAGGTTTAACTAGAGAAAGAGCTAGTTTTGAAGTACGGGACGTACATTTAACCCATTATGGTAGAATTTGTCCAATTGAAACTCCTGAAGGACCAAACATTGGTTTGATTAATTCTTTAGCTATTTATGCCCGTATTAATAAATATGGTTTTTTAGAAACTCCTTATAGGTTAGTAAAAGATGGTAAAGTATTAAATGAAGTTGTTTATATGGGAGCCTTTCAAGAAAAAGATCATGTAATAGCTCAAGCAAATACATTATTAGATAAAAACGATAAATTTGTAGATGATTTAATTACTTGTAGAATAAATGGTGAATTAACTTTATGTGAACCTAGTGAGGTAACTTGTATGGACGTAGCTGCTAACCAAATGGTATCAGTTGCTGCCTCATTAGTTCCATTCTTAGAGAACGATGATGCCAATAGAGCCTTAATGGGTGCAAATATGCAACGGCAAGCTGTACCTTTGTTGAAAGCAGAAGCTCCTATTGTTGGTACAGGTATGGAAGCCGTTGTAGCTAAAGATTCAGGTGTTTCTGTAGTTGCCAATCGTAGAGGGGTTGTGCATAATGTTGATGCCTTTAAAATTATTGTTAAAGCTCTAGATGAAAATAATATAGCTTACGATATTGATGTGTATCATTTAAATAAATTTCAACGATCTAACCATAATACTTGTATTAACCAAAAACCTATTGTTAAAGCAGGTGATTTAGTAGATGCAGGTGATGTAATTGCTGATGGACATTCAGTAGATAAGGGTGAATTGGCTCTAGGTAAAAATGTATTAGTAGCTTTTATGCCTTGGAATGGTTATAATTTTGAGGATTCAATTCTAATTTCAGAAAGAATTGTAAGAGATGATGTATTTACTTCAATTCATATAGAAGAATTTGAAGTAGTAGCAAGAGATACAAAATTAGGGCCTGAAGAAATTACAGCCGATATTCCTAATATTAGTGAAGATGCTAGCAGAAGTTTAGATGAATCTGGTGTTATATATGCAGGTGCTGAAGTAATTGCCGGAGATATTCTAGTAGGTAAAGTAACTCCTAAAGCAGAAAGTATTGTTACAGCTGAAGAGAAATTATTAAGAGCTATTTTTGGTGAGAAAGCAGCTGATGTAAAAGATACTTCCTTAAGAGTACCATCTGGTATTAGTGGTACTGTGATTGGGGTAAGAGTATTTTCTCGTCGTGGTATTGCTAAAGATAGTAGAGTGCAAGCTAATGAAAGAATTGAATTTGAAAAATTAAGTAAAGAAAGGGATCAAGAATACAGTATTTTAGATACCTCTTATGTTTTTAGAATAGCCGATTTATTACATAAGCATAAAGTAGTAAATTCTAAGATTCATAAAAAAGATGAAATACTAGATAAAGCTAAATTAGTAGATTGTAAATTATCTGATTTATTTCAAATTGTTGTAAAAGATAAGGAAGTAAGCCATAAACTATCTGAAGCTGCTAAAGATTTTAATTTATCTGTAACTCACTTAAATGCAAAGTTTGAAAATAAAATAGCTAATTTGCAAAAAGGTGATGATTTACCAGCTGGTGTTATGAAGATGGTAAAAGTATTTATTGCGGTAAAAAGGAAGTTACAACCAGGTGATAAAATGGCAGGACGCCATGGTAATAAAGGTGTAGTTTCTAAAATTTTACCAATTGAAGATATGCCACATTTAGAAGATGGAACACCTGTAGATATTTGTTTAAACCCTCTTGGCGTACCGTCACGTATGAATGTGGGGCAGGTATTAGAAGTGCATTTAGGTTGGGCTGCCGCTAATATTGGGAAACAAGTTAATAGTATGTTAGAGCAATATCATAAATCTAAACAATCTGTAGCTGATATTAGAAAATTCTTAGCATCTTGTTATGGAACCCATGAAGCAGATTCATTAAAAGAATTAAAAGACCAGCAAATATTAGATTTAGCTAAGAATCTCAAAAAGGGTTTACCCGTAGCTACATCAGTATTTGATGGGGTAAAAGAAAAAGATATTAATGAATTACTAACTTTATCTAAGTTAGATACTTCAGGTCAAATGCGTTTAATAGATGGTAGGACTGGTGAATATTTTGAAAGGTCAGTAACTGTTGGTTATATTTATATGTTAAAACTTCACCATTTAGTTGATGATAAAATACATGCTCGTTCTATTGGTCCATATAGCTTAATTACGCAACAACCATTAGGTGGTAAAGCTCAATTTGGTGGGCAAAGATTTGGTGAAATGGAAGTATGGGCTTTAGAAGCATATGGTGCTGCGTATATTTTACAAGAAATGTTAACAGTAAAATCAGACGATCAAACTGGTAGAACCCATGTTTATGAATCTATTATTAAAGGAGATGAAACTTTTGAAACTGGAGTACCAGAATCCTTTAACGTATTAGTAAAAGAATTAAGATCTTTGTGCTTAAATTTAGAAATGCACAAAAAAGAAGAATAGGTAAGTAATTGAGAATCAGGAAGGAGCTCTATTAAATGAATGAATTTTTTAAGAAAGCTAATAAAGTTGAAAATAATGCTTTTGATGTGATTTCTATTTCCATTGCTAGTTCCAAGAAAATACTTTCTTGGTCCCATGGTGAGGTAAAGAAACCAGAAACCATCAATTATAGAACATTTAAGCCTGAAAAAGATGGTTTATTTTGTGCTAAGATTTTTGGTCCTGTAAAAGATTATGAGTGTTTATGTGGCAAATATAAACGCATGAAGTATAAAGGGCATGTTTGCGAAAAATGTGGAGTTGAGGTTATTCAACAAAGCGTTAGAAGAGAAAGAATAGGGCATATTGAATTAGCAGCTCCTGTAGTTCATGTTTGGTTTTTGAAGTCTGTACCTTCTAAAATAGGAACACTCTTAGATATTAACTCTAAAGATTTAGAAAAAGTTTTATATTTTGAACGTTATGTTGTAATAGATCCAGGCGTTTCTACATTTAAGCAAAATCAAATTATTAGTGAAGATGAATACCGTCATGCTTTAGAAAAATTAGGTGATGATTCTTTTAAAGTAGGTATGGGTGCAGAAGCTATTAAAGAAATTCTACAGAATTTAGATTTAGAGTTAGAAATTAAAAAATTAAGAATAGCTTTACAAGAAACTCACGCTGATGTGAAATCTAAAAAAATTATTAAAAAATTAAAGATGTTAGAAGCTTTAGTAAAAGCTAATACTAAGCCTGAATGGATGGTAATTGATATTCTACCAGTATTACCACCAGATTTACGGCCACTTGTACCGTTAGATGGAGGCCGCTTTGCTACTTCCGATCTTAATGATTTATACAGAAGAGTTATTAATAGAAATAATCGTTTAAAAAGATTACTAGAATTAGGGGCTCCGCAAATTATTGTTCGTAATGAAAAAAGAATGTTACAAGAATCTGTAGATGCTTTATTTGATAATTCTAAACGTTCAAATCCAATTTCAGATGGCAATAAAAGACCACTAAAATCTTTTGCTGATATTCTAAAAGGAAAACAAGGGCGTTTTAGACAAAATCTTTTAGGTAAAAGAGTAGATTATTCAGGGCGTTCCGTAATTACTGTAGGTCCTTACTTAAAACTTCATGAATGTGGTTTACCCAAAACTATGGCTTTAGAATTATTTAAACCTTTTATTTATTCTAAATTACAAGCCTATGGTATTGCCTCTACTATTAAAATAGCTAAAAAAATGGTAGAAAAAGAAAGATCTGAAGTATGGGATGTTTTAGAAGAGGTTATTAAAGAGCACCCTGTATTATTAAACAGAGCACCAACTTTACATAGGTTAGGTATCCAAGCTTTTGAACCAAAATTAATAGAAGGTAAAGCTATTCACTTACACCCGTTAGTATGTACTGCTTTTAATGCAGACTTTGATGGGGATCAAATGGCAATTCATGTACCATTATCATTAGAAGCTCAATTAGAAGCTAGAGTATTGATGATGTCTACCAATAACATTCTAAGTCCAGCCAATGGTAAACCTATTGTGGTACCTTCACAGGATATTGTACTTGGTTTATATTATTTATCTTTAGAAAGAGAAGGTGAAAGAGGGGAAGGTAAAATTTTTGGTAGTATTGCTGAAGTTGAAAGAGCTTTAAATGATAAAATTGTTACCTATCATACTAAAATAAAATATCGTTTAGATGGAAAATTAGTAGAAACAACTCCAGGAAGAGTTTTGTTATTAGATATTATACCAAAAGATTATAATATTTCTTTTACTTTATTAAATAAGGTATTAACAAAAAAAGAAGTAGCTAATTTAATAGATTATTTATATAGGAATGCTAGTAAGAAATCTACAGTAGAATTTGTAGATAGTATTATGCAGTTAGGATTTTCTGTGGCATGTAAAGCGGGGATTTCTATTGGTAAAAATGATTTATTAATTCCAGATAATAAAGATAAAATGGTATTAGAAACTGAAGAGAAAGTTAAGGTATATGAACAGCAGTTTTTAGAGGGATTAATAACTAATTCAGAAAGATACAACAAAGTAATTGATGCTTGGTCTTCTTGTACTAATAAAATATCCGAAGATATGATGGAAAAAATGGTTAAAATAGAAACTGGTAAACCTATTAATTCTGTATTTATGATGATGGATTCTGGGGCAAGGGGTTCTATTACCCAAATGCGGCAATTAGCAGGAATGAGGGGGCTAATGTCTAAACCATCAGGGGAAATTATTGAAATTCCAATTATTTCTAACTTTAAAGAAGGTCTGAATGTTTTAGAATATTTTAATTCAACTCACGGAGCCAGAAAAGGTTTAGCGGATACTGCTTTAAAAACAGCAAATGCTGGTTATTTAACTAGAAGGTTAGTAGATGTTGCTCAAGATGTGGTAGTTATTAGTGAAGATTGTGGCACTAAAGATGGTATAGAAGTACGTGCTATTGTTGAAGGTGGTACTATTGTAGAACAATTGGGCGAAAGAGCTTTAGGTCGTTATATTCTTGAAGATGTAATAGATCCTAAAACAGGAAAAGTATTAATTAAAGCAGATACTTATATAGATGAAGCTTTAGCCCAAATTATTAATGAATCTAAGTTAGATAAACTAATGGTAAGATCAGTACTTACCTGTGAAGAACATAAAGGGATCTGTAAGAAGTGCTATGGTAGGGATATGTCTAAGGGTTATCCTGTAAGTTTTGGTGAAGCTGTAGGTATTGTAGCTGCACAATCAATTGGTGAACCAGGTACGCAATTAACTATGAGGACTTTCCATATAGGGGGAGCTGCTCAAAAAATGGCAGAAAAAAATAGTGTAGAAACACCAATTACAGGAACTATTAAGTTATCTAATTGTAGAGTAGTAAAAAATTCCGATAATATTGATATTCTTATGAGTCGTAGTGGTGAAATTAGTGTAATAGATGAAGTTGGTCAGGAAAGATTCCGTCAGAAAATACCTTATGGTTCTAAGCTTTATGCCTTAGATGGAGCTACGGTAGAATTTAATACCAAATTAGCAGAGTGGGATCCATTTACTGTTCCTATTATTAGTGAATTTGAAGGTAGTATTAAATATGTAGATTTAGAAAACGGTGTTTCATTGAGTTCTAAAATAGATGATGTTACCGGTATGGAATCTAAAGTTGTAATGAACTGGCGGCAACAAGCAAGGAATGCTACTTTAAAACCAAGATTAGTTTTAGATGAAGTAACTCAAGCTAGTGGTAAGAAACATGAAAACGAAATTTCTTATTTATTACAACCTAATACGATTATTTCTGTGAACGATAAACAACAGGTAAAAATAGGTGATATTTTAGCAAGGATTCCAAAAGAATCTGCAAAAACTAGGGATATCACTGGTGGTTTACCTAGGGTTATTGAATTATTTGAAGCAAGAAAGTATAAAGATGCTGCGGTTGTTACCAATCTTTCTGGTGTGGTTGAGTATTCTCAAGATACTAAAAGTAAAAGAAATATCATTATAAAGTCTAAAGATGATGATACTTTAAAAGTTGAGTATTCATTACCAAAAGACAAGCAATTATTAGTATATGAGGGTGATTATATAGAAAGAGGTGAACAAATTACTGAAGGTCCTATTAATCCTCATGATATTTTAAGAACACGGGGCGTAGCTGCTTTGGCTGCTTATATGGTGAATGAAGTACAAGAGGTTTATAAACTACAAGGTGTAAGTATTAACGATAAACATATTGAAGTAATTTTACGTCAAATGCTAACTAAAGTTGAAATTACTGATGCCGGAGATTCTGAATTTGTAGTAGGGGATAAAGTAGAAAGACTAGAAGCTCAAAATGTGAATAAAAAATTAGAAAAAGAAGGTAAGAAATTAGCACAATATAACGTTATTTTACAAAGTATTACAAGATCTAGCCTAGAAACAGAATCTTTTATTTCAGCAGCTTCTTTCCAAGAAACTACTAAAATCTTAACAGATGCAGCTCTTATGAGTAAGAAAGATAATTTAGTTGGTTTAAAAGAAAATATTATTGTAGGAAGATTAATACCAGCTGGTACAGGATTTGTATTACAAAAATATCAAGAAGAAGCAAAAAAAAGATTGCAATCTAGTAAAAATTAAACTAAATTTCATATAAATTTCAGTTTTTATTATAGATATGTAACGATTCCTTGACTGTTAGTAAAATAATGGTTAGAATTTTGTTTGTCTTGTATGAGAAAAGTAGATATTTGATTAAAAATTAAGGAAAAATAGGAAAATTATGCCAACTATTAATCAATTAATAAAAAGACCTAGACAAAAAGTAACATCTAGGAATAGAGTGCCAGCATTATTGGGTTCGCCACAAAGAAGAGGGGTATGTACTCGTGTTTATACAACCACTCCTAAGAAACCAAATTCGGCATTAAGAAAAGTAGCTAGGGTTAGATTAACTAGTAATCAGGAAGTAACCGCATATATTCCAGGTGAGGGGCATAATTTGCAAGAGCATTCTGTGGTACTAGTAAGAGGTGGAAGGGTAAAAGATTTACCAGGTGTTCTTTACCACGTTGTACGTGGTTCTTTAGATACTCATGGTATAGATAAAAGGCGTCAAAGACGTTCAAAATATGGTTCTAAAAAGCCAAAAGCATAAAAATATAAATTAAAAAAGGAAATATTGTATGTCTCGTCGTCATGCTGCTGAAAAAAGAGAAGTTTTACCAGATCCAAAGTATAAAGATATGGTAGTAACAAAATTTATTAATTGTTTAATGTACGATGGTAAAAAATCTGTAGCTGAAAAAATATTTTATCAGGCTTTAGATCTTTTAGCAGGAAAAACTAGTAAAGATGCACTTGAGTCTTTTCATGAAGCAATTGAAAATGTAAAACCTTCAATAGAAGTAAGGTCAAGAAGAATTGGTGGGGCTACTTATCAAATACCTGTAGAAGTTAGAGGGGAAAGAAAAGTAGCTTTATCTATCCGTTGGCTTATTACATTATCAAGAAAAAGATCAGAAAAAACTATGGTTGAAAGGTTATCTAATGAGATGTTTGATGCTGTAAGTGGTCGTGGGGCTACAGTAAAGAAAAAAGAAGATACTCATAAAATGGCAGAAGCAAATAAAGCGTTTGCTCATTATCGCTGGTAGGAGAAAGGAAAATATGTGTGCAGATAAAACCGCTTTAGAGAAATATCGTAATATTGGAATTATGGCTCATATTGATGCTGGTAAAACTACTACTACAGAAAGAATATTGTATTACACAGGGCGTTCTTATAAAATAGGTGAAGTTCATGAGGGCAATGCTACTATGGACTGGATGGAGCAAGAACAAGAAAGAGGTATTACCATAACTTCGGCCGCTACTACTTGTTTTTGGAAAGATTACAGAGTAAATATTATTGACACACCAGGGCACGTGGATTTTACAATTGAAGTAGAAAGATCTTTACGAGTGTTAGATGGTGCTGTAACAGTGTTTGATGGAGTAGCTGGGGTAGAGCCACAGTCTGAAACAGTATGGCGTCAGGCAGATAAATATAATGTTCCAAGAATTTGTTTTGTTAACAAGATGGATAGAACAGGAGCAGATTTTTATCGTTGTGTTTCTATGGTAGAAGAAAGGTTAGGTGCTAATCCTTTAGTTATTTCAATACCTATAGGAATAGAGGCTGATTTTCAAGGAGTGGTTGATTTAGTGGAAAGTAGAGCTATTATTTGGCAAAATGAAGAGCTTGGAGCTAAGTTTGACTATACAGATATTCCTGAAGATCTAAAAACAAAAGCAGAAGAAATGCGTTCAGCCTTAATTGAAAAAGCGGTAGAGGCTGATGATGCCATTATGGAGAAATATCTTGAGGGTATAGATATTAATATTGCTGAAATTAAACATTGTATTCGTAAAGGTACATTAGAAGGTTTGTTTGTGCCTATTTTATGTGGTTCAGCTTTTAAAAATAAAGGGGTACAACCTTTGTTAGATGCGGTAATTGACTATTTACCTTCACCCTTAGATTTACCAGATATTAGCGGTATAGATATAAATGATAATGAAAAAACTTTAATTAGAAAACATGATGCTAAAGAACCTTTATCTGCTTTGGCGTTTAAAATTATGAATGACCCTTTTGTTGGTAATTTAGCTTTTTGTAGAATATATTCAGGTACTTTAGATTCAACATCTACAGTATTAAATTCAGTAAAAGGTAAAAAAGAAAGAATTGGTAGAATGCTTTTAATGCATGCTAATCAACGAGAAGAAATTAAAAAGGCAGAAGCTGGTGATATTGTTGCTTTGGTTGGTTTAAAAGAAACAACTACAGGTGATACTTTGTGTGATCCGAATTCGCCAATTATTTTAGAAAAAATGGAATTTCCAGAACCAGTTATTCAAGTAGCGGTAGAGCCTAAAACTAAGGCAGATCAGGAAAAAATGGGTATAGCTTTGTCCCGCTTAATTGCTGAAGATCCTTCATTACGAGTGCATATGGATGAAGAAAGTGGGCAAACTGTTTTATCTGGTATGGGTGAATTGCATTTAGAAATTATGATTGACAGGTTAAAAAGAGAATTTAAAGTTGAAGCCAATGTAGGGGCTCCACAAGTAGCTTACCGTGAAACTTTCTCTAAAGCTGTAGAAGTAGATTATACTCACAAAAAACAAAGCGGTGGAGCTGGTCAATTTGCTAGAGTGAAAATGAAATTTGCTCCTCTTGAGGCAGGAAGCGGATTCCAGTTTGCTAGTAAGATTGTTGGTGGTAATGTACCTAAAGAATATATACCAGGAGTTGAAAAAGGTATTCAGTTATCTATGGATTCAGGTATTATTGCTGGATTCCCTGTGGTTGATATCTATGCTGAATTATATGATGGTGCTTACCATGATGTAGATTCTAGTGTTTTTGCTTTTGAATTAGCAGCAAGGGCTGCCTTTAGAGAAGCTATGCAGAAATCAGCACCAAAATTATTAGAACCTATTATGAAAGTAGAAGTAATTACTCCTGAAGAATATATGGGAGATATTATTGGTGATCTAAATAGTAGGCGGGGTCAAATTAGTAGCATGGAAGCTAGAGCAAATGCTAAAGTAATATCTGCTGATGTACCATTGGCTAATATGTTTGGTTATGTGAATAATTTAAGATCTATGAGTCAGGGTAGAGCTCAATTTACTATGACTTTTTCTCATTATTCGCAAGTGCCTGAAAATGTTGCACAAGAAATAAAAACAAAATATTCAAAATAATTAATATATAAAACTATTATAAAGGAGAAGAGGGATGGCGAAGGAGAAGTACGAGAGAAGGAAGCCGCATTGTAATGTAGGGACGATAGGTCATGTGGATCATGGTAAGACGACGTTAACGGCGGCGATAACTAGAGTGATGTCGGAGCAAGGAGGAGGAGAGGCTACGGCATTTGACGAGATAGATAAGGCACCTGAGGAGAAGGCGAGAGGAATAACGATAAGTGCATCACACGTTGAGTATGAGACAGAGAAGAGGCACTATGCGCACGTAGACTGTCCAGGTCATGCTGACTATGTAAAGAACATGATAACAGGAGCGGCACAGATGGACGGGGCGATATTAGTAGTATCAGCGAACGATGGTCCGATGCCACAGACGAGGGAGCATATATTATTAGCGAAGCAGGTGGGAGTACCGGCGATAGTAGTGTTTATGAATAAGGTAGACATGGTAGACGATGAGGAGTTGTTGGATTTAGTGGAAGTGGAGATAAGAGACTTATTAAGTTCATATGATTTTCCAGGAGAGGAGATACCGGTAATAAGAGGGAGTGCATTAGCGGGATTAGAAGGAAAGAATGAAGAGATAGGGAAGGAAGCGATCAAGAAGCTAATGGAAGCGGTAGATAATTATATCCCACAACCAGTAAGGCCAGTAGACAAAGAGTTTTTAATGCCGATAGAGGATGTGTTTTCAATATCAGGAAGGGGAACGGTAGTAACTGGAAGGATAGAGAGTGGAATAGTGAAGGTAGGAGAGGAGATAGAGATAGTAGGATTGAAGGAGACGCAGAAGACGACATGTACAGGAGTAGAGATGTTCCGTAAGTTGTTAGATGAAGGAGAAGCGGGAGATAATGTAGGAATACTGTTAAGAGGAACGAAGAGAGAGGAAGTGGAGAGAGGTCAGGTGTTAGCGAAGCCGGGGAGCGTAGTAGCACATACGAAGTTTGAGTGTGAAGCGTACATATTGACGAAGGAAGAAGGTGGAAGACATACACCATTTTTCAAGAATTATAGACCACAATTTTATTTTCGGACAACGGACGTAACAGGGACAGTAACATTACCGAAGGAAGTAGAGATGGTAATGCCGGGAGATAATGTGAAGTTTGAAGTAGAGTTAATAGTACCGGTAGCGATGTCAGAGCAACTAAGGTTTGCAATCCGAGAAGGAGGAAGGACAGTAGGAGCAGGTATTATCTCTAAAATTATTAAGTAAATTAAAAAGAGGCTGATTGTGAAAAATCAAAATATTAGAATAAAACTAAAAGCATTTGAACATCATTTACTGGATACTTCAGTAAAAGAAATTATTTCAGCGTCAAAACGTACTGGAGCAAAGGTTGTAGGTCCTATTCCTTTGCCAACTAAAATTAGTAGATACACAGTTTTACGTTCTCCTCATGTGAATAAAAAATCTCGTGAACAGTTTGAAATAAGAATGCACAAAAGACTATTAGATATTAAAGAACCTACTCCACAAACTGTTGATGCTTTAATGAAGTTAGAATTATCTTCTGGTGTTGATGTGGAAATAAAACTTTAGGAGTATAATGAAATGAGAACAGGTTTGATAGCCGAAAAAATTGGTATGTCTCGTATTTATAATGAAAAAGGAGTATTTATACCTGTAACCATCTTGCAAGTTAAAGATTGCAAAATTGTTGGCCATAAAACTACTCACAAAGATGGTTATAATGCTTTACAAGTAGGATTTGGTAAAATTAAAGTAAAAAATGCTAAAAAACCTTTACTAGGATTCTTTAAAAAAATAGCTTTAGAACCAACTAAAAAGATTATGGAATTTCGCATCTCTGAAGAAAATTTTGTAGATGTGGGTAAGGAACTTAGTGTTGCTCATTTTGTTGCTGATCAATTTGTTGATATTTCAGGTGTAAATATTGGTAAAGGTTTTGCGGGAGTGATAAAGCGTCATAATTTTAGAAGTTTACGGGCTACCCATGGAGTATCATTAACTCATCGTTCACATGGTTCTACTGGTAATAGGCAAGATCCAGGTAGAGTGTTTAAAGGTAAAAAAATGGCAGGACATATGGGTAATGTAAAAGTTACTACTCAAAATGCTAAAATTATTGCTATAGATGAATCAAAGCAATTAATAGTAGTAAAAGGTTCATTACCAGGTCATAAAGGTACATTGTTATCTATTTGTGATGCGGTGAAAAAGCAATTACCAAAGGATATTCCTTTGCCTGCTGCAATTAAACAATAAAGGTAATAAGTATGAATATAGAAATTATAAATTTAGCAGGTGAGAAAGTAGGCAATATTGATCTTAATCAAGAGATCTTTGGTGTGAAAGTTCGCCCTGATATTATAGCTCGTGTAGTAAAGTGGCAATTAGCTAAAAGACGTGCAGGAACTCATAAAGTAAAAACAAGAGGTGAGGTTAAGCATACTACAGCTAAACCTTTTAAACAAAAAGGTACAGGTAGAGCTAGGCAAGGTATGAAAAGTGTTCCTAATATGAGAGGTGGTGGTATTGCCTTTGGTCCAGTAGTTAGATCTCATAGCCATAAATTACCTAAAAAGATTAGAGCCTTAGGTTTAAAAAGTATAGTTTCATCTAAATTAGCTGAAGGTAATTTAATAATTATGAATGAATTAGTATTAAAATCTTATAAAACTAAAGATTTTATAAAGAATTTTGAAAAATTAGGATTAAAATCAGTACTATTTGTTGATTCTTTAGAAAAAATAGATAATAATTTTAAAACAGCATTATCAAATATTATTAATCTTGATATTATTCCTCATAATGGATTAAATGTATATGATATTCTGAAACATGAAAAATTAATTTTAACTGAAGAAGCTATTAAAGGACTTGCGGAGCGTTTAAATGTTAAATAAAGAAAGATTATATGAGGTTATTCGTAAACCAATAATTACTGAAAAAGCTACAAAACTTTCTTCACAAAATAAGTTTGTTTTTATGGTGGCAGATTCTGCTACTAAAGCAGAAATCAAAGCCTCTTTGGAATTCTTATTTAAAGTGAAAGTGCAAGCCGTAAATACTTTACGAGTAAAAGGTAAAGAAAAAACCTTTAAAGGTAAAGTTGGGAAAAGATCAGGTATGAAAAAAGCTATTGTTACTTTAGCAGAAGGGCAAGTAATAGATATGGATTCAGGAGTTATATAAAAAATGGCATTAAAAAAATACAATCCAGTTACTCCGGGGCAAAGAGGTCTTGTTTTAGTAAGTAAAAAAGATCTATGGAAAGGAAAAGCAGAAAAAAGTTTAACAATTGGTTTGAAGAAAACTGGTGGCAGAAATAATACAGGTCGTATTACTGTAAGGCATATTGGTGGCGGTCATAAGCAAAAATATCGCCTTGTAGACTTTAAAAGAGCTAAACTTAATGTGGAAGCTCAGGTAGAAAGGTTAGAATACGATCCAAATAGAACAGCTTTTATTGCTTTAATAAAATATACAGATGGTGAATTATCTTATGTTTTAGCTCCTAATGGTTTAAAAGAAGGTGATAAAATAACTAGTGGTGATAGTGCTGATATTAAAGTTGGTAATGCTTTACCACTCATTAATATACCTGTTGGAACAATTATTCATAATGTAGAATTAAAACCTGGTAAAGGTGGTCAAATTGCTCGTTCAGCAGGAGCTTATGTCCAATTAGTAGGCAAGGATAGAGGTTATGCTCAAATAAAATTAACTTCTGGTGAATTACGTTTAATTAATTCTCATTGTATGGCAACAATTGGTGTAGTATCTAATCTAGATCATCGTAATGAAAATTTAGGTAAAGCTGGTAGAAAAAGATGGATGGGAGTCCGCCCAACTGTAAGGGGAACAGCTATGAATCCGATAGATCACCCTCATGGTGGTGGTGAAGGTAAAACATCAGGGGGTAGACACCCAGTAACGCCTTGGGGTAAGCCAACTAAAGGAAAAACTACACGCTCAAATAAAAGAACTGATAAGTTTATTGTTCGTCGTCGTTCTAAAAAATAAAAAGGTAAGGAGAAATAAGTGGCACGTTCTTTAAAAAAAGGTCCTTTTGTAGAAGGTTATTTGTTAGAAAAAGCAAAAAAAGCATCTGCTGAAAAAAGGAATGATATTATTAAAATTTGGTCTAGAAGATCTACTATTATACCTCCTTTCGTGGGGTTAACTTTTGGGGTACATAATGGTAAAAAATTTATTCCTGTTTATGTAACAGAAGATATGGTAGGGCAAAAATTTGGTGAATATTCTCCAACACGTACTTATTACGGGCATGGAGCCGATAAGAAAGCTAAGAGGAAATAAGTAATGGCAACACAAGCTAAAGAAGCAAAATCTATTGCAAAGAATATTAGAGTAAGTCCTTTTAAATTAAATTTAGTAGCAAAATCTATTAGAGGTTTAGAAGTACAACATGCGTTAAATGAATTAACATACTCTAATAAAGCTATAGCCCTTGATGTAAAAAAAACATTGATGTCGGCTATTGCAAATGCTCAGAATAACCATAATATGGATGTTGATCGTCTTTATGTGAAATTTGCACATGTAGGAAAAGCAGTAGTTATGAAAAGATTTCATGCCAGAGCAAAAGGTAGAGGGGTGAGAATTTTAAAACCTTTTAGCCATTTATATATAGTAGTATCTGAAAAAGAGGATAAAGCATAATGGGACAAAAAATTAATCCAATTGGTTTACGGTTAAAAATCAATCGCACTTGGGATTCTACATGGTATGCCGATAAAAACTTTGCAAAATTTTTACATGAAGATTTAAAAATTAAATCCTATATTAATTCTAAAGTAAAAGATGCAGGTATTTCTAAAATTCTAATTGAAAGATCTTCTTCTAAAAGAGTTACAGTAAATATTCATGTGGCAAAACCAGGAGTTATTATTGGTAAAAAAAGAAGTGAAATAGATAATTTAAGAAAATACTTGTCTAATTTAATAGATTCTGATATAAAATTTAATGTTATTGAGGTTAGAAAGCCTGAATTAGATGCACAATTAGTAGCAACAAATATTGCTAACCAATTAGAAAAAAGGGTTTCATTTAGAAGAGCCATGAAAAAGGCAGTTCAAAATGCCTTAAAAATGGGTGCTGAAGGTATCCGAGTTAATTGTAGTGGACGTTTAGGTGGTGCTGAAATTGCTAGAATGGAATGGTACCGTGAAGGTCGGGTACCTTTACATACCCTAAGGGCAGATATAGATTATGCTGAAGCAACAGCTGCTACTACTTATGGTAATTGTGGCATTAAAGTGTGGATATTTAAAGGCGAAGTGTTAGATAAAAGTTATTTGTATAATAAAAATAAAACTACTCATAAATAGAGGTATAAGGTAGAATGTTAAGTCCAGCAAAAACAAAATATAGAAAAGCACATAAAGGTAGGATTCATGGTATAGCCACGAAAGGTGCTACTCTTAGCTTTGGTGAGTATGGTTTAAAAGCGTTAAATCCTGAACGAATAACTGCTAGGCAAATAGAAGCTGCAAGACGTGCTATTACAAGGCATATGAAAAGGGCAGGTAAGGTGTGGATAAGAATTTTCCCAGATGTTCCTGTATCTAAAAAACCAGCCGAGGTAAGGCAGGGTAAAGGTAAAGGTTCTGTAGAATTTTGGGCTTGTAGAGTTAAGCCAGGTAGAATTTTATTTGAAGTAACTGGAGTATCTGAAGAAATTGCTCGCAGGGCTTTTGAATTAGGGGCAGCTAAATTGCCAATTACTACTAAATTTGTTAGTAGAATATCGGAATAATAGAGGAATTAATTTTTATGAAAAATGTTAGCTTACAAAATAAAACAATAGCTGAATTAAACGAAGAATTAATGAAGAATAGAAAAGAATTATTTAATCTACGCTTTCAAAAAACTGTGGGTCAATTGGAAAACAGTGCTAGAATAAGAACAGTTCGTAGAAATATAGCAAGAGTTAAAACTTTTTTAACTGAAAAAAGTGTGGCTGAAAAAAATTAGGAGTATTATATGCCAAAAAGAGTATTAGAAGGTATAGTTGTTAGCAACAAAATGGAAAAAACCGTTGTGGTTAGAGTGGAAAGGCAAGTACAACATCCTTTATATAAAAAAATAATAAAAAAATCTAAAAAATACTTGGCTCATGATGAAAGTAATAGTATTGAAGAAGGAACACAAGTAAAAATTTTAGAATCTAAGCCTTATTCTAAAAGAAAAAAATGGGAAGTAATAGTAAATAATTAGGTGATGTATGATACAGCAAGAAACAAGATTAAATGTAGCTGATAATTCTGGAGCAAAATCAGTCCAGTGTATTAAGGTGTTGGGTGGAAGTAAAAAAAGAGTTGCTTCTGTAGGAGATACTATTGTTGTTAGCGTAAAAGAGGCTATACCAAATGGTCGTGTAAAAAAGGGTGATGTTCTAAAAGCTGTTATTGTGAGAACAGCCTTTGATATCAATCGGGAAGATGGTTCAACTATAAGGTTTGATAATAACTCTGCTGTGCTAATTAACAATCAGGGTGAGCCAATAGGTACAAGGATTTTTGGTCCTGTTACTCGTGAATTAAGAGCAAAAAATTTTATGAAAATAATTTCATTAGCACCTGAGGTTTTATAATGATAATAAAATGTAAATTAAAAAAAGGCGATAATATTATAGTTGTTGCTGGTAAAGATAAAGGAAAAAAAGGTGAAATTTTATCTGTTTATCCTAAAAAGCAAAAAATTTTAATTAAGGGTATTAATGTTGTAAAAAAACATCAGAAACCATCAGCAAATAATGCTGGAGGCGTTGTAGAAAAAGAGTTACCCATAGCTATTTCTAATGTAGCATACTTTGATATTCAAAACTCTAAACCAACAAAAGTTGGTTATAAGGTTGACAATGGTAAAAAGGTAAGATATTGTAAATCTTCAGGTACAATTATAGATTAATAAATAAAAAGCAAGGAATAAAGAAAGAGAAAAAGATGACACGTTTGTTACAACATTATAAAGACATAGCTGTGCCTAATTTAATTAAAGAGTTTAAGTACAAAAATGTAATGCAAGTACCAAAATTAGAGAAGATTACTATTAATATAGGGGTTGGAGAAGCAGCTTTAGATAAAAAAAAGATAGAATTACCGGCTCAAGAATTAGGTTTAATTGCTGGGCAAAAGGCTATTATATGTTTATCTAAAAAAGCAATTGCAGGTTTTAAATTAAGAGAAAATATGCCAATAGGCTGTAAAGTAACTTTAAGGAAGTCAAGAATGTATGAATTTTTGGATAGATTTGTAAATGTTGCATTACCTCGCGTAAGAGACTTTAGAGGGCTTTCTAATAAAGGTTTTGATGGTCATGGTAATTATTCTCTTGGGATTAAGGAACAAATAATTTTTCCTGAGGTGGATTATAATAAAATTGATAAAATTAGAGGTATGAATATTACTTTTTGTACAACCGCTAATAAAGATGAAGAAGCAAAATTTTTATTAAAGGAATTTTACTTACCTTTTGTAAAATAATAGGAGAATATATGTCTAAAGCTAGTGCTATTGAAAGAAATAAAAAAAGAAAACAACTAATACAAAAATTTGCAAAGAAAAGAGCATCATTAAAACAGAAAGCTAATGATAACTCATTAACGCCAGAGGAAAATTTTCAGGCTCGCTTGGATTTAGCTAAATT
The DNA here is from genome assembly GCA_023518375.1 of Candidatus Hepatincola sp. Av. NCBI lineage: Bacteria > Pseudomonadati > Pseudomonadota > Alphaproteobacteria > Rhodospirillales > Candidatus Hepatincolaceae > Candidatus Hepatincola > Candidatus Hepatincola sp. Av. The sequence continues at coordinate 1,283,980 of CP068450.1, forward strand.
ACCAAAAAATTCTTCACCTACTAGATACCGTTTAAGGTGTGAATTGACAGGTCGTCCAAGAGGGAATTATAGAAAATTTTTACTTTGTAGACATAAATTCCGTGAACTTGCTTCAAAAGGGCAAATTCCGGGTGTAATTAAAGCTAGTTGGTAGGTGCTATATGAATGTTGATACAATAAGTGATTCTCTCACAAGAATAAGAAATGGCTTAATGGCTAAAAAACAAGAAATTGAAGTATTATGTTCAAAAGAAGTAATAGGAGTTTTAGATGTTTTAAAAACTGAAGGCTATATAGAATCTTATGAAGTTTTTGATGTGAGAAAAGGTATAAAAAAAATTAAAATTGGTTTAAAGTATTTTAGAAATGAACCAACTATTAAAGAAATTAAAAGATTATCAAAGCCTAGTCGTAGATTATATAGTTCATCTAGTAATTTACCAATAGTGTATAATGGATTAGGTATTTCTATTTTATCTACCTCGCAAGGTATAATGTCTAATATAGAAGCCAAAAAAAGAAATATTGGTGGTGAAGTACTGTGTTCAGTATTTTAATTAAAGGGTTAAAGTAATGTCAAGAGTTGGAAAATATCCAGTTACAATAAAAAATAATGTTGAGGTTTCTTTAGATAACTCACAAATTAGTTTAAAAGGTACAAAAGGAACAGTTGCATTAAATATATCATCTTATGTGAAAGTTGAAAAAATAGATAATGCAATTGTAGTAACTCCTATAAATAACACGTTATTTGCAAAAAAAATGTGGGGTACAATGAGAGCACATATTAATAATATGATGACAGGCGTATCTGAAGGTTTTAAAATGAATCTTGAAATTCAAGGGGTAGGTTACAGAGCAAGCATTAAGGGTAGTAATTTAGTATTACAATTAGGTTTTAGCCATGATGTAATTGTTCCAATTCCTGATGATGTAAAAATCTCTTGCCCAGATCTAACTCATATTAATATTGAAGGGATTAGTAAGCAACGTGTAGGACAAGTAGCTGCTAAGATAAGAGCTTTTAAGAAACCTGAACCATATAAAGGTAAGGGCATTAGATATGTAAATGAAGTGGTTTTACGTAAAGAAGGTAAGAAGAAATAATATGCTAAGAAAAATAACAGATAAAGCTCAAAAAAAATATATAAGAAGAAGAAATAGAATACGTTTTCATTTGAAAAGAAACAATAGTAATAAACCTCGTTTAACTGTGTTTATATCTAATTGTCATATTTATGCACAAATCATTGATGATGCTAAGGGGCTAACTTTAGCTTCAGCCTCAACTGTAGATAAACAAATAAAAGGGACGTTAACAAAAACATCTAACAAAGATGCTGCCTCTGTAGTAGGTAAATTAATTGCTGATAGATTATTAGCTAAAGGTTTAAAAGAGGTAGCTTTTGATAGAGGAGCCTCGTTATTTCATGGTAAAGTGAAAGCCTTAGCTGACGCTGCACGAGAAAGTGGTTTAAAATTTTAAGGAACTAAATATACATGTTAGCACAAAATAAAAGAAAAAAAAGAGAAGTAAAAGAGAAATCAGATCTAATTGAAAAATTAGTGCATGTTAATCGTGTTGCTAAGGTAGTAAAAGGAGGTAGAAGGTTTGCCTTTGCCGCCTTAGTAGTAGTTGGCGATGGTAAAGGAAAGATAGGTTTTGCTTCTTCTAAAGCTAAAGAAGTTCCAGATGCAGTATTTAAAGCGACTCAATTAGCTAGAAAAAGTATGATTCAAATTCCTTTAAAAGAAGGTAGAACATTGTATCATGATGTTGTAGCAAAATGCGGGTCAGGTAGAGTAATTATGAAATCTGCTAAACCTGGAACAGGGGTGATTGCTGGTGGTGCGATGCGAGCTATTTTTGAAGCCTTAGGTATTCATGATGTAGTGGCTAAATCTTTAGGTAGTACTAATCCACACAATTTAATTAGAGCAACTTTACAAGGTTTATCTAGTTCTGTTTCACCAAAATTAATAGCTTTAAAAAGAGGTAAACAGATTCAAGATATATTTTTTAAGAAAGATGCTTTAGATGTATCAGAATCAGAAGAAAATATTGAAGATACTAATGATGTTGCAACAATAACTGAATAATGAAAAAATTGTGGAATCTCAAATGAAAAAAACGTTAAAAGTAAAACAAATCAAAAGTGCAATCAGGCGTCCTAAGGATCAAGAACAAACTCTAATTGGTTTAGGATTAAATAAATTGCATAAAGTAAAAGAATTAGAAGATACTCCATCAATAAGGGGCATGATTAAAAAAGTAGCTCATTTAGTAGAAGTATTATAAAATTAGGTTAATAGGTTATTGTTATGAAACTGAATGAAATAAAAGATAATAAAGGTGCTACTCACGTAGTTAAAACTTTAGGTAGAGGCATCGGTTCTGGTTTAGGTAAAACATCTGGTAAAGGTCATAAAGGACAAAAAGCTAGAGGTGTAGGTAAGGTGCGTTTAGGTTTTGAAGGTGGTCAAAATCCTTTATATAGAAGAATGCCAAAACGTGGTTTTACTAATGTTTTTAAGAAAAATTATTTCACTATTAATTTAGAAGTGTTAGCAGCTTACATCAAAAAAGGTACTTTAAATCCTAAGGAAATTTTTACGTTTGAATATTTAAAACAACAAAAAGTTTGTAAGGGTATTTATGATGGTTTAAAAATCTTAGGAAAAGGTGAAGCACAAGCTATTAGTGTTGAAGTTGCTGCTATCTCCAAAACTGCTAAAGAAGCTATTGAGAAATCTGGTGGTAAAGTATCTGTTTTAACGCCTAAGAAATTTGTTGTAACTAAGTGGCAAGAATCTTAATTTAAGGATTGTATTAATGTCTAGTATGGTAAATAATTCTACAGGATTTATGAATGCGTGGTCAAAATCGGCTGCTCTAAGGAATAGGATTTTATTCACTTTAGGTATACTAATTATATATCGTTTAGGTACCTATATCCCAATTCCAGGAATTAATCCTTTAATCTTTAAAGAGTTTATGAATCATAATTCTCAAGGTTTATTAGGCATGTTTGATCTATTCTCGGGGGGTGCCTTAGGGAGAATGACTATTTTTGCTTTAAATATCGTGCCATATATAACTGCTTCAATCATGATGCAATTGTTTATTGTGATTTCCCCACAGCTTACTGAATTAAGAAAAGAAGGGGAAAGAGGTAGTGCCCAAATTAATCAATATACTAGGTATTTAACATTATTTGTATGCTTTATTCAAGGGTTTAGTATTGCAATTGGTTTAGAAAATTTACAATCTGGTGGTGCTAGTGCAGTTGTTAATCCTGGTTGGGTTTTTCGTTTTATGACAGCTTTTACTTTAACTTCAGGGACTTTCTTTGTATTATGGATGGGTGAAAAAATCACAGAAAGAGGTATTGGTAATGGAGTGTCTTTAATTATTTTTTCAGGAATTGTATCTAATTTACCATTTGCTATGGTTACATTATTTACTTTAGGAGAAAAAGGAACATTATCTCCTGTGTTTTTAATAGGTATAATAATAATGATGGTAGCCATTATTTATGGAGTGGTATTTGTAGAAACTGCACAAAGAAGGTTAGTAGTAAAGTATCCTAAGCGGCAAATTAGTGGTAATAGGTTAGTTGGTGGTGAAACTTCATATTTACCATTAAAAATTAATAATGCTGGGGTTATTCCTCCTATTTTTGCTAGTTCTTTATTAATTTTACCAACAACATTAATTGGTTTTTTACACTCTTCTAATAGTTTTGTTACCTCAATTGGGGTATATTTAGGTAGAGGGCAACCTCTATATATGTTACTTTATGCTGTTCTAATTACTTTTTTTGCTTTCTTTTATGTATCTGTGGTGTTTAACCCTAAAGAAACAGCTGAGAATTTAAAAAATAATGGAGGTATTTTGTTAGGAATTAGGCCAGGTGAATATACGGCTAATCACTTACAACAATTACTAAATAGGCTCACTGTAATTGGTGCAATATATTTAGTGCTTGTTTGTTTATTACCTGAATTCCTAATTTCAAAAGCCTCAATTCCTTTTTATTTTGGTGGTACTAGTTTATTAATTGTTGTATCTGTAACTATGGATACTATTACTCAAGTGCAATCTCATTTAATGTCATATCAGTATGATAGTATTTTAAAGAAAGCAAAAATTGGTAGAAGATAATGAAAAATGTATTTATTTTAATTGGTGCACCTGGTAGTGGTAAAGGGACTTTATCTAAAGTATTAGTAGATAAACTCAACATAGCTCATATCTCAAGCGGTGATATGTTGCGGGCAGAAATAACTAAAGGTAGCACGTTGTCTTTACAACTTAAAGAATTATTAGCTGAGGGTAAATTAATAGATGATAATCTAATGACAGAAATGATTAGTACTAGAATTCAAAAAGAAGATTGTAAAAATGGTTTTATTTTAGATGGTTACCCTAGAACTTTACAGCAAGTAAAATTATTAGATAAAATGCTAAACCAATCTGAAATTAAACTTTATGCTTTTTATTTAGAAATAGACGATGATACTCTGATAAAAAGAATAACTGGTCGTTATGCTTGTGCGAATTGTGGAGCAATTTATAATAAGTATACTTCAAATCCTAAAAAAGAAGGTGTGTGTGATAAATGTTCAGGAACAACTTTTGTTACCCGAGAAGATGATAATTTAGATACTTTTAATAAAAGATTAGGCACTTTTAAGGCAGAATTACAAGAAATTCTAGCTTTTTATGAAAAACTAGGTATACTTTATAAGTTTGATGCCACATTGGGTAAAGAGAAAATGCAGGAAAAGTTACTAAAGATAATAAATTAGTGCTTACTATATTGACAATAACAGGATTATTGTTTAAATTTAGTGTTGTTACATTAATGTTTAACTAAATGGAAAAGGAGAGTTAATTTGGCTCGTATAGCAGGTGTAAATATTCCAACTAATAAAAAAGTTGGTATAGCCTTAACTTATATTTACGGAATAGGTTTAAAAACTGCTTTAGAAATATGTTCTAAGGCAAAACTTTCTCCAGATATAAGGGTAAGTGCTTTAACAGAAGAAGAAGTATCTAAAATTAGAGAAACCATAGATAACGACTACATGGTAGAAGGTGATCTAAAGCGGGTTGTTTATCTTAATATTAAAAGAATGATGGACTTAGGTTGCTATAAGGGGTTACGACACAGACGGCACCTTCCTGTTAGAGGGCAAAGAACTCATACTAATGCAAGAACAAGAAAAGGTCCAGCAAAAGCCATTGCTGGCAAAAAAATGTAACATAAATAGAGATACATATGAAATCTACCGATAAACAAAAAGTAAAAAAACGTGATAAGAAAAATATTATTACAGGTATTGTTCATGTTAGTTCAACATTTAACAATACTTTAATAACAATTACCGATGTACATGGAAATGTTATATCTTGGTCTTCAGCTGGACAGCAAGGGTTTAAGGGTTCAAGGAAATCTACACCATATGCTGCTCAAATTGCAGCTGAGGTTGCGTCTAAAAAGGCTATGGAGCACGGGCTAAAATTTGTTTCCGTTGAGGTGAGAGGTCCAGGGTCAGCGAGGGAATCTGCTTTAAGAACCTTACAAACTGTAGGTTTAGTAGTAACATCAATTAAAGATGTAACCTCAATTCCTCATAATGGTTGTCGCCCTAGCAAAAGAAGACGAGTATAACTTGAAGCAATTAATTATAAAGTAAGGGGTTAAGTGTGATAGAACAAAATTGGCAAAGTTTAATTAAGCCGAAAAATATACAATTGGAAACTGATAATAGCCAAAATTCTGTAAGAATTGTAGTGGAACCTTTAGAAAGAGGTTTTGGTGTAACCTTAGGTAATGCTTTAAGAAGAATATTACTTTCATCACTACAAGGTGCTGCAGTTACTGCCATTAAAATTGATGGAGTAGTTCATGAATTTTCTGCTATTGAAGGGGTTTCAGAAGATGTAACCGATATTATTTTAAATATTAAGCAATTGAAGATACGTTCTCATACTTTATCTCCTGTTGTATTAAACCTTAAAGTAAAAGGTACTAAAGTTGTTACAGCGGCAGATATTGAAGAAAATCATAATATTGAAATTCTTAATAAAGAATTAGTAATTTGTAATATTGATGAAAATAAAGAACTGAATATGCAAATTACCATTGAAGTAGGTAAAGGTTATTCTCCTGTGGAGTCTCGTCTTAATAAAAATAAAGAAATAGGTTTAATTTTAGTAGATGCTATTTTTTCTCCTATTGAAAGGGTTAAGTACGAAGTAGAGAACGCTAGAGTGGGTCAGGTAACAGATTACGATAAACTCTACTTAGATGTATTAACAGATGGTTCTATTGCTCCTGAGAAAGCTGTAGGATTAGCTGCTAAAATTTTACAAGAACAGTTAAATAGTTTTATTAGTTTTGAAGTACCAGATTTAGCTGTTGAAGAAGTAGTAGAAAAAGATGAACTACCGTTTGATGTAAACTTATTAAAAAGAATTGATGAATTAGAGTTTTCTGTACGTTCGGCTAATTGTTTAAAGAATGCTAAAATTCTTTATATTGGTGATTTAGTGCAAAAAACTGAAGCAGATATGTTGAAAACTGCTAATTTTGGTAGAAAATCTTTAAATGAAATTAAAGAAGTTTTAGCAAAAATGAATCTTTCTTTAGGTATGACAATAGAAAATTGGCCACCAGAAGATATAGCAACTTTAGTTAAAAAATATGAAGATAAATACTAGTAGCCGGAGAAAGAAATAATTATGAGACATAGACTAAGTGGCAGAAAGCTAGGTAGAACTACAGCTGAAAGAAAGGCTTTGTTTAAAAATATGGCAATAGCTTTAATAATTAATGAACAAATTAAATCTACATTACCAAAAGCAAAAGAGTTAAGATCTTATGTAGATAAGCTAATAACCTTAAGTAAAAAAGGTACATTAGCACATAAAAGAAAGGCTTTTGCTCTATTAAGAAACGATGAAGCAGTACATAAATTATTTTCGGCATTAGGTAGTAGATACCAAGAAAGAAATGGTGGATATACTAGAGTATTAAAAAGTGGTTTTAGAACTGGTGATAATGCACCAATGGCAATTATTGAGTTCATTGATAGAGATATAAATGCAAAAGGTAGTAAAGATCTAAAGCAGACAGTAGAAGCAGAATAGTCTAAAAAATTTCTGCATTTTTAAAGACACACATTATGATTCTTGAAAATATTATATATTTTTTATTTATTATTTTTAATTTAGTTATAGTTGTGTCTTTTTTGTTATCCCCCCTATTTTATGTTATTGCTCAAATATTCTATCATGGTCGTGGCGTTACCTATTTAAGAATTAATAATATTTTTTTACTTTATTTTACTCCTTTAGCTATTTTCTTTTTCTTCTTTCCTAGTTTGTTTTTAATAAACGATAGTATTTTACAATTAGTATTGTTTATTCTATCTTTCTTAATATACCAATTGCCTTTATTATATTTATTAAATTTTTTCATATTTAAAGAAAAAGTTATTGTGAAGATTTTAGCAATTTTTTTATTGCTAGTTTCTATAGAATTAACTTTATATTATATTTTGTATAATATTATTAATTAATATTTAAGTTAGCAATAATGGATATTATATAATGCGTTTTTTGATTTTAATCCTATTTTTTAATTTAACTTTTTTACCATCAATTCTTAAAGCTGCTAGCCAAGATCCTTTACAGCAAAGTATAGATTCTGTAGTAAGTGTATATGCTTTATCTCAAGGTTCAAAAGCTGAAATAGAGGAATTCTTACATTCTAATAGTACAGAGGCTGATAAGGGCTCAGGTATTATTGTAGCTAAATCTGGTTTAGTTATTACTAACCGCCATGTTATAGCTTATAAAAAGGCTATTAAAATGATATTGCACGATGGTAGAATATTTACAGCTAAAATAGTAGCCGAAGATGCAAGTATAGACCTTGCGTTATTACAATTAGAAGCACCAGATAATAAGCCAGTCAGCTTTACTCCTATTACAATGGGAGCTACTAGTAGTTTAAAAATAGGTGATGAAGTATTTGCTATAGGTAATCCTTTTGGTATAGGAATTTCAGTATCCTCAGGAATTATATCAGCTTTACCTACAAATAATGAATTTGCTAATATTGGTAACTTAATTCAAACAGATGCTGCTATTAATCCAGGTAGTTCTGGTGGAGCTTTAATAGACTCTAAAGGGCAATTAATTGGTATGAATACTGGAAAATTTGGTGATACCTTTGTTGGTATAGGTTTTGCTATTCCGGTGAATATTTTAGAATTATTCATTAATAGATCTTTAAAAGGTGAAAAAGTTAGAAACTATTGGTTAGGTTTTTCAGCAGTAGATGTAAATTACATGTTAGCAAAAAAGTCAGGTATGGATATCCCAAAAGGGATAATGGTAACCCAAGTGTATAAAGATACCCCTGCAGCAAAGGCTAAATTGCAAGTAGGTGATATTGTGATAGCTTTAAACAATACTCCTATTAATAGCTTTGCAGGCTTATCTTACCAGTTAGCTTTAATTGAATCTCCAACTCCTCTATCCATTAGTATTCTAAGAAATAGAGTGAATTTACTTATTCCTATAACTCCAGAAATACCAAAGGAAAATGTAGCAAAACAAACTACTGCTATTACTTATGGCGTATTTGAGGGGTTAACTATTGCTAATAATTCAAATGCTATTGCTTATGAAATAGGCATAGATGCTGAAGTGAATGGCTTAGTTGTTTACGATATTCGTCCTAAATCTGTTTTAGATAATTTTGGGGTAAAAAAAGGTGATATTATTGTATCAGCTAATGGTATAAAAATTAACAATGTAGCAGATATGCTAAAATTTTTAAAAAACAATGTTAATCAAAATAAATATTCTATAATGATACGTAGAAATAATACAGATATAACCATTAATGTTTCCAATAAAACTAAAAAATGAGCCACAACATGAAGGTTACCAGAACTTTTTTCTTACTGTTAATTTGCTTATTTAGTAAAAATTTATTAGCAACCGAAATAGTAGGTGGTTTAGGTTATGGATCTTGGCAGCATGGGGATTATAGTTCTTTTGGTGCGGTTACTCCGTCTTTAGAGATTTATGTACCTGTGTATAAGAATCTTTCAGCTGGTTTTGGGGTATCTTACACTAGTGTGGAATATGGAGCAAAAAGTGATTTAGCAGGTGGGGTAAACTACCCTGACCCTACAAGTTTAAGTGGAAAATCTAAACATAGTATTGTACCACTTCAATTAAGTTTAAAATATGATTATGAATTTGCAAGAAATTGGAAAGTTTTAGGCATTATAAGAGCAGGCTTAAGTGCAGGGCAAGATACTTATCACAATTCTACTTTATGTGATGATGGTGCTTGTTCGGAAATAGATCAAGAGACTGGAGCAAATAAACCTACAAATGCTTCAAATAGAAATACAGATGTATTAGAAATTGGAGTAGACAAGGTTTTTGGTTTTGATGTTGGTTTTTCTTATAAACAGTATTTATTTTTAGTAACTTACTCGGCTATGAATGTAACCAATACTTATAATTATACTCATACTACTTTTAATCCTGATGAAGACCATCCACAAACTGATATAGATGTTCAAGACACTGGAAAAAATAAGAATAACACCACCATGCAAACTATAGGTTTTAAAATTGCCTATATGTTTGATTTTTAGCACCAAATTTTTAGTATCTAATATATATGCAAAAATTCATAGAAGTTACTATAGATAATAATCCACAAATACCTTTATTACAGTGGGTGCTAGAGCATTACCCTAATTTAAACCATAGCATTACCCAAAAACTTATTCGCACCGCTGCAATTAAACTAAACGGTAAAAAAGCTAAATTTTCTATTATAGTTAATAAGCATGATATTATTAAACTTCCTATAGAGTTTATTAATAGCTTTATTCCAGCCCCTAAAAAGGTAACTAAATCAACTGTAAACCCTGCTTTATATAAAAAAGAAATTTCCTTATTACTTAATTCTATTTTATACCAAGATGATGATTATTTAATTCTTAATAAACCGGCAGGGTTAGCAATGCAAGGAGGTACTAAAGTATATTTCCACTTAGCACTAGCATTACCTTTTTTTAAGCTAGGAAAGAGCCACAGCCCTTATTTAGTTCATAGGCTAGACAAAGATACCTCAGGGGTACTAATACTGGCTAGAAATAAAGAAACTAGCCAATATATGTTTGAAGTTTTTAAACAAAAAAGAATTACTAAGATTTATAATTGTTTAGTCTATCCCTTTATAAATCAGGAAGATACAGGCATTATTAAAGCAAACCTGTTAAAACAAGGTGCTACTAACTCCGAGCAAATTGTAATAGATTCTAAAGGTAAAGAAGCTATTACAAAATATAAAGTACTGCAAAAAAAAGATAAAATAGCTTTGTTAGAAGTAGAGCCACAAACAGGAAGAACTCATCAAATTAGAGTCCATATGGCACAAGTTTTGCATGCTCCAATTATAGGTGATTTTAAATATGGAGCTAAACCTTTAAAAATAGGTATAGATTACCACAGGCTATATTTGCATGCTAAAAGTATAGAGTTTCAAAACGCTATGGGTAAAACCATTAAAATTACAGCTCCCTTACCTGAAACCTTTGTTAGCACTTTACAAAAGTTGGGTTTCACAGATAAATAGAACTTATAATAATTAAAGTTAAGATTAATCGTCTTTTTCTTTAATAATTTTATGCTTATTAATAATAGGCAGTTGGGCTACTGAAAAAATAATGGTTAAAATAGTAATACCAAATACTTTGAAGTTGACCCAAGTATTAGTATCTACATTTCTGTAAACTACTTCATTTAAAACCGCTAACAACAAAAAAAAGGTAATCCAGTATCTAATTAATAAATTCCAACCATAATCGGTGATTTCCAGCTGGGAATTTAAGGTTATTTTTAGAAAATTTTTCTTAAACAATAAGCCAACAAATAAACTAGCAGCAAAAAATAAATTTAATAAAGTTACTTTAATTTTAATAAAGCTAGGATCATGCAAAAAAATTGTTAACCCACCAAAAATAATGGCTAACATACAAGTAATTACAGGAATCACGTGGATATTTTTAGTATAAATATAGGCAAATATTAAATTGAGTAAACTAGTTACCATAAGAATTCCTGTACCTACATAAATACCAAAATATTTATTTCCAATAAAAAATAAGAAAATAGGTATTATTTCTAAAAATACAGGATAACGTTTTTCAAGTTTTTTTTCAGTTGTCATTTAAGATTACTCAAGGTTGCCACCTGAAATTAAAGGCGGTATATTTTTCTTTAAGATACTGTTAAAGCTGTTAAATGATATATCTTTTTTTAACTGTTGTAAAGAAGTAACCCCTAAGTTATGCAACCCACAAGGTATAATATTTTGGAAATGTTGTAAGTTAGGGGAAATATTAACCGCAATGCCATGGTAAGCTACCCACTTTCTAACTCTAATCCCTATAGCCGCAATTTTTTTTTCTTGCCCTTGATCTAATACCCAAATACCTACTAGGTTATCTTTTTTAAAAGCATCTAAGTCATAATGCGTTAAGGTGTTAATTATCCATGTTTCTAGAGTATTAACATATAGCTTTATATTTTTAGTGCTTACAAGATTGACAATAGGATAAATAATTTGTTGCCCTTGACCATGATAGGTAATTTTACCTCCACGTTTACTTTCTACTACAGGTATCTTATTGGGATTTAGTAAATCGGCATTAGTAGCTGAAGTACCTTTCGTATATACATCAAAATGTTCTAAAAGCCATACCATATTAGGTTGACTATTGCTAATTACACCATCAACATAATGTTCCATAGTAGTAATAGCTTCTTCATATAAGATAGGTGTAGTATTTATTTTCCACTTAATATTCATTATTCTCCAAATTATTCAACTCATCTAATCATAGCAAAATTACAGTGTTAATGTCTATTATATATTAGCTTTTATAGACTTCCTGTTTTATATTTTGAGTTAGTAAATTATATATTATATTAAACAGCATCAGTGAATAGCTAGGAATATAAGTTAATTATAATTCTTGTTAGATTATAAATTTTTCTAAGGTTTTAATGAATATTTTTATACACAGTGATATTTGTAAGGCTAAGTGTTGGTTCGTTCATAGTTCAATTTGTATGTATTCATACTGTTAATAAAGTTGTTATACAAAAATAATTATAGTTAAAGTTATAATTATAATTATAATTATAATTGATTATACAATGTAGAAGTTATCGCTTGCTAACTTAGTTGCTTTTATTCCTTAAATTACCTATAATACATACGAATATTATGCGAGCGTGGTGGAATTGGTAGACACGCAACGTTGAGGTCGTTGTGGGGGCAACTCCTTGGAAGTTCAAATCTTCTCGTTCGCACCATTCATATTTCATACTAATTTCTCAATCACTTATGGATAATATATTTACAAAGTGATTAGGCTTTTTATACCTAAATGCTGTTCTTGCATGTAATAATAATTATAGGTAGCAAAAAAATCATAGCAATTTTTAGTTTGTTGAAAAACAAGAGGCATTTTAACAACTAAATTTTAGGCTGATAGATTGTTTTTTAAATTGCAAAATGTATTAATGCTAAGGAAAAATTTTTTAACAACTTAAAGTTGCTAAAATCGTTAAATATTGCTATTTGCAAAATCCCCTAGGGTGAAAATTTTCAATTATGTTCTACAAATTTAATTTTCTATAAAAAACAAAATTATTTTATGCAAAAAACCTTTTTTATAAGAATTTTACTTCTTATAAATTTATTATTAAAGAAATATTATAAAAGAGTAGGGTAATTTTCTAAAAAATCTAAAGGCAACTCTAATAGCTAAAGCGTTGTGTTAAATGTAATAGTTTTAAAGGCATCTCTTGGTAGTATATATTACCATTATAACCTTTGTATTTAAGAATAAAATATGATCTAAATAGAGAACAAATAAAGTGTAATGGTTTATAGAATATTTCTTTTTTTCAAGAATTATGATTTCAATTAATGATGTAAATAATCACTATACATAGTATTTATCTCTAAAAAGAATATATATAACTATGATAATATAAATTTAAGTTGTTATTTATAAAATTAAAGTTTTATAAGGAGTAGCTTAATATTTTTCACTTAAGTTTATTGTTAAGTTACCTCTTTTTAATAAGTTCTGCAAAATAGCTTTATACTTATAAAAAAAAACATTATACTTAATAAGGTATGTGTTTTTAGCACAATTACACTATTTTGTTTTGTGTAATTTTTAATAATTAATACAGTAGTAAATCTTATGGTTGATAATGTAGATCTAGTTCGTGAAGAAGAGATTGCCAATGATATTATTGAAGATAGTATTATTAGTGCCATTTTAGAAAACGACTTTATTAAAGCTGAAAATATTCTAAATTCTTACCATATTTCAGAATCTGTAATGATATTTAAAAGTTTAAATAGTAATTACAGAGACCAACTCTTGTTGCATTTTACTGATGAATACATTTTAAAAGCAATAGATTGGCTCCCTTCTTCAATTATTCACGATCTTATAAGAATTAGGGGCATAATTTTTATTACTTCATTAATTACTAAAATTAAAAGTGAAGATGTTGCTTACCGTATAATTAAAAACTTAACCGACAAAGAAAAGAATACAGTACTAGCTGCCATGTTACCAACTAGTAGTGCAGCAATTAGGAAAAAACTAAGTTATCCTAAGGAAAGTGCTGGTAGGTTAATGTACTCTAACTTTGTTAGTGTTAATAAAAATTGGACAGTAGAAGAAGTATTGCATTATATAACAATGCTAAGAAAAAACTCTTCTGTTGCTTTAGCTAATATTTTATATGATATTTTTGTGGTAGATGATGAAGACAAACTCGTAGGTGCAGTTAGCTTATCTAAGGCGGTTTCGGTTGCTCATGAAACTAAAATTACTAGTTTATTGAATCGTAATTTTAGAACTATTAATGCCAACCTAGACCAAGAAGAAGTGGCTTTAATCTTTAGGAATCGTGGCTTTATTTCTGCTGGGGTTGTAGATGATAGTGGTAAATTAATTGGTGTAATTAATTTAGATGATGTAGTAGACGTAATCTACCAAGAAGCTCAAGAAGACTTACTGTTAATGAGTGGGGTACTAGACCGCCCCTACCAACGTTACATGAAACTATTTCATGCCGCACAAGCTAGGTTACGCTGGCTTTCTTTTAATCTTGTGGAAGCCTTAATCATTCCTTTAATTGTAACATTATTTCATGGTGTATTATCTAAGCATGTTATTATTGCTGCCTTAATTCAATTTGTAGTTGCATTAGGTGGGAATGCTGGCATGCAAAGTTTATCAGTAACTATTAGGGGATTATCCTTAAAGGCATTTTCTATTACAAACCCTTGGGAACAAATTCGTAAAGAACTGGGTATTGCTCTTATGAATGGCTCATTACTAGGGATTATAGGTTTTGCTTGGGGTTCACTTTGGGGTAATAGTGTAACTATTGGTTTAATTGCTTTTTCAGCCGTATGTATTAATGTAATTTTAGGAGTTAGCTTTGGTACTTTATTTCCAATTGTGCTAAAACGCCTACACATAGACCCTGCCATTGCTTCTTCAGTTTGTGTTACTACTGCCACTGATATTGTAGGCTTTTTTATTGTTTTATTAATTGCCACTTTAGCTTTGTAAATTGGCTTTTATTAATTAATTCAAAATGTCATCTAATAAAAATATATATTATATATTATGGGATCTTCGTTGAAGAACATTTTTTATTTTTTGTATAAGAATAAAATAATAATTTAAATTATTAACTACTTAAATATGTACTTTTATTTTATTAATTGACCCTTAAAAAAATATAGACCTTGTAAGCCTCTTTAAAGATGGTGGATGTGCAATTTTATAAATTAGTAAAGCGGCTATTAATAATACAACTATTATAAATACTGTAGTGCCCAATATACTAATATTAATTAAAATAACACTAAATATCTTTAATAAGGTACAAAATATTAAAGAATTAACAATATGCTTAAAATTATTAGTTCTTTTATATTGGGTTAATGTAAAAAAGAATGCGGTAATAACAGCAAATAAAAATGGTAATAACAAAGCCATAATTCCCTTTAATAATTCTTTATGAAAATCTTTAGCTAGTTCTTGGTAGGACTTAATATTATTTTGTAAACTCTTCATAATAGGTAAAGTCTTATAGCGAATTAACTGAAACAGAGTAGCACTTTTGTTAGAAATTAAAGGTGGGCCATGTTCTTTTTGGGTAGTATCTAAAGAAAAAATATATTTATCTAATTTTAAAAAGGTAGTTCCTTGAATAGAATCATTTTTAATAATATTAACTTTTTCTAATAAAAGGACTACTTCGTTATTTTTAATATTCACATAACCATTTTCAGCATATACAATGGAATCATTATTTTTAGGATCACGTTTAGAAATAATAATAGTTTGCAGGTTATTTGCAGTAATTTTTCTTACATAAAAAGCTATGGAATCATTAATATTTACAAACTTACCTGGTTCAATTAACTTGAGGTTATAACTAGAACTAATGGCCCCTCTTAAATTTAAGTAAGAAATAAAGGCCTTAGGTACCACATACAAAGCAAAAAAACCGCAAACTATAGAAACCACAACAGCAATAAAAATTGGGGGAGTAGCAATTTGTAATAGATTTTTTCCAGAACCTTGAATAATAGTAATTTCTTGGCTAGCAATTAAATTATTCCAAGTAAAAATAGCACTAATTAGTAAAGTAAATGGTAGAACCTCAACCCATACTTTAGGAGTAGTAACAATTATAAATTTTAATAAAATAACAAAAGAAAAGCCCCTATTAATTACTAGATCTAATAATTTAAAGGATTGTAACAACATTAATAATAAGGTAGTAACAATTAATACGATTAGAAAAGAAATAAAAATTTTTTTGCCAATATATAAAGAAATTTTATCCATACAATGAATTAGTTATATAACTTCCTTTGTTACCTATTAATAAACTGAGTTTGAAATATTTTTTTTTCTAAATCATCATTTTTATTGAATAGTAGTTTTGCATGGTTAGTACTAGATAGTTTTACTTCTACCGATTTAACATTTTTGATACTTTGGAAATCAAATTGTACTTTAATAGATCTATCATGAAACAAACTATTAATTTTTATATGGTGATTTTCTTTAATAATAGCTCCTTGCCAAGCTAATGGTTTAAAAGGATTAATAGGTGTTATGGCTAGTAATTTAGAATCTAAACAAAGAATAGGACCTCGGCAAGAACGATTATAAGCTGTGCTACCTAAAGGTGTAGCTACTAATAAACCATCACCCATTAGATTTGCTAAAGTGGTTGTTCCATCAATTTGTAGCTCTAATTTAGCGGAAGTTTCCGCATCTCTTAAAACCACAACTTCATTAAAAGCAAGTTCAGTAATTTTTTTATTGTCTAACGTTTCAACTGTTATGTTTAAAGGTTTTACAGTATGTTGATAAGCCTCATGCAATAATTTTAATAGGTCATCTTGAAGATTATATTCGTTTAATAAAAAACCAACTGTACCACAGTTTATTCCATAAATAGGTTTGTTAAGATGATGGTAATTATGTAAAGTATGAAGCATAAAGCCATCACCTCCAAGGCAAATTAACACATCTGCTTTTTCAGGTGGCACTGTTTTATAAGTTTTATATAATTGTTTAGCTATATCACTATGGATATGTCTTTCTGAGGTAATACATGAAATTTTCATTTGGAGAACTATAAGTAATAAATAATCTTTAACCTTGTATTTTTTGCACAATTGCACTATAACAATATTATTATAAACATATTTCATAGTAAGTAAAAGTTATATAAATATGAAAGTTGATTTTTCTTTACTGCAACTCCTAAGTTCTAGGCTTGCTCACGATCTTGTTGGCCCTGTAGGCAGTTTAGGTTTTGCTATTGATATCATCAAGGAAGAAGCTAATTTAGATAACCAAGAAGCGATTTCCTTAGCTAGTACATCTGCACAAAATTTAGTTAATCGTTTAAGTTTTTTTAGAATGGCACTTGGCTTTGCAAAATTAGGGCAAGGAGAAAGAGGTTTTTTAGAAGCAAAAGAGTTATTGTTAAATCTTTTTAAAGAAAAGAATATTAAAGTAACTTGGGAAGGGGATTCTGAAAAACTATTACTATTAGCTGCTGATAACGATAACATTAAACTTATCATTAATACCTTTTTAATTATTTACTATGCGACATCTAAGTCTGCTAAAGTTACAGTTTTTGTAAAAGAAGTAAAAGATAAAGTTGGAGTAGCTCTTTTAGCTGATGGTACTAATTTAAGGTTAAGTTCCGATAATTTACAATCCTTAAGAATGGAAGTAGAAGAAAAAGATTTAACAGCAAGAAATATTCATAGCTACTTTACAGCTTTGTTAGCAAAAAAAGTAAATGCTAATTTAGAAATTAGTAATGATACTACAGAGAATATCCAAATTGCTTACTTACTAAACAAAATTAGGTTTAACAATAACCTGCTATAGTTATGGTAAATGTTTTTCACTAGGTTGAATAATATAACCTTGCCCCCACATCGTACCAATATAATTAATGTTAGAAACTTTTTGTAATTTCTTTCTTAATTTACAAATAAAAACATCAATAATTTTTGGTTCAGGTTCATCAATACCACCATATAGGCGATCTAATAACTGCTCTTTAGAAACAGGTTTACCTTGCCGTCGTGCCAAAATTTCTAAAATACTATATTCTTTATTAGTTAACGAAACTGTAGTATTAGAAACATTAACTTGTTTAGTGCCAAGATCAATTTCTAAATCACCAACCTTAATTAAGTCTTTAGATAAACCATTAGAACGTCTTACTAAAGCATTGATTCTTGCTACTAGTTCATTTTTATTAAAAGGCTTAGTTAGGTAGTCATCAGCACCAACATTTAAGCCTTCAATTTTATGCTCATAGTCGTTTAAACCTGAAAGGATTAAAACAGGAGTATTCATATTGTTAGAACGAATTTTCTTTAGCAACTCTAAACCATTCATATCGGGTAATAATACATCTAATAGTAGTAAATCATACTCATAAACGCCAAGCATTTCTAAAGCATCATTGGCATTAATACTATGATCATACTGTATTTTTAACTGATTAAAAGTTAAAGAAATAGTTTTTGCTAATTGTACATCATCTTCAATTATTAAAACTTTCATATTTTTATTTTATCCTAAATAAAACCTTGAAAACATAAGAGCCATATTACACTATAAACTAGTATTTGATGTAGCTATATGCTAACCTAAATAATAAATTATACTATATATAAAATATATTAACAATATTTATAATTTATATAAGGCTAACTCCTTGCAATCCTTAGGAAAAACAAGGGTTTCTGTTGTATAGATTTTAGTTGCATCTTTACTTGTTTTGTTGTAAATTGTAATTAGTTTTTAACCTTAAATTGTGGGGTATAAAGTTATGGATAATCTTTTGTTAGATACTGAGGAAGGTGATGCCAAAGAGGTATTACAGTATGCAAGTAAAGACGGTGTCTTATTTGCAGGAACACATTTATTAATAGATTTATGGGAAGCTACTAATTTAAATTCCCCCAAAGATATTGATAAAGTATTACGTGATTGTGCAATTGTTGCTGGAGCTACAATTTTACATTCACATATGCACCATTTTAATCCTCAGGGAGTGTCAGGCGTAGTGGTGTTAGCAGAATCTCATATATCCATACATACTTGGCCAGAACGAGGGTACGCTGCTTTAGATATTTTTGTATGTGGTGATTGTAATCCTTACTTAGCAATCCCTATTTTAAAGGATTACTTTAAGCCTAAAAATATCCAATTATCTGAAAATAGGAGAGGGGTTAAAGCATAATATAATATATATTATTCCCCTAGCTTATTATTTTTCCTAAGATATCAAAATATAAAAGAATATAATTAAATACTACTATTAGTAAGAGGCTATTTTTGTATGAAGTACTGGTTTGAAGAAAAATTATATGAGAATGACTCTAAAATTGGTTACAAACAATCTTTACAAAATGTTAACACATTGGTTGAAACAACTAGTAATTTCCAAAAAATTACAATTTTTGAGAACCCCAAATTTGGTAAGGTATTAGCCCTAGATGATGTAATACAAACAACAGAAGCTGATGAATTTTTTTACCATGAAATGTTTGTTCATGTACCACTTTTTGCTCATGGTAAGGTGAAAAAGGTTTTAATTATTGGTGGTGGTGATGGTGGTATTTTACGGGAAGTAATGAGGCATGAATCTGTAAAAAAAGCTATTATGATAGAAATAGATGGCTTAGTTGTTGATTTATGTAAAAAAGAAATGCCTTCCTTAAACAACGGAGCTTTTCTTAACAAAAAGGCTGATGTGAAAATAGATGACGGTATTAATTTTATAAAAACTACTAATGAAAAGTTTGATGTAATTTTAGTAGATTCAACAGATCCTATCAATGTTGGGGAAGTTTTGTTTACTGATGATTTTTACTTCCATGCTAAACGTTGTTTAAATTCAGGGGGGATTTTTGCTTCCCAAAGTGGCGTTCCTTTTTTACAAGAACAAGAATTAAAAGGAATTCATAGAAAATTATATAAAAATTTTCACACTGTAAACTTTTTTATGGTACCTGTACCAACTTATATTGGTGGAGTTATGTGTTTAAGTTTTGCTACAGATGATGATTCGTTAACTAATGTTGAAGAAAATTTAATTACACAAAGAATCAAGTTAAGTAAAATTAGTAATTTAAAATACTATAACTCTAAGGTGCATTTAGCAGCTTTTGCTTTACCTGAATTTATAAAAAAAATAGTTGCTTAATTTTTATATTATAGTTGTAATGTTATAATGTATTTAGGCATCATAGGGCTAGCAAAATAAATGAAACCAGCGACTAAAAAACTTTTATATACTTATTTAGATTGGATATTCCTTCTTTTTTTTATTCTAGTATCTGGAATAAGTATTATATATTTTTTAAATACTCAGCCTATTTATACTTTATTTCAGGATTTAAACCTTAATCTAAGTTTTGCTAACTATGTAATTCCTAAAAGTGTTCTACCTAAAATTATAATAAAAAAAATATTATTATTTAGTTGGTTTGGCACTTTAGTATTGTTACCTTTATGGCTCTATTTACATAAAAGTAAAAAACATTATGAGTTAAAAGAACTAAGTAAAGTATTAGCAGAGCAAGATCGTTTTGATAAATTACTAGGGCATATGATAACAGATTCTTGGGGTAGGATTACTTGGGTATCGGAAGTATTTCAAAAAATCTTTAAAATTTACCCTCATTATGGCAAAATGAAACTCAATTTCCTTGATGTTTTAAAAGAATTTTCTGAAATTGAGATAGATGAAAGAATTATAAAAAGCATAGAACACAATTTTATGCAACAAAAGTCTGATACCATTGAACTTAATTTAAAAATTGGTGCTTATAATAACGCTTTAAAAATAACTTATATGAAATTATTTTCATCGTTTTATATTTGGCAAGTAATGCTCGTTAATGTAAATTATAGTGCACTTAGTTATAATTTTTCTATGGATGTATTAGATAATTTACCACTAGCTACAGTTATTATTAGCCCTAGTGGTAAAATTATATACTATAACTTAATGTTTATGAAACTCTTTAAAGTTCAACAATATAATCTTGAAAACTCTTTAAAGTTTAATAACTTTATGGTTAGTACGAGCTACGAACAAATTATCAAAGAAGATAAAATTCTTGATGCAAATGGATCTTACAGTGCTAAGTATATCTTTAAGGATTTAACTAATAAGCATTTTGAAGCTATTTTATTGCAAGAACCATATTTAAAAACTGATGCTGGCGGGCTACGGTATATTCGTGCTATAGTTTTACCAATTGACCTAGCAAAATCATTACAAGTAGGTAATATGTTAATGAAATCATCAAGTTATGATCTTAATAATATTTATAATCATGCTCCCTTTGGAGTAATTATCTTTAAAACAGATAATACTATTTTAAACTTGAACGTTTATATTAAAGACTTATTTAAAATTAGTACTAAGGAACAAATAGCTAAATTAGACGATTTATTAGGAAATTATACTTCTCAAATCCAAGATAATCTCAAAAAAGGCTCGGTAAAATTAAATGTAGAATTAGAAATTGGTAATGAGCTTAAATATTTGGAATTATCTTTATTCCCTTTAGAAAATGAAGAGCAAGTAATGTATGTAAACGATCTAACCCAAAAGAAAGACTTAGAAGGGCAAGTAAAATTATCACAAGGTTTGCAAACAATTGGTCAAATTGCTAGTGCTGTAGCCCATGATTTTAATAACTTATTAACAGCTATTATGAGTTTTACTTATTTTTTAAAAGAAAGGTTTGATGAAGATGACCCATCTGTTTTAGAGTTAGAACAAATTAAGCAAAATGCTAATCGGGCTAAGGTGATGATTAAGCAACTGCTAACTTTTTCTCGTAAACAAGAATTATCACCCATTGTTTTTGAGGTAAATTCAGAAATATCAGATTTAATTAGTACCTTACTTCGTTTGCTAGGGGATAGAGTAAAACTAGACTTTCAAAGGAATAAACATAGTGGTAGAATTTTAATGGATAAAGTCCAGTTTCACCAAATTTTAACTAACTTGGTGATTAATGCCAAAGATTCTATGAAAAAGGGCGGTACTTTAAAAATTATTACCAAAAATATAAATTTAAAAGCATCTAAAGAAGGGGTTCTAGGAACTATAATACCAGGTTCTTATGTTTGTGTGCAATTAAAAGATCAAGGTGAGGGTATTAAAGCTGAAAACCTAAAACTTATTTTTCAATCATATTTTTCCACTAAAGGTGAAAAAGGAAACGGCTTAGGTTTAGCAACTGTTATGAAAATTATTACTGAAAATGCAGGGTTTATAGATGTAGTAAGTACTGTAGGTAAAGGTAGTACATTTACTTTATATTTTCCTAAGGAAGAATCTGGAGCAGAAGTTAACGAAAATATTGAAATTCCTGTAACTTATAAAGACCTCACCGGTTCTGAAACTGTACTATTAGTAGAAGATGAAACGCCTGTAAGAATGGTGTGTAGTAGACTTTTAAAACAAAAGGGTTATAATGTAATTGAAGCTGAAAGTGGAACAGAAGCGTTAGAAATTTTAGCAAAAAATAAAGTATCTAATATAGATTTAATAGTAAGTGATGTAATGATGCCAGGAATCAGTGGTCCTGAATTAATTAGCAGAGTACGGGATATTTTCCCAAAAATAAAAGCTATTTTAATATCAGGCTATTCCGAAGATATTTTAGACAACATAAACTCCGACGTTTCTTTAAAAGGAATAGATTTCTTAGCTAAACCTTTTACTCCAGACGTTTTTGCAACAAAAATAAAATCAATTTTAACATCAGGAAATAATCATGGATAAAAAGAAAGCACTAGAAAATGCCCTTGCCCAAATAGAAAGAGCCTTTGGCAAAGGTTCAGCAATGACTCTAGGTACAAAAAACCATAATAATGATACAGAAACTATATCTAGTGGGTCATTAAGTTTAGATATTGCACTTGGTATAGGTGGTTTTCCTAAAGGAAGAATAGTAGAGATCTATGGTAATGAAAGTTCTGGTAAAACCACACTAGCTCTTCATGCTATTGCTGAAGCCCAGAAAAAAGGCGGAGTTTGTGCTTTTATAGATGCCGAGCATGCTTTAGATCCATCTTACGCAAAAAAACTAGGTGTACAACTTGATGATTTAATAGTATCTCAGCCAGACTCAGGTGAACAAGCTTTAGAAATTGTAGATACTTTAGTTCGTTCAGGAAGTGTAGATGTTCTTGTTATAGATAGTGTAGCAGCTTTAACTCCACGGGCAGAACTAGAAGGAGAAATGGGTGATTCCCATATGGGTTTGCAAGCTCGGTTAATGTCGCAAGCTCTAAGAAAATTAACTTCTTCAGTTGGTAAGTCCAATACTTTAATTATATTTATTAATCAGGTAAGAATGAAAATAGGTATTGCCTATGGTAATCCTGAAACTACTACCGGTGGTAATGCTTTAAAGTTTTATGCGTCCATAAGAATTGATATTAGAAAATCTACCGCCATTAAAGATAATGATTTAATGGTAGGAAATACTACTATTGCTAAGGTAGTAAAAAATAAATTAGCACCACCTTTTAGAATAGCCGAGTTTGATGTAATGTATGGTGAGGGAATTTCTCGTCCTAGTGAAATTATAGATCTAGGGGTAAAAGCCGGTATTATAGATAAAGCTGGTTCTTGGTTTTCTTATGGTGATACCAAAATAGGGCAAGGTAAGGAAAAAGTAAAAGATTACTTAAAATCTAATCCAAGTACTATGAAAGAGATTGAACAAAAAATCCTAAAGAATATGGGAATTATTGAAGATATTATGTTAGAAACTAGTATTCACGATGCTGTAGGTGATAAACTTATTAAAGATAAGATTATCAAAGAGGAAAATGGCTTAGCTACTGAAGAAGTAAAACCAAAGGTTAAAAACCCTAGTAAATCTACCTCAAAATAAGGTTACTTGTATGTTTAGAGTCAATGATGTTAGAAAGCTATTTTTAAATTATTTTATTAAGAAGAATCATCAACACTTGGAATCTGCTTCATTAATTCCAAAAAATGATGATACCCTACTGTTTACCAACTCTGGTATGGTACCTTTTAAAAATATTTTTATGGGTTTAGATGAGGCAAAATTTAACAAAGTAACCTCTGTCCAAAAGTGTTTAAGAGCAGGAGGTAAACATAACGATCTAGATAATGTAGGCTATACTGCTCGCCACCATACCTTTTTTGAAATGCTAGGTAACTTCTCTTTTGGTGATTATTTCAAAGAAGAAGCTATTTACTATGCGTGGGATTTTCTAACTAAAGAACTAGCCCTTAATAAAGATAAACTCCTTGTTACTATTTTTCATGAAGATGAAGAAGCTGCTAAATTATGGCATAAAATTGCTGGTTTAGATGATTCTAAAATTTTAAGAATTAAAGGTTCCGATAATTTTTGGGAAATGGCTGATGTAGGACCATGTGGACCTTGTACAGAAGTGTTTTACGATCGTGGAGAAAACATTCAAGGTGGTTTACCTGGTTCTATAGATGAAGGTGACCGTTACATGGAAATTTGGAATTTAGTATTTATGCAATTTGAAAGGCTAGCAAATGGCAAAATGCGTAATTTACAAAAACCATGTATAGATACAGGAATGGGTTTAGAACGTATAGTTGCTGTATTACAAAATGTGCCAGATAACTATGAAATAGACCTTTTTAAAAATCTTATTTTAGCTACTAATGATATTTTAAAAGTGAAGTCTACTTCTAATAATATAAATGCATTTAAAGTAATTGCCGACCATATTCGGGCTAGTTCTTTTTTAATTGCTGAAGGAATTCTACCAAGTAATGAAGGTAGGGGGTATGTTTTAAGAAGAATTATAAGGCGAGCTGTTAGATATTTATATTTATTAGGAGTTAAAGAACCTAGTTTATATAAGTTAGTAGTTCCTTTAAAAAACGAAATGGGAGTAGCCTATAAAGAATTAGCTTTGCGAGAACAGTTTATTCAAGAAACAATTAAATTAGAAGAGGAAAAATTTAGTTCTACTTTTGCTAAGGGGTTAACAATTTTGCAAGAAGAAGTAGTTAACAATCCTAGTAAGGAGCTTTCTGGTAGTTTTGCTTTTAAATTGTACGATACCTACGGTTTTCCTTTAGATTTAACCAAAGATGTTTTAAAAAACAAAAAAATTAAAGTAGATGAAGCAGGTTTTAACAAAGCATTTGCTAGGCATAAAGAATTAGCAAAGGAATCATGGGTTGGTTCAGGTGAGGTTCTTGAAGATGATGTGTGGCACTCACTAGCTAAAAAGCTAAAGCCTTCCATAAAAACTAGCCATTATGTGCTAAAAACAGAAAGTACTTTACAGATAATAATGATGCCTAACAGTGAATCCTCTAATGATGCCTTAAATAAATCTACATACATAATGCCAACAATAAATGAACCAGATGCTGATTACTTAGATAGAGTATCTGATGTATTTAATAATAAACTACCATCTGGTGGCGGTACATCTATACCAGCATTGCATACAGTAGAAGGGGAAGATAAACTCTGTTACCTAGTGTTTAATAAAACCCCATTTTATTATGAAAAAGGGGGGCAAGTTGCCGATAATGGTTTTATTAGTGGCAAAGGTAATACTTTAGCTAAGGTCTTAGATGTTCAACAAAAAGCTGAAGGCTTAATAGTTCATAAGTGCTTACTTATACAAGGAGAATTAAAGGAAGGGGAAGAATTTACTTTAGAAGTAGATGTGAAGGAGCGTAAAGCAATTCAAGCTAATCATACTACCGCCCATTTGTTACATAGTGCTTTAGCTAAATATGTAGGGAACCATGTTAGCCAGAAAGGTTCTTTTTTAAACGGACAACGTTTACGGTTTGACTTTTTCCACCCTAAACCTTTAACTAAAGAGGAAATTCAGTTGGTAGAAAAGGCTGTTAATACAACCATCTTACAAAATTTACCAGTAATAGTTAAAAATATGGAGCAAAAGGAAGCATTAGCAAAAGGAGCTATAGCTTTATTTGGTGAAAAGTATCCAAAAATTGTAACTACTGTAAAGATTGGTGAAAAAGACAATGAATTATACTCTTTTGAACTATGTGGTGGTACTCACGTGCAACATACAGGGGAAATTGGTATGTTTAAAATTCTTTCGGAGTCTTCAATTTCTTCAGGTGTACGTAGAGTAGAAGCTATTACAGGGCAAAGTGTATATAAATATTTAGAAAAATTAGATACAAGAGTAAAAGAACTTAGTAAACTTTTAAATACAGATATTAATTCTATAGAAAATAAAATAACTAGCCTAAGTGAAACTTACAGAGAAGTAAATAAAAAGTATCAAAGGTTAAGTCATAAATATAATACTATCTTACTAACCCAAAACATTAAAGAATTTGAGCATATAAAAACTATATGTTTACAAGTGGAAGATGTAGCAATGAAAGAAATGCGAACTCTAATAAGTAACTTTCCTCAAGCTACAAATATAGTAATTTTATTATATGCAACACAAAATAACAGGGCTTCCTTTGTGTTGTCTGTTCCTACACAATATACTAAAAATATAAGCCTTAACTTGAAAGAAAAGTTCTTAGAAATACTAGAAGGTAATGGTGGCGGTAATTTAGGGAATCTACAGGGAAGCGGTAATCCTGAAAAAATTCCTGAAGCTTTTAAATATATTGTAGCTAATTTAAAATAAATTAATAAACTAATCTAAGCCTATTATTGGCATAATTTTTTTTTATTTAAGTAAAAATTATTAGGTGAAATTAAATAGTGTTAATCTATAAAAGGTTTGTTTTATGAAAATATTTTAAAGAGTTAATCTAATTATTTTCATCTATATACTTGGAATTATTATGTTGAGTTACATCAGTAGTAGATGAAGTTTTAGGAAGAGGTGGTGCTTTAACATTTTGTTGGGCATTAGCTACAGCCTCTGGATAATCTTTAAATAGTTCTGCTCCTGCTCCTTGTAAATCGGCTAACACAACAGCTTTATAAATTACAGATCCTTGTACTACAAAACCATCATTATTATAGGTTCCACGAAGTCCTTCTAGTAAATCCATACCATAAATTACTGTACCAAAAATAGAGTATTTATTATCTAACCATGGGAAATTATTAAACGTAATAAAAAATTGGGAATCATCAGATTTTAAATTATTTAAGTTAGAAAAAGCTACAGTACCCCTTTTAAATTTTAAATTTTTCTTAATACTAGCTGGTCTTAATATTCCCGTACCACCATAACCACTATTACTAGGATCGCCTGTTTGTAAAAAGTAGTTAGGTATTAAA
Source organism: Candidatus Hepatincola sp. Av (assembly GCA_023518375.1). Taxonomy (NCBI): domain Bacteria; kingdom Pseudomonadati; phylum Pseudomonadota; class Alphaproteobacteria; order Rhodospirillales; family Candidatus Hepatincolaceae; genus Candidatus Hepatincola; species Candidatus Hepatincola sp. Av. The sequence continues at coordinate 1,310,985 of CP068450.1, forward strand.
CGAAAGATTTTAATATTATTATATAAATCTTGCCTTACAAAAGATAAAAAGCTGTTTGCAGCAGCTGGATTTTCATTAACTAAAACTTTAATTAATACAGCTGTTCCTAATTCTTGCCGATTTTGGTCTAAAAATAACACTACATAATTTTGTGGATTTTGAAGAATATCTACCATTAAAGAATTATCCATAGTAGGATCATACAAAAATGAATAGTTTTTATCTATACTGTTTACAATAGATTTTGCTTTACTAGCTGTAAAATTTTCTATTTGAGTATTAGTATTAACGCTAGAGTTAGGATTAGTATTACTACTAGTAGTAGAATTACTAGTAGTATTATTTTTATTAGGTGTAGCTACTTTTGGTGTATTAGATGAAGTAGTACTAGTTTGGTTGGCTTGTTGTTGTGATGGTTGTGCTTTTGCGTTAGGGTTACTAAATTGGCGGTAACTAGTAGAGCTAGATGAACTAGAGTTAGCAACTGGTTTATTAGTAGTAGAGGTATTTTCTGAGGTTGAGGGAGAACTTGAAGTACCCGTACTTGGTAAGGTTTTATTATTTACTTGCGGCGTGTTATTAGCCTTAGGCTGATTATTAGCAGTATTTGAAGAGTTAAGATTTTCTGTGCCAGCACTACTATTACTTTGTGAAGATATTACTTGGTTGGGATTTTCTGCTGCTAGTATTTTTATTGGCATTAATACTAGGCATGCTATAAATAAATAACTAAATATATTATTGTATATAATTTTCATACTACTCACATTATTAATATATTTCATCTAAGTAAAAAAAGGACTCATCAACCAAATTATAGTATATTTTTTATATCTTTGCCAAAGCATTTTTCTAAAAGATACTGAATAAGTAACCTAACTAAATTTAAGTAATTCATTAAATAAAATATTAGTCTTAAAAGCTAAGATTTATTGGTATTTTTATATTTTAATATTAAGAATTTAGGTAATTATTTTAATATTTGTATAAATAAGTGTTACAATATTAATGGTGTTTTTTATAGAGTGGCCTATTATTTTAAACTAGGAATATTGAATTAATTATATTATATTAAAATAACACAAATAAACATGGTAGGTTAAATTATGAGTATAGAAAAAGAAGCCTTAAAGAGAGTCAAAATCGTTTCTAGTGTAGGTCCTGCAATTGCGTCTGACGAAATGATAGAAAAAGCTATGAAGGCAGGGGTAAACGTTTTTCGCTTAAATTTTAGCCATGGGGCTCATGAAGATCATAAAAAAAGTTATGATATTATTCGTACAGTTGCTAAAAAACTAAGTATGCCTGTAGGAATATTAGCCGATCTACAGGGTCCAAAACTTAGGGTAGGAAAATTTAAAGATAGTAAAGTAATACTAGTTGAAGGTGAAACTTTTATTCTAGATCAAAAAGATGAATTAGGTGATAAAAATAGAGTTACATTACCTCATCCCCAAATTTTTGCTGCAATAAAAGAAGATGATATTCTTTTAATTGATGATGGTAAAATTAGGTTACAAGTAGAAAAGTTTGACCCAGAATATATTGAAACTAAAGTTATTAATGGTGGTGAAGTTTCTAATTTTAAAGGGGTAAATTTCCCTTCCGGAATTTTACAATTATCAGCTTTAACCACTAAAGATGCTAAAGACTTAGATTTTGCCTTGAATATGGGGGTAGATATTATTGCGTTATCTTTTGTACAATTACCATCAGATATTGAAAATCTAAAGAATATTGTTAAAGGTAAAGCTAAAGTTATTGCTAAAATTGAAAAACCTTCAGCTATTGAATATATTGAGGATATTATTACTGTAGCTGATGGAATTATGGTAGCAAGAGGAGACTTAGGCGTAGAAATCCCCACAGAAAAAGTTCCTGTAGTACAAAAACAAATTATTCGGGAATGTCGGAAACAATCAAAGCCTGTAATTGTTGCTACTCAAATGCTAGATTCCATGACTTTTGCTCCCATTCCAACCAGAGCTGAAGCCTCTGATGTTGCTAATGCTGTATACGATGGTGCCGATGCTGTAATGTTATCAGGGGAAACAACGGTTGGTAAATACCCTATTGAAACTATTAAAACTATGGTAAATATTATTAACCAAGTAGAAAGTGATCCACTATATTGGAATTACCTAGATGCCTCATACGACTACATTGTTACCAATTATATTAAAAACCACCCTACAACAGGTAGAGCTATTACTTCAGCGGCTAAACAAATTGCTGATACTTTAAACTCTAAAGTTGTAGTAGCTTTTTCAACTTATGGTACAACGGTTAATAGAATAAGCCATCAAAAGTTAAAAGCAAGAATATTAAGTGTAACTGATAATCCTGCTTTATATAACCAGATGAATCTTTCTTGGGGAGTAACACCACTACTGGTTGATAGCATTACCTCTTTCTCGGAAATTATAGATGTATCTACAGCTTGGTTGAAAAAAAATAAATGGGTAGAAGTGGGAGACAGGATAGTAGTTGTAGCTGGTATTCCTGTGGCAATTGGTGGAATCACAAATTCTATTCGGGTTGTAGAAATAGATTAAATTAAATCATACACAAAAAATAGTTGTATATTTTAATTTTATACTATAGAATTACTCCTTTAAATTAAATAGACCTAATTAATTTACAAAAAATTAACTATAGATTGTTAAATTTAAAGTATATTATTTTATAAACCATAAATTGAAAATTTAATAAATAAATAATTAATAGCATCAGTTTAGATGTGAAATTTTTTTAGAGGCTAATTTACTACAATGAAGAAATTAATAGCTTTTTTATCTAAATATACAATAGCAGGTATTATTATTATTGCTTGCTTAATGATTTTATTTAAAGGTAAAGGTAAAGAGGAAGGTGTTAAACCAGTAGAGGTAGCACCTGTTAACGTTACAACTATAAAAGTTAAACAGGAAACATTTAATGTATATGAAGACACAATAGGAATTGTTTATAATTTTGAAGCTAACCAGATTTCTTCGGAAGTTGCTGCTAGGGTGTTAAAAGTTAATGTTAAGTTAGGTGATCATGTTAAAAAAGGGCAAGTTTTAGCTGTTTTGGATCCTTCAGAGTACATTAATAGTGCTGATGCTGAGAAAGCAGAAATTAAGCGAATTAATGCTGTATTAGCAGACCAAAAACTTACATTATCTCGTTATAAAAAATTAATTAAAAAAGGTTTTATTTCTCAGGCAGAAGTAGATTCAGCCAAAGCTGATGTTGATTCATCTTTAGCTTCATTGAAAAACGCTAAAGCATTGTTAGCTAACTATCAAATAAAAATTGAGAAATCAAGCATAATTAATGATAAAGATGGCATAGTGCAAGATGTTCAAACAGCAAAAGGTGATTTTGCTAATATAGGAACTGAATTATTTAGTGTAGTAGATAATACTCATTTGAATGTTATTGTAGGCTTACCTGAATCTTTTTTACCTAAATTACATCAAGGAGCTGAAGTGTTATTAACCATACCAGGTAGAGAAACTCCAGTTAAATCTACTATTAAAGAGCTTAAGCCTATCATAGATGAAACAAGTAGGTCAGTTCAGGTTGTTATAGATGTAAATAATAGTAAACTACATTTAAAGCCAGGTGGAACCTTACCAGTTAGTGTATTATTAGAAAAAAAAGTTAATGCTATGGTGTTGCCAGAAGAATCCATTGTAGAAAGAATGGCGGGAGACGTTGTATATCTTGTAAACCCTGATAATAAAACCGTAACGGAAAAGCCAATTAAAGCAGGCGTTAATAAAAGAGGAACTGTGGAAATAGTATCAGGTCTTTCAGTAAACGATACTGTAGTGTTAAGCGGTGCAGGTTTTTTAAGCGATAAAGCAAAAATTATAATTAATGATGCAAATTAATATTAAATTACAAATATTATTTACTAATCATAAAAGGATTTAAAAATTATGACACTTCCTGAGTTGGGTATAAAAAGATGGGTTATGTCCTTTATGGTAGGCTTTGGTATTATCATATTTGGAGCTGTATGCTTTTTACGTGTAGGGGTAGATGAATTCCCCGACATTGATTTCCCTATGATTTTAGTTACTACTACAGAAACAGGTTCCGATCCTGAAATTATAGATAGTACAGTTACTTCAGTGTTAGTAGAGAATATTAATGGTATTGCAGGGATTGATACTTTAACAGCTACATCTTATCCAGGTTTGTCTAGTGTGTTTATTAAATTTGAATTAGATAAAGATGTAGATGCTGCTTTCCAAGAAGTGCAAGCAAAAATTAATCAGGCTAAGCAAGATTTACCAGATGATATTGACGAACCTGAAATTGTAAAAAGAACCAGCTCCGATACACCAATAGTATTAATGACTTTATCCGGTAATAGAATTTTACAACAATTAAATGTCTATGCCGATGATATTATTAAAAAACGCTTAGAAACTATAGATGGTGCCTCTGAGGTTGTTATTGATGGGGAGTTAGATAGAAAAGCTAGAATAGAAGTTGATGTGTTTAAATTAGCGTCCTATGGAATAGCTTTAAACCAATTCGTTAGTACCATACAAAAATCCCATATTTTAATGCCAGGTGGTTATGTTGTTGCTAGAAATAAAGAGTATTTAGTAAAACTAGACTTAGAATTCCACGACCCAAAAAAAATGATGGATATTGTTATCAAAAACAATGGTGGCTCACTAGTAAAACTGAAAGATGTTGCTGTAGCTTACGATGGTTTAGATGATTTCCGTGCATATTCTGATTATATGACCAACCCAGCTTTAAGTATTGGGGTTACTAAAATTGTAGGTGCTAGTACTTATTCTATAGAAAAAGAAATCCTTAAACGCTTGAATGAAGACCTCTTACCTGCTTTAGAACCTGGTTTAAAAGTTAAAGTGATTTACGACCAAGTAGACTATATTAAAGCTATTGTAGATGGTTTAGAAGAGCATCTAATATTAGGTACAATGCTAACCTCCTTAGTAGTGTATTTGTTTTTACGGAGTTTTATTTCTACTATAATTGTGGCTTTTGCTATACCAATTTCTTTATTAGGATCTGTAATTGTAATTTATTCCTTTGGTTATACTTTTAATACTATTACTTTACTAGGATTATTATTACTAATTGGAATTGTGGTAGATGACGCCATTATTATTTTAGAGAATATCTACAGGAAAATGGAAGAAGGTGAAGATCCAACCACTGCAGCCATTAATGGTAGTAACCAAATAGTATTTGCGGTGTTGGCAGCTACTTTATCTTTAGTATGTATATTTGGTCCTGTAATGTTTATGGGTGGAATTATTGGTAAATTCTTTAAATCTTTTGCAGTTACCGTAACTTTTGGAGTTCTGATTTCATACTTTGTAGCATTATTTATTACCCCTATGCTATGTGCTAGATACTTACGAGCTTCTCATGGCGATGAAAATTTCTTTAAAAGAATGTTAGAATCTACCTTTGTAGCATTAGAAAAGAGTTATGTTGCAATCTTAAAATGGGCTTTAAAAACTCGCTTAATTATGAGCTTATTAGCGGTTTTGTTAATTTTATCAATTTCTTTACTTATGCCTATGATACCTGTAGAATTCATAGCGGATTCTAATGAGGGTCTTTTTTCTATAAACTTAAAAACACCATCTGGTTCCAACATTTATTATACTATTGAAAAATTGCAAGAAGTAGCAGAAATGTTAAAAAAAGAACCTAACGTAAAAGACTATAACGGTAACGTGGGAACAGCTAGTGCCAATGTAAATAGAGCTGTAATGACTGTAAGAATGGTAGACTTTGATAAAAGAACTATGACTCAACCAGAATTTATTAGGTATTTACAAAAAAAATTAGATAAAATGCTAGGGGTTATATCTATTGCTTCAGCTCCATCAGTAGGTGGTGGTGCTTATAAATTAATGTTTGTGATAGTTGGTCCAGATATTCATGTGTTATATAAACTTAGTACAGATATTGGGGCTCAACTTTCATCTAATCCTAAATTAGGTCAGGTAGACTTAGGTATGGAAGTATTGCCTAAACTTCGTTTTGAGCCAGATAGGAACAAAATTGCGGTACTAGGTTTAACTCCGCAAGATGTAGTGCAATCTATAGCTATTGCAGTCGGTGGGGTAGATATTGCAAAATTGAACCACGAAGAAGGAAGTGATACAGATAGATACGATGTTAGGGTAAAAGCTGCTGATAGCCAATTTACAGACAAAGGTGATATTAAAAATATTTATCTTGTAGCAGGTGATAATAGTTTAGTACGCTTAGATAACGTCGTGAAAATAAAAAGTTTTCTAGGCTTAGCCACAGTAGATCGATTCGGTTCCCTCTTTAGTGCCGCTTTTAACTTGAATCCTGTAGTAGCAACTGGTGATGCCATGAAAGAAATTGCCAAAGCTACAGCTCATTTACCACCAGGTTACAAGGTAGAATACTTAGGTGGAACTAAAGAGTTAATAAAAACTATTGGTTATATTCAGTTAGTATTTTCGTTAGCGGTTGTTTTACTTTATATGGTATTAGCTAGCCAATTTAACTCTTTTGTTCAACCATTAGTTTTAATGATGGCGGTACCATTAGCTATGGTGGGGGGCTTAATTGCTTTATTAATAACAGGCTTTAGTATGAATATGTTTTCAATGATTGGCTTAATTCTATTGGTTGGTTTAGTTGCTAAGAATTCTATTTTGCTTATAGATTTTACCAATGAATTAAGGGCTAAAGGTAAAAGTATTAACGATGCTTTACTTGAAGCATGTCCGATTCGCTTACGACCTATTTTAATGACTTCCCTAACCGTGATTCTAACCATGCTTCCTAGTGCTATTTCAAGAGGCGAGGGGGCTGAAAATAATGCGTCGTTATCTATTATGGTAATTGGTGGTATGGTGTCTTCTACCTTTTTAACCTTATTGGTAATTCCGGTGTTTTATTCTTGGGTAGAAGAGTTATTAGAAAAAAGAAATAAAAATAATCCTAAAGATCCTAATCTGTTAACAACAGATGCTGGAACTTTAGGGAACTTGAATAACGAATCTGATGATGGCACAGTAGGCAGAGTAACTGAGCTAGACAAAGAAAAGTTATTAGAGGCGGCTAATTTAGAAGATGAATTAAGCCATATAGAAGACGAACTAAGCCAACATTTAGAGGCAGATTCCCGTGCATCTCGTAGATTATTTAATAGAAATAAAAAACCTTTTAATAGAAAGAAGTAATAAGATGGTTAGTAAAATAAGTTTTATAATAAGATTTTTAGTGGTTTTTACTTTTGCCTTTTCTATACAAACTTTAAGGGCTGAAAATTTATTAGAAGTTATAGATTTAGCTTTTAAAAACTCTTATGAATATTTATCTAAAGTAGATACTTTTAATGCCGATTATGCTTATCAAGGCTTGGCAAAGTCTTACATTTTACCAACTATAGACTTAACTGCCGATGCAAGAGAAAGTAGGTTGGTACAAAATTATGATACCTCAACGGCATTAACACCAGATATAAACAGTAATACTCCATATCTAGGAGCTGCTATTACTCTTACCCAACCATTGTTTGATAAAGCTGCTTGGGCTTATTATGGGCAAAGCAAGCTATTAGCCGAACGAGCTCAAATTCAATTAGATAATGATAGAAACACTATTATTTTAAAAGGAGTACAATATTATTTAGAAGTGCTAAGTGCTAGAGATCATCTAGAGTTTGCTACATCTCAAAAGCAATTATTAATTCAACAGTTACAAGAAACCAGACAACAAGCTAGAGTTGGTACTATCAAAAGAGTAGATATAGACCAAGTAATAGCTGAAGAAAGAAATGCTGAATACGATTTAATAAATGCTAGAAATAATTTAAGAGTTAAGCAAGATCAATTGAATAAGTTTATTAATAAAGAAGTTACCGAGTATGCAGTAGTAAAAGATGGTGTGCAAAACCTAAAATTATCTACTCCTAATTTACAAGATTGGTTAGATACTGCCTCTAAAGGTAATTTAGATATTCTTTATAATCAAATTGGTGTTAAAATTGCCGATAAAGATATTGCAGTAACTAAGTCTGGCTATTATCCTAGCTTATCTTTAGTAGGTTCTTATGGTTTAAATGATACCAAAGATGCTTATAATAACGATGCCAAGTATAATGAACAAGATGGTTACATTGGATTATCATTAAAAATGAATTTATTCCAAGGTGGTAATACTGCCAATTTAACTAAACAGAAAAAATTTACTAAATCTTCTTTAGAATATAATTTAAAGGATTTAGAGAATCAAGTTGCAGTAACTACGAAGCAATATTTCTTAGATGTAGCTGATGGTTCAGCCCAAGTTACAGCTTTAGAACGAGCTTTAATCTCTTCTGGAAACTATTTAGAATCAGCTCGTGCTTCCTATGCAGTTGGTTTAAAAACCACCACAGATGTATTGTTAGCTGAAAAAGATTATTACGATGCTGAACAAAGCTTTTCTGATTCCCAATACCAATATTTAATGAGTATTCTTAGTTTAAAGGGTAGTGCTGGTATTTTAACTATAAAAGATGTAGAGCAAATCTCTGAATACTTAGTTATAGCAAATAGCCAAAATAATCAAAGAATAAATAATCCAGCAACAGATAACCAAAAAGCAAGTACTCAAGAAATAAATAGTCAGCAAAAACAATAGGTTTTACTTAGGTTTTTGTAATTAATTGTTATGTTTTTAGATAATAATTCAATACTAAAAAATATTTTAAATAAAGTACTTGCAAAAAGAAAAAAAGCGGAGTAATCTAGTGAAGTTGCTAAAGAAGAGCTGAAGAACTAATAAGCTGTAAAGTAAGGTTAGTCATTCAAGGAAGCTGAAGCAATATAAGTTGATATGCTGTTAATAATAGAGGCATATTGGCATTTAAGGAAGCTGACTATACAAAAAAGGTTGGAGACTCCAATTTTGTAAAAAAGTATTCTCATGCTATAGAATAGCAAAAAAGTAGTAAGAAAAAGTAGGAAGAGAAGGCGGCAAGGAGAGGTGTTGCTTTTTTTTGAGAGAGAGATGTGTGAGAGCACGTAAATTTTTTTTGAGAGAGAGTGAGTTAGAAGAGAATAAGTTAAGAGTTTGATTCTGGCTCAGAACGAACGCTGGCGGCATGCTTAACACATGCAAGTTGAACGGATAGAGATATCAGTGGCGAACGGGTGAGTAACACGTGGGAATTTGGCTTATAGTTTTGGATAGCTATTGGAAACGATAGGTAATACAAGATGAGTTGGAGACAAGAAAGGATTAGTCTGCTATAAGATGAGCCCGCGGATGATTAGCTAGTTGGAGTGGTAAGAGCACCCCAAGGCGAAGATCAATAGCTGTTCTGAGAGGAAGATCAGCCACATTGGGACTGAGACACGGCCCAAACTCCTACGGGAGGCAGCAGTGGGGAATATTGGACAATGGGGGGAACCCTGATCCAGCAATGCCGCGTGAATGAAGAAGGCCTTAGGGTTGTAAAGTTCTTTTACTGAAGAAGATGATGACGGTAATCAGGGAATAAGTCCCGGCAAACTTCGTGCCAGCAGCCGCGGTAATACGAAGGGGACTAGCGTTGTTCGGAATCACTGGGCGTAAAGAGCGAGTAGGTGGTAATATAAGTCAGATGTGAAATCCTTAATCTTAAGTTAAGAATGGCATTTGAGACTGTATTACTAGAGGACAGGAGGGGATAGTGGAATTCCAAGTGTAGAGGTGAAATTCGTAGATATTTGGAGGAACACCGGAAGCGAAGGCGTCTATCTGGCCTGAACCTGACACTGAGAAGCGAGAGCATGGGTAGCAAACAGGATTAGATACCCTGGTAGTCCATGCTGTAAACGATGATTGCTAGATGTTAGTATAGAGAGTTATATTAGTATCTGAGCTAACGCATTAAGCAATCCGCCTGAGTAGTACGGTCGCAAGATTAAAACTCAAAGAAATTGACGGGGACCCGCACAAGTGGTGGAGCATGTGGTTTAATTCGATGATACGCGAAGAACCTTACCAAGGCTTGACATATTACCAGAGATTATAAGAGATTATGATTGTCATTAAGTTGGGGTAATACAGGTGCTGCATGGCTGTCGTCAGCTCGTGTCGTGAGATGTTGGGTTAAGTCCCGCAACGAGCGCAACCCTTACGTTTAGTTGCTAACAGGTAGTGCTGAGCACTCTAGAGGAACTGCTGGTGTTAAACCAGAGGAAGGTAGGGATGACGTCAAGTCCTCATGGCCCATATGTCTTGGGCTACACACGTGCTACAATGGTAGTGACAGAGAGTTGCGAGTTTGAGAAGATGAGCTAATCTAAAAAAGCTACCACAGTTCGGATTGTACTCTGAAACTCGAGTACATGAAGTTGGAATCGCTAGTAATCGCAAATCAGCATGTTGCGGTGAATACGTTCCGGGTCTTGTACACACCGCCCGTCACACCATGGGAGCTGATTTTACCTTAAGGTGGTGAACCAACCGCAAGGAGGAAGCCAACCAAGGTAGGATTAGTGACTGGGGTGAAGTCGTAACAAGGTAGCCGTAGGGGAACCTGCGGCTGGATCACCTCCTTTAAGAAGGTTGAATGGCTATAAACAGTGAATAGAATTATATGATTTATGGTATATAATATGAATAGTTTATAGTATATTTTATGTACTATGTTTACTATGATTTTATATATTCAATTTTATACTATTGATAGTTTGTACTATTTAAACTTCAAAACATTTTATCTTTCCTCCCTTGCCTCCTTCTTTTCCTACTTAGCTGTTCTAAATACTTATAAAAAAAGAGGATATTACTATTAGGTATCCTCTTTTTTTTGATTCCTATATGAACCTAAATATATTCAATAAAAAAATAAAACTAAATAATCACGAAGTTTTAGTTACTAAGAATATTTTATTATTACTTTTTCTTTCAAATAATACTTGAACTAAGTTAATGGTTGCTACTCCCATTTTATAGAGTATATAAAACTATTGCTTACTAAGAATATAATATATTTTAGCTGTAACGGGAAAAATATAATGGCAAATTATGAAAGATTTAATGTAAAAAAATAGCTACCTTGCTCTGTTGTTTTTCTTTATTGTAAGAGGATACTTTTAAGGCTTATAAAATAAATAAAAGCTACTTTGCTTTTTTCTATAAAAAATCTTATGATTTCTTTGTAATTTTTGTATTTGCTAATTAAAATGGTAACAACTCACTAAAGATTATTGCCATTTAATCTTGCACTTATTGAATCGCTATTTCCTGTTAAATCCTACTATTTCCCAGTATTTTTAATTACTTATTCTAATAAATCTTTGCCATTATATCATTTTCCTTTACATTAGCTTTAGAAATTATTTATAAGAGTTATAACTTTAAATTTTAAATCTTATTTTTTTTTAAAACATTAACCAAAAGAGCTGTTATTAGAATTCCTACAACTAATGCTAAACAATAAGCTAGGCGGTTATCTATTACTGCTAATACAATAGGACCACCATGGGGTGCATGATCGGCTACTTTAAAATAGCCAGCAATCATAGCACCAACAGCAGAACCTACCATAATAGAAGGAATAACCCGAATTGGGTCAGCTGCCGCAAAAGGAATTGCTCCTTCGGTAATCCCTATTAACCCCATAATAGCAGCAGCTTTACCAGCTTGTTTTTCATCATCTAAATATTTTTTAGGCTGTAAAAATGAAGCTAGAGCCATACCTAAAGGTGGCACGGCTACGGCTACGGCTATGGGTCCCATAACTGTGGGAATACCTTCGGCAATCATGGAGGCTCCAAATAAAAAAGCTACCTTGTTAATGGGTCCTCCCATATCTGTAGCTATCATTAAACCTAACAATCCTGCTAATACTACTGAACCTGTACTCATTGTTTTTAAAGACGTATCTAAGGATTCCATAATGCTGGCAATAGGTGCACCAATAAAATACATAGCAATGGCTACTACTATAATTCCTAATAAAGGCACTATTAACACTGCCATAATGGGGGCAAAATTCTTATGAATAGGTATTTTTACAATGTACTTTACCGCATAACCAGCAATAAAGCCAATAATAATACCTCCTAAAAACCCTGTCCCCATAGAATTAGCTAACATACCTCCTACCATAGCTGGTGCTAGCCCTGGTTTCCCTGTAATAGAAAAAGCAATATAAGCAGCTAAAATAGGCACCATTAAACCAAAAGACATGCCTCCAATCTCTTGCATATATTTTAAAATTGGGTTATGGATAACCACTCCACTTTCAGCTTGTACTCCAGATAAAGCAATAGCTGTTGCTATTAGAATCCCTCCTATTACAACGAAAGGTATCATAAAGGAAACTCCGTTTAATAAGTGTTTATAGGCTGAAAAAGGATTTTTAGTTACAGTGTTACTAGCTGTAGAATTACTACTAGTGGCATTGTAAGTAACTTTATTTGCTATTGTGTTCTTTATTAATTCTTCTGTTTTATGAACAGCCATTGCTACAGGAACTTTAGTTACTAACTTACCATTGAAAGGAGCATCATCAACTTCTACATCTACAGCTAAAATAGCATACTTAGCGTTTGCAATTTCTTTATCGGTTAACTGGTTTTTAATACCAATAGAACCGTTGGTTTGTACTTTAATAGAAAACCCCATTAGTTTGGCTTGTTTTTCTAATTTCTCTGCTGCTAAATAAGTATGGGCAATTCCTACAGGGCAAGCTGTTATTGCTACAATATCATAAGTGTTATCACTATTAAAAGGTATTTCAGGGGAAGATTTAGATTCTTTAGTAGTAGAAAATTTTTCATATAACTTTAGAAAATCTTCTTTAGATGTAATAGTTAATAATTCTTCACAAAATTTTTCATTACCTAAATAAGTAGCTAATTCAGCTAGAATATTTAGATGTTCGTTCGCCTGAGTTTCAGGTACAGCTATTAAAAAAAAGATTCTTGCAGTATTATTATTTGTGTTATTAATAATGGGCGAATCAGCAATACCTAGTACAATACTAACTTGTTTAACAGAGGAACTTTTAGCATGAGGGATTGCCACATTATTTTCTATAAAAGTAGAAGATAGTTCTTCCCTAAGTAGTACATCAGCATAAAATTTTTCTAAATTATCAATAGCTGAATTAGTAGCAAGTACAGTGCAAAGTTCTTTAAAAACCTTTAGTTTGTCTTGTTTTTGGATTTTATGAAAATAAAAATTACTCTGTAAAAGATTTTGAAGCATATTCACCACCATTTGTTATTAGAGAATATAATAATTCATCTTACAACGTTATATAACGTTATGCAATCACAGATAATTTTTGTCAAGTAATATAAGTTTATATTACTTAGTTATAAAAAAATTATATTTATACAGGTTAGTAAGTAAGCATTGGTGTATATTCTTTATAATTTAGCGGATTTGTAATATACTTGAAAAGGAAAAGGAAAACTAATACAGTATTCATGCAAAATAAAAAATTTAATTTACAATCAAATTATCAACCAAGTGGCGACCAACCCCATGCCATTGCCTCTTTATTACGAGGGCTAAAAGAGAATAAAACTGACCAAGTCCTTTTAGGAGTAACTGGCTCAGGTAAAACTTTTACCATGGCAAATGTTATTCAACAAACTCAGCGTCCAGCTTTAATTATGGCACATAATAAAACTCTTGCTGCCCAATTATATAGCGAATTTCGGGCTTTTTTTCCTGATAATGCCGTAGAATATTTTATATCTTTCTTTGATTATTATCAACCTGAAGCCTATATTGCAAGCTCTGATACTTATATAGATAAAGATTCTGTAATCAATGCCAAAATAGAACAAATGAAACATGCAGCGGTTTATTCTCTTTTAGAAAGGAGGGATACCATAGTAGTAGCCTCAGTCTCTTGTATTTATGGTATTGGTGAACGAAGTTTTTACGAGAGTTTAAAAATTACGCTAGAGCCAAAGCAACAAATATCTATGGGACAGTTAGCTTTAAATCTAGTAAATCTACAGTATACAAGGAATGACTTATCATTTGATAGAGCTACCTTTAGAGTAAGGGGCGATATTATGGAAATTTTTCCTGCCCATTCAGAAGAGTATGCTATTCGTTTATCTTTCTTTGGTGATGAAATTGAAAGTATACATTTAATAGACCCACTACTTGGTACTAAACTAGAGGCTTTAGCTTTTTACCGTTTATATGCTGCTACATTGTATGCAACACCAAAAGATGTAATAACAACAGCTATTCCTAAAATACGAGATGAACTCCACCAAGTTATTGCAGACTTCAAAGCAAATGATAAATTTATAGAAGCCCAACGCATAGAAGAAAGAACTAATTTAGATATTGAAATGCTCCAAGCTACAGGATACTGTAAAGGCATTGAAAATTACATTCGTTACCTAGCAAGCCGTGAACCAGAGCAAACACCGTCTACTTTGTTTGATTATTTACCAGAAGATGCTTTAGTATTTGTAGATGAAAGCCATGTATCTATTCCCCAAATTAGGGGTATGTTTCGTGGTGATAGAAACCGAAAGAACAATTTAGCTACCTATGGTTTTAGGTTACCATCTTGTAAAGATAATCGCCCACTAACTTTTGAAGAATGGGATAAAACCGTTAAGCAAAAAATATATATATCAGCAACTCCAGCCGAACACGAGCTACAAAGGGCACAAGGTGAAGTAATAGAGCAAATTATTCGTCCTACCGGTTTGTTAGATCCTGAATGTATTGTTCGTCCTGTAGAAAACCAAATTGATGATCTTGTAGGAGAAATTAAAAAATTAATTAAATCTAAAGGTAAAGTATTAGCTATTGCCTTAACTAAGAAAATGTCGGAACATATTACTGAATATTTCCATGAAAATAACATTCGTGCAAAGTATATTCATTCAGATATTGATTCCCTAGAAAGAGTTGCCATTATTAAAGCCTTACGCCAAGACCAATTTGATGTGCTAGTTGGGGTAAATCTATTAAGAGAAGGACTAGACATTCCCGAATGTTCTTTAGTAGCAGTATTAGATGCCGATAAAGAAGGCTTTCTGCGTTCTAAAACTTCTTTAATCCAAATAATTGGTAGGGCTGCTAGAAATGTTGCCGGTAGAGTAATTTTATATGCTGATAAAATGACAGATTCTCTAAAATATGCTATTAATGAAACCAATAGAAGAAGGGTCTTACAGCAAGACTGGAATACCAAGCATCATGTAACTCCTAAAACTGTTTATTCTCGTTTAATAGATATAGACCTAGCAGGGCAAGACTATAAGCTAGCTGCCTCTAATAAGAAAAAAGCCGATAAAGAGTTCAGATTCCTTACCATAGAACAATTAATGCAAGAAAAAGAAAAACTTGCGAAAAAAATGAATACTGCTGCAGAAGATTTAGATTTTGAAACAGCAATAGCTTGCCGAGATAAAATTAAAAAAATAGAACAATTAATTTTTGAAACTTAATAGAGATGAAAGTTACAATGAAAAAAATTACAACACAAGCTGACGAGTATGTGCGTTTAACTTATTTACTAATAATTTTAGCTTGTCTAGTTTATTGGTTTATTAGATTTCTACGGAAAAAGTAAATAAATAACATTTAAAAATAATGAAGCATAAATACCTGCACAAACATCATCTAATACTACCCCTATACTCCCTTGAACTTTTTCATCAAAATAACTAACAGGGTATGGTTTCCAAATATCAAATAAGCGAAATAAAGCAAATCCCATAATATATATAAAAAATACCTTTATAGACAAATTACCTTGTAAGGCTTGACCAATGGTTAAAAAAGTTACACATTGACCAACCGCTTCATCTATAATAATAAAATTAGGATCTTGTTGTTTAGTACTTAATAGTGCAGAACCAACACTAATGAGAGCAACTATTAGTAAAATAATAGAAGCAACTAATAAGCCTAAAAAACCATAAAAATAAGCAATTACTATAATAAAGGGCATAGTAGCCAATGAACCTACCGTACCAGCTGCTGGGAAAGCATAACCTAAATTACCCATAGAGGCAATAAATAGGGCAAAAGTACTAGAATTATTAATGGGTTTCATTTAATTTAACTTTATTTATACTCTATTTTAATAATTTCCCACGACTTAGAATATTTAGGAGTTGTAATCTCAATAATATCACCAATTTCTTTACTAATTAAAGCTCTACCAAGAGGAGAGTTAAAGGAAATTAAATTTAATTCTAAGTTAGCCTCATACTCACCTACAATCTGATAAGTTTTTTCCTTATCATTATCAAGGTCTTTAATAGTTACGGTTGCTCCAAAAACAATATTGGAATTTTTAATAGTAGTAGGGTCAATTGCTTCTGATAATGAAATAATAGCTTCTAATTCTTTAATGCGCCCTTCAATAAAACCTTGCTGTTCTCTCGCTGCATGATATTCAGCATTTTCTGATAAGTCTCCTAATTCTCTAGCCGAGGCTATAGATTGAATAACTTTAGGACGGTCTTCATTTTTTAACTTAGTTCTTTCATTTTCTAATTTATCCAAACCCTTTAGTGTGATTGGTATTTTTTGCATAAAATTTTTCCTTTTATAATCACTCATGTAAATAATTATAAATACAATAGTGTATTATTATATACAATTGCTAAATTGCATACTTTAAAGTATAATAACATTCAAGCAGAATTTAAGTCTTTCAACATTATAAAATATATTTGAGGTAATATCAATGCTTAAAGATACATTACAAAAAGAGGTTAACCAAGCTATGAAAGCTAAGGCATCTGAGCGGTTATCTATCTTACGTATGATTATGGCAAAAATTAAAGATCAAGAAATTAATAAACGTACTGAAAGTTCCTTAGAATTACAAGATTCTGATATTATTGTTTTAATGGATAAAATGATAAAGCAAGCTCAAGATAGTATTCAAGAATATAAAAAAGCTAATCGGCAAGATCTTGTCCAGAAAGAAGAAGCCGAAATTCAAGTAATTATGGAATTTATGCCCAAACCCCTTTCTAATGAAGAAGTAAATAATGCTATC
Organism: Candidatus Hepatincola sp. Av; assembly: GCA_023518375.1. NCBI lineage: Bacteria > Pseudomonadati > Pseudomonadota > Alphaproteobacteria > Rhodospirillales > Candidatus Hepatincolaceae > Candidatus Hepatincola > Candidatus Hepatincola sp. Av. The sequence continues at coordinate 1,327,999 of CP068450.1, forward strand.
ACTCAAGCTATTGCTGATGTGAAGCCAGAAAGTATGAAAGATATGGGGAAAGTAATTAACTATATTAAAAACAAATATGTTGGTAGGGTAGATATGGCTAAAGTATCTTTACAAGTAAAAGAGCACCTTAACACACTTAATGACTGATGTTTTAGAGCAAATTAAAAATGCTATATCTATTGTTGATGTAGTCCAAGAAAAAGTACCTCTTAATAAAAAGGGCAGAGAATATTTAGGTTTGTGCCCTTTTCATCATGAAAAAACGCCATCATTTTATGTGAATCCTCAAAAAGGTTTTTATTACTGTTTTGGTTGCCAAGCTAAGGGTAATATTTTTAATTTTTATGTGGAATTATATAAATTATCTTTTCCAGAGGCAGTAAAGGCTTTAGCTCAAAAGGCTAACATTACCTTACCAAGTAATTATTCTGTAAAACAAGATCCTAAAATTAATGCTTTATACACTATTTGTAATTTAGCCCAAGATTATTTTCATAAACAGTTATTATCAGCAAATGGTAAAATGGCTTTAGAATATTTGCATAATCGTGGCATTAGCCTAGACTTAATTAAACAGTTTAATTTAGGTTTTTCACCTAAAGATAATTCTTCTTTATGGGAAATTTGCCAACAACATAAATTTTATGATGAATACTTGTTAGAAATAGGTTTACAAGGTTATAGTGAAAAAGGTTTTTTATATAGTTTTTTTCAAAATAGAGTTATTTTTCCAATTAGAAATACTCAAGGTAAGGTTATTGCCTTTGGTGGTAGATGTTTAGCAAACGAACAACCTAAGTATTTAAATTCTAAAGAAAGTACTATTTTTGCTAAACGGGCTAACATTTATGGGTTGAGCCAATCTCTAGTAAATCTAAAAAATAATAACTTAATTGTAGTTGAAGGCTATATGGATGTTGTATCTTTATACAAATATGGTTATAATACTGCGGTTGCATGTTTAGGTACAGCTATAACCCCTGAACATATAGTTTTGTTAAATAAATACGATAAAGCTCCAATTTTTTGCTTAGATGGTGATACAGCAGGGCAAAAAGCAACAGATAGAGTATTAGATTTATATTTAAGTACTTTAAATATAGGCGTTAATCCTCAATTTGTTTTTTTGCCAAATGGTGAAGATCCTGATAGTTTCTTGGCAAAGCATGGAGTAGAAGGTTTTAATTCTCAATTAGAGAATGCTAAAGGTATTTCAGAAGTTTTGTGGTTACAAGCAACCTTAAATAAAAATATTAATTTGCCAGAGGTATCAGCTAGCGTTTTACAAGATTTACAAAATAGAATAAAAGTTATTCCAGACAGTAACTTACGCTATCAATTTAATAGCTATTTTAAAGAAAATTTATACCAGTATGGCAAAGTTGGAAAAGCAAGACTACCTATAAATAAGCAGGTAATAAAAAAGGAAGATTATAAAGTAAATGCTAACTATATAAGAGATGGCATTTTAATAGGTTGTGTACTTTTATTTCCAATAATTTTACCTGATATTGAAGAAGAATTAGGTAATTTAATTTTTACAAATGCTACCTTAGAAAAAATAAGAGAATATTTAATTGAAAGAGTTGCTCAAGGTGAAGATTTACAACTAGAACAAGGTTTACAAGCTGATATTGAATACTTATTAAACTTAAATTTAATAAAACCTGTAATGGATAACATCTTAACTCCTCAAGATGCTTTAAACAAGTTTTTTGAAACATATAAGTTAGTACAAAAGGAGAATTTTGAATTTTTTTTGAAAGAAATTCGCAATAAATTATTGCAAATAACACAAGATTTAAAAAACGTAAACGATGAAACCACAAAAAATGCTATGTATAGCCAAGTGGAAGCATTGCTAGCAGAGCAACAAGAAATTCGTAAACAAATTGAACAACTAACAAGTGTATAGAAATAAAATACTTTACTTTATATAGGTTATTGAATGAAAAAAACAACAAAAAAGAATCCTGAAAATAATAAGCAAAATGAATTGCAAAAAGGTAAGGCTATTAGCCAAGATAATAAACTAGCTAACACTAATAATTTTTTAGATAATATGCATAAAGGTTTAGATAATTTTTCTTTTGAAAATAATAATCATAATATTTTAAAAGATATAGATCTTGCACCAGCTGCTAAAAATGAACTATCAGATAGTGATAGTTTTGAATATAAAGAAAAAACTACAAATTCAACTGAAGAAAAAGAAGATATTCTTTTTCCTAAAACAGATAATCCTGTGAAGTTATATTATAAAGATATAACTTCAATCTCTAAAAGGTTAACTAAAGAAGGTGAAATTGCTATTTCCAAACGGATAGAAGCAGGTAGAGCATTAGTGATGGAAGGTATTAACATGAACCCTATTACTTTCCAATACCTAGAAAATTGGTATAAGGAATACAAACACGAAAAAGTTAATATTAGAAATCTTATAGATTGGCAAATGTTCTGGGATAATAATATAGATAAACTAGGCTCTTTAGAAAGTATTGCCGAAGAATTGAATAAAGAAAAACATCTATTAAAATTAGATGAAGAACGTTCTGAAGACGAACATGATAGTTCTCTAAGGCATGAAGAAAACATAGAACACGATGAAATTCCAGGCGTTCCCTTAGCCGTGGTTGAAGATCGCATCAGACCTATTTTTGATAACACAATAAGAATCTTATTAGAAAAAGAACAATATTTAAAGAAAACGAATAATAAGGAAACGATTAAGCAACTTACAGCTGACAGGATTAAATTATTAAATTCTATTTCTTTAAATAGCCAAAGTATTAACAATATTATTAATGCTACTAATAAAATAGAGCAAAAAATTAAGTTAAACTATAATAAAATTTTACGTATTTTAGAAGATAACGGTATAAAAAGAATTGAGGCTATAGAAATTACTAATGCTATTTTACACAAAGGTGATTATAAAAATATTAAAACAAAAAGCCACAAGTACCCTATTATTATCCAAAATTACGGTGAATTTTTAAATAAATACTTAATAGAATTACGTAGTATTCTTAACAATTTAGGTATTACTAGAAATGAATTTAGCAATATTGTTAATATAATAGAAAAAGGTGAATTTCATAAAAATAAAGCTAAACAGGAAATGATAGAAGGTAATTTACGTTTAGTAATATCTATTGCTAATAAGTATTTTAATCGTGGTTTGCAACGTTCAGATTTAATTCAAGAAGGTAATATAGGTTTAATGCGAGCTGTTCATAAGTTTGACTATAAACGAGGGCATAAATTTTCTACCTACGCTACTTGGTGGATCCGCCAAGCTATTACCCGAGCCATTGCCGACCAAAGTAGAACTATTAGAATTCCTGTGCATATGATAGAAACCATTAATAAAGTGGTTAAAATATCTGCAGCTTTTTTTCAAGAACATGGTAAAGAACCTATTCCTGAAGAAATTGCAGAAAAATTAAACTTATCTTTAGAAAAAGTTAGAAAAGTATTACGTATAGCTAAAGAGCCTATAAGTTTGGAAACTCCAATTAGTGATGACGATAGTTTCTTAGGTGATTTTTTAGAAGATAAAAAAATTATGCAACCTTTAGATCTAGCAATTCATACTGACCTCAAACGTTCTATTAACCAGATTCTAAGTACATTAACCCCAAGGGAAGAAAGGGTGTTACGTATGCGTTTTGGTTTAGGTACTAATTCCGATAATACCTTAGAAGAAGTAGGCAAGCAGTTTACAGTAACTAGAGAAAGAATTCGGCAAATTGAAGCTAAGGCTTTAAGAAAGTTAAAGCACCCTAGCCGCTCAAAAAGGTTAAAAAGTTTTTTAGATACTTAAAATTATACATTGTGTTTTTTAGAAAAAGATTTTATAATTTTTCAGCAATGGGTTTGTAGCTCAGTTGGTTAGAGCAGGCCGCTCATAACGGTCTGGTCGTAGGTTCAAGTCCTACCAAACCCACCATATTGTAGCACTAAGGCAAGAGGTCTTGTGAAATTTAAAGAAGAATTACAGCGAAAACTTATTCATTTATCTTCTACAGTTTATCCCTTAATTTACTATTTTGTAGATAAAAGCGTTACTATGGTAATTGTAGTAACAATTTTTCATGTAGTATTATTTTGGGATCTACTACGGCGTAAAGGTTTTTCTTTACCAAAATTATCTTTCATTAATATTTTTCTAAGAATAGAAGAACAGAATTGCCAAAAACTATGTGGTGCTACCTATTTTATGATGGCAGTAGTTATGGTAATTGCTATTTTTCCTAAAGATATTGCTATTTTAAGTATGTTAATTTTAATTTATTCTGATACAACAGCAGCTTTAGTTGGTAAGTTTGGTAAAATTAAAATTAAATCCCTCAATAAAACTTTAGAAGGTTTTATAGCCTATATAATTATTGGAATCATTATTATAGTTGGCTATTATAAATTTTTTGCAACAGGTAATATTAATTTTGAAAATTATTTAATAGCTTTTGTAGCATTATTTATTTCTGGATTGTGTGAGCTTTTTGCCAAAAAACTCTTCTTTGATGATAACCTTTTAGTAACTTTAAGTTATGCTGTAACGAGCTATCTAGGTAATTATTTTTTATTACTTTTATAAGTGTAACCTATAATATTTTAGTTCTATTATTTATAGAAATAGTTTTTTGCAATAAAACGTAAGTAGTGTTGTAAAACATAGAGAATAATTAAGGTAGAGGCTATACCTTCTAACAAAGAAAATGTATATAAGTGTATAAAATATATATGAAACATTGGAATACTTTTAGCCCAAAAACTAAATTTTAAAGAAGCCGTAGCAGAAATTGCTGTAGGGAAAGTAAATGCTGAATAAGCTGGGCTAAAGGGTAATTTTAGTAAATGTAATAACATTAAATATACTCCTATAGTCATAGTAACAGCAATACCAAATAAAGCTATAACCAATAACGGATTCACGTGAACGCTAATAGTTAAGTAACCTGCTAAAGTTAGGCTAGCAGGAGCTGCTAAAATAGCTAGGGTTGGTTTGGTAGCATCTTCAATTAATTCTCCTAGACTTAGGCGATATAACATTACAGGTAGCATAATAAAATATGCTATTAAACCAAACCAAAGTATAAAATGGGCTAAAGCTAAAAAATTAGCACTAGGTACTGTTAAACAAGCAACTACAATACCAATAGGTGGAACATACCAACTAGGTATAAGGTTACTAAAGTTAAATTCCTTAACATTATAGTAAGTAAAACAAATAAGAAAAATTATATGTATTATAATGGCAACTAACCATAAAATAACACTTATATAATAATTTAAGCCTAATAAATTACTTAGCATCATTAAGGTCATAGTTAGTGTTGGAATAACGCTACCAGTAGTTGGGTGCTGCAAATCAGCAACTAAAGTTTTTGGGTGAATAAATAACCTAAGGATTAAGGGGAATACTAATAATGTAGCAACAATGGAGCTGGTTAAGGTTATAATATGAGTAATATAATTATTATGAAAAACAATTTGCCAATAAGCAGAAATGCCAAGCATTCCTAAGGTTAGCCCTGCGATTGGAGTTGGATATTTAGCTAAGTTAAACAAAAGAGCCTATAATAATTTGAATTAATTGTAAAAGTTTCACTAGAAAGTATACTATAGCCTAAGCTAATACACAAGGTGCTTAACTTTATTAAAATAATTCAATCATCAATAATTCTTTTTCTAAGATAAGAAGTTTTTCAGAATTCTTAAATAGTGTAATTTTTTTACTAGAAAAATAGTAATACCTACAGTATGATATGTAGGTTATAAAAAAGATTGATATACTTTCATAAGTAAGCAGCAAAAATGGTAAAAGGCAAGATTAAGATAAAAACAAGTAATTATGTATTGCTAACTGCTTTCTATATTGCTGTTGTTTATAATTTTTTTAATATCCCTTTAAAAATACAAATTAATTCGGTTAGCCATATTCCTTTATTATATAGCATAGGCTATATTGTGGCAGAATTTTTAGTATTATATGTAGCAGTGGCTACTTTTTTATTTTTGTTTTCTTTTTCCAGAATACTTTTAAAATTTTGGGTTTTTGTTTTAATAATTATTTCTACTATTATTACCTATTACACTATTAACTATCATATTGCTATAGAAGAGGTTCTTTTAGGAACTATCCTTGAGGCTAATATAGAAGAGGTTTCAGCGGTTATTTCTTTAAAATTAATAATATTTTTTATTTGTTTAGCCATACTTCCTATATATATTTTTGTTTATAAAATAAGAATTACTAGAATAACATGGTTACCTATACTTGAACGTAAACAAAATTTCTTCAGTGTATGTAAGGTTAGCTTAATATTATGTATAATGTTAATATTTTCTTATATTTTGCAACCAGCCTTATTACATGGTAAGTATGTTTTAAAAAATGCTTTAAGTTTATATACTCCTGTAAATTACATAGCTGCAACTTATATGTATATTTTTCGTTTATCTGGCTCAACTAAAGATTTACATAATATAGATATTAGTAAAAAGTATCCTTTTAGCTTTTCAAATAAAAGTATAAAAAAAGATAACATTACTATAGTTTTAGTAATAGGAGAAAGTGCAAGAGCTGACCATCAATCTTTAAATGGTTATACCAGAGATACTAACCCGAATCTAAAAAAAGTAAAAAATTTAGTAACTTACCCTAATGTATATTCTTGTGGCACACTTAGCAGAGTCAGCGTAACCTGTATTCTAAGCCGGCGGGGGCATAATAATTTGGTGTTACCCTTACCAGAAAATAATATGATTTCTGCCTTTAACTCTTTAGGCTTTAAAACTTATTTTCTTTCTACCCAAACTATGTACGACTCTCGTTATAATTACTTTTATTTAGCATCAAAAGATGCTAATACGGTAAAATTTATTAATAAACTACGAGTGAATATTGCATCAAACAGTGAAGTTTATGATGAGATCCTTCTAAAAGAAATAGATAAAATCCAAAAGCAGAAAACTGGCAATAAATTAATAGTGCTATATTTAGTTGGTTCACATTTAGCATATAATATCCGTTATCCTAAGGCATTTAAGAAGTTTAAGCCAGATAATCTAACCCGTAATGTATATAATAAGGCTTTAATTAATTCCTACGATAATACGATATTGTATACGGATTATATATTATCTAAGATAATAGAGAGATATAGGAAGCAAAGGACATTTTTATATTATGTATCAGATCATGGAGAGAGTTTAGGAGAGGGAGGAGTATATTATCATGGAGCGAGGTACGAGATAGCGCCGAAGGAGCAAAAGAATGTGGCACAGTTTATATGGGCATCTGATTCAATGGTAAGCTTAATGGGATCTTCATGGGAGAAGATAAAAAGTAATAAGAATAACGATATAAGCCAAGACTATGTATTTCATTCATTATTCCAATGTTTAGGAATAAAGAGTAAGATAGTGAATAAAAACCTTAGTATTTGTAATTAAAATTGTAAATTAATATTTTTATAACTAACAAGCTAAAAAAGAAAGATTTTTTAATAATATGTTTTAGCTTAATTTTTGCAAATTAAGGTGCCACAGGCATAATATTCATGTTTGACTTGTATCAAGAACTAGTATATATCTAATATGTAGTAAATCTTTATAATTAAAATTATAAAGATTTCTAAGGTTTAATGCCTAATATCATAAGCCTTAGTTTACCGGCCAGCTAAGTTCATAACTTTATGATGTAAAATCTACTTAACCTATTACAATGTTTAAACAAAAACTAAAATTACATCAAATAAGTGCTACTAACTATATTGTTATCAGTAGTATATTTTTAGTATTTCTATATAATATTCCTAATTTTATAATTAAAGTACAATTAAATCATAGCCATCACATGGTTTATTTTAAAGCTATAACTGTTACTTTAGCGGAGGTCTGTTTAGCTTTAGCTGTGCTGATATTATTTTTAGGCATTGTATCTTTTTCTAGAGTCTTATTAAAGTTTTTCATACTAACTTTTATAATTTTATCTTCAGTTTTTGCCTATTATGTATTTACTTATAAGATTTTTATAGATGAAATGCTAATAGATACAATCCTTAAAACTAACCAAGCTGAAATTAGGAATGTTCTTTCTATTTCTTTTTTTGTATACCTATTACTATTTACAGTTATACCAAGTTTTGTTTTCATATATGTAATAAGAATCCAACCTTATCTAAGATTTACTAGTTTTTTTAAGCACTTTAGCAAAACATTAGCTATTGTTTTTGGATTTTTAATATTAGTAGGAGGTTTAAACTATAAGTTATACGTTAATAATATGTTGCTCCACCAACATTTTCAATATGCAAAATATACTACAAAGTCTTCTTTAAGTTTTTATATGCCTTTAAACTATGTAGCGGCTATTTTGCAATATGCTAAAGGTATTTATATTTTTAAATATAATAACACAAAAAATATTGCTGAAGAATACCCCTTTAAGTTGCCAACAAGTTTAGCTAATACTAGCCTGAATATAATTTTAGTAATAGGAGAAAGTGCAAGAGCCGACCATCAATCTTTAAATGGTTATACCAGAGATACTAATCCAAACTTAGAAAAAGTAAAAAATTTAGTAACTTATCCTAATGTTTCTTCATGTAATACTTACTCGGTAGGTGCGATTAATTGTTTATTATCTTATAAAAGTAGGGAAGAGTTCAAAATAAATTTACAGGAAAGTAATTTGGTATCTGTTTTTAATACTTTAGGATTTGCTAGTTATTTTTTAAGCACTCAAAGTATTTATAATGATTTTAATTACATGTATTTTCCTTTTAAAGATGTGCAAACAAAAATTCTTAATAATAAAATTCGCAAGGAAGTTCCTACAGGATCTTATTTGTATGATGCTTATCTTTTACCTTTTTTACAAGATATTGCTACCAATAAGAATAATCCTCATAAATTAATTGTAGTTTATTTAATAGGCTCACATATGCCTTATAATACCCGTTATCCTAGTAGTTTTAGGGTATTTAAAGGGATAGATAACAACCTAGATTCCTATGATAATACGATATTATATACGGATTATATATTATCTAAGATAATAGAGAGATATAGGAAGCAAAGGACATTTTTATATTACGTCTCAGATCATGGAGAGAGTTTAGGAGAGGGGGGAGTATATTATCATGGAGCAAAGTACGAGATAGCACCGAAGGAGCAAAAGAATGTGGCACAGTTTATATGGGCATCTGATTCAATGGTAAGCTTAATGGGATCTTCATGGGAGAAGATAAAAAGTAATAAGAATAACGATATAAGCCAAGACTATGTATTTCATTCATTATTCCAATGTTTAGGAATAAAGAGTAAGATAGTGAATAAAAACCTTAGTATTTGTAATTAAAGTTGTAAATTAATATAAGTATTACAATTCACAGGCTATAAAAAAAAGAAAGATTTTCTTAGCATTAGAATTCTTAAAGCAAGTGTAAGGTCAAATTAATAAATCAAAAATAAATTGTTTTATGAAGAAAATTTTAAGAATAAAGAAGAATTTCACGTAAATTAACTTATTAACAAGATATTTTATATTTTAAAATTAAAGTAGGTGCTTTCAAAAAAATATATTACTCTAGTATTAGTAGTTAAAATACTTAAGAGGGAAGAATGTTTATACTTATAGGATTAGTAGTAGTTTGTTTATTAATTGCTATTTTAGGTTTACGGATAATTTACCAATTTGAAGAAGGGGTAATATTTACCTTAGGAAAATATACAGGTTTAAAAAAAGCTGGTTTAAATTGGATTATTCCCTTTGGTATTCAAGACCTACAAAAAATTGATATGCGTTTAAAAACTGTAGATGTCCAAAAGCAAGAAATCATCACTAAAGATAATATCTCTATTATGGCTAGTGCGGTTGTGTATTTTAGAATATCTAATGCAGAAGTAGCCTTAATTAAGGTGCAAAACATTAATTTTGCTGTGTCTCAATTTACTCAAGCTGCATTACGAGATGTGGTAGGGAACCAAGAATTAGATGTGGTTTTAGCTGAACGGGAAAAAATTGGTATAAAGATTAAAGAAATTATAGATGCTGAAACAGCTAATTGGGGCGTATTTGTAGAAAATATTAAAATTCAAGAAATTGAAATTCCCCAAGAATTAAAAAGAGCTATGGCAAAACAAGCTGAAGCCGAACGGGAACGAAGAGCTATGATTATTTCTTCCGATGGTGAATTGCAAGCCTCTAAAAATTTACAAGATGCGGCCGAAGCCTTATCTAAACACCCAGCTGCCATGCAATTAAGAACTTTACAAACCATTCGGGATATTTCTACTAACTCTTCCCAAAAAATTGTAATGTTTATGCCAAACGACTTTACCAAAGTTCTTGCTAAAATCACAGAAAACTAAATAAACAAAATAAAATTAAAGGTAAAAACTCCAAAAAATATTTACACTTTTGTAAATTACCACTTTACAAAAGTGTAAATATAGTATATAATACTTCAATATTACAATGTAATCCCTAAAAAATTAGGTAAAATAGTAATATTACATTGTCTATAAATAGTTTAAGTTTCTTTAAGCTAATTAATCTAAAGTTATTTTCTATAAGAAATTTTAGTTTTTTTTATATCTCTTCATCTTCATCTTTATTTTTAACTTTATCTAATGAGGTCTTATATGGCAATAGATTTAGAAATAAAAGTGTTATTTTGTTATAGTCCGCAAGTATTACAAAAAACCTACTCTAATTTAAACGAACTAAAAACAGATAATAAAGTTATATGCGATGCCACCACCGGTATTTTAGGGCAAAATATAAATAGAGGAATATATAAGATTAGGGTTCTTAATGTGGGTAACCATGAGGTTAAAAACCTCCAGAAGATAAATGGAATCATGCGTCATTGTTTAACACATATGCAAATGCGTCAACTTGTAATAGGTCTGGCAACAAATGCTAGTTATATTGTACCTATGTATGGTAGTTTACTTAAGCAACTCCTAATCCTTAAAAATTACTATAAGGCTACAGTAGTAGTTTTACAGTTGGTATTATGTCAAAACACAACAAATGCTAGGATAACAGCTACCTCTGGTAAAATTGATATTATTAATTCTAATGAAGCTTTTATTGCAATAGGAAGAACAGTTTCGGCTAATCCAACTGTTAATACTATATTTTGGCTGTTGGCTCATGAGTTTGGGCATTTAATGGGTTGTCGGCACCCTTATGGTGCTAAAAGGTCAGGGTTTGATAATGCTGCAACTGGTAATAATCATGGGCATTGTTTTATAAACTCTGCCACTAATAAAGTTGAAAGTGGCACACTAATGTCGTATGCTTATCCACCTGTTTTATATTATTCTAATCCTAATTTATTTGCTTATCCACACCCTCATGAAAATGATGCTTGTGGTGAAGTGGGAAAAAGTGAAGCCTATAAAACTGTAAATGCCAATATTCCAAAACTAGCAGGAATCTTTTAGTTAATGATTTTATATAGGTTTAAGAATTACTCTACAGGAGGTAGCTATAATTTTTTTTTACAATTATTGAATTAATATATGAGCACATCATGCCACCAGATTTAGATATTAAAGTGCTATTTTGTTATAGCTCAGAGGTATTAAAATATTCCTATCATAACCTTGAGCAATTGAAAGCCGATAACCAAGGTCTATGTGCTATAACCCAAGATATTCTTAGCAAAAATGTAACAACCTATAATGTATCAGTGACCTTAGCAGGAAACGTAGAAATAGAAGAGTTACAAGAAAGGTATGGAATGCCTAATTCCACTTTGAATTCAGAACAATTAACACAGTTAGCAGAATGTACGCTAGATACAGAAAAAGTTAGGAATAGGACTATATTTGATGAATTACCTAATGATTTATTAGAATTAAAAGAAGATTACAATGCCACAGTGTTAGTGTTGCAAGTAGCACTAACAAGTGCTTATGGTAGGGTTATTGAAGGTGATTCTGCTATTATAGGCACCACAGCAAGTAGGGATAATACAGTAGTTATAGGGAGAAGTCCAAGTATGAAAGATAAACAAACCTATGTATTTGATGAAACTGTATTAGCCCACGAGTTTGGGCATTTAATGGGTTGCCGGCACCCCACAGGGCTAGCAAACACTGGAGGTTTTGATAATACACCAGGTAATAATCATGGGCATTGCCTTTATTCTGCAAAGTTGCGTAGATCTCTTTATGGCACAATCATGTCTTATGCCGATAATATTATTTTGTATTATTCCAACCCTAATATTTTTCAATACCCTGCAGATTTTAAAAAATATGCTTGTGGTGAAGTTGGAAGAAGCGAAGCCTATTTAACAGTAAATGCCAATATTCAAAAATTAGCAGGGATATTCCCACCCTAAGAATAGGGTAGCTATTAGCTGCAATATAATTTTAATAAAAAACTAAATTTTAGAGACATCAACTTACAAAAAT